>JAEYVY010000001.1 GCA_023429375.1 Bacteroidota bacterium | reverse complement strand
TACGAAATCAGCGTTGTACTACTTTAGTTGATATGTAATTCTTTCAAAGATCGTCTCTTTTGCAGCAGGCCTTTCGTCCTGATTGCGGGTGCAAAAGTAGTGCTCTAAAACATATTCTCCAAATGTTTTTGGAAGTATTTTTGATTTATTTCTCGATCGCATTCGAGAAAACAGTTCTATTCAAATGATTATCACCGCATTAAACCAGTGATAATTTTTCATCAATTTGTGAACAATCTCAAGATATCATTTCCGTTCGCATAGATTAAAAGGGCAAACAGAATAAACATTCCGGTAATTTGAGCATATTCCATAAATTTATCACTTGGTTTTCTGCGTGCAATCACCTCATATAATAAGAACATGACATGCCCGCCATCTAATGCCGGAATCGGAAGTATATTCATAAATGCAAGGATAATTGATAGAAATGCTGTTTGTTCCCAGAATCTTCTCCAGTCCCACTTTGCAGGGAACATATTTCCGATAGTACCAAAACCACCTAAGCTTGAAGCCCCTTCTTTCGTAAAGACATACTTCATATCTGTCACATATCCCTTAAGCGTATTTACGCCAAGTTGGATTCCTGCAGGGAAAGATTCAAAAAAGCCAAATTCTTTTTTGCTTAAAGGATATAGATCATTCATCAATTTGGCTCTGATACCCAGCTTACCTTCTGCAGTGGTACGTAAAGTCACCGTATTAAACTCATTATTACGATAGAACCCAACCTCCACTTCTTGTCCTTTATTCTGATCTAATACTTTTACAGCATCCATGAAGGTCAAAACCGTTTGTCCATTTAATGATACAATACTATCATTCGGTTGCAATCCAGCCAATCTGGCAGGCTTATCACCTTCTTCCAATTCCATAATCACCATTGGGAATCTGTCTGCAGCAGCAAAGAATGCCTTATCACGCATCAATCGTTGCATCATATCTTCGGGAATAGAAATAACAGTTTCTACGCCTTCTCTCAAAACGGTCACCGTCTTTGCGTTAACCGACTTGCGAATGGCATCACTTTCATAGCGATCCAGCAATACACCATCAGCCTTATAAAGGATATCGCCATCTTGGAAACCAACCTCTTTTACCGTTTCACTATACGAAAGTCCCATCTTCAGGTCTTTCATAGGTCTGTATGTTTCTCCCCAGGCGAAGAGTATCATTGAATAGATAAAAAGAGCCAGTATGAAATTAAATACGACTCCACCTATCATGATCAGCAAACGCTGACTAGCCGTTTTTGAACGGAATTCATAAGGTTGAGCCGGCTGTTTCATCTGCTCTTTATCCATGCTTTCATCAATCATTCCGGATATTTTGCAGTATCCACCCAAGGGTAGCCAGCCTACACCATATTCTGTATCGCTATTCTTCGGTTTAAATTTGAAAAGAGAAAACCATGGATCAAAAAACAAATAGAATTTTTCCACCCTGACCTTAAATATTCGGGCAAAAAGGAAATGTCCAAATTCATGAACGAGAACTAATATAGATAAACTAAGGATAAGCTGTAATGCCTTAATCAAAAATGTCTCCATCTGTTATTATTTATTCTTTATTTATATTTCATATTAAATCCAAGGCAATACGTCGTGCCTCACGATCCGTAGCCACATAGTCTTCGTAAATGGGTGCAGCAACAAAATTTGCTTTAACCATCACTTGTTCAATTATTTCACTCATCTGAAGAAATCCAATCTTATCTTGCAAAAATGCAGCCACCACAATTTCGTTGGCCGCATTCAGAATACATGGCATATTTCCTCCTTTACGCACGGCCTCAAAAGCAAAGCTCAAATTCCTAAAACGTTCCATGTCGGGCTCCTCAAAAGTCAATGATGCACATTGGATAAGATCCAAACGAGGCATCTTCGAATGTAATCGTTTAGGATAGGAAAAAGCATAACTGATAGGCAATTTCATATCCGGAATTCCCAACTGAGCCATTACTGCACCATCCTCAAATTGAACCATCGAATGGATAATCGATTGCGGATGGACAACGATTTGAATTTGTTCCGGTGTAAGTCCAAAAAGCCATTTAGCTTCAATCATTTCAAACCCCTTGTTCATCATAGAGGCTGAATCTATCGTAATCTTGGCACCCATCGTCCAGTTCGGGTGTTTCAAGGCATCGACCTTCGTTACCCGTTTCAGTTCGTCCATTCCTAATTTACGAAATGGACCTCCCGATGCTGTCAGTAATATTTTTTCTACTTGATTTTCCCATTCTCCTACCAGACATTGAAAAATGGCTGAATGTTCGGAGTCTACCGGAATGATGGGCACTTTATATTCTGCGGCCAAAGCAGTTATCAGCTCACCGGCCACCACCAAAGTTTCTTTATTCGCTAAGGCAATAGCCTTTCCTGATTTAATAGCTGCGATCGTTGGTCTCAACCCTGAATAGCCTACCATAGCTGTCAACACCATATCGATAGGCTGCATCTGAACCAGTTGTTCTATAGCATCGTCTCCTGCCCACACTTTTATTGGAAGGTCTTCCAATGCTTCCTTCAGTTCCGGATATTTTTGCTCATTGGCAATCACCACCACTTCAGGCATAAATTTTCTTGCTTGATTAATCAGCAGATCTACTTGATTATTCCCGGTGATTGCATAAACTTCAAACAAATCAGGATGTTCATTTACCACCTCTAAAGCTTGCGTACCAATCGAACCAGTCGAGCCTAATATTGCTAATTTTCTTTTCATCAGATTAAAAGACAATATATTCTTCCGGATTAACAGGTGCTCCTTTATACCACAATTCGAAATGCAAGTGAGGACCAGTCGACAATTTCCCCGTATTTCCAACCAAAGCAATTGCTTCACCGGCCACGACCTGGTCTCCGGGATGTTTCAAGAGTAATTCGTTATGTTTATAAATGGAAAGGAATCCATTTTTATGTTGAATCTGGATTACATTACCAAAGTTGGGATCAAATCCGGTAAAAACAACTGTGCCGTCTAACGTAGCCATCACACTCTCTTTGAGTTCAGCGGCGATATCCACGCCAAAATGCTTAGTACTGGCTTCGTAGTTTGCCGACACAATACCATTAACCGGTTTATAGAAAAACAGACCATCAGCAACTGAGGCTGAATTAGGATTCAGCACAGTCAGGTTATATTTCTCTTCTTCTTCGAGTGTCTTCAGAAATTCAATTTCTGCCTCCGAACGAGGTATTTCAAAATCCGCATCATGTTGTGCAAGCGAATCGATTCTTTTGATAGAATCAATAGGCAGAGTTCCCGTCAATATGCCAGCTACATTACTAAGATACAAATTTTGTATTTCAATCATCCTTTCCAAAGAATCGGCTCTTAAAGCATTCTGAATAATTTCTTTACGGACTTCCACATCCAGATACCCCGGCAAATAGTTTCTGATTGGGGTTTTAATAATGATGAAAGAGGTTATTCCAATCAGGAAAAAGGCAAAGAGTGCGAGCGATGTAAAGGCAGATAATTTAGACAAATGAAAAGACCACACCTCTTCCAATGTCGTTTCATTAAAAAAGGAGAGTTTATACTTAAATCGAATCCTACTCCAAAAGGATTTCGTTGTTTTATTTCGTTGTTTGTTTGCCATTCTGAAAATATAAAACGTAAAAGTAATAAAAACAGTATATCCGAGGCCCGTCTTTTACGCTTATTAACTTGCTACAATTCGAAAAGCCCTTGAGGTACGGTCATTTTTATACTCCTTTTGTCGTGATCAAGTGCTACGATATAGTCTTCCACAGCCGGAATCAGTAACACATTATCACCCTTAGTTACTTCAAAGAGAACATTCATTGTACTATCATCCACATCCGATATTTCGCCTATCAATCCCCTTTCCGTATCATACACTTCATAACCAATGAAGTTATCCCACGAAATACCGGCATCGAATTCTGAGTTGTCGATCCATTCCTTAGGACAGTACACTTCAATATTTGAAAAAGGTTTGATTACTTCCTCACTATCCAAATTCTCCAATTTTAATAAGAGAACCGTATCCGATTTATAGCGATACTCCTCTATAAAAAAGGGTACGAATATACCATCCATTTCACAGATAATATAAGGATCCTCCTGTGAGTCAAACAAATCGAATGAAGTAACCAATGCTATCTCACCCTTTACACCGTGAGGTTTTGCAAAATATCCGATTTTAACTATATCGTCTTTTTTGATCATACTCCTGTATTTATTAATTAAAGACGGGTGATACGTGCTCCCAATTGATTGAGACGCTTATCAATATCTTGGTATCCACGGTCTATCTGATCGATGTTTTGGATGTGACTTGTTCCCTCTGCACTCATGGCTGCAATCAAAAGGGCTATACCGGCACGTATATCCGGAGAAACCATGGAGGCTCCTCTAAGTTTGAAACGATTACCCAAGCCAATAACTGTGGCACGGTGCGGATCGCATAAGATAATTTGGGCCCCCATATCTATTAGTTTATCCACAAAGAAAAGGCGACTTTCAAACATCTTTTGATGAATAAGCACACTTCCTTTAGCTTGTGTAGCCACAACGAGAAATACACTTAACAAGTCGGGAGTCAATCCGGGCCAGGGCGCATCAGCTATAGTCATGATAGACCCATCAATAAACGTATCTATTTCATACGATTCATGAGTAGGGATATGTATATCATCACCCTTTTGCTCTACCGTGATACCGAGTCGACGAAACGATTCGGGGATAATTCCCAGTTTGTCATAACCGGTATTCTTAATAGTTATATCGGAAGCAGTCATTGCCGCCATACCAATAAAACTACCTACCTCGATCATATCCGGCAATATTCGGTGCGCAGTGCCTCCCAATTCTTCTACCCCTTCTATTACGAGCAAGTTCGATCCGACCCCTGATATTTTTGCACCCATACGGTTCAACATAGTAGATAGCTGTTGAAGATAGGGTTCACAAGCTGCATTATAAATAGTAGTCACACCTTTGGCTAATACTGCGGCCATCAAGATATTTGCTGTACCTGTAACCGAAGCCTCATCCAAAAGCATATACGTTCCTTGCAACTTTTCTGCTTTAATGTGATATACTTGTCTATCGGGCTCATAGGCAAAATGAGCTCCTAATTTTTGGATACCCAGAAAATGCGTATCCAGTCTGCGTCTACCTATTTTATCTCCTCCTGGCTTCGGAATCAGCGCCTCTCCAAATCGAGTTACCAAAGGTCCCACAATCATGACCGATCCCCTTAGTGAAGCACACTTACGAAGAAACTCTTCCGTTTTCAGAAAATCAAGATCCACATCATCTGCTTGAAAGCTATAGGTATCGGATGCCAGTCGCTCCACTTTGACGCGCATATCACGAAGAAGTTGAATCAGATTATTGACATCCAAGATATCCGGCACATTCGAAATTTCCACTTTGGAAGAGGTCAGCAAAGTTGCACAAATCACTTGCAAGGCCTCATTCTTAGCTCCTTGTGGAGTAATATCTCCGGACAATCGATAGCCACCTTCTATAACAAATGAACTCATCTTCCTTTACGCGAATGATTCTTACGATTTTGGTTGGTATTTGTTCTTGCCAACAAATCCCGGCTTTCGGTCAGTTTATATTCGTTCGTAGTCAACGCAATCTTTCCTTTAGACAATTCTTGAAGATCTTTAAATATCTTTTCATCATCAACTGACTCTTTATTCCAAGCCAAGAATGATTTCTTCATTTGATTGGCAAGCAATTTAATTAATTGGTCACGTTCTGCTCCATCTTCCAGCTCAGTTGCCTTCACAACCATTTGTTCGAGCGTTTTACCATAATGACGGCAACGCATTCCTGTATCTCCATAAGCCAATTTTGGTGGTTTGGAATATAGATTTTCCTTCTTGACAATCTCGTAAGGATAATCAATATCCAATTTAAAATCAGCCATAATGGCCAGATGATCCCATAGAATATGCTTAAAGTCGTTGACATCTCGCAAATGTGGGAACATATTACCCATTATATTTATTATTGTATCAGCACAGCGTTTGCGTTCCTGACGATCTTCTATTGTAACACAGTAATCTACCATGTTCTGTATATTACGTCCGTACTCAGGCAAAACCAGCTTCTTTCCTGCGGTATTGTATTCCATTTTCAATTATATATTTAATATGACAAAAGTACACATTATTATTCACTTATAAAAAGGAATCAAAACTCATCTATCTCTATATAGATTTTACTAATTGATAATATTCGTCCAACCTTCTTTTTGTCTATATTTTTGTGTAAAAATAAATCGTATAAACATATAAATATAGAAAAACATGGAATCTATTATCAATTCACAAGCACCTGAATTTAAAGTTCAAGCTTACCACAACGGAAGTTTTAAAACTGTAAGTAGCGAAGACATCAAAGGAAAATGGTCTATCTTCTTCTTTTATCCTGCAGACTTTACATTTGTTTGCCCTACAGAATTAGAAGACATGGCTGACAAATATGCTAAGTTCCAAGAGCTGGGTATTGAAATTTACTCTGTAAGCACAGACACTCATTTCGTACACAAAGCATGGCACGACGCTTCAGAAAGCATCAAAAAAATCAAATACCCTATGTTGGCTGACCCAACAGGCGTATTAAGCCGTGGCTTCGGTGTTATGATCGAAGAAGAAGGTATGGCTTACCGTGGAACATTCCTTGTAAATCCAGAAGGAAAGATCAAAATCGCTGAAATCCATGACAACAACATCGGACGTAATGCAGACGAATTACTTCGTAAAGCAGAAGCTGCACTATTCGTAGCAAGTCACGACGGTGAAGTATGTCCTGCAAAATGGAAAAAAGGTGATGCTACATTAAAACCAAGTATCGACTTAGTCGGTAAAATCTAATTTTAGAGAATAAAAAAAGGCCGGCAAGGAATACCTGCGCCGGTCTTTTTTGTTATAGTAAATAAATAATAAATACAAATACTAGATGTTAGAACAAGCACTTAAAGAACAATTAAAGTCTATTTTCGCCACACTTGAATCGAACTACACTTTCGACGTCCTGGTTTCACCTCAGCATGAAAGCAAAGACGAATTGATAGCTCTATTAAGTGATGTTGCCGAGAGCAGCAGTAAACTTTCCCTTCAAGTGAATGACGGGGAAGGCCTCGAATTCTCTATATTAAAGAATGATATTCGCACAAACATCAAATTCAGAGGTGTTCCTAATGGACATGAGTTTACATCCTTACTATTAGCCATCCTGAATGCTGACGGAAAAGGGAAGAACCTGCCAGACGAAACCATCACAAAGCGCGTTCAAGCACTTAAAGGTCCTATTCATCTAACCACCTATGTGTCGCTGACTTGCACCAACTGTCCTGATGTGGTTCAGGCACTCAATGCTATGACTACCTTAAACAAAAGTATCAGTCACGAAATGGTAGATGGCGCCATCAATCAGGAAGAAGTGGATGCCTTGAAACTGCATGGTGTTCCAGCTGTTTATGCTGATGGCAAACTGCTTCACTCTGGCCGTTCTGATTTTGGCGAGTTGTTATCCAAATTAGAAGCGCAATATGGCATTGATGAAAGCGCCTTGGATAATTCTGTTAAACAATACGACGTGATCGTTGTAGGAGGTGGTCCTGCTGGATCTTCTGCCGCTATCTATTCGGCCAGAAAAGGGCTGAAGGTTGCTGTCCTTGCCGAACGTGTTGGCGGACAAGTAAAAGACACGGTAAGCATAGAGAATCTGATCTCTATACCGGAAACAACCGGTAGTGCATTGGCAGACAACTTGCGTACGCACATGAACCAATACCCCATCGATATTTTGGAGCATCGCAAAGTCAAGAAAGTTGAGTTAGAAGAAAATCAAAAGATACTCGTCACCGCAAATGGTGAACGATTTACCGCTCCGGCAATTATCGTTGCAAGTGGCGCCAGCTGGCGTAAACTAAACGTTCCGGGAGAAAGCGAACATATCGGTCACGGCGTTGCATTCTGTCCGCATTGCGACGGTCCGTTCTATAAAGGAAAGCACGTAGCCGTAATCGGTGGAGGTAATTCAGGTATCGAAGCGGCAATCGATTTGGCGGGTATCTGTTCGAAAGTAACCGTACTTGAATTTGCTGATGATCTGAAGGCCGACCAAGTTTTACAGGACAAAGTGAAATCTCTATCGAATACAGAGGTTTTCACTTCAACACAAACACTACAAGTCATAGGTGATGGCGAAAAGGTAACAGGCATAGAAGTGAAAGACAGAAAAACTGAAGAAAGCCGTAAGATTGAACTGGATGGTATATTTGTTCAAATCGGATTGGCACCAAACAGTGAACCTTTCCAACAAGTGGTGGCAACCAATCGTCCGGGAGAAATCATTATCGACGAACATTGTCGTACCAATGTTCCCGGAATATATGCTGCAGGTGATGTATCGACTGTCCCTTACAAACAAATCATCATCGCTATGGGCGAAGGAGCAAAGGCAGCTTTATCTGCATTTGATGATCGCA
The DNA here is from genome assembly GCA_023429375.1 of Bacteroidota bacterium. Taxonomy (GTDB): domain Bacteria; phylum Bacteroidota; class Bacteroidia; order Bacteroidales; family Tannerellaceae; genus Massilibacteroides. The sequence continues at coordinate 113,217 of JAEYVY010000001.1, read as the reverse complement.
TGAGGGGGATTATTTGACAATAAAAAACTGTTTTAAAACCTAAAACAGCGGTCATCCCGATGTCATTTATCAAAGATGAAGGCCTTGTAAATCATCATATTTAATGAAGTAAAAAAACACCTCGAACGTTTTTAAAAAACATCGAGAAGTGATTGTAAAAAACGAGTCACTTATCAGAGTTGTTTTTAGCCAAACTTCTTATCTTTGCGCGTTTAAACATACATACCGACAGGAACAGACCAAACGAAGGAAATTTATGTCAAGTGTATGATTTATAAAATCATAAATTAAATAGACATAAGACAAAGAGAAGAATTAAGGTATCACATTTTTATTATCTTTGTCTATAATAACCATTTTACAGCTGAACAATCATGGACAATCGTTTTTTAGCACTTATAGAAAATAGCATTGTAAGTCACAAAGATTTACCCGCTTATTCAGATTATAACGGTAAGACATATACTTTTACCGATGTAGCTATTGAAATCGAAAAACTCCATATTCTGTTTGAACATGCAGGCATAAAAAAAGGAGATAAAATCGGTTTAGTGGGAAGAAATTCATCCCATTGGGCTATATCATTTTTCGGGACATTGGCATATGGGGCGGTTACCGTACCCATTTTGCACGATTTTACGCCGGAAAATATCCACCATATCGTGAACCACTCTGAAGCTAGAGTCCTCTTAGTGGCTAGCAACAATTGGGATCATTTGGATATAACCCAGATGCCCGACGTGAAACTATTTATTTCGCTTGACGATTGGTCTATTCTTTCAGCTGTTAATCCGGCAGTCGAAGAAGTACATGCAAATATCGACACCTATTTCCAGAAAAAATTCCCTGAAGGCTTTGATGTCAATAAAGTAAAATATCATTTGGAAGATCCGGAAGAACTCGCTGTACTAAACTACACATCAGGTACAACAAGTAATTCCAAAGGGGTTATGCTCCCCTACCGCAGTTTGTGGAGCAACACACAATTTGCCTACGACAATCTTCCATTTATCAATCCGGGAGATTGCCTCGTTTGTATGTTACCGATTGCACACATGTACGGATTGGCTTTCGATATATTAAATTCATTCAATAAGGGATGCCACGTTCATTTCCTTTCTCGCACACCAAGCCCAAAAGTCATCAGCGATGCTTTTGCAACAGTACGCCCGGCTTTGATTCTTGCCGTACCTTTGGTAATTGAGAAGATTATCAAGAACCGTGTATTTCCTGAACTCAAAAAACCGTTAATTAAGTTCTTGTGGAACACGCCGCTTTTGAAGAATATTGTCAAGAAGAAAATTGCGGCCAAACTAGATGAAGCCTTCGGCGGAAAGATGCATGAACTTGTAATTGGAGGAGCTTCGATTAACAAAGAGGTTGAATCATTCCTAAGAGAAATAAAATTCAGATATACGGTAGGTTATGGTATGACAGAATGTGGTCCGCTGATTGCTTACGAGCCATGGGCCACCTTTAAACAAGGTTCTGTAGGTCGTGTAGTAGACCGTATGGAAATAAAAATTGACTCACCAAACGAAAAAGGTGTTGGAGAAATTCTAACCAAAGGAACGAACCTTATGCTTGGCTATTATAAAAATGAAGAAGCAACGAAAGCCGTTATGCAATCTGATGGTTGGGTGCGTACAGGTGACCTTGGATATATTGACAAAGACGGTTTCTTATTTATTCGCGGACGCTCCAAGACTATGATCCTTAGCAGTAACGGTCAGAACATTTATCCTGAAGAGATTGAAGCCAAGCTAAACAACATGGATTACGTAGCTGAGTCGTTAATCGTTTCAAGTCGCGGTAAGCTAATCGCATTAATTTATCCGGATTGGGAAGCTATTGACAAAGCAAATATCGACCATGCAGAAATCAATACCCTCATGCAGGAGAATATCAACAAACTCAATAAGATGATCCCTGTTTATTCAAAAATAGCCGGATTCAATATTCAGCAACAAGAATTTGTAAAGACACCTAAAAGAAGTATCAAACGTTATCTGTATCAGGCACCTGAAGCGTGATACCGGAGGAGGTATTGATTAGAAAAGTCATACATATCGATATGGATGCGTTTTACGCATCCATTGAACAAAGAGACAATCCCGAATTTCGGGGAAGGCCGCTTGCAGTAGGTTACGCCGGTCAACGAGGCGTTGTAGCCGCTGCAAGTTATGAGGCCAGAAAATATGGTGTGCATTCAGCCATGCCATCACAGACTGCACGTAAAAAATGTCCTTATATTTTATTTACACCCCCACGATTTGAGGTTTACGAATCGGTATCCGCACAGATACATGAGATTTTTCATGAATATACCGATCTGGTTGAACCCCTCTCATTGGATGAAGCCTTTCTGGATGTCACCGTCAATAAGAAGAATATCCCATCGGCCACCCTCATCGCACAAGAGATAAAAGCAAAAATCAAAGAACGAACCGGACTGACAGCCTCAGCCGGTGTGTCCTGCAACAAGTTTTTAGCCAAGATTGCATCCGATTACAAAAAACCGGACGGTCTATTTACAGTCAAACCTGGAGATGCAGCTCAATTTGTTGAAGGGTTGAAAATAGAACGCTTCTTTGGCGTAGGAAAAGTCACCGCCCAAAAGATGCATGCCTTAGGAATATTTACCGGTGCCGATCTGAAGAAATTCACCGAAAAGGAATTGTTGCAACATTTCGGAAAGGCCGGGCATATCTTTTATCTGAATGCACGTGGAATAGATAACCGGGAAGTGGAAGCCGAACGCATCAGGAAATCCGTCGGTGCTGAAAATACGTTCATGGAAGATATCGGAGAATTTGACGAACTAATGAAAGCGCTTTACGAATTGTGTGAAGTACTTTGGTACCGTATTGAGGAGAACGAATTTTACGGCAAGACGTTGACATTAAAAGTGAAATATGAAGATTTCCAATTGATTTCAAGAAGCATTACCTCCATCCAACCTTTCACTAACATTGATTCGCTGACAGTTCAAGCTAAATATTTACTCCAGCAAGTTGATTTAAATATGAAAAAAGTGAGACTGCTCGGCTTGGCGGTCAGTAATGTCATAAACGAGAATCAATCATACATTCAATTGGAAATCCCATTTAAGTGGGATTATTGATAACAACTTCCTATTTTTGTAATTCACCTGTTCAAAAATAGCATGTCCTTAAGAATACTACATACAGCCGACTGGCATTTGGGTCAGTCTTTCTTCGGTTACGACCGTGACAGAGAACACGATTGTTTTCTCGATTGGTTTAAGGAGAGCATCTGCAAGCAGCAAGCAGATGTCCTACTCATTGCCGGCGATATTTTTGATGTTGCCAATCCGTCAGCAGCGGCTCAACATCGTTTCTTTCGTTTCCTTAAAGAGGTCAAAGCCCTATGCCCTCCTCTTCAAATTATCCTAATTGCAGGTAATCATGATTCGGCCAGCCGGTTAGAAGCCCCTACTCCTCTTTTAGAGGAACTCGATACAACTATCGTTGGATCGGTAAGACGAATGGCAGACGGAACGATCAACTACGAATCTATGTTACGCCCTCTTTATAACAAGGAGGGTAAGTTGGAAACTATTTGTCTTTGTGTACCTTATCTTCGTCAAGGAGACTATCCTCCTGCAGAAGAGGATGAAGCAAGTACATTCACATCGGGTGTTGCACGCCTATATAGAAAGCTGACCGATTTTGCCAAAGAACGCTATCCTGGAACACCGCTCATTGCTATGGGACATCTCTATACCGGGAGTGCCGAACTATCCGAAAATGATCGTAGCGAACGGGTAATCGTCGGAGGATTGGAGTCCGTTCCGGCTGATACGTTCGACGAATGCCTGCTTTATACCGCCTTAGGGCATATCCATAAAGCACGGCGCGTAGGTGGGCGTGATAACGTTCGCTATAGCGGAACACCATTACCCATGTCCTTTTCTGAAGTCAACTACAATCATCAGGTTGTCTCCATCCTTATTGAAGAGGGGAAAGCGGTTGAGATTAGTCCGATCTACATCCCTGTGTTTGTAGAGTTACTCAGAATTCCGCAGAATCCTCAGACACCTGATGTTGTGCTGTCACTGTTAGAAAAGCTACCGGAGAGGGTAGATAACGAAAGAGATAATTGGCCTTATCTGGAGGTAAGGGTATTGCTCTACGAACCTGAACCCGGATTACGGCATCGTGTAGAAGAAGCGATTAAAGAGAAAGCCGTACGCCTCACTTCTATCCTCACCTCCTATCCGCAGCAGGAGGGTATAACGTCAAATGCACCACAATCGTTTAGTGATTTGCAAAGTATTTCGCCGGTTAAAATGCTAGAGCATGCCTTCATTTCAAAATACGGAAATGAGCTGCCGGAAAATATGAGAGAATTGTTCAATCAGGTCATACAGGAGGTACAAGAATGAAAATACTGGCTATCAGAGGTAAAAATATTGCTTCATTAGAAGGTGAATTTGAAGTAGATTTCACGTCCGAGCCATTGGCATCGGCCAACATATTTGCCATCTCCGGACCTACCGGTGCGGGTAAATCTTCCTTACTCGACACGATGTGTCTTGCCTTATTTTCACGAACGCCAAGGACAGATCAGGCTAAAGAACTGAACGTTCGCCTTAAAGATATCAGTGCTGAAGCTCTGGCTCAAAACGACCCGCGCTTCTTACTTCGCAGAGGATCGGCCACGGGATATGCGGAAACCGACTTCGTTGCACTGAACGGTCATCGCTATCGGGCACGTTGGTCGGTTGGACGTGCCAAAGAAAAAGAAAGCGGGCGACTCCAGTCTCCCCGCCATGTCCTCATCAATCTGGATAAGGAGACAGAGGAACAAGGGACTCGTACAGAACTATTACTGAAGATAGTCGAACTGATTGGACTTTCATTCGAACAGTTTACTCGTTCTGTATTACTTGCACAGAATGATTTTTCCACCTTTCTCAAAGCCGAGCAAGGAGAAAAAGCCGCTCTGCTTGAGAAACTGACCGGAACTGAACTGTATTCGCATATTTCCAAACGCATCTATGAAAGGAATAGCGAAGCGAAAATAGACTACGAACGTATACAAGACCGCATCAGCGGAGTGGAACTACTTACTGAGGAAGAAGAAAAGAGTCTAAAGGAGCAACATAAAGAATTTGTGTCGCGCCTAAAGGTATTCGAACAAGATAAGAAAGAATGGAGTACGTTGAATGAGGCTGTCAACTCTACCCAAACGCTACTCAACCAAAAGGAGAATGAAAAACAGGCAGCGGAAGAAAGATTGAATCGTTCTGAGCAGATTCTGAACCAGGCAAAGATAGTATTGGAAACCAATACAAAAGAAGCAGCATTTCTTGAACAAGCCTATAAAAATTTGCAGCCTCAACTACGGGAGGCCCGGAGACTTGACAACGAACTGGTTAATGCCGGCAAGCTTTTATCGGAAAATGAAAAACGCTTAAAAGAGGCAGAGAACAAACGTCTTGAAAGCAAACGACGAATCGCCAATATAGATTTAGCTATTCAGGAAAACGAAGCCGAAAAAGCGACTATCGAGAAATGGTTTGTACAGTATAAAGACAAAGAGCGGATTGCATCGCAACTTCCATCTCTTCTTCTGCATTTGGATATGGCTGAACGTGCCCAAACCGCAATAACAAAATCCCTTCAAGACAAGGCCAAAGCAGAGAAAGAATCGAACAATCTGGTAGAACAAACTAAAAAGATCGATCTTAAGCTAACACAAATTCAAGAAGGGATTAAACAGTTGGAGTCCTCTAAAAAAGATATTGAAAACGAGCTCAACAAGATTGACATCGTGGCATTAGATGAAGAAAAGAAATCTATCCTAAGCCAACGGGAACAGCTCTTGCAGGAACAACTCTTATTCAGCTCGGCCGGTCATGACGCCAAAGAGCTACGAGCCAAACTGACCGAGAATACCCCCTGTCCTGTCTGCGGAAGCACAGTGCATCCTTATGCTTCCAAAGAGGTGCACGAAAAGATGCAACAAATACAATTGCAGATCGTCGAGCTCACGGCCCAATCAAATACAATTGATAAGCGTCTGGGAATGGCTACTGATCAGCGCAAGCTATTGGACAAGTTGCGCGAGCAAATAGTTGTTGCAAACAAAAATTTGACAGATACAGAGAAAGAACGAAGCGAGATAACCTCGTCAGTCAATTTATTACAAAACCGTATCCTCCAACTCGATGAAAGCAAGGTTGGCTATCAAAACGAACTAGATAGAGCATTAACGGCCACAGACCAACTATTTGAAGGCAACCATTGGCAGAATAACTGGAAAGAAAATCCGGAATCGTTCAGACAACGTTTGATTTCATTTGTCGAAGAATGGCAAAAAAAAGAAAAGAGAGTTCAAGAGATTATTCAGAAATTGAGTGGTCTCAAGTCTGAACATAAAACCTATATCGATTTCTTTAATGGACTAGAAAAAGAGTGGTCAGCGGCCCAGGAGGCATTCGATAAGCAGAATCAGTTTTTCCAAGAACTAAAACAGAAAAGAAATATCCTGATTGATGGAAAAGATGCAGATACAGTAGAAAACAAACAGCTTGAATTAATTGAGCAAAAGAAGAAGGAAGTTGAAAATATGCAACGAACACTGACCGAACAAGCAGGTATTGCCGAACAGACACGAGGACAGAAGGATCAGATTGCGAAAGACCTGAATTTATTGACTGAATCACTAGCGAAGGCAAAATCTGCCTTTGAAAATTGGTTGAACAAGTATCACGAATCATCCGAAGGACTACTACCCGAAGCGCGCTGGTCGAAAGCCGTGGAAGAAAAGTCGGCTCTAGAAGTACGTTTGCAAACCCATGAAGCAAATCTCAAAAAAGTAGCCGGTCTTAAAGAGGAAGCCAAAGCCAAGCAAGAGGTTTACGAACAATGGTCAAAACTCAACGAACTGGCAGGATCGGCCGATGGTGGTAAATTCCGCAAAATTGCACAGAGCTACACCTTAGACCTTTTACTTAGCTATGCCAATGTGCAACTGCAGTCTCTGACCAACCGTTATCGTTTGGAACGAGTGCCGGATACGCTTGCCTTGCAAGTAATCGATCGTGAGATGTGTGATGAAATACGTACAGTACATAGTCTGTCGGGAGGAGAATCGTTTTTGGTTTCCTTGGCGTTAGCTCTTGGGCTCTCATCCTTGTCCTCAAACCGGATGAAAGTAGAAAGTCTCTTTATTGATGAAGGATTCGGTTCGTTGGATGCCGAAACGTTACGAATAGCAATGGATGCACTGGAGAATCTTCGTACCCAAGGTCGTAAAATCGGGGTCATCTCTCACGTGCAGGAAATGACAGAACGTATTCACGTCCAGATTCGTGTAAACAGGCTGGGTAGTGGAAGAAGTAAGATTGAAATTATCTGAGGAAATCAGATTTATATGTATCTTAACCGAATAAAAAGCTAAAGCACAGAGTAATGAAAGAAGCTATTATGATCTATTTGTTGATAGGCACCTACAGTCCGGAAAATAAAGACGGAATCTTTGTTTATAATCTGAATACGGAAACCGGCAAGACGGAATATGTAAGCAGTACAGCCGGACTGGCTAACCCCTCCTATCTGGCTGTTTCGGAAAATGCCGAATTTGTGTATGCCGTCAGTGAAAACGGCGTAGGCGGTTCGGGAATCATGGCTTTATCTTTTGATAAGCAAAAAGGAAGTCTGGCCCCTATCAATCACCAAGTTGCACAAGGAGCAGGCCCTTGCTATGTATTGACCGATTCTGAAGGAAAGTTTGCGATGATAGCCAACTATCAAAGTGGCAATATCAATATATTCCCCATTGCCGGTGACGGTTCGCTAGAACCTGTCTCTCAAGTAATGGATTTTATGCCTGAGTCCCATCTTCACATGGGGATTATCTCGCCGGATAAACGCTACCTCTTTGCTACCGACTTGGGAACAGACAAAATCTACAAGTATGCAATCAATCCATCACCGGGAGCTGACAATCAGTTTCTGACTCCGGGCAAGCCGGCATCCTATATCGTGCCTGAAGGATCAGGTCCGCGTCATATGGTTTTTCATCCCAACGGTAATTATTTTTACTGCATCAATGAGCTAAATGGAACCGTTTCATGCTTCACCTACAAAGATGGTATGCTTGAAGCCTTTCAGCATATAGCTTGTGACTTGGTAGAGCACCAGGGCAAAAAAGGAAGTGCAGATATACATATTTCACCGGACGGAAAATTCCTATATGCATCTAATCGTTTGAAGAATGATGGCATCGCCATATTCCGTATCGATAATGTCAGTGGTAAACTTACCCTTGTGGGTTACCAGCCAACAGGTGTACATCCACGCAGCTTCATCATTACACCCAATGGTAAGTTCCTGTTAGTAGCCAATATGCACAGTAACACGATTCAAGTATTTAGCATTGACAAGACGACAGGACTTTTGACGGATACAAAACAAGATATCAATACGATTGAAAAACCTGTCTGTCTGAAGTTTATCAGCATCAAGTGATTATTCCGGGGTAGGAAGGGATATTTTTCGTCCACGAATCAGGACTTTATCGCCCGAAGCAAGGGTAGTAGCAAAAAGATAGGTATCTCCGCCTTCCTTAATCTTGGTTTTTGACCGCAGAGCATCTACTGTCAAAAAGAAATTACGCACGGTAATGTTAGCTTGAGGTATGTTTTTCGCAATTTTTTTACTTACGGCTGAGGTAAAAGGAATCACCTCATCAATCTCGAATAGACGACCGGGGAAATCGGTTCGTAATGTATCGGAAGTATAGAGATGGCTATTTACATGAAGCTTCTTCACCTCATATCGGCTGCTAATCATTTTATAGGCTCCAGCTTTGAGAATTGAAGCATGAGGCTCATACAAGAATTGACCTGCCTCGTGGGCGTAAACCGGTTGGACATTTCTCTCTTCATCGAGTGTAAAAGTAAATTCTTGAGATTGGTCTGTCGATAATAAGTTGACACAAGTTATACTTACAGAAAAAGGATCAATCGGAGTACGGTCGAGTACGAAAAGTAATTCTTTACATTCATTCTTCACCGATACAACATGTACGCGGACTGTCTCTGGCAATAACGCAAGGGTATGTGAGATATCGGCCATAGGGGATAGCTTGGCAATGATTACCGGAGCAAGATTCAACAAGACCGAGCGAAGAACCGTTAGGTCCGGTTCACAATCGGTCAACGCAAAGACCCGTTTGTTTCCGTCTCCCCGTCGGGCAGGGTCTAGGTAGAACACATCCACATCTTTTATCTCCTTGGCCAAGTCTTCACCTTGACCATTCATGACCGTGATATTCTCAGCTCCGAGATGAGCGAAATTCGAGAGGGCAGCTTCAACATAAGATTCGAACCTCTCGATATAAGTCACCTTACGTGTCTTAAGCGAATAGAAATAACTATCAATACCAAGTCCCCCTGTCAAATCGCAAAGATGATCACTTTCTTTCACTAATCGTTGCTTATACAATCCAGTCAATTCTGACGAACATTGTTCGGCTGCAATCTTCGAAGGAAAGACTAGCTCCTTGTTTGCATACCAGGATGGAAGCTTCTCTTTGATCTGTCTCCGGGCTAAAATTTGTTCAACCGCGAAAGGCATATCTATCTCCGGATAACGCGAAGCTTGCAACAATAAGCGGGTGGTATCCGACTGGATATGCTGTTGGACAAAGTCCATCGTTTCTTGATTGATTCTCATACTAAATACAAATTTCCTTCACGATTGATGACCTCAGAATGTGAAAACAAAAGTAGGATGTTTTTAGTATTCAAACAAACGCGTACATAATTATGCCGGAAATACCTATTAGTAGGTATTGGGCATGCGCACTATTCAAGGTAATTTTGCTATTCCATATAAAAGAGGACATGAGATTATCGGAATTACAGACTGGTGAAAACGGTGTAATTGTTAAGGTTTTAGGCAAAGGTGCATTCAGAAAACGAATCATTGAAATGGGATTCATCCGGGGCAAGTCGGTTGAAGTCATCAAAAATGCACCACTCAAAGACCCTATCCATTATAAGGTGATGGGGTATAACGTTTCGCTTCGAAGGAGCGAGGCTGCCCTCATTGAGGTTGTCAACGAAACAGCCTACCAAGACTCCCTCTTATTGGACGCAGCCAATAACGACAACCAACCGATTATCTCCGAGACCCCGGAAAACTTCCTCTACGAATTGGCCATCAAAAAAGGGAAGACCATCAACGTGGCCCTTGTAGGGAATCCGAATTGCGGGAAGACTTCTCTTTTCAATTTTGCATCAGGAGCACACGAACGAGTGGGCAATTACAGTGGTGTAACGGTCGATGCCAAGGAAGCTGTATTCCATCAGGATGGTTACACATTCCGCATCACTGACCTGCCAGGCACCTATTCCTTGTCGTGCTATTCGCCTGAGGAACTCTACGTCAGAAAACACTTGAACGACGAACACCCCGACGTGGTCATCAATGTGGTTGACGCCAGCAACCTAGAACGCAACCTATACCTTACCAGTCAATTAATCGACATGGATGTGCGCAGCGTCATGGCATTAAATATGTATGATGAATTGATTAAGAGCGGTGATAAGTTCAATTATGAAGCGCTCTCGCTAATGACCGGGATACCTATTGTTCCGACAGTCAGTAAAACCGGTGAAGGCATTGAAGAATTATTTCGCCGAGTCATTCAGGTTTATGAAGAAAAAGACCCTGTTCTCCGTCATATTCATATCAACTACGGAGAGATCCTTGAAAAAGCAATTACCAACGTTCGCAAGCAATTAAAAGGGAATGAACATATATCGCGGGGATTATCGAAACGTTTTCTGGCCATCAAACTTTTGGAACATGACAAAGAAGTGGAAGATTTTGTCCGTTCCCTGCCGAATGGCCAGGCCGAAAGAATCCTTGCCGAAAGAGATAAACACACTGCACATATAAAAGATCTATTGCTGGAGGATAGTGAAACTTCGTTCACCAATGCTCGATACGGTTTTATTGCCGGGGCCTTGCAAGAGACCTTTGAGCCCAGCAAATTAAAAAACGCATCGCCAACTCAGTTTATTGATCTTTTTGTGACACATAAGGTATGGGGATTTCCCATCTTCATTGCGTTTATGTGGTTTATGTTTGAAGCTACCTTCCGTATTGGCGACTACCCAATGGGTTGGATTGAAAGCGGGGTAGCCTTCCTCGGTGAATTGATCAGCAAAAGCATGTCTGATGGGCCATTCAAAGACTTGTTGGTCGATGGCATCATTGCGGGTGTAGGAGGTGTAATTGTATTCTTACCGAACATACTAATCCTCTATCTATTCATTTCATTTATGGAGGATTCTGGATATATGGCCAGAGCCGCCTTTATTATGGATAAAATCATGCATAAGATGGGGCTCCACGGGAAATCGTTCATCCCATTGGTTATGGGGTTCGGATGTACAGTCCCGGCCATTATGGCTACCCGTACAATAGAAAGTCGTAGCAGCCGAATGATTACCATGCTCATCAATCCTTTAATGAGTTGCAGTGCCCGCCTGCCAGTCTATGTACTGCTCATCGGAGCTTTTTTCCCTGAAAATGCAAGTCTGATGATGCTCACCATCTATTCGGTAGGTATTGTGCTTGCTATCATCATGGCTCGCATATTCAAGAAATATCTTTTTAGTGAAGAAGACGTACCTTTCGTGATGGAGCTACCTCCTTATCGTATGCCGACACTAAAATCTATCTTGATCCATATGTGGGAAAAAGCCCATCAATACCTGCGTAAAATGGGAGGTATTATCTTGATTGCTTCTATCATTATCTGGTTTTTGGGTTATTACCCGCGCCATTCGGCCGGATCTGAGCTAATTGATCAACAGATTGCTCAAATAGAAAATGCCGATATGGATGAAGAAATAAAGACTGCTCAACTGGTCGACCTGGAGCATCAAAAGGCAATGGACTTACAACGAAACTCTTATATCGGCACATTGGGACAGGCTGTACAGCCGGTTTTGGCTCCTTTAGGTTTCGACTGGAAGATCAGTGTTAGTATATTGACAGGAATGGCAGCCAAAGAAGTGGTTGTAAGCACCTTGAGTGTACTTTACACTGGAGAACCGGAAGAGACGCAAGCGTTGCCCGAACGACTTAAACAAGATCGTGATATCAATGGAGAATTTGTATTCAGTCCATTGGTCGCTTTTTCTCTGATGTTATTTGTATTAATCTACTTCCCATGTATCGCCACGGTTGCGGCAGTGATACGAGAATCCAGATCATGGAAATGGGGTGGATTTCTTATACTTTATTCCTGCTCATTGGCCTGGATTGTATCCTTTTTAGTGTATCAGACAGGCTCGTTGATCAGCAGTATTTTTGGCAGTTAATTAAAAAAAGACAAAAAATTATGTGGCAAGAAATAGCCGTTCTATGTACAGGTATACTGACCCTGGCCTATTTGGGTTGGAAAGTGTACAACTTCTTCACCACCTCATGCAGGCCATCCTCCGGACTGTGCGGAGGATGTTCAGGGTGTTCGTTACATGAAGAAATCAAAAAGAACAAAAAAGTTATTGTAGGAATTCACCCCTCAGTTAACCATTAAGGGTTAACGGGTTTACGACCGATACAGCTATAGGTAAATCCTTTCTGTTCGAGTTCCTCGGCATCATAAATATTGCGGCCATCCAAGATTAGTGGCACCTGCATCAATTTACGAATAGTTTCCCATGAAGGGAGACGGAACACCTTCCATTCTGTGACAACCAGCAACGCCTCAGCATCCAAGACAGTTTCATAAATATCTTTACAGAGTTGCACAGAATCACCCAACCGATGACGCGCTTCATCCATCGCAACAGGATCAAAAGCTTTCACCTTACATCCGGCGTCTAATAATTTTTCGATTAATACAAGAGACGGTGCCTCTCGGATATCGTCGGTTTCCGGTTTGAAAGACAACCCCCATAAGGCAATAGTTTTCCCTTTTAGATCACCGTTATAATAAGATTCTAACTTATGAAACAAGACAGACTTCTGACGTTCATTCACTTCTTCTACTGCTTGTAAAATACGCATAGGATAGCCATATTCATTGGCTGTACTAATTAAGGCCTTTACATCTTTTGGGAAACAAGATCCTCCATAGCCACAACCCGGATAAAGGAAACGGCTGCCAATGCGATTATCTGCACCAATCCCTTTTCTTACCATATTGACATCGGCCCCCACCAGTTCACATAGGTTGGCTACATCATTCATAAAACTGATACGTGTTGCCAGCATGGCGTTGGCTGCATATTTCGTCATCTCGGCAGAAGGAACATCCATAAAGATAACCCGGAAATTATTTAAGAGAAAAGGACGATACAGACGAGTCATCAATTCTTTAGCACGCTCGGACTCCACGCCTACCACCACACGGTCGGGACTCATAAAGTCTTTGATGGCAGCCCCTTCCTTAAGAAACTCAGGATTTGAGGCAATGTCAAAATCGACGTTCACTCCTCGTTTATCCAACTCATCCCGAATAACCTTCTTCACCTTGTTGGCCGTACCGACAGGAACAGTACTCTTGGTTACTATCAACAGGTATTTATTCATATGTTGCCCTATCTCGCGGGCCACATCGAGCACGTAGCGTAAATCAGCACTTCCATCTTCATCAGGAGGAGTACCAACGGCCGAAAATAGCACCTCCACCTCATCCAGACAATCAGTCAGGTTGGTTGTAAAACGCAAGCGTCCGGCTTCATAATTCCGATGCACCATCTCTTCCAATCCAGGTTCATAAATAGGGATTTTCCCATTCTTGAGCCCATCAATTTTCTGTTCATTTACATCGACACAATAGACCTCAGTACCCATTTCGGCGAAACAAGTTCCTGTTACCAAACCTACATATCCTGTACCTACGATTGCTATTTTCATATCTGTATGCCGTTTATCTATTTTTTCAAAAAGTAAGGCAAATGTAACTATTCTTGGCAAAGGTTCCATATTTTTGCATCATATTCATGTGAAGTACGTGAATGCAAACAATAATTCATTAGTTCACTCGTTTAATTTTTGATTCACAACCTGGATTCAATCATGCTGCAAACAATAACAAATAGGGTACTTTATATCCTTTATATCGTCACGCTCCTCTTCGGTATACTTTTGTATAATATTATCGGAATTAAGAGTGCCGATGAACTATGTGCCTTATGTTTGCTGGTTATATATTTCTTCTACGTATTCAAAACAGAAAATTGGGAAATAAGTACCGGATTTCTTGTTACATTAGGGGTCTTTCTTTTTTATCTTTTTTATTCGATGCAGATTCATAGCAACTCCATAAAAGCCATCGTCTACGATCTCATCATTCAGCTTAAACCTTATTTGGCTTTCTTCACGTTGTATCAGATGGCACCTGTATTTTCTGACAATCAAAAGAATGTATTAAAACAGACCTGTCTCCTTATCTGGTTTATCATGCTGCCCATAGGCATCTTTGGATTTGGCAATGAGCGGTTTTTCAGGATGATTATTGAACATCCGACCAATTATGCCACCTGCATCATCAGCCTTTCACTGACATATTTATTCTGCAGTAATTACACCTTAAAAGATAAATTCACATTTCTAATCATGCTCGCTGCCGGTATTGCCTCGGGCAGATCGAAATTCTATGGCTTTTTTATTCTTGCTTCAGCTCTTATCATTTACTTGAACAAACCGGAGCGGTTAAAGCCTAACCTCAAAACAATCCTTGTATTCGGTGTTGTTTTTGCCGGCATGTTCTATGTTGCACTGGAGAAATTAAGACTCTACTTTATCTCTGCAGCTATTGGTCAAGAAGAAGACCTGAAAGCAAGGGCAATCTTATATGTCACCTCTATAGATATTTTCAAAGATTATATGCCTTTTGGTAGTGGACTGGCGACCTTCGGAACTCATGCATCCGGTTTATTCTATTCTAAGACCTACGAGGAATACGGCATAGACACAGTATGGGGATTAAGTAAACAAATGCCTTCATTTATTTCAGACACTTACTACCCTTCCTTGGCACAATTCGGCATTTTGGGTGCCTCGTTGTTTGTTATCTTTTGGATTTATGTAATTGTAAACTCGTTCCGCTATTATAGGCAGACAGAAGAAATAAAATATCTTATCATAACCTTGTTGATTTCCTGCTACCTTGCTATTGAGAACATCGCTGACGCCTCGTTTACCAGTAACAAAGGATTCTTCATGATGTTACTGCTCGGAATGGTATTGGGATTTCAAAAAAAAGAAGCAGAGAACAAACAAGCTAGCAAGTTAAAATAGTAGAACTGATAAAACAACATACAACTCTGATGAATGAATATTTTAATGTAAAATTGGAATTTGACCAGTCGATAGTCGACAAAACTATACAAGACGCCATTCAACAAAAGAAAAAAGGATATGTATGTTTTATTGAAAGCAATAATCTTTCGATAGCAAATACAAACCCCGATTTTCGGACAGTGGTAAACAATGCATTGGTCAATACTTGTGACGGTTCTAACATCGCCAAATTGGCCGGACTGATTCATCACAAGCCATTCTCATCTTACATAGGAAGTGATTTATTCATGAAATATGTATCGCTTTGCAAATACAGACAGTATTTTTTAGGAAACACAGCCGAGGTATTAGCCGGACTAAAGGAAAACCTGTCAAATATCGATACTGAAATTCGCCAGATGCCTTTTGTAGAACTTCCCTTCAGAAAAGTAGATGAATTCGACTACGCAGAGATAGCATCTCATATTAATAGCAACAAACCAGACATTATTTGGGTATCTTTGGGGGCTCCTAAGCAGGAAGAGTTTATGTATCGCCTTCTCCCCTACCTTGAACAAGGGGTCATGTTCGGCATCGGTGCAGCCTTTAACTTTAATGCAGGAGGCGTGGGGCATGTTAAACGGGCTCCGAAATGGATGCGGAATCTTAAAATGGAATGGTTATACAGAGCCTTTGAAGAGCCTAAAAAAAACGTTCCAAGGTATCTGAATTTTCTAAAAATCCTCCCCCGCTTAGCATGGAATGAATGCAAACGCATAAAATGAAGAAAATGGGAAGTAAGAAAAAGTCTGTGTTGATGATTGCCACCTCAAGAAGAACCAGAGGAGGTATTACTGCTGTGTTAAAAGCTTATGAAACTTGTCCTTTCTGGAAAAATTACCAAATCAGATGGCTACAAACACATGCGGATGGCAGTCTATTCTACAAATTTCTTTGGGCTTTCAAAGCTTATATGTCAGCATTTATCCTGATTCCACAATACGACATTATCCATATTCACCTAAGTCAGGTTCCCTCATTAATTCGGAAAACACTTTTATTCGTTTACGCTAAGCTACTCGGGAAAAAGACGATTGTCCATGTACATTCAACGATGGCAGATGGCCCAGCCAACTTCCTTTATCGCTTCGTATTCAAACGGGCAGACTATGTCATCGCCTTATCACAATCGATGAAAAAAGCTATTGAGCAAGAAATAAAAGTCGACAAAAACATCGTAGTAGTTTACAACCCCTGTAAAGAAGTATCTGTAAAATCTGTAAATAAAGAGAAGATTATCTTATTTGCCGGTGTCCTGACTCACAAGAAAGGATATCATGATCTAATCCGTGCTTTTGCATCGATCGCCCACCGTTTCCCAGAGTGGAAGTTAGTTTTAGCCGGAAGCGGAGGAATTGAACAAGGAATGAAGATGGCTCAAGGGCTAGAAATAGAAAATCAAGTTAGCTTTCCGGGATGGATCTCGGGCATGGAGAAAGAAAGTTTGTTCTCAAAAGCTTCTGTCTTTTGTCTTCCAAGTTATACAGAAGGCTTTCCTACGGCTATTCTGGAAGCTTGTTCTTATGGAATACCGTTCATCACTACGCCTGTAGGGGGAATTCCTGAAATTATAACCGACGGAAAGAATGGCCTTCTGTTTACTCCGGGCGATATCAATCAACTCAAAGAGAAATTAGCCTTGCTCCTGTCAGACAGCGAGTTAAGACAAAAACTGGGAGAAGAAGCATCCCAATTAGCAAAGAATCTATTCAGCTTAGACAAAATCAGTTCCCAGATTGCTAATCTCTATAAGTCTTTGTCTTAAGCTACAAAATATAAATTAGAGTTTTTTTTCTGGGAGCAGCAAATCATACTTGAATTCACTACAGAATATTCCTTCATGGGTATAATAACAGACCAAAAATGAGTTAGCTAAAAGCAAGACATCCCCATAACCAATATCAAAAGTTTGACTTGCAACAATTTTGATTGGAGCGGATACAAGATTATTTTCCTTCAGAAGTGCCACTTTAAACTCATACCCGGTAGACTTGGATACGTCCCGATAGGTCATGATAAAGCTATCTTCTATACAGGTAATGGAGGGCGCTTCGCCATGTTCGGATAGTTTTGTCCAAGTCCAATTCTTTCCAAAATCTTCACTGGTTCCATAAAGAGTCTTTTTGTCGGACTGATCACTCTGGCGACCTACCAAACACATTTTCCCATTTGAGTATCCTAAAGAAACCTCATTGATTCTGGCCGCATTAAAATAGGCGTTGATAGAAGGATCAAGACTTGTCACCAGTTCCCAACTCTGGCCCCAATCGCTTGATTTCAATAGCCAGGAATTAGACCAAAGGTTATAACATACGGTATATATCTCATTTTCCAGCAAGAGCATATTGCCACGAGCAGCAGCCAACGTACTATTCGAAATATTGGGTAAGGTAGATAGGTAACTGTATGTCTGACCGCCATCTTTCGACACATAACACTTTACTTCGGATTTTACCTGCCCGTCGGGCAACTGAGACCGCTCAAAGAAACGACATAAAATAGATCCATCCGGAAGCATTAATAATTGCGGGTCACGTGCATCATGTCCATAAGCAGGTGTATAGATAATTCTCCTATTT
Organism: Bacteroidota bacterium; assembly: GCA_023429375.1. Lineage (GTDB taxonomy): Bacteria > Bacteroidota > Bacteroidia > Bacteroidales > Tannerellaceae > Massilibacteroides. The sequence goes on along the minus strand of JAEYVY010000001.1, from coordinate 95,294 downwards.
TTCCATGACTTCCCATAATCATCACTTTCCTGTTGCACAAGAACACCATCAAAACTGGCATGACTATCCCCTTCTCTATATGCTAGCAATATTTTAGACAAATCAGGATTGCCGGTTATGGTAGGAAATGCCAAATGTTTCTTACTTCTATCCACTTTTACCACAGTATAGGGTAACACAACAGATAGTTCAGAACGAAATGCAAATTCTTCAGTTTCTTTCGAACATGAGCAAAATGAAATAAGCAACAGACTTAGAATTATACGCGAAGAATTTCCTACCATATAGAGTATTAAAATAAAGTATTAGTGTTTTATTTCAAAAAATCGATTTGAAAAGGTGTTCCTGCTTTTATATCACACACTACTACTCTACCTAATATTTCTGGCAGAAATTTTGGAGACAGTCCGTCACCGGGACGAATAGATCTCACATTTTCTTCCGTAATCATATCTCCGGCTTTCATGTCCTTCGTAACAAACAGAGAACGTGCGAATTTACGATTTTTTCTTACTTTTTCAGACAATTCATAAGAAATCTTACCTAAAGCTTTTTCAACTTCCCGGATACTTTGAACCATCTGTCGGAATTCTTCTTTATTCATCGAAAAATCTGCATCCGGGCCTCCTATTGAACGGTCTAGAATAAAATGTTTTTCAATGATTCTTGCGCCAAGAGCAACAGAAGCCACCGGAGCAGTAGCCCCCATTGTATGATCGGACAAACCTACGGGCAAACAAAATCGTTCCTTCATATCAGGAATCATCCTCAAATTGGCTAGTTCAAATGGTGCAGGATAAGAAGAAGTACACTTAAGTATAGCAATATTTTTATTCCCGGCTCTATGGCAGGCCTCTATAGCCTCTTCTATATCTTCCAAGGTTGCAATTCCTGTCGATAGAATTACTGGTTTTCCCTTTGAAGCAACATATTCAATTAATGGAATGTCGGTAATTTCAAAACTTGCAATCTTATAGGCTGGTACATCTAAATCTTCTAAAAAATCAACTGATGTTTTATCAAACGGAGAAGAAAACAATACCAAACCTTCGCTGTCTGCTATCTTTTTCAATTCAGGGTGCCATTCCCAAGGGGTATAGGCCTGTTGATATAATTTATAAAGTGTAGTTCCATCCCATAGCGTATCCTGCTGAATCTGAAAATAAGGGTTATCACAATCAATCGTTATCGTATCGGCTGTATAGGTCTGCAGTTTGACAGCATCAGCACCAGCTTCTTTGGCTGCCCGAATTGTTTCAGCGGCAATTTCGAAATGCTGATTATGATTTGCCGAAATTTCTGCAATGATAAATACACGATCCGAAGCAGGATCATTCAGACTATATCGTTCAAATAAATTCGTACTCATAATCGATATCGGAATTTTAATGTTTCTTCTTTTTCACACGCACAAGGGAGGAAATTCGCTTTTAAGAAGATTCTTTGAGAGGCCACATTTTGCGGTTTCACGTAGGCAAAAACCTCCTTTACCTGTCCAAAAGTTTGCTTTTTCAAGCGATCCAAACTCAAAGCCAATAACTCCGGAGCAAACCCCAATCCCCTGAACTCACGACTTATACTTATACTTATTACAGCTGTATCGTCCGAAAGATCAAACCGGATTTGTCCCATAAACTGATTAGCTGCAGTTAAGACATAAAGCAATCTATGCGGATCGGCAAGCACCGAACGGAACCATTTCGTATGTTCATCCAATGTAATAAGCTTCGTAGAAAAAGATTGCTTTCTAACCTCCTCATCATTGGCTAAGTTAAAAAGAAAAAGGATATCTTCTTCCTTTGCGTCTGCTATTTGTATTTTATCCTTATAATAGGTAGAGAGACAAGCTTTTGCTATGCGCATAGCTCCATTACCATCCATGGCAGACTGTCCAGCCTTAGAGTATGCCAAACGCACCTCTGCAGGCTCCAAGGTTTTCAATAAGGCTACCAAATTATCAGACGACCATTCCTCAGTTGCATCTATATAAGCTGAAATAAAACCTGTCTCCAGCCAACCTTTTATATTATTCTTCTGATTGTCGGCAACCTTAAAGACAATGGACGGCAATCCTGTACGACCTAGTTCATTCAATGTTTGTCCTGCAGCCGTGATGGCTATATCCGCTGTACACATCAAATCTCTCATCTGTGCGGCATCCACATTAAAATGAAATTCCGTTTGATGATCTGCCAGAGATTTCAATTCTTCCACACCTGTAAAAGCTGCTCCGACCACGACCCTTTTCTTGGCATGGGGATAGAGATGCGTCAACAAAGGAAGTATTTTCCTTGTCATATTTTGAGGATCACTTCCTCCAAATGTAATAAGTATAGTTTGTATTTGTTCGGAGATTGTGAAACGAGGTTGAACATCGAGAAATGCTTCTCGCAAGATGGCGTATTTCTCACCAACTAACAAAATATGCTTCGCTTGTAAATGATAATCGGAAAGATGGGCTCCAACGGTTCCATTTACAATTATACCGGGAGGATAATTCAATCTTACAAAATCATCCAGATAGATGGATGTTTCAATTTTGTTTGCTACAAATTTGTAAAGTTCTTCAGGAGCCAAATAGGAATCAATGAGCACAAGATTGCTATCAGACAAAAATCCGGAAAGTCTTTCTTTGTCTTCTATCCAATTGAGCAGGACGACTGAAAAAGGCTTTAGTAATTCTGCAGCAGATTCATCTCCATTTAATAGAAAACGGACTTCCACTCCTAACTCGGAAAAAGCACGAGCAACAGCTGAACAACGGACGATATGCCCATATCCAGTATGCTTGTATCCTTCTGTTAGAATGGTTAATCTAAGCATCACAAATCAAATTTCAATTTATATTTCAATTCGGCTAGTTTCCAATCGGTCAATGTATCAATATCTTGAACCGAGCATTCATCCAATACAATAGCCGAACCATTTGTAGCAAATAATTTCTTCTCTTGAATCAAGGTCTCACGCTTGATCCAGTAAAACGTGCCTGAATCATGATAGGCCGGCTGTAAATCCTGACTTCTGGTTGACGCATATTCCGGCCATTTCATGCGAAGAATACCTGTTTCGTTTAGTTCCAGCGAACGTAGTATCGGGTACGAAAAGGCTACAACAGGACAAACCGAATCGTAACCTTCACGCAGTTTATCATAACCATTTATCAAATCGGTATGGGTAACGAGTGGTGCTGTAGGCAATAGGCAACAAACCGTATCGAAGGTCATTCCTCTTTGGTCATATTCGTTAATTACCTCACTCAACACATCAGCCAAGGTTGCATAGTCATTCGCACTTTCTTCAGAACGTACAAAAGGCACACTTGCTCCATACTGTTGAGCAATACGGCTAATCTCCTCATCATCCGTTGAGACCATGACCTCATCAAACAACCCAGACTTTAATGCTGCTTCAATGGAATAAGCAATTACCGGTTTACCCAGAAAATCCCGGATATTCTTCCTTGGGATTCGCTTACTTCCTCCACGAGCCGGAATAATGGCAATCTTTTTTGTAGACATAACCTTAAAAAGTCAATTATTTCTTGAAGAACGAGATGATTTTGTCAATCACATACGCTTGCTCTTCATCACGGAGTGAAGGATATAAAGGTAAACTGAGACAATGATCATAATAATTTTCAACAACAGGAAAATCTCCTATCCGGTTTCCCTGTTTTAAATAATAGGGCATCGTATGAACGGGTACATAATGCACCTGAGCAAAAATCTGATGTTCCCTGAGATAGTTGTAAAGGGCCAAACGATCTGGCACCTGTACTACATATAAATGATACGCATGGAAAACATCTTTCTTCTCTATAGGAATATGAATATCTTCTACCCGGGCAAATGCTTCGTTATATCGCTTCACCAGCTGGCGTCGTCTTTCAATTCCGGCATCCGCTCTTTTCAACTGAGAAAGACCAAGTGCTGCCTGGAAATCTGTTATACGGTAGTTATATCCCAACTCTTGCATTTCCATATACCATCCGCCATCATGACGAGTAAGCTTTTCCGGATCTTTGGTGATTCCATGGGTACGGTATAATAATAAACGTTCATAAAGTTCAGGATCATTGGTCGTAACCATACCTCCCTCACCAGTTGTTATATGTTTTACCGGATGGAATGAGAACACGGTTAAGTCCGAATATTTCCCATTTCCTGTCAATTGTTTTTCCCCTTTGCTATCCAAGAAATATGCACCCGGAGCATGACAGGCATCTTCAATTATCCATAAACCATATTGGTCGGCCAATTCTCTGAATTTATCCGCCTGAATAGGATATCCTGCAAAGTCAACAGGTATAATTCCCTTGAAGGTACCTGCCGGATGACTAGCTAACAGCTCCTCCAACTTATCGATATCCATCAAAAAAGTATCCTTGTCAATATCGCAGAACACTACTTCACCGCCGCAATAGCGAATACAGTTCGCACTAGCCGCAAATGTCAAAGGGGTCACAATTACTTTATCGCCCGGATTTACATGTAAGGCTAATGCCGAAAGATGCAAAGCGGCGGTACCATTATTGACCGCAACGGCATAACGGGCACCCACATAATTTGCAAAAGCAGCCTCAAATTGATTGATCATCGGTCCTTGGGTCAGAAAATCGGATTTGAGGACTTCGACAACCATACGGATATCTTCATCCGTTATTTCCTGGCGACCATAAGTAATAGGTTTCATTTTAAAAAATATATTTTGGATCTACGTATTTTAATATCTTTTCTCTCAAGCTTTCAACTGTTTCCCAGTCCTTATTCTCACCGGAATTATATTTGAAACCAAGAGGAACATCTGTCGCATTAAATGCCTTTTTATATTTCTCCTTGTCTACGCCCGAGGGTAATATGGCATAATACTTATCAAATTCAATCGTGTTATACGAGTCGCTCTCTGTAATCATTTCTTCATGCAGTTTTTCGCCCGGGCGGATACCTACGTATTCCAGTTTGGCTTCTGGAGCAATGGCTTTAGCCACTGTTTCAATCCGGTAAGACGGGATCTTAGGAACGAATATTTCACCTCCAAGGGCATTTTCGATTGCCCACATCACCATATCAACTCCATCCTCCAGCGAAATATTGAAACGGGTCATGTTTGGATGTGTAATAGGCAAAACTCCTGTAGCTCTCTTATTCATAAAGAAAGGAATCACGGAACCTCTCGATCCCATTACGTTTCCATATCTGACCACAGAAAAACGGAGATCACGCTTACCTTTTATATTATTGGCAGCAATAAACAATTTGTCGGAACATAATTTGGTTGCTCCATATAAATTGATTGGAGCCGCTGCTTTATCGGTCGACAAGGCCACTACTACTTTTACGTCGGTTGCCAAGGCCACATCAATTACATTCTGTGCTCCTCCGATATTCGTTTTAATGCATTCGTCCGGATTGTATTCAGCAGTAGGAACCTGTTTTAGGGCTGCTGCATGAATAATTACATCAATCCCTTCACATGCCCGTTTGAGGCGAGCCTGATCACGCACATCACCAATAAAGAAGCGAAGTTGTTTATACTTATCATTTGGATAGTTCTGAGCCATTTCGAATTGCTTCAACTCATCTCTTGAATAGATCACTATTCTCGTTATTTCCGGATATCTATTCAATATCGTTTCTACAAATTTCTTTCCAAAGGAACCTGTACCACCTGTAATTAAAACTGACTTGACGTTCATCATCGGTATTATTTAAATTCTACAAATACTATTTTTCATTTCCTATTACATAATCGGCTACGATATCATATGCCTGAAATTTCGCACCCATATTTATGCATTCGATTTTATTCTGAAACCAGATCACAGAAGTACTATTTTCATGAAACACAGTCAACTGATTGTTATTCTTAAGCAATAGTACGAATAAAAATTCCATCATAATATTTGAACGTATTACCGGCAGGTTATATTGCCTGAATTCATCCAAATCTTTAAGATGAGGATGTGGTTTAACATAGGTTATATCAAACCCTTTTTCCCGGCTTTTCAATTCTTTTATCATGGAAGAATTGACGACATGACTCGTCAAATAAATGGCTATTTTTTGATCTTTTAAGGCTATAAACTCATCATATCCATCAGACAACTGCATGAACAAAGGCAATTCCTCAAACAGCCTGTCAACAAACGGCGAAGCAAAGGAATAAAGGGGCTTCTGATAATCCGGAAACTGTCTTTTATAGAGTTCCGGTAGATACAGATATTGTCCCGATAAAAAAGATGAAAAGCCAACATGTCTGCCCACTCCGGTTAACCGGTTGATGAGAAACTTCAACCCCTTCGAATCGTCAACCCGGTCTGTACGGTAGCTTCCAAAACCTTCTTCAAAAATATAGAGCTGACGAAAACGTCTTAACACATGGAATATACCATACACAAACGATTTGTCATTTTCAGCAATCAGTCTTTGAGCGGGATGAAAGAAGAGGTAAGTATAGAGTTCTGCCCAACAACGAACAAAAACCACACGATCCCACGTAGAATCATATTGCTTCACTCGCTCAAAGAATGTTCTGGCTTGGATAAATCGGCCATGAATTATCAATATTTTTTCGGCGTCTGCATGTTCATAAGCAATATTCCTCAGATTAAAATATTGCAAAGGTTTTGAACATATAAAAATATCCCTCTTCATTCAAATATCTATTATTGACGAATCACTTAAAATCCGCTTGATCGTTTTTAATATACCTGTTAATTGCGTTCTATTTGTAAAAATAAACAAAGCTAAAGCGGCGACAAAATAGACCAAAGGTACACAAATTAAGATTAATACCAGCAAAAAGGCAAAAGGGAAAAATAAACGAAAAGGGAATACCGACTTAACTAACTCTATCATTGACATTTCTACTCTCAAAATACGGACCGTTGCTATACCTAGAAAAACCGTATAAATAAGATATGCAACCATCGTTGAAAGGATCATATACTCGTAGCTTAATTTCAATAATGACGAAATAGCCAGAGCTATAAGTACATTAATCGTTAAGGCCATAAATGCTAATACACTCAACAACTTTTCTTTGCCCTTTGCAGTCAGAAAACTTGAATAGGCAAAACAATTGCTATACAATGAAATCGTCATCGTTATCAATGCAAAGCATTTAAACGTAGTATTATATTGAGGGAAAAAGGATACGAGAAAAGGATATAAAAGGATAAACAGGTACATCGCCAAATGAATTGAAGTGACATAATTCACTTTGATTACATCAAGGATGCGAAACACCTCTGTCGTATCGGCTTTGTTCAATCGGTTTATCGTCTTCGGGTAAATTAAAAAGGCAAAAGACTCAAACAATAACACAATCGCGTTTGCTATGGTAAATGAAAAAGTAAACAGAGCAAAGTCCGATATCGAATATTCACTGCTGACGAGCGTACGTATAGATAGCAAGATCAGATAAAAAAAAGTATTATAAAGAAATAAGAAGAATGCTTTCCTCAATATTGGGTTCACTAGAGATAAATCGGGCATCCACTTTTTTGATTTCTTATTTTTCAAAAAGAGCACCAAAGCGATTAGGTTGCCCAAAAACATAATCCAGAGAATCAGGTCGAGCAAAAATTCCCCCTTTGCAAACAAAAGAGCCACAAAAACACCTAAGGGGATGACCGATTGCAGAAATACAATTTCTCCCAACCGATTAATCACCCGATAATAATTCGACATCAAGGCATTCAAAAGAGCAAGCAATCCTATGGCCACCACAAAAAGCACGTAGTTATCGAATTGGTATTTCGTACCGATGTGAATCCCGCAATGGGGAAGAATATAAAAGAAGGCACTAATAAGAATAAAAAGGAAAAGATAGATCAAGACTGAGGTAGACAGATATTTATCCATCTTTTCATCATTGTCTTTATTTAATGCCAGAAAGACATTTAATGAATAGGGCACACCCAGATTGGTCAGTGAAATATATTGTAAGATAATCAGGATAAAACCGTATACAGGGAAATAGTCCTTCAAGACAACTGCGAGTATAATCGAGTTGACAAACTGAAGTCCGTACGTCACATAACGAGATGAAACATACAAAAAAACCTTATTTCTTGCTACTGAATTTATTTTATGAATAAACTTCACGCTTTATTTCCTGGTCTTAAGAAATTCGTCTTTTAGGTCTAAATATTGCTCTTTACAAAATAAATAACCAACCGGAACCGCAATCGTAAATAACATCATGAAGAGAGCTGCAAATAGTTTACGAGGAGCAACCGGACGGCTGGATGCAAAAGCTTTATCCACAACCAGGGCTCGATCAATATTCCTTCCAATCTTCATCATGGCATCTTCACGCATTTGTAGAAGAATCAAGTAGATACCTTGATATATTTCTTTTTGTCTCTGGTAATCCAAATATTCACGCTCTTGGGTTGGCACCTTGTCCATTCTGTCAAAGATGGATTTTTCTTTCACCTTTACATCGCGAATGGCATAGTTCAAACTCTTCTGAGCATTTTGAATCGTCAGGTAAACATTCGATCTCAACTGCTTTAATTGCTTCTCAAGAGAAGCCAATGTAGGGTTGTTGGGATTTGTATTTTGAAGCATTCGCTCACGTTCAACCAGCAGCTCATTATATGTCTGTATCGGACTTTTATCTCCTTCCTCCATTCCCAACACAGAGGGAACCAGATTGTATTCGTTCTTCGGATCGGAAACAAACTCTTCCAACAAGCGAATAGAATGTGATTGCATCTCCAACTCTATCAACTTACTTTGAATATCTTTCATTTGTTCAGAGTAAAACTGAATATCATATTCGATGTCGGTAATCTGATTACGCATCTTATAGATCTCAATCTTTCTTTCTGTCTCTAACAAGTTGGTTACTGTTTCTTCAAGACGTTCGTTCAAGAAGACAATTTCACTACCTGTTATTTTCCTTTTGACTTCATCGGCACGCTTATTGTATTCATCGACCAGTGCAGTCAATAAGTCATATCCTCTACGTCTTTCGTAATCTTTATAAAAGAATTCAATCAGATTAGAATTCTTAGAATACGTATCAATATTTATCTCTTTCAACAAATCATCAGCTACCCAACCCGGAGGGCTCATTTCAATGGTCAGGTTTATCTTCTCACCAGTTTTGTAAGCAGGGCCCTGACTCAAGCGGAAATGATTATTATCCCATTCTAAATCAGCTGGCAGGGAGGTGAAATTGAAACGTTTTGTTTCATTACCATTATCCCCTTTAACTACCACAGAACCGTCAGCAGCTACTTTAACAACAAACTCATACGTTTTGTCTTGCTGAATCAAAGTGGTTGAATCAGCTTCCATTAGTAAAGGAAGATAATCATACATTTTATATTCCCACGAAAAGGGCTTTAAATACTTGGCATTCAATCCTAATTTAACCACCACATCCCGCATTAAATCATGGGATTCCAAAATAGCCATTTCATCGTCTATAAGGATGCTTCCTCCCGATATTCCTCCAAGTCCAAAAGATTTCATCATGCCGGCTGCATCACCGCTGAGTGACATTCCACTTGATCCTTCTTCATCCTGAATCTGTATACGTGAAATGATCTCATATGTTTTAGGATAAAAGATCAGATACAGAATTGCTGGAATAAGGGAGATACAAAATGCAATCACAAATAACTTCCAATGATGTAAGTACTTTACAATAATACTTTTTAAACCTATCGTCTCTTTGTTTCCCATAATTTTACAATCGTGTAAGTACTAATGAAATGACTGAAATGGCACTTAATACAGCTGATACTACAGAAATATTATATTGTTCAGCTTGGCTGAATCGTGAATTCTTCTTTTTAGCGCTGTTTGGTTCTACGTAAAGGATATCATTTTGTTGTAAGTAGTAATAAGGAGATTGAAATAGATCGGGCTTAGTAAAGTCTAGCCGCGCATATTCTTTCACCCCGTTTGTTTCCCTAATCAGTAAAACATTTGTTCTGTTTGCCGTTATAGTCATATCTCCGGCCAGGCCTAATGCATCCAATATAGAGATACGATCGTTCTTCAGGGTAATCGTTCCCGGTCGGGATACTTCACCCAGAACAGTCACTTTATAATTCATGATACGCAAATCGACCAGCGGTTCGGCAACATAGGCTGACAGTTTTTCTTGCAGCACTTGTACCGCTTCAGTCTTTGTCATACCCCCCAATTTCAATTGTCCGATTACCGGAAAGGTTATCTCTCCTTTAGCATCAACCAAATAAGTATACATAGATTGTGTACCAGCAACTTGTTGATCGCCCTGAGCTGCATAAGCCGCTACCGGAGGGTTAAATGCAGTAACTACTGTCGGATCAGTCGAGGTCACGGTTATCGACAATAAATCGTCCGGAAAAATACGTGCTGTATATTGTAAAGCCTCAGATTGCTCTTTTAGGTGGTCCACACCCTGAAAATAGACCACATCCTTAGGAACCGAACATGCCCCCAGAAAAAGAGTAAATAGAAAAAGTGCAAGGATTCTCGATTTCATATTATTATCCTCTAATTAGTTACCTTCTTTTTAAGTTAATATGCGGTTTTGGGATTCATCCCAACGTCCGATTATTCCAATGGAATCACCATTAATAACGATGCAATTTAAAGTATATTGCTGCATGCAGCAGTAAAAAGAGCAAAGTTTTCCATTTTTTCTGATTAATGACGTACATTTGTATAAATAAGAATCGATTATGATTGAAATAGGGAAATACAACACACTTAAAATAGTAAAAGACCTCGACTTCGGCGTTTATTTAGACGGAGGAAACGACTTGGAAATACTCCTTCCGGCGCGTTATGTTCCTAAAAATGTCAAACCTGGTGATGAGGTTGAAGTCTTTATCTATCATGACAATGAAGGCCGGTTGATTGCCACTACAGCCAAGCCCCATGCTACCGTGGGCGAGTTCAAATTTATGGAAGTTAAATCAGTCAATCAAGTAGGTGCGTTTCTGGATTGGGGCATTATGAAAGACCTCCTTGTTCCCTTCAAGGAGCAGAAAGTCGCCATGAAAGAAGGCCGTTGGTATTTAGTCTATGTCCGTTTAGACCACGTAAGCCAGCGCATCATGGCCTCTGCACGAATAGAAAAATTCCTCAACAATACACCGCCCACATATAAGGTCAATGAAGAGGTAAACATACTGGTAATCGACGAAACTGAAATCGGTTACAAGGTAATCATCAACAACAGTCATTCAGGACTCCTTTACCATAACGAGGTATTCCAAAGACTTGAAAAAGGAGAAGAACGTAAAGCCTACGTAAAAGCTATTCGGGAAGATGAAAAGATCGACCTTAGTCTGACCAAATTAGGTTATGAAAAGATTGACGGGGTGGCAAGCATAATCTTAGAGAGCCTCGAGGCGCAAGGCGGATTCCTGGGTGTACACGATAAAAGCGAACCCGAATTGATTTATTCCTTGTTCCGTTGCAGCAAAAAGAGTTTCAAACAAGCTATTGGCACCTTATACAAACAAAAACGAATCACCATCGAAGAGGATGGGATCCGTCTGATCAAATAAAAAAGGTAATCCGGGCAGGATTACCTTTTTTTTTCCTTAAAGTGTTTGAACTCCAAGTTAACCTAAATACGATTTGAGGAGCTTGCTACGTGTTCCTTGTCTTAATCTTCTGATAGCTTTTTCCTTGATCTGGCGGACGCGCTCTCTAGTAAGGCCAAATTTGTCGCCAATCTCTTCTAATGTCATTTCCTGACAGCCAATACCGAAAAACATTTTGATTATCTCACATTCTCTTTCGGTCAATGTAGCAAGTGCCCTGTCAATCTCCTTCGCCAGTGACTCATTCATTAACGATCGGTCAGCAATAGGAGCATCATCATTCACAAGTACGTCCAAGAGGCTATTGTCTTCACCTTCCACAAATGGGGCATCCACCGAGATATGTCTACCGGATACTTTCAGCGTATCGGTAATCTTATCTACCGGTATGTCCAATTCGTCTGCTAGTTCTTCTGGCGACGGTCTGCGTTCGTTCTCCTGTTCGAATTTCGAGAAGGCTTTGCTGATTTTATTCAGCGAACCCACCTGATTCAATGGAAGACGTACAATTCTTGACTGTTCTGCCAAAGCTTGCAGAATAGACTGGCGAATCCACCATACTGCATAAGAAATAAACTTAAACCCTCTGGTTTCATCGAATTTTTCGGCTGCTTTAATCAATCCGAGGTTTCCCTCATTAATTAAGTCAGGTAAACTCAACCCTTGATTTTGGTATTGCTTAGCTACCGAAACAACGAAACGAAGATTTGCACGAGTCAATTTCTCTAATGCTCTACGGTCTCCTCTTTTAATTGCCTGTGCCAATTCTACTTCCTCTTCTACTGTAATAAGATCTTCACGTCCAATCTCTTGGAGGTACTTATCCAGCGAAGCGCTTTCGCGATTGGTAATGGACTTAGTAATCTTTAATTGTCTCATCCAACGATTATATTGAGAAATATGGGATGCAAAGATAATACTTTTTATTGCAACAATTGGCCGGAAGCATCCCACATCCAGCCAATTAAATACCTTTAACAATCTTTTTGCTCAAAAACGAATACTTATTCAGTCAAATCGATTGCATAATATCGAGTCCGTCCGTTCGGATAAAATCCCTTAATAAAGAGACCTTGTTCTTCCGAAGCACCTTTCAGAATCTTATCCACAATCTTTTCAATATCATCCGCTGATGATACTTTTTGATTGTTTATAATCATGATGACGAAGCCTTTCTTTATACCGGCATCACGGAATTTACCACTCGTCACTCCGGTTACTTCAACACCGTAGCTTACATTCAATTTCTTTTTCTGATCATTATTCAGTTCTTTGAATGCAGCGCCCAATATTTCAACAGCATCACCACCTTTCTTCACTTCCGTACTGCCTTGGGCATTACGCAACTCTACGGTTAATGTCTTTTCAGAGCCTTTACGGTTTACCGTCACCTTCACCTTATCACCCGGACGATATTTGCTGATCTGTTCCTGAAGCGCATTCGATGATTTGATTTTTACATCATTCACCGCAATAACCACATCGCCTACTTCCATGCCGGCTTCTTTAGCGGTACTACGTTCGGCAAACGAAGCAATATAGGCACCTTCCAGCACTTTCAGACTTTTACGATCTTCTTCCGGAACATTCTGTACGTCCTGAATCATTACCCCTAAAACGGCACGCTGTACTACACCATATTGTTTCAAGTCAGCTGCCACCTTACCGGCTATAGAGATAGGAACGGCAAATGAATAGCCTGCAAAATTCCCTGTTTCCGAATAAATAGCCGTATTGATACCGATCAATTCTCCTTTCGTATTCACCAAAGCACCCCCACTATTACCTGGGTTAACGGCTGCATCAGTCTGAATAAATGATTGTATCTGATTAACTGCCGAAGGAGCTATTGCACGACTCTTCGCACTGACAATTCCTGCTGTTACGGTCGAAGTCAAATTAAAAGGATTACCAACTGCCAGAACCCACTCACCTACCTTAATCTTTTCAGAATCACCAAATGGGATGGTAGGAAGGTTATTTTCGTTTATTTTGATCAAAGCAATATCTGTTTGCGGATCTGTACCGATTACTTTAGCCGAAAACTTCCGGTTATCGTTCAAGGTAACCTCCAATTCATCAGCTCCATCAATCACGTGGTTGTTTGTTAAAATATAGCCATCAGTCGAGATAATCACACCCGAACCAGACCCTACACGAGGTTGTGGGTTTGGACGAGAAAAACCGCGATTACCAAAGAAAAATTCAAATGGGTCGATATATTCTCCCCCTCCGGTTTTAACCGTGGCCGTTGATTTTATATGAACAACAGCATGAACAGTTGCCTCGGCAGCTGTTGTAAAATCTACACTCTCAGCTGCTACTGATGCTAGATTCGTCATTCTGACAGGCTGCGCAAAAACGCCATCAAAATTTGTCTGTTCAGTATATTGCTTCTTGCTCATCAAATACGTAGTAGTTCCGACTGCAGCAGCAGAACTAATCGCAGCTATCAGCACAAAACCTAATACATTTTTCCATGTCTTCTTCATATCTGTTGTTTTTAATTAAACACTTAAATTTAACATTTAAACTACAACAAATTAAACTCAAAAATTGTGCAAATAGTTTATTATCATACGCTTTTTCATCTCTTTTAACGACACAGAAGGCTAACTTAACGGGGTTTAACAGTACTGTGCTATACAAAGTACCCGCCTGATCGAATTACTGACATGACAAATTGGTATCTTTACTATAATAACAGCAATTATGTCATATTGTTCTCGTCACAAGTAAGTATAAAATAAAAAGTTGAGTTACCTTTGCGGTCAAAAAAAATGACGGAGAACTACAATTCACCACAAAAGACAACTTTATTATTCAGCGAAGCGGGATTGAAGAAAACAAAGTATCCGCTATCCACCTTTATCCTCCTATCTCTGCAAGGAGGTGCTTTTATCGCTTTAGGAGGCTTATTAAGCGTTATGGTTGCCGGAGGCATGGTGACAGATAACATCGGTCTGGTTAAATTTGTTGCCGGAGCTCTTTTCCCGGTAGGACTTATCATGATAATCTTTACCGGATCCGACCTTTTTACAAGCAACTGTGCCACGCTGACCATCCCCTGCCTCAGAAAACAAATCAGTGCAGTCAAACTGGTTAAATACCTCATACTCTCCTACTTCTTCAATTTTATAGGTGCGCAGTTTATCGCCTATATCTTATCTACCCAGGTCGGTCTGCTCGATAAAGCACCATGGCAAGACTACCTGTTTCATTTGGCCGATCACAAGGTTAACCAGGACTTCTTACAGGTACTGATCAAAGGAATCGGAGCCAATTGGCTAGTCTGCCTTGGCGTCTGGCTCGGCTGTGCATCGAACGATACAGTAGGTAAATGGATCGGCATATGGACACCCATTATGCTCTTTGTCACCTTGGGCTACGAACACTCCATTGCCAACATGTTCTTTATCCCTGCCGCAATCTATTCCGGAGCAGACATTACCTGGTCGGCATTTATCCTCCAAAACCTGATTCCTGCCACCATAGGCAACTTTATTGGCGGTGCAATCCTAATCGGTTGCTTCTATTGGTTTCTGCACATCAAGACACAGCACTAACCGTTTTTTTATACTATCTTTGCCGTCATACAGTCTGCCGGTCTGTCGCTTGCTTTCGTGCAAGAGGAACGTCCGGGCAACACAGAGCACCATACTTCTTAACGGGAAGCTATTCGTGAGGGTAGAGCAGCGTAACAGAAAAGAACCGCCGGACTTGTCCGGTAAGGGTGAAAAGGTGGGGTAAGAGCCTACCGGATGTCGTAGCAATACGATATGCCGTACGTCTTATGGGTTGTAAGGTCATGTATACCGGCGCATGTAGGATGGCTCGTCCGATGCCGGGGGGTAGACCGCTCGATCTTGCCGGTGACGGCAAGGCTAGATAAATGACAGACACTCCAGCCCTAAAAAGCATGGAGCACAGAACCCGGCTTATAGGCAGACTGTTATATTTAAAAATCAAAGCTTATGAAGACAGAAGACGGTCATAAGAAAACGATTATAGAGCGATTGGGGAATTTTATTTCCTGGCTGATCCGGTTCATCACCTACGATATCTGGCGCATTACCGAGCATGAGGTGAGTGGGCTGAAAGAAGTTTATATCAACACCATTAAGACGATCATTCTCGCCATCCGGGGATTCCAGAGCCAGGCCCTGCAAACCAAGGCTTCCGCCTTGACCTTTAGCACACTGCTTGCCATAGTTCCTCTATTAGCCGTTCTTCTGGGCATCGCCCAAGGCTTCGGATTTCAAGCAGCCGTCAGGCAGCAAATGTATTTCTTGTTTCCGGGCCACGAGCAAGAGCTCAAAATGGCTTTCGAATACGTTGAGAGTTACCTTCAGCAAGCCCAAGGCGGAGTCATTATCGGAGTCGGTCTGGTACTTTTGTTCTATACAGTTATCAGCCTGATATCATCCATCGAAGATACGTTCAACGACATTTGGCAGATCCAGAAATCCCGTACCTGGCCACGTAAGGTCATGGATTATATGGGCATGTTCTTACTCTTGCCTATCCTACTCACCGCATCCAGCGGTATATCCATCTTCCTGTCTACACTGAGGGGTACGTTCCTCAATCAATACGTGTTATTCACTCCCGTCGTCGAGTTTATACTCAACATATCTCCTTTCGTGATGACCATATTGGCGTTTACCGTCCTCTACCTCATGCTACCGAACACCAAAGTACGGTTCCTCAATGGCTTTGTGGCAGCGATTGTGGCAGGTATTGCCTTCCAGATATTTCAATATTTATACATCAACGGGCAGATATGGGTGAGCAAATACAATGCTATCTACGGTAGTTTTGCAGCCTTACCCCTCCTCTTACTTTGGCTACAGCTGTCCTGGCTTATCTGTCTTTTCGGGGCAGAGATATCCTATGCGTCTCAAAACGTAAACAAGTTCAGCTTCGAACGTGACAGTAAAAATATCACCCGTCGCTACAAAGACTTCCTCACCTTGCTCATTGCATCGCTCATTGCCAAACGATTTGCCAAGGGAGAAAAGCCCTATACGGCCGACGAATTGTCCGAATCTTATCGCATCCCCATCCGTATCACTACCGAAATATTATATTTGCTGGTCGAGCTCAACATCATTACCGAGACGCGCTACGGCAATGACGACCTGATTGTCCATTACCAGCCGGCCATCGACATCAACCAGTTGAGCATCGGTTTATTATTTACAAAGATTGACGAACGGGGATCCGAAAATTTTAAGATAGACACCTCAGACCTGTTTAAAAAGGAATGGGAAGCCCTGCTCAAGACTCGCAAGGACATGATGAACGAAAACGCATCGGTCCTGCTAAAAGATATTTGATCGATGCGCATGGAGGATAACCGGACATCAAAGAACGGACTAAACGACCTGACCCGAGGCAAGGAATGGAAAGTAATACTTCGATTTGCCATCCCTTTATTAATAGGTAATCTGCTGCAACAAGCCTACACGATTACAGACAGTATTATCGTAGGGCAGTTTCTCGGCAAAGAGGCATTGGCAGCTATCTCCGCGTCTTTCTTCGTCTATTATTTCATTATCTCATTAGTTATCGGGGTGGGCAGTGGAACTTCGGTTGTTGTCTCCCAATATTTCGGTGCACGCGAATACGACAAGGTGCAAGGCGCCTTTTCCTCCTTCTTCCTGTTCATGCTGGGCGTGGGTATCACCCTGTCCATTGCGGGAATTATCTTTGCCGAACCGGTTTTCCGTATCACCAATACTCCCGAAGAGGTCATCCCCCAAGCCGTAGCCTATTTCAAGATTTACATCGGCGGAACCTTCCTTTTCGTCACGTTCAACAGCATCATCTCCATCCTCCGGGGAATTGGCGAATCGGTCAAGCCTATGCTCTTCATTCTGACTACTACCCTACTCAATATTGCGCTCGATCTGTTGTTCATTCTCGTGCTCGGTTGGGGAATCGAGGGAGCTGCCCGGGCTACCGTCATCGCACAGGGCGTAGGCATGTGCATAGCCCTTATCTATGTCAACAATACCCATCCTCTTCTGTCTATAAAAAAGAAAGACCTGCTCTTCAATATGAAGCTTTTTAAGGAAGGGCTGAAAATCGGTTTGCCTACCAGTGTTCAGCAATGTGCCATAGCACTCGGTTTGATTGCGCTGCTTAGCATTGTGAACGGATTCGGTACCGATACGCTGACGGCCTACGGAGCAGCCGGCAAAGTCGACACCATCATTACGCAGGCCATCCTTACCCTGTCGGGCGCCTTGGCTGCCTTTGCCGGACAGAATATCGGCGCCGGAAAATACGACCGCGTTCGTCGAGGCTTGCGCTTCTCACACTATATCAATATCGCCTTCAGTCTGATTATGTTTACCATCATCTGGTTTAGCGGCGAACTTATTATGCAAGCCTTTACTTCTGATGAACAAGTAATCCGCATCGGCAACGAATTTCTGCTGATTACGGCCGGATTCCTGGTTTTCCACGGAGCTTTGAACGTATACAACGGAGCCCTGCGAGGAGCCGGCGATACATTTTTCACGATGATGATCAGCCTCTTTTCTCTTTGGCTAATACGTATTCCGCTGGCCTACTACATGGGCGATCAATTCGGTCGTGCCGGCGTTTGGTGGGCCATCGGGTTAAGCATCGTCATCGCTTTTATCATTACCTATATTTATTACAGGACAGGCATTTGGAAAAAACGTTGCGTGGTCAAACGCTGAATTCCTTAAACATCGTATCTTTGCTTTTGTTATATATAAAAAAGATAAGATGTACGATTTAGATACCATTCGCAAGGATTTTCCTATCCTTTCGGAAACGATATACGGCAAACCCCTTGTCTACCTCGACAACGGTGCCACCACTCAAAAACCGCGCTGCGTGGTTGAAAAGATAGAACAAGGTTATTATACGCTGAATGCCAACATACACCGTGGCGTTCACTATCTCAGCCAGAAAGCTACCGAGGCGCACGAAGAAGCCCGCAAAACGACACAACGCTTCCTGAATGCCCGTTCGTCCAACGAAATCATTTTCACCCGCGGAACGACCGAGGCCATCAACCTCATCGCCTCCTCTTTTACCGATCAATTTATGCAAGCTGGCGACGAAGTGATCGTATCCGCCATGGAGCACCATTCCAATATCGTGCCCTGGCAGATCCAAGCCGCCCGCAAAGGCATATCCTTAAAGGTGATTCCAATCAATGAAAAGGGCGAGCTATGCATGGACAGCTTCCGCAATCTGTTCAGCGAAAAGACAAAACTCGTCTCCGTCACCCATGTATCCAACGTATTGGGCACGGTTAACCCCGTTGTCGAGATTATTGCCGAAGCCCACAAGCATGGCGTGCCAGTCTTGTTAGATGGTGCCCAAGCCGTTCCTCATATCAAGGTCGATGTGCAGGCGCTGGATGTAGACTTCTATGTCTTTTCCGGACATAAAATCTACGGCCCCACAGGGATAGGCGTCCTCTACGGAAAAGAAGAATGGCTGGACAAGCTCCCACCCTATCAGGGCGGTGGCGAAATGATTTCCTCTGTTTCTTTCGAAAAGACAGTATTCAATGAACTGCCGTTCAAGTTCGAAGCCGGCACCCCTGACTATATCGGAAGTACCGCATTGGCAGCAGCCCTCGACTATGTTACGGCCTTAGGCATTGACCAGATCGCTGCTTACGAGAATGAATTACTGCACTATGCCACCGAAAAGCTGAGCGCCATCGAAGGGATGCGCATTATCGGACAGGCCGCACACAAAAGCTGCGTAATCTCGTTTCTGGTTGGCACTATCCATCATTACGACATGGGGATGCTATTAGACCGACTGGGCATAGCCGTTCGTACAGGCCATCATTGCGCCGAGCCCCTCATGCGTGAGTTAGGCATCGACGGTACGGTAAGAGCCTCTTTTGCCTTATATAATACGAAAAAGGAAATCGATACGTTAGTAGAAAGTATAGATCGCGTTCGAAAAATGTTTTAAACGAATCATCATGCTCTACTACCTTAAGAAATACCCTTTCTCGTCCTTTCTGATTCTGACAGTCATATACCTGTCCTTTTTCAAGCCGCCCACGTTCAGCGAGCCACCGCTTTTCCCCTATTTCGACAAGCTGGTGCATTTCTGCATGTATGGTGGTTTGTCGGGCATGCTGTGGCTCGAATTCCTGCGTAACCACCGACATAGCGATACACCCAATTTCATGCATGCCTGGATCGGAGCCACCCTCTGCCCCATCCTCTTAAGTGCCGGTATTGAACTGGGACAAGAATACCTTACGTCCTATCGCGGAGGCGAATGGGCCGATCTCCTTGCCAATATCAGCGGGGTGGTCTTTGCTACGCTTATTTCCTATTACCTGTTGCGTCCCGCTATCTTAAAAAAATCGTAGAATGTTACTTGCTTTTCATACACCAGGAATCGTAGAGGCCGGATGTGACGAAGCCGGCAGAGGCTGTCTCGCCGGTGCCGTTTTTGCGGCCGCTGTGGTCTTACCGCCCAATTTCGAAAACGAACTATTGAACGACAGCAAGCAGCTCACCGAAAAGAAAAGATACGAATTGAGGCCTCTGATTGAAAATGAAGCCTTAAGTTGGGCGGTAGGCATCGTCACTCCCGAAGAGATCGATCAGATCAATATCCTGAAGGCCTCCTTTCTTGCCATGCATAGGGCCGTAGACAAGCTCACCGTTCGTCCGCAACATTTACTGATCGACGGCAATCGGTTTACACCCTACCCCGGCATTCCGCATACCCCCATAATAAAAGGCGATGGCAAATACCTCAGCATTGCCGCCGCCTCTGTCTTAGCGAAAACCTATCGCGATGATTATATGAATGAGTTAGCTCTCCGGTTTCCCGGCTATTCCTGGGAGGAGAATAAAGGATACCCTACGAAAGCCCACCGCGAGGCCATCCGTCAACTGGGCATCACCCCTTACCATCGTAAAACGTTTACCCTCCTGCCCGAACAGTTGAGCTTCGATTTCTGATTCTTTATCCTTTTGCCTGAAAAGCCAGAGCGTACATACGCATCTGTTTTACCATGGCTACCAGTCCGTTCGAACGGGTAGGCGAAAGATGTTCCTTCAGTCCTATTTTTTCGATGAAGTAAAGGTCGGCCCCCAGAATCTCTTCCGGTGTATGACCGGACAAGATACTGATCAACAAGGAAACGATCCCTTTTACAATCACCGCATCACTTTCCCCTTGAAAGGTGATGATACCGTCTGCATAGTCTGCCTGAAGCCACACACGGCTCTGGCAACCCTCAATCAAATTACTTTCGTTCTTATATTTTTCATCTAATTCGGGAAGTGCGTTACCCAGGTCTATCAGCAAACCATACTTGTCCATCCAGTCATCAAACTCCGAGAATTCTTCAATGACCTTATCTTGTAGTTCGTTAATTGTCATGCCTTAAACATTAATTATATATAACCTCCAAAACAGTCTGTCCCACTGCTTTCAGCGTTGCCTTATCCATATTTTTCAGCCCATCATCCAAGGTGTGCCAGTGTGCGCCAAAACCATTTTCCGTATTCGGATCATAATTGATGATATCCACACAAGGTATTTTCCTTCCCTGAATCACATACTGATGGTCGTCTGTTACCCAGCCCCCTTTAGCATTGATAAAATATCGGCCGTAGCCCAGGTTCCTGGCTGTGTTCCATATCTTTTCTACTACCGGCGAAGCATATTTCAGCGAAGTTTGTTCCTTATAAAAGACGGCATCCTTATGGCCTACCATATCCAACAAGATACCATATTCGGCCGTATAGCCGGCTACGTGCGGATTCTTCGCCCAAAATTGCGAACCTAGGCACCAAGAGTCAGACGTAAACTCGTTCTTGCTCGCGTGCATACCATAATCTTCCGCATCGAAAAAGATAATATCAATACCCATCGACGGTTGCTTTTCCTGAATCGCACGGGCAATTTCCAGTAGCACGCCTACGCCGCTAGCTCCATCATCCGCACCGTCTATCGGTGTATAATGGTTGGCTTCATCCGGATCATGGTCGGCATAAGGTCGGCTGTCCCAGTGCGCAAACAGAAGCACTCGTTTCTTGTTTTCCGGATCGAATGATCCGATTATATTTTTAGCCTCTAATCGTGTGCCGTCATAAGCGGTCAATATCGCTTCCTGTACGAATACTTTTGCTCCGAAACGCTTGAGTTGCGATTCCAGATAGAGGCCACAATCCTTATGCGCCTTAGTATTCGGTACACGTGGCCCGAATGCCACCTGATCGGCTATATATCGGTATGCACTGTCAGCATCAAATTGTGGAGCCACACCGGCAACAACCGTTTCCGCCTTAGCAGATGTCGTTTCCACATTACTTTCCTTTTGACCACACGACATAACCGACAACGATAAAAGAATTAATCCTAATCTTAACATATACCCTCCGATTAAATCCGGGCATAGGCTTGTACCTCGCTCATTACGCGAAGCAAGTTTCCTCCCCATATTTTTTGTATGTCTGCCCGGCTGTATCCCTTATCCAGCAGCCGCACAGTAATATTGATCAATTCATTGGTCGAGCGGCAACCTATCAGTTCCCCGTCACCATCAAAATCCGAACCTATTCCCACATAGTCTACACCTACCAGCTTCACCACATGGTCAATATGTTCAATTGCATCCGTCAGCGAAGCCCTTTCCTCATTGGGGTTGATAAAACCCTTATAGAGGCAGATCTGCACCACACCCCCTTTTGCCGCAATGGCTTTGATTTGCTCATCGGTCAGGTTACGCGGATGGTCACAAAGCCCCCTTACAGATGAATGCGATGCAATCACGGGCACCTTACTTTGCTCCAGCACCTCGTAAAATGTACTTTCTGCAGCGTGAGACAAATCGATCATTATGCCCAACCGGTTCATCTCGTCTACCACCTGACGTCCAAAGGGGCTTAACCCGTTCCATTCCGCTTCGCCACGGGCCGAGTCGCAAATATCGTTGGCGCCGTTATGACATAACGTGATATACGTCACGCCCATCTCTTTGAAGCGTACCAGGTTGGTCAGGTCCTTGCCCAGGGCATACCCGTTTTCCACCCCTAAGCAAATCGCTTTCTTTCCTTCTCTCTTCAGGCGAAGCATATCTTCGGGGCTATAAGCAATAGCCATGCGTGACCGGTTGATTAACTCCTGCCTTTTCACCAGCATAAGGCGTTCTATCGCGTAGTCGGTTGCCTGTTTCAACGACTCCTCGTCGCGTTTGCCCTGCGGGATATAGGCTACCATAAAGGCCGCATCGATGTGTCCCTCTTCCATAAACGGCAGATTCACCTTTCCGCCCTCTTTCATTCCCAGATTAAAATAGTCCGGAAATACCATAGGCGTATCCGTATGCGAATCAACGGTCAGTATTTCGTTATGAATGCCTTTGGCTTCCGCAAAAAGGCGCGCTTTATCCACTAAAAAGCGGAACAGGCGCAACATCAACTTATTGTCTGCTGCCGCCATCGCCTCCGGATGCCATTGCACCCCGTATATCATGCGTTCTTCGTGGGCAATCCCTTCATTTATACCGTCGGCCGATTCGGCCACCGCCTTAAATTCCGGCGCCACCTCTTTGACTGCCTGATGATGAAAAGAATTCACCTGCAAGGTTTCCTTATCACCGAATATTTCACGTAAAAAATGATTCCCGGCTGTGAGGCGCACCGTATGCGAAGGATATTCGCGCGCCGACTTCTGGCTATGCTGCAGCAACGGTTTGTCGCTTTGTGCGTAGATATCCTGATAGAGCGTACCGCCAAAGGCGATATTAATCAGCTGATGCCCCCGGCAAATACCCAGTATGGGCACCTGACGGTTCGTCGCCAATCGCAACAACATCAAATCGTATTCATCGCGAATCAGGTCGCCCTCGCCCAGTTGGGGTATCGGTTCCTCATCCACATAGAGCGGATTAAAATCACCGCCTCCACTCAGCACCAGCCCATCCAGGTCAGTTACTATTTGAGACAGCGCTTCAAGGTCGTTCATCACCGGGATGATTACCGGCGTACCGCCTGCCATTAATACCGAGTGAATATATGTTTCAGCTATACAGGAAAGTCCGTCTTTCCGGTTAGCAGACAAACCTATTTTTGGGGATCGTAAACCTTTCGTTGGCATAACGTAGCGATCAACCTCCTCATACAGGTTTTTCAAATTCGGATGACGGACTTTCGTGTTCATCAGCAATATATATTTTATACTTAAGCGTCTATCTTTGCATAAGTCGCATTTTCTTCAATAAACTCACGGCGCGGACCCACCTCTTCACCCATCAACATAGAGAAAATCTGGTCGGCTTCAGCCGCATTATCAATGGTAATCTGTTTCAATGTACGATTCTCAGGATTCATGGTTGTATCCCATAGCTGATGATCGTTCATTTCACCGAGACCTTTGTAGCGTTGCGTATGCACCTGTGATTCGTTTCCTCCGGCATAGCGGTCGATAAATGCCTGACGCTGTTGTTCTGTCCAGCAATACTCTTCCGTTTTTCCTTTCTTACACAGATAAAGAGGAGGCGTAGCCAGATAGACATACCCGTTTTCAATCAGGGCACGCATGCGGCGGAAGAAGAAGGTCAAGATCAATGTGGCGATATGGCTACCGTCCACGTCGGCATCGGTCATGATAATCACCTTGTGATAGCGCAGCTTGCTCAGGTTCAATTCCTTCGGATCCTCCTCCGTACCGATGGTCACACCCATGGCGCGGAATATATTCTGGATTTCTTCGCTTTCAAATATCTTGTGATCCATGGCCTTTTCCACGTTCAGGATCTTACCGCGCAGCGGCAGGATCGCTTGGAAATTACGGTCACGTCCTTGCTTTGCCGTACCCCCTGCAGAGTCCCCTTCGACAAGGAACAGCTCACAGATCGAAGCATCTCTGGACGAACAGTCGGCCAGCTTACCCGGCAGTCCCCCACCTGTCATTGGCGATTTGCGTTGCACCAGTTCGCGAGCCTTACGGGCAGCCTGACGAGCCTGAGCCGCCAGAATCACCTTGTCAACGATGATTTTCGCTTCTTTCGGATGCTCTTCCAGGTAATACCCCAATGCCTCACCGATAGCCTGATCTACTGCACCGGTCACTTCCGAGTTACCCAGTTTGGTTTTCGTTTGACCTTCAAACTGCGGTTCAGCCACCTTGATAGAGATTACGGCGGTCAACCCCTCACGGAAGTCATCCCCTTGAATCTCCACCTTCGCCTTTTCCAACAGCTTGGAGTCTTCGGCATATTTTTTCAGCGTACGGGTCAGTCCGCGACGGAATCCCGCCAGATGCGTTCCCCCTTCCACTGTATTGATATCATTCACATACGAGAATACGCTTTCGTTGTATGACGTGTTGTACGTCAGCGCCACTTCCACAGGAATATTGTTCTTTTCCGTAACGATATGAATCACGTCCGGAATCAGTTTCTCTTTCGATTTGTCGATATAGCGAACAAACTCTTTCAATCCCTCTTCCGAGCGGAACACTTCTGCTTTATAGCTCCCGTCTTCCTTCTTCACGCGCTTGTCTGTCAACTTCAGTTCGATGCCGGCATTCAAGAACGCCAATTCGCGAAGGCGTGCCGCCAATATATCGTATTTATATTCTGTCACCGTAAAGATCGATGCATCCGGCTTAAAGGTAATGGTCGTACCCGTACGATCCGTTACACCCACCTCAACCACATCGTGCAAAGGCTTTCCGCACGAGAATTCCTGCATATGGATTTTGCCGCCACGATGCACCTCAGCTTTCAAATAAATAGATAGCGCATTCACACACGAAACACCCACACCGTGCAAACCACCAGACACCTTGTAGCTGCCCTTGTCAAATTTACCCCCAGCGTGAAGTACGGTCAGTACCACTTCCAGTGCCGATTTTCCTTCCTTTTCGTGCATATCTACGGGGATACCGCGTCCGTCATCCGAAACGACTATGGAGTTATCCTCTTCGATGGTAACCAATACCGTTGAACAGTAGCCAGCCAATGCTTCGTCGATCGAGTTATCTACGACTTCATACACAAGGTGATGTAGTCCTTTTTCACTGATATCGCCAATATACATGGCAGGTCTCTTGCGAACCGCTTCCAATCCTTCAAGCACCTGAATACTACCCGCTGAATACTCGCCTGATGTATTCTTCATTTCTTCGCTCATGAGCATATCTGATTTAAAAAACCTGTAATAATCTTATTCTAAAAAATTCTAACAAATATACGAAAAATATTTGAGACCACCCAACCCCCGTTAGACCAATAAAGGATAGTTTAACGCTTTCTGACATACTAATTTATTTCGGGCAGATTAGACATGCCAACGTCTTTAAAAGCACCAAAATACACTTAAATAAAACAGGGGAATAATACGAAGTGAGAGCCGAAACAGAACCCCTACGGAGGGCAGAAAAACCGGGGAGGGATGGGTATAAAACATAAAAGTGTTTGGGCTAAACCTTTTTCAGTTTAACCCAAACACTGTAGCCCATAGGGGAATCGAACCCCTCTTTCAAGAATGAAAATCTTGCGTCCTAACCGATAGACGAATGGGCCGGAATTGTATCAAAGAGCCGGTTGATTATCCAGTCCGGCTATCGCAGTACCTTTTCCGGGATTAAGCCAGACGATTAACGTGCTTAGCCAATTTGGATTTCAGGTTACCAGCCTTATTCTTATGAATAATATTCTTCTTAGCTAGCTTATCCAACATAGCAGACACCTTACGGTACAGCTCTTGAGCTGCTTCCTTTTCCTCTGTCGCGCGCAATACTTTCACTGCATTTCTTGCAGTCTTAGCATAATATCTGTTATGCAAACGACGAGCATTAGTCTGTCTGATTCTCTTAACTGATGATTGATGATTTGCCATTTTAAGCTATCCTCTTATTAAATTCTTTAATTTTATTTTATTGTAGCCCATAGGGGAATCGAACCCCTCTTTCAAGAATGAAAATCTTGCGTCCTAACCGATAGACGAATGGGCCATTACGTTGAATCGTCCGCCTTATAGCGAACCTGCATACCGTCTTTCCGATTGCGAGTGCAAAGATAGACTATCTATCGGAACTACCAAAACATTTTAAAAAAAAAATCTCACGAAACTTATAAAATAAAAAGAAGCAGCTGCACCTTCCGATGCAGCTGCCCGTCTCTATTGTTTAGAGGTGTATTATTTTACACGTTTATAACCATAAACAGCCAGGCTACCCAATTCTTCTTCGATACGAAGCAATTGGTTGTATTTAGCCATACGGTCAGAACGGCTCAATGAACCGGTCTTGATCTGTCCTGAGTTAGTAGCTACAGCGATATCAGCGATTGTAGCATCTTCAGTTTCACCGGAGCGGTGAGAAGTTACTGAAGTATAACCATGACGGTGAGCCATTTCGATTGCATCAAGCGTTTCGCTCAATGTACCGATTTGGTTAACCTTGATCAGGATTGAGTTAGCGCAACCCAATTCGATACCTTTCTTCAGGTATTCTACGTTAGTTACGAACAAGTCGTCACCAACCAATTGACATTTGCTACCGATCTTGTCAGTAAGCAGTTTCCAACCGTCCCAGTCGCCTTCAGCCATACCGTCTTCGATAGAGTCGATAGGATATTTGCTAACCAGTTCAGCCAAGAATTCAGCTTGTTCGGCAGAAGTACGTTTTACGCCTGTTGCGCCTTCAAACTTAGAATAGTCATAAACACCATCCTTATAGAATTCAGAAGAAGCACAGTCCAAAGCGATTGTCACATCCTTACCTGGAGTGTAACCTGCTTTTTCGATAGCCTTCAAGATTGATTCCAAAGCATCTTCCGTACCGTCCAAAGTTGGAGCGAAACCACCTTCGTCACCTACTGCGGTGCTTAAGTTTCTGTCGTGAAGAACTTTCTTCAATGAGTGGAATACTTCAGCACCCATTCTCAAACCTTCGCGGAATGAAGGAGCACCTACCGGACGGATCATGAATTCCTGGAATGCGATAGGAGCGTCAGAGTGAGAACCACCGTTGATGATGTTCATCATAGGAACCGGCAATACGAAAGTATTTGTTCCACCGATATATCTGTATAGAGGCAGGTCAAGGTAGTTAGCAGCAGCCTTAGCAACAGCCAATGAAACGCCAAGGATAGCGTTAGCACCCAAGTTTGATTTTGTTTTAGTTCCGTCAAGGGCGATCATCTTCAAGTCGATATCACGTTGTTTCAATGCGCTCATACCGATCAAAGCAGGAGCAATCACATCGTTGATGTTAGCTACAGCTTTCAATACACCCTTACCTAAGTAACGACCTTTGTCGCCGTCACGCAATTCGATAGCTTCGTTTTCACCTGTTGAAGCACCTGATGGTACAGCTGCACGGCCTACAACACCTGAAGCCAATGTCACATCGACTTCTACAGTAGGGTTACCGCGTGAATCCAGTACCTCTCTACCTATTACTTTTACAATTTCCATACTTTTTACGCTTTTTATTAATGTGATACACGTTCAAAATGACCACAAAGATAAACAATTATTTTTCTTTATCCCACAACAAATCATTTTGTGAGCTAAGCTCTTGAATCAATTTTTGTTCTTTTAAGGTTAGTTTCATCCGATTCACATTATGCATGAATACCTGCAAATTATGAATATCAGAACCCACAAAATCATACATCCCGTTTTGCAGCAGATACCAGGCCACCTCGCGCGATTCCTGCCCGTATTGCCCCGACAGCGACATCAGGTTGAGCTGAAAGCGACACCCCTTCTCTTTGAGGTCAAGATAGTCCGCTTCTCTCAGATACAGATAACGCTCCGGATGCGCCAACAGCGGCTTATACCCTTTTATCTGCAAGTCGTACACCACATTCAGCAGACTGGGCGAAGCCGCCATATACGACATCTCAATCAGTACATGGTTGCCCCCCAGTGTAAGCAGCCCTTCCTCCTGCTGCTTTTGAAACCCGCCGTCCAGCATATATTCGGCAGCCAGGCGGAGTTCGATACCTTCAGGGGCTAATGGCACAAAACCGGCAAACCTTTCCTTCAGAAAGGCAGGCCGGTTTTGTGGGATATCTTCCATCACGTGAGGGGTCATCCATACCCGCTTCACGCCTAGCGATACCATTGTCTTCAGTGCCTCAATCGCACCCTCTGCCTGCCGAAACCCATCGTCTACAGCCGGCAGGTAGTGCGTATGCACATCTGTAAACCCCTTAAGCAGGCCCGCCTCCAGAAAGGATTTTCTGGAGGCGAACCGGTCTATTATCGAAACTTTTTTCTTCATTAATTCTTTTTATCGTCGTTACCGTAGCCGTAACCATAACCGTAGCCATAGCCGTAACCGTAGCCATAACCATAGCCCCCTTTCGTATAGTCTACTGCATTCACCAGAACAGCCATATTATTGAAGCGCTCTTCTTTGTACATCTGTTCTATTTCAGGCAGCATCTTGCGTGGGAAATTTCCCACACGCACTATATAAATCGACAGGTCTACCACGCGGTTGATAATATGCGCATCGGCCACCTGCAGGGTAGGCACGTTGTCTATAATTACATAGTCGTAGTCCTCACGCAAGTAGTTAATTATCTTATCCAGTCGATCACTCAATAGGAGTTCGGCGGGGTTTGGAGGCACCGGGCCTGCCGCTATCATATCCAGATTATCGTGCAGCCCGGTCGGACGGATCAGTTCACTCACATCCCCTACCTGCCCTGACAGATACGAAGTTACACCTGTCGATGCCATAGGTACCCGCTTACTCATTGTTCCCTTACGCAGATCCAAGTCTATCAGGATTACTTTCTTACCGGTCAAGCACAAGCTCACCGCCAAGTTCATCGAAATAAAGGTTTTACCCGAGCCCGGGAACGACGATAGCACCGTAATCACCTTCATATCCTGCTTCTTTACGCGCATAAACTCCATGTTCGTACGCACAATGCGGAAAGCCTCCGACACAGCGTCGCGGCCATTCTCATGCACCACCACTTCCTCAGCCGATTTCTTGTGTCGCTTCGGAATTTCGCCTAATAATGGAATCGTAACCACGTCTTGCACATCTTTACGATGACGAATCGTTTGATCCATCATCAGGCCTAACCAGATAACCCCTACAGGAATCATACATCCGGCCACGAGACCAGCCAACAGGATAATCATTGTACGAGGCGCCACCGGCGTATTGCTGCCTGTTGCTGCGTCGATGATGCGAGCGTTACTTTCGGTGATGGCCTGGGTTAAAGCATTCTCTTCCCGTTTGTTCAGCAGGTAAAGGTAAAGCTCTTCCTTAATCTTTTGCTGGCGCTCTACGGTCAATACATATTTCTGTTGCGAAGGAACGGCCGAGATTCGCTTCACCGTCTGTGCTTCACGCTCCTTCGTATTGCGTATTTGAATGTTCAGCCCTACAATCAGGTTGTCTATCGCGCGGATAATGGTCTGGCGCATCGCGTTCAGCGAATTGTTCAGATCCATCACCACCGGGTTGCGGTCGCTACTGTTGGCAATCAGCTTGTTTCTGCGTAGCAACATTTCGTTGTATTCGCTGATTTGTGATTCAATATTATTATCTGAGAATCCCGTGTTCGAAGGGATCAGATCCCCGCTTTTAACCGGATCGGTCAGGTAATTCAATATATAACGAGCCAAGGTAATCTGGTTGTCCAAGCTCAGCGTTTGTTTATTGAAGTTACTACTTTCCTCCAGATACATGCCCGATTCCGAACGGATATCGGTCAGTTGGTTTTCACGTTTAAACGTCTCAATATCCGTATCTACCGATCCCAATTCCTTTTCAATAATGATAAGACGTTCGTTGATAAACTCCGAGGTATTTACGGCTATCTGGTTTTTGTCGTTGATCGCATCTTCGTTATAGATGGCAATCAAGGTGTTCAACACATCCTCTGCGCGGGGGATCGATTCATCCACCAGGCTCAGGTTGATGATGGTTGATAGTTTATTGGCAAGGGTCACCTGCAGGCGACTATTATAGCTTAAGGCCAACGCCTTCGGGTCTACCTTTGTGAAATAGATAGTCTCGTTCAGATAGGTCTCCCCATAATACAAGGTCGGCACAATTGCCAGGCGACCTACCGGCGTTTCTATCGTATCCCGCAGCGCAACGGTCCGTTCAAAACTCGCTTCACCCGTAAAGTCAGCCAGCATCACCTCCGTATCCGACACAGGCGTAATCGTAAATTCCAATTCCTTCGGATAATCGGTATCCACAAAATGCACCCTTACAGGAGCTTGCGTATAGAGTTCCTCTTTTCGCAATCCCGATTTTATCTTATAGCTTTTATCCAAATCCAGCCGGTCTACCACGTCGCGCATCAAGCGTTTGGCCTGAAACACCAGCATTTCGTTGTCCACACTGTTTTTGATGTTAAACATACTGAAGTCCTGAAACATCGCCGATTCGCTGATGGCTCCCCCTTTCGTATTGTCTTTAATCATCACCGTTGCCGTCCGGCTGTATTCCTTGGGTGTCATCTTGATATACAATACCGCCAGCCCTACACAGACCACGACCGATACTACAAACCATTTCCAATACCCCAATAAAAGGTAAAACAGTTCACTAAAGTTGATTTCCTGTTCTTCTACAGTTGGTCTTACCCCACTCTGTTGCTCCACCATGTCTTGCTTATTTTCTGGATACAATTATGATACTAACGATAGAGGTCAGCACCGATACGGCCGATAGCCATACCCCTACCGAATTATTCTGGTTAATCTCGCTTTGCCCTATTTTGGCACGGTTAGGTTCCACATACACAATATCGTTCTGCTGCAGGTAGTAGCAGGGCGAACGGAACAGATCGGCCGATCGCAGATCATGATACAAGATGGTACGTTTGCCATCCACCTCGCGTATTACCGCCACGCGGTCACGCTTTCCATAGATGGTCAAGTCGCCCGCCATACTCAGCGCTTCCAGCAGGGTTACGCGGTCGCTGGTGATCGAGAAGCTACCCGGTCTCGCCACTTCGCCCATCACCGATATTTTAAAGTTCAGCATCTGCACGGTTACCACCGGATCCTTTATCAAGTCTTCTTCTATCAGTCTGTTTTTAATCAGATTAGTCAGTTGCAGACGCGTTAATCCATCTACCCTAAGCTTGCCTAAGATGGGAAAATCAATATACCCTTCACTATCCACCAGATAGCCCAACACGCGCTGTTGCCCTGTATATACCTGGCTAGATCCCAATTGAAACGTTAATAAAGGCATATTGAACGGCAAAGCCAATTCCGGATTTCGGCTATTCACCATGATGGACAGGAGGTCGTCTTTATGGATACGCACTTCGTAGGCTTCATCTATCGTTTGCTCTTTATACTGTTCCACATCCTGCAGATACAATACTTTTTCAGGCGAAGCGCAACTAACAGCAATTACAACTAAACCAATACATGATAGGAATGAGATAAAACGACTGCCCCCCATCCGGTTTTCACGGGCTTTCACTCTGTTTTTCATAACACAATTCACTAAATTCGTCATATACATTAATCTACCGCTAAATAAAGTCCCTTTTAAGAAAACACAAAAATACTACTTTTATTGAGCTACAATTACTTTTTTTCAATTCTATTCACATTATATACAGATATTTCCTTTCATACTGCGAGTTTATCAACTTAAAGTACTGTTATTACTTTCTAATTGACACAAGATACTCCTCATGCAAATAATAGTATTTCCTCTTAAACAATATATACGCCACAGATAAAACTAGAGTAGCACTAATCAAATATATCCAATGGGCAAGAACGGTTGGCGGGCATAGATACATAAATCCAAGACTAACTACTAATTGCATAGCCATATAGAGCAGACTCACTTTAACATGCCCAATCTTCAATTCATTCGCCATTAATTGATACACATGTTTTCTGTGAGCCTCCCCCAAATTCTCACGCAACATGATACGATGGCAAATGGTTAACACTCCATCTACACCATAAACAAGCAAAAAGATAAGATATGTTACATCTTGTGTAAGGAGGATAAGACGTCCAATCATAAATAGCAGGATATATGCCACCCCAATCGAACCCACATCACCGGCAAAGCATTTCGCCTTTCCTTTTGGACGAAAATTAAATATACAGAACACCACATCGGCCAGCATAACCACATAGATAAAACTCTGATCTATAAAGCCAAGTTTCTCATTCAGCAAAGCAAGCGGAACAAGGTTTGCCATAGCATAAGCTCCGGTAATACCATTCACTCCATCCATAAAGTTGATTATATTCGATGCGCCCACACAAACGATAAGTCCAAGAATCACTACCCACCACATATCTAAATATAGGATATTCAACTGGTAAAACATTAACGCCATAGCCATAAATTGAGCCATTAATCGCACGTTATCAGACAGCGAACGGATATCGTCCACAAAACTCACAATTGCAACTAAAGTAACTGCAACTAAAAACCAAGGGTACTGGAAACTAAAGAAGGCACTCCAAACCCACATACATAGAAGGAATATGATACCACCACCACGAAGAACAATATTCGAGTGACTAGAACGCTCATTGGGTTTATCAATGATATTAAAGTGATTAGCTACTTTAAAGTAGAAAAGTTCCAAAATGAACAGAAACACAAAAATTATTGTGTAAGTAATCATAATTTGATTCGTTTTAGAGAATCTTCAAATGAAACAAGTTGATAATCAAATTCTTGGAATGTTGTGAGTTCTTGCTCGTAGTATTGGTTAGCGAACATTTTGCAGAGAGGTGTTAGCACAAAAGAGCCAAGCCACACTAAAGGATGGAATAGACGGGTGAACCAAATCTTATGACCACTCTGACGAGCATAAAACTTCACTATTTCTACTGTGTCTGCAAACTCTCTGTTCTGAAGGTGGAAATAGCCGTTCAACTGCCTGTCAATGCACTGGAGCACAAACTCACATAAGTTGTCGATATACAGCATCGAACGCCTGTTATGCCACTCAGGGAAAACTGGTGTTATCTTTGCAAGACGAGCTAGACGCTGAAAGTTACCCTTACCATTTGTACCGTAAATCATACAAGGACGTAGTATTGCCACTGCAAAATCGGTCGACATCAGCGCTTCGAGTCCTTTCTCTGCCTGCAACTTAGAATCACCATAGAAGTCATTAGGCTGCGGACGTGTCTCTCGACCTATAACTGTTCCCGTCAACGACTTCGATGTATGATAAACAATCTGGCTTGACATAAAAATGAAATGCTTCACCCCATGTTCTTTTGCCCAACGAGCAAGTTCAACCGTAAGGTCACGATTCACCCTATAATAAAGTGGAGCCATCTTAGGTTTTGGATCCACGTGTGCAATACCTGCTACATGAAATACAACATCATACTTTTTAAAGTCAGATTGCATCCAGACATTATTCATCGCATCCACGGTATCCACTTCATATTTCTCAGGCTGACGCTTCAGCCAGTTCTCTACGCTGGTACCTACAAACGAATTTGCTCCAGTAATCAATATTCTTTTCATCATTCTCTCGTAAGTATCAATTCAAATATCTTAACGAAGTATTTCAATAATAAGAGAGGTAAACAAGTCCAAATTCCATTCTCTTTACATGCACGTACTATCTCTTTATTTAAACGGATATTAGCCTGAATGCCGTTCGTACTACGACCACCTGTACGCATTTTTAAAAAATCCAGTGAAATGTACTTCACCGGAACGTTATTTGTATACAGATGGCGAATCAACAGTTCATAGTCGGCCGCAATGTGGTAGTCGTATTTATAGTAGCCATATTTATCGAAGTTTCTTTTGTATGTATAGAACGATGGATGTGCAGGCATGAATCCGAAACGGAACCTCCAAAGACGAAAATTCTTGGAGCTATAGTAACGTACTGTTTTCTCTAAGTTATTGGGATTCACAAAGCGTACATCGCCGTATATTGCTTCAACATCTGGATTTGTCATAAAAGCCTCGTTAATCTTGATAAAGATATCTGTACGATGGAAGAAATCATCAGAATTAATAATCCCAACCACATCGCCTGTAGCCATTTTAATCCCTTTATTGATGCCATCATACATTCCTTTATCTTTTTCCGAAATCCAACGCATCTTACCATTAAAATTTGATTCCCATCCCTTGATTATTTCTACAGTCGAATCATCAGAACCACCATCAATCACCAGATATTCATAATCATCGTACTTCTGTTTCAGTACGCTTTCAATGGTACAAGCAATAGTCTTCTCACTGTTGAATGTTACAGTAACAATACTTATCTTCATAAACTGCAATTACAGATTAATACCATATACATTTTTCAAATGTTCCTTCAAATTAATACGTACCTCTTGTAACTCAATATCAGACATTTTCTCTTTCTTTTTACCAAGTATACCGCAAGTTTTTTTTATTTCAAAGATTTTAGCATCAACTAATGAACGATACCACCATCCCTGGAAAAAGTGCCACATAAATCCCTCTTTGCCTTCTAGAAATCCTAATCGAAAAAAATATCTGTAGCAGAAATACAGAAAAGATCTCAGAAACAATGGTTTCTTTACGTATGAATGTTTACGTAAACGTTTCTTTTGTGCATCTTCTGTAATTTTACGTTTAAAATCCTTTAAGCTATTACCGGTTAAATCAAACTCAATATCCAATAGTTCTGATGCCTCACGTATTGCATAGTTCACATGCTTTTGTGTCCACCAACTTATGTTATTCAAATTATCGTCAGCCCATTCTCCATTATAATCTACAACCTTTCCCTCCAACAACTCTATATGCTCATCCATTTGACGAATTTCACTTCGAGCTTTTCCTGTGCGGAACAAACGTATTTGACGGATTGGAGGTAAACCTTTGCGAATAACTCTACCCATCCAAACACGTCTCAAAAGGAATGAAATACCAGTTACACTCTCAGGCTCCTTCTCTAGTTTCTCTTTCAGTTCTTCAATCAGGTTCTCGCACAAGTACTCATCTGCATCAAGTTTCAGCACCCATTTCGTCTTAATAGGAGCATTCTCCAAGCCCCAGTTGAACTGAATGGCATGATTCACCCACTTATTTTGCAATATGCTCACATTCTTATACTTATTAGCGATTTCAAGTGTTCTATCTGTTGAGAAACAATCTATAATGAAAACCTCTTTAACCAATGGACAAATACTTTTTAAACATCTATTTATATGTATTTCCTCATTGTATGTAAGGATAATAACTGAAATATCGAACATAACTATCCTTTAATTTCTCGTTTTTTCAAAAATTTCGCAGGATTACCCCCCACTACAGTCCATGGTTCCACATCTTTAAATACAGCAGCTCTGGCACCAACGACCGCTCCTTCTCCAATTGTTACACCCATACCTACAAAAGCATTTGCACAAACCCATGCAAAGCTTTCAATCTTGATTGGGGCTGTAATCAAAGGTTTATTGATATAATTAATATCATGACTTGCACTACATAAGTAAACTCCTTGTGATATGGTAACTTTATCCGCAATTATAATTTTGTCTACTGTATAAATATGACAGTTAGGACCAAGAGCAACAAATTTACCTAACTCCAAATTCCAAGGTGCCCATATCTTAGCAGAGTTACTAACCTTACATCCCACACCAACTTTTGCGCCAAAAAAACGAAGAATAATATTTCGCCATCTCCAAAACAAAGGGCCAGCAAAAGGCCTAAACAATATTAGGCAACATATTTCCCACAACAACCGTCTTAATTTATTACCTAATGTAAGACTATTTTTATATTTTTCTATTTCCCTTATTTTCATTTTTGTTTACTAAGACGAATGAATTTTATAACAGAAAATGGAATTCGCTCACGAAACACCTTAATAAGGTTCTCTTTTAAGGAAGGCTTCATGTACTTCAAACGAAACTGTTCAAATGACATTATATTCAAATCCTTGTAAAAAGTTTCTCTTGTTATTGGACGCACACTAGACTTTACTCCAGACAGATTTCCAATAATAGCTTCTTCTAAAGTTCGTTCCTCCATAAACATTTTATTACGAGCTTTATCAATAACCTTCTGGACAAGAGGATTATTCACTATAATCATTGACACACCTTTTTCTATTTCGTGCTTATTACCAAATGGGATCTTATGTCCTATCCTCCAGAAATCAGCCAAGGAAATGTCAGAACAACGAGGGAAACCTTGAGATTTACAATAATAGCAACATTCTTGTAAACAAATATTCCTACTATATGCAATCCAATACGCATCATCATCACCCCTTATTGTCTTTGATATTCCATCAATATTTGTAATAACCCGTAGATTATCATACCATCCTTTCTGTTTATTTCGAAAATTAACATGTACGGCTTTACCCATTTTAGGTTCTAGCCATTTAAGATAAACTTGCAACAAGTCATTACTTGGGACACCATGGCAGATAAAGTCTACACAAATTAAATTTTCATAATCTTTTCTAAGAAAAGTCTTTAATCCAGCAGTTTGACATGGTGTCCCCACAAAAAGAACCTGTCTACCTTTTTTGAGGTAGTCTCTTACGCTGACCAAAATGTTGTCAATTTTGCTCTGTGCATACTTACTTAATCTCAGTTTAGGAAGTTCTTCCTTATTTTCTATCGAAATATGTTCAATGTGCATATCAACAGAATATGAAGCGCCAAAAACCACGCCTCCACTCTCAAGAACAATTTCTGCCAATACTGTAAAAGCGCCACCAGAGCTGCTATTGCGTCTTATTTCATCGTTCTTATGCCATGCTGCAAAAACTTTAAGTTCTTCTAGTTTATGGTATGAAGGAGAGTTAAGTATAGGACAGCACTTTTCACAGAGACCGCACATCACACATTTATCTGTAAGCAAAAGTGGACGATAAAAACCTTCTTCATTTGTCGTCATCAATAGAGCATCTTTGTTGCAAGCATTTAAACAGGCCATACACCCTGTGCAATCCTGATCATCACATAATTGAGGCAATCGTTTGTCAAATTCCATCTATAGCATTTTTTAAAAAATTCTTTGACTTCTCACGTTCTTGATTAAGTATTAAACGAACCTTTACAATGTCATAATCATTAAGTTCTGGCAAAGGAGAATTCTCCATCAGTAAACGATTTTCACATCCTATTAACTTAAGTATACTCTTTTGGCGACTATTGTTCGATTTCTTCAATGGGATAATAGTATAGAATTGCTTACCAAAATTTAAGCTGAATGCTGTACCATGAAAGCTATTCGTTACTATATAAGCCGCTTTGTCAAACAAAGATATGAACTCAGCTGGTCCTGCATCAATAATATTATGTATCTCAGTGTTTGTATCTTCAGGATAAGCATTCTTGCATATTCTGATTATTCGCATACCAGTATGCATAGAAATATGTTTTGCTACCTGTTTTATATAGGGTATATTTGATAACTCGTAAATAAGTATGAACGGGTTATTTGGAATATTTACAGGCTTTGCTATTTCCATCCATTGTTCTCTTGTCAACAACAGCGTAGGATCAAGAACTAATTGAGCATTCATTCCAGATACCTCCTTCACAAGGGTTACTGCAGTATCTTCACGTACACCAATAGCTGAGTATTTTAATAACGCCTTTTTATAATAATTCTTCACATCAACAGGAAGATATGTAACACCAAAACTAGAAGCGTAAGCCACCCTTTTCATCTTTGTAGAACCAAAAAGAAGCAGATAAGGATCAAGGCTTGAATACAATCCAGGATTCCACACTTGATCACTTCCCGAAATTAACACATCATAATCAAAATTAGCAGCCCTCAACTTATCTATAGAGTCATAGCATTCTGACTGTTTTGTATTTTCTTCATGGAACTGTTCAAATTTCAAATAACGAGTATTCTGTTCATCACGAAAGTTGCGAGATCTCCAAAATTCTATAATTGGAAACAAGGTCTCCTGAAGTTTTTTCTTTAAAGTCATTTTAGCAGTAGGAGCAGATAATTTCGTTCGTTTATGACGTGGATTTTTGTAAAAAAGATAATCTATTATTTCCGCATCATAACCCATCAGTTGGAGCACTTTCTGTGTAGCATATGCTTGCAGCTCAGCCCCATAGTTATTAACCTTTAATATGGTTATTACTCCTATTTTTTTTTTCATATTGTAATTTTTAATACAACAACTTCAACACAATGACATAAATCAAATTTACCGATTGCGCTGTATAATACCGTTTTTTAGATTCAAAAGAACCCTACTTATGCTAGTTAACATAGATAATCTGGTCACCCAAAACGCAATATAACATGCTAATCTATCCATAACACATCATCCGAAGATTTCATCAGATAAACAATCTCAATACGAAAATCAAGAATACATTTCATTGAGTACAGAGATTCGTCTCAGAATCCAAAAAACATAGAAACTCTTCTTCTATAGGAAGGACGAGTTAGTTAATAGAAAAGATAGGTAAGTTTCATTTTTAATCATATTCTAGCTTATAATTTTCATTGGCCCTTCTGTAAAGTAATCAATAGATTCACCATTCTGTATTCTCTCAATAATTAATGAGAATCTGCGTGCTACCTCCTCTGCAGACCAAATCTCTGTTATAGTTTTATATCCTTCATCCTTGATGGATTCCAGAAGATATCTATCTTCAAGCAGAGCTACAAGTGTATTCTTAAGTTCTTTTCGATTACTCGAAGGAAATATCAATCCATTCTTTCCATGAACTATCATACTACGAGCAGCACCAGTTTCTTTTGACGCAACAACAGCACACTTAGATTGCATAGCTTCGTTGACAACAGCCCCCCATCCCTCATATCCAGAACTAGGGAATACATAGATATCAGCATCTAACATTTTCTGTTTTACTTTATGATTAGGCAGGTAGTTAAAGAATGTCACATTCGACAAATGGTGATTATAAACAAATTGCTCAAGATGCTTACGTTCACTACCTTCTCCTATAAGATCGAGAGCAATATCATATTGACTTATCAGCTCCTTATACACAGTCAAGAGATCTATGACACGCTTTAGGTTTAACATATTACCTACCCAAATCAACTTAATTCTCTCATGATATCTCTGCTCGGGAATTTTATCTGGGTTAGGAGTAAAATAGCCAAAACTGAATATTCGATTCTTACAAAGTCTTACTTTCTTAAAATCCAATCCAGCATAGTACCCCATAGCTAGATAATAAAAATTTGAGTATCGGGAAAGGTGTCTAAATCGAATTAACTTTCTTAAATAACGAGGGAAGAACAAACGCTTTAAGCCAACTGGAGGACGATACCAACGTTCAGAAGCATAGAATACAAATTTACCTTTTTTTAATGCCTCTTCAATCAATTCTGTTCTATCCCACAACCGAGTTATAATGATATCAGCTTCATCCCATAGTTGTAAATACTCCTCATCACTCCTTTCGTACGCTCTAAAAATCCAAGGCTCATCATATTCAGGGAATCCCATTTTGATTCTACCAATAGATTCTTCCATAACAGCAAAGGTGCAATTGTCTACC
This sequence comes from Bacteroidota bacterium, assembly GCA_023429375.1. GTDB lineage: Bacteria > Bacteroidota > Bacteroidia > Bacteroidales > Tannerellaceae > Massilibacteroides. The sequence goes on along the minus strand of JAEYVY010000001.1, from coordinate 55,232 downwards.
CCATAGTATTTAAATAAAGCTTTGAAAAATGGAACTAAATGGTGGGTAAGGTCACGTGATAAATATAACACTTTCATCCTATATGTTTTTTAGTTTGATAAGCATACTATATATCTTAATTCTATTGCTCCTTATTAGTTTAAACAAACAGCCTTCCACTTTATATTTTGGCACACTAGAACAACATAAAGCCTTAATTAACATTGAGTTCTGACCGAATAGAGTATTCCATTTATTTTGCTCCAACTTATCTGCTCTTGAAATAATACTGAGAGCATTATTTATAGACATGCAAATTGTGTTTAACAAAGGAGTTGACTTTAATGTTTCACCATGATTCAAACTAAAATTTATCAATAATGTTGCTACTGTTATATAATCAAAAGCGCGTTTGGGTTTAATAGTTGTCATTATAGATCCACTACGAATTTGATAATAATAAAGACTCTTATCTATTGTTACAATCTTCTTGGCAAGATAGACACATCGCGGTGTAAACTCCATATCCTCATGTAAAATACCTTCTACAAATCTTAGATTATTATTGATTAAAAAGGTTCTTTTGAAAACATGAAATGGGGCAGGAACTGAAATCCCTTTTAATAATAAATCCTTCCCATCTGTCGCGTAATTAGGAAGATAATATTTTTTTTCATGTCCATTGTGTATTTCAGTATATCCAATATTTATAATTTCACATAATCCGCATACAGATATAATTTCTTTAACTGCAATGTCTGAAATAACATCATCTGAATCAACAAACCAAATATATTCTCCATTTGCGTAAAGCAGTCCTGTATTACGAGCTCCACTCAGACCTTTGTTTTCTTGAGTTATAATTTTATATTGACAATTATTCCAGTCATATTCATTAATAATATCTATGCTACGATCAGGAGATCCATCATTTACAACAATCACCTCGTAATCATAATTAGATACACCCTTTTGATTAATAACAGAATCAAGGCATGCTTTAATATATGCCTCAACGTTATATACAGGGATAATAATTGATAGTTTTATATTACAAACCATATCCATAAATACCATACAAGATGCGAATAGAATTGAATGAAATACCAGAATATAGGCATAACTTAAACTGTTTTGGAGTCATTAAGCCATTATCATACAAATATATTATTAGCATAGATAACGGCAACATGGACATAAAAAGAACCCGATAATAATATGTGATACTCCCTGTTTTAAAAAAGAATAATACTGTTGAAGCCATGATAAAAGCAAGCATGACCTTAAATAATCGGTAGATATGTAATGGTAACTTTTTTCGCAAGCTACTCAGACATATTTTGGATACGATAAAGGCAGGGACATAGAATGAAACATATTCTAATAGTGTATGGAGAAACACTCCTGGATTATTAATATTCAAAAGTTCATCTTCATTTATATTAGAAGCACCACGTTGTAAACGATTGGCTAGTTCTTCATTTTCTATACTTTCTCCCATTGCAGCAATATCTAGAAATGTATTTTGTGCTATACTTAAAATTATAGGAAAAAACATCAAGAATAGGGCTATAGTCTTCTTGTTTATAGGAACGAAAATTATAGCTGATAGTGCTATCATAATATAACTCGTACTATGAAAGAACGTCGAGCAATAGAACAGCAAAGCACCTATTACATATCCAACATATCTATTTAGTTTAATCGGTACACAAAAGAATGACAGAGCAAAGAAACATATAGCCATGCAAAGAGTAACACGAGCATAGCAAAAAATGACAGCAAAGCCAAGGAACACATATAATATTGCCTTGAATACTGGAATATTAAACCTCCAAGCAGCTAAAGCATATATGCATAAAGCTCCACCCCAAACGATATTGCGGAAGATAAAGTAATTTTGATCTACCAACAAAGTGATAATGTGATATACCTTCTCTCCATAGTTATACCCCCCAACCGTATAATAACGAACTATTTTTTGGAAGCTAAAAAAGTCACCATCAACACTAAAACAAGCCACAAAAAGGATAAGAATTACAAACCATATTTTACGATTAATATCAGAAACATGCATACCAATAACACCTCTTGTAGTAATCAGTTTCTTTTGCCACACAAATAAAACAATGACATACATTAAAAATGGCACAAGAGATGTGATTAAATTAGGCATTTCATAAGGAAAATCCCACATGATTATAAATCATTATAAGTTATTTTTTTGAATCCTGTGACCAAACTTTGATTAGATAGAAGGTCAATTTTGTCTACATCATACCCACTTGGATGTGTCATCAATTCTATTGTTTGTCCTCCTTTAATACGCTCCTTATCAGATTGAGCAAAGACTGAATAAGACGTAAACCAATCAGTAATGAAAACTGCAGGATAAATAATTTTTAATATGTAACGCCAACATTGACGTGCAAAAAAAGATATACCATAAATCTCGTAGTTTCTTATCGAGCGTATCTTACGAATATTATACCTCTTTGCTAATTTCACTATTTCTATCATTATCCAAAAATCTGTGTGAATATGATGATGTCCATCTATATGCGATATTCTAATACCTGCATTTATAATTTGGCTAATCTGGGCATCTAACTCTTTGTAGATAGCCTTACGCTGGCTCTTGGTGAAATAATATTTTCGAACTTTGTTTCCACAAAATACGACATCACCGTTGACTCTTTTTTCTGCAATACCACATGTCAATAATGCATCCTGTGCTGTGAGAGGTTTACCTTCAGTAAGATTAAGATGCACTCCAAAGGATATGTTATCTTTGTACTTCTCATACAAACGACATGCTCCTTTAAAATCATCCATATTAGCCATAATAGTTGTGCTTGTAATCTCACCATTGATAATACATTTTTCAATAGCTTCATTGACCGATTTGCTTAAGCCACAATCATCTGCATTAATAATAATCTTTCTCATTTCATTGAGTGTTTTGCCATCCATTGGATAACTGATTTTCTAGCAATACCTGTTTCAAAACTTCCAATTTCATTCTCCAAAAAAAAAGATAATTTTCTTTGATAATCATCCATATTGAAACTCTTTATATTATTCTCAAATTCAATTTGAGATGATGAAAATGGAAAAGGTAATTTCTTTAAATCAAAATATGTATTTCTGTCATAAGTAGCATAGTCGGTAGCGTGTAAAAAAACAGGTCTCTTTATATATCCTGCATCAAACATAGAAGAGGAGTAATCCGTAATTAAAACATCTGCAGCTATAAGCAACTCCTGCATATCATTATAATATGTAGCATCATATGTGAACTCATAAAAGGCAAGTTTACTTGTGTCAAGATTATGTTTAATCAAATTAGGATGTAACCTAATCAAAACGTAACATTCATGCCCTAGACATGACTTAAATAATTCTATAATTTCTGTCCAATTTATTTCATAGAAGTCTAGGCTATTAGATTCTCTAAAAGTAGGTGCATATAATATTATAGAAGTATCATTTGGTATATTATAATATTCTCTAACTTTATTTTTTAATTCTCCTGTTACATTCACATCAAACAAAATGTCATTTCGCGGTGTTCCCTTTTCAAGAATTTCACCATCATACCAAAATGCTCTCTTAATAACTTCAGATCTTGCTCTACTTCCAGATAATATAAGATCACATTGTTTAGAGTCATGTTTAGCAGCTCTAACATAGGGAACTCCTAGAGATTCAATACTCGCATCACGTTCAACACACTTTAGTCCCATGCTAGAATGCCATGTCATTATGTATTTTTGGTTTTTCCTTTTAATCCATAATGTAGTCATTAAAAACATACGGGAATTTGTACACAAAAATTCTGCAGTATTCACTATCAGCATGTATCTCCAAGAGCCAAAAATCAAAGGTGTAACAGCAGAAGGAAGATCTGAAGGAATTTTCCCAGGAAGAAAAGCCCAATAAATCGTATATGTTGAATCATTTATCGAGAGAATGTATTCGGTTAATGCTTTAGGATTACAAGAGTAGTTCTTTCCATTATAAGACCACATTATTACTCTACCTTTTTTCACTCTTGAAAAGGCACGAACTACTAAGGAGATAAGCAATAAAGCTAATCGCTTTATGCGTTTTAAGTATATATCAGTATTTTTCATTGATTTTATTTTTTAAAATTGTAGAACTTATACCATCTGTGTGGTCTAGATATACAATTTCAACACCTAAAGGTCTAAATTCCTCTTCAAAACGATTCCATGCATCTGTTCCTTTCCAATCAGAACCAACAAACATTTTATGAAAATGTTCTTGTCTCCAAGCAGCCATTTTATTTTTGTCATATTGAACAACCACTTTGTCAACATACTTTATTGCCTCAACAATAGCACATCGCTCTTTAAAGGGGATTATTGGAGTTTTATTTTTCTCATGCTGTACAAGTTCATCAGTACTTACACCAACAATAAGGAAGTCACACTGTTCCTTGGCACGACGGAGAATATTTAGGTGACCAATATGAAACATATCAAAAACACCTGTCGTATAACCTATAATCATATTTTTTATTTTTTTAATCTCGAAAAAAATGATTTTACAATTTGTTTCTCAGAATTATTAAGTCCAATTGTATATATTAATAATAATACAAAAATGAAGCAAATAACCATCTTTACAACAGTTACAGAAAAACCAGTAATTGGTAGATAATTAACAAACAAAGTTCCTATAGATGACAACACAAATACAAAAATTGTGGGTAGAAATACATACTTACAATAAGATGTTATAGAAAAATCCATAATCTGTTTGATAAGAATCAAGCGAACAATCTGAGTAAGTATTGTAACTAACAAACAAACTATCAATATAACATTAGTACTAAATCCAAATTTAGCCCCTAAATACGCAAAAGGAATTACTAATAAAATAACAAAGCTGCATAATACTTGAAAATTCCGCATCTTACCTGAAGCATGAACTATTATAGAAAGGGGAGTTGCAAAACTATCGAACAGTATTGTTAGTATTGTCAGTTGGCAAAAAATCGGAGTCATAAAAGGATATTTACCCTCTCCTAACCACATATCTAAAACATACTTAATTTCTCCAATAACGGGAATCGCTATAATCAATACTAAGAAAAATGTAAGCTTTGAAGCCGAATATAACAACTTCATAGTATAATTGATATCACCACTAGCATAACTTTTTATCATTTGTGGACGAAGTGCTGTAACAAATCCCACCGTTAGGCTACTAACAGCATTACTTATTTGCGTAGCAATCCCATATGATGTATTTACGACAGTTCCCCAAAAAGCATTAAACACAAGATTTACACCTTGAATCTTACTAATATGAGCCAATGATCCAAACACATTCCACCCTGAAAAAGAAAGCATGGAAATTAATAAATTTTTATTAATAGATTTATTAAATCTAATAGTAGAAAAATTGAATCTACAATAACTATAATAGAAAATAAAATTTAGTATATTTATAAATGACATTAAAATACCATATAGTATCAATTGATCATATTGAATATAGGGAAGACACAATACTATTAATAATTTCAATATAGCATCAATAATCGTTGTAATCGCAAAAAAGTCCATTTTTTCATATGCCATTACAGCGGCACTGAATGGAACGGAAAAGACAACAAACAAAAGACTTAATAATGAAAATTGATAAATCCAAAAGGCAGCATCTAACCTGTTTGTTGGTATTATCATGATTTTATATAAGTACCATAATCCTACAGATTCTGCTAGAATTAAAATAATTACCGCGATGACAATTTGAATAATAATCGCATGTGTAAATACACTACCTATATTTTTCTCTCCATTTTTACCAATTTCATAATTATAAAATCTTTGAGTTCCGTTTGCCATTGAAGTATTTAAGAAGTTAAACATCGTTACAAATCCACATACAACATTGTATATACCAAAATCTTCAACTCCAAGAACTGTTAACAAAACACGCGTTGAATAGAATGTTAATAGCATCACTATAATCATTCTCAAATAGAGATAAATTGTGTTCTTTGCCAATCTTTTATTATTAACAGTTCTATTATTTTGTTCTATCATGAATTAAAAACTTATTCCAACTATAAAAAATCTTTTCAGCAAAGTCCAGAGAGTAGTATATATACTGTCTTTGTATATCGCAAGTAGCCTTTTTAAAGAATATCTGTAACTTTATAAAAAACTATTATTATTTAAATGAAACTAACATAAATTGATAATGATAAGTAAATTCTTTCATATTATATGATTAAGCATCCAATTTAAAATTGTACTGTCCCTACTATATTTTAAAGACTTAAAACAACATCACTTTCCATTCCATTTCCAAAAATGTGAACTACTTTATTCTTAACATTTACTATACCAGTAGAATCCAGATCAAATTAATTGACATTATTTTAGACGTTATCATATTTTAATAAAAGATATTTATCCTCTTTAAATGTCTTTTTACACTCAATCCTGTTAATTTATGCAAAAACACCCTGTTTCTCTTTTAAATTTCAGCAATATGGGCTTTATTTGCGGTTGAGGTTTTTTGACATCGGGATGTCATTTTGTTTATAAAACTAGTCATATAGATGTCTTCAAGCCTTGAATTTCTTACTTTAGAAATCATCTCGATGATTTTTAAAAAACATCGGGATCTTTTTTGAAAACGTTCGAGATGTTTTTTTAAAACGTTCGAGGTGTTTTTTCAAAATGATCGAGACCCCGATTTTCAACGCTTCAACTTCACCTACTTCACATCGGGATGTTGTGAGGTTTCGTTTTTGAAGCATCGAGAAGTGAATTTGTTAACCAAATTAGAATCGTAACTATGGAAAAATCCATCAAACGGATCAATGCCATATTGGGGACGAACCGCCCTAGCGTAGGCTTGCTTAAAACAACTCTCAACCAATTGCCTGAGGATAAAGCGGAACAGTTAAAAAAAGATTTATTCTATCTGGCATTTATGCACTGGAATTCGTTGACGGCCTACTATCGCAAATTCTTATTTAAATGGCTCACGAGCGACCGGGATGTTCTGATGTACTACCTGATCAATAATACTATACTCGGTGCATTGCGCTTCAAACCGGATGACCCGATGCTGCTGATTGGGCTGATGCATATCTTGGTCGTTTCTATGATGGTGGCGAAAAATTCGGTGCGCCACTTGGCCTTCTGTCTGAAAATATCTTTCGACATTCCTTATACAAGCCGTACATTGGCTAACTATATCCTGAATAAAATTCCGAAACCGTCCGATATTCTGGATTGGATAAGCCGAATCAAAATAAAGGATGAGTATTGACGGTTATAGCGTTTCGCCCGTTTCTTCACACCACTGATCGAATCCCTGGTCTTTCCAAGGCATGTTGCGTGTGAAATTACGCTGCCAAGGATACTGACGCTTTTGGGTGATGGGGTTGAACAAGGGGGCCTTGCGTACGTCACATACCCGCTTGGCGGGTGAGCCTCCGATAAAGGAGAAATCTTCGAACGTTCCTCCTACCGTTGAATGGGCGGCGACTAAACAGTTTCGCCCTATAACGGCTCCCGGCAATAACACGCAGGAGGTGGTGACTTGTGAATACTTGCCTATCTTAACCCCCGCTGTTACATCGGAAGGGGGGGTAGGGTCGTTCGTGAGTACGGTATACGGTGAGATGAATACAAAATCGTCGATCTCTGCTCCTTGCCCCACATTGACATAGCTGTGCAGGCGAACATAGTTGCCTATCGTACACTCGCCTTGTATGTCGCAATATGAGCCTATGGAACAATGATGGCCCACCTGGGTATGTTCGCGAATCGTTGCCCGATGGCCTGTTTGCAGATGTTCGCCAAACGTGCTTCCTGCATAGAAAATACAATGGCTTCTGATTAATGAATGGGCGCCGATCACCAGTTCGGGGTTTTCGTAATTTTCGTCTTGATAATAATTATGTAGGGGCTCTCCTAATACGCAATCATTACAAATGATGGTATCGTCGCCAATCGTTACATTGTCATAGATGGTGGTATTGTCGCCAATCTTAACGTTCTTGCCCAGTTTGACGTTTTTACCTATATGGATGTTTCTATTATTGAACTTCATGTTTATATGGTTCCGTTATCTACGTGTATACTCTGTCCGGTAATGCTCTGGGCCTTTTCACTCAACAGAAACGCGACCATCTCGGCTACTGACCGGATGCTGGTGGCGGCCTTCAGCGATGTGCGGGCATAGATTTTACTTCGTTGCTCGTCATTGAGGGTGGAACTCATAGCGGTTGCCATAAAGCCCGGAACAACTACATTTGAACGGATGCCCAGGGGACCCCATTCGCGAGCCGTATCTTTCGAGAAGGCTTCGAGTGCGCCCTTAGAGGAGGCATACATAGCCAATCCCTTGTAGCCGGTATGTACCGAAATAGAGGATATGTGAACGATTGATCCCTTTGTTTTGTGAAGGATCATGTTACGGAGTACGTTCTTGGTCATCATCATGGGTGTGAAGACATTGACATCGTACATGGCCTTGAGACGATCGAGATTGAGATTCGTAACGATATCGTCATAGGCTACGGCGGCATTATTTACAAATCCATGTAGCTGCACCTTGTTTCCGCAATAATCCTTGAAGATGTTCCGGCGTACGTTTTCGCAATCGGCCAGGTCCACACTTTTGTAAAAGAGGCGTCCTTCATAGGCTGCCTGCAGAACGATGAACTCTTCCGGACAGCTGCGTGCCACGCCATATACCGTATGGCCTTGTTCAAGCAATACTTTGCATATTTCTAAGCCCACACCGCGTGAGCAACCTGTAACAAGCATGTTCATTGTTTAGGATCTTTTTAGTTTGCCGGTTCTTGTTAATGTCATCTCCTCAACGAATCGGATTCGACGAGGTATCTTAAAATCCTGAAGCTGTGTGCGTAAGGCCTTCTTGATATCGAGTTCGGTGAGGGATGAGCCTGCTTCTAACTGAATATCGGCACAGAGCACATTTCCTAATACGGAATTGGGTTTGCCAAAAACGAGTACCTGACGGATTCCGTCCATCGCCAGGAGCATATTTTCTACTTCGCCGGGGTTCACCTTATAGCCTCCTACATTAATTAATTCGTTCTTGCGACTCTTAAATCGGAAAAGGCCTTGCTCTTTGTCTACCCATTCGATGAGATCGCCCGAATGATAGTAGTCGCCTTCAAACCGGAAACTGTCTGAACGACCCAAGAGTGACTTGTGTATAAGGAGCTCATCGTCGGCAACCGCAAACCGGTGGCGAAGCGAGGCGGGTATCTGGAAGCAATCGCCCTTGGCGGCAAACAACGAACCGGCCTCGGTCGATGCATATACATTATTAATCTTTGCGGAAGGGAAAATCTTCTCAATAGCCTGATAGAGATGCGGATCGGATTTCTCTCCTCCTAACGTAACGCGAACAACGCTTGTATACGCCTGCTCGAACGGTAAGAGCAAACGATAGAATGTTGGCGTTGCCGACACATGGGTGATCTGATGCTTCTGAATCAGTTCGTAGACCTCCGTTCGCTGCTTGTTGAACACGTTTATGAGGGTATTGAGGTTTTCGAACGCTTGAAAGAACACCTGAAGTCCTGCCATGTGGGTGGGATTGTAGGCATAGGCCCACACCTGCCCTTTATACTTGTCTCCCAGACGTACGCTACGGGTCAGGGAGCCAACGGTATGTATCACTTGTTTGGGCTGACCGGTCGTACCGGAGGTGAATATCGTAATTTCTGAAGAAGACTGCTGCAAGGCGGCAACCACCTCTTCCATCGCGACAAAATTCTTCTGCTCGATGGGTTGGGGCTGATTCACCTGACTAACGTCTACACCGGCAATCTCCGTCAAACTCAAATCGGAGTCTAATAAGACCAACGGCTTATTTGCCGTCAGCGCGCGAATTAAATTCGCAAAATAGGCATATACATGGTCCGTTTTAAGCAGGGGACAATAGGTTGTTGCCTGATTTAGCGTTGAAAGCAAATCATCGTAGGTGTAAACCTTTTCATTATCTACAAGAAATACGGTCATCTGCAGATCAGCTCAATTTAGCGTATATTTCACCAACTGTACTCACCAAGCCATCTTCAAAAATATCGATATCGAACTCATCTTCGATGCGAACGGTAAGCTCGGCCAGATCGAACGAGGTGAGTCCAAGGTCGTCACGAAGGTTGTCGCTTTCGTTCAGGTTAGCTAAGGCGTTCAAATTCTTGGCTGCACGAATATCATTAATGATAGCTAATACACTATTTTTCATTTTTATCTGGTTTATATTCCTGTTTTAAAAGGTTGAATATATAAATAATTATTAAATAAGGGGTATTTTTCATTGTCATAGATTATCGGGATTTTGGCCCAACATATGGCTCCTACCCTCATATCTTGCTGATATACTATCATATAGCATTTTCACCCATGACAAAAACTTCCTTTTCGGGCAATCTATCTTTGCAATGTGTTTAGCTAACCACGTATTTCTATTATTAACCTATTAAACTATTAATTAATTATGGTACACAATTACAGATTAGTTCAGCGATTCACAAAACCGGGTGACAAAACTTCTGAAAAGAAATGGTATGCCATTGCCAAAAGTACGGGTATGGCTTCCATGGACGAGCTCTGCCTGCTGATTGCTGCCCGAAGTACGGTATCGAGCGCCGATGTGAAGGCGGTATTGGACAACCTTAACTTCGTGATCGATTTCCAACTGAAATCGGGACGCACCGTCAAAGTTGGCGAATTGGGCAGCTTCCGCCTGTCGGTTAGCAGTAAGGGCGTGACCAACAAGGAAGATTTTACACCGAGTATGTTGAAGGCGCCGAAAATTATCTTCACACCGGGGGCTTCCCTGCGTGAGACTCGTAACAACGCACACTTCGTTCTGTTGTCTGAAAAACAGACGGACAACACGGATGGCGACAACGGGTCGGATGTAGAAATCCCGGGTGATATCTAAACCTCCCCTTAACGGAGCGTATGCATAATAAGATGCGAATCCAGCTGACGATGGCCGTGCTACTGAGTGTAGCCGGCCTCGTTCTGATATTTTGTGCCTTCTGGATTGATCCGCCCGGCGAGATCCACCAGAGTGTATTGGTCGCTTTCGGCGAGATATCCACCTTTGCCGGAGCGTTATTTGGTGTTGATTATACGTACAAACTAAAAGAAGAACTAAGAAAATATGAAAGAAAAGAGGAATCCGGCCAACACCGGCAAGGTGCAGCTGAGTGAACATTTCTCGCTGAATGAGTTTATCTATAGCCGGACGGCTATCGATAAGGGAATTGACAATAGTCCTCCACCCGATGCTATCAGTGCCATGAAGGTATTGTGTAGCCGGCTGCTGGAACCGCTGCGTGCGCTTTGCGGCAATAAACCGATGCACGTATTGAGCGGGTTCCGATGTGAGGAGCTGAACCGGCGTGTGGGTGGCGTTTTGAATTCGCAACACCTGACGGGCGAAGCGGCTGATATCTATATGGTCGATTTCAAACCGTTGCTCCTGACACTTCGTTCGGCGAATGCGCCGGAGTTCGATCAGGTCATCTTTTATACTAAAAAGAACTTTGTCCATCTGTCTTATTCGGTATCGGGGCGTAACCGCCGGATGTTATTGACAAAACCGGATTAAACAGCTGCTGAGTGTAGTTCCTCGTCTAATTTTTCGTACACGGAATTTTTACTGATGAATTCGGGCACAATCGCTTTCATCTTCCGCACCGTTGGGATTGTCTCGGCCTTGAGCGCCAGTTGTATCAGGTCGTCCAACTCCGGAAGCAACTCGTTGTAATTGAATTCGCGTACGCCGGCTACACGGATCTTTTCGTGTGGCGTAGGCAGGGTATGCTCTTCGTCGCTCAGCAATTCTTCGAATAGCTTTTCGCCGGGACGCAGACCGGTATAGACGATCTCGATATCTTTTTCGGGTTCAAACCCGGCCAGGGAAATCATACGTTTGGCGAGGTCGGCAATCTTGACCTGCTCGCCCATATCGAAGACGAATATTTCGCCTCCCTTGCCCATGGTGCCCGCTTCGAGCACAAGGCGGCAAGCTTCGGGGATAGTCATAAAGTAACGGATAATGTCGGGGTGGGTAACGGTAACGGGACCGCCCTTGGCTATCTGTTCGCGGAACAGGGGGATGACGGAGCCATTGCTGCCCAACACATTGCCGAAACGGGTGGTTATGAAACGGGTGGATCCTTTGATCTCTCCTCGCTTCAAGCCCCCGTTGAGGCTTTGTATATACATTTCGGCCAGACGCTTGGAAGCCCCCATGACATTGGTGGGGTTCACAGCCTTGTCGGTCGATACCATCACAAATTTTTCTGCTTTATATTTAATGGAGGCATCGGCTATAATCTTGGTACCGAACACGTTGGTATGTATGGCTTCGCAAGGATTTTCTTCCATCAGGGGCACATGCTTATAGGCTGCCGCATGGAAAACAATCTGCGGGTAATAACGCTCGAAGATGGCTTTCACGCGAAGTTGGTCGCGAACATCGCCCATCACAGCGGAATGGTGTATGTTCGGGTAGTGTTCGGATAATTCGAGATGCAGGTTATGCATCGGGGTCTCGGCACAATCGTACAAGACCAGATGCTTGATAGGGAATTTGCAAAGCTGACGGCAAAGTTCACTACCGATAGAGCCGGCAGCGCCGGTAACCATCACCACCTTGTTGGCTAAGTCATTGCTTATCTCGTTCAGGTTGATTACGATTTCGTCACGGCTGAGCAGGTCTTCGACCTTTACTTCGGCCGGTGTACGCTGGATCCCTTTCTTCTTATCTACTTCGTTGACGGTAGGCAGGAAGAGCATCTTTACCTGCAAAGATTCACAATAGCGCACCAAGCCATCGCGTTCGTGACGCAAGTCCTGATCATTGAGGAACAAAACGGCGTAAATATGGTATTTCTTGATTAAATGGGCAAAAGAGGTCTTGCAGGAAGCCACATAGACATTATAGCCGTTGATGCGGTAGTGATCGTTGGCATTCATCTGCAGGTAACCGCACATCCGGTAGTCGCCAATCACATCGGTCACATGCGTATGTGAGGCAATATCCTTGTACTCATTATTTAAATAGATGAGCAGATTTTTTTTATTTGCTGCAATCGAATCCATCACCTGGTGATAGAGCTCGATTATAATGGTACGGATGGTGATGAGAGCAAAAAAGGTAATGAGGAAGTCGAACAGGAGGGAAGCATAAATAAGCTGAGGTTCGACCAAATCCATGACCAGGAGTGAGGCCAGTGCCAGTAAGGCGATTTTGAGAATGCTGGCCAGGGCTATTCGTCCGGTTTCGGTGTAGGACGAATGGCGAATCACGCCTTTATAGATCTTAAAGATGTATATACTGATTAAGCTGCTGAGAGCCGAGAAAGCCCCAAAGAAATAGATAAAATGCCACGAAATTTGCAACTTAATTATAAAGAAAGCCAACAAAAACGCACAAAGACTGGAAGAAGTCGATACGAACAAGTCGATTAACAGTATCAGCCAACGGCTGAGATACTTAACCGACAATATTCGGATAAGGTAATTTGACATAATTCATTAACATTAAGTGAAAAATTAAGCATGACAAAGTTCGTCAGTCACAGACGACTAACTCGATTTATTGTGAGATCAGGCCATTATAAAGTTCTAAAAAATATGACCCTGACAGTGTTAACCTATTAAAACCCTAATTCCTAAACAGAGTTTTTGTTAGTGAAACAAAGCTACACTTATTTTTTTAATAGCCAAAGTTTCAAAATTTTGAATAATTTATTACGATTAACCTTAATCGGGGGACTTTTTAGTCACCATGCGTGTTTCAAACATTTTGATTATGAATGCGTCAAGCAAACTCATGCTGCTCAATACAAAAACATATGTAAATATATTTAAAATATTTCAACAAGTATTAATAAAAATCTTCAGAAATAAAATCTTGCGATATTAATTTTTAGTTCTTAACTTTCCACCTTTAAATTCGTTGAGAGTTATGGCGATCATCACTAATATACTGTACGGCTCGCGGACGCTTGACAACCGGGCTTCCCGAATTTTGTTTTTGGCACGCCTGGCCATCGGTGTGGCCTTTATGTCACACGGCTGGCAGAAGTTGATGCAATTTGATGACTTAGCACAATCCTTTCCCGATCCGTTAGGTATCGGAAGCCAGGCTTCGTTGATCCTTGCTCTCTTTGCCGAACTCGCCTGCCCGGTAGGTTTTATATTCGGACTCCTCTACCGACTGGCCCTGATTCCGATGATCACCACCATGGCGGTTGCTTTCTTTGCGATTCACGGCGCCGATCCGTTTGCCGTTCGCGAATTGGCATTTCTCTACCTGGTAGTCTTTATTCTTCTCTGGATTACCGGCCCCGGCCGCTACTCGATAGACTGCTTGATCAAAAAAGCCATCGACAAAAAAAGCCATAACAGCACTACCTTTACCGGCCTTAGCTACTCCCGTTAAAACGAATGCCCGGATAGGACGATTATCTGTGCCGGGCATTAGGATACAAAACGAATTATTGCCTATCTTTGCGGAACCTATCGTATTCTATACATTACAATAAAAAATGACGATATGATTCTTTTCTTCAGATCATCTACTAAAAGCTTGCTGGCGGTTGAAACTGCTCAGCCCTTCTCGCCCGAGGATACTCAAAAATTAGTCTGGTTGTTCAGCGAAGCAACCCCGGTGCAATCGGAAAACGTAGACGGATGGTTCGTAGGACCACGCCGTGAAATGATTACGCCGTGGAGCACAAACGCCGTGGAAATCACCCAGAACATGGGACTCAAAGGGATCACCCGCATTGAAGAGTACTATCCGGTGGCTTCGGGAAGTGCGGAACACGACCCGATGTTGCAACGCATCTACAACGGACTGGATCAAAACCTGTTTACCATCGACAAACAGCCCGACCCTATCCTCTTAATCGACGATATCGCTGCATATAATGTACAGGAAGGCCTGGCACTGAGCGACGACGAAGTGGCTTACCTGGAAGAAGTGAGCGTGAAGCTGAACCGCAAACTGACCGATAGCGAAGTATATGGCTTTGCACAGGTGAACTCGGAACACTGCCGCCACAAAATATTCGGCGGTAAGTTTATCATCGATGGCGAAGAAAAGGAAAGCTCCCTCTTTAACTTAATCAAAAAAACATCTGCGGAAAACCCGAACAGACTGGTATCGGCCTACAAGGATAATGTGGCCTTTAACGAAGGTCCAAGGGTGGAACAGTTTGCTCCGCTGAGCGGCGACAAACCGGATTATTTCGCCATCAAAGATATCGATACCGTAATCTCGCTGAAAGCAGAGACCCATAATTTCCCGACTACCGTAGAACCGTTTAACGGGGCTGCTACAGGTACGGGGGGTGAAATTCGCGACCGCCTGGGCGGTGGTAAGGCATCTCTGCCGATTGCCGGTACGGCCGTTTATATGACTGCTTATCCGCGTACGGAAGGTACCCGCGAATGGGAAAAGATTATGGATCCGCGTCAATGGTTATACCAGACTCCTGAACAAATCCTGATCAAGGCTTCTAACGGGGCGTCTGACTTTGGTAACAAATTCGGTCAACCGCTGATCTGCGGTTCGGTGCTGACCTTCGAACATGAAGAGAACAACAAGAAATATGCGTACGACAAGGTAATCATGCTGGCCGGTGGTGTAGGCTATGCCAACAAGCGCGATGCGCTGAAGGGCGAACCGAAGCCGGGCGAAAAGGTGGTGCTCCTGGGTGGTGATAACTACCGCATCGGTATGGGTGGTGGTGCCGTTTCATCGGTTAACACAGGACAGTACACCAGCGGTATCGAATTGAATGCCGTACAGCGTGCCAACCCGGAAATGCAAAAGCGTGCGGCCAACGTTATCCGTGCCATTGCAGAATCGGACGAAAACCCAATCGTATCGATACACGACCACGGGGCAGGCGGTCACCTGAACTGCTTGTCTGAACTGGTAGAAGCAACGGGCGGTAAGATCGATATGAGCCAGTTGCCGGTGGGCGATCCAACCCTATCGGCAAAAGAAATTATCGGCAACGAAAGCCAGGAACGTATGGGCTTGCTGATGGAAGAAAAAGAAGTGGAACGGGTAAGACGAATCGCTGAACGCGAACGTGCTCCTATCTACGTGGTGGGCGAAACGACCAACGACATGCAGTTCGTTTTTGAACAGGCAGACGGCACACGCCCGATCGACATCAAACTAGAATATATGTTCGGTAAACCGCCTAAAACGGTGATGACCGACAAAACAATAACTGAAACATACGCACCGGTACAATATAAGGAATCGGAACTGCATCATTATCTGGAAAACGTGCTTCAGCTGGAAGCCGTTGCCTGCAAGGACTGGTTGACCAACAAGGTAGACCGCTCGGTAACAGGTAAGATTGCCCGTCAGCAATGTCAGGGTGAACTGCAATTGCCGTTAAGCGACTTGGGTGCGGTGGCACTCGACTACCGCGGTAAAGCGGGTATCGCAACCTCGATCGGCCATGCGCCGCAGGTGGCTATCGTCGACCCGGCAGCGGGATCGGTCATGGCTATTGCAGAAGCGTTGACCAATATCGTATTTGCTCCGCTACGTGAACAGCTGGACAGCGTTTCGCTAAGTGCAAACTGGATGTGGCCTTGCCGCAACGAAGGGGAAGATGCTCGCCTATACAAGGCGGTGGAAGCAGCTTCTGACTTTGCTTGCTCACTGGGCATCAATATACCGACAGGTAAGGACTCGCTGTCGATGACACAGAAGTACGGCGACGAAAAAGTGCTTGCTCCGGGTACGGTGATTATCTCGGCCGGCGGTGAAGTGAGCGACGTGAAGAAAATCGTTTCGCCTGTCCTCTCAAAAGAAAAAGCAAGCGTACTTTACTATATAGACTTCTCGTTCGACACCTTAAAGCTGGGTGGTTCGGCCTTTGCACAGACCTTGAACAAGCTGGGCGACGAGGTGCCAACCGTACAGGATCCGGAATATTTCCGCGATGCGTTCAACGCGGTACAGGAAGCCATCGAAAAGGGACTGATCCTGGCCGGACACGATATCTCGGCCGGTGGTATGCTGACAGCCCTGTTGGAAATGTGCTTTGCCAATATGGAAGGCGGATTGGAAGTAAACCTGGACAAGTTGGCGGAAACGGATCTGATCAAGATTTTGTTTGCCGAAAATCCGGCTATCCTCGTACAGGTTGCTTCAAAACAGAAGAAAGCGTTCGAAAAACTATTGGAAGAAGCAGGTGTGGGCTTTGCCATCATTGCCAAACCAACCGACGAACGTCATATCCTCGTATCAAAAGGCGACGCACAATATCATTTCGGTATCGACTATATGCGTGATGTATGGTATCAGTCTTCTTATAAGCTGGATATCAAACAGAGCGGTAGCCTATGTGCCGGAAACCGTTTCGAAAACTATAAGATGCAGCCGATCGAATATAAGCTGAGCAAGTCGTTCACCGGTAAGTTGTCTGCTTACGCCGCTTCGGCCGACCGTCGCGAACCGACCGGTATCAAAGCGGCCATCCTGCGCGACAAGGGTACGAACGGCGAACGCGAAATGGCGTATACCATGTATCTGGCGGGATTTGACGTGAAAGACGTGCATCTGACCGACTTGGCATCGGGACGCGAAACGCTGGAAGACGTGAACTTCATCGTATTCTGCGGTGGATTCTCGAACTCGGACGTATTGGGATCGGCCAAGGGATGGGCAGCCGGTATCTTATATAATGAGAAGGCGAAGAAAGCTATCGACAACTTCTATGCCCGCAAGGACACATTGAGCCTCGGGGTATGTAACGGTTGCCAGCTGATGGCCGAACTGGAGCTGCTCTATCCGGAACACGAGAAGAAACACAAGATGGTGCACAACGACTCGCACAAGTTCGAATCGAACTTCGTAGGGTTGGAAATTCCAAAGAACAATTCGGTGATGCTAGGCTCACTGAGCGGTACGAAGCTGGGCGTATGGGTAGCACACGGAGAAGGTAAATTCTCGTTCCCTTACGACGAAAAGGAATATCATGTGATTGCGAAATATAGTTATGACGGTTATCCTGCCAATCCGAACGGATCGCCTTGGTCGGTAGCCGGTGTCTGCTCGAAAGACGGCCGTCACTTAGCGATGATGCCTCACCCGGAACGTTCGATCTTCCCATGGCAATGTGGCTACTACCCGGAAGAAAGAAGGGATTCGGATCAGGTAACTCCTTGGCTGGAAATGTTTGTCAATGCAAGAAAGTGGATTGAAAGCAACCTGAAATAATCATGAAGATGAAGCTTTTGGCTGCACTAGCGATCTGGCCTGCCTTCGCTTTTGCACAAGAGATAGATAGTCCGGTAGAGCGTTTGGATACGCTCGCCGGTCAAATAGAAACTTTAGACTTGCTCGTGAAAGACATGAGCAAGTTTAAAGTTTCGGCCTATATACAAGGGCAATATCAGTACGGACAAAAAGACGCCTCCCTAAAGGTGGGTGATAAAAACGAAGACCCGGAACAGGGTTTCAACCGAATTGGGATTCGCCGCGGTAGGATGAAGTTTGCCTACGACGATGGACTCGGCACGGGAGCCATACAGATTGAGGTGAACGACAAGGGCGTGAGCTTTCGCGACATCTACATCGGGATCCGGGATCCGTGGACACGGCAGAACCGCTTGATGGCGGGGGTGTTTAACCGTCCCTTCGGTCACGAGGTGACCTTCTCGACATCGAACCTGGAATCGCCCGAACGGGCCACCGTGATTCAGTATTTCTTTCCGGACGAACGCGATCTGGGCGCTATGCTCGCCCTGCGGATGCCCAAGGAATCGTCCTTGCATTTCCTGACGCTGGATGCGGGACTTTTTGCGGGTAACAGCATCAACCGGGAAACGGACAACCGCAAGGATTTTATAGGACGACTGGGTGCTTCGAAAGCAATCGGGCAGGATATGGAATGGGGACTCGGCGCTTCGTATTACAACGGGAGTGTGTTTAACCCGACTTCTACATCATATGAAATGCAGGAAGGGCATTTTGTGGCGATAGACCAAGGGCGGACGGGCACCTTTATGAAGCGGGAGTATTTCGGGGTGGATGCCCAGTTTAGTTTCCACTCGTCGATGGGCAAGACGGAGCTACGGGCAGAAGGACTTTGGGGTACGCAGCCGGGGATTGCCTCGAGCAGCAGAAGCCCGAACTACAGTACCCGACCCACAAACGACGAGGCGAATGCCCTATACGCACGTCCTTTCTTAGGGTATTTTTTCTATTTTATTCAGGATATCGGCACCAGCCCCTTTTCATTCGTACTGAAGTATGATGCTTACGACCCGAACACCAAGCTGAAAGGCAATGAGACGGGACGACCGGAAAGCCTGACCAGCGCGACCGATCTGGCACAGCACACAGTAGGATTCGGCGGTCTGTATCGCTTTAACAAGCATATCCGCCTGCAAGCGTATTACGAAGTGAACCGTAACGAGACGAGTGCGAACGTGGTAGGCTATGAAAAGGATAGAAAAGACAACGTGCTGACCATCCGCCTTCAATACAAGTTTTAAGGGTATTCACCGTATTGTAACATCTGTTTCACGCAACTGAAACATCGATTTACTTCATTTGTAACAGTTTAATGACAAACTGTTTACAGGATGAAGAAGATACTTTTATTAGCTGTATTGATAGCAGGGATGGCTACTGCACCAACTGTGGCCCAACGAATTAAGGGCAGCGATACCTGCCTGCCCCTTACCCAAAAGCAAGCCGAAAACTTCTTATACAACCATAAAGACGCAAAGATTACCATCACAGGCGGCGGATCGGGCGTGGGCATCTCGGCCCTACGCGAAGGAACCACAGAGATAGCCATGAGCTCACGAAAGATTAAGTTTGCCGAACGGGTGAAATTTCAGGAAGTAAAGAAAGAGATTCAGGAGGTGGTGATCGGTTACGATGCCCTGGCCGTGGTGGTGCATCCGTCGAATCCGGTGAAATACCTTACCCGTGAACAGCTGGAAGCCATCTTCAGAGGGAAAATCAGAAACTGGAAGGATGTAGGCGGTCCGAACCTGAAGATCGTTGCCTATTCACGTGAGACCTCATCGGGCACTTACGAGTTCTTTAAAGAAAACGTTCTGAAGAACAAGAACTACATGAACGCAATTCTGAGCATGCCGGCTACAGGTGCGGTAATACAGAGCGTGGCCCAGACGAAAGGGGCCATCGGCTATGTGGGCCTCGCCTACCTGAACAAGGAGGTTAAAGCCCTCAGCGTATCATACGACGGCGGAAAGACCATCGTAGAGCCTACCCTGGCTAATTCCTTCAACGGCTCCTACCCCATTGTCCGCCCCCTCTACTACTATTACGAGGTGAAATCGGAAAACCAAGTGAAACCCTTTATCGATTATGTGCTCTCGGACAAAGGACAGGCTACGGTCAAAGAGGTGGGATACATCCCGGTAAAATAGAAAAACAAGGTGCGCGATAGCATATATCGTCAAAAAAGCGTAACTTTGCCGCTTCATTATTTTTCATATAAACAGATGGACAATATCCGGTTATGGGACAAGGAGTTCAAACTCTTTATTCCCGAGAATGAAATTCAAGAGGCTATCGCGAAGATGGCTACGCGTATTAAGGAAGATATGGAAGGCAAAAATCCGCTTTTCGTAGGGGTATTAAACGGAGCCTTTATGTTCGTAGCTGAGCTGATGAGGCAGCTGAACGGACCTTACGAATTAGCCTTTGCCCGCTACTCTTCTTACCAGGGTACAAATACAACCGGCCAAGTGAACGAAGTGATGCCGCTGACCAGCGATGTCAAAGGGCGTGTGGTTGTTTTGCTGGAAGATATCGTCGATTCAGGCTTAACCATGAAGTATGTGATTGAAAAGCTGAAGAATGAAGGTGCGGCCGACGTGAAGCTGGCTACCATGCTACTCAAACCGGATGCGCTGAAATGCGACCTGAAGCCGGACTATGTGGGTATTGAAATTCCAAATGACTTTATTGTGGGCTACGGACTGGACTATGATGAGCAAGGACGTGCCTACAGGGATATCTACACAATCGTAGAATAAGTTCAAAAAAAATTAACATAGTATGTTGAATATCGTTATTTTCGGTGCTCCCGGATCAGGGAAGGGAACACAGAGTGAGTTGATTATTAAAGAATATGGCTTGGACCATATCTCTACGGGCGATGTGTTGCGCGCAGAAATCAAAGGTGAAACTGAACTGGGTAAGATCGCTTCGGGTTATATTGAAAAAGGTCAATTGGTGCCCGACGAACTGATTATCGATATCCTGGCGAAAGTATTGGATTCGAAAAAGGACTCTAAAGGGGTGATCTTTGACGGATTCCCACGTACGATTCCTCAGGCTAAGGCGCTGAAGAAGATGTTGAACGAACGTAATACAGACGTTTCGGTGATGTTGAACCTGCAAGTGGACGAAGAAGAACTGATCAACCGCCTGTTGGAACGCGGTAAGGTATCGGGCCGTTCGGACGACAATCTGGAAACGATCAAATCACGTCTGGAGGTGTATCACAATCAAACAGCTCCTTTGGCAGACTATTATATAGGCGAAGGCAAGCACGTAGCCATCAAAGGAATGGGTACCGTGGAAGAAATCTTTGGCCGTATCAAAGAAGCTATTCAAAACGTATAATCGCGGAGTACGACTCCGCTTGTTTTTAAATAAAAAGAGAGAAAAATGGCTGAATCAAACTTTGTAGATTACGTAAAGATCTATTGCCGCTCGGGAAAGGGAGGTCGTGGATCCACGCATTTCCGACGGGAAAAATATATTCCGAAAGGAGGGCCCGACGGTGGTGACGGTGGTAGAGGAGGCCATATCTTTTTACGTGGCAACCGGAACTATTGGACTTTGCTCCACCTGAAATATGAACGTCATATCATGGCTACCAACGGTGGATCGGGGACAGGCAAACGAAGCACGGGTAAAGACGGTGAAGACCGGGTGATTGAAGTGCCTTGCGGAACAGTGGTTTACGATGCCGAAACGGGCGAATTTATCTGTGACGTAACGGCTGACGGACAGGAAGTGATGCTCCTGAAAGGAGGACGCGGAGGTCTGGGCAACTGGAACTTCAAAACATCGACCAACCAGGCACCTCGCTATGCACAACCGGGCGAACCGGCTCAGGAGCGTATGGTGATCTTGCAACTCAAGCTGCTGGCCGATGTAGGATTGGTGGGATTCCCGAACGCCGGCAAGTCTACCTTGCTATCGGTGGTATCGGCAGCCAAACCGAAGATTGCCAACTATCCGTTCACCACACTGGAACCGAACCTGGGTATCGTGAGCTATCGCGACAACCGTTCGTTTGTGATGGCTGACATCCCCGGAATTATTGAGGGAGCCAGCGAAGGCAAAGGATTGGGACTGCGCTTCTTACGTCATATAGAACGTAACTCGCTATTGCTGTTTATGGTGCCTGCCGATGCAGACAATATAGCCAAGGAATACGATATCTTATATAACGAACTGGTGACGTATAATCCCGACTTGGCTGAAAAGAGAAGGGTGCTGGCCATCACGAAAAGCGATATGCTGGACGATGAACTGGAGGAAGCACTCAAAGCCGAACTGCCGGAAGGGATACCGTATGTATTTATCTCGTCGATCACCAACAAGGGAATCACCCAGCTGAAAGACCTGCTTTGGAAGGAACTGAACGTAGAAAACTTCCACGAGGTGGAACGTATCGTTCATAAGAACCTGGATATTGCGTCGCTGAATCTGGACGATGATGATGGTTTTGTGGTGCCTGTCACGGAAGACGATGACGACTTCTTGGATGATGACTACGAAGAGTTTGACTGGGACGATGAAGAGGATGTAGAATCAGATGAAGAGGATACAGAAAAATAATATTCAAATGTTACAATTCGAAGGCTTGGCCGAGGATTGTAACATTTTTCATTTCATGACCACACGCCTGGGGGGCGTGGGGCTAGGAGCGTATGCCTCGTTCAACCTGGGCGCCTTCTGTGGAGATAAACCGGAACATGTGACAGAAAACCGAAAACGCCTATGCGCAGCTATCGGTCTACATCCTGAGGATATGTACGTTCCGCATCAAACGCATGGTACGGAAATAGGTGTGATTGACACGGATTTTCTGGCTCGAACCAGCGAAGAACAGGCAGAGACTTTGGAGGGCGTAGATGCCCTGCTGACCGACCTGCCCGGAGTGGGTATTGCCGTTACGACGGCCGACTGTGTACCGATAGTGCTCTATGCGCCGGACAAGGAAGTGGCCGGTGTGGCTCATGCCGGATGGCGGGGCACGTGTAACGGTATCGTAGCCAAAACGGTGGAAGCGATGGTTGCCCGATATGGCGCCAACCCGGCTTTGATCCGCGCAGGTATCGGACCGTGCATCAGTCAAGAAGCTTTTGAAGTAGGACATGAAGTAGTAGATGCTTTTACGGCGGCAGGGATAAACTTAGACGGCGCATGTTATTACAACGAGTCGACCGGCAAACCGCATATAGATCTGACGGAAGTGAACCGTCGCCAACTGATAGATGCAGGTGTGTCTGAAGAAAACATCGAGACGGCCGGCATCTGCACTTACACTAATCATAATGAATTCTTTTCCGCCAGACGGCTAAGCATTCATAGCGGTCGCTTTCTGACGGGTATCGTACGAACACCTAAGACGAACAAATGAAAATCACACTTTCTGAAGAAATAAAGACAGCCTGCCCCGCCCTGCATGTGCTGGCGATACGGGCGAAGGTTAAAAATACAACTTACGACGAGGGACTCTGGCAAGAAATAGCTGCATTGGAAGAAACGATTCGGACAGAACAGACTCTTGAACAAGTAAACAAGATTCCCACCATACAGGCCACGCGCCAGGCGTATAAGGTATTGGGTAAAGATCCGAACCGTTATCGCCCATCGGCCGAAGCCCTGCACCGACGGATTCACCGGGGATTGCCCCTTTATCAGATCAATACGTTGGTAGACCTGATTAACCTCATCTCCATCAAGACGGGTTACTCAATCGGTGGCTTTGACACCGGTAAAATAGAAGGAGACCTAGAGTTGGGAGTAGGAAAGGCCGGCGAACGTTATGAAGGAATAGGCCGCGGCGAACTCAATATTGAAGGGTTGCCCGTATACCGCGACAAGATAGGAGGCATTGGCACACCGACCAGCGATGAAGAGCGAACGAAGATTGAGTTGGAAACAACCAGCCTGCTGATGATCATAAATGCCTACTCTGGTGAGGACGGCCTGGAAGAGACGAAAGACTGGAGCATCGGACTCCTGGAAAAGTATGTAGGCGCAACGGATATTGAGGCTATTATGCTAAAGGCTAAAGCGTAAAATAGAAGGTCAAACCGTAAAATAAGGGGCTTTTTTAGCTACCCCCTTCCTAGCGACTTGCCTATGCGTAAAATAAGGGGCTTAGATTTTGTTTTTGTAAAAAAATGTTTAGATTTGTATAACATATTAACTAAACCACAAACATATGACTGAAATAATAGGAACAAATGCGGGGCTTGTTTGGCATGCTCTGAATGAAAACGGAAAGTTGAGTGTAAAAGACCTCAAAAAAGCTACTAAAATCAGATTGGAAAAGGATCTCTATGCCGCATTCGGCTGGCTGGCCAAGGAAGGAAAACTTGGTTTTGAAGAAAACGACGGCGTTATTGTGGTATTCCTTTTGTAAGAAACCGAATTCAATCAATAGAAAAAAGTTGTGTACCCACGGGGGATACACAACTTTTTTTGTAAAGTCTGCTTATCACTTATCATAATAATCCGGTGGAATGTTGCTAATTACAATACAAACGTTTACTTTTGTATAGAATTTGGTGAGATATGACCGAAGATCAGAAAAGATTAATGGCTGTATTTGAGGTTAGGCTTCAGGATCTGATTAACCTGTGCGAGGATCGGATGCGGATGATAACGGAGCTTAATAGTGTTCTTGCCGCGAAGGAAGAAGAACTGCAGCAGGCATTGTTAAAGATCCGCGAGTTGAACACCAAGTACGATAGCGTATTGACAGCAAAAGCCGTCTCGGCCGAAGAAGGCGAGATAAAGAATGCCAAGATGCGCTTGTCTAAATTAGTGCGGGAAGTAGATAAGTGCATTGCACTATTAAATGAATAGAAGCGATGGACGATGATAAATTTCTTATACATATAGAAATAGCAGAAAAAAGCTATGGTATCTGGATTAAGCGGGACGAAGAGCAAACAGTTCGAGAAGCCGCGAAGGTAATTCGAAATAAGATGCTCCAATACCGTCAACGATATGCTAAATCCGATGTGGACATAAAAGATTTGTTAGCCATGGTTGCTTTGCAATTGTCTATAAATTATTTGCAATTGAAAGATAAAAACGATACAGAGCCTTTTACGGAGAAGTTAGACGAACTGACCCGGAAGATGGAGGCTTACCTGAAGGACTAATACCCTAAAGTCGTTTTATAAAGATATAACCGCACTACTTTGTGAGCAAAGTCTCACGATGTGGTGCTTTTTTTGTTTAGTAACGAGTGTGAATTAAAATAATAAAGTAATATGGAAATGTATATAATCATATCGATAGTTGCTTTATTACTTGGCGGTCTGCTGACCTGGATTGGGATACGATTTGTTCTTAAGTCAAAATACGAATCCATATTGAAGGAAGCGGAAAAAGAAGCGGAAGTAATAAAGAAAAACAAACTGTTGGAGGTAAAGGAGAAATTTCTCCATCTGAAGGCGGACTTAGAAAAACAGGTGTCTGCCCGTAATTCCAAGATTCAATCCATAGAAACAAAGCTGAAACAACGTGAGCTTACGCTCAACCAGAGACAGGATGATTTGCAACGCAGAAATGCGGAAATCGACACCGTAAAAGAAAATCTGGCAACGCAGTTGGAGCTGGTGGAAAAGAAAAAACAGGAATTGGAAAAACTTCACCACAAACAGGTGGAACAGCTGGAAACAATCTCCGGATTATCGGCTGAAGAAGCAAAAGATCGCCTGGTAGAATCGCTGAAAGACGAAGCCAAAAGTAATGCGGCAGCGTATATCAACGAAATCATCGAAGAGGCGAAAATGACGGCCAACAAGGAAGCGAAAAAGATTGTGATCCAATCTATCCAACGGGTGGCTACGGAAACGGCAATTGAAAATTCAATCACCGTATTCCATATCGAATCAGACGAATTTAAAGGTCGTATCATCGGTCGCGAAGGTCGTAACATCCGTGCGCTGGAAGCAGCTACGGGTATTGAAATCATCGTAGACGATACGCCTGAAGCTATTATCCTTTCAGGATTTGATCCTGTTCGCCGTGAGATTGCCCGACTAGCCCTGCATCAGCTGGTACAAGACGGACGTATCCACCCGGCACGTATCGAGGAAGTAGTATCGAAAGTGAAGAAGCAAATTGAAGAGGAAGTGATTGAAACCGGTAAACGTACGGTGATAGACTTAGGCGTTCATGGCCTGCATCCGGAATTGATCCGTATGGTGGGGAAAATGAAATACCGCTCTTCTTACGGACAGAACTTATTGCAACATGCCCGCGAAACGGCCAACCTTTGTGCGGTGATGGCATCGGAATTGGGATTGAACCCGAAGAAGGCCAGAAGAGCCGGTTTGCTGCATGATATAGGTAAGGTGCCTGATGATGAACCAGAATTGCCACACGCAATATTGGGTATGAAGCTTTGTGAAAAATACAAAGAGAAACCGGATATCTGCAATGCTGTAGGTGCTCACCACGACGAAGTGGAAATGCAAACGCTGCTGGCGCCTATCGTTCAGGTTTGTGACGCTATCTCAGGAGCTCGTCCGGGAGCACGCCGCGAAATCGTTGAGGCTTACATCAAACGTTTGAACGACCTTGAACAATTGGCTCTTTCTTATCCGGGCGTTGTCAAGACATATGCTATCCAGGCCGGTCGCGAATTGCGCGTCATCGTGGGTGCAGACAAGATTGACGATAAGGATACGGAAAACCTATCAAACGAAATAGCTAAGAAGATTCAGGATGAGATGACTTATCCGGGTCAGGTGAAGATTACGGTGATTCGTGAAACCCGTGCCGTTAGCTATGCGAAATAAATAAGCTGCAGAAATTAATAAATATGCGAGCCCCCGGTAATACAATTGCTATTGCCGGGGGCTACTTTTTTTATTTATCTTTGCCTCAAACCTTTTATAAATCTGTGTACGATGAAAAAGATAGTCCCTTTCTTTGTGCTTTTATTGTTTGCGGCTCCGTCGTGTACGGATGTCGACGTGATTCTGGAAAATAATAATTCGTATTTCTTTGACCGCCCGGCCCAAATCTGGGAAGAAACGTTTCCTCTGGGTAACGGAAGAATAGGCATGATGCCTGATGGGGGAATGACAAAAGAGACCATCGTATTGAACGAGATTTCCCTTTGGTCGGGCAGCAAACAGGATGCCGATAATCCACAGGCGGCCTGGTACCTGCCACGTATCCGCCAACTACTATTTGAAGGGCGCAACGACGAAGCGCAGGCGCTCATGTATGAGACATTCGTCTGTAAAGGGGAAGGAAGTGCGCTGGGACGTGGTGCCAATGCGCCTTACGGCAGCTATCAGCTATTAGGCAATCTGAAGATCGACTATCATCATCCGTACGAATCGGATATAATAAAGAATTACCGCAGAGAATTGGACCTGGATAATGCGATATCTACAGTTACGTATAACAAAGCGAATGCATTCTATACTCGTGAAAGTTTTACCTCGTTTGCGGCCGATCTGGGGGTAATCTATCTAACCGCCGATATTGACCGGTTGCAGAATTTCACGATAAGCATGGATCGCCCGGAACGATACGAGGTGTCGATAAGCAAAGCCGATCTGATTATGCAGGGACAGATGAACAACGGAACGGACGGTAACGGCATGAAATATATGTCTCGCGTTCGGGTAATCCTCCCTAAGGCCGGTGAAATGGAAATCGGCGATAGCACGTTGACCGTAAAGAATGCTTCGGAAGCCATCATCCTGGTGAGCATGGCAACCGACTACACCGGCAAAAACGTGGAGGAAGAGACTTTAGCAATTATCGACAAAGTGGCCCACAAAAGATATAAGGATTTAAAGAATCAACATGTGGAGGCTTATCAGAAGCTATTCAAACGGGTGGACCTGAACCTGGGAACCAGCGAAAGGGATAAGCTACCTATAGATAAACGCTTATATGCCTTTGATAAAGAGGGTAATGATCCGGGACTGGCAGCTCTCTATTTTCAGTTTGGACGATACCTGCTGATTTCATCGACCCGCAAAGGGGGACTGCCTCCCAACCTGCAGGGTTTATGGGCCAACACGATCAATACGCCATGGAACGGAGACTATCACCTGAACATCAACCTGCAAATGAATCTTTGGCCGGCCGAAGTGGGCAACCTTTCCGAATTGCATATGCCGCTGATTGATTGGACATTGAAGCAGGTGCCCAGCGGCGAAAGAACAGCCAAGGCTTTCTATACTTCAAGAGGCTGGGTGACCCATATCCTCGGCAACGTATGGGAATTTACGGCACCTGGCGAACATCCGTCGTGGGGCGCAACGAACACATCGGCTGCTTGGCTCTGCCAGCATCTTTATCACCATTATTTGTACACAAAGGACAAGACTTATCTGGAAAAGGTATATCCTGCCATGAAAGGGGCTGCTCTCTTTTTTGTAGATATGCTGGTGCAAGACCCACGAAGCAAGTATCTGGTAACCGCTCCGACCACTTCGCCGGAAAATGCCTACCGGATGCCTTCGGGTAAGGAAGCGAACGTGGCTGCCGGGTCGACGATGGACAATCAGATTATCCGTGAACTGTTCACGAATACCATCGAAGCGGCTACGATTCTGGGCGTGGATACGGCCTTTATTGCCGAGTTGGCAGATAAACGGAGCAAGCTGATGCCGACGACAATTGCGGAAGACGGACGAATTATGGAATGGCTGGAGCCATTTGAAGAAGTGGAACCGACACATCGACATGTTTCCCATCTGTACGGCCTCTATCCGGGTGACGAAATCAGTGTGGAGAAAACACCCGAACTGGCCGAAGCGGCTAAAAAGACATTGGAAGTGAGAGGCGACAAGAGCACGGGCTGGTCGATGGCTTGGAAGATAAATTTCTGGGCTCGCCTATACGACGGCGATCATGCCTACAAACTTTTGGCCGATTTGTTGCACCCTTGTATTCCGGAAGGCAAGACAGAGGCCGAAGGAGGCGGTACCTTCCCTAACCTATTCTGTGCGCATCCTCCGTTCCAGATTGACGGCAATTTCGGAGGTGCTGCCGGTATTGCCGAAATGCTGATACAAAGTCATACGGACCGGATTAAATTCCTCCCTGCCCTACCTGCGGCTTGGCCTGACGGTAGCTTCCGTGGGCTGAAAGTGCGCGGAGGTGGCGAAGTCTCGGCCAAATGGCAACAAGGAAAACTGAAGGAAGCCGGATTGAACGCATCGGTTGCGGGTACCTTCAGAATTGAAATACCTGCAGAATCGAAAGGGCTGAGCATCCAGATCAATAAGAAGCCTGCTTCTCTGCCGGTGGTAGGCGGTGTCATCACCTTGGATCTGCAGACCGGAGATCAAGTACTGCTTAAATTTTAAGATACCGGTCAGACTTTGGGATCGGCACTGCCTATGTGCTTCAACACCTTGGCCTCAAGATAAAAAATCAACTCTTCGGCGATATTCGTGCAATGGTCGCCGAAGCGTTCCATCTTACGGATAACCCCGGCCATATAGAGTCCGTTCAGGGCACTGCCGGGATTGTTCTCTATATAGTCTGCAATGATGCGGGTAGAGGCCATATTGATTTCGTCGACCAGATTGTCTTTCAAAAATATGCGAGACGCTATCTCGGAATCTTCTTTTTCGAAGGCTTCCTGAGCAAGGGCCAGCATCTCCAGTAGTTCGTGCAGCATGATTTCGACACGTGTAAGTTGGATCAGCTCCGGATGGACCGGCTCTCCATCAGGCAGGTTGCCGGCAAAGCGGGCAATGCTCTCGGCAAAATCGCCCAAGCGCTCCAGATTCGTATTGATCTTATACATAGCCAGTACAAACCGTAGGTCGATGGCCACGGGTGCATACAGGGCAATGATATCTTCGCAGTCACTATCGATCTTGAGTTCGAAGGCGTTTACCCGTCGCTCACGGCTGATGACTTTATAAGCTAGTTCCTTATCGCCGGTCAGCATGGCTTCGCCGGCATTGAATAGCTGCTGGCGGACCAAGTTCCACATCTCACTGATGCTATTCTTTAATGATTTTATTTCTTGCTCGATTACTTTCATACGTTTTCTTTTCTATGGTTAGCCGAAGCGACCGGTTATGTAGTTTTGCGTGCTTTCTTTTTCGGGATTGGTAAATATCTTACGCGTATCACCGTACTCGATTAGTTCACCCATATAAAAATAGCCTGTTTTATCGCTCACTCGTGCCGCTTGTTGCATATTATGCGTCACGATAACAATCGTATACTGCTGCTTGAGTTCATGGATAAGGTCTTCTATCTTTCCCGTAGAAATAGGGTCGAGCGCCGAAGTGGGTTCGTCCATCAACAGAACAGAAGGAGAAATGGCCAGTGCACGGGCTATGCACAAACGTTGTTGTTGTCCGCCGGAAAGGGCAAAAGCCGACTCTTTCAATTTGTCCTTGACCTCATCCCACAAAACAACTCTCTTGAGTGTGTCGACCACCGTCTCTTCAATAAAAGCCTGATCGTTGACGCCATTTACGCGTAACCCGTAGGCCACATTTTCGAAGATGGATTTCGGAAAGGGATTGGGCTTTTGGAAAACCATTCCCACATTTTTACGCAGGCGATCTACATTTTCATTTTTGGTATAGATATCCCGGCCGTCTATCCGAATCGTACCCGTCAATCGTGTTTCGGGGATCAGATCGTTCATCCGGTTGAAGAGACGCAGGTAGGTAGATTTCCCACAGCCGGAAGGTCCGATTAAGGCAATCGACGTATTTGCTTCGATTTGCATCGTTATATCTTTCAAGGCATGGAAATCGCCGTAATAGAAATTTACCTGTTGGGTGTCGATCTTATACATAGTTTGTATCATTAATTCATTTTAACTTTTTTAGCAAAGAAACTGCGCAGGGCATTGGCCAGCAGATTGACGATCAGGACGATGCCCACAAGGACCAAGGCCGTTCCATAGGCCATCCCCCGGGAAGCCTCGATATCCGTCCCACTGGTAGAGATGACATACAAGTGATAAGGCAAGGCCATCACCTGATCGAATATACTCGTAGGCAGCTGTGGCAGGAAATAGGCAGCGACGGTAAACAGGATGGGTGCCGTCTCACCGGAAATACGTCCGATAGAGAGAATGAGTCCTGTAATGATATTAGGGAATGCCATAGGCAAGACAACACGTCGGATAGTCTGCAATTTGGTGGCTCCCAAGGCCAGGCTTCCGTGACGGAAGCTATTGTCTACACTCTTCAGTGCTTCTTCGGTAGTACGAATCACCAGCGGCAACGAAAGCAGGGCTAGAGTAAGCGAACCAGCCAGGATAGAGTCTCCAAAACCCATCGTATTCACAAAGAGAGCCATGCCGAATAAGCCAAACACAACAGACGGAACACCACTCAGATTGTTCGTCATAATCCGGATGAAGCGAATCAGCTTGCCATTGGTCGCATACTCATTCATATAAATGCCGCTCATAATCCCTATAGGAAAGCTTATAAGGCTACTTCCCAAAACCAGACAGAGCGTTCCGATAATGGCCGGATAGATACCGCCTGCCGTCATCCCCTCTTCGGGTGCTTTGGTCAGGAAGTCCCAGCTAATCACGCCTGCTCCTTTGACCAGGATAAACCCGAGAATCGTAAACAGGATGGCGACGACCCCATAACTAAGGAAGGTAAAAAAACCAAATACAGCACGTTGGATGAAGTGCTTACGTTGATCAATCTGCTTTTCTTTTTGTATAGATAGATTCATTTGTCTAGAACTTTCTTTTGGATGAAATATACTCGACCGTAAAACTGAGCAAAAGGGTGATGACAAACAACACGGCACCTAACAGAAATAAAGACTGGTAATGTGCTCCCCCGGCAGGTGCCTCGCCTAATTCGGCGGCAATCGTAGCGGGAATGGTTCGTACGGGTTCGAAAAAAGATGTAGGGATAACAGCCGCATTACCGGTCACCATCAGCACAGCCATCGTTTCGCCAATGGCGCGGCCTATGCCCAAAACTACTGCAGAGGTAATGCCGGAGATGGAATAGGGTATGATGACTTTATAGATGGTTTGCCACCTAGTTGCGCCCAGAGCGAGGCTGGCTTCCTTCATCGCTGAGGGCGTAGTGCGCATCGAATCTTCGGCTACCGTAATAATGGTAGGTAAAGCCATAATTCCCAATACTACGCTTCCTGCAAAGGCGGTCTCTCCGACCGGAAGGTCTAACAGGCGCTGGATGAACGGAACAAGGACCACAAGCCCGAAAAATCCAAAGACAACGGAAGGGATTCCGGCCAGCAGTTCGATTATCGGCTTTAGGATTTCACGCGTTCGCTTGCTGGCTATTTCCGCCAGATAGATAGCAACAGCCAATCCGAACGGGAGGGAAAGCAGAATGGCGCCAAAACTGACTAATAAAGTGCCAAGCAGCAAGGGGATCAGTCCGAATACCGGAGCGGGTGTTGCAGTGGGATACCATTGTGTTCCGGCAAAGAAATCGGCTAATGCGATCTTATCGTCGTCCAGCACACGTCCTTGAAAATTATCTGCCACATACTGAACGGGAATGAAAGCGATGATGCCCGGCTCACGGGCCACCAGCTCATTGATTTTATCGGGTATATACTGAAACTCACTACCTAACTCTTCCTCAGAATAATAATCGGTCAGATCGGAAAAACGGAACACCAGAATTTCCTGATCGATACCGGATTCTTTTTCGCTGACATCACTCCAGTTGGTAATCTCTTCGTCAAAGATATCCATGAGCGTTTCGGCGGAAAGGTGTTTGACCGGGTTTTCTTTATGGACTGCTATCACATAGCCGTCTTCCACAACGGGACTGTTGAATAATCCCCCGGCTTCTTTGAAAAGGAAGAGGATGATCAGCAGGATAGCCAGACTGGTTACACTTCCACTAATCAGAAAACCTCCTTCTACTATTTTCTCAATAAATCTTCTCACGTTGTTCTGTCCTTATTTACTATTACAAAAGACGCACATTGATATTAAGATTGTGTTAAACAGGGTTGAAATGAGGGTTACAGTAGGGTTACAATGCTGTGTCAGGCAACCAGCGGTGAGGGTATAAAAAAACTGCCTCATGAACGAAGTCATAAGGCAGTCTGTTTGCTTTAAGCAGAGGATTTATTTATAATCTTCCCAGTTTACATTTCTCATATCGCCGCTTTTTTCCAGTTCTAAGTGGAAGGCAAAGCAAGACTTCAGATTCTGAGGAGTATGTCCTTTGATACCCATTTCAAGGTAAGCATTCAGCAGCGGTTTGTAGTCCGGATGCACACAGTTGTCGATGATAGTGCGTGCACGTTGGATTGGTGATTTGCCTCTCAAGTCAGCTACCCCGTATTCGGTAATCAACACCTTAACTGAGTGTTCACTGTGGTCGAGGTGAGAAACCATCGGTACGAAGGCACTGATTTTTCCTCCCTTAGCCGTTGATGGCGTAGTGAAGATAGATAACATAGCTGAGCGGGTAAAATCGCCCGACCCACCGATTCCGTTCATCATACGAGTACCGGTAACGTGAGTTGAGTTGATATTACCGAAGATATCAGCTTCGAGAGCAGTATTAATGGTCACCAATCCTAAGCGGCGAGCCACCTCTGGATTATTTGATATTTCTTGTGGACGAAGCAAAATCTTGTCTTTGAAGAAGTCAAGGTCAGCGTAGATTTCTTTCATCACCTCGTTGCTAACGGTCAATGAACAGCCGCTGGCAAATTTCACACGTCCGTTTTTCATTAACGAGATAACAGCGTCCTGAATTACTTCCGTATATACATTGAAGGCAGGGATTTCAGGGTTTTCGCCCATACAGCCTAATACGGCATTGGCAACATTACCCACACCACTTTGTAGAGGAACGAATTCCTTAGGCAAACGACCGCTCTTGATTTCAGAAACCAAGAAGCTTGCCACATTCTTACCGATAGCCATCGTTGTTTCGTCAAGCGGAGAGAATTCGCCACCTTCATTTTCCAAATTCGTTTGAACGATACCAACGATCTTTTTCGGATCAACCTTTACATAGGGAGTTCCTATTCTGTCTGATGGTTTATAGATAGGTATCTCACGACGGTAAGGAGGGTCTAACGGCTGATAGATGTCATGCATTCCGCGGATTTCTTTCGGATGGAATGCGTTTAGCTCGATAATAATCTTGTCGGCCAATTGACAAAGCGTAGGAGCTATACCTACACCAGCTGTTAAGATAATTTCGCCGTCTTCTGTCACATCTGCCGCCTCAACAATTACGGCGTTGATCTTTCCTAAAAAGCCATAACGCAGATTTTGCGCCAACTCAGACAAGTGCATATCGAAATATTGTGCATCATGCGAGTTAAGAGAAGCGCGCATATCTTTGTTGGATTGATACGGGGTGCGGAACTTGATAGCATTGGCGCGGGCTAATTCTCCATCGATTTTATCTCCGGTAGATGCACCGGTACATACACCGATTTTAAAAGGATTTCCTTTTTCGTGTTCTTCTTTTGCTCGTTTGGCAATTGCTGCTGGAACCACTTTCGGACAACCGGCTGCGGTAAATCCGCTGAATCCGACTGTGTCGTCGTGGTTAATGTACGAAGCAGCTTCGTCAGCTGTAATAAATTTCAAAGCCATGATATTGTAGTTATGTTCTTATGTGTTACCTTTTAAGGTGGAATTTTTCACTTGGACAAAAGTACATAAAAAATGAACAAGGTCGAAATTTAATGTTGGCATTATTTGTGGTTCAAGGCTAGCATTTAAAACTTCTTCCCCGCAACAAAAAAGAGACGCAGATTATGCGTCTCTTTCCGGTTCGCGACCTTTCGTCCGAACTTACTTTCTTCTATCTAATCTTATCTAACTATGGTCTTTCTGACTACACTATCTCCTACTTGTACGAAATAAATCCCTCGCGAAAGAGTAAAGGATGCATCCGTAACTTTTGATGCTTGTTTTACCAATACACCCATGAGGTTATAAACATGAATAGTTTGAGGTATTTCCGTACGTATATACAGCATTCCATTCCCTCCATGAATATGGACCGGATTCTCCTCAACAATTACATTCGATACCGGAGTGCCGGCATTTATCCAGGGTACAGTAACCGATCCACTCAAAGGAGTGCCGGTCACTCCTGCAGGTAATGGAGTGGTAAACGAATAAGCATACTCTCCTTTTCCGACAGGAAGGTCTGTCCAAAGTATCGATCCGTCGGCAAATACACCTCCATCCGATGGGGTAACTGAAATACCCGATAGGTCCAGAACATCGAGATTAAGCCTTCCATCAACAACTTCTTGTTCAGCAACCGAGAGTTCCTGTTCTCCCGCTTCCAGAACCTTTAATTTTTTATTCGCACTCAAATCGATTTGATCCAATCCGCAATTGGAAATATTCAAAGTTT
Source organism: Bacteroidota bacterium (assembly GCA_023429375.1). GTDB lineage: Bacteria > Bacteroidota > Bacteroidia > Bacteroidales > Tannerellaceae > Massilibacteroides. The sequence continues at coordinate 19,551 of JAEYVY010000001.1, read as the reverse complement.
CCAGATCAGGTAATAAGCCAATGAAATCATACGAATCCAGCAGTTGGCAACCGCTAATATTCAGGGAAGTGATGGGATTGGTAAAATCCTTTTCGGTTAGTACCAATTTCTTCAACTTCGGATTATGGCTCAGATCGAGTGAGGTAAGCTGGTTACCGAAGCATTCCAACTTCACTAATTCGCGACAATCCGAAAGATCGAGGCTGGTAATCGTTCCCCTTTTTGTAAAAAGCAATTCTTTCAATGAATAGCATCCGGTCAAGTCGAGTGATTCGAGTCTGCTATACGGGAGATAAATTACCTCCAATTTGGATTTATTCGCCACATCTAGTGTGGTAAATTCATTACTGCTTGCCGAAATTGTACGCAGGTTATTACAACCTTCCAGATTAATTGAAGTAACTTTATTTACACAGACATAAAGCCCCTTAAGACTTGTACAGCCTTTTACATTTACCGAAGTGAAATTGTTATTTCGCATCACCAGATCTAAAAGCGAGGTACAATCTTCAAAGTCTACAATTCCGTTCAAGTACTTATAACGCACGTTGACTTCAAGCAATCGTCCATCACCCCATGTCACGAAGGGACTCACACCCTCCAGCCAGTTACTTCCATCAACGGCCAGTTCAGACGGGGCATCTTCCCATAGGATATCGATATTTCGTTTACCCTCTGAGGATTGTTCCATGAATGCCTTTAATTTTGACAAATCATGGGGATCGTATGTCTCGGCTTTTAAACTAAATCCGGGAAGTAAAAAAACAATAATAAGTAAAGCGTAAAAATTCTTTTTCATCCTAATAAATTTGATTTGACTAGTGATAATACATGCCTATGGGCATCAATAAAAACAAATATACAAATTTGGAAACAAATACCGGCTTGTTGACTCCAGAAAACAGCAAGGAGGATGGTGCAGCCCTTCCCTACTGCTTGTTTCTGAATAGAGACCAGCTTGTAGGATTCAGTTTGATCTCACGAGCTGTTTTCTTGCGAAACAGCAAGGAACCGATTGAAATACCGATGGACAGCGTAAACAATAGTGAGATGGTAATCACAAAATAATGTGCTGTCTGCGACACCAAGGTGGGATCCTGAACTGTGATATCCGATCCGGCCATCTTTATGAATCCCAACATGGTATGGTAGGCATACATCCCCGGAATCATGGTTATACAGGCCGGCATCGTAAAGATGACCGGGGGAGTATCGACCTTGCGAGCAAAGGCTATACCTAGAAATCCAATAAAGACAGTACCCGCCAACGTAGCCAGAACCAGCGGGGCTCCACAAGCCTCCAGTAAGAGAAAACGAATACTATGCCCTAAACCACCCAACAAAAAGGCGACATAAAGCACTTGACGGGGTGTATTGAAAAGAACTCCCCATCCGACAGCGATGATTCCTCCCATCAGAATGTCAAACAAAGTAGCTAATATGATGCTTTCGGGTAACATGAGCTAAAAATTATTTATTCCAAACAACAAGATACTGATAGACATGCCCAAGGCTATACATAGAAGGATAAAAGCACCAAAAACACCACGAGCAATGGCCGACGGGACATACCCCTCGATCAGGTCGATGATACAGTTGGTAAGCGGTACGCCGGGAACAAGATACAGAACGGCAGTAGCCAGTGCACGATCGGGAGCCAAGCTTTCTCCCCAAACAGGCTCAAAAAAGCCGATGACGTTCAGTCCGGTGATTAAAGAGGTTACAAAGGCTGCGACGATAAACGAAATCATCGGATTATAATTATACTTGATAATTTCGAGGCGAACCATCATCCCGCAAATTGAAGCGATAAAAGCAATGAGTGCATCACGCCAATCTCCTCCGGCAACGATACACAAACAAGCGCAGGACATACCTATAGCCGGAAGTAAGAGGGACTTCGGATACGGCTTCTTTTCCTTTATCTCACGGAACAATTCTGCCGTTTCTTCTAAGGCTAGTTTTTCGGTATGCACCAGCCAGGATAATTGACTTATCTCATTGATTGCTGCAAAGTTGACACCGTGAACCGGCGAACGTTTATAAATGGTCACCGGCATTTCCGGAAATTCATCGTAATAGGCCGTTGCCAGAATCCCGGTATAGGAGAAATTCAGGTGAATAGTGATTCCCCATGTATTAACGATACGATTTATATTTCGCGTAATGCGCCCACAATGCGCTCCAGATGCAAGCAAATAGGTGCCAATATCTACAGCGAGAGTTGTTATATGATCGAGTCTCTTATATTCAAAAGAGGTATAATCCATAATTCAATTCAAACTAGACTGCGAAGTTATTAATTTTTGCGGTTATAGTGGCTATATCATACTTTTTCACTTGTAAATACGTTTTTATTTAAAGAATAATCTAATTTTGTTGTACTAAATGGATGAAAATATGGCAAACAAGATAGAGGTTGATAGTTTATTGAAGCATCTTCATGAATTGGAGCAACTTGCTGGTTCAGTGCATGAAGACAATATTCCAGAATCGTTTTTTAGCACATCTGTTGATTTGATCCAAAAAGTTTTCCAATCTGTTTATCGTATTGAGCAATTCAGAACTGCCGAATTAGAAAGACAATTGAACGAGCAACGTTCCTATATCAATGAGATCAAAGCCCTTTTACGGGTAGAAGAGCAAAAGGTAAAGGAACTAAATATAGAAAAGGAAGAAAAAGCTACGGTTCATGTTCCGGTTGAACCGATAGCACCCCCTGTTCCGGTAATTACAGAGGCCCCTGTGGCACAATCAGCTTCGGCTCCAGTGCCCACTCCTACTCCAGCGTCCACTACGATGCCAACACCGTCAACGGCTCCGACCTCAGTGACCACTCAAACTACGGCTCCGGTGTCTACACCGATGACCACTCAGGTTCAGGTTCCGAAAACTCAGGCTGAGGAGAAGACAATTATCTTAAAAGCGATGGAAAATCAGAAAACTTCGCTGAAAGAAATACTGGAGAGAAAGAACTTTACCGATTTGAGAAAATCATTCAGTCTGAACGACCGATTCTTATTCAGAAAAGAGCTGTTCGGAGGGAATGACGAACTCATGTCACGTGTTATTGACGATCTCAATCAACAATCCTCCTTACAAGAAGCTTTGGACTATCTTCGAAGCAAGATGAATTGGGACTTCAAAGATCGTACGGTAACGGAATTTATGGGCCATCTTGAAAGACGTTTTCATTAATACGAACCATCATGGCAAAACTTACGGTAGTACCTACTCCAATCGGTAATCTGGAAGATATGACCTTCCGGGCTATACGAGTGCTGAAGGAAGCAGACCTGATCCTAGCAGAAGACACACGGACCACAGGCTTTCTGCTTAAGCACTTCGAAATTCAAAACCGGATGCTGTCACATCATAAGTTTAACGAACACAAATCCGTTGAACAGATTGCTCAACGCATCAAGAGTGGGGAAAATATCGCCCTTGTATCCGATGCCGGAACACCGGCTATTTCTGATCCGGGGTTCATGCTGGTCCGTGAATGTGTACGTATAGGGGTAGACGTAGAATGTCTGCCTGGTGCAACAGCCTTTGTCCCGGCACTTGTGGCTTCGGGACTACCTAATGAAAAATTCTGTTTTGAAGGCTTCCTGCCTCAGAAGAAAGGACGGCAAACCCGCCTGCAGGAGTTAGCGGTCGAACCAAGAACAATCATATTCTATGAATCACCTTACCGTTTGGTGAAAACCCTGTCTCAGTTCAAAGAGTTTATGGGTGAAGACAGGCAGGTATCTGTTTCACGCGAGATATCTAAAATACATGAAGAAACTGTACGTGGAACACTTGCAGAGGTCATTGAACATTTCACACAAAACGAACCTAAAGGTGAAATTGTTATAATATTGTCTGGCTTAACTAGCAAAAGAGACAAATCGATAAAAGACGAATGAATTTAAAAAGTAAGCAAAAATGAAAAAGTTATTATTGGCATTTATTGCCACAGCTATGTTAGCATCATGCGCAGAACAATCTGCAGAGTATAAAAAATTGAAAGCTGAAAATGATTCCCTTAAAATAGAGAATTCAAAACAATCGGCTGAAGTAAATGAAGTACTGAACATTCTCAACCAGGTTGAAGCAGACTTCCAATCTATCCGTGACGCAGAAAATTATTTGAATATCCAACAACAACCGGGGGCGGAAATGTCTAAGACCAATCAAGAACGCATCCGCGAAAATATTCAAATGATTACCGAAACTCTGAAAAAGAACAAGGAGCAAATCTCTCAATTGGAGGATAGAATTAAGAAGAGCGGTCTTGAATTGAGCTCACTGCGCAAAACAATTGCTCGTCTGTCTTCCGAAATTGAACAGAAAACTTCGATGATCGTTGTCCTTCAAGAAGATTTAGCTAAAAAGAACATCCGCATACAGGAATTGGACGATCAGGTACAATCGTTGAATGAAGACGTAGAAAATCTATCAACCACAAGTGCAGCACAAAAAGAAAAGATTCAAGCTCAAGACAAGTCAATCCATACAGCTTACTACTGTTTCGGTACAGCAAAGGAACTGAAAGATCAGAATATCCTTTCCGGAGGTGGCCTGTTCTCAAAATCTAAAGTACTGCAAAGTGGATTCAACCGCGACTATTTCATTACAATAGATATTCGTGAAGTGAAAGAAATTCCATTGTTCTCAGGCAAAGCAAAACTAAGATCCAACCATCCGGAAGGTTCATATGAGTTTGCAAAGGATGCTGATGGCAACATTACTTTCAAAATATTAGACGAATCTAATTTCTGGAGTCTAGGCAAATATCTAGTGATCGAAATCGGATAATGCGATATAAGAGCTTATTTATCGACCTTGACGATACGCTCTGGGATACGTATCACAACAATAAGGAATGCCTCGAAGAACTATTTACTGATTACAAATGGAATCAGTATTATGCCTCCTTCGAGGCTTTCTATCAAATCTATATGCCCAACAACGAACGCCTGTGGGCATTATACAGAAATCATGAAATAGACCGGCAAACGCTCATTCTTGAACGATTTTTATATGTTTTACGCCCACTGAGAATCGAGGATAAAGAAACCGTCTTATCGATTAATAAGGACTTTCTAAACAGAACCGGACAAAAGACACGGATAATTCCAGGTGCCATCGAGCTATTGGAATATCTTGAACCCCGTTATCGACTATATATCTTATCGAATGGTTTTAGAGAAGTACAGGCAAACAAATTGAATAATTCCGGGCTTGCTCCATTTTTCAAGAAAATGATCCTGTCGGAAGATGCGGGAATACAGAAACCACATAAAGGGATATTCGATTACGCCCTGATAAACACCAATTCACGAAGAAAAGAAACGCTTATGATTGGGGATAGCTGGGAAGCAGATATAATCGGAGCGAAACAATCAGGCATAGATCAGCTTTGGTATAATCCGGAAAATAAAAAAGCGGACGGATTTGAACCTACATTCAATGTCCGCACGCTTTCAGCTATTTGTTCGATCCTATAGAGATTAGAATTCGGAGGTGAAATGGAATTTAATTTCCGGAAAATCCTGTTGAGCCATCATCAGCACATAGCTTGAGTCGGCCAAATATACATCTCTTCCTTCTTTATCTAAAGCCATGTATTGGGATTTCCTCTTTTTGAAGTTTTCCAACACTTCTTTGTTATCACTTTCTATCCAACAAGCCTTATATAAGCTGACAGGATCCCATTTACATTGCGCACCGTATTCGTGCAGCAAACGATATTGTATAACCTCGAACTGAAGTTGACCAACCGTACCCACAATCTTTCGTCCGTTGTATTGATTGGTGAATAGCTGTGCCACCCCTTCGTCCATCAATTGCTCGATTCCCTTGTTCAGCTGTTTCGCTTTCATCGGATCTGCATTCTCGATATACTTGAACATTTCCGGAGAGAAGCTTGGTAGTCCCTTGAAGTGAAGATCTTCTCCTGATGTTAGCGTATCACCTATCTTAAAGTTACCTGTATCAGGTAAACCTATGATATCACCGGCAAACGCTTCATCTACCACCTCCTTTTTCTGTGCCATGAAAGCGGTCGGACTGCTAAAACGCATTCCTTTGCCGAAGCGCACATGCTTGTAGTTGGCATTTCTCTCGAATCGACCGGAACAAATCTTCACGAAAGCAATACAGCTTCGGTGGTTCGGGTCCATATTCGCATGTATTTTGAAAACAAAGCCGGTAAAGGCTTCTTCCTCGGGATCGACAACACGTTCAACAGCCTGAACAGGACGGGGAGAGGGAGCGATCTTGACAAAACAATCCAACAATTCCTTAACACCGAAATTATTCAATGCAGAGCCAAAGAAAACAGGAGCAATATCACCTTTTAGGTAGGTCTCTACATCAAATTCGGGATATACACCTTGAATCAATTCAATATCGGCACGCAACTTGACGGCCAAAGATTCTCCAATATGTTTTTCCAGTTCCGGATTGTTGATATCCTTAAACTCGATATTTTCGGTCACGTACTGCTTGCTGGGCGTATACAAGTTCAGCTTTTCTTCGTAAATATTGTATACCCCCTTGAAGCGTTGCCCCATATCGATAGGCCAACTTAACGGACGCACTTTGATCTGTAATTCTTCTTCTATCTCATCAAGCAAATCGAACGGATCCTTACCGTCGCGGTCCATCTTATTGACAAATACGATTACAGGTGTCTTACGCATGCGACAAACTTCCATCAGTTTACGTGTCTGCATTTCGACCCCTTTGGCAATATCTATCACAATAATTACACTATCAACAGCCGTCAGTGTTCTATAGGTATCTTCTGCAAAGTCCTGGTGACCCGGTGTATCCAAAATATTCACCTTATGACCTCCATAATCAAAGGCCATAACCGAAGTAGCAACCGAGATACCACGCTGCTTCTCGATCTCCATCCAGTCTGACGTTGCCGTCTTCTTGATCTTGTTTGATTTTACGGCTCCGGCCACATGGATTGCACCTCCGAACAGCAATAACTTTTCGGTCAGGGTTGTTTTCCCCGCATCAGGGTGACTGATGATAGCAAACGTTCTTCTTCTCTTTATTTCTTGTGAATACTGACTCATCTTATTTTGTTAAATAGGAAATTACCTTTCTCAGGCTCTCTTCCCAATAAGGGATAGTTAACTGATAGGTATTTTTTATCTTTGATTTATTTAATACACTGTAATGCGGTCGTTTGGCTTTTGTCGGATACTCACTCGATTCAACGGGGAGCACACGGCATTGGATGTCGGCCAACTGATGAATACGGATGGTGAAATCGTACCAGCTGCAAACGCCTTCGTTCGAAAAATGATAAATACCGGGCACAAATAACTCTCCGGCTGCGATAGTGAGCATCGCAGAAGCCAGATCACCAGCATAGGTAGGCGTTCCTACCTGATCAAATACGACACGCAACTCTTCTCTTTCTGTACCGAGGCGCAACATCGTCTTCACAAAATTATTTCCGTACTCTGAATAAAGCCAAGACGTACGGATAACGATTGATTCAGGACAAGCCTCAAACAAGGCTTTTTCTCCTTCCAATTTAGTATTGCCATAGACAGAGGCAGGAGCCGTACGGTCTGTCTCTACATAGGGCTTATAGTTGGTTCCGTCGAACACATAATCTGTTGAGATATGGATGACCTTGACGTCAAACCGAGACGCTACCTCACCGATATTCTTTACGCCTATATGATTGACTAAATCGCATAGCTCAGATTCATCTTCAGCTTTGTCGACAGCCGTATAAGCCGCACAGTTGAGGATATAATCAATGGATTGGTCTTTGACGAATGCAGCTAATGCTACGCTATCGGTCAGATCCAATTCCTGCACATCCGTAAAAAGCAGACAAAGGGAGGGGTAATGGGAGGCGATTGCTTTCAGCGCATTGCCTAACTGTCCATTGCCACCGGTCACTAAAACACGTTTCATATTAATCATCCGCAAGTTTAAGTTCACCGTTCATATCCTGACGGTATTTATCGGCTAGTAACGCGAGGAACGAACTGATCTGTTTGATGCCATCCATCGTTTCCTTGCTAATCTCCTTCCCCTGCATACGAAGCAAGAGGTAGCCGTAAATAGCCGTAAAACAAGTCTCCAGTTCGGGCGTTTCTTTGTCACCCGACTTGGTTCTCAATTCCACGATATAAGGGAGGGTCTTGTAATAAGCAGCGGCATAAAGCATCTCTTCGGGTGTTTTCAGCAAGCGAAGATGCAAATCAGTCAGCGTGATAATGATATTCTTATTCAGTTGAATATGACCTTTTTCAGTCACACCCTCCTGCTTCATCATCTCGATCAACTCCTCATACCAAACGAGAATTTCTTTCTTTACATTTTCAGGCTGATCGTATTTGGATACGATGTTTTTGTCAATCAGTTCAGCGTCAAAATGATGCGCACGTATCAGGTCTTCTACCTGCCACATGTACAATAAATATTCGACTATATTTTCTTTCCTTTTTTGCTTTGCAACAATCATGATTGCAAAGATAAGCTATATTCAGAAATTGACTGATAAAAATTAACGTCTTTTACTCCTAACTGACGGCAAATGAGACGTGCCGCATTCACATTGGTAAGGAAGTAGGCATCCGGAAGATATATAGGGAATTTTCCGTAGCGCGTAGAAAGACAGACCTGCCCATCTTCTTCTTCAATGGCATGTTCCCCATATGGTATAGCCGTAATATCTTCTCTGATTTCTCCGGCAAGCGTACGAATCGTGTTGTCATCTTCAAAATAGATTAACTTCCCTTCGCGTTCGACCGAAGCAATAAAAGACTGGTAGGTCTTGAGATAGTCTGTTATATTGGAATATTCGGGAGAATGCTTCCAAAGGATATTGGTAACCACGCCGATATGTGGTCTGTAGAATTCCATCCGAACACGCTTTTCAAGCGCAGAGGTAATCAGCTCATCCCCTTCAATCAAGGCGATTCGCGATTCATAGCTCATCTTCACCTGATCAGGTAATACAGACGTTTTACTCGTAAAAGCATAATCGAAAACCAGCTTCTGCTTCAAAAGCACATAGCTTACCATAGAGAGAATAGTAGTCTTGCCTTGTGTGCCGGCTACGACAACACGGGTCTTACTCTTCACTCGCTGATAGATAAATTCCGGAATGGATTGCACAAGCAATCCCAATTCTTTTGCCTTGATTAACTCCGGATTGTCTTTATCGACCGTAGAACCCAAGACAACGAAGTTGATATCTTTTGTCATTTTTTCCGGAAACCAACCTTCGCCATAAAACGTACATCCGGATTGATTCAAACGATCAATCATTTCGGGTGTGAAATTTGTACCCGAAACGGACACGTCATAACCTTTTTCGCGAATAGCCAGAGCTATATCAAACAATAGAGGCTCTGATCCAGACACCAAATGAACTTTACGCATTCTTTCCATTTTGCGGCAAAAATACGATGAAAAATGTGATTATAAAAGTTCCGGAACAGTTTTTTAGTACATCCAGACTTTTCACAATACCGACATATTCTGTATCTTTGAATTATAAGAATATAACCCAAATGGAGATTGAATTAATCGATACCGGATTCTTTTACGCTGATGGGGGCGCCATGTTTGGTGCTATCCCTAAAACGTCGTGGAGCAGGCGATACCCGTCTAACGAAACTAACGGATGCGTATTGGCTATGCGTAGCGTACTGATTAAAAGTACGGATGGACGGATTATACTGATAGATACCGGAGCAGGGAATAAACACCTCAAGCTGCTCAGTTATTATCAGTTTTTCGACTTGGCCGATCTGGGTGAAGAACTGCAGAAAAGAGGAGTAACCCGTGAAAGCGTGACCGATGTGGTCTTAACTCATCTTCATTTCGATCACTGTGGCTATGTAACCTTCGCTAATTCGGAGGGAAATCTTAGCCTGGCCTTTCCGAACGCCACCCATTGGGTGAGCCAACCGCATTGGAAAAGTTTTATACAACCGCATCCTTTGGAAAAAGATTCTTTTAGGCGTGAAAACATGGATCTGGCTGCAGAAAAAGGATGTATCCGTTTTATCGACAGCAACACCCCGCTTTGCCCGGAGGTGATGTTAACCCTATACAACGGACATACGGAGGGACAGATTGTTCCCTATATTACAGGCAAAGACAGGACTTACGTCTTTGCTGGGGATGTCATCCCTTTGGCAGCAAGTGTTTCTCCACATTGGATCTCGGCTTACGATATCAACGCAAAACAATCATATGATGAGAAAATTCGATTGCTTGAGCAGGCGGTTCAGAACCAGCAAGCTGTCTTTTTCTGTCATGATGCCTATACCTTTTGCGCCACGATAAAAAAAGTAGGCAACTACTACAAGGCGGATGCGGTCTTCGATTTACAGAAATACGAATAACCTATGTTAGTCAAAACCAGAGGCATCATCCTTCATACATTGGCGTATAACGATACCTATTCCATAGCGCATATCTATACCGAAGCCTTTGGACGTGCGGCCTATCTCATACCCCGGAAGACAGGAAAGAAAACGTCACTGTCCAAAGCCTTATTTATTCCGCTATCGGTGTTGGAGATGGAAGTCGAACATCTGAATAAACGCGATCTGCACCGGATAAAAGAAACACGATTATGCTTTTCACAGAACGAAATCTACTGCAATCCGGTAAAGAACATCATAGCATTGTTTCTTTCCGAAGTCTTATTCCGGGTTGTAAAAGACACCGAACCGGATCCACAGTTATTTAATTATCTCCTTTCTTCCATTCAGCTTTTGGAAATCACGGAAGAGGGATTGGCAAATTTTCATCTTGTATTCCTGCTTAAGCTGCTCACTTATCTAGGTATCTATCCGAATACGGAGGGCAATAAAACGAATGTTTATTTCGATATGCTGAATGGAACTTTTGTACAGGCCATACCTTCCCATCAACATTTCTTGGATCGTACGGAAAGTGAAGCCTTCGCCAGGTTATTACGCATAAGTTTTGAGAATATGTCACTCTATACATTTTCGCGACACGAACGCGTTGCAATTATCAACCGGATCCTTGAATACTACCGTTTACACATGCCTGAGTTCCCTGAGATCAAGTCAATCCCTGTGATGCAAAGCCTTTTCGACTGATTCACTTTACCATTGGATTGCTTGCTCATATAAGGAAAAGGTCTTACTTTTGCAGACCAGAAAAGTTGGCCTTGTAGTTCAACGGATAGAATAGAAGTTTCCTAAACTTTAGATTCGGGTTCGATTCCCGACGAGGCTACCACCTAAAGACAGACAAATGGCTGTCTTTTTTTTGTTCTTAATCTAGCGTAATAAGGATTACCACATCAAAATAATTGGCACCTTTACCTCCTAATTCCCCTTTGATAAGAACACCTTTATTTACCACAAATAATGCGGAGAATAATCTCTCTATTCTCCATATTATTCAACTTATATTTTCCTCTTAGGTGGTCTAAACACTAAAAGTCCGAAATTCTGAATGAACTTCGGACTTTTAATTATGTTGCATCTCTTAATGCATATAGCCTTTCATGTTATTTAGTAATAGCCGCTTTCCACTCATTCAAAAGTTCGGAAATGGTTTCTTTTACCGACATAATTCGATCAGCCCGATACGCATTCAATCCGGCAAAGGCATAGCCATTTTCGAAGTTTCCACGCCAAGCGTTATAAAGCGCCATGATAATACAGTAGGGACTGGTTGTAATATCGCAGGTTTTGATACAGTTGTACGGACAACTTTTAGGCTGCTTGATGCCGGCATTTACTTTTTCAAGGAATGAACTGTGAATAGCTCTTCCCGGCATACCAACCGGACTTTTGATAATCTCCATATCTGACTCTTTGGCGTTGATATAACTATTCTTGAATTCCTTCGAAGCATCACACTCATCTGTTGTCACAAAACGAGATCCAAGTTGAACGCCTGAGGCTCCAAGATCCATCACACGCTGGATATCTTCACCTGTATAAATACCACCTGCAGCAATTACAGGGATGCTCTTGCGGTACTTTTCTTCATAAATAGATACTTCATGGACAACTTGAGGTAACAGTTCTTCTAAAGAAAACTGCGGGTCATCAATCTGATTCTCTTTATAACCTAAATGCCCTCCGGCTTTTGGGCCTTCCAACACAAATGCGTCTGGAAGATAATCGTAGTTTGTTTTCCACTTTTCACAGATGATACGTACGGCGCGTACACTGGATACGATAGGAACAAGTTTTGTTACGCTATCTTTCTTCAAGAAAGAGGGTAAATCCAACGGTAGTCCGGCACCACTAAAAATGATGTCCACTTTTTCGGATATACTTGTCTTTACAAGCTCTGCAAAGTCAGATAAAGCAACCATGATGTTTACACCAATCAAACCTCCGGTTTCACACACTTTATCACGCGTTTTGCGTATTTCTTCTACTAGGCCTAGTTTGCTGGCTTCTGTAAAGTCCGGAGAGAGTTTTTTATATAACAGACCTAACCCTGCCGCCGATATAACACCAATCCCTCCTTCGCGTGCTACGGCCGAGGCTAATCCTGAAAGAGATATACCAACACCCATGCCTCCTTGTATAATAGGTATGCGAGCTGTTAAATCTCCAATTGTTAATGTTTTCATTTTAATAAATTTTGTTTAGTAACAAGAGACAAAGATAGGTCTGATTGCGTCTTAGTAATCAAATATAGATTTACTATTATTGATTTTTAAGGCATGCCAAAATAATAGAATGAAATTAAATTAAATGAGATAGCCTCCTTTCACAAGGAGGCTATCTCATTATGAAGAGCAACTCTTAAAAGCTCCTCTTCATAGGGTGTTTATTCATCTTATATGCTTACCTAATCAGCATAAGGTACTGATATAGCGATTATACTAATAGTGTTACTTTTCATCAACAAAGATACTGTGGTCTCCATATCTGCACAATACCTAATTATATGTATATCTATATTTGTTTTACCTAAACATAGTGACAGACAGTCCATTTCAATAAACGAAAGGGACTACTTTGCAGTAGTCCCTTTCGTTTATTTTTCACGTATATAAATATTGATATGCGTTCCTGTAAAATCCCAGTTTTCACGAATCTTATTTTCCAAGAAACGCTTGTAAGGATCTTTCACCCATTGCGGCAGGTTACAGAAGAATACAAAGGTTGGCACCCTTCCGGCCGGCAACTGAGTAACATATTTAATCTTTATGTATTTACCTTTCCATGCTGGTGGTGGATAGCTTTCAATCAAAGGAAGCATCACTTCATTCAATTTAGCTGTTGAAATACGTTTCTTACGATTGTCATCGACTGTTTTTGCTGCTTCCAACACTTTCAAGATACGTTGCTTGGTAAGAGCCGATATAAATAAGATCGGGAAATCAACAAACGGAGCCAATCGGCTACGAATTGCATTAATATAGGCATCAATTGCTTTTTGAGATTTATCTTCTACCAAGTCCCATTTATTTACGCAGACTACAAGACCTTTTCTATTCTTTTGTATTAAAGAAAATATATTCAAATCCTGACTTTCTATACCTCTCGTTGCGTCAAGCATCAGAATACAAACATCTGAACTTTCAATCGTACGAATAGAGCGTATCACAGAATAATATTCCAGATCTTCACTTACCTTGCCTTTCTTACGGATACCCGCAGTATCCACCAAATAGAAATTCAATCCGAATTTATTGTAATGCGTATAAATAGAATCTCGCGTTGTTCCGGCAATATCAGTAACGATATGTCTTTCTTCACCAATAAATGCGTTTATCAGAGAGGATTTACCTGCATTCGGACGACCTACAATCGCAATACGTGGGTAATCTTCCAGTTCTTCCTCTTCTTTTACCGGTAGTACTTCAACTATTTTATCCAACAAATCACCGGTACACGACCCATTGATTGAAGAGACACAGAATGGGTCTCCCAAGCCAAATGAGTAAAATTCCGCTGCTAGTGGGTGCAAGTCGAAATTGTCTGCTTTATTAGCAACTACTATGATTTGCTTTTTACTACGACGAAGGATGGAGGCTACTTCATTATCCAAGTCGGTAATGCCATTCATGACATCCACGACAAAAAGAATCAAATCTGCTTCTTCAATGGCAATTTTTACCTGTTTATTTATTTCTCCTTCGAATACATCTTCTGAATTAACAACCCAACCTCCGGTGTCTACCAGAGAAAACTCACGACCCGTCCATTCCACTTTACCATATTGACGGTCACGTGTCGTACCAGCCTCTTCGTTCACAATCGCCTGACGAGTTTGCGTCAAACGATTAAACAAAGTAGACTTTCCCACATTAGGTCTTCCAACTATTGCAACTATATTTCCCATAAAATTTCTTTTGCTTTTAATCCAAACGGTAGCCAAAATTCTTTAATAGCGAATCACGATTTCGCCAATCCTTTTCTACTTTGACAAATATTTCTAAAAATACTTTTTTGTCAAAGAATTTCTCAATATCTTTTCTTGCCATCGCACCGACTTTCTTCAAAGCCTGACCTTGATGTCCAATAATAATTCCCTTTTGAGAATCACGTTCAACAACGATCAGCGCCTTTATGCGAATCAAGCCTTCTTCTTCCTTAAACTCTTCGACGACAACCTCTACCGAATAAGGTACTTCCTTCTGATAATAAAGCAGAATCTTTTCACGGATAATCTCCGTCACAAAGAAGCGAGCCGGTTTATCTGTTAATGCATCCTTTTCAAAGAAAGGAGGCGACTCCGGCATCAACGACTCGATCCGTCGTTTAATATAGTCTATATTAAAATTGGAAAGTGCAGAAATAGGCAAAATCTCTGCCTTAGGTAATAATTCTGTCCAACTGGCTACGAGAGACTCCAATTTTTTTTGATCTGTCAGGTCGATTTTATTGATCAGCAACAGCACAGGGCAGTCCAAACGTTGCACTTTAGCTAAGAACTCCTCGTTTTTGTCCACTGTTTCAACAACATCGGTCACATAAAGAAGCACATCTGCATCCCCTAAAGCTGATTCCGAAAAATTCAGCATGGATTCCTGAAGCTTATAATTCGGGCGCAAGATTCCTGGTGTATCCGAATATACAATTTGCATATCAGGGGTATTTACAATCCCTAAGATACGATGTCTCGTAGTCTGCGCCTTTGATGTGATGATCGAGATACGCTCTCCCACCAACTTATTCATCAACGTAGATTTTCCTACATTCGGATTACCAACAATATTTACAAAACCCGATTTATGCTTTTTTTCCATCATAACCCCATTTCAGATAAATTGCTCCCCACGTAAAACCGGCTCCGAAAGCCGCCAAGATCAGGTTATCCCCTTTCTTCAACTTATCTTCCCACTCCCATAAACAAAGAGGAATAGTACCGGCACTCGTGTTTCCAAATTTTTGGATATTGATCATTACCTTTTCATCAGATACACCCAAACGTTTTGCTGTTGCATCGATAATGCGCAGGTTTGCCTGATGAGGAACAACCCAATCCACATCTTCATTCGTAAGGCCATTCCTTTCAACCACCTCTGCAGCGGCATCAGCCATATAGGAAACAGCATATTTGAAAACAGACTTACCTTCTTGATAAACGGTATGTTCGTGATTATCCACACTCTCATGCGATGCTGGATAAGCAGAACCACCCGCCTTCATGTGCAGATGAGAGATACCCGAGCCATCTGTACGTAAAAGCGTATCTAATATACCATAAGCTTCATCGGTAGGTTCAATCAGTACGGCACCACAACCATCTCCAAACAACGGACACGTTGTACGATCAGTATAATTCGTTATAGAGGTCATTTTATCGCCTGCTACAACGACTATCTTACGATAACGTCCCGAACGAATAAAGTTTGCGGCTGTTTCCAATGCGTAAAGAAAACCTGCACATGCAGCTTGTATGTCAAATGTAAAAGCGTTTACACAACCTGTTTCATAAGCTACTATCGACGCAGTTGTCGGAAATGGATGGTCTGGAGTCGTTGTTGCACAAAGGACAACATCAACTTCTGCCGGATTAACTCCGGTCTTCTCGAAGAGTTGGTTAACAGCTTTAACCCCCATAAACGAGGTGCCAACACCTTCACCTTTTAATACTCTACGCTCTTTAATTCCTACGCGCGTTAAAATCCATTCATCAGTCGTATCAACCAATTTTGAAATATCTGCATTCGTTATTACATCATTAGGAACATACCCGCCAATTCCTGTAATTACCGCGTTTAACATAACTTATAAATTTAAAAACAGAAAATAAACTCTTTAAAAAAAGCCCTAAAAGTATTTTTAGGGCTATTAGTTGTCTATCCAGTATTCTTAATACACAGACAAACTTTAAACTGCGGCTTCTTTAACGATTGCTAATTTACCTCTGTAATAGCCACACTCGCCACATACAGTATGATAAATATGCCAAGCACCACAGTTAGGGCAAATAGCCATTGTCGGTGTAACAGCCTTGTCATGTGTTCTTCTCTTGGCTGTTCTTGATTTTCCTTGTCTTCTTTTAGGATGTGCCATTTTTTATTTATTTAATTGTTATCATTCTCAACTAAGCCTTTTAGCGCATCCCAACGAGGGTCAATTGAATCGGAATCATCTTCTATCACGTCGTCATCGACCATATCGTCGTCTAATTCTTCTTCATCTGCGCTACTCCGAGCTGTATGTTTCTTTAATTTGGACGACATGCCTTTATTACATTTTCCGGGAGCATGTACATGCTTCATAGGAATAGACAACGCAATAAATTCATAAATGAACCAAGCTAGATTAATAGCACCTTCCTCAAAAGGTATGATGACTACTTCATCGCTTTCTTCTGCGTATTCATCGCCAAATTTAACCACCAATCGGTTCCGAGTCTCTACGGGGATCTCCATATCATCAAGACATCTGTCACAAGGAACCATTACTACTCCTTCTATCTGAAAGTTCATTTCATAAATAGAATTGGAGTTTTTTACTGAAAGATTTACATGAACCTTTCCTTTTTGGACTTCAGCTCCATCAATATCAATAAAAAATTTATTCTCCAGAAAATACGTATATTCATGTACTCCCTGAGAAAGATTTTTCAAATCGATATTATATAATTCAAACTTACTCAAAGCCTATTAGTGTAAAAACCTTGCAAAGGTACTAAATTTATAAACACAAATGAAAGAAGTTTTGTGTTATTTTCAAAAAAGAGACCACATCACTTTCCATATTTGCGTAATTCTAAGCAAAAAACAGTCCCTTTTCCTAATTCAGAACTCTTTACATATACCCTACCTTTATGATAAGATTCAACAATTCTTTTAACTAAAGACAAACCTAAACCCCATCCTCTTTCTTTTGTCGTATAGCCTGGTGTAAAGATTGTCTTAAATTTTGATTTGGGAATACCTTTCCCGGTATCAGCAATTTCAATACGTATGTGTTTGTTCCTATCTTCGATTTTAAAACTCACCTCGCCTTTTCCATCCATCGCATCTACTGCATTTTTGAGCAGGTTTTCAACGACCCATGAAAAAAGAGATTCATTCATCGACGTAAACAATGGTTTTTCGCTAAAATGGGGTGTAATCTTTACTTTAGCGGATATTCTCTTTTCCATATAAGCCAATGCCATCTTTAATGATTCATTGATGTCGACAGGTTTAAGCTCCGGATTCGATCCTATCTTTGAAAAGCGCTCAGCTATCGTTTCTAACCTTTTTACATCCTTCTCCATTTCAAACAAAAGTGAAGGATCTATATCTTTCGTCTTGAAATATTCAAGCCAAGCGATCAAAGAAGAAATTGGCGTGCCTAATTGATGAGCTGTTTCTTTAGATAAACCAACCCAGACCTTATTTTGTTCAGCTCGTTTTAAGTTTGCCAATGCCAAAAATGCGATCAAGATAAAGATAAACACAACGGTTAATTGCGCATAAGGATAGATCAGCAATCTTTTTAAAATTATAGAATCATCATAATAGACATAATGGTATGTTCCATCGCCCAAATCACCTACAATAGGAGGATTTTTAGCTTTTAATTCTTTCACCTTCTTTTCCCAAAACTTATCTACATCCTTTTCGGGAACATCGATTAATCGAGATTCGATTACATTACCGTCTTCATCACATAAAACAACAGGGATAGATGTATTGCCCATTATTATCTTTAGAATAAGACTCATGTTCAGACTTGGATTTTCACTCGTCATCACACGTGTTGCTTCAGCCCAAACCTCAATTTTCTGTCTTTCTTCCTGTGCCAGATTTTTAATCAACATATCAGAAACGACAACTGATGCTATCGCTATCAGAATTGCAACAAAGACAAAACCAAACTTAAGACGTTGACGATAATCGTAGATTCTATTCATAATTACTTTCTATGTACAACTAATAACGAAATGAATGAATAAATATTTTAGCACATGAGATTAAACAAGCCAAAACATATCGTATTTAAATAAGAAAGTAAAGCTGAAATTTCGGATTTACTAATACGTGCAATAATACTAAACATAATTACACTAAGGGATAATGCTCTATATAAATACAGGAAAAAGCCTAATTATCTCCTATCTCAAGAAAAGCATAGGAATAAAATAAGCAGTCAAGATGCCCTTATTCGATATATTCACAATGTGAAGATAAATAGCCTTGAGTTTAGAGTTGATTATTGAGAATTGAAAAATTGAGTATAAATTATACTGAAGATATCCATGAATTAAAAATTATAGATTCACTATATATACATTGTACGCGCGTATTTGTAAAACAAGAGCATTTATAAGATATACTTCGCCAAATTAGAAGAAGAGGAAGGAGGAGAGGAAGGAGGAGAGGAAGATGAAAGGATAAAGAGTATAAAAAAGGGATCAATCCTAAAATTTAAAGGTGTATCTTGTGTAGATGCACTTTTTTAGTGTTTATGTATTGGGGAACCTCCCCCCAAAACAAGAAAAGCCGATTCAGAACTTCTGAACCGGCTTCCTCTTCTTAAAACGGCGACTACCTACTCTCCCACTTGCGCAGTACCATCGGCGTGATTGGGCTTAACTTCTCTGTTCGGAATGGGAAGAGGTGGAACCCCAATGCCATAGTCACCTTAATATCTTTAAACAATCTTGACTGAACAAAAACAAACTAAGGAAAAAGCTTTGCAACCTATCCTAAAATATATATCAACATCATACATGGTAGAAAGTCTAGGGCTATTAGTACTACTCGGCTATGACATTACTGCCTTTACACCTGTAGCCTATCAAGGTCATCGTCTATAACCACCCTTAAGGGATATCTTATCTTGAGGCTGGCTTCGTACTTAGATGCTTTCAGCACTTATCCAATCCGAACGTAGATACCCGGCAGTGCACCTGGCGGTACAACCGGTAAACCAGAGGTTCGTCCAACACGGTCCTCTCGTACTAGTGTCAGAGCCTCGCAAATATCCTGCGCCCACGATAGATAGAGACCGAACTGTCTCACGACGTTCTGAACCCAGCTCGCGTGCCACTTTAATGGGCGAACAGCCCAACCCTTGGGACCTTCTCCAGCCCCAGGATGTGACGAGCCGA
>JAEYVY010000020.1 GCA_023429375.1 Bacteroidota bacterium | reverse complement strand
TACCATCGATAACATATAGAGGTGTATTATCTCCGGTAAAAGAACGAGAACCACGAACTGTAATTTTTGCAGAAGCTCCAGGCATACCGGATGAAGGCATAATGTCTATACCAGACACTTTACCTTGTAAAGCGCTTGATAAGTTAGTACTTGAAGCTTGTGTTAATTGATCGCCTTTGACATCTTGTACAGCATAACCTAAAGCTTTCTTCTCTTTAGAAATACCTAAAGCTGTAACGACAACTTCATCCAAGTTCTGAGTGTCAGAACTTAATACAACTCTTAGATTAGGAGCTACAGCAACCTCTTGCGTAGTCATACCAATATAAGAGATTACGAGAGTTTGTGCAGAATTTGGTACATTCAGGGTGAATGCCCCATCGAAATCTGTTACAGTACCTACTGTTGTGCCTTTTACAAGAATGGAGGCACCGATAATTGGCTCATTATCATCCGCAGAAATTACAACACCTCTGACAGTTGTCGTTTGAGCACTAATTAACCCTATGCATACAAAAATGCATAAAAGTAAAAAAGATAACTTTTTCATCATAAACACACACTTTTAGTGATAAAATAAACTAGAAATACATAAATATCTTAAAATAAGAGCTTCGTATATCGTATAATGATATGCTCCTTTACTTGCATGCTGATCAATCTAGCATCGTTAGTGAAATGCAAATATGGTGAAAATAATAATAAAAATAGCAATTTTATAAAAAATCTTTATTTTAATACGATAATTAGCTTTGATAAATATAAAAATAAATATATCAATGGTTTTTAAAAAATATACCGATGAAAAAATAAAACGTCCGATATGTTTTCTTATTTCTATATCTGTGGAAAAACTTTACTATATATGTAGAAAAGTTTTACTATATATATGGAAAAAGAAAAGCATAAGGATCGAAATAAATAAGCATCGTAATCGTTATATAATTATATCGTAAAAGAATTACTTTTGCTATTGAATTAGAGATTAAAACTATATGAGTGATTTTCTGATAAGGGTTCAAGCTATTATTAATCCGATTTCGGGTGTAGGGTCGAAGCGTAAGATTCCTAAGATGTTGGAAGAAGTTTGTAGAGAAAAGGGGTTTTCTTTATCTATTGCTTTTACAGAATATCCGGGACATGCCAGCGAATTGACTCGAAAAGCTTTAGAGGAGGGTTTTAATTGTATTATCGCTGTCGGTGGTGATGGTACGGTGAATGAAATAGCGAAAACAATGCTTCACTCAGATGCTGTTTTAGGAATTATTCCCAAAGGTTCTGGAAATGGTCTGGCCAGAGAACTGCATATCCCAATGGATGTGAGAAGGGCGGTAGATCTGTTGGCAAAAGGACATATCAGCCAAATTGATGCTTGTGAAGCGAATGGGCGGGTGTTTTTTTGCACATGCGGTGTTGGATTTGATGCCAAAGTCAGCGAATCATTTGCCCAAGAAAAGCATCGCGGTTCGTTGACTTATATAAAGAACACAATCGAGGAATATCTGAATTATAAACCTGAGCCTTATGAGCTGATAGTGGATGATCAGACTATCAAGGAAAAGGCATTTTTGGTTGCTTGTGCTAATGCATCACAATATGGCAATAATGCTTTTATTGCTCCCCATGCTAATATACAGGATGGAAAGATGGATGTGACTATTTTATCGCCGTTTACCCCTTTAGATATTGCTCCTTTAGCCATACAGTTGTTTACCAGACAAATTGACAGGAACAGTAAGATTAAGGTAATGAAAGCCAAAAAGGTCACTATCATCAGGCATAATCCCGGTTTAATGCACTTAGATGGTGATCCGATTATGGCAGAAAGTCGCATCGATATTTCTGTAATACCTAAATCGTTAAGGGTGATAACACCAGAATCGGTTTCCCTGACGGAAGAGATGAAAAATCTATTTGAAGAATTTACACGTTTCTTTGAAAATAAACTTCCTACATTTTTAAATAGAAAGTTTTTGTAAGCTCTATATATTTAGATGTATACTGGTGGCGGGATTCTTCTATTATAAGCTCGTCTTCCTGATAAACTGTATCGTGGTTGCAAATCTCGACTAAGATCCGTTTGTAATCTGCATCCGGCTTGGGGCGTACGTAAGTTTTCCGGCTATAGTTAAGTTTGGATGCAGTTGCTAAATTGTGTAGTTCATCTTCCTGATCGTAAGGCAAGATAAAGGCCATACTTCCCTCTGGAGCTAATAGCTTCAGACTATCTTCAATTAATGATTCCAGACTAAGAGTTCCATTGTGCCTTGCCAGATTTCTTTCATGAATGGGGGATAAGAGTGACGCTTTGAAATAGGGAGGGTTGGATACGATTAAATCAAATTGAAGATCGTTATTGTTGACAAATTCACTTAGTGAGGAATGACAAACTTGTATGCGATTGGCAAATGGAGATGCTTCGACATTTTCTTTAGCTTGAATACTTGCTGATGAATCGATGTCGATTGCATAGATATCTGCTTCAGATCGTTGAGCCAGCATGAGTGCAATCAGTCCGGTTCCCGTTCCGATATCGAGTATGTTTTTTTTACCTGATGTCGTTGCCCATGCACCCAATAAAACACCATCTGTGCCTACCTTCATTGCACATTTATCATGGTATACGGTAAATTGTTTAAATCTGAAGAATGATGTTGCCATGTTACTTTTGAATGATGTACGCAAAATTAGTGGAATATGATCTAAAAGAAGTAACTTTGGCACATTTATTGTGCTTTATTTCCGGAATGGATATTCTATATGATGAAAAATAAGACAAGGTTATTTAGTGAACAGTCGTATGACGATTTAGAAGATAATATAGGTGTGGTCATGCCAATATTGACAGAATGTGATATAGACGAAGATTTTATGGAGGGCATGGAAAAGGTTGGTACAATCGTTCCTATTTTGCCTCTGCGTAATATGGTGCTTTTTCCCGGAGTTGCAATTCCTGTAGTTATTGGTCGTCCAAAATCGATGAAACTTATTAAGGAAGCTTCTCAGAAGAAAACCCTTATTGGCGTGGTCTGTCAAAAAGAGATGGAAGTTGAAGACCCGGGATTGGACGATCTCTATACAACAGGTGTAATAGGAGAAATCGTACGGGTATTGGAAATGCCCGACGGTACCACAACGGTTATATTGCAGGGAAAAAAACGCTTTACACTAAATGAACTGACAGAAACGGATCCTTATTTGTTGGGAAATATCACTTTGTTGGAAGATGTCTTCCCTGATAAGACAGATAGGGAGTATGAGGCATTAGTTTCTACTGTCAAAGATTTGACGATAAAAACGATGAGCGCGATGGCAAATCCTCCGCGGGATTTGATTTTCTCGATCAAGAATAATAAAAATCTGCAATATCAGATAAACTTCTCGGCCAGCAATATTCCGAGTGGAGCATCTGAAAAACAGATGTTGCTTCAAATAGATAACCTGAAAGAGCGTGCGTATCGTTTGCTTTTCATTTTGAATAGGGAATATCAGTTGTTGGAACTCAAAGCTTCTATTCAAATGAAAACGCATGAAGATATAAACCAGCAACAAAAGGAGTATTTTCTGCAGCAACAGATTAAGGCTATCCAAGAAGAATTGGGAGGCAATATCAACGAGCAGGAGATTAAGGCACTCAAAGAAAAGGCTTCAAAGAAGAAATGGTCTAAAGAGGTTGCGGAAATCTTTGAAAAGGAAGTACGTAAATTAGAACGTCTGAATGCTCAATCGCCTGACTTTTCTATACAAACACAATATGTTCAAACAATCGTAAACCTGCCTTGGGAGGAATACAGCAAAGATAATTTTAATCTTAAACGTGCTGAAAAGGTCTTGAATCGTGATCATTACGGCCTAGAAAAGGTAAAGGAACGTATTATTGAGCACTTAGCCGTTTTGAAGCTGAAGGGCGATATGAAGTCGCCGATCATTTGTTTGTATGGTCCTCCGGGAGTTGGTAAAACATCGCTAGGAAAATCAATTGCCGAAGCACTGAATCGTAAATACGTGCGTATTTCTTTAGGTGGACTTCATGATGAAGCAGAGATTCGTGGACACCGTCGTACCTATATAGGTGCCATGTCGGGCCGTATTATTCAAAATATTCAAAAGGCAGGTACATCTAATCCGGTATTTGTTTTGGACGAGATCGATAAGATAACGAGTGACTTCAAAGGTGATCCTTCATCGGCTTTGTTGGAAGTACTCGACCCGGAACAGAATACTGCATTCCATGATAACTATCTGGATATTGATTACGACTTGAGTCGTGTGATGTTTATTGCAACAGCAAATAACCTGAATACCATATCTCAACCTTTGCTCGACCGTATGGAGTTGATCGAGGTGAGTGGATATATCATGGAAGAAAAAGTGGAAATCGCGGCAAGGCATCTTGTCCCTAAACAATTGGATATTCATGGTGTGCCGAGTGATAAAGTAACTATTCCTAAAAAGACATTGCAGCTGATTATTGAATCGTATACCCGTGAAAGCGGTGTTCGCGAACTCGATAAAAAGATAGCCAAGGTAATAAGAAAGATAGCCAAACGTTTTGCCATGGGCGATGATACGTCAGTTCAGGTTACCCCTGCTTTGGTGAAAGAGTTTTTGGGCCCGGTAGAATATACCCGCGATAAGTATCAAGGGAACGACTACGCTGGTGTTGTAACCGGTCTGGCTTGGACTTCTGTTGGAGGTGAAATCCTTTTTGTGGAATCTAGCCTTAGCAAGGGAAAAGGAGAGAAGCTTACGCTTACCGGTAACTTGGGAGCCGTAATGAAAGAATCTGCCGTAATTGCGCTTGAATATATTCGAGCACATGCCAAGGCGTTCAATATTAATGAAGAAATGTTTGAAAACTGGAATGTCCATATTCACGTACCAGAAGGAGCAATCCCAAAAGATGGTCCAAGTGCCGGTATTACAATGGTGACTTCTTTGGTCTCTGCATTCACACAGCGTAAGGTTAGGCCTAATTTGGCTATGACCGGAGAAATAACACTTCGTGGAAAGGTACTTCCGGTAGGAGGAATCAAGGAAAAGATCCTGGCTGCTAAGCGTGCAGGTATTAAAGATATTCTATTATGTGAAGAGAACCGAAAGGATGTGGATGATATCAAAGCAGACTATCTCAAAGGACTTTCCTTCCATTATGTGAAAGATATAGCTGAGGTTGTGAAGTTTGCACTTTTAGATGAAGTGGTAGACAATTCTCAATTTTAACTGTCAAGATGTGATATAACATCTTTTGCCAATAAAAAAGCGTCATTACAATTTTGTGATGACGCTTTTTTTAGACGGTAAAATGTCCTTATTCTTTTTCAGCTTCAGTATCAGCTTCTTCTTTAGTTTCTTCTTTTGGAGAGAAATCGGTAATGCCGGCTTCGATCAATATATTATACCAACCGATTAGTTTTTTAATATCACTTGGATATACGCGGTCACGGTCGAATTCCGGCAATACTTCTGCAAAGAAGTTGCGTAATTCATCAGAAGTAGCACTTACTTTCTTTATATCGACCTTTTCTCCGTTCTCCTTTTCTTTAAGCTTTGTCAACACTTCGTGCAAGGGAACTTCAGAGCTATCTGTATAGATAGCGATATCACCCAATGATATTACTTTATCTTTAGCATAAGCCGGTAGGCGTTTTTTATCAACTAAAGATTCTATGATCAACATGTTTTTCCCGTGGGATACTAATTGATATAATCCGGGCTTTCCCGAAACAGACAAAATAGTCTTCAACATAATGCTTTCTTTTTCTTCTTATCATTTAACATTGAAAGTACAAATGTACGATAAGGAGTGAAATAAAGAAGCATCTTAAGTTGGAATTTTATGGATTTAATGTGGTGAGTATGGCGTAAACTTGAGGTATTAACGCCTTGCTGTCATCGTTGCTGATAATGAAATCAGAGCGATTAATTTTAACCTCTTCGGCCATTTGGTTTTTCATTCGTTGTCTGATAGTTTCTTCCGAGACGTTATCTCTTTGCATAGAACGCTTGATTCTTATTTCTTCAGGAGCGAATACAGTAATAGTCTTATCTACTAATGAATTAAATCCGGATTCAAACAGAATAGCCGATTCTATGATACATAAATTGCCGGTTTGTTGTGCCACCCAGTTTTGGAAATGCTGGGCTACTTCAGGGTGGATAATCCGGTTGACCGTTTCCAATAATTTAGGGTCGTTAAAAATGTAGGAGGCGAGTTTTTTCTTGTCCAACCCTGTTTCTGTATATAGACTGTCGCCAAAAAGGGCAGTTAGTTTTTGTCGAATGGTCTCGGAGGTGTTTGTAAGTATCTTTGACTCGGTATCGGCTATATATACCGGAATGCCATATAGTGCAAACAAGGAAGCTACGATGGACTTTCCGCTCCCAATCCCCCCTGTAATACCGACCTTAATCATTGGGCAAGAGTGTTTGTTCGATAATGAATTCTACTTTATTAGGATTCAGCGAATAGGATTGAATCCAATTCGGTTTCCTTTTAAGTTGGATGGGTACCGACCCAGAAATATACTGCTCCAGCTCGCTGTATGGAATAAATATTGCAAAATCTTGTTCAGTCAAGTTCTTGTATTTGCTGAGCGGAACATTGCAATTAACCTTAATTGTAGGAGGAAACATTCTAACTATATAATTAGCTGGGATGCCTGTGCAGACAACAGGAATATCTAGTGTTTTTTCTGTAAATTCTTCTATTGGTGCTGTAATGGTTACATGGCTTTGTTCGAACGTTACTCCCGGAATTGTTTCCAAAGCTATAGTCTTGGAAACGCTTTTTTTCAGATTCTTGATGTCAACGAAACTGGTTTTGATATCGGAAATCGAATCAAGCTTTTCTTGAATTGAGTAAATACTGATAGAAGCAGGTGAGATATCTACCTTATCTGAAAGTCCATATCCGTCGCTAGGAGAAATGGAGCCGTTGAATGTAACGGGTACTTTCTTTTGTTTTTTCTTACTAGTCTTAATGGATATAGAGGAAGGTGAAAACCTGTGAAGCTGAGTGGTAGTAAACATCTGTTTTAGCAGATGTGCTTCAATCTCTTCTTGCTCGACATTTAATATGCCACTTTTAGTATGCGCTTTTTTATAATCAACCTCCAAAGGAGAAATGACCCTTCCAACTTTATAGTTAAGTAATACGCTACCCTTGTCTTTTATAGCTATAACGATTTCTTTAGGCAAAGGTTGTGCGAAAGCGACCTCTGCCGGAATATCTTTATATCTGACCGGGATAGCTATTTCTGTTTCATATTCTTCATTCATGCTCTGAAGTATCCAGAAACCGAATGAGAGTAATAGGAAAAGAAAAAAGATTAAGACTTCTTTCCAGCGTTGACGGTGCAAAAAAATCTTAATCTTTATCGAGGCAGACTTGATTCTATTATTGTCAGTTTCAAGTCGTGACATATAGTTGTTTTAGATTATTTCGAATCTTCTGAAGAAGCAAATACAGAAGCTTTGTCGACTTTTATTTTTACACCATCGGCAATTTCAATAATCATATATACATCGCCGATTTCTCTAATCTTACCATAGATACCACCAGAGATGATTACTTTATCGCCATTTTGCAAGGCTTCACGTGCTTTTTGAATTTCTTTTTGTTTCTTTTGTTGAGGACGAATCATGAAGAAATAAAAGATAGCAACCATGGCTACAATCATAATGATACCTGAATAAGGAGATTGTCCTCCGGCGGCTTGTAGAAAAATTGATAGTAAGTTCATATTAATTTCTTTGTTATACTATTAGTTTGTACTTATTACAAATGTAGTGATAATAATTAATCTTTAAATAACAACTTCTCATTTTTTAGCTCCGTAACGATTGAATCCAGAATACCGTTGATGAATGTACCACTTTTAGGTGTACTGTAGTATTTGGCAATGTCAATAAATTCGTTTAACGTAACATTGACAGGAATGGTAGGGAAAGTAGTGATTTCTGCTAATGCTACTTGCATGATGAGAAGGTCGATATTGGCAATACGTTCAGCTTCCCAATTTTTCATATGGTTGCTGATGCGTTCACGGAATTCGACACCGTGAGTAAGTGTCTTTCTAAACAGTGAGATAGCAAACTGTTTGTCTTCTTCGTCTTTGAACATAGGGAGAAGAGGTTGGTTTGCTCCGTTCTTTTCTTCGAATTTCTTGATTGTCTTAAGTGTAAATGTTTGTACAATCTCGATATCGTCATTCCAGTAAATACTCTTGTCTTCCAGATAGTCTTCGATCATCTCATTGGTGCAGATAATCTTTTTAAATATCTGACGCCAGAATTCTCTGTCTACTTCATACGAATCTTCCGGATTGGTGATATATTCCTGGTAAATGCTTGATTCCAGAATTAAATCCAAAACGGCTTTTACAAAGTCTTCATCGTTACTCCATGATAATCCGTTTTGCGAAACTTGTTCTTGCAAACTTAGGTTTGATCTGAGTTGAGCAATAAAACGATTGTCAATTAAACGGGTGTTTGGATTCATTTCTTCTTCCGTTGGCATGTATTTATGCCTACGGCTGTCGATGATTCGTTCTTGTAAATTAGTTACGTCAATGAGTAGGAGTAGGAAATAATGGTATAAGTCATACGACTTTTGTAAACTGAAGAGTAGTTCATTTTCCGCCGTTTTGAGGTCTTTGTTTCCGTTTTGATAATAAGCGTATATTATCTGTAAAACTTTAATGCGGATTAAAATTCTGTTGATCATTGTTTGAAAGAACTTCTTTTTAATTTATTAAATGAGGATGCAAATTTAGTCATTCTTTTGTGAATAAAGATTGGACTTGTGGAAATAATAAGTAAAAGTTTTGTAAAAAATTAATTTTGTGAATGTTATGCAGCATATTAATATGTTTAAATAGTGTATAATTTAAAAAAAATGTACATATTTGAAAAAGATTTTTGTGAAATAGAGTGTAATTGCCGTAATTTTTGCAGATATGGAAGAATCAGTTAAGAAAACGTTTGTTGAAAGTGGTGATAGGGAGATTATTTACTCTAAAGCTATAAAGGCTGGAAAAAGAATCTATTATTTAGATGTAAAGAAGAATCTTAAAGATGATTTGTTTTTGGCGATAACCGAGAGTAAGAAAATTCAATCGAAGGACGGCGGGGATGTATCATTTGAAAAGCATAAGATATTTCTTTACAAGGAAGATTTTAAAAAATTTATGGATGGAATGAATGATGTCATTTCATTCATTGAAAAAAGTAGATCTGCAGATATTGAAGATAGTGAGACTACACCTAATAAAGATGAAGGAGATATAAAATTAGATATAGAGTTTTAATCAGAAAAAGTAAGGGGCTTGTTCAATAAATGAACAAGCCCCTTACTTTTTAATAGTCATTGACTATCACGTTTTTTATCATGCAGGATGGATTGCTTCAGTTGGACATACATCCGCACATGTTCCACAATCTGTACACATTTCAGGATCGATACTGTAGATATCGCCTTCAGAAATTGCTGATACTGGACACTCATCGATACAAGTTCCGCAAGCAATACAATCTTCGCTAATTACGTAAGCCATTTTTTTATCGTTTAATTAATTAAAGTACTATTAGTAGCTGCAAAAATATATATTTATTCCAACTTATAAAATTTATATACTGTTATTTTCACTTGTAATATGTTTCTTGCAATAAGTATATTTGTTCTTCGTTATTAAAATAAAAAACTTTGTAAATTGAGACGTCTGATAACATTCATGGGTATTGGTTGTTTGATTTCTTTATTTGCTTTCGGGCAAAAGGAACAACCTAAAAATCAGCCTTATGCTGATTATAAAATGTTTCATTTAGGTTTTCATGTTGGTATTCATGCGCAAGACTTGATTCTTACAAATACGGGTTATTCTGAAAATGGAGAGATATTCTTTGCTGAAATACCATCTTATTCACCAGGCTTTAGTGTAGGTGTAATAGGGGATATGTTTATGAATCCTTATATGAACCTGCGTCTTACTCCAACTTTACATTTTGGAGATAAGGAACTTGTATTTATCGAAAAGAATACGCAGGAGAAATTGTCTACAGCCGTACGTTCCAGTTATTTGTCTTTTCCTTTGAGTGTTAAATATTCAGCTTTACGTCTTAATAACTACAGACCTTATTTGATTGGCGGGGTATATGGAGCCTTCGACTTAGGCCGCAAGAAGGGGAATCCTATCTTATTAAAACCGATGGACTATGGTCTTGAAATTGGTTTTGGATGTGATATTTATCTTCCTTATTTCAAGCTATGCCCGGAACTAAGATTTAGTTTCGGTTTGGTAGATTTGTTAGAGAAAAAACGAGATGATTTGACAGATGCCGAAATGATCAAGTATACAAATGCGCTCTCAAAAGCAACCTCAAGAATGATAACTTTGACCTTTAATTTCGAATAAAAAGTTCAAAATAAATATAGGCGGCAGGAACAGCCATCATGATACTGTCAAATCTGTCAAGCATGCCGCCATGTCCTGGTAAAAGAGAGCCTGAATCCTTGACTTTTAGCGTTCTTTTAAGTAATGATTCTGTCAGGTCACCCCATGTCCCGAAGATGACAGTTGTCAGTGATAAGCCAATCCAATTGTACCACGAAATCTCAACAAAATAAGAGGATAGTAAATACGCCGTAATAAGGACGAAGCCTATACCTCCTAAGAACCCTTCCCATGATTTCTTCGGAGAGATACGCTCAAATAACCTCCGTTTGCCGAAAGTCGAACCCACAAGATAAGCTCCAGTGTCATTTACCCACACAAAAATAAAGATTGCAAGAAGGGTTATTGGTGTATAAATTTGTTCTTCAATTGCTACAAGATTTAGTAAAGCAAATGATCCGGCAGCATATATTTGTATAAATAACAAATTGGCCCAGTTTGCAATAGGATTATCTGCCTTGTAGTACAGTTCCATAATGAAAAGGGTGAGCACAAACAACAAATAAGGCAAGAAAATATTCTCACTGGCTACCCCGTATTTGTACATAAATACGGCTCCAAACAGATAAACGCCGCCCATAACATGGGTACAGCGTTTAATCAGGTTTGTATTTTTTCCATAGATTAATCCATATAACTCCCAAACGGAAAGCCCGGTTATAATACAGAATAGACCACAAAATGTGTATGCACTATACCATATGGAACTGACTATCAATACGACGAATATCAGTCCGGTAAAGGCTCGTGTTAATAGATTTTTCAAGGTATGCCGTGTTAGTTCGTTGTTTAATCCTCAATCGTTTTGTTCTCTACAGTCTCTGGCTCTTCCTTTGCCGCAGGTTCAGATGAAGTTGTTGCTTCATTCAAGGGAGCCGCACTCTTTTCTTGTTGCTCCAGAATCTCTTCTGTACGGGATACCCAAGGACGCTTGCCGAAAATCTTTTCAACATCTTCAGCAAAGATTACTTCACGTTCAAGAAGTACCGATGCTAGTTCATTATGCTTACTTGCGTTTTCTGTCAACATTTGCTTAGCACGGCTATACTGTTCGTTGATAATCTTCTGTACTTCCGTATCAATTAATCGGGCTGTCTCTTCGCTATAAGGCTTAGTGAATCCCCATTCTTGACCTGTCGTATCGTAATAGTTGATATTTGGTAATGCTTCACTCATACCAAAGTACATGACCATGGCCATGGCTTGTTTGGTTACTCTTTCCAGGTCATTTGATGCCCCTGTAGATATACTACCAAGGAATATCTCTTCAGCTGCACGTCCTCCCAAAGTCGCACACATCTCGTCAAGAAGTTGTTCTTTCGTGGTAATCTGACGTTCTTCAGGCAAATACCAAGCTGCGCCAAGTGCTTTGCCACGAGGTACAATAGTAACTTTGATTAATGGATTAGCATGTTCAAGCAACCAGCTAAGTGTAGCATGACCAGCTTCGTGGAAGGCAATGCTCTTGCGCTCTTCGGCTGTTGTGATTTTTGTGCGTTTCTCTAAACCTCCAACAATTCGGTCGATCGCACTCATGAAATCTTCTTTCTGTACGAAGTTTTTACCATTACGAGCCGCTATCAATGCTGCTTCGTTACATACATTGGCAATGTCTGCACCCGAGAATCCAGGTGTTTGTCTTGATAATAGATCAGTATCTACACTGTTGTCTATTTTGATCGGACGAAGATGTACTCCGAATATTTCTTTTCTTTCATTGATATCGGGGAGCTCAACATGAATCTGGCGGTCAAAACGACCTGCACGAAGCAATGCTTTGTCTAAAACGTCAGCTCTGTTAGTTGCAGCCAAAATGATTACACCGCTATTTGAGCCGAAACCATCCATCTCGGTAAGAAGCTGGTTCAATGTGTTCTCACGCTCGTCGTTACTGTTCATGTTTACGTTTTTTCCACGGGCACGTCCAACTGCATCAATCTCGTCTATAAATACGATACATGGCGCTTTTTCTTTTGCCTGACGGAATAAGTCACGAACCCGTGAAGCTCCTACACCTACAAACATTTCCACGAAATCGGATCCGGATAAGGAGAAGAATGGTACGTTAGCTTCGCCTGCTACGGCTTTGGCTAATAAGGTTTTACCCGTTCCCGGAGGGCCAACCAATAAAGCACCCTTAGGAATTTTACCACCAAGCTCAGTGTATTTGCCGGGGTTTTTAAGGAATGAAACAATTTCTTCGACTTCTTGTTTTGCTCCTGACAAACCGGCCACATCTTGGAAGGTAACTTTATGGTCATTGTCTTTATCAAAAAGCTGAGCTTTTGCTTTGCCTACATTGAACACACCGCCTGGACCTCCACCGGCACCACCTGACATTCTTCTCATGATGAATATCCAAAGGAATATAAAGAGTACCCAAGGAGCAAGTGATATGAAAAAGTTCATTATCGTATCTTCACCCTCTTCGTATCGGATAGGAGTATCGATGTTGTTTTCTTCCACCATCTTGTCATAGAAGTCAGAAAACTTATCTGCTGAAGGTATCTTAACCAAGATGGTAGGCGAGGATCCTAAACGATCAGAGTTTTCTTTAAATACTTCTTTTATCTTGCCAGTTTTAACAGTGGCTTCCAACAAGTTCTTCTTGTTGTAGACTGTTATCTTTTCAAAAGAATTCTCTTTCGCATACTTTTGGAATTCCGTCCACCCTATTTCTTTTGTTACAGACGAGTCGCTCGTAAAATATAATGCACCTAGCATTATAAGAATGAGAGCATACATCCAATAAATATTGAAACGAAACATTTTTTGCTTATTATCTTTAGACGGTTTGTCAGGTGTATTTTTATTCTTGTTCATGATATGAATTCAAAAGCAAATTATATTAATCAATCTAAATCCGGTAAATAGGTAACCTTCGAGTCTGCCCATAACGTCTCCAAATTATAAAAGGCTCTCTTCTCCGGCACGAAGATATGTACAATAACTGTGCC
The DNA here is from genome assembly GCA_023429375.1 of Bacteroidota bacterium. Taxonomy (GTDB): domain Bacteria; phylum Bacteroidota; class Bacteroidia; order Bacteroidales; family Tannerellaceae; genus Massilibacteroides. The sequence goes on along the minus strand of JAEYVY010000020.1, from coordinate 18,277 downwards.
ATAGTCCATCCCAATCCACTCAGCATTTTGTTTACCATGTATTGTGATAGGTTTTTCTTTTGCTTCCTTATTCCCAAATTCCCATACTGAATCGGATAAAGCGGCTACTTGAGTTGGAGTATTACCTTCGCAGATTATCATGTATTGACAAATAGCTCCGGCTATATTGGTTAGATCTACAGTGACGATATTTTTGCCTTTTTTTTCTTGAAGGCCATTGACAAGTGTCTTTACTAAACTTTCCGTTTGATTCATTCTTACCTATAAGATTAGATATAATTTTAAACCACAAATATACTATTTATAATTTGTCATGAACGTCCTTAGTGAAACAAATTCATTTCTATCATAGAAACAAAACAGCAATCGTTTAGTTTGTTTCATACCTCACTTTTAAAATCTCATTTTTATATGATTTTTTAACTAACTTCGACCTCTCAACTAAAAACCAATTCCCCAAATGAAAGAAGCTTATGCTTTATTAAAGAAGTTTTTCGGATATACATCCTTTCGTTTACAACAAGAGGAGATCATACAAACGATACTCGACAAACAAGATACGTTAGTGTTGATGCCAACGGGCGGTGGTAAGTCAATCTGTTATCAAATTCCTGCACTTTGTTTGCCGGGCACTACTATCGTTGTGTCCCCTCTGATTGCTTTGATGAAAGATCAGGTGGAAGGACTAGTGGAAAATGGAATTCCGGCAGCTGCTTTGAACAGTACGATGCGCGATGAAGAGAAGCAGCAAATCAAACAACTATGTATTCAAGGGAAAATAAAGCTACTTTATATCTCACCGGAAGGCGTTATGGCCGAATTGCTCTGGCTGTTTCCACGAATGAATATATCACTTATAGCTATAGATGAGGCTCATTGTATTTCACGTTGGGGGCATGATTTCCGGCCTGAGTATACGCAGCTCGATGTGTTGAAGAAACATTATCCTGATGTACCCATAGTAGCGCTTACTGCAACAGCTGATAAAATTACCAGGCAGGATATTATTAATCAACTTCAATTGTCAGACCCTAAGGTTTTTATATCTTCTTTTGACAGACCCAACCTTTCTTTAACCGTACGAAGAGGACTGACAAAAAAAGATAAGATGGCTGCCATCTTGTATTTTATACGTGCCCGTAAAAAGCAGTGCGGCATTATTTATTGTACAAAAAGAGATGAGACTACTGCGGTGGCCGACCTCTTGGTAACTTCGGGCATAGAAGCGTGTGCCTACCATGCAGGAATGACTCCACTTCAACGCGAAAAGGCACAGAATGACTTTATCAATGACAAAGTTCAAGTGGTATGTGCAACGATTGCATTCGGTATGGGAATAGATAAAAGTAATGTGCGATGGGTGATTCATTATAATACGCCGGGAAGCATAGAAAACTACTATCAGGAAATTGGCCGTGCCGGGAGAGATGGCTTACCAAGTGACACGATGTTGTTTTATTCACTTTCTGATTTGATCATGCGACGTCGTTTTGCGGAGGAAAGCGGGCAGTTTGATGTGAACCTCGAAAAGTTGAATAGCATGCAACGGTACTGCGAGGCCGATATCTGTCGTCGACGTATATTGCTGAGTTATTTTTCCGAACAACGCGAAGAAGATTGTGGAAATTGCGATGTTTGCCGAAACCCACCCGAACGTTTTGATGGTACCATTCTAGTGCAGAAGGCACTTAGCGCCATCGTGCGAACAGACGAAAAAATAGGTATGCAGATGCTGATAGATATTCTTCGCGCATCAGCCAAGAATGACCTCATAGAAAAAGGATATCATTTGCTGAAGACTTATGGTGCCGGTCGTGATCTTTCCTATAAGCATTGGCGTGAATATATTTTCCAAATGATACAGTTGGGATATATAGAGATAGACTATACCGCATCAAACATCCTTCGAATGACACCTTCCGGGCATAAAGTCCTCTTTGGAGAGAGTAAAGCCATGCTGGCAGTCTATAAAGAACCGGAAGAGGCGGAGTCGACTTCGAAGAAGGGCAAAAAAACTCAATTCAAGGCACAGCCTATTCGCCCGATTGTTGCAGAAACAATTGAAGAGACGCTTTTTGATGCACTTCGTCAATTACGTAAGCAATTAGCTGAAAAAGATAATATTCCGGCCTATCAAATATTTTCTGATGCGGCATTACAAGATATGGTGGAAAAGAAACCTTTGGTTATAGAAGAGTTTGCAGACGTAAAAGGAGTCGGTCAGCATAAGTTAGAAAAGTATGGAAAGGTGTTCGTTGCTTTAATCAATTTTGTTTTGAAGAAGCAGCAATGAAAAAAGGTGTTTTAAAAGCTTATGCACTCAAAACACCTTTTTATTAAGTTATAAATTATTCAGATCAGAATAGTTTTTCCGGGTATTCGCCGGCGTCAACCAATTCTTTGATTTTGTCTACTACTCCCTGACGATCGTTGGCATATGTTACACCAAACCATTTTGACGTAGTGTCCAATACTTTAACAGTCGATGTACCTGAAGTAATCAGTTCGTTTACTGTTAGAGGAATAAAGAATTCTGCTTTTAAGTTTCCTTTATTCTCAGTCAAGAATTTGATGAACGATTTTTCTGAATGTTTGAAATAGTCAGGAGTGAATCCCCACATATTCATTGATACCGGAGTGTTTTCACCAATTACTACTTTTTGACCATTTTCGTCGATAAACTGTATCTCCCCATCAATACGTTCGATAGCTGTACGTTCAACTACTCCTGTTAAGAAGTTTTCTTCATTTGTTTCGCATACGCCACGAGCAACAGACCCACTTTCACTCAAGGTGTTACCTACGCGATAGCCAACCATACAGTATTGATTTTCTGTTCCTGCCATTGCTGACAATTGCTTGCCTAGAACGGCAAAACTATCTCTTCCGTAAAAATCATCCGCATTGATAACTGCAAAAGGTTCGTTTATCACATCCTTACCCATTAGTACGGCATGGTTTGTACCCCAAGGTTTTTCACGACCTTCCGGGCAAGTAAATCCTTCAGGCAGATTGTTAAGTTCCTGAAAAACAACTTCAACATGGATATGGTCTTTGTATTTAGAGATAATCTTTTCTCTGAAGTCTTGTTCAAAAGACTTACGGATGACAAAAACCAATTTGCCGAATCCACCACGGATAGCGTCAAAGATTGAATAGTCCATAATTGTTTCTCCGTTGGGTCCTAAACCGTCTAATTGTTTGAGCCCTCCATAGCGACTACCCATTCCGGCAGCAAGTACGAATAATGTAGGTTTCATGTTTTGTTTTCGATTTAATTTTATTGGCAAAAGTACAAAAACGAATTCTATACTAATGCCAATTTATTATTTAAATAGTAATAGTTTGTTTTCCACCCTTAAGCTCGAACTCTTTTCCTTTCCAGATGAAAAGACCTGTAACCGTTTCAGGAAGAGTGATTTCAGCTGTAAACACACCTCGTTTGTCGAACTTGTATGACACTGAAATATTTCCTTTAGGATGAGGCATAGTGCCCGACGCTTCGGTGAGTGAACCCAATGCCGGTTCGATACGTACCTTGCTGAATCCGGGAGCTGCACTATCTATTCCCAAAAGGATACGGAAAAATTCAATATTTGGGCTGGCACCCCATGCATGGCAATCCGAACGTGAAGGCTCAGGCATCTCTGCCCATGTTGTTAGTCCAAGTGCCATCTGATCCTTCCAAACGGTTAGATTATCCAACAGCAAATCTCCCATACCTGCTTTCCATAATGCCTGATTCACATAATAACGGAAATAAATTGTTGCTTGAGCCAATGAGGTATCACTCAACGTTTTCTGCATGACGGCTTTCGCTTCATTACCTTCTACAATTCCTGCTATTATGGCCAATGAGTTTACATGTTGAGAAAAGCTCCTGTGATCGTGCGTATCAGCAAAAAGATTACGTTCGCTATCCCAGTATTTAGGTTTGATCGTAGCTCTCATAGAAGAGGCTATCATGCGATAGTACGTAGCCATGGAATTCAGACCGATTGCTTCTTCCATTTCTGCGGCTGCCTCTAAGGTTAAGATATACATCAAATCCTGAAAAGCAGAGTTGCCGTCTTTCTCGCGAATCGGTTCTCCATTGGGGAATTTAGCAGACCAGTCAGCGAAGAACCAGTGAGGAACATAACTTAAACTATAATCTGGTTTTAGCCATTGCTCGTACCACGAAAGGATGCTGCGATAGGCAGGAAGTAATGTCTTAACATACGCTTCGTCACCGCGATACATCCAGTAATCATGTCCCATGCATATCCACCATAAGGAGAACGATGAGATGAATTGGTGCAATCCAGATGGGTAGCGGCTCATCGTAATACCGTCGGCAACGATCGACTGGCGACCTTGTTCGATTGCATTCTTCACCATATACTGATCAGACGTATTATATAGCGAAATCATCGCTTGGATACGTGTGTCGCCGAAATACTGGAGTTGTTCGTAATACGGACAGTCCATATACGTCTCATTAGCACAAAGACGTGCCGTGCGCCAACCTATCTCAAGCATTTTATTTAACTCCTCATGACCCGGAACAGAAAATGCCGTTTCGTTCTTGAAAGGATAGGCCGAGAATGTGCCGTAGATATCATGAATAACAAGAGGTTCATCTTTGGTCTCAACAATCACATTTACGTAGCGCCAAGTACGCCACCAAAGTGAAGTCGACAATCTTTTCGCACCACCATCGGCAATAATCTTATCTTCATATCCAATAAAAATCTTGTCTTTTACCTCGTCACGGTTAGCTTTTGGATAAAGCGAATAAGACTTGGTTGTAGCTTCCATATTGTTATGATGCAAAGCTTCAGCATAACCAAGGGTGATTTCGGCAGCTTTTCCTTTGCTGAATAAGACTGATAAATAGCCTGTTGTAAGCACTTTGTTGTCAAGCAAGAGTCTGGCTTTTGTATTTGCCGGGACAACGATATCTTTCGCTTGAGCCGGGAATTCCTTCGGTGTCTTTATCCCTTCTTGAATACGTACGGCCGAGAAACGTTCCAGTTTTCTTTCCATAGGAGGAATAGGAGAGGGAACTAACAGTCTGCCTGGATAATCACGAGCACCTTTCATGGCTCCTTCAAGGCCCATCTGTGCCTTCAGCCAAGAGGTATCATCAAAAGCCAATGTCTCCCAACCCCACGGATAAAACGAAGCATCTGTTTTTTCGCCCGGTCCGACAACGTAATATCCGAGAACTTGTACATTCAGCGGGCTATAAGCCTTGTTAGTTGTACATAGCCATGAATTGTCTGTATTTACAACATACTCTTTTTCGGTATTCCCTTGTAAGATGAATCCAGTCTGGTTGAAGCTGATTTGTGCTACCGGTTTTCGTTCGGCAAAGTTCCAAACAACAGCAGCAAGAACATTTTTTCCTTCATTTAAGAAAGGAGCAATGTCTATCGTTTCAAAATTCCAGTTATAGATATCTCCTCGTGCCGGTCCGGCAGATACTTCCTTACCATTTACATAAAATTTGTATCTATTATCGGCAGAAGCATGAACAACAAATGAACTTGGCTTTTCCGTTAGATCAATTACCTTTCTAAAATGATAAACTCCAAACGTGTTAGCCGGTTCGTTGGGAACAGATATCCAGCGCGCTTTCCAGCGTCCCTCATACAGTGAACCACTGATAAGTTTCCCATTAAAGCCTTCCAAACGGATTTGGGCATACGAGGAACATATCCACATCAATAAAGAAAGAAGTAGAAGAGATTTTTTCATTTGTATTATTAGATTAAAAGGTTAACTATGTCGGTTATGACTTATGGATTTTCTGAGCAATATCAAATCCGGCTTTCAAGGCCTCCAGGTTCATCTTAACGATAACATCTCCTTTTCTTCCGAAAATGCGGCGTATCCCATCTTCTATCTTATCATAATCAATACCAATAAAAGGAGCTGCAGCACCGAGCATGACTATATTTGCCGCTCTGACCGATCCAATCTCCTGAGCAATTGTTTCCACATCGATAACAACCTTGTTGGGCAGCTTTTCCAACTCTTCATTTACGATATCCATCACCGGATAGTTCGGTATATTGACGAATGGTCGAGAATTAGTTACTACCCAGCCGTTCTCTTTCAGATAAGGCAGATAACGCAAACTTTCCATGGGTTCGAGCGAAATGATCAGGTCTGCTGATCCTTTGGGAATCAGGTCGGAAGCGATGGGCTTATCGGATATGCGCAGGTTGGATTGAACGTCTCCACCTCGTTGGCTCATACCGTGTACTTCTGCCTGTTTCATATATAATCCTTCTTCCAATGCGGCTTCACCGATTACGGCGGCGATAGAAAGAATACCCTGACCGCCTACTCCTGATAATATGATATCTGTTTTCATTTTAATGCTGCTTTTTTCTTCCGGGTTAATGTCTGTATACATTCGCGACAAGGGATAAGGACAGAAAGCCCCTTATAGTTAATTTCTTCACGAATGATATTCTTCATCTCTTCGTAATTCTTCTTCAGAGGAACCATTGTGCGAATATGTGCCGGGTCGACACCTATACCGATACAAATAGCTTCCAATTTTCCGGTTCCGGCCGAATCTTGTCCTCCGGTCATGCCTGTGGTTTCATTGTCAGAAATGACGATTGTGATAGGAGTATTCTCATTTACACAGTCCAATAACCCGGTCATACCCGAGTGAGTAAAGGTAGAATCACCGATAACGGCTATAGCCGGATAAACACCTGCGTCGGCAGCACCTTTAGCCATGGTGATAGAAGCCCCCATGTCAATACATGAATCTATGGCTCTGAATGGAGGCAATGCACCTAAGGTGTAACAACCTATATCCCCAAATACTTTCGCTCCTTCGTATTCTTTCAATACCTCGTTCAAGGCTTCATACATATCTCTATGCGCACAACCTTGACATAAAGCAGGCGGACGTTGTTCAACAACCGGTGGAATAGAGTAGAAGCTTTTTACTTCTTTACCTAAAGCAAGAGCTACAGAGTCTGGCGTCAACTCGCCATCACGAGGAAGCGTACCGTCCAGTCGGCCATGCACTTTTATACCTAAGCCGAGGTATCCTTTCAGTTGCTCTTCAACAAATGGAAATCCCTCTTCAAGTACCAGTATCTCATCGCACGATTCAACGAGCTTAACAATCATCTTTTTAGGCAGAGGATATTGAGTTATCTTCAGCACAGGATGTTCAAAACCATCGGGGTAGTTTTCAGACAAATAGTTGAACGCAATACCCGTTGTAATAATTCCTAATTTCTTATTTGGTGCATCAATATATTGATTGTATGCTGAGGATTCAGATGCCGCCACGAATGATTCTTGAGCTGCAAGCAGGCTTTTGAAACGTTTACGAGCCAATGCAGGCAAGAGAATAAAACGTTGGCGTCCATCTTCCGGGCAATTCATTTTGTTTTCCTCTCTCATGGGGCGTGTAACAACTCCTGCACGCGAATGAGCCATGCGGGTAGTTATACGAAATAGGACAGGATATCCTAACCGTTCAGATAAATCAAACCCTTCGTGAATCATATCGTAGGCCTCCTGTTGATTGGAGGGTTCAAGCATCGGAATCATGGCAAAATTACCGTAGAAGCGGTTGTCTTGCTCGTTTTGAGATGAATGCATCGACGGATCGTCAGCTGTTATAATGATAAGACCTCCGTTTACACCACTCATTGCTGCGTTCATAAAGCAGTCTGCTGCGACGTTCAGTCCCACGTGCTTCATGCAACAGAGTGCCCGTTTGCCGGCATAACTCATGCCTAAAGCAGTTTCCAAAGCCGTCTTTTCATTTGTACTCCATTTGCAATGAATACCTCTTTGTTGGGCAATGGCAGAGTTTTGAATATACTCTGTGATTTCAGTCGAAGGGGTCCCCGGATAGGCATAGACTCCGGATAATCCAGCGTCGATAGCTGCCTGAGCAATAGCTTCATCCCCTAAAAATAGTCGTTTTTCCATTTATTGTGAGAATTTGTTTTTTTGTTTATTCCTTTATGATAGGAATCAAAGATAGCCCTTTTGTGATAAAAAGTAATAAAAAGCTTACCGAATCTTTCGTCTGTTTAGCTCCGCACGATAGCGATCAGCATTTCTGTTATGCTCTGCCAGCGTGACTGCAAAGTTGTGACGCCCTGAAAAGTCTTCCTTCGCGCACATATATAAATAATTATGTTGCATATGATTTAACACTGCATCAATGCCTCTGATTGAAGGCGTACGTAAGGGGCCCGGAGGCAATCCGGCGTATTTATAGGTATTATATGGTGAGTCAACTTCGAGGTGTTGAAACAGGATGCGTTGCAAAGAGAAATCACCGACAGCGAATTTAACTGTAGGGTCTGCCTGAAGAGGAATGTTTCGCTTGAGACGATTGATGTAAAGACCTGCAACAATCGGATATTCGTCTGCCGCAGCTGTTTCTTCTTCAACTATAGATGCCAAGATACTTACTTCAATAGGAGTAAGACCAATTTTAGTAGCCTTTTCTTTTCGGCTGTCTGACCAAAATGTATCGTACTCCTTCTTCATGCGTTGAAACAAGCGGTCGGCAGATATATTCCAATATACTTCGTATGTGTTTGGAATAAACAAGGTGTTTATCGTCTCCGTAGTAAACCCAAGAGATTGGCAATAGCTGGAGTCGTTCAGTAAGTTTAGGATCTCATCTTGCCCAATCATCAACTGTTCGGCTAGCCGTTCGGCCAAATCCGTTTTCAGTCGAATATTATTAAATGTGAGTTTTACGGAAGTCTGTTGGCCGCGTCTTAAAACATTAACCAATTGCATTTGGCTCATTCCTGGTGTCACAGCATACTTACCGGTCTTCATATATTGAGGATAGTCCAGGTAGTTAGCTAATTTACGAAAACGGGAGATATCTTTTGCTGAGGCTATTTTAGAAAGCTGGTTGCACAAATCCTCAAAATCCTTGCTTTCGTTGATATACAAATAAGTAGTTTCAGTTACCTGATAAGTGCTTCCATACAATACTTTATACATATAATAAGCAAACGAACCACCAGAAAGGGCAAGGACCAGAATAATAATCCCTAAAATTTTAAAAACAGATTTATTTTTGTTGTTCATATAATATTAAACAGTTGAATATCAGAATCGGGTATAAAAGTAGTATCTTTTTTCCTTAAAATACTAGGTAAAAGCTTTGTTAATTCGGAAATATACACATATCTTTGCATCGCATTTTTAAGGAAGTGTGGGTGAGTGGCTGAAACCACCAGTTTGCTAAACTGACGTACGGGTAACCGTACCGGGGGTTCGAATCCCCCCGCTTCCGCTAGGGGTGTCCTGATAATCAGGATGCCCCTTTGCTTTTCAAGGGGGGGGTAAACAGGATCAATCCTAAAAGGGCTCATAGTAAAAAATTGAGGGATTCATAAATTAAGCATATAATTTAGACAGTCTAAATAAGAAGAATGCTTTATCCGTAACACCCCTCTAAACACTCTCTTAAAAGCTACGAAAAATGCCAATAAACGGTTATAATCGTTATAGACCGTGTTGGCTCTACCCTACACCTCTTGCTATTACAGCCTTCATCTGATTAGAACTTAATTGACTTATAAAATGCTTTTGCGCAAGAAACATTTCTAAGAGATAGGGCGAAAAGAAATAGCTATTAAGGGGTGGTACAATCTTATATCTTTCAATTAGGTAGTCCGCTGCGTCCCCTCGTTTAAGTAATTCTTTGTAGGCGTTAAGAGGCAAGAATATAGAGTTAAATCCATCTATCTATCAAAATTGGCTACATCATGATATGACCTTCAAAAATACAGATCATCTCGATGTTAATTCTTGAAAAAATTGCTATGAAAATCAATGTCAATATGCTTGTAAAAAAACACCTCGAACGTTTTTAAAAAACACCTCGGTCTTTTTTAAAAAACATCTCGATCTTTTTTTAAAAACATCGGGATGTTTTTTTTAGCTTTGAATATCAATAAAAATTAACATCGAGATGTGGGTTTGTTTACATTCAGAGATTAGTGGCCTACTTGCATATAGGTAACTTTACATCCAACAGTATTACTCCTATAATCGTAAAAATACATATTTTTAAGTCTTAGAAAATAAATCGTATCTGTATGAAATTTGATCATTTGGGTATTTGGGTGGACGATATAGAATCGATTCGCCAATTTTATGTGACCTATTTTAATGCTGTATGCAGCCATAAGTATTTTAATCCTAAGCGAAACTTTACGTCATATTTTCTTTCTTTCCAAGAAGGAGATGGTCGTATCGAATTAATGCATATTCCTGATTTGCTTGAGCCCGAATGTCGAGAGCAGATGAGGGGATTGGCTCATTTTGCTTTATCAACCGGCAGTAAAGAGGCGGTTGATATATTGACCGAGAGGTTGAGGCAGGATGGTTATCGTGTGGTGGGCGAGCCCCGTACTACCGGTGATGGGTATTATGAAAGTGTGATCCTTGATCCGGAAGGGAATCATATTGAAATCGTTGCCTGAAGTGCTGTGTGGTTGCTGAATGTTTGGTTATTTTATCAAGTCGTTAATAAATCATTTTTTGCTTTGATGGGGGGATATATTTTTTGAAATTTGCGGGATGTTATAGAAATGAACGTTATGTATCCTGAGAGATTAGTGCAACAAATTCAGTTTATCAAGGAAATAGACAAACTGAAATATATCCTTCGCAAAACGAAGCTGATTAATAGCGACAGACGAGAAAACGATGCCGAGCATAGCTGGCATTTGGCGATGATGACGATTGTGCTTGCCGAACATTCCAATCATCCGATTGATGTTCTGAAAGTGCTGAAAATGGTTTTGATTCATGATATTGTCGAAATCGACGCAGGTGATACGTTCCTTTTCGATACGAAAAAGAGCCACGAAAACACGAGTGAAGAACGATTGGCAGCCAACCGGATCTTTGGCATCCTGCCTGACGATCAAGCCCAAGAGCTGGTTGCTATTTGGGAAGAGTTTGAAGCCGGCGAAACCCATGAAGCCAAGTTTGCACGAACGATGGACAGGCTGGAGCCCTTACTTCAAAATGCCTCAAATCAGGGTGGAACCTGGCGTGAGTTCGATATTGACTATGCAAAAGTCTATGCAAGATCGTGTGCGATGGCCCAAGGTTCAGAGGTTATTTGGGCCTATGCACAAGCTTTGCTAAACAACAGTGTTGAAAAAGGAATCTTAAAGAAGATTGATTAAAGGTGATAGCCCTGACTATGCATTTCGGCAGCGATAAATAATTTATATCTGTCATCGTCGAAAGGATAGTCCCAGCATCCCATCTGGTGAAACAGTTCGCCACCAAATCCGCTTTTGAACTTATATAACCCGTACATGGGGTGGGAGGTGTCCGGTCCGGGTGAGACGCCAAACATATCATATTGAAGACAGCCTCTTGCTTTTACCCGGCGTATGGCTTCCCATTGCAAGGCATAGGTAGGCATACAATTTCTATGTTTATTGGATGAGGCTCCATATAGATAAGTACCTCTGTTGCCTGAAATAATGAGAAAGATGGCAGCAACCGGTTCGCCGTCTTTTTCAGCCAGAAGAAGTTCGACCGTTGCAGGTGATAGGGAGTCTTCCGCACGTGCATTCAATACCGTCCTGAAATACTCGATATCGTTTAGGAATATGTTATTTCTGTGAGCTGTTTCGGTATATAAATCATACCAAACGTTAAGTTCATCCATACCCGCTTGTCGCACAGTGATGCCTCTACGTGCAGACAGTAAGATGTTATAACGTGTTTTGGGTTTCATACGGGCTAGAATCTCTTTCTCGTCGACTGTTACGTCGATGTAGATTGTATTGGATGGTAGAATATCCGAGTTTGCCCGGTGGAGGTTCCAATTATGTGTATTATAATTAAGACGGAACTCCTGATATCTTTTCTCAGGAGGTCCCGTCCATATATTATTGTAATCGTAATACTCTTCCTTATCCCAATGTGATTGCCAAGCTAGGTCATAACGAATACCTATGCAATTTTTAGGAAGATAAGACCGAAGAGTTTCTGATAATTCTTCAAGAAATTCGCCTTGTACCTCTTCACTTGGTTCCAGCTCAGGGCCGTATGGAACATAAGCTATACTATAATCTCTGTTTAAAGATTGCTGAAGAACCAGAAAGTCAGCATTTGTAGATGTCTTGTCTTCTGTATGAAGGAATACATCATTATTCTTGACTTTAAAATCGAAGGCATAAGGGGTTATGCCTTGATTTGATTTTACTTCAGCCCAAAATGCCGTTTGTTGCACGATGGGCGTTAGCGCCACAGCTCTAATTTCTTTCTCTTCAACATGAATAGTCATAGCCGATCTTTAATAATTCGGCCGCAAAGGTACCCAATAAAAAGATAGAAAGCAATTTAACTCAAGAATGCTTATTCTTTCTCGCCGTAAGCAAGGTCTCCAGCATCACCAAGACCGGGTACGATGTATGAATGATCATCAAGTTCAGGGTCTAATGCAGCAACCCAGATTGTCGTATTCTCTGGCATTCTCTTTTGAAGCAGGTCGACAGCTTGCTGGCTCGCAATTATCGAAGCCACATGGATATGAGCAGGATCTCCCTTCGTCAATAATGCTTCGTAAGCGAGTTCCATTGAACCACCTGTTGCCAACATCGGGTCTGTGATAATCAGCGTCTTTCCAGTAATGCGTGGAGAAGCGATGTATTCGATGTGAATGTCAAAATTCAGACGGTCTTTATATTTTCTATAAGCAGAAACGAATGCATTTTCGGCATTGTCTAAATAGCTTAAGAATCCTTGGTGGAATGGTAATCCGGCACGAAGTATGGTACTGATTACAATTTTGTCTGCCGGAATATTCATCGGGGCAATCCCTAATGGAGAAGGAATATCTGTGGTTACATAATTGAAGCGTTTGCTTATTTCATAAGCCATGATTTCACCAATTCTTTCGATATTTCGACGGAAACGTAGACTGTCCTTTTGAATGTTTACGTCTCTTAACTCTGCAACAAATCGATTCAAAACCGAATTTGAACTACCCAGATTAATAATTTCCATTTAATTTGAATGTGTTTTAGATATGACAAAGGCTGTTAATCAGTGGTTGATCACAGCCTTGGCATTTGTTGTTTTAAATTTTTGCAGCGAAATTAATAAATTATGTCGTTATCAAACAAATGAATAAACAAAAAAATATAAAACAATCTTTCTCTTACTATGAAAATTACGATCTGTTGCGTGTTGTTAAGGAAGTGAGTGTTTACTCTTTACTTATTAATTGCTTCAAGTAAAAACTTTCCAGGTTTAAATTTAACCGTTGTTCTTGGTTTGATCATTACAGGTTCGCCTGTTTTCGGGTTTCTTGCCAATCGTTCTGATTGAGGTTTGGGTATTAAGCTTCCAAATCCGATAAGTGTAATCTCTTCTCTCTTTGTCATTTGTTCTGTAACAATCTCAATGTAGGCATCTAATGCTTTTTTAGCTTCCTGTTTGTTTAGCCCGGTCTTATTAGCTAAAGCTTCCACTAATTCTGCTTTGTTCATGATAGTTATATGTATTTGTTATTAGTTAGACAAATATAATTTGTCCAATTAGTTATATGATGGCTAAATTCGGAAGATGCAGGAAGATGTATGTTCTCATTTCATAAGGTATTGGCGTATTTTGTCGAATAGCGATAGGTGAAAGGGCTAAAATCAATGTTATTTCCAATAAATGAATAATCAATACGCTTTGTAATAGGAGAAAATGTGTCTCAATAATGCATTTTAATAATTATCTTTGTCAGATATATTTAAGAACACTACGATGAAAATTGAACAAAATTACTCCCTTTTGGAACACAATACGTTTAGAATTGATGCCAAAACACATTGGTTCATGGAGTATGAAAGTGAAGATGAACTGCTGAATATATTACATGACGAATATTTTCAGGAATCTCTAACTCTACATATAGGAAGCGGAAGCAATCTTTTATTTATCAGTGATTATAATGGGGTAATCCTGCATTCTGCCATTCGTGGAATAACCATTCAAGAAGAAACAGAGAGTGAAGTGGTGCTTCGGATAGGAGCCGGAGAAAAATGGGATGATGTTGTTGCCTATGCTGTGAAGAAAGGGTGGGGAGGTATTGAAAATCTATCCCTTATACCAGGAGAAATAGGTGCTGCAGCCGTTCAAAACATCGGTGCCTATGGTGTGGAAATCAAAGATGTAATTGAACAGGTTGAGACTTATAATCAATTGAGTTTCGAAAAACGAATATTCACAAATGCTGAATGTGAATACGGCTATCGTACCAGCTTCTTTAAGAATGAACACAACGACCCCTATATAATAACGTACGTTGTTATACGCCTTTCTAAGCAACCCAAGTTTAAATTAGAATATGGTGGTTTGCAAGAAAAGTTAGCTGATTATGAAACAATCAATCTTGAAACTGTAAGGGAAGCAGTCTGTTCGATTCGTCAAAGTAAATTGCCTGATACGAATGTCATAGGTAATGCCGGAAGCTTCTTTATGAATCCTGTAATATCGGTAAAACAATTTGATGAATTGAAAGCGAAGTTTACCGACATGCCGCATTATATTGTATCGGATACAGAAGTGAAAATCCCTGCCGGATGGCTAATTGAGCAATGCGGATTTAAGGGTAAATCACACGGAAATGTAGGTGTTTATGAAAAACAGGCCTTGGTAATCGTAAATCTGGGTGGGGCGAATGGTTATGAAATAGCCTTGGTTGCAGAAAGTATACGCCAGGCTGTGCAAGATAAATTTGGAATCGAATTGATTCCCGAAGTTAAATATGTTGGTTGATGAAAATTCTTTTTTTAGGAACCGGTACATCCACAGGCATTCCTGAAATTGGCTGCAACTGTAAGGTTTGCAAAAGCGAGGATAAGCGAGACAAACGTATGCGTTCCTCTTTGTTGGTGGAGATCGATGGGAAAATGATATTGATTGATTGTGGCCCTGACTTTCGTTTTCAGATGCTAAATCACACTATTTCATATTTGGATGCGGTACTGATTACGCATGAGCATTATGATCATGTGGGAGGAATGGATGATTTGCGTCCTTTCTCACGGGACAAAAGCTTAAATGTTTTTGCTGAAGAAAATGTGCTGAAAGCAGTAGAACTGAAAATGCCTTATGTGTTTCGTAAACAATGGCACCCTGCTCTCCCGCATTTTACGATGAATAAAATTGACCTCGAGCCTTTTGAAGTGGAACATATTCCGGTTACTCCAATTCGTGTGATGCATGGTCATTTGCCTATATTGGGTTATAGAATAGGAGATATGGCTTATCTGACTGATTTGAAAGAAATGCCGGAAGAAGAATACGATAAGCTTAAAGGATTAGATGTGTTAATTATTGAAGCCTTACGACAAACGAGTCATCCTTCGCATGAAAGCATCGAGGAAGCCTTATTGAATATTCAACGGATTGCTCCTAAAGAGGCTTATTTGATTCATCTCAGCCATCAAGCAGGTCTGCATGCAGAGATAGAGGCTACATTACCTTCTGGTGTGCATTGTGCGTATGATGGATTGTCTCTCGATATATAATAAAAAAAAGCCTGAAATGAACTTTCAGGCTTTTCTGTTATGCTGATGTTTTGATTAGCTAAGTCCTTCAGTAACAATGTCCTTGTTTACTTTTTTTACTAGACCTTGAAGAACTGCTCCTGGGCCTAATTCAATAAAGTGGTCAGCTCCTGCTGCAATCATGTTTTCAACTGATTGAGTCCAGCGAACTGGTGAAGTCAACTGTTCGATCAGATTGTGTTTAATCACTTCAGGATCTGTTTCTGCTGTTGCATTTACGTTTTGATAAATCGGACATGCCGGAGATTTAATTGTCGTTGCCTTAATTGCACTGGCTAATTCTGCATGAGCCGGTTCCATTAATGGAGAGTGGAAAGCACCACCTACCTTGAGTTTTAATGCACGTTTTGCTCCTGCTTCCAATAGTTTTTCACAAGCAGCGTCAATACCCTCGTTTGTACCTGAGATAACCACTTGCCCCGGACAATTGTAGTTAGCCGGAACAACAATTTCTCCGATTATAGATGCGCAGATTTCTTCTACTTTTTCGTCAGCCAATCCTAATACGGCTGCCATTGTTGAAGGAGAAGCTTCGCATGCTTTTTGCATGGCTAGAGCGCGTTTATATACTAATGTAAGACCGTCTTCAAAAGAAAGGGCTCCTGCAGCAGTTAATGCTGAGAATTCTCCCAGAGAGTGTCCGGCAACCATGTCTGGCTGAAATGCATCGCCTAATGTTTTTGCCAAGATAACAGAATGCAAGAAAATAGCCGGTTGAGTTACTTTTGTTTGCTTTAAATCTTCATCTGTACCCTCAAACATCAAATCGGTAATGCGAAAACCTAATACTTCATTTGCTTTTTCAAATAGTTCTTTTGCTAAAGGATTGTTTTCATAGAGGTCTTTTCCCATACCTACGAACTGAGCTCCCTGTCCGGGGAATACATAAGCTTTCATATTTTCTAATACTTTTCTAATTTCAAATTTTTAAGACGGCTCAAAGGTAATAAATTTGAAATAGATTGGGAGTACATTGTTACAAATAGTATCTTTGCCCATGTGTGAGGCTCTTAGATTAAGAGGTTCTTATAGAATAAAAACAGATTATTAACAATTTAAAAAATTAATATCATGGACAAATTACTATTTCTTGGCAATCTAGGAACAGGAGAAATTATTATCATTGCTATTATCGTATTGTTGCTTTTCGGTGGTAAGAAAATTCCTGAACTAATGAAAGGTATTGGTAAAGGTGTGAAGAACTTTAAGGACGGCGTAAAAGGCTTGGAAGACGACATCAAAATCGACGATACAGATAAGAAGTAAAAGAAGATGCAACAAGATGAAATGTCATTCTGGGATCACCTGGAAGAACTTCGTTGGACTCTTTTTCGTTCTATCTTAGCCCTTTTCATTTTTGCTATCGCAGGATTTGCGTTCATGCCTTATATTTTTGATAAGGTAATTCTGGGGCCAACTACATCTGATTTTATTACTTTCCAATGGATGTGTAAGGTTAGCTCTTCAATTTCAGTATTACCTGATTTTTGCGATGAAGGCTACAATGTTGAGATCATGAATATAAAACTGGCATCACAGTTCTTTACGCATATGACCTCTGCTTTCTGGCTGGCAGTCTTGCTTACATTTCCTTATTTAATGTACGAAGTATGGAGGTTTATCGGCCCTGCTTTGTATGAAAATGAGAAAAAGAATGTACGTTGGGTTTTCTTTTTTGGAACATTAATGTTCTTTGTAGGATGTGCGGTCGGTTATTTTATGGTCTTCCCAATGACCCTGCGTTTTTTAGCAACATATCAATTGAGCGAAGCTATTCAGGAAAAAGTGTCTTTAGAATCCTATATGGATAACTTCTATATGTTGATATTTATTATGGGAGTCGTGTTTGAGATGCCTTTGGTCTCTTGGTTATTGTCTAAGATTGGATTAATCAATAGATCTTATTTCCATAAATACAGACGCCACGCAATTGTATTTTTACTTGTAGGAGCGGCATTTATTACCCCAAGTAGTGATCCGTTTACATTAGGAATTGTTTTCTTCCCCTTATACGGATTGTTCGAACTGAGTGCGTTCTTTGTAAAGAAACCACCTGTGGAGGATGAGGAAGATGATTTAGAGCAAGCCTACGATTGATGGTTGTAGATAAAAGATAAAGTCATAAAAAAAAGGATGTTGGTTAACCAACATCCTTTTTTTTATGACTGAACGTATGAATTATTCAGCACTCGCTTCAGCAGCTGGAGTTGCTTCTTCCGTTGCAGCTTCTTCTGCGTTTGCACCAGCTTCGGCTTCAGCCTTAGCAGCTGCAAGTTCAGCTTTCTTCTTTGCTACTTTTTCTGCAATGGCTTTGTTGACTTCTTTTTCTGCCTCAATACGTGCTTTTAGAGCAGCTCTTGCTGATTCAGCATCTTTTGTCTTAATAGCTTGTAGAGAAGATTGTTTTTGTGTCAACCAAGCTTGGAATTTTGCTTCAGCAGCAGCTTCGTCGAAAGCACCTTTCTTTACACCTTCTAAAAGGTGTTTTTTCATACATACACCCTCGCGAGAAAGGATAGTGCGAGTTGTATCTGTAGGTTGTGCACCTACTTGTAACCAATACAAAGCTCTTTCGAAATTCAAATCTATTGTAGCAGGATTAGTGTTCGGATTATAAGAACCTATCCTTTCAATAAACTTTCCATCACGTGGAGCCCTGCTGTCTGCGACTACGATTT
>JAEYVY010000017.1 GCA_023429375.1 Bacteroidota bacterium | reverse complement strand
TTTGTCATAACTATATATAAACTATGAGTTTTCGTCGATGGGTCATATATTTAAGTTGTGTATTTGCAAGTGCCTTTATACTTGTACATGCATTCATACCCCATATTCATCATGACGGGACGGTATGTTTTATTCTGAATGATGTAAGTGAAGCCTCTGAATGCGATCATCATGAGGATTGCGACCATCAGGATGGACATCATCATAACCATGGCCCGCTTGAGAATTGTAAACTTATAGATATACAAATCCGCCCTGAAGTAAATGAGCATATCACTCCTGACCTCTCTGATCAGTTTGCTCTTTCGTATTTAATCCTGTTTTTTGCTTCAGAATCGCCTTTATTCAAGACTGATTTAGATTTAAATTGGCAACCCAAGCCTTACCTGAATTTATACAACTCTATCTTAGCAGAATCCATCCATAATCTGCGAGCCCCTCCTGCCTTTTTTACGATTTAATTCACACCGTTCGTATTGTCTCAATTTGACAGTTCCTGCTCATCCCGATAAAAATCAATAATGGTCGAGGTGATTTTCTAAAAGGACTGGTATGTTTTCTTATTTCCATATATATAGTAAAGTTTTTCTACAAATATAGAACAGTTTTTCTATATATATAGAAATAGAAAAACACCCCAATACTAATGAAAAAAGACTACGGTGTGCCTAAAAAATCATCACAGCAGTTTTATTATTAATACAAGTAGATAATTATATAATCAGAATATAAGATGAAAAGCTATTTTATCTATGCCCTATGCCTACTGGCATTTAGTTGGGGATGCACCTCTGCTTCGAAACAGGTAGACCACTCAAGTCATGCTCATGAACATGCTCATGATGAACATGACCATAGCCATGATGATCACGATCATGAACATAATCACGATGGGCATGACCACAATCATGAGCACGACGGACACGACCACAGTCATGATGGAAACGACCATAATGAACATGAAAATGAAATACATTTCTCAAAAGCTCAAGCTTTAGCAAGCGGATTAGAAGTTATTACCGTAAATCCGGAAGAGTTCGGACAAATCATTAAAACATCGGGGCAGGTTCTATCGGCCACAGGCGATGAAATCACTGTTTCTGCAACTACAAGCGGTGTGGTTTCCTACTATAAAGCGGGAACCAGTACGGGACTTCCTGTACGGGCCGGCGATGCGTTGATAGCGATTTCATCGCGTAGCATGCTCGATGGAGATCCTCTTCGGAAGGCTGAAGTGGCTTATCTGATTGCCAAAAAGGATTACGACCGGGCAACGGCACTTATCCAAGATAAGCTTATCGCACAAAAAGAATATAATGAAATCAAGCTGGCCTATGAAAACGCTCGTATTGCTTATGAAGCAGCCGAAGGTAAACAATCGGCCAAGGGCATGAATGTGACGGCTCCGATTTCCGGATTTATCAAAAACAGATTGGTTAATGAGGGTGAATTTGTAGAAGCCGGACAACCTTTGTTTACGATTACACAGAATCGCAAGCTTCAATTGAGGGCCGACCTCTCTGAAAGCCAATATAAAAGTCTGAAAAACATCTATTCGGCCCACTTTAAAATGCCTTATGACGCTACGGTTTACAAACTCAAAGACCTGAATGGTCGCTTGCTATCTTATGGCAGATCGGCCGGTGAGTCATTCTTCATTCCTGTCTTTTTCGAATTTGACAATATAGGTGATATCCTTCCGGGAGCATATACGGAAGTGTACCTGCTAGGACAACCTCAAAAAGAGGTTCTTTCCGTTCCGGCATTGGCACTAACTGAAGAACAAGGGCTTTATTTTGTTTATGTACAGCTGGATGAAGAAGGATATGAGAAGCGCGAGGTTAAGCCGGGTGCATCGGATGGCGAAAGAGTGGCCATTCTGTCCGGACTCACGGCCGGTGAAAAGGTGGTGAGCAAAGGGGCCTACCACATCAAGATTTCTACGGCTTCTGGTTCTATCCCTGATGGACATACACATTAAACAAGGAGGATAGAATATGCTGAATAAAATCATACATTTTGCATTAAACAACCGGATCGTCATCCTTGTAGCGGCATTCCTCCTTTTGTTTGGAGGATTCTATGTGGCCAAAAACATGGAGATCGACGTTTTTCCCGACCTGAATGCTCCAACGGTGGTAGTGATGACCGAAGCAAACGGGATGGCTGCAGAAGAGGTGGAAAGGCTCGTTACTTTCCCAATTGAAACGGCCGTCAACGGGGCTACAGACGTACGTCGTGTCCGATCATCTTCTATAACCGGTTTCTCGATCGTTTGGGTTGAATTCGATTGGGGAACGGACATTTACAAGGCGAGACAAATAGTTACCGAAAAGCTTGCCGCCCTTGGTGATGCGCTGCCTGAAAACATTGGCCAACCAACTTTAGGACCTCAATCGTCTATCATGGGCGAAGTGCTGACAATCGGTCTCAGCTCTGATACAACCTCTCTGCAGGAATTACGAACAATTGCAGATTGGACCATTCGTCCGCGTCTGCTCTCAACTGGTGGCGTGGCGCAAGTAACCGTAATCGGAGGTGATATCAAGGAATATCAGATATTGCTAGATCCGGGACGAATGAAACACTACGGTATCAGTCTTGACGAAGCTCTATCTGCGGTTCGCAATATGAATAGAAATGCATCGGGAGGTATCATCTATGAATATGGGAACGAATACATCATTCGAGGCATGTTACAAACCAATGAGGTTAAAGAACTTGAAATAGCCGTTGTAAGCAAACGGGGAGATTACCCGGTGTTGATTCGTGATATTGCCGATATCAAAACAGGCAGCAAACTGCCACGCCTGGGGGTTGCTTCGGAAAGAGGAAAGTCGGCTGTGCTGTTGACCGTAACCAAACAACCAAACACGAACACATTGGAGTTGACCAAAAATTTGGATGCTTCGATTCAAGATTTGAAGAAGAATTTGCCTTCGGATATTCGCGTGTCGACCGATATTTTCAGACAAGAGCGATTTATCGAAAGCTCCATATCCAACGTACAGAAATCACTCTATGAAGGGTCTGTTTTCGTTATCATCGTAATCTTCTTGTTTCTAATGAACGGAAGGGCAACCTTTATTTCCCTTCTTACCATTCCGCTCTCCTTATTGGCTTCTATCTTATCTCTAAAAATGATGGGGCTTACGATTAATACAATGAGCTTAGGTGGTATGGCTATTGCCATTGGATCGTTGGTAGACGATGCGATTATCGATGTGGAAAATGTATTTAAACATCTAAGGGAAAACAGGCTCAAACCGGAAGGTGAGCGTATGAAGGTGCTCGACGTAGTTTTCGAAGCATCGAAAGAAGTGCGTATGCCTATCCTAAATTCTACGCTAATCATCATTGCTTGCTTCGTTCCTCTGTTTTTCCTGAGCGGCATGGAAGGAAGAATGTTGATTCCGTTGGGTATTGCCTTTATAACGGCTCTGTTCGCTTCTACCCTGATTGCTCTTACCGTCACTCCTGTCCTTTGCAGTTACCTGTTGGGTAAAAGCAAAAATGAAAAAGGTGAAAAAGAATCTCGGTTGGTAGTCCGATTAAAGCTGGGATACGAACATAGTCTGCAATGGGCATTAAAACATCAAAAGAAGGTGGTTGCCGGAACAGGAGTTCTCCTTGTATCGGCTATTATCACGTTCTTCTTCCTTGGACGTAATTTCTTACCTCCTTTCAATGAAGGTTCGTTTACGATTACGGTCAATTCATTACCGGGCATTTCTCTCGATGAATCCGACAAGATAGGTCGCATGGTAGAAGAAACACTTCTGGCTATTCCGGAAATTCAGACTGTAGGACGTAAGACGGGTCGTGCTGAGTTGGACGAACATTCCTTTGGCGTGAATGTATCCGAGATTGAAGCACCATTTAGTTTGGGGAAACGTTCGAAAGATGAGTTGCTCGAAGAGATTCGCAAAAAATTGGCCGCAATACCGGGCATCAGCTCTGAGGTAGGCCAACCTATCTCACACCGTCTTGACCACATGCTTTCGGGTACGAAATCGAATATTGCAATCAAACTGTTCGGTCCGGACCTGAATAACCTGTATACCTTGGGCAACAAGATCAAAGCGGTTGTCGGAGAGATAGAAGGTGTAGCCGACCTTAATGTAGAACAACAGGTTGAACGTCCGCATTTGACGATTAAGCCCAAACGGGAAATGATGGCCCGATATGGGATTACACTTCCGGAGTTTGCCGAGCTAGTCAATACGATGCTTTCAGGCGAAACAGTCTCACAAGTTTACGAAGACGGTAAAACATTCGATTTGATCGTCAAAGTAGATGATAACTACAAGGACACTGCTGCAAAAATAAAACAACTCACCATTGATGCGGATGGAGGTAAGATACCATTGGAATATATTGCAGAAGTCGTATCGACAAGCGGTCCGAATACCATTAGTCGCGAGAATGTTCAACGTAAGATAGTGGTGTCGGCCAATGTGGCCGGTAGGGATCTGCGAGGCGTAGTGAACGATATTCAGGACAAAATTGATAGCGACATTAATCTTCCGGAAGGCTACCATGTAGAATACGGCGGCCAATTTGAAAGCGAGCAGACTGCCTCACGCATCTTGCTCATTGCTTCGATATTTGCCATATTGGTTATCTTCCTGCTGCTCTATCATCAGTTTAAGGATGTTATGCAATCAGCCATAATTTTGTTAAATCTGCCGTTGTCGCTCATTGGAGGTGTTTATGCTGTATTATTTACCTCCGGTGAAATCAGTATTCCGGCTATTATCGGGTTTATTTCCTTGTTTGGGATTGCCACAAGGAACGGAATTCTTCTGATGGCACACTACAATGATCTTCACGCTCATGGCTACAACCTTGATGAAGCTATCCACCGTGGTTCATTGGATCGATTAAACCCCATATTGATGACGGCACTTAGCTCGGCTCTTGCACTGATACCCCTGGCGGTACAAGGCGATCTGCCTGGCAATGAGATACAGAGCCCCATGGCAAAGGTCATACTTGGTGGGCTGTTTACTTCTACCCTGCTCAATATGTATATCGTTCCGATTATTTACCGGATGATGCACCGTAATCAAGTAAAAAACGAGTCGTTAACAACGAAAGAATAAGACTTATGAAAAAGACAGTTTATGTATTTTTTCTTTTCATGACTTTCTTTACTGTCCGGGCACAGCAAGGTCCGGACCGCATATTAGAGAGTATCAAACAAAATAATACTACGCTCAATGCCCTTCGTGAGAAAGCAAAGGCTGAGAAGATAGGCAATAAGACCGGACTGAATCCGGAAAATCCGGAAGTGGAATTCGGTTATCTCTGGGTTAGTCCGACAGAAGAGGGCAATCGCAAGGATCTGAGTATTACGCAAAGCTTTGATTTCCCATTGGCCTATCGCTATAAGAATCAGCTAAGCAAAGGGAAAAACATGCAGGTTGATTTGTATTTGGAATCGGAAGAACGGTCCATTCTGCAGGATGCCAGACTCCTTTGTGTTGAGCTGACCTACCGCAACCTAATGGATAAGCAATTATCGCAGCGATTGGCCGATGCTGTAACATTGTCTGAGAGCTACGAGTCCTTGTATTCGCAAGGAGAAATCAATATCATCGATTACAACAAGACCAAATTGCACCTGCTGAACATCCGAAAAGCACATGAGGTGAATCTGGTTGAAAGGACTGTTTTGATCGAAAAATTGCAAAACATGAACGGTGGTCAGCCTATAGACCTAGTAGATTTATGGGCATACCCCGATTATCTATTGCCGGTTGATTTCGCATCGTGGATGGCCAGAGCTGAAGAGATGAATCCCAACCTCAAAGCTTCTGAACAAAGCATCTCATTAAGCAGGAAGCAGGAACAGCTTACCCGCGCATTAAACCTGCCTAAACTGAGTGCAGGCTATGTTAGTGAACGTGTACCCGGATCAACTCAGCAGGGCGTTAGCATAGGCGTTTCTATTCCGCTTTGGGAAGGACGAAACACGGTGAAACATCAGAAAGCACAAACCATTGCCATTCAAGCGCAACACGACGATGCTCGTTTGCAGTTCAGCAACGAGATCAAAAGTAATTACAAGAAAGCCGTGAAACTGCGTCAGGTACTGAACGACTATACCGAGTTGCTTAAAACATCCAATAATGAGGCTTTGCTGAAGAAAGCATTTGATCAAGGTCAACTATCCTTAATCAATTATTTGTTGGAGCTAACGGCTTATTACGAAGCGACCGATCAATTCATGGAAACCGAACGGGACTACCAACTTGCTGCCGCGGCTTTGCGCCAATGGGAGTAAAATAAAAAGCCCTGAGATTAACGATTTAGAAGCTTCTTCCTTGGGTTTGACACACAAAGGAGATAACGGCTCGTTAATTTCAGGGCTTTGTTATATTCGCCGAAAAAGGATCGATTCAAGCAACCGGTTCTGCCTTAAATCCAGCAGATTCAACCGTCTTCACAACTTGTTCTGCTGAAACATCGGCTTTTACTTCAAGTATTTTAGTAGCCAAATCAATAGACCAATCGTCGGCTTTCATTATTTCATTTAGTTTATTTCCTATAGCCGACACACATCCACCGCATTTTGCGTTTGTTTTAAACTTCATAAGTCCTCCTCTTTAATTTGTATATTTTAATCTTAAACTATTCAACACAACAGAAACAGAACTAAATGCCATGGCTGCACTGGCAATCATCGGATTCAACAATGTTCCGTTTATAGGGAAAAGCACTCCTGCTGCCAACGGTATACCGATTATATTATAAACAAAAGCCCAGAATAGATTCTGACGTATATGGCGTACCGTTTGCTTGGATAATCGTATGGCTTCGGGTAAGAGCATCAAGTCTGATGTCATCAAGGTGACCATAGCTACATCCATCGCTATATCGGTTCCTTTACCCATGGCAATGCTTACATCGGCTCGTGCCAGAGCCTGCGAGTCATTTATTCCATCACCCACCATAGCAACAATCCGTCCTCTGCTTTGAAGTTCTTTTACATAATCTTCCTTTCCATCGGGTAATACACCGGCTTTATAATGCGTTATTCCGGCTTTTTCTGCCATAGCAGCAGCAACCTCTTCACGATCGCCCGTAAGAAGATGTACTTCGACACCTCTTTTCGTCAGTTTCTTTACAGCCTGTGGTGATGAACTTTTCAGACTATCTGCAATGGCTACCATGGCTAACAACGTTGAACCGGCACCATAAAAGACTATTGTATTGGCTTTCTTCTGCCAATCGGTTATAACTTCACGTACTTCATCTGTGAGTTCGACTTGGAAGCTATTTTTAAAGGCTTCATTTCCGACCCAGTAAACTGTACCTTCCACGTTCATCTTAATGCCTTGACCTATACAGGTTTCGAAATCAGTCATTTCAATGGCAGAGGCTCCGGAATCATCCAACCATTCCAGTATGGCAGCAGCCAGCGGATGTTCGGATTTATTCTCGGCCGTATACAGAATATCCAAATAAAGCTTTTTGGATTTGGAAAACCAGTAAGAATCTACTACAGATGGCTTACCTTCGGTTAATGTTCCCGTTTTGTCTAATACCACAGTGTCTACCTTGCACATATTTTCTAAGGCATAGGCATCTTTAATCAGAATATGACGTCCGGCTGCCTTACCCATGCCAACCATCAAGGCGGTAGGTGTTGCCAGTCCTAAGGCACAAGGACAGGCTATGACTAATACGGATACAGCCGACATAATGCCGCGTGAAAAGGCATCTCCCTCTCCTACAACAAGCCAAATAACAAATGTAAGAAGTGAAATACCCACCACTACCGGCACGAAAACACTGCTTATCTTATCCACAATACGCTGAACAGGCGCTTTGCTGCCTTGCGCCTCTTGCACCATACGTACGATTTGGGCTAATAAGGTAGCTTCTCCCACACCGGTGGCTTCCATAACAAAAGAGCCTTGCTGGTTAATCGTTCCCGCCATGGCCTTATTCCCTTGTTGTTTCACTACGGGAATCACTTCGCCACTCAGCATGCTTTCATCAACCGACGAGCTTCCTTCTACCAAGACACCATCTACCGGTATCCGTTCTCCCGGATGCACGCGGATCTTATCTCCCTTTGATAATTGAGAAATGAGCACTTCCTCTTCAACACCATCAGGCAAGACGCGAAAGGCTGTCTTAGGCTGTAACCCCATCAACCCTTTAATGGCAGAAGAAGTATTGCGTTTGGCCCGTTCCTCCAACAACTTGCCTAGCAAAACAAAGGCGATAATCACCCCCGAGGCTTCAAAGTAAACATAAGGCTCCATGCCTCTGGCAATCCAGAACTGCGGATAAATCGTATTGAATAAACTGAATAGAAAAGCGATTAAGGTGCTTAATGAAACCAGGGTATCCATATTGGCACTCCCTTTAAGGGCATGTTTGAAGCCATTCACATAGAAATCACGGCCAAACAAGAAGAGTATAGCCAGCGCCAAGACCAGCATAATCCAATGGGCATACGGTGCATGCATAAAAAACATACCCCAAACGGCCAAAGGCACAGCGAGTACCCAGGCGCCAATTGTATTTCTTTTCAGTTTCTTATAGCGTGCAACCTCCAATTCCTCCTGACGGCTGGAAGCATCTTCTTCTTCAATTATTAAATCGTATCCGGCTGCTTGTACGGCTTGCCTAATCTCTGACAAATGGATTACGGCTTCGTCATAAGTAACAGTAAGTGTATGCGTCGCAAAATTCACAGCCGCATTCGTTATTCCCTTTAAACCCAAAACTGTTTGTTCAACAGTACCTGCACATACGGCACAACTCATATCCAAAACCGGAAGCGTCTTGGTCATCTCTTTATTCATCTTCATTCTAATTCGTCTATTGTATAAATACAACAACTTTGACAGCAAAAGGGTTATCGGTCTGAACAAAATGTTATCTTATCAAAGTTTGTTTTTCACTAATTATTCATGTAAAAGCTAATTATATCAACAATATATACGACATTTGTTATTATAATTAAAACTTAAACATATAGAGCTATGAT
This sequence comes from Bacteroidota bacterium, assembly GCA_023429375.1. Classification (GTDB taxonomy): domain Bacteria; phylum Bacteroidota; class Bacteroidia; order Bacteroidales; family Tannerellaceae; genus Massilibacteroides. The sequence continues at coordinate 70,189 of JAEYVY010000017.1, read as the reverse complement.
ACACGACTCATTAAAGAACTCTTCACCATTTGAAAAGCTACACCCAAGGTTCAAACAAGCTTTTGATTTCATTCATAATACAGACTTTTCGACTCTTGAAGACGGAAAGATCGAATTGGATGGAACCCAATTATATGTCAGTATTGCAACGATCAAAGGTAAAGAAAAAAAGGATGCATTAATTGAAACTCATAATAAGTATATAGATATTCAATTGCCTTTAGTAGGAGTAGAAACGATTGGATGGAAAGCCGGTAGTGAATTGAAGGACGTTTCAGATCCTTACAATCCGGAAAAGGATATTACATTCTTTCATGATCGCCCTACAACCTACACTCAAATACATCCGGGAGAATTCGTAGTTTATTATCCGGAAGATGGCCATGCGCCGGGTATTGGCGAAGGAGAAATTCGAAAAGTAGTTGTCAAAATAGCTCTCTAATTCTGAATTATCAGGTATAAACAACAACAATTATCCATACATTTTTGTAACTTTGAAAGAACAAAACGGGGTGCGTTTTGTTTTAGATATAGTAAATAGCGATTTAAAAATACTAAAGTTATGATTTTAAGTAAAAAACTATCTGATGCCCTGAATCAGCAGATCAATGAAGAGATGTGGTCTTCAAACTTATATCTATCCATGTCAATTTATTTTGACAAACTGGGTCTTTCAGGATGTGCTCATTGGTTAAGAAAACAAGCTGGAGAAGAGATGGAACATGCTCATGCCATGATTGACTGGAGTGTTAAGCGTGGTGGTAATCCAGAAGTAAGACAAATCAACGTTGTTCCTACAGGATGGGGTTCAGCTCTTGAAGTATTCGAACATGTATATCAACATGAAGTTCGTGTTTCTGAATTCATCGACAAATTAGTTGATATCGCTTCAGAAGAAAAGGACAAAGCTACACAAGATTTCCTTTGGGGTTTTGTTCGTGAACAAGTTGAAGAAGAAGAAACTGCTCAAAAATTAGTTGAAAGATTAAAACTTTTGGGAGAAAAGAACATTGCTTTCTTCGATATGGAATTAGGTAAAAGATAATACAGAATCCCATATAACAAAAAAGAGAATGCCCCCATGGGACATTCTCTTTTTTTGTTTAGTCAAAGTCTATTCGCATCATTTCGTTTAATCAGAACAAAAAAATCCGGACTTGTCGATGACAAACCCGGATTTATAGTATCCTTTTTTAGAATAAGCTTACTTTACTTTCTCAACGATTGCTTTGAAAGCTTCAGGATGATTTACTGCTAAGTCTGCAAGAACCTTACGGTTGATTTCAATACCTGCAGCATGCAAAGCTCCCATTAAGCGAGAATAAGACATACCTTCCAAACGTGCAGCAGCATTGATACGTTGTATCCACAATGCACGGAAAGAACGTTTCTTATTACGACGGTCACGGAATGCATACGTTAAACCTTTTTCCCATGTATTCTTTGCTACTGTCCACACATTTTTACGTGCGCCATAGTAACCACGGGTAAGTTTTAAAATCCGTTTTCTTTTTGCTCTTGAAGCAACATGATTTACTGATCTAGGCATAATACTAATCTGTTTTTGAACGTTAGCGCCATCAACTGATGAACTTTTTTGCTAAAACATTCGGTTAATAAAAATCAAAAAAAAACTAACTAATAATTTTACTTTAAACCAAGAAGCAACTTAACGTTGTTTACATCTACAGTGTTTACTAAACCTGTGTGAGTAAGATTTCTCTTTTGCTTCTTCGTCTTCTTTGTTAAAATGTGACTTTTAAAAGCATGTTTTCTTTTGATTTTACCTGTTCCGGTAAGGGCAAACCTCTTTTTGGCACCGGAATTAGTCTTCATCTTAGGCATTTTCCAATTATATTTAATTATTATACAATATATATAAACAACCTTCTCAGGTCAATTTATTCTTTTTCATTCTCTGGTTCTTCACCTTTTTCCTTTGCTGCAGGAGTCGTTGTAACAACCTTTTTAACGGGTTTTGGAGCAGCTGCACCTGTCTTTTTAGGAGTTAACATGATAATCATTCTTTTCCCTTCCAACACAGGTAGTTGTTCTACTTTACCGTAATCTTCCAAATCATTAGCAAAACGCAATAATAATACTTCACCTTGCTCTTTGAATAAGATTGAACGTCCTTTAAAGAATACGTAAGCTTTTACCTTCGCTCCTTCTTCTAAGAATCCTTTCGCATGCTTCAATTTAAAATTGTAGTCATGATCGTCTGTTTGTGGTCCAAATCGGATTTCCTTAACTACTACCTTAACTGATTTGGCTTTTTGCTCTTTCTGCCGTTTCTTTAGCTGATAAACAAATTTCTGATAATCGGTTACTCTACAAACAGGGGGAGCAGCATTAGGTGAAATCTCAACCAAATCCAAACCTAGGTCTTCTGCGATTTTTAATGCTTGAGCGATTGGATAAACTCCATTTTCCACATTGTCGCCAACCAAGCGGACCTCACGAACCTTAATTCGTTCGTTAATTCTGTACTGTTCTTTTAAGCCGTCATTCTTCATTCAAAAAGCTTTATTCTCCTGTATTATATTTAATTTGTATTTTGCCAACGATTCATCATACTCTCTACTTCTTCGCACAAAAGATTTGCAAAGGTAGCAATTTTCATCGAACCTTTATCACCTTCTCCCTGTTTTCTTACCGAAACTTCACCTTTTTCTGCTTCTTTCTCACCAACAATCAGCATATAAGGTATTCTTTTCATTTCGTTATCACGAATTTTACGTCCTACTTTTTCATTACGATCATCAACAAGCACACGAATATCCATATTCTGTAACTCTTTGGCTACTTCCCATGCATAGTCGTTGAACTTTTCGCTGACTGGTAATATACATACTTGATCAGGCGTCAACCATAATGGGAACTTACCTCCTGTATGTTCGATAAGAACAGCAACAAAACGTTCCATAGATCCGAATGGAGCACGGTGAATCATCACCGGACGATGTTTCTTATTGTCTTCTCCTGTATATTCAAGCTCGAAGCGTTCGGGCAGGTTATAGTCTACCTGAATCGTTCCTAACTGCCATCTTCTACCTAGGGCATCTTTCACCATAAAGTCAAGCTTAGGACCATAGAATGCAGCCTCACCTAATTCGATACGCGCTTTTAGTCCTTTTTCCTGGCATGCTTCAACAATAGCTTGTTCAGCTTTATCCCAGTTTTCATCCGTACCGATATATTTTTCTTTGTTTTCAGGGTCACGCAATGAAATCTGAGCTTCAAAGTTTTCAAAATCGAGCGCTTTGAAGATGATGAAGATAATATCCATTACCTTAAGGAACTCTTCCTTTAGCTGATCCGGACGACAGAACAAGTGCGCATCATCTTGCGTAAATCCACGTACTCGAGTCAATCCATGCAATTCACCACTTTGCTCATAACGGTAAACCGTACCGAATTCTGCAAAACGAACGGGCAAATCCTTATAAGAACGTGGGAATGCTTTATATATCTCACAGTGGTGAGGACAGTTCATAGGCTTTAACAAGAACTCTTCTCCTTCTTGTGGAGTATGGATGGGCTGGAATGAGTCTTTGCCATACTTTGCATAGTGACCAGAGGTTACATATAATTGTTTAGCTCCGATATGTGGAGTGATGACTTGTTGATAGCCATATTTCTTTTGAATTCTTTTCAAGAAATCTTCCAGCTTGAGTCTTAACTGTGTACCACGAGGCAACCACAAAGGTAGCCCTGCTCCAACAGCGGCAGAGAATGTAAATAACTCAAGCTCTTTACCAATCTTGCGGTGATCCCTTTTCTTTGCTTCTTCGAGCAGTTCCAGGTATTCATCCAGCATTTTCTTTTTGGGGAAAGTGATACCGTAAAGACGTACTAATTGTTTTCTTTTTTCGTCGCCACGCCAATAAGCTCCGGCAACACTTAAAATCTTTACCGCCTTCAGATATGATGTATTAGGCAAGTGAGGGCCACGACATAAGTCTGTGAATTCTCCTTGCGTATAGGTCGTAATCTTACCATCTTCGAGTTCGCTGATCAGCTCGGTTTTATAAACCTCTCCTCTGTCACCAAACATCTTCAAAGCATCTGCTTTAGATATTTCTGCACGACGAATTTCTTCCTTCTTTGCTACCAGTTCCAACATCTTAGTTTCGATAGCCGGAAAATCGCCTTCTTTAATAGTTACTCCTTCTCCTGGGTCTACATCATAATAGAATCCGTTTTCGATAGCAGGACCGATTCCGAATTTTACACCCGGATAAAGTATTTGTAATGCTTCAGCCATCAAGTGAGCACTTGAATGCCAGAAAGCATGTTTACCTTCTTCGTCTTCCCATTTGAATAATTTTACCGTGGCATCTTGTGTTATTGGACGGGTAAGATCCCAAATTTCACCATTTACACTTGCAGCCAAAACATCCTGCGCCAAACGGGAGCTGATACTCTCTGCAATTTGCATAGCTGTAGTCCCTGCAGCATATTCTCTTACGGAATTATCCGGAAATGTAATCTTAATCATATTGTGTCAGCTATATTACTTAATTTCAACGTGCAAATTTACGATTCTTTTACAAAATAAAGACTTTTAGTCAGTAAAAAAATCAATTGCTTGTCATTCGTTTGATTATATTATAAGCATTTATGATGCCTAGCTCTCCTGCTTTACTCAAATCCGCTATGCCTCTTTCCGTATCACCCAATGACAATCTGGCCAATCCGCGATTGAAGTAGGCTTCAGCAAAATCAGGGTCGCGCTTGATTGCTTCATTGTAATCCTGAATGGCCGCTCTGAAATCCTTTTGCGAACAACGCAGGTTTCCGCGGTTAAAGTAAGCATAGATAAAATCAGGATTCAATCGGATCACCATATCATAGTCGCGAACGATCATTTCATGTTCATAAGCCCGTTTGCTATCTTTAAAACCGGACTGCGTAGTTATTTTATTCGCAGAAGCAGCCTGTGAACTAAACGGAACACCCACATTCAACTGCCTATCCAGCATAGAGATATCTTCCTGATCAGATGTATTCGAAAGGTCATATTCCAACTGCTTGTAACGCACAATCGCACGGTTGAAATAAGCCATTACGAATGACGGATCCAACGAGATTACCTTATCAAAGTCTTGGATAGCTTCGCTGAAGTCCTGAACCAACATATAATCCATTGCGCGTCCGAAAAAGAGATTGGCGTCAGACGGATTCTTATCAATCTTTGCCGAATAGTTATCGATCGAAGCAAAATGCTGCTCTACTTGAAGCTCGTTAAGTGCAGCTTCCTGATTGGTCAACCTCAACAACATAGGAAGACGCCTGCTGTTATTGTAAGCTTCTACCATCTTGTCATAGTAAACAAGCGTTTTCACTTGATCCGGCTTTTCATAATACGTCAACACAAACTGAGGTTCGATATCAACGCGCACATTCTTATCCTGAACACGTCCGCGTACCTCGCTTTGGTATTTACTCTTACGCTCTTCCTCTTTGTCGTAGACAACTAGGCGATTAAACTTGTTAATGTTGTTATCCGATTGCTCACGTGTATTTTCCTCATCGTCATTATTCGATTTCTTGGTACCTGTGCTAGCAGTAGCAGTTGACGATGATTGTGTAGCTGTGCCTTGTTCTTTCTGGTAAGCCGTCCATACATCCCTGTCAGCTCCGGCAAAGTCACGTATTTTACGTTTTGCTTCGGCCCGGCTATAGTATCCGGCAATGAAGTTCGGATAATTGCCAAGCACAACATCCATATCTTGGATTGCACCGTAATTATCTCCTGTTTCAAGCCTCAACAAAGCACGGTTATAGTAAGCGATGTAGTTATCCGGTTCTAATTCAATTACCACATCGAAATCTTCAATAGCCCGGTTGTTATCCCCTACTTGCGCACGAAGTAGACCTCTGTTAAATCGGGCAATCAAGTTGCGGCTATCCATCGAAACCACCTGATCATAGTCGGCCATTGCTCCGCGCAGGTCATTCTTTTGATAACGCACAAGGCCTCTATTGATATAATAGCCGCTTTCTCTTGTATTCAAGCGTATAGCTTCATTCAAATCAGCATAGGCTTCATCCAATTTGTTCATCTGATAATACACCAGCGCTCTGTTGCCATAATTAGGTGCATAATAAGGATCAAGCTCTATAGATTTATTATAATCTTCCAACGCACGGATTGTATCTCCTTTTTCAAGATACATAGCTCCGCGTGTCATATAATTCATGGCATACTTTGGATATGCATCAATTAGGGTTTCAAATACCTTTTCGGCACCGTCGTAGTCTTTATTTTGAATATAGGCAACAGCCATATTCACCAACATTTGCCTATCACCCGGCTTCAGTTCCAACCCTTTTGCATAGTCAGCAATAGCTTCCTTGTAATTCTCCTGGCTTTGACGGGCAATACCTCGTGCAAAATAAGCTTGAACTAAAAAGGGGTTCCGCTGAAGACATAAAGTACAGTCTTCCTCGGCCCCCTTAAAATCATCCAGGTTCACTTTAGCAACGGCACGATAAAAATACGGTTCAGCCATCCATGGTTTTGCTTTTATTACCTGATTAAAATACTGTATTGACAGTACATAATCTTCAAAATAAAGGGCATTACGACCTATGGTTAGCACTCTATCCGTATTGATCTGCGCAAAAGCCAAAAGTGAAAATATCAATAGTAAAATTGAAAATATTGCCTTTCTTATCATCTGATCTAAATCTTGAAAGGCAAAAATAAGTAATTTATCTTATTATGATTCAATTTTGACCATCAAATGGTTTTTTGCTATACGATCACCCACTTTTACGTTGACTTTACTGATAACACCGGTTTGGGGTGCTACTATTCTGTTCAACATTTTCATGGCTTCATGGATACAAAGCAACTGTCCTTTTTCCACCTGATCACCTTCGTTCACCAGTACTTCAATAATCGTACCGGGCAGGTGAGAATTCACCTCTCCGGGTTGAACCGGTTGCCACTCTTTACGTTCCAGGTATTTCTTCGTCAGCGTCGTCTTGTACTTACTGGCCGTTACAACGAAATCCACATATTCTGTATTCTTATTTTCCATCTATCCCGAATTTTGATGATTAAAATGGAGGTAACCCATGCTTTTTAGCTGGTCTGCTTTCTTCTTTCAGTGCAGACAACTTCAAGGCATGTAACAAAATTGAACGGGTTTCCTTCGGTTCGATTACTGCATCAATAAATCCTTTTGAAGCAGCAACATATGGGTTGGCAAATTTCTCAATATACTCTTTCACCTTTTCCTCGCGCATAGCATTCTGATCTTCTGCTTCATCAATCTCTTTACGGAAGATGATGTTAGCAGCTCCTTCAGGTCCCATTACCGCAATTTCGGCAGTTGGCCATGCAAACACAAAATCAGCACCTAAGTGGCGTGAATTCATGGCGATATAACCTCCACCATATGCTTTACGTAAGATGATCGTAATCTTAGGCACAGTAGCTTCAGAGTATGCATAAAGCACTTTAGCTCCATGACGGATCACACCGGCATGCTCCTGATCGATACCCGGCAAATAACCCGGCATATCTTCTAAAGTTACGATAGGTATATTAAAGGAATCACAGAAACGAATAAAGCGGGCTGCTTTGTCAGCGCTGTCACAATCCAATACACCGGCAAGCACCATAGCTTGGTTAGCTACGAAACCAACCGTTTCACCGCCAATGCGTCCAAATCCGATAACGATATTGGCAGCCCAAAGCTCTTGAACTTCCAGGAATGCTGAATCATCAGCAATACATCTGATTACATCGCGCACATCATATGGTTGTTTCGGATCTACCGGAACTATCTCTTCGATGTTCAACTTAGTTGCAGGTTCTTGCTTAGCTAAAGCAGGAGCCTTTGTCGAATTATTAGCCGGAATCAAGCTGATCAATTTCTTAACTTGCTCAAAACATTCTTTTTCTGTTTTTGCATAGAAATGAGCATTTCCGGTAATTTCAGCATGCACACGTGCACCGCCGAGTTCTTCCATTGATACATCTTCGCCTAATACGGTCTTAATTACATTAGGACCGGTAATAAACATTTTAGACACATTTTCAACGACAAACACGAAATCGGTCAAGGCTGGCGAGTACACGGCTCCACCGGCACAAGGACCAAGTATCAACGAAATTTGTGGGATAACACCGGAAGCGATCGTATTGCGATAGAATATTTCGCCATAGCCGGCAAGAGCACCTACGCCTTCTTGGATACGTGCACCACCCGAGTCATTGATACCGATTACTGGACACTTCATCTTCAACGCATGGTCCATAATTTTCGTGATTTTACGGGCATGATTAAGACCAAGTGATCCTCCGGCTACCGTAAAGTCTTGCGCATAAATACAAACAGGAGATCCATGAATAGTTCCTGTACCGGTAATTACACCGTCACCAGGAAATTCTTTTTTATCCAACCCGAAGTCACGTCCGTCATGCTTGACAAACATATCGAACTCCTGAAAAGAATCTGGATCCAACAAAGAAAGAATTCGTTCACGGGCAGGTAGTTTGCCCATGGCGATTTGTTTTTCGATGGCAGCGTCTCCCCCGCCTTTTTTCAGAACCTCTTTCTTATGTCTCAGTTCCTGAATGCTTTTACTTAAATCTGTCATAGTGATTGATTTAATTAGTTAATTATTTACCAACACCTTTTGTGCGATAGGCACAACGTGCTGTTCCCTTAATAATATTATTAAGCTTTCCTTTACTTAACTGTTTACGAATGGGTGAAATATTGTCGATAAATATGCCTCCTTCCAGGTGTTCGTATTCATGCTGTGCTACGCGTGCAGCAAACCCATGAAGTTCTTCTTCATGCGTAACAAAGTTTTCATCCACGTAAGTAATGCGAATACTTTTTGCGCGGGACACTTTCTCATGTAGTCCCGGAAAACTAAGACACCCTTCTTCCATTGAAACCTGCTCTTCGCTTCGTTCAGTGATGTTTGGGTTTATCATTACTCGTTTAAATCCTTTACACTCAGGAAAATCGTCAGACAAGATATCGGCATCGATAATTAGCAGTCTGATAGACAGGCCAACTTGAGGAGCTGCCAATCCGATTCCATCGGCATTATACATGGTTTCGAACATATTGGCAACCAATTCTTTTAAATTCGGATAGTCTGAAGTTATCTCTTCATTTTTCCCTCTTAATACGGGTTGGCCGTAAAGATATATTGGTAAAATCATAGTTTATATTGATAATTTTTACTTTCCAGATATGATTGTAGTATGATAACAGCACTGATTTCGTCTACCAGTGCTTTATTCTGTCTTTGTTGTTTTTTAAGTCCACCTTCCAACATTGCTTTATGAGCAAGTACGGATGTGAAACGCTCGTCATAAAATTCTACAGGGATTGATGAGAATAGGCGTCGCAGTCTCGTTGCAAACTGTTCGACGTACTTCATATTTTCAGAAGGTTCGTTATTCATTTGCTTAGGTAGTCCTAACACAAATAAATCAACTGGCTCTTTTTTGATATAGTTAGTCAAAAATGCCTCAAGCTCTGCACTTGCAAGTGTTGTCAGCCCATTTGCAATCATCTGCATGGTGTCTGTCACCGCGAGCCCGCTTCTTTTACGTCCATAATCAATGGCTAATATTCGTCCCATAACGGGTGCAAATATACAATTAATTCTTTTTTTTGTTACACAAAAATAAAGAAAGTGTGCATCAAAACGGTTTAATATGCATTCTTTTCGCCTTTAAACATATTCAGGACGGTCACCACAATGATCTTTAAATCAAGGAAGAATGACCAGTTTTCAATATACCATACATCTCTTTTTACGCGTCCTTCCATTTGTTCCAAGGTTTTGGTTTCGCCTCTATACCCTGTTACCTGTGCCCATCCGGTCACACCAGGCTTTGCCAAATGGCGTACCATATATTTATCTATAATTGCGGAATAAAGTTCCGTATGCTTTAACATATGAGGGCGAGGTCCTACAACAGACATATCCCCTATCAAAACATTAAAAAACTGAGGGAATTCATCCAAGTTCGTTCTTCGCAAGAAATCCCCAATCTTCGTTTTTCTTGGATCATCTCTCTCTGCCTGTTTCTCATCGGCGTCATCATTAACGCGCATGGTTCTGAACTTATAACATTGAAAGTCATGACCATACAAGCCGGTTCGTTGCTGTTTGAAGATGATTGGACCTTTTGACGAAAGTTTTATCAATATACCTACAACCACATACAGTATTGGGTAAATAAAAATAAGTACACACAACGAAAAGACGATATCAAAACAACGTTTCAAGAAACGGTTATATGCCGCTTGCAGGGGTTCTCGTCTAACAGAAAGCAAGGGGATAGATTCGATCACATCCATCACCAGACTCTTCTTTACATTCCTATAAAATTCCGGAATGATATAGAAGCGGATCATATTCTTTTCAGCGAAATTCAACATCCGGATGAGTTTCTCGTCTTGCGTGCCCGGCAAGGTATAATAGATTTCCTCCACATCGTTTTCGAGCACAAACGATTCCACCTCACTAGTCAGTCCCAGATAATTAGGCAAAACATTTTTCAATGAAATGTTATCATCAAAAAAACCCATGATACGAAAACCATAGGCAAGGTCATTCTTCATAACCTTATATATCTCCATACCGTTCTTACCGGCACCTACGATGATAATATTTTTCGAATTAAATCCTTTCTTCCGGTATGCCTTCAAGCAAATGCGGACAAGTACCCGCCAAAAAGAGAACGCAACAACAATCGCTAAATAATAGGCAACCAGAAAAGTAGATAATAAATGACTAATATTCAGGAAGGTCAAACAGGTCGCGAAGAAAAACACAAATATGGTTACCATCATAAACGCGCGTTGCACGATTTTGTCAATGAAAACAACCGATAGATGTAGCTGTATTGGTACAAAATACAAGGAGAAAAAATAGCAGAAGTTCAACAACAGAATCACTTCTCTCATAGCAGGCTTGATAGCCCCTGCATAGTATTCGCCTAGAAAATCATATACGAGGAAAAACAGGAGATTTAATACAATCAAGTCTCCCATTCCTATGAACCATTGAATAAAATAACTATGCCTTTTTTTCCATTCCATATCTTCTAAATAGTCAAGGTACAAAAATAAACAATAATTCTGAAAATAAGGGAAGACTGAAAAAGTTGTTTACTCTCATAATATTTTAAAACATTCGTGTTAATCGTTCTAATATCATTATTTTATCGTTAAATTTATAGATTAATTTCTATTATTATGTTCAAAAAACTAGTTGCCATCGAACCCGTTTACCTCATTCCTTCTGCAGTAAATGAATTAAAATCTTATGCAAATGAAGTAATTATGTATCCGGATATTCCTGCAAACGACGAGGAAGTTATTTCCCGAATTGCAGATGCCGACGCCGTACTCGTGAGCTTCACTACACGCATCACGCGTACTGCTTTGGAGAAATGTCCCAACGTGAAATATATCGGCATGTGTTGTTCCTTGTATTCACCGGAAAGTGCCAATGTTGATATCCCATATGCTCATAAAAAAGGTATAACCGTCACGGGTATACGTGATTATGGAGATGAAGGTGTTGTTGAATATGTAATCAGCGAGCTGATTCGGTGTCTTCATGGATTTGGTCAAGAACCATGGGATGGCGTAGCGCGTGAAGTCACCGGTCTGAAGGCCGGCGTCATCGGTCTGGGAAGAGTGGGTGGTTTGATTGCCGATGCGCTTCATTTCTTTGGTGCCGACATAAGCTATTATTCACGTAGCATAAAAAGCGACGCTACGGCCAAAGGATACCTATTCAGATCTCTTACGGATTTATTAAAGGAAAATGAGGTTGTTGTTTGTTGTCTGAATAGAAATACGGTTTTACTCCATGAAGAAGAGTTTAGAGCGTTTGGTAACAACAAAATACTATTCAACATAGGCTTGTCGCCGGCTTGGGATGAGGCGCCTTTCGTAAACTGGCTAGAAAAAAACAACCTCTGTTTTTGCGACAGTATCGATGCATTGGGCGGCAAGCATTTACTCAATCACCCGAAGATCAGGTGCATGCAAACTACATCCGGCCGTTCTCGTCAGATGTACATACGCCTGAGTCAAAAAGTATTGGCCAATATTGCTGATTTCATTTAAGCTTTCGATTTTTTGCCAAACGAAACTTTTTCGTTAAACTTATTTTGGCCGACTTTTTTGCAGAGAATAAGCCTTTTATCCAATTCTGCACACAACCTCTCAAACGCGATAAAAAGGAGCAAATTTAAAATGTCCCATTTTTTGAAACCTCCAATTTCTGCTTTTAGAGGGCCGTTTCGCACCCCCTTCAAAAAAACACCTCGATCGTTTTTAAAAAGCATTGGGATGTTTTTTTAAACGTTCCCGATGATTTTTTTTAACCATCGGGACACTTTTTAGCCTCTGTATTCATTTTTCGTGTTTCATCCCGATGTTTTTAACATCTACGTTCAAGCGAAAACCCCCTTTTTCCGGGCTTAGTTTCGATTCCGGTTTCAATGCCATTTCGTTTATCTTCTCACCTACCTTTTTAATAAGAATTTAATATTCGTTTGTATATTTGTTAGGTAATAAGAATAACACGAATGAAACCATTCCTATATCAAGTCGCCTCGCTATTCTATGGCGAATATAAGAGCAAGATCAGCCGTTTGGCTTTTGTGTTCCCCAACCGCCGTGCCGGACTTTTCTTTCAGAAATATCTGGCCGAGATAGCCGGCAAGCCCCTCTTCTCGCCTACTATCTTGACTATCAACGACCTGTTTGTTAAGCTTAGCGGCAAACAAGCGGCCGATCGCATCAGCCTGCTTTTCAAACTATACAAGCTGTATAAGGAAATTAGCGGTTCGGACGAGGCCTTCGATGATTTCCTTTATTGGGGAGAAATGTTGCTTAGCGACTTTGATGATGTGGACAAGTATATGGCTAATGCGCGCATGTTGTTTACCAACGTGACTGACCTCAAACAGTTGGAAGACGATTTTGACTATCTATCACCTGAACAGATTGCGGCCATCCGTACCTTCTGGTCATCCTTCCACCCCAAAGGAGATACGCCAAACCAAAAGAACTTCCTGGCACTCTGGGAGATTCTGTTCACCCTCTACACTAGCCTCAAGGAAGAGCTGGAGACCGAAAATATGGGATACGAAGGAATGATTTTCAGAGACGTGGTGGAAAGACTGAAATCAGGCGAAGAGTTTAGCCTTCCGTACGACAAGGTTGTTTTCGTAGGACTAAACGCCCTATCCAAATCCGAAGAACTCTTACTGGACATCTTACAAAAGCGGGATATGGCTGATTTCTATTGGGATTATGCCTCTCCCAAAGTTCTCGATCCGGACAATAGAGCCTCCTACTTTGCTTTACGCAATATCAAGAACTATCCTTCTCTTCATACACTGCCCGAAGAAGAATGCGAGATGCCGGATATTGAAGTAATCGGCATTCCCTCTGCCGTGGGACAAGCCAAGCAGGTTCATGCCCTGCTTTCAGCTTATGGCGTTGACGAAATGAATGCCGAAGAAGCTCTCCGAACGGCTGTAGTTCTTCCCGATGAGCAAATGCTTATCCCTGTTTTGAACTCGATTCCCGAACAGATCAAACGCGTGAACGTAACGATGGGTTATCCTTTAGCCGGAACACCTATCGCCTCGTTGATGGAGAATATCCTCACCTTACAGAAAAACATACGCTTTGCCGAAGGTAGGCCGGCTTTTTATTTCCGTGATGTATTGCCCGTACTCAACCATCAATATATCTATGCTTCCGATCCCGAAAAGATTGCCAAATTGGTAAAAGATATTATTCAATACAACCGTATCTATATCGACGCGGATGAGCTGGCTATCAACCCATTGCTAAAAAGCTTGTTTTCTGCCTTCTACAATACATCCGACTTTTCCGATTACCTGATCGATGTGCTGAAAATGCTCAATAAAGCCATTTCGAAAACAAACGAAGAGGAGGAAGAAGACGACAAAACGCTTTCGATGAATGACCTCGAGCAGGAATTTATCTTCTATTATTTCACGACGGTAAACCGAATGAAAGAACTGCTTTCGGAAAGTCAGATTGAGATGAAGATCGACACCTATTTCCGCCTTGTAAAGCGCGTAACCGACACAATTACCATCCCATTTTATGGTGAACCGCTGTCCGGATTACAGGTGATGGGTGTACTGGAAACCAGAGCATTAGACTTTGACCGCCTGATCATCCTATCAATGAACGAAGGGATTTTTCCAAAACGGAGTGCCCCTAATTCCTTTATACCCTACAACTTGAGGCGCGGTTTCGATTTGCCTACCTACGAACATCAAGACAGCGTATGGGCCTACCACTTCTATCGCCTCATCCACCGCGCCAAGCAAGTTACTTTGCTTTACGACACGCGTAGTGGGAACGGCTTACAAACCGGTGAAATCAGCCGATTTGTTCACCAACTGCACTTCCATTACAGTGAACCTCTTAAACGTAAGCTTGCTGTATATAATGTAGCCTCCTCCAAAACACCTCCTATTACTGTGCCTAAAACGGAAAAAGTGATGGAGCAACTATCCCTCTTCCGCAAAGACGGTCCCCGAGCCCTTTCGGCCAGCGCCATCAACACTTGGCTAGACTGTCCGCTTAAATTCTATTTTTCGGCAATCGAATCAGTTGAAGAAGAAGAGGAAGTGATGGAAACGGTCGAGAGCAGTATGTTTGGAAGCATCCTGCATAAGGTAATGGAAACACTCTACGCACGTTTCCCTGGCCAGCTGATAACGGCAGATCTCTTGACCATACTTCGAAAAGACTCGCAAAACCTGACGCAAGTAATCACCGAAGTCTACAACAAGACATTTTTCAAGTCCGATAAAATACGCCCACTGACCGGTCAGAATTTCCTTATAGGCGAAATGATACGTAAATACGTACTGAAAATTCTTGCACGCGACAGTGAGCTGACTCCTTTTCAATATATTAAATCCGAAAAGAAAGTTTATTCACACTTTCGGTTATCCGATGGTAATGAAATCAATCTGAAAGGATTTATTGACCGTGTAGATGATGTAAATGGTCGGATTCGTATCGTGGATTACAAGAGTGGCAGCGGTGTTTCCTCCTTTACCGGCATAGATCAGCTGTTCGACCTCGAAGCCAAAGATCGCCCGAAAGCCGTTATGCAAGTATTCATGTATGCCTGGATGTACCTAGACGAAATTAAAAAACCGATGGCCATACAACCGGTTATCTACTATCTGCGTACCCTTTTTAATGACACATTCGATCCAGCCGTTTATCACCGTATCGAGCGAGGCAAATCGGATGCAATAACCGATTTCTCCGATTACATGGATGAGTTCGAAAGCGGACTAAGAGGATGTTTAGATCAGATATTCTCGCCCGAACAACCATTCACCCAAACCCCTACCGGCAAAGCTTGTGTCTACTGCGCATTCAAAAGTATTTGTGGAAAGTAGTGAATTAAATGCAGCATTATCCTAATTCATATCATCTTGTATAATAGTGATACTATTGTACATTACCGTTTTAATCTAATTGTAAATTATGAAAAGTTATACATTGGTTCTCATTAGCATTTTTACTTTTGTTTTACTTTCCTCATGCGAGAAAGAAGATACAAGGTTTATCTCTGAAGAAATAGCACATATGGAAGAGTTAATCCTTAAAACCGGAGAGGTAAAACCCGGTTCTTCCATCCCGAAAGATGAGACATTAGTTGATACGATTGAAGGAAAATGGGATCAGCAGTGGACGATGGGATTTATTGGAGATCAGGAAACATCCATATATTGTGGCACGCCTTATTCCTGCTTTTTCGATAAAAACAATTCAGGTTCATTTATCTCTGACTTATCTGATTCTCCATTTAGATGGCTAATCCGAAAAGGGTATCTACTGATAGTGACCGAACAAGACACATCTTTATATGCCATACAGGAACTATCGAACACCAGACTAAAAATAGCAAATGCCGAATACAACAATGCTCATGAAGTAGTAATTACTCAATTTCAGAGAGAGTAAAAAAAGCAGGGAAACTGACATCTATTTCGGTATTCATAAAATTACTTTTGATTGATAAGACATCTCAAGAATCGAATTGTTTTTTGACCTTTTTCGTAATCAAATCATGCTTTTGATTACATGAAAAAAATGTACCTTCGTACGGTAGACCAAAGGAAAATCATTAATGGATGCGAGTGTTCTTGAAAAGCTGAAAGTCTTGGCTGAATCAGCGAAGTACGATGTTTCGTGTGCTTCGAGTGGTACGTCTCGTTCGTCTAAAAAAGGCGATATCGGGAGTGCTGCCGGTTGGGGTATTTGCCATAGCTTTTCGGAAGATGGCCGTTGTATCGCCTTGCTCAAAATAATGCTGACCAACAACTGCATGTACGACTGTGCTTACTGCATCAACCGTCGCAGCAACGATATTCCGAGAGCAACGCTATCTGTTTCTGAATTGGTAGACCTTACCATCGAATTTTATAAACGCAACTATATTGAAGGACTGTTTCTGAGTTCGGGAGTAGTAAGAAATCCTGACTATACGATGGAACGGTTAGTAAGGGTAATAAAAGACCTGCGGCTTATACATCGCTTTAACGGTTATATCCACATGAAAAGCATCCCCGGTGCTAGTCAAGAGTTGGTAAACGAAGCCGGGCTTTATGCCGACCGTCTGAGTGTGAACATCGAAATTCCCAACGAATCAAGTCTTAAGTTGCTGGCTCCGGAAAAGGACTTCCAAAGTGTGTTCCAACCCATGAAATATATCCAACAGGGTGTATTGCAAAGCAAAGATGAACGCAAAAAGTTCAGACATGCACCTCGCTTCGCCCCTGCCGGCCAAAGCACACAAATGATTGTCGGTGCAACAGCGGATACGGACAAAGATATTCTTCGCCTATCATCGGCCCTTTATCAGCGACCCACGATGAAAAGGGTTTACTATTCGGGATTTATTCCGGTTAATTCCTACGACAACCGGTTACCGGCGTTGAAACAACCTCCTCTTGTTCGCGAAAACCGTCTTTATCAGGCGGATTGGTTGCTCCGTTTCTATGAGTTTAAGGTGGATGAAATCGTAAATGATGCCTATCCGGATTTGGATTTAGAAATCGACCCCAAACTGGCCTGGGCGATTCGTAATCCGCAGCACTTCCCGGTGGATATCAATCGTGCGGATTATGAAATGTTACTTCGAGTACCCGGTATCGGTGTAAAATCGGCCAAACTAATCATTACCTCGCGTCGCTATTCGAAATTGAATTCACAACAGCTCAAGAAGATAGGGGTGGTAATGAAGAAAGCGCAGTACTTCATTACCTGTAACGAATTAAGTGCAAAATCAATCAACGAATTGCATCCGGAAAACGTAAGGAGTATCTTGATTAAAAAGCCTGCGCAAACGAAAGACGAGAGACAGTTAAGCTTACTATTTGAGGATTAAGTTATGGTTGTATTTACTTACGACAAGACGTTTGATGGCTTACTTACAGCCGTATTTGATGCGTATTATCGCCGTACGTTCCCGGATGCTCTAATCAAAGAAGGCGAGATTCCCCCACTCTTCTGTGAGGAGATGCATGAAGTGGTTACTGACGAAGAAAAATCTCAACGCGTATGGAAAGGCTTGGAAAAGAAGCTCTCAAAATCGGCTCTATCGAGCCTGACTGTCACTTGGCTGTCCGAACTGCCGGAGGTAGACTTGCTTCTCTTCAACTACATACGTAAAGCGATCGACGCTCCTCAATCTATTGAACTGAATTTTGGAGATCCGGATGTGTTGCAATTATCCAAAATATGGAAACAGGTGAGCAACGAAAGACTGCGAATCGTACAGTTCCTCCGGTTTCAGAAAACAACCGACGAAACATACTTTGCGCCCATCGAACCGATTTATAATGTACTCCCCCTCACCCTTCCTCACTTAAAAGATCGTTATGCCAATCAGAAATGGCTAATCTATGACCTCAAGCGAGAATATGGGTATTATTACGACATGAAGGAGACTATTGAAGTTCGTTTTGAAGAGAAAGAGAAACACCTTTTAACCGGATTGTTAAGTGAAGAACTGATGGATAAGGATGAGCTCTTGTTTCAACAATTATGGAAAACCTATTTTAAATCCATAGCCATAAAAGAACGAATCAACCCCCGGTTACACAAACAGCACTTACCGGTCCGATTTTGGAAATATCTGACTGAAAAGCAATAATAATACCCCTATTTTTGAAAGTCCTCCCTTTTAACCATTACCCTAATTCAAGGAACTGTTTTTGCTATAATTCTATTGTATTTTACTAACAATTAGTATATTGCGCTTTTATACAGTTAATCTCAAATCAACAATCTCAATTCTGGAGCTATTTATCAATAAACAACTTACAGTGATGACATAAAAACACAATCGCGCCCAATCTAAACGAACTTCCACTTTATGCAATGTTCTGTTGCTGATTTTATTGCTCCTAACGAATAGCCAAATCGTGCTGGCTCAACCAAAAGCAGGCAACTTACCCGTGATTGATTTCTCAAAAAATTACCCTGAACAGAAAATACGCCTGCAAGATATTGCGGAAACAAAGTATATCCCTTTAGAAACCTCAGATGATATTCTATTGAGTGAGCACGCCAAACTTACGTCTGTATCTGATAAATATATTGTTGTATATGAACCTTTGCGAGGTGATATTTTTATCTTTGATAGTAAAGGAAATATTTATTCTCATTTTAACCACAAAGGTTCAAGTGGTCAAGAGTACGCATGGATCAGAGGGCTGATTTTTGATGAGAAAAATGAAGAAATATTTGTAACAAACACCTCAATTCAGGTGTATTCAATAAAAGGAGAGCACAAACGAACACTGAAAGTAAATACGCTTCTGAAAGAAATGAGTGTTTATAATTTTGATGATCAGTCTCTGCTCGTATACGAGGATATAAACGTAGATCCTATATATAAAGGAAAAATAAATGAAAGACCTTATAGCCTTATCTCAAAAAAAGATGGTAGTTTAATTACTGTTTTTGATATTCATTTGCCTAAGAGATACTCAACAACAATTGCCAAAATAGAAGGTAAAAACTGGCGTACAATTCAAATATACTGCCAATCTAACATACATTACGGCAGGGATTTTATGATTGCGGATATATCATCAGACACGTTATATCTTTTAAGTCAGAATAAGAAAATAGCTCCAGTTTTAATTGCCAAACCATCTGTTCATGAATCTGAACCAAGAAACGTGCTGTCAGTCAGTCTGACAACTGATAAGTTTATTATTCTTGGAAAAGTTCTCTTGGACTTTACTAAGAAATCAGGGAAATCTCCAATTTATATGTATGAGTTTGCAACCGGAAAAATCAGTTCAATATCTTTCACAGATGCAGAAACAATGAGGGGTAAATGGCAAATACACGGCTCTCCCATAATAGAGAAAAATAAGTTTGCCGAATTAATACAACCTTCGTTAATTAAAAAAGCAGATGAAAAAAGGGATCCCGTAAAAGCATTACGAGCTTTGAGTGAAGATGAT
Source organism: Bacteroidota bacterium (assembly GCA_023429375.1). Taxonomy (GTDB): domain Bacteria; phylum Bacteroidota; class Bacteroidia; order Bacteroidales; family Tannerellaceae; genus Massilibacteroides. The sequence continues at coordinate 50,628 of JAEYVY010000017.1, read as the reverse complement.
AATCCGGTAGTTAGAATACTTTCATTCAAACAATAAAAGTAAAGTAATCAAAAAGGTAACCCCCAATGTCAATCATTTAAAACATTGGGGGTTATCATTTAATATAGGCAATCTTTATTTGCCCTTTATTATTCCAAACTCAACAACTGCATATTGGTCTGAGTTGTTAGTAAGTTCTACAGGTTCTAACTTGATATACCTTGCTTTTACGGCCTTACCCAGATAGACATCTTGACGTATCGGGTTATTGCGCACATTGTTAAACAAAGCATTTTCTTTTTGGCTTTCCCAGGTTTTATTATCCGTGCTCGTAAACAAATTGTAGCGTTGGATATTAGCTGCTGTTACATGGTTTTGAGGGGTATAGTAGAATCCTACAATCTCGTCAGCCTTTCCTAAGTCAAGAATAACAGCTTCTGATTTTGAAACAGCAACAGGCTTGTCAGTCTTGCCATCGATTAGCATTGCTGATTCTTCAGTTGCAGGAGAAAGGACTTTCCATCCATCTCTGGATACTTTATTATATACTTCATCATCACTACCACCTATTGGATATTCCGGAGCATTATAAAGTTCCAACTTATTAAGGATAGGACAAGCCAAAGAATTTGTAATATTGATTTTGATCTTGCTTGTCGTCACGGATGGAACACGCAGAATTCGCTTATAACCTATGGTAGTTGCTTCTGTAAGCAGATTCCATTTGTTAGATTCGCCATCCCAATATTCCACGTTAAACGCAGCGATACGTTGACCAAGCGGTATATACTCTTGCAGCAACACGCGATTGAATGTCTTCACTTTACCCAAATCCAATTCAATAGAGGCTGTCAGTTCATCATCATTGGTAGTCCAATAAGAATCGTAGTCATCATTAAACAAGTTGGTCACCACATAGCGATTGTTATTTCCGCGTGTAGCACTTGCTGTTAATGTTCCTTCTGCCAGATTATCTTTAAATGATTCATCGATTGCTTTCTTTAATTCCATTAAACGAGCTGAATCGTTCGGATGAATACGGCCGGTTTTATCAGGCGGTACATTCAGTAAGAAAGTAGAGTTACGTCCTACGGAAGTATAATAGATATCTACTAATTTGCCTAATGATTTCACCTTGTCGTCCGTAGTAGGGCTGTAAAACCATCCCGGACGAATGGAGGTGTTCGTTTCGGCTGGAACCCATTTAGCCCCATGGATATTTCCTCTATTCAGAGTGTCTGGATTTGGGCCTTTGGCTCCTGGTTCATAGCCTTCAATGTCTAATCTTGACCAGTTGGTAGCTCCTGCATGACCTTGTTCGTTTCCAACCCAACGGCAGCCGGGACCAACATCACTGAAGATGACAGCTTGAGGTTGATGTTTGTAAACGGTATTATTGAAGAGTTCCCAATCATATACTTGCTTCTTGCCACCATGTCCTTCGCCATTGGCTCCGTCAAACCACTGTTCAAATACTTCTCCGTAATTAGTCAATACCTCTGTCAGGGTATTCACAAACACTTCATTGTATTCCGGTGTTCCGTAAGCAGGATGGTTCTGATCCCAAGGCGATAGATATACACCAAATTTTAGGCCATACTCTTTACAGGCATCAGACAATTCTCTTAGTAAATCACCTTTACCGTCTTTCCACAAGCTTTCACGCACGGTATGCGTACTGTAATTGCTCGGCCAGAGGCAGAATCCATCATGATGTTTGGCTGTAATAACAATACCTTTCATCCCTGCAGCCTTTGCAATGGCAGCCCATTGACGGCAATCTAAGTCGGTAGGGTTAAACACCTTTGGATCTTCTTTACCATTCCCCCACTCTACATCTGTAAATGTATTCGGCCCGAAATGAATGAACATATTGTATTCCATTTTCTGCCAAGCCATTTGATGCTCCGTTGGAAGCGGGCCATAAGGCGCTGGAGGTGCCACTTCACTCTCGCACGATAGAAGCAGACCACACAGTGCCAATGCAGCACTATAATTAAGCCATTTCATATTCATATTTACCTATTTATATTAATTATTCTCATTTCAATTAAAAGAGGAACTTAACTACCAACAAGCCAAGCAATACCGATATAGCCGTAGCAATCAATCCTGGCATCATAAATGAATGATTCAACATATACTTACCTATACGTGTCGTACCTGTACGGTCGAAGTTTATGGCTGCTACGACTGTTGGGTAGTTTGGAATGAAGAAATATCCGTTTACCGCAGGAAACAAAGCAATGAGCATATAGGGTGATATTCCTAAGGCAATACCTAAAGGTAATAAAGCACGTATGGTTGCCGCCTGACTGAATAGCAAGATTGACATCAGAAATAAGGCAATCCCAAATAACCAAGGATAGGTTGTTACGGTTGCTTCAATCGATGCTTTCAGTTCTTGTATGTTTCCTCCAATGAAAGTATCACCCATCCAAGCAATTCCAAATATAGCAATTACGGCTTGCATTCCTGCTAAAAACACCGAACCTTGTGCGGCTTTTACTGCATCAGTCTTCGTTACCAATAGTATCAGTGCGGCGGCAGCTAACATCACTATTTCAATAATGTAGGCCATGCTTAACCGGTAAGACGCTCCGTCATGACTGTAATGAGGACGAAGATTTTCGAAAGATCCGAATAACACAATCGCAGCTGTTGCCAATACGAAAATACTCACAGCAAACACAGCCTTACGCACATGGCTTACATCTTTTGCTACGTAATGGTCCTTCTTAAACTCTCCGCTTTCCACTCTTTTTTTGAATTCTGGATCGTCATATAGTTCCTTACCCACACGCATAGAATAAAGCGCACCGACAAAAACCCCGACTAAAGTACATGGAACGGAAATCATGAGTATTGTCAATAAACTGACGCCCGAAAACGATAAAAGACTAAGCATGGCTACCGTGGCAGCAGATATAGGACTGGCAGTTATGGCCTGCTGCGAAGCAATCACAGCAATACCCAGCGGTCGTTCAGGTCTTATTTTTGAATCTGTAGCCACCTCCGCAATTACAGGAAGCACAGAATAGGCCACATGCCCTGTTCCGGCCAGAAATGTAAAAAGATAGGTAACCATCGGAGCTAATAAAGTAATGCGTTCGGGATGCTTACGCAATAATCTTTCAGCCCATTTAACCATCAAATCCAAACCTCCTGCGGCCTGCATAGCGCTTGCTGCAGTAATAACCGAGGCAATCATCAACATCACATCTATTGGAGGGGAAGTTGGCTCAAGACCAAAAATAAACGTAAGGCAAGCAAGACCCAAACCTCCTAAAACACCTAAACCAATCCCTCCCAGACGGGCCCCGATAACTATTGCCGTCAGGATAAAAAGTAATTGTAATACCATTCGCTAAATAGGCTTTCTGAATTATTTCGGACAAAAATAAGTTATTTTCCCTATTTTGCCGCCCCATTACGCTCCGTTTCGGTATAAAAGACAAAAAACAAGCGGGCTTTTAGTGGTTTACATCCTTTTTCTTAACTTTGTATCCCATTAATTGAAAAAAACAAATAAATAGATAATTAGGATTATGTTTGAGAATCTGAGTGAAAGGTTAGATAGGTCATTTAAACTACTGAAAGGTGAAGGCAGAATTACGGAAATTAATGTTGCCGAAACGCTGAAAGATGTACGTAGAGCGCTATTGGATGCCGACGTTAACTATAAAGTGGCAAAGCAATTTACCGATACGGTAAAAGAAAAAGCACTTGGGCAAAACGTACTTACGGCAGTTAAACCAGGCCAGTTGATGGTCAAAATCGTCCATGACGAATTAGCAGAGTTGATGGGAGGTACAGCCTCTGAAATCAACATAACGGGTTCTCCTGCAATTATTTTGATGTCTGGTTTGCAAGGTTCTGGTAAAACAACTTTTACCGGTAAATTGGCAAACATGCTTAAAACTAAGAAAGGGAAAAAGCCTTTATTGGTTGCCTGTGACGTTTACCGCCCTGCTGCTATTGAACAGCTACGCATCTTAGGTGAACAAATTGGAGTTCCTGTTTACTCGGAAATCGACAATAAGAATCCGGTTGAGATTGCCCAAAACGCTATTAAGGAAGCGAAAGCTAAAGGAAATGATTTGGTGATTGTCGATACAGCGGGTCGTTTGGCGATAGACGAAGAGATGATGCAGGAAATTGCTGCCATCAAGAAAGCTATCGAACCTTCAGAAACCTTATTCGTTGTTGACTCAATGACCGGTCAGGATGCAGTCAATACGGCGAAAGAATTTAACGATCGCCTAAATTTTGACGGCGTTATTCTGACAAAATTAGACGGTGACACTCGTGGTGGTGCTGCCCTATCTATTCGTACGGTAGTAACCAAACCAATCAAATTTGTTGGTACGGGCGAAAAAATGGATGCATTAGATGTATTCCACCCCGGACGTATGGCCGACCGTATTCTCGGCATGGGTGACATCGTATCGTTAGTTGAACGCGCTCAAGAGCAATACGACGAAGAAGAAGCTAAACGCCTTCAGAAAAAGATTGCAAAGAACCAGTTCGACTTCAATGATTTCATTGCCCAAATTCAACAAATCAAGAAAATGGGTAACCTGAAAGATTTGGCTGCCATGATTCCTGGTGTGGGCAAAGCTTTGAAGAATGTAGATATCGATGATAATGCCTTCAAAAGTATCGAAGCCATTATTTATTCGATGACCCCGGAAGAACGTGCCAATCCGGCCATATTGAATGGCTCACGTCGTCAACGTATCGCCAAGGGTAGCGGAACAAATGTGCAAGAAGTGAACAGGTTAATCAAACAATTTGATGAAACCCGTAAAATGATGCGTATGCTAACCAACGCAAAACCAGGAGCAGGGAAAAAACTTCCTTCTTTCAGAAGATAAGATATTCAACTAATTAAAACAAAGAACCACAGGGATGGAAATGCAACGACAGACTCAATTATTGGATGGCAAAGCAGTAGCTGCCACCATGAAAGCTGAAATAGCAGCTGAGGTATCACAAATTAAAGCAGCCGGAGGTAAAATTCCTCATTTGGCGGCCATTTTAGTAGGCCATGACGGGGGTAGTGAAACCTATGTGGCAAGCAAAGTGAAAACCTGTGAAGAAGTCGGGTTTAAATCCAGCTTAATTCGTTACGAAAGCGATGTCACAGAAGAAGAACTGCTACGCAAAGTAGAGGAATTGAATAACGACAGCGATGTTGATGGATTTATTGTTCAACTTCCGTTGCCGAAACATATTTCGGAACAAAAAATCATTGAAGCTATCGACTATCGTAAAGATGTAGACGGATTCCATCCTATCAATGTGGGACGCATGTCAATCGGATTGCCATGTTTTGTTTCAGCAACTCCTGCCGGTATTCTTGAACTCTTAAAGCGCTACGAAATCGAGACTAGAGGTAAACATTGTGTTGTGCTCGGTCGAAGTAATATCGTTGGCAAACCAATGGCAACTTTGATGATGCAAAAAGCTTATCCAGGCGATTGTACGGTTACTGTTTGCCATAGCCGCTCTGAAAACTTGAAAGAAATGTGTCAAAAAGCAGATATCATCATCGCTGCTCTTGGAGTTCCTGAGTTTGTGACTGCCGATATGGTTAAAGAAGGCGCAGTAATTATTGACGTTGGAACAACACGTGTACCCAACAGTTCTATGAAAAGTGGCTATAAACTAACGGGCGACGTAAAGTTTAGCGAAGTGGCTCCAAAATGCTCTTACATTACTCCGGTACCAGGAGGTGTAGGGCCCATGACAATTATCTCATTGATGCGTAATACATTGCTTGCAGGCAAGAAAGAAATTTACAAATAAGCGAATATTTTTTTACCTTTAAACGCTTGCAGTATTAAATAAAACACCTATCTTTGCACCGTCTTTAAGAGATGATATCAAATATAGGACTAAATGGTGATTGTAGCTCAGTTGGTTAGAGCATTGGATTGTGGTTCCAAGGGTCGTGGGTTCGAATCCCATCATTCACCCAAACATTTAAAAGCGGTCTATCTTAGATCGCTTTTTTTAGTAAGAACCAGGATAAGCAAAAGACATATTTAACACTTCACAGTATGAATCTTACGGGGTTTTACGTTATTGGAATGCTTGTTATTTCCAACATTTTCATGACACTTGCTTGGTATGGCCATCTTAGAATGAAAGAATTTTCTTGGTTTTCCACTCTTCCTCTTCTTGCAATTATAGGTATCAGCTGGGGCGTTGCTTTCTTTGAATACTGTTTTCAGGTTCCGGCTAATCGTGTCGGCTTTCAAGAGAATGGCGGTCCCTTTTCACTCATTCAACTAAAGGTTATTCAAGAAGTCGTTAGCTTAAGCGTTTTTGTTATTTTCTCTACCATATTTTTCCGTTCTGAAGTATTAAGATGGAACCATTATCTAGCGTTCTTACTTTTAATCGCTTCCGTTTATCTGGTATTTAAAAAGTAACAAAACCAACTTCTTTATTTATCAAACTCTATAATAAATCTAGATTATTTCAATATTGAAGGCTTCTTTAGTCCTTACTTTTCTATTTTTTTACCTAAGTTTGCATTTGTAAAACAAGGATTCGATCTACATAAGATTGCGTCCTACGATTAAAATGTAAAATAAAAATATGGAAATAATCCAGTATCTCTTTGATTTCATTCTTCATATTGATGCTCACCTCGCTGAACTTGTCGCTAACTACGGAATATGGATTTATGCCATTCTATTTTTAATTATATTCTGCGAAACAGGCTTAGTAGTAACTCCATTTTTGCCGGGAGATTCACTCCTATTTGTTGCCGGAGCATTAGCATCATTAGGCGATAATGATATCAATGTACACCTGATGGTTTTATTGCTTTGTGCAGCTGCAATCTTAGGTGATTTGACTAATTACTTAATAGGTAAATTCTTCGGAGAAAAGCTATTTAGCAATCCAGACTCCAAAATATTCAAACAAAGTTATCTCGAGAAAACACATCAGTTTTACGAAAAACACGGTGGTAAGACTATTATATTAGCCCGTTTCGTTCCTATTATCCGTACATTCGCACCGTTCGTTGCCGGAATGGGCAACATGTGCTATAAAAGATTCGGACTCTTTAACATCACAGGTGGAATCGTATGGGTATCTTTATTCATGTATGCAGGATATTTCTTTGGCGGATTGGAATTCGTACAAAACAACCTGAAACTACTTATTGTGCTCATTATCGTTATTTCCGTCATTCCTGGTGTAGTAGAAGTTTGGAGAAACAGAAACAAATAACTTATTTTGTCTTAAACCAAAAAGATTACATATGAAAGGTATTGTGTTAGCCGGAGGATCAGGTACTCGTTTATACCCAATCACAAAAGGAGTATCCAAACAACTTTTGCCTATTTTTGACAAGCCCATGATTTATTACCCTATTTCTGTACTCATGTTAGCAGGAATCAGGGATATCCTAATTATTTCGACCCCGCACGACCTACCTGGTTTTCAAAGATTACTTGGAGACGGTTCAGATTATGGTGTGCATTTCGAATACGCAGAACAACCTTCACCCGACGGCTTAGCACAAGCGTTTATCATTGGAGCAGATTTTATCGGCAATGATTCGGCATGCTTGGTTTTGGGCGATAATATCTTTTATGGACAAAACTTTACAGCCATGTTGAAAAGGGCTGTAAAAAATGTAGAAGAAGAAAATAAGGCGACGGTATTCGGTTATTACGTAAACGATCCCGAACGCTATGGAGTAGCCGAGTTTGATGAACACGGCAATGTGCTTAGTATCGAAGAGAAGCCTGCTAATCCAAAATCAAATTATGCAGTTGTCGGACTCTATTTCTACCCCAACAAAGTAGTGAAAGTAGCCGGTCAAATAAAACCCTCCCACCGTGGTGAGTTGGAAATCACGACCGTTAATCAGGAATTCCTGAACGACAACGAATTAAAGGTTGAAATCCTGGGACGTGGATTTGCCTGGTTGGATACGGGAACACATGACTCCCTTTCAGAAGCATCCACATTCATTGAAGTCATTGAAAAAAGACAAGGTTTGAAAATAGCCTGCCTTGAAGAGATAGCCTATAACCAAGGATGGATCGACAAAGCTAAACTAAAGGAGGTAGCTAATATAATGGCTAAAAATCAATACGGACAATATCTATTGAGATTATTAGAAAAATAAATCCAATGAATTTAAATAGCAAAATTTTTATCGCCGGGCACCGAGGTCTGGTTGGTTCTGCCATTCTTAAAAACTTAAGAGAAAGAGGCTACACCAATTTTGTATTAAGGACACATGCCGAATTAGATTTGACAAACCAAGAAGCCGTTAATCAATTCTTTTCTAAAGAACAACCAGAATATGTATTCCTTTCTGCGGCTCACGTAGGTGGGATTATGGCGAACTCTAAATATCGTGCGGATTTCATTTACATCAACTTGATGATTCAAAACAATGTTATCCATGCTTCCTATCTGAATAAGGTAAAGAAGCTACTTTTCCTTGGAAGTACGTGTATTTATCCACGCGAAGCACCACAGCCCATGCCTGAGTCCTGTTTGCTAACTTCCCCACTCGAATACACAAACGAACCTTATGCCATCGCAAAGATTGCAGGGATTAAGATGTGCGAAAGTTACAACTTACAATATGGAACCAACTATATTGCTGTCATGCCTACCAACTTGTATGGACCGAATGACAATTTCAATCTAGAGACATCACATGTATTACCTGCTATCATCAGAAAACTGTATTTAGCACATTGCTATAACACAGGAAATATGAAGGCATTAAGAGACGATTTGAATGTTCGGCCCGTGGAAGGAGTTAATGGGAACTCTTCTGAAACTGAAATTGTTGAGAAGTTAAACAAGTACGGAATTACACAAGACCATATCGAACTTTGGGGAACAGGAAAACCCATGCGTGAATTCTTATGGAGCGAAGAAATGGCTGACGCCTGCGTATTTATTATGGAAAAGGTGGATTTCAAAGATCTTATAACAGACACTAAAGAAATCAGAAATACACATATTAATATTGGTACAGGCAAAGAAATTTCGATTAGGGAAGTAGCCTTATTGGCTCAAAAGACAATTGGATATAATGGCAATCTGGTTTTCAATTCAGATAAGCCTGACGGAACCTTACGTAAACTAACTGATGTATCGAAATTAAACCAGCTGGGCTGGCATCACACTATAGAAATTGAAGAAGGTGTAGAGCGCCTCTTCAAATGGTATATGGATAGTATTTATAAGCATTAATACAAAAATATAATGGGAAAAGTTGCATTAATAACCGGCATTACGGGCCAAGACGGCGCCTATCTTGCTGAATATTTAATAAAAAAAGGGTATACAGTACACGGTATAAAAAGAAGATCATCTATGTTTAATACAGAAAGAATCGATCATCTTTACCAAGATCCGCACGTACAAAACAGAAATCTCATACTCCATTATGGCGATCTTACGGACAGCCTCAATTTAACCCGTATTATCGGAGAGACGCAACCTGACGAGATTTACAACCTTGCAGCCATGAGTCACGTTAAAGTTAGTTTTGATACCCCTGAATACACAGCTAATGCCGATGGTTTGGGTGTTCTTCGAATTCTGGAAGCTGTACGTCTTCTCAATCTGACTGCAAAGACACGTATTTATCAAGCCTCTACGTCAGAGCTATACGGTCTAGTTCAAGAAGTTCCCCAGAAAGAAACTACGCCGTTCTATCCAAGAAGCCCCTATGCGGTAGCTAAGTTATATGGATACTGGATTACTGTAAACTATCGTGAAGCCTACAAAATGCATGCTTCCAATGGTATATTATTTAACCATGAATCGCCATTAAGAGGAGAAACTTTCGTGACACGTAAAGTTACCCGTGCCGTTTCCCGCATAGCATTAGGTATGCAGGACAATATATTTATGGGTAACCTATCTGCTAAAAGGGACTGGGGACATGCTAAAGATTACATCAAAGCAATGTACCTCATACTCCAACAAGATCAACCCGACGACTATGTTATTGCGACAGGTCAAACAACAACAATTCGTGATTTCATAACCATGTCATTCGAGGAAGTTGGCCTGCACATTGAATTTGAAAACGAGGGAGTTGATGAAATAGCTATTTTAAGAGACGTAAACGAAAAAACATTTAAAGACAAGGTAGGTGATGAATACGCGGAAAACATCACACATAGGATCGGTCAAAAAGTAGTTGGTGTTGATCCTCAATATTTCCGTCCCACTGAAGTTGAGCTGTTAATCGGTGATGCCAGCAAAGCAAGAAAACAACTTGGGTGGGAACCCAAGTATGATTTAAAAGCTCTTGTTTCTGACATGGTCTCATCAGATATTAAGCTGATGAAGAAGGAATCTTACCTGAAAAACGGAGGATATCAGATACTAAACTATTTTGAGTAACATGAACTTTTTAGGTTTTTTATTTGTTTTAATACAAAAAAGCGTTAATTTTGCTTCGTTTAATTCGTTTAAATAGTATAAGGGAAAAATATAGATTGTTTAATTTAAAATGAGAGAAATATGAAAACAAAGAGTTTAGTATTGGCTTTGTTATCTGTTTTTGTTTTATCGGTATCTGCACAAGAGTACCAACCACAAATTGGCTACAGTACAGAAAACGGTTCTAAAACAAATTTCAAAAAGAACAAAGCTGGTGATAATTGGTTTATCACTTTAGGTGTTGGTGGAAATGTTTTGTTTGGTGATGATAATGCTGAAGCCGACTTTGGAGATAGAATAAATATTGCTCCTCAAGTTTCATTTGGTAAATGGTACAACCCATATTGGGGTGCTCGTTTACAATTTAACGGAGGACCAATGAAAAGTTTCGTTAACCCTAATGGAACTACTGAATTAAAGGCTTACTGGTTGAATCCTCACTTGGATATTTTGTGGGACGTAACTAACTATTGGGCTCCTTACAAAGAAAGCAAAGTATTCCGTTTCATTCCATTCGCTGGTATCGGTTACGGTGTTAGATCTGGTAAAAATATTGAAACTACTAATGGTAAAGTTAACTATAACAGATCTGAAACTCCAACTATTAACTTAGGTGCTATCATGTCATTCCGCTTAAGCAAGCGTGTTGATTTGAACATCGAAGGTCAATATGTTTTATTACAAGAACACTTCAACCGTGTACAAAAAGGTCATACAACAGACCGCGTTGGTCAAGTTACAGCAGGTTTGAACTTCAAACTTGGTAAGACTGATTTCGAAGTTCTTCAACCAATGGACTATGCATTGTTGAACGACTTGAACAGCCAAATCAACGCATTACGTGCTGAAAACGACGAATTAAGCAAACGTCCGGTTTCTTGCCCAGAATGTGAAGAAGTTGCTCCTACAGTAATCAACAACTACTCAGAAAATGTTGTTTACTTCCGTTTGAACAGCGCTAAAATTGACAAAAACCAACAAATCAACATTTACAACACAGCTGAATTCATGAAAGAAAAGAATGCTCCTATCAAAGTTATCGGTTATGCTGATAAGAAAACAGGAACTTCTTCTTACAACTTGTCACTGTCAGAAAAACGTGCAAGAGCGGTTGCTAAAGAATTGATCGAAAAATATGGTATTAACTCTAACCAAATCACTATCGAGTGGAAAGGTTCTGACGAACAACCATATAACGAAAACAACTGGAATCGTGTTGTTATCATGAGAGCTAACAATTAAAACTCTTCGATTAACTTATTGTTAATCAAAAAATATAAAAAGAGTAGTAAGCCAATCTTACTACTCTTTTTTTTATGCCCTTTTTCTACTTAATTAACCAATTCTATCATGATTATATTGTAGTTTTGTAAATCAAAAAGATTGCACTATCAAAGGATTAAAATACATAGTTCTCAGTTTATTCGTTGTCTTTTGGATATTCTACGTAATACCGGTCATCCTACTCAATATACCTTATATACAACATAAGGTTGCCGAAACAGCTACAGTTGAATTATCCAACCACCTTGGTGTGCCTGTTAGGATAGGCAATGTAGATATCGAATGGATAAACAGAATCGTCTTAGAAGACGTATATCTTGAAGATCAGCATAAAGATGTCTTATTCGAGGCCTCTCATGTATCTGCCGGATTTGAACTGCTTCCCCTGTTTCAAAAGAAGTTTGTTTTTAATTCTGTCCGACTGTTTGGGTTCTCCATGAAGCTAAATAAGGAAACTCCTGAAGATAAACTAAACCTTCAGTTTGTCATTGATGCATTTGCCAGCAAAGACACCGTGAAGAAAAGGAATCATATTGATATGAAGCTCAATTCTATCATTATGCGTAGAGGCTCTTTTGCTTATGATATCCTTTCAACACCCACTACGCCTGGAAAATTCAACACCAAACATATTGACATAAAGAATATCAGTGCGAATATTTCCGTAAAAGAGCTGACTGAAAAAAGTATAGTAGCACAGATTAAAAAGATGAGCTTGAATGAAAGTTCAGGTTTGTCACTCGAAAAACTCACGCTCCATATCCAAGCTAACAAAGACAGTGCAACGATACAAAACCTACAATTAAAACTACCGCAAACAGATTTTCGCATTGAAGAAGCACGAATCGACTTAAAAGACATTAATAGTATTCAGAATTTGGTAGATAATGCCCCTATTAAGCTGACTATTTCTCCTTCTAAAGTATGCCTCAATGACTTAAAGGCATTTGTTCCCACTTTTTCCAAATTCAAAGAGATTATTGATTTTTCTGCTGAAGCATCCGGAAATATTAATAATATTGACTTGAAGCGCTTATCGCTCGATTACAGCAACAAGGTACAATTCTTAGGAAAAATGGGATTGAAGGGAATTACAACTCCTGAAGAGACATACCTCTATGGCCAAGTAAGCCGTTTGGAAATAACAAACGAGGGCATTAAAGGATTAGTCAATAGTTTCAGTGATAAGCCAATTGAACTTCCAGAGCAAATAAATGAACTCGGCAAGTTGAAATTCTATGGTGAAATCTCCGGATTCATGGATAATCTGGTTGCATACGGCAAACTATCGTCTGACATTGGTGCCATCGAAACAGACATTAACTTTGGACAGGACAAGAAGAACAATATTGGAACTTTCTTAAAGGGTCATATAGCAAGCTCCGACTTGAAAATAAAACGTCTGTTTAAAGAAGGTAATCCTTTCGGCAATGTGCGCTTTGATATTACCCTTGACGCAATTCGTCCAGTAAATGGCAAATTCGGTGGCCAGATTGATGCCCATATTTTAAATTTCGACTACTTGGGGTATAACTATAACAACCTGGATTTTTCCGGTAAATTCAAAGAAAATGCATTTGACGGTAAAATACATATAGATGATCCCAACGGCTATTTACTGGCCGAAGGAACATTCCAAAATCTAGGCAGCAATTCAATCTTCAATTTCACGGCTGATGTCAGACATTTTCGTCCGGACAGTCTTAATTTGACCAACAAATATGAATCTCCCGATATCTCATTCAGTATAAATGCAGACTTTAAAGGCAACTCGATTGACAATATAGAAGGTGAAATTCAAATTGACAGTATTGCAATTATCACCGCCCCTTCGCAGTTCTTCCTGGATAAATTCTTAGTATCTGCCTCCGGACATAAATCAGACAGAAGACTTCAAATAGAATCTGATATAATCAACGGAGAAATAACAGGGGCCTATTCATTCAAAACAATTGTTCCCAGTTTTTTACAAACGCTGGACAAGCATATACCCACATTAATCAAAAGTAAGCAGACAAAAGACCATAAGCAGGAAGAAAACAACTTCTCCCTACTGCTTACTGTAGAGAATACGGAAGCTCTCTCCAACACATTGAAACTGCCTGTCACTGTTATCAATCAAGCGAGAATCACAGGATTTTACAATAACCTATACGACAAAGTCAGAATAGAGGCCTACCTGCCGAAGTTTAATGTAGGAAAGTCCATGTTTGAATCCGGCTATTTGACTTGCGATAATCAGATTGGCGAGATGGATATGAATCTACGCGTAATCAACTACAACAAAAAAGGAGGTCGCAATTATATCGATCTACATGCTGACGCGAACGATGACAAGATTAACACCTTGCTTACTTGGGCCAATAACAAGAATAATACCTATAAAGCTAGCTTCGGTACCACTACTGTTTTCTTAAATGAAGAAGATCAATTCGGAAAACCGACAACAAGAATTGAGACATCAATCATTCCGAATTATTTGGTTATTAATGACTCCACTTGGAATATATCCCCTTGTGTAGTCAGTGTCGAGAACGGTCGGATTGGTATAGACAACTTTTATGCTTCACGTGGCAATGAATATCTATTAATAGACGGAACCATTTCAAAAGATCCCTCAGACGTGCTTCTGCTTGATTTAAAAGATATTGAACTAAGCTATATCTTTAATACGGTCAATATTGAAGTATTGAAGTTTGGAGGAAAAGCCACAGGGACCGTCAATGTGCAGGATTTATTCAACAGTAGAATGTTGAATACCGACCTCGAAATAAAGAATTTCTCTTTCAATCAGGTTGAGTTTGGTCAGCTCAATCTATTTAGCGAATGGGATGATACCCAGCAAGGTATCCTCATGTTAGGCACTATCTATAAAAATGACAGCACATGGACGGATGTAAATGGATATATCTATCCTGTAGGTGAAAAATCGGGCCTTTCCCTCTATTTCGATGCCAATGATATCAACTTGGCATTTCTGAAACCTTTCATGGAAAATATCACCTCGGATATAGGTGGATATGGTTCCGGATTAATCCATTTGCATGGATCCTTTAAAAACATATTAGTCGAAGGGAATGCCTTCGTTCGTGACGGTATTGTAGGCATAGATTTCTTGAACACCAAATACTCTTTTACAGATTCGCTCTATCTGACAAGCGATAAGATTATGGCCAAGGGGATGACCATTCAAGATAAGAACGGTAACAAAGGAGAGGTTAATCTTACGGTTAACCATAATCACTTCCGCAATTTTATTTTCTCGGTCAATATCAATGCTGAAAATATGCTCGTATATGACGTGCCTGAAAAACGAAATCCTATGATTTTTGGCACAGTATATGGTAACGGAGCAGCCAGAATACACGGAAATGAAAAGATTGTCAATATCGACGTAAACATGCAAAGCGCCCCTAAATCGGCGATATCGTTTAACTTCATGGGAGCAAACAATGTAACGGAGTACGACTTCATCAGTTTTGTCAACAAGAAAGAAAAGCTTTTACAGGACAGTATCGCTGCCGATTCTACATTGATAGCCGCATCTCCTAATCCGGTAAATGGAGACAATGAGGGTTCCGAAATTCGAATGAACATGATGCTCGATATCACTCCTGACGCAACCGCAGAAATGATTATGGACCCAACGGCGGGCGATAAACTAAAGGCAACGGGTAGCGGAAGTGTACAAATCGAATACGGCACGAAGACCGACTTACGTATGTACGGTGGAGTGGATATTCAAAGTGGTAGCTACAATTTTAGCCTCCAACAATTGATCCACAAAGCCTTTAAGATTGGCGAAGGTAGTACGATTGATTTCCGTGGCGATCCTTTCGATGCCAACATGAACATAAACGCCATTTACAATCTGACTGCAAATATCGGAGATTTGGATCCAAACTTGATCGAGCAAAGTGGTCGAGCAAATATACCGGTCAATTGTATTCTTGATATCAACGGGCAGTTGCGTAACCCTATGATTAGATTCGACATTCAATTGCCGGGTTCAAATACAGAATTAGAACGATTGGTCAAAGGGTTGGTTGATACTGACGAGATGATGTCATTACAGATCATTTACTTGCTTGTATTAAATAAATTCTACACCCCTGCCTATTTAGGTATCAATTCGAATGAATTGAATGCAGTGGCATCGTCGGCCATTTCATCACAACTATCCAGCATGCTGAATAGCATAACAGATAAAGTACAGATCGGTACTAATATCCGTACCAGCCAGGATGGTATAGCCGATCCTGAGTTTGAGATGTTACTTTCAAGTCAGCTACTCGACAATAGGCTGCTATTCAACGGTAACTTCGGTGTGAGAAACAATACCTTCCAAGAAAGCACCTTTATCGGCGAGTTTGATCTGGAATATAAACTGACAGAAACGGGCGAAATAAGGTTAAAAGCCTATAACCATGCCAATGATATGTACCGTTTCCAAAAACAATCGCCTACCACACAAGGGATTGGAATCATGTATAGAAAAGACTTCAGCACTTTTTCTGAGATATTCAAACGCAGGAAAAAATACCCCCTCCCTCCCCTTCGTACCGACTCAGTACAAGTCTCTAACTAACAAATCAACTTTTTGGATTTATGATTTCGAATGATCTCTCGAAGGGATCCATTACGTATCAAGAAGCAATAATAGAAAGAACATTCAATTCATTTACCAAGAACTGGGAAAACTTTGGGATATTTAGCCCTACGATTCGTTTGAAATAGACTAATTTTTCGACCAAATCAGCTTTGTTTTTCTGACTTTAAATTATTTGCCTCATCCCGATGTCAAAATCAAAAAACATCCCTTTGATTTTCATTGTATTTATCTATATAAAAAAACACCCCGAACGTTTTCAAAAAAGATCGGGATGTTTTTTAAAAACGTTCGGGGTGTTTTTTTAAAATCATCGGGATGATTTTTTTGAACTGATTATCAGGGAAAATTAACATCGGGATGATAGTAAAAAAATTATCATTAAAAAAGCTCGGATTTAGACAGTATTTACCCCAAAAAAGAGTCAAGGAAACAGCTCACGGAAGACGTCTAAAAGTCGCGCTTTAGCTAATTCAAAATCCTGCGGTGCACCGAGTTCTTTCTCCAATGAAGTAACCCCTTTATCCACAAAGCCACAAGGGTTTATCAAGGAATAATAAGACAAATCTGTGTTTATATTCAATGCAAAACCATGCATAGTAACAAAACGGCTGCTTTTCACGCCGATAGCACAAATCTTACGGGCTGTTTTCTTATCCGGATCAATCCATACGCCGGTTGCACCGTCCAGACGCTCGCCTTTAACGCCATATAAATTAAGGAAGCGAATAATGGCATCTTCCATCAAATGGATATATTGTCTAAGGCCCAGGTTCCAATATTCAAGATCAAATATCGGATAGCCGGTAATTTGACCGGGTCCGTGATACGTGATATCTCCTCCCCTGTTGGTGTGGTAATAAGATACACCACGTTCCTTTAGGAGGGCTTCAGGAATTAGCAGATTATCTTCTTTTCCGCTCTTACCTATCGTAAGAACCGGGTTGTGTTCACAAAAAATCAAGTGGTTTACTCGCGGTTCATTCGTTTGTTTTGCTTCAATTAAAGCATTAAATAAAGCTGTCTGCCGCTCAAATCCTTCTCCATAATCGATTCTTCCCCAATCGACAAAACTGATGCTCTCCATTTCTTACGTTTTTTAGTTGACACTTTTCCATCTCCTTTTTTATAGCCCATATCTACCTGAAACATCTTTCCCATCAAAGAGATAATCGTTGCCTGACGTTTCAGGATATATGCTGAGGGCTTTGCCGAATTAAATCGTCGGGGATTAGGCAAGGTTGCCGCAATTAAAGCAGCCTCCGATTGGGTAAGCTGATAGGCCTGTTTGTTAAAATGCAAATTGGCTACAGCTTCAGCTCCATAAATACCATTACCCATTTCTATGGAGTTAAGATATACCTCCATAATACGTTCTTTGCCCCAGATTAACTCAATTAACAAAGTAAAATATACTTCAACCGCTTTTCTTACATATGACTGAGCAGGCCAAAGAAATACATTCTTGGCCGTTTGCTGCGAGATGGTACTGGCTCCTCTTACTCGCTTTCCTCTTTCGGCTTCTTCGCGTGCTTTCTGAATTTGCTCCAAGTCAAATCCGTTATGTTCGAGAAACAGATTGTCTTCAGAGGCTATTACGGCCTGAACTAACGGCTGTGCTATCTCTGATAAAGGAACCCATTGATGTTTTAGTTTCAAGTCTTTTCCCTCCATTTTTTGTTCAAACATCCGGATGAACATCAGAGGAGTATAATAAACAGGAATAAATTTATATGCCACAACGGCAAGAATACTGGAAACAAAGAAAAATATCAACAGATTTCTTATCCAAATAAATACACGCTTGAATATATTCATAGTTGTTAATTACAAATGCCGGTCAAAGATAAAAAAAAGCGGTTTACGTTTCCGCAAACCGCCTCTATATCATTTATTAAATATCCTTATTTAGCAGGAGAAGTGTAATTCTTATTTAAGAATTCAATTACTTCGGCTGTGATATCATAAGCATCACCTGCCAAAAGAATATTGTCCCCCATTGTATTGCTGAAGATAACTTCAAAACCTTTTGATTGGTTGTAAATCTTCAATTGAGTAACGATAGTATCGCGTAATTGTTCGTTTAGTCTTTGTTGTTCGATCATCAACTCCTGAGTCAAACGTTCGTCAAGTGCCTGCAACTCTTGTTGTTTATTCAATAAACGTTGTTGCTCTTCTTGTGCACGTTGCGGAGTTAAGAACGCATTATTTTGATATTTACGTTCAAATTCCTGCATATCAGCTCTCAATGCATTAGCCTTCTGGTTGATATTAGCACGTGAATCTTCTTGTTTTTTCATAATTACTTCATTCAGATCTTTTGAATAATTATAATTCAACAAAAGAGAATCCACATTTACATAGGCAATGGGTAATTGACCGCTTACACCTTCTGCACCTGTTGAAACTGAATGTGTAAAACCAGACTCCTTCTTGCCTGAGAAGTGCATTGCAAATAAGATGATTACAGCTAAAGCAAGGACTCCGTTAATTAGGTAGTTAATGTTCTTCATAAAGTCTAAATTAATCTATTTCTTAAGTTTTAAATTTCATTCATTCGTTCAAATAAGTTTTTTTTGCTGACAGCTTGAGCATGTTGCGTTTTTGCACAAGATATGCCCCGATCCATCAACGCTTTATTTCCGCTTACGTGTGTATTAGGAAATTGTCCATTCTTCTTGAGTAATATATTCGCACAAAGGAATACGATTGAAATAACAAGAATTATGACTGTGAGTAATAAGGTTGCAAGCATTTTATTTATATTTGTGGATGCAAATATAAGAGTTTAAGTTATTATAAAGCATTAATTCTATAATTTTTCTCTTAGTCCGGTTTTGTGACTGAAGGTCTGCTTGCCGGAATAACTTCAATTAATATTATAAAGATATGAAAATTACGGATCTTAGCCCTAAAATCGTATGGAAGTATTTCCATGAAATCACACAAGTTCCTCGCCCTTCAAAGAAGGAAGAAAAGATAATCAAGTATCTGGAAGCATTTGCCCAAGAAAATAATATCGCTATTAAAAAAGACGAAGCAGGTAATATCCTGATGTCTAAACCGGCAACTCCGGGTTATGAAAACCTTCCGACTGTCATCTTACAATCACACGTTGATATGGTTTGCGAGAAAAACAATGGAACTGTACACGATTTTGAGAACGACCCGATTGAAACGATAGTTGAAGGCGACTGGTTGCGTGCAAACGAGACAACTCTGGGTGCTGACAATGGTGTTGGTGTTGCTGCCGAATTAGCTATTCTGGCTTCTGACGATATCGAACACGGTCCCATCGAATGTTTGTTTACCGTCGACGAAGAAACCGGCCTTTCCGGAGCAAAAGCTCTTCAGGCTGGCTTTATGACAGGCAAAATTCTGTTGAACCTGGACAGTGAAGACGAAGGTGAAATATTCATTGGCTGTGCCGGAGGTAAGGATACGCAAGCTTTATTCACATTCACTCCTACTCCAACAAATCCGGACTTGCATTATGTTCGTATCGATGTGAAAGGACTTAATGGCGGACACTCAGGTGGTGAAATTCATAAAGGATTAGGTAACGCCAACAAGATATTAGTTCGTTTTTTGTATCTATTGAAACAAAAATACGACATTACACTTTGCGAAATCAACGGTGGAAACCTTCGCAACGCTATTGCTCGTGAAGCTTATGCTGTAATAGGTATTCCTGCAAGCGCTAAAGAAGATGTGCGTGTGATGTTAAACAATTTTGCTGCAGATGTAGAAAATGAATTGAAACACATAGACAAAAACGTAAAAGTTCTTTTGGAATCTGCTGCTCGCCCGGAAACAGCTATCGACAGCGAAACTGCAGAAAAGATTATCTACGCATTACATGCAGCTCCTCACGGGGTGATTGGGATGAGTCACGAGATTGAAGGTTTGGTGGAAACATCAACTAACCTGGCGTCTGTAAAGACTTTGGCCGATAATACCGTATTGGTTGGAACCAGCCAACGCAGCTCTATTGAATCTTATAAATTAGCTGTTGCTAACCAGGTAGCTGCTACGTTCAAGCTTGCCGGAGCTAAGGTTACTCACGGAGACGGTTATCCGGGATGGGCTCCAAACTCAGATTCATTAATTATGAAAGTAGCGCAGGAATCATACAAACGTTTGTTTGGCAAAGAAGCTGCTATCAAAGCTATTCATGCCGGTCTGGAATGTGGTCTGTTTCTTGAAAAATATCCTTATCTGGATATGATTTCGTTCGGTCCTACCTTGCGTGACGTTCACTCACCAAACGAACGTATTCAAATCAGCACGGTAGAATTGTGGTGGAAACATCTGCTGGATGTACTTAAAAGCATTCCCGCAAAATAAAACAAGCGATTACTCGTTATAAAAAGAGGGTGTCACAGATAGAATAGGATGATTGTCCTACACTATTGAGGGGCAACCTCTTTTTTAATTGATGCTGATTCAAATATGAAGAATTTATATTTACTGCCTCTCTTGCTGATTAGCCTCCTTGTAGGGTGTAATGATTTAGTGGATGATTTCTCCAAAAATCCAAATCATACCCTCCACTTTTCGACAGATACAGTTGCGTTCGACACTGTATTTACGACCGTCAGCTCGGCCACAAAGAAACTGATGGTGTACAACCGCAACAGTGAAGCGCTGAATATTCAGTCTATCTCTTTGGCCAGACAGGGGAAATCAGGATTCCGCATCAATGTAGATGGACGAAAAGGAACAGAATTCACGGATATCCCCATTTTGTCGAAAGACAGCATGTACGTATTTGTTGAAGTAACCATTGATCCGCAAGACAAGAACAACCCATTCGAAATAAAAGATTCTCTTCAATTCATGTTTAATGGGCAAAGACAATGGGTCATTCTGCAAGCTTATGGCCAAGATGTAGTCGTTGTCAAAGGGGGATTAATAATCGACAAAGACACAACCATCACAAACGAACGTCCCTATCTGATTTACGATAGTCTGGTAGTTTCAGCAGATGCGAAACTGACAATCGAGGCCGGTGCCGGTTTTTATTTGCGGAATAATGCCAAAATACAAGTACACGGCAGTATCCATTCGCAGGGGACGATTGATAATCCTGTCATCTTCAGAGGAGACCGGTTGGATGATTTAATTGATGGTGAACTAGCGTTCGACAATGTACCCGCACAGTGGGGTGGTTTTACGTTCTTTCCGGAAAGTTATAACTCGGTTTTCGAACATACCATTATACGCAACGGAAGGAATGGAATTCTTTGTTTACCGTCGACAACGGCTCAACCTAAAATCCGCTTCTATTCATCACAAGTGACCAACATGTCCGGCAATTTGCTGGTTTCAACGAATTGCCATATTGAAGCAGTGAATACCGAATTCAGCAATGCCGAAGATTCATTGCTCGCCTTGACGGGTGGTAACTATCGTTTTGTACACTGTACAATCGCCAATTTTATGAAGATAAAAAGCAGGACTGGAGCTCAGTCTGTGATACTTGTAAATGGCAAATCGACAAACGCCAACATAGCCTCTCCAATCGAGCAAGCTATTTTTGAAAATTGCATCATTGATGGTAGCAAAAGCCAGCAAACGGGTGAGGTAGAAATCGTATCGGCCGAGAATTTCAATTACTACTTCAAAAATTGCCTGATCAGACAAAAAAACAATCTGCCTAATACAACTGATTGTATCTTTATAGAAGGTAGCAACGTAAACAGCTACAAGCTGAACGGCAGCAAAGACGAGAAGTATATGTTTGATTTCCGCCTGAAAAAAGACAAAGACGGTAATTCGAAAGCAATCGGTGTTGCCAATGTGGATATTGCAAAGCTCTACCCGCAAGACCGATATGGTGTGACCCGTGTGTCAGACAATATTCTGCCGGATATAGGGGCCTACCAATTTGTTCCTGAACCTGAAAAAGAATAATTTCCGTATATGTACAAAACCTTGACTATCTTCTTCATCTTTTGCTTGCTTCCGGTGTGTAAAGCGCAAATCAACTTCCGGGTGATGAGTTATAATGTCGAAAATATGTTCGACACGACTAAATCTCCCGACAAAAATGATGGGGAATTCACACCTGAAGGAAACCGGTATTGGACAAATGGTCGTTATTATCACAAGCTGCAACAAATAGCAAAGGTCATCACTGCTGCAGGAGAATGGGATACACCTGCATTGATAGGGTTATGCGAAGTGGAAAATGATTCAGTGGTTTACGATCTGTTACATCGCACGCCTCTACGAAAACAAGAATATAGCTACCGAATAACAACTGGGAATGATGAAAGAGGTATAAACACTGCTCTACTCTTTCAACGCGACAAGTTTAAATATATCAGCCACACAGAACTCGTCATCCCATTCTCAGATGCCAATAAAAAATCACGTAATATCCTGCATGTCTCCGGGCTAATCATCACTCGTGATACATTAGATGTTTTTGTCTGTCATTTCCCTTCGCGCTACGGAGGAGAGAAAGAAACAGAGTCACACCGCACCGAGGCAGCCACATTTCTTCGCTCACATTGCGATTCGTTATATCGCATCAGACAAAACTGTCATCTACTAATCATGGGCGATTTCAACGACATACCTCAAGACAAAAGCCTTATACATGGTCTAAAAGCAATACCACCGCAAACAAACGTTGCCACGGATTCCGAACTTACGTTGTTCAATCTTTCTTACCATCATAAGGGAAGCCACAAGTATCGCGATGAGTGGAGTCAATTAGATCAAATCATTGTGAGTTCATCCTTCTACGCGTTCTTAATTCCTGATAGTCCACGTATATTCGCTCCTCCCTTTTTGTTGACAAACGATAAGGTTTGGAAAGGCAAACGACCGTTAAGAACGTATCACGGATACAAATACGAAAGGGGATTTAGCGATCATCTACCTGTAATTGCAGATTTCAATTTATAACCTCCATCAGCTACCCATGAATGAAAAAGAGTTACAAGCATAAAGCCTGTAACTCTTTAAACTAAACATCGAACTATGATTATTTAACAACCACTTTCTTCACTGTCCGTTTTCCATTTGGTGCTGTCACATTTAAAAGATAAACACCCGGAGATGTATGAATAGGGATTTGTGTGGTTTCGGTAAATGAAGTAGTGGCATACACTCTGCGACCGGATAAATCATACAATTCAACTTGATAGTTACCTCCTTCTGATAAGCCGTTCACCCCCTCAACAGTTAAATGACTATTGTTGCTAACAGGATTTGGATAAACCTTAAGTATTGCTTTGGTAGTATCTGAAGTAAACCGTACCGGACAACTTTCGTCAAACGTTCCATCAGCATAATAGGCACGAACATGATAACTGCCATCCAGTCCTGCTTCATCTGTATAATAAACGAACGTTCCGTTTTCCGGAATCTCTTGTCCGTTTTTAAACCATTGAAACTTCACATACTTACCGTCTGTATTGTCAACATATAATACATCATCCCATTTTATCAATACAGATAGAGTATTCATGGAAACATAAACAGAGTCGCTCTTCAAGCTACCACATGTACCGGATACAATTACATAATACATTCCTTCTGTTTCAGAAGTAATAGTTTGACTATATTGGCTCAATGTAGCTCCGGCTATCTTTTCTCCTTCAAAGTACCACTGATAAGAAAGTGCATCATCTGAAGCATCCACATTTAGAGTAAAAGACTCTTCTTTACATGCTCTTGTTGATTCCGGTTGATTTACGATAACTACACCGCCTAACACTTCCAATTCAAATGGATAGTCTGTGATAATCGATGTATTGTCTGTCGTGCGCAACACTATCTTACCTGCATATTTTCCTTTAGAGACTCCGTTTGGCATTGGAACAGTAATGTAATTGCTTGGCAACTCTGTAAAGACATCAATATCCTTAAACCCGGCTTTCTTCGCTTCTTCTGAGAAAATCACAGTATATTCCATCGGAGAAGTCAGCAAGATATCATAGGGAATATGTATCCAAGCATCAGTCGAACAGAAGGGCAACAGAGGATGGATTTCTATTCCTGCGTTATCTCCCGGCGATGACGTCCTCTTCCATTGGGCATAAAGTTCAAGATGGTCTTTAGCAGTTACCGTTACTCCTACTTCATAAGAAGTTCCCGATCCATCTGCCTTCGTATTCCAATTCACAAACTCATAGTTTGCATTTGGAGCGGTAAAATACAAAGGTGAATCTACGTAATTTAAAATCTTATAAGAACAGTCTGGTGCATTACTAATCGTTTGCACGGTACCACCACCCCCATTGGGGTAATAGGTGATTGCACAGTCAGTAATAGAAGGCTTATCTTCCTGCCATTGAGCAATCAATCTTGTCTGAGTTGTAAACACATAAGATTCTCCAATTGTATAAATATTACCCAGACTATCTTTCCAGCAAACAAAGGAATGATTAGGACTTGAAGGTTTAAAGTCGATAGTTGGATTCGTATATTCCAAAATAGTATGTGAACCGTCTTTAGCCGTAGTAAATATCTTGTCATCTCCTGTTCCGATACCGGAATCATAGATGATTGTTATAGGAGAAGACTCCTTCCATTGGGCATACAATGTAGTGTCTGACGTAAATGTATAACTTGTATTTACGGTAAAAGGATTACCCTGACTGTCTTTCCAGCCTGCAAATACATGATTCGAAGTAGGAGGTGTAAAACCTATACTGCCATCGTTATAATTTAATATTGTATGCTGATCGTTTTCGTCACACTCGTGTGCTATAGCTGTACCACCACCTCCGTTCGGTTCATACAGTACTTTATAGCGCGCCTGAGTTGCTGTTTTATAAATGGCAACAACTCGCAATGAGTCCACAATTACATCTGTTGGTTTCCACTCTGTTGTGCTGTCTTTTTCCCATACCCATTTATCAAACTCAAGCCCTGATGGAGGTGCTAAAGTAACACCTGATTCCGAATCGGGAGAAGTTACTGTTCCACCTGAATTAGTAATCCGGTAATAATATTTCGCTTTTTGTGAAACTGACTCATAATAATCCGTTCCTTCATACATCAGATTATCATTCAGGCCTGTCCACTCTCCTTCTCCGGCATTAAAACGAACCCAAGCCATCTCTATAGCTCCCTGATCCTTATTTCTGGTAAAGTTTCTCTGATCCGTATATGGAACAGAAGTTGCTCCACTATACGTCATATCAGCTATACCTTCAGGCTTTATGGGAATTGTTTTAATAATTTCACCATCAACACCGGCCTTAATACCGGACAAATTCTCACAGAATGAATAATTACGACCAAGAACATCCTCAGCAGTATAAGCTGGTGCATCTCCCTTGTCTACATTGATCACATTATACGTACCTGCCTGTGTTGTAGCATTTAACGAAATATCTTTATTCGTACTTGCATCGTTTATTTTTCCATCCACTCCATAAACTTGATTCCCAACAAATAAACATCCATTACGTGTTACAGCGGCTGTTGCTAAAATACCTGCTCCACTTAATCCAATAGCTCCTCCTCGTTGTTCAGTAGTTGTTTGTTCACTACCTCCAATATTACCAACAAAAGTAGAGCTAAGTATGTTATTCACCATTTTGGAACTTCCTCCGTTTTTGAAATACTGAATCGCACCTCCGGCATAGCCGGCACCATCAGCTCCATGTGCTCTGTTTTTATAGAAAGTACAGTTCACAATTGAAGTGGTTAAGCCTGGATTACCCGTTCCCTGAAACATTATTGCACCGCCATCATCGTAGGCTACATTTTCGGTAAATGTCGAACTAACAATGTTTACCACAGCTCCATCACGACCGTCGAATATGTAAATGGCTCCTCCATCATAAGTAGATTTGATTTCAGTATCTTCTCCGTTCGTTTTATTCCCTTCAAATAGACATTCAGAGATGTGAATAGAGCCTTTCAGATAATGCATCGACATAGCTCCTCCGCCTCCACCAAAAATACCAGTATTGACACTTTTATTTACATTATTCCTAAAAACGGAATTATTAATCATAAGTTCACCTGTATAATTTTTTGAAGCAATTGCACCACATTCACTACCTCCTCCTATTCCGGTATTATTTTCAATTGTTGAATTTGATATCTCTAATACACTACTAACTCCGAGCCAAATAGCAGAAGCGGTATTAACTCCTCGATTATTATGAATCTTCGTATATGATATAAGAGTAAATGCACTACCGGATGTGGAGATATCTATTGCACCAGATAGAGCATTGTAGAACTCCATATGATCTAAGGTTAGTTGACCATTAGATGATTTATTTTCTAACTTATTCGAATTTATCTTTAAATTCCGTATTGTTAAATGACCCGAAGATCCTCCATTTATAGTAATCGAACCGGTTTCCCAAACATAATCTCCCCCATCAATGGTTACAGCAACAGAAGGCATAGGTATAGTCACTGAAGAAGAGGTGAAGTTTGGATCTAAGTTGATCACATCATTTTCAGACGCAGTACTTAGAGCAGACAGTAATTCTGTAACATTATTAACTACTACTTGAGCCGGCAACGTAAACGACACTGTAACAAACAGCGACATTGCCAAATATATAGAACGTAGAATATTATTCATATTATGCAGTCTTTAAGTTATAGTTTAAAACGAATTCCGACTTTCAAACCAAAAGCTATCGGTTTGATTTTACCCGTCAGGTCTGAATTTAACATACCATTATACCGAATGCCTTCACCGATTTTTTTATTTGAGCCCGGATGATATTCCTTCGGCGAAGTAAAAAGCTTTTGATTACCATTCTTCTTCATATCTGTAAAACCATAATCAAAGTATCCACCAACCGTAAAATCAGTTTCTTCAGCTATGCGAAATAGAAAACCTAAATCAAACGTTCCGGCAACACCCGTTTTTAATTTCAGATCATCATTCCAAGATAAAGAAGCATTCGGATCTGTAATTGTCCCATAGCCATGATTTGAAACAGGAGGGTGTGACGGTGAGCCCATATCGGTTGGAATGCCTTCATAATAACCGGATACGTTAAATTGGCTGTTCTCTCCATTTTGTATTTCAAATTTTGAACTGATGGGAAGCATTAGCTTTACGCCTATTCCACCATACATCCCCCACTTCTCATCATCTCCGAAACGAGTTTGATAAGCCAGCATTACGGGAATCTCAAAAAAGAACACTGTTTGCAATTCTTCCAGGTTACTGATTCGTGTACGAAGCTCAAATTCTCTGGGACGGCCTTCCAAATCATCATCCACGAACTGGCCTAACGCAAAAAAGGAATTATCTGAGATTCCTCCTTTTAGTTTGCCCACAGATGCATAGCGAGTAATATCTAATCCTATACTTATCCCCCAATTATTGTTGAAAAAATAACTATAGTTGAAGTTGACACCTACACCAAGTTGATTTGAGCGATTACCTTTCTCCTTCAAATCCGAACTATTAACTTTATAATCCAATCCGCCACCACCAGCTTTTAGGGCAACCGACAGATGAGAACCTTCTTGTGCAAACAACGAAATACACCCTGCACAAAACACAATAAACAACAGGATTATCTTCCTAATACACATATAGTTATATGATAAATAATAGAAATAAAAAATCTTTATGCATACATAAAAACACTGAACCGACCAAATTGGCTTACAACTTAGTAGTCGACTAAAAAATTACAAATGAATTTGCATAAAACGGTTTATTCTTAAAAAGTAAAGAAAAACAATAGTTACAGCTCACAAAATTGAAAACAATAAAAAAGAAAATTTAAATTTCGGCAAACATACTTACAATATTCACAATTTCAAAATAATTAATTGAATATTAATAAATTGGTCTATAAGTACGAAACCTACCCGTTTAACAGCTATTATAAAAGAACCTACTTATCTAAAAAATGACCAAAAATTCAAATCTACTTTTGATTCCATCTCCTTCTCTATTTTATCCGGAAATTGAGGAAAGAAATCAATACCCGTAACTGTTTCTATTTCATCGACTGTTACAGCCAAATCCCTTGGAGAAGTCTGCTTATAATCACGATTCTCAAACAAAAAACCAATGCATTGTGCTTTTTCAGGATCACATACAACTTTATAAAATTGCCTTGGAACTCCTACCCTGTTCTTCCCAAGCCGCTTGAGATCCTTTTCTATTACAGGGCCTGCAGCAATAAATATCCGTTTATGTTCCTTCGCCCATACACGAATAGTCATTTCCAGATCGTTCCATACGCCACTATTCAATCCTCTATCTTGTGGACATATATTGCTGAAATAAAAAGTCTCGCGCATAACTTTTTCCGACCATTTCATATCTCCTGCTGGAACCATATGTCCACGGTCGTAACCGGTTCGGGTATAGTCTTCATTTAATGCAGTAGCACCCTTAACTTGAGGGTCGGGTATAAATTTATTATGTCGTTTAACCTTGTTGTTCTTTACTTTTTCTTCAGTAAGTTCATAAGCTACCCAATTCGGTATTTTGTAATCAGGATTATAAGATACGGAATAACCTTCATGTTTGATGATTTGCTCCTTTGCTCCGTTTTTTAAAACCGGGATTTCAGCACCGGTGGGAAGCTCCTCTTTTTTAAGTTTTGATGGGGTATTCTGTTCAATTATCTCCGGCACATTTTTAACAATACCGTCAACAATCTGATTAGCTTTCTCTTCAGAAACGAAATTAAGATACAGAAATAGTAATCCGGTAATAACAACGATTCCTACACAGACGATAGCTATAAAACGCTTGAATTCCAACCAGAATGTTTTTCCTTTCTGTTTGCTATTCTTCCTTTTTGACCTTTTTTTTGCCATTCTTCCTTACCTTGATTTAAGACAAAGATAGAAGTTTTTCCTACAAGTAAGATGCCCTTTCCGGTTGTATATAATCATACATTTGCCTACTTTTGCTTGAAACAAATAGAATAAATATGGATAATCTTAGAGAATGGGCATATCAACTGTTACTAGCATTTGGTGTCTCCAATGAAACAGCAACTCAACTTGATAATCTTATTGTTTTATTTTTCATACTGGCATTTGCATATCTGATAGACTATATCTGCAGCAACATCATCCTGAAAATATTCGTACACATTGCTGCCAAAACAAAAACGATTTGGGACGACCTCATCATTGAAAGGAAGCTTATCCATAAAATGATTAATATCATTCCCTCTATTTTTATCTATTTTATGCTTCCGTTTGCGTTTCCTGAAGAAAGCCAACATGGTTTACTGGATTTCTTAAGGCGTCTTTGTGAGGTCTATATGATTGCCATTTCCTTGCGTTTTATATATGCTTCTTTAGGTTTGATCCACGAAGTATACAGTCAGAAAGAAGCACTTAAAAACAAACCGCTTAAGGGTTTCATTCAGATATTACAAATCACGGTTGTCATTATCGGAATCATTGCCATTATTGGAGCTTTGATAGATCAGCCCATTAAAGGATTATTGACCGGTTTAGGTGCTTCGGCTGCTATTCTAACCTTGGTCTTCAAAGACACGATACTTGGGTTTGTTGCCGGAATACAATTGTCGGCCAATGATATGCTTCGTCCTGGTGACTGGATTACGATGCAAAAATACAATGCAGACGGTGTTGTCATCGAAATGACATTATATGCCGTAAAGGTTAGAAACTGGGACAACACAATCACAACCGTACCTCCTTATGCATTGATATCCGACTCGTTTCAAAACTGGAGGAGCATGTTTGAATCGGGCGGACGCCGCACAAAACGTTCCATCAATATCGACATGAATAGCGTACGTTTCTGTACGCCCGAAATGTTAGCTAAGTTCCGCAAGATCTCATTGATTACGGATTATATAGACGGTAAGGAAGAAGAACTCAAAGAGTATAATGAGCAGCATAATATCGACTCGTCTATTCTTGTAAACGGTAGACGGCAAACAAATTTAGGTGTGTTCAGAAACTACTTGATGCGTTACCTAAAAAGCCACCCAGGCATCAATCATGAACTGATGTGCATGGTTCGCCACCTGCAGCCGACTGATAAGGGTCTTCCTATCGAGCTGTATTATTTCTCGTCTGATAGAACATGGGTTGTCTACGAAACTTTGCAAGCAGACATATTCGACCATGTCTTGGCTATCATTCCTGAATTCGAGCTACGCGTATTCCAAGATATTTCAGGTAATGACCTTCGCCAACTTAAAATTGAAAATAAATAAAAGGCTGTACACCTGCATTTTTAAATTGTACGACAACGAAAATAGCTACAATCAGCATCAAGGCCTGTACAAATAAAGGTGAACGGGCAACTATACCTTGAATACTACGTTCAGTCACTTTCGGTATAAAATGGAAGATATACCCTATAATCATAAGTGAAAATACAACCGTATAGCCACTGATAAATTGCATGAAGATTTCCGGATGGAAATTCGTAAATATCTGAGATAGTATCTCTTTTACAGTCTGCATCGAACTGGCTCTAAAGAAAATCCAGCCAAAGCAAACGACATGAAAGGTAAATACGGTACCGGCTATACGACTCACTAGCCCCATCTCTTCACCCGTTTGCTTGAGGCTTTTGAACTGCCCCATCAAAAATTTGTGTACAGCCAAGGCTACACCATGCAAGGCTCCCCAAAGAATGAAACGGATAGATGCGCCGTGCCACAGACCACCCAATAGCATAGTGATGAAAAGATTAACATAAGTCCGTCCTTTGCCTTTACGGTTTCCACCCAACGAAATATACAGATAATCTTTCAGCCAGGAGGACAAAGAAATATGCCATCTGCGCCAAAACTCCGTTATGGTGGCCGACTGATAAGGAGAGTCAAAGTTGACATTAAAACGGAATCCAAGCAGGAGCGCAATGCCAATTGCCATATCCGAATAACCCGAAAAATCACAATAAATCTGTAGAGCATACCCATAAACGGCCAACAGATTTTCCACCCCCGTATAAAGCAATGGTGAGTCGAACACACGGTCTACGAAGTTAAAGCTGATATAGTCCGAGATGACTGCTTTCTTAAACAAACCGCACAGAACCAGATAAAACCCCTCACCAAAATCCGATCGACTTAGTGTGGGAGATTTATACATCTGAGGGATGAATTCGCGCGCTCTGACAATCGGACCGGCCACCAACATAGGGAAAAAGGAAACATAAAAGAGGTAATCTATCCAACGATGCAGAACAGTAGTCTTCCCTCGATAAATATCAACAATATAACTGATTGATTGAAACGTAAAAAAGGAAAGTCCGACCGGCAGGAAGATATCCAGTTTCTGATAGGACAGCTGTTGCATCGATTCGTAGCCAAACAAGTTGCCTATTTCATTTCCGGCTATAACTATCGATTCATACAAAAAGTTGAAATACTTGAAATAGCCCAGCATGCCCAGATTTACACAAAGACTGAGGGTCACCAATAACTTCTTCTTCCATATGGTAGAGGTCAATTCGAGCAATCGTCCAATCCAATAGTCTGAAGTAGCCGTTAATATCAGCAGTCCAAACCAAAGACCGCTACTTTTATAGTAGAAAAACAGAGAAAACAAAGTCACATAGACGATACGAGCTAACGTGTTTTTCCTTAGCGACATGTAAATAATGAAAAAGCCGATAAACAAAAAGAAAAACAACCCACTACTGAAAAGCATAGGTGAGTCCGGTTGGTAACGCAGTAAGTCTACCGCTTTTTCCGGAGAGAGTTGCGCCAAGTAGGTTTGTATCGAATCTATTAGGCTATTCATCAGTTGTTTGCTTTTCTAAATCATTTTTTTTACTCGTATACCAATTCATCAAGGACAAGAAGAGCAGGTCGGCTTGCTTTTGATAACCAACTTGTGTAAAATGTATTCGGTCCCTGCCTAATAAACCTTCTTTATACCAGCTTTTGGATGAGTCCTTTCCTCCCGTTGCGGTAAACAGGTCCCAGCAGGCTATCCCCTCTTCTTTGGCTTGCTTAAGAATAGCAGCTGCTGCTTTTGATGTATTATCATTGCGCACGTACGTACGTTGCTTGTTTACGCGGATACGCTTATAGCATTCCGGCGGCGTAGTCAACAATAAAGCAGTATTAGGCATATACTTCTTCGCCATCAGTAAGAAGTCGTGTATCTGACTACGCAGCTCGCTTTCAATGAAGCGCGAACCGAAAGATTCGTTTGTTCCAAGCGAGATAATAAGCAGATCGGGCTTGAGCAAAGCCAAACGAGATAAGAAATCATCATCGGCATAATTTACGAACATAGCACCATTAACACCTACCGCATGATATAAAATACCGGGATTGCCATTAGTCAGATTAAGCCCGTAATAAATATTCTCAAAATACGATGCGGGTAATAGTTCATCTGTTCCCGGTTTACGACGGGTACTATGAAGCTGTAACATATCCGTCAGTTTTGATAGG
The DNA here is from genome assembly GCA_023429375.1 of Bacteroidota bacterium. Classification (GTDB taxonomy): domain Bacteria; phylum Bacteroidota; class Bacteroidia; order Bacteroidales; family Tannerellaceae; genus Massilibacteroides. The sequence goes on along the minus strand of JAEYVY010000017.1, from coordinate 17,934 downwards.
CGGAAGGTATCAGTCACCAAACGCGGAGCTTGATTGTCTATGCTCCTTGCTGTTTCTACAGAGTCTTTCATAGTCCCGGTTGGCAGCATGGGAAGAGACCTGTTACCACGATAAAGAATCGCTTGATTAAACGTATAGCCAGCGCCATTAAGAGGAGCGATAACAATGTCTAGATTTATGGAACTCGACGCCGACTTAATCCCTATTCCTCCAGGGCCGATAGGCGTCTTCTTCTGCCTTTGTGTGATACGTCCGGCCACCCAGTCTTTGACAGTCGAATACAAGAAATAATCATCGGGCTCATTTACCTTCGACAACTTAAAAGGAGCCACCCATCCTCTCCCGGCATTGCCGAACTGCTGATGCAGCAGACGCATGAGTCGGCCGGACAAATGACCTGCCTGTATGTGAGAATCTCCCAGATGGACGATATTCATGGTCGTGTCTTTTCCTGTTTCCAGTGCTTGCAAGAATTGAAATACAGACTCTAACTGATTCGTTTCATCTTGTATATTCAACAAAGAGTCAATAACAAAGGGCAGTCCGTTTTTATAACTAATCTCCAAAGTGCGAATCGAATCGCTCTTCGGTATAGGAGGTAGCGAAAGTTCAATCTGCGCCTTTGCTATTGGAGCCCAACAGAGGACAACCATCAAACAAAGTACACGTATATAATTGCTAATGTATTGTTTTTTCTGCTTCATCATAAAATTCTTTTTCCAACATCAGTGCATTAAACAAAGCCTTAGCAATTTCTCGTCCTCCTCTAAAGCTCAAATGCGTATAATCTTTACTTGCCCAATTGTTTTCCACATACCGAGACATACTGTTCACCCCTCCCATCGCACCAAAGGTATTCCAGAATGCAATCCCCGTACTCTGGGCAATCTGTCTTTGAGCATGCAGTAGCGCTAGAACGGCCGGCATAGTTTCGAACCCATCGCCTATTTGATAAGACCGGTCAGACACTCCCATCAACAATATGTCGGCCTCCGGAAAACACGCCTGCAAATGTTTAACCACACCTATCATACGCGTTCTATACCAACCATAGTTCAATACCTCTTCACTCACTACGTTTAGTCCATATTGCATCACAATCAGGTCGTATGGCCTCACCTCTGCAAAATCACGACATAATTCCTTGTTTAATCTGTCAAGTATCAATCCCGAATTGCCTCGCAAAGAGAAGTTATCCACAACTATCCCTCCATTATCTTCCAATGCAGTACCAAACATGTGTAAATCTTCACTGCCCATAAATTGAAGACATACTTTTTTAAAATCCTTTTTTATATCAAAACTAACTGGTTTTGTATTGGCGGGCAGCTTCTGCACTATAGTGTCCGTATGAACATCGGTGACATAAGCAATCGATCCCGGTTTCTTACCCATATAATACAGTTTAAGAGTGGAGACATCATCGAGTTCCGGAAATTTATCAGTTGGTGAAATACACAAAGAAGCCATTTCTTCAGGAACGAATATGGAACCGGACAATAGATAGGCATTCGTCGTATCGGTTAGGATAGAATAAGAAACCCAGCCTTCTGCCTGCTGATTTATGGTACGGCGAAATTGATCGGTCACCGAAAAGACAGGCACAAACCCTACCCCATTACCACCAAATTCTTCTTGTAAGGCCGTTCTAAAATCAGACACAACGATATCCCCTTCAATAAACGAGTCGCCGAGAAAAGCTATTCGAATAGGACGATCGAGTTTATCCATCGATTTCAACGCTGAAAAGAAACGATGAAGCCCTATGTGACCGATAGAAAAATCCTCGATATGCTGACCTGTCAAATCGGCATCATCAATGGCATATACAGACTTGTACAACGAATCTCGCAAAGCCAGCATCGTAGAATCATAAGTATGATTAAATGCAAATGAATCGTTTAGGAGCCCCTGTTCTGGTATACTATCCGTCTCTTCAAGCTTTTTCATCAGTGAGTCTAAAGAGATAGTTGCAGGTTTCGTACGGATATCGGCTAATATATCCACTTTCTTAAGTTTATAACCCAATATGGAATCCGGAAGCCAATACAAAGCAACGGTCCCGACTAAACCGATTGCTAGTACGACAAATAATCTCCCAAAACTATTCTCTTCCTTCATCTTATTTGTTTAAATTGCCAAATATACAGAATCTAAATTTATGAGATTGCAGATTAGATAATTTCATTCATTATAAACAAGACATTTCGATGCATAAATATTATCTATCACGATTTTCAAGAAGATTATATACTTTTACAAAACAAAACGAAAATGGGGGTTGTTAAATAGATAGATCGTAATCTATAAAACAATAAACGTATGATAACTCTATTTCTAAGTTTGTTTTTGCTTATTTCATCCAATAACGATATTAATAATAAAAAGGAGAATAATATTATGAAATTTGAATTAGTAAAATTACCTTATGAGGCCAATGCTCTTGAACCAGTAATCAGTAAGCAAACAATTGAATTACATCATGGCAAACACCTGCAAGCCTATGTAACCAACTTAAACAATCTTATCCCGGGTACTAAGTTCGAGAATACAGACATTGAAACAATTGTTCGTGAATCAGACGGTGCTATATTCAATAACGCAGGACAGATATTAAATCACGACTTATATTTCACTCAGTTTTCACCAAAAGGTGGAGGCGAGCCTACAGGTAAATTAGCAGAAGCAATCAAAGCTACTTGGGGTTCATTTGAAAGTTTCAAGTCTGAATTCGAGGCTGCGGGTGTTTCTCTTTTTGGATCAGGTTGGGCTTGGCTTGCTAAAGATAAAGATGGTAAGTTGGTCATCACCAAAGAAGCTAACGGAAGCAATCCGGTTAAGAACGGTCTGACTCCAATTCTTGGCTTCGACGTTTGGGAACACTCATATTATCTGGACTATCAAAACCGTCGTGCAGACCACTTGAAAGCATTGTGGCAAATCATCGACTGGGAAGTAGTTGGTAAGAGATATTAATTGATAAGTTTTTAAATTAAACACCAAAGTAGGAGATTTAAAAGTTCACTTTTATTTCTCCTACTTTTTTATGTCTTCTCGATGTCAACCCACAAAAATATAGCTTTGAAATTCAGCTTCTTTTTGTCTCTAAAAAACATCTTGAACGTTTAAAAAAAAGATAGGGATGCTTTTTAAAACCTTCGAGATGTTTTTTAAAACGATCGATATACTCTTAAACTCTGTATGTCAACAACTTACAACATAGAGATAAGTATTCAAAAAAGGGTGAGTCAAAAAACACATTTTGCCTCACCCTTTTTTATGCTTTTTTGTCGCTTATAACCGGTAATGTGTCTAGCAAACAAAAAATGTATTATAATCCGCTGAAATCTACTCCTTCAAATACGAGTGAAGGTACTTTCCAGCTAGATGATGGAAACGGATCGTTTCCGAGTTCTAACAAATTGCTCCACAGTGTAAGAATATTTCCGGTGATATTCATTTCGGAAATTGGCTGTGTCAGTTTACCATTCTCAACCAAAAATCCTTCTACACCAAACGAAAAGTCTCCCGTGGTGCTATTGCTGTTACCGCCGTTAAATCCGGTAATCAGAATACCTTTAGCTGTTGCTCCGATAATACCATTCAAATCCTTCTCTCCCTGTTGTAGTGAAAGGATGGATGGTCCACTAATCGTAGGCGCTGTATTCATCTTATTTGCACTATAGGTATCGATATAGTATGTTTTCAATACACCGGCTTCAATAACAGGTAACTGTTTGGTAGCCACACCTTCGCCATCAAAATAACGGGCACCGAATGCACGTTTGATATGAGGGGTATCGGTTACGGTCAGTTTGTTGCTTACGATTTTTTGGTCCAGTTTATCAATCAAGAATGAGTTCTTTTGTTGGATAGCAGAGCCATAAAGGGCACTGATCAGCGGCGACAGTAAACGGGCTGAATTCATATTGTCTACAATCATTGTATACTTTCCTGAAGCCACCTTCTTCTGTCCCAATTTGCTAATGACCCGTTCTAATGCTTTTGTTCCAATACCTTGTTTAATGAGGCTATCATAGAACAAAGAAGAGTCGTACCAATAAGATGACGGACGAGCATCTCCTTCTCCTTTTATACTTACACTGGCCACTAATGAAAATGATGAGCTTGAACTGTCTCCTTCAAATCCGTTACTTGCTACCATGTATTTGTATGATGTGTCGTCGCTATAAGAGGCTTCAGCCGAAATGATACGATCGTCTTTACCCATTATTTCTTCGCAAGTACGCATTGTCAGAGCCACTTTATCGTCTGGATTCAGTGTTTCAGACTTCGCGTCATACAGCTCCAAATCAGGCATTCCACCGGTATAGTACAGAGAGGCATCGGGCAGTGTACGAGCAGTATCTTCTGCCAGATAGCGGGTTGAATCTATTCCGTTTTTGATAAATCCTTCAAGCTCTTTCTTATCGATGCGGTTGGTTGAGTATGAACCGTAACGGCCGTCAACAAACAACTGAATCATAAGGCTACTTTCCGATGCTTGCTGCAAACGGTCAATTTTCATATTTCTTACTTCCAAAGAACTGTTTGAGCCCTTATAAAGGCTTACTCTTGCTGCCTGGCAGCCGTTCTTCAAAGCATATTCCATCGCCCATTGGGCTAATTTTTTATTTTCTTTCGTAATCATAATCAGCTTTCTCCTCCTACTGTTAGTTTACTAACCAAGGCCGATGGCATACCGCAGGTAACCGGACATGATTGACCGTCTTTACCGCAAGTCCATGTGCCATTGTCCATTTTATAATTGTTCCCAACCATCGTTATATCGGCAAGTGCCTTCGGACCGTTGCCAATAATATTGATATCCTTGATAGGTTGAGTAAGCTTTCCATTTTCAATCAGATAACCGTCTTTCACGAAGAAGGTAAAGTCTCCCGCTCCGATTTGTACCTGTCCGTTAGTGAAGTTGGATGCATAGATACCTTTCTTTACGGTCGAGATCATTTCTTCTTCCGTTACGTTTCCTGCTTCCATATAGGTAGCACGCATACGAGGAATAGGCATCATACGGAAAGACTCGCGACGGCCGTTACCTGTTGATGGGATTCCATAATGTTTAGCACTCAAGCGGTCATGCAGGTAGCTGGTCAAGACTCCTTCTCTTACGATATATGTCTTTTGTCCTTCGATACCTTCATCATCAATATTTACCGAACCACGGTTGAATGGGATCGTTCCGTCGTCTACCACGTTGATATGTTCGTTACATATCTTCTTATTTAACTGATCGGCAAAAATTGAGGTATTTTTACGGTTAAAGTCAGCTTCAAAAGCATGACCAATTGCCTCGTGTAATAAGATACCTGAACCTCCTGCACCCATAACGACAGGCATTTCTCCTCCTTTAGGTTTGATAGCTTGGAAAAGGATAGAGGTCTTATTTACTGCTTCATTGGCTAATTCGTCTATCAGTTCGTCTGTCAAGAACTCAGCACCCATTCTAAAGGCACGTGCAGCGTAAGAATTTTCAATTTTACCGTTTTCTTCCATGATGCAGACAGCACCCAGTGTTACCATCGGGCGATAGTCGTAATACATCTGCCCTTCTGAGTTACAGAAGAAAATATGTGAAGTAGTGTCACCAAGTGATGCACTTACCTTCGTTACTCGTTTGTCCAGCGAAAAGACTTTATCGTTCAGCTTTTGCAAGAAAGGCATCTTTTCTTTCACTGCTATCTCATCCCATGCAGTCTGAACGGTATAGTAGTTATTTGCAACAGGTGTTTCTGTAAGATTGATGGCTACATTGCTTTTACTTGCATTAGCAATGCGAGCAGCTGTACGGGCTGCCTTTAGCATTTCATCTAGTGTGATGCTTTCTACGTATGCATAACCGGTCTGATCTCCCGACAATACACGTACACCCATCCCAAAATCAATGTTTGACGAAGCACGGTTAACAGCTCCATCTTGTAATCCGATGCTATTTCTATACGTGTGTTCAAAGAAAAGATCAGCATAGTCTCCTCCTTTTTCGAGTGCTGCCTGAAGCACTTTCTTTAAATCCTGCTCACTCACTCCGAAATGTGCTTGAGCAAACGAGATACCGGCTAGCTTTTCGGCTGTAGCACCGGTGCAACTTCCTAAAAAGGAAGGGGCTGCTAATGATCCGATCATAACCATACCTCCTGTTTTAATAAATTCGCGTCTGTTAAACTTCATATTCAATTTTTTAAATCATGATATTCTGTTTCGTTTAATCCATTCCATCACATTGGCAGGTGGTCGTTTGGCCAAGAGCTCATGCTTCATAAAATCCATATAGGGAGCAACATGCTTAAAGAACATTTTGTATCCTTCACAGAGATAATTAAGCCCATATTCTCCTTCGGTAGTATAAAGAAAGCGATTTTTAGGACATTCTCCATGACATGCGAACAAAAATTCACACTCTTTACATTGTCCAGGTAATTTATCATGCTTATCCTGACCAAAACGAAGCTGTGCAGGGCTATACATCATTTCTGTTAGGGTTTGTGTACGTATATTTCCCAATTTATATTCAGGAAACACGAAATGGTCACACGAGTAAACGTCCCCATTAAATTCCATCACACCGGCATGCCCACATGTTGCGGCCAGCGTACATATGCCCGGTTTCTCACCCACCCAATTGGCTAATGTGGCATCAAAAAGTTGTATAAAAAAGGTTCCTACATCATTCTTCACCCATTCATCGAATAGGGTACACAGAAACTCCCCCCATTTCATAGCGTCGACAGAGAAAGGAGCTAAAGCCACCTCTTCGCCTTTATCCAATGGAGTGCTTAGATTTCCCTTCTTAACTCGTTCTACTATAGGCGAAAACTGAATATAACGACAGTCTATTTCTTTAAAGAAGTTATAGAATTCGAGCGGAAAATCAACATTATAGTCGTTCACCACAGCCATGGCATTGTATTCGACCTGATGTTTTTTCAACAGCTCGATACCCCTCATCACCTTATAGAATGAAGGAAGCCCTTGTTTGTTTCGTCTGTATTCATCATGAAAATCCTGTGGTCCATCGATCGAGATGCCTACAAGAAAATTATTCTCTTTAAAAAAACGGCACCACTCGTCAGTAAGCAAGGTCCCGTTGGTTTGAATGCAATTATCAATCTGCCTCCCACGTCCGTATTTTCGCTGCAGCTCCAATGCTTTTTTATAGAACGATAGCGGGCGCATCAAGGTCTCTCCCCCATGCCAAGTGAATAATATTTCATTGGTGGTCTGGCATTCAATATATTCTTTTATGAATCTTTCAAGAAGTTCTTCAGTCAGAATATGCTGCTTAACGTCTGGATACAAACGGGATTTTTCTAGGTAATAACAATAGTCACATGCCAAGTTGCATACCGAACCTATGGGTTTCAACATGACATAAACAGGTCTGGAAAATGGGCTTAAAAATGTGTTGTTCATGTATTAATCATATGTATACGACAAATGTAGTAAAAAATGAGTCCTATCAAGGAACTTGACCTATACATTCTAATGCAAGAACATTGAAAAATGGGGTAAAATATCTTTATTATTTTATACTTTTGCATCATTACAAATAACATATATTCTATGAAATATTTGCTTATCCTAATCGCTGCTCTGTTCAGTTCCGCTTATACGGTTCAGGCGCAAGATGCCGAAACTTTAGTATTGATTGACACTGATTTTGGGAAGATAAAAGTAAAACTATATAATGATACCCCTCTTCACCGAGACAATTTTATTAAACACGTAGAGGACAAAACTTATGATGGGTTACTCTTTCACCGGGTTATCAAGCAATTTATGATTCAAGCTGGAGATGTCACTTCTAAAGATGCCCCTATTGAAAAGGAGCTTGGTAGCGGTGACTTGAGTTATACCGTTCCGGCCGAAATCGTATATCCTAAATATTTCCATAAAGCAGGATCTTTATGTGCTGCAAGAACGGGAGATGAAACAAATCCGGAAATGGCTTCCTCTGCTACTCAATTCTATATCGTTACAGGTAATTTCTTTACAGAAATGGAATTGAACAAAATGGAGAAAGAGAAAAATATCAAATTAACGCCAGAACAACGTGAAGCCTATATGCTTCAAGGAGGTGCTCCTCATCTGGACGGGAAATATACTGTTTTCGGTGAAGTAGTCAGCGGTATGAAGGTGGTAGATAAGATTCAGTTTGTGAAAACAAATGAAAGGGACCGTCCGCTGAAGAATGTCAAAATCAAAAGCGCAAGAATTGTCAATAAGTAAGTACACCTCTCACTACAAGCATATTACACGCTTAGGTGTCCCCATCATGCTGGGACAGCTTGGGGTAATTATTGTCGGTTTTACCGATAATATCATGGTAGGCCATCACAGTATGGAAGAACTGGCCGCCGCCTCGTTTGTCAACAACTTCTTTAATCTGGCTTCTATTTTTGGCATCGGTTTTTCTTATGGACTAACCCCGATTATCAGTGGGTATATGGCCAGAAGCAAATACTTGAATGCAGGAGCCATGCTTAAAAACAGCCTATTGAGTAATTTCCTTATCGCGATAGGATTGTTAATCGCCATGGGGATTCTTGTCCTGAATATTGATAAGTTGGGACAACCTAAAGAGTTGATTCCTCTCATTGTTCCCTATTATTTCCTCCAGTTGGCATCCATCCCATTTGTTATGCTATTTAATGCATTCAAACAGTTTAACGATGGCATGGGCGATACGATTACCCCCATGTGGATAATGCTGGGAACGAATATTCTAAATATCATCGGAAATTACTTTTTAATATTTGGTATTGCCGGATGTCCGGAAATGGGACTGAACGGTGCCGGGGTAACCACACTTGCTTCTCGCATACTGGCACTCCTTATATTTATTGGACTATTCTTACTTCACTCTAAATACAAAGAATTTCGTATCGGATTCAAAGAGGCCTTTTTCAATCGCGCATCTCAGGGGCAATTATTCCGCATGGGGATGCCGGTGGGGATACAAATGGGGGTAGAATCGGCTTCATTTAGCCTGAGCGTACTGCTGATGGGCTGGATCGGCAGTGTAGCCCTTGCTGCGCATCAGATTGTAGGAGTTGTAACAACTATTGGTTTTATGATCTACTATGGAATTGGTGCCGCTGTTACAATTAGAGTCAGCCTTTGTAAAGGGCAAAACGATATGCTGGGTGTTCGTCGTACCACATTTGCCGGTTTACATATTATGATGCTATTGGCCTTTATCGTTATGCTTATCATTTTTGCATGTCGTAACTACATGGGGTATCTTTTTACAGACAACGAAGAAGTAATAAAGATGGCAGCCTTGTTGGCTTTACCTGTTATTCTCTATCAGATAGGAGACGGATTGCAGATATTATTTGCGAATGCATTAAGAGGAATAGAAGATATGAAGTTTCTCGCTTATTCAGCCTTCGTTTGCCATTTTGGTATGGCCTTGCCAATCGCTTATGTTTGTGGCTTTATCTTAGATTGGGGGGCTTTAGGTGTCTGGTGCGGATTTCCGATTAGCCTAACAGCTTTAGGACTTGCACTTTGGTATCGATTCAACACAAAAACGAAACTTATAGTAGACCCCAAGGAATAGAAGTCATTAATACAAAAAATGTCTACTTCAAAGAAATAAAAAACGCCGGATCAGAGTCCGGCGGTTATACTTTGCCATAAATTGTCGTCTGGAACTGGTGCGACTATTCTCACGGGCTGTTTGGATACGGGATGAATAAATTCGGCACTTCTTGAATGTAGACTAATTCCTCCATCTTTATTCGAACGATCAGCTCCATACTTTAGGTCGCCTTTTATCGGACAGCCCATCTTGGCCAACTGGCAACGAATCTGGTGGTGTCGTCCGGTCTTCAAGTCTACTTCTAATAAACAATAATTATCGGAAATAGCTATTAATTTATAGTGGAGCACTGCTTTTTTGGAATCCGGCTTCTCTGAAGTGTAAGCAAAACTCTTATTCTGCTTCTCATTGCGTACCAACCAATGTACCAAGTCGCCTTCTTCTTGAGGGGGACGGTTCTTTACAATTGCCCAATACGTCTTTTTGACTTCTCCGTTGCGAAACATGTCGTTCATTCGCGGTAAAGCCTTACTGGTCTTTGCAAACAAAACAACACCGCTCACCGGACGATCCAATCGATGTGTAACCCCGACGAAAACATTGCCGGGTTTGCAATACTTCTCTTTCAGCCATGCCTTAAGCATATCTGAAAGAGGAGTATCACCGGTTTTATCTCCTTGTACAATCTCGTTGCAAGTCTTATTTACAGCAATCAGGTGATTGTCTTCGTAGATAACTTCCATATTATGTATTCATTCCTCCGCAAACGTGAATAACTTGACCGGTCACATAAGATGAGAGGTCTGATGCAAGATACAAGGCTGTATTTGCAACATCTTCCGGTGCTCCGCCACGACGCAATGGAATTTGTTTAGCCCATTCTGCCTTCACTTCTTCAGACAAAACCGCCGTCATATCAGTAATGATGAATCCCGGAGCAATAGCATTTGCACGAATACCGCGAGATCCTAATTCTTTTGCAATACTTTTTGCCAAACCAATCATACCAGCTTTAGAAGCTGAATAGTTGCTCTGACCTGCATTACCGGAAACGCCCACTACTGAAGCCATGTTAATAATGCTTCCGCATTTTTGCTTCATCATCACCGGAGTTAAGGCATGAATAAAGTTGAATGCTGATTTCAGGTTTACGTTAATGACCGAATCCCATTGTTGCTCAGTCATACGCATCATCAATCCGTCACGTGTAATACCCGCATTGTTAACAAGTATATCTACACGACCGAAATCCTTCACGATCTCTTCAACAACTCGGTGTGTATCCTCAAAATCAGCTGCGTTAGATGCATAACCTTTTGCCTTTACACCTAATGCCTCTATTTCTTGCTGGGTAGCCTGGCCATTCTCATCCATACTTAAATCAGTGAATGCCACATTAGCTCCTTCTGAAGCAAATTTCAAAGCAATCGCCTTACCGATTCCACGACCAGCTCCGGTAACTAAGGCTACTTTTCCTTCCAGTAACTTCATAATCTTCTTATTAAATTATTTAATATTTAATCAAACATGCACCGGCCGAATAACCTCCACCAAATACAGTGAGACAAATCAAATCACCCGGTTTGTAAATACTTGTATTTTGAGCATATACGAGTGCTGAACTTACCGAACCGGTATTACCCAACTCCTCAATATTATGCAATAATTTCTCATCTGGCAGATTCAACTGGTTAGCTATATTCGACATGATCCGCATATTAGCCTGATGTCCGATCAGATAGGTCAGATCATCCAACGAATAACCATTCTTCTCTAACAGATAAACCGTATTTTTAGGCATATACGTACAAGCCTGCATAAACACATCCTTGCCCTCCGGCATCATGATGCCTCCATGTCTCGGACATAGCTGTACGCCATCCGGACCTTTGCTGATATGACCAAGCGCTTCCGTATATATATCAATTATTTCCAGTTCGTTTTCTGCCTGCCTTTCTTTTGAAATAAAGAATGCAGCCGCAGCATCCCCCCAAAGATGGCCGGATTTCGGATCTGTCACATTAGAATAAGCAGAGTTTTTATCTGCCGAAATGATTAGAGCCTTTGATGCTTTGCCCATCGAAAAATAGCCTTCTACCACCTCCAATGCATTAATAAATGATGAACATGCCGAAGATAAATAAAAAGCCTTTGCATTCTCAATAGCAAACTCCCTTTGCGCAATATGCGCCCCGGTAGCCACCGTATCAAATGGAGAATAAGAAGCCGAAATAATCAAATCCACTTCTTTTATATCATAGGGAATATTAGGCAATGCGTGCTTGATTGCTTCAAGTCCCATTGTATTAATATTCTCTTCCTCTTTCGCTTTAGAACGGGTTTTTATCCCTGTTCTTTGTTCAATCCATTCACTAGTTAAGCCGTTCAGATTTAGAAAGTAATCATTAGATACCCGCTCTTCGGGTACATAATAGCCTGTTGCGTTAATAAACATTCTTTTATCTTTACTTAATCTTTATTCCGTTGAATATTAAATTCATCACATTTTCTTTTCTCTTGATGCGCTGTGTAATCGTATCTCCCAATTTACCACGGATATAAGGAACCTCGAGCCCTTTTAAACCATGATGCAAAACTAAAGCCGTAATTTCCACATCCGGCATAGAGAAAACTCCCTCATTCACTCCGTCTGCTAAGATTTTCTTGATAATTTCTATTTCACGCAAATCGAAGCTTTTCCTAACTTTCTGAACACGCCAACTATCTCTAAAAATAGAAGCACGCAATGTTCCATTTCTATATACTACAGTTTTCACTCCATCTAATCTGGCATAGATAAAGGCCATTAGCTTTTCATCGGCAGGCAAATCTTTTGTTGCAACATCAAGTAATGACTTATAAATTAGATCCAGCTCAGACTCGACTACAGCCAGAAATATTTCATTTTTATTCTTAAAATAGGTATAAAGCGTTCGTCTTCCTTTTTTTGATGCGTGCGCGATGTCATTCATGGTTGTATTGTCCAATCCTTCCTTAGCAAATAACTGCCGGGCCACATCAACAAGCATATCTCGTGTCTTAGAAACTGTCATTGGAATTACACTGCACAGATTAATTAAATATGTGCGCAAAGTACTCAAAAAAGATTGTATCTACCAAGAAGAATAAAAAAAACTTGTCGATAATTTGTTTATTCAAAAATAACACATACCTTTGCACTCGCAATCACGAAATGATATGCAACTATATCGCGGAGTGGAGCAGTGGTAGCTCGTTGGGCTCATAACCCAAAGGTCGTAAGTTCGAGTCTTGCCTCCGCAACTATAAAAAGGTATCTAATCAGATACCTTTTTTTGTTTTACCCCTTTTCGCTAGAGCCCGGATCATGGGATCATAGTAAAAAATGGATCAATCCTAAAAAATTGAGGGGTTCATAAATTAAGCATATAATTTAGACAGTCTAAATAAGAAGAATACTTTATCCGTAACACCTCTAAACACTCTCCTGAAAGCTTTGATTTTTGCATTGAACGATTCTGAAGCAGCATTGGTTGATCCATGATTAGAAATTGCGAATTTTCAATCATATATCTTGTATAAATATTCCGCGTTTTTACCTAAATATTCTATTCCTCCTTCTGTTTTATGCATTTTTATGTAAAATAAAGTCGCATATTTGCATATTTATTCATTTATTCTGCTTAAATTTGCATCGCAATGAATAAATATGCAACATGAAAACTAAACAAGAACGTCTGCAAGAAATTCGACATATCATTATGACTCAAGATATTGAGAGCCAGGAAGAGCTGCTTCAACTATTGAATGATAAGGGATATTCGACAACTCAGGCAACCTTGTCACGTGATATCAGGCAATTAAAGATTGCGAAGATACATGTAAATGATAGTTATGTATATCGTTTTTCTGAACATGTATCCTCACAACAAATTCAAAACAACCAAACACAATTGTATCCGAACATTGAATTTTCCGGTAGTCTTGCCGTAGTCAAAACTCCACCAGGTTATGCCATGGGGGTAGCAAGCGACATAGACAGACATGCCCCTAAAGAGATTGTCGGCACGATTGCAGGGGATGACACGATTCTGATCATCCCGCGCGAAGGATACAGTAGAGAACAAGTGGCCGAAGCCCTTTCGCGATTTATTAATAGATAAACAGGTGTTAGTTAACTCCAATTTAGGAAATGGAAAAAGAATTAGAAATTGATGTAATGGTGGCTGATGAGAGCCACGAAAAGTACGTTGACACAATTTTAGAAACAATCGAAGCAGCTGCCAAAGTACGTGGAACAGGTATTGCAAAACGAACTCATGACTATGTAATTCAAAAAATGAGAGAGGGTAAGGTTATCATCGCTCTTGCCGGAGAAGAATTTGCAGGTTTTACATACATTGAGTCGTGGGGAAATAAACAATATGTTGCTACATCAGGCTTGATTGTAGCTAATAAATTTCGTAACAAAGGGTTGGCTAAACGCATAAAAAACGCTTCCTTTACATTGGCAAGATTACGTTGGCCTAAAGCAAAACTGTTTAGTCTCACATCCGGAAGCGCAGTCATGAAAATGAATACAGAACTAGGCTATGTTCCGGTTACTTTTGCAGACCTTACAGACGACGATGCATTCTGGAAAGGATGTGAAGGATGTGTTAATCATGATGTATTGATGCGTACAGACCGCAAATATTGTATTTGTACAGCGATGATCTTCGATCCGAAAGATCCGCGTTGCCTAATACATGAAGAAATGTATGATGTATTAAGAAAGAAAACCATTCAGAAGCAGCAAGAAATGAATGCTGAAGAACAGGGAGCCAAAGGGTAAAACAAGTAAAAGAGAAATAACATAATTACATTAATATAATAGGTAATGAAAAAGAAAAAAGTAGTATTAGCTTTCAGTGGAGGATTAGATACCTCTTTTTGTGCCAAATATCTTTCAGAAGAAAAAGGATATGAGGTTTACACTGCAATAGCTAATACAGGAGGTTTCGATGAAGTAGAATGTAAGTTAATCGAAGAAAGAGCTTACAAGCTTGGTGCAGTTAAACATGTTACGCTTAACGTTGAGAAAGAATACTATGAAAAAAGCATTAAATATATGGTATTCGGGAATGTATTACGCAATGGAACTTACCCTATCTCGGTTAGTTCAGAGCGTATCTTCCAAGCATTAGCCATTATTAATTATGCTAAAGAAATTGGTGCGCATGCCGTAGCTCATGGAAGTACAGGAGCCGGTAATGATCAGGTACGTTTTGACTTGACATTCCAAGTGCTAGCACCTGAAATCGAAATCATCACCCCTACCCGTGATATGGTATTGAGCCGTGAATACGAAATCAACTACTTGAAAGAACATGGGTTTGAGGCTGATTTCAAGAAAATGGAATACTCAATTAACAAGGGACTTTGGGGAACGAGTGTTGGCGGTAAGGAAACCTTACATTCAAACCTGACATTGCCTGAGACTGCTTACCCTTCTCAACTGGAGGCTGAAGAAGAGGAAGAAGATATGTTTATTGATTTCGTAAATGGTGAAATCAGTGGCGTAAACGGTGTAACTTATGAAAACAAGGTAGATGCAATTCGCGCAGTTGAAGAGTTGGGCTCACGTTGGGCTATCGGTCGCGATATGCACGTGGGTGACACAATTATCGGTATTAAAGGTCGTGTTGGTTTCGAAGCAGCAGGCCCGCTTCTAATCATCAACGCACATAAGATGTTAGAAAAGCATACCTTGACCAAATGGCAACAATACTGGAAGGACCAGTTAAGCACTTGGTACGGCATGTTCCTTCATGAAGCTCAATACCTTGATCCAGTAATGCGCGATATGGAAGCATTCCTTGAAAGCACACAAAAGAATGTAACAGGTCGTGTGATTATTACATTGCGCCCATACACCTACACTTTGGTTGGCGTTGAAAGTGATTACGATTTGATGAAGAGCGATTTCGGTGTGTACGGAGAAGAACAAAAAGCATGGACTGCTGATGATGTTAAAGGATTTACCCGTATCTTAGGCAATCAAATGAAATTATATTACTCAGTACAAAACAAGAATAAAAAGGCATGATTAAAATTGGTATAATCGGCGGTGCAGGTTATACAGCAGGCGAATTGATTCGCCTGCTTTTAAATCACCCCGATGCAGAGATTGTATTTGTGAATAGCTCCAGCAATGCAGGAAATAAAATAACAGAGGTCCATAGCGGATTATATGGAGAAACAGACCTCGTTTTTACGGATCAGTTGCCCTTCGAAGATATCGACTTACTGTTTTTCTGTACAGCTCATGGCGACACAAAGAAATTCTTAGAAAGCCATGACATACCAGAGTCACTTAAAATTATTGACCTTTCTACAGATTACCGGATCTATTCTGAAGAACACGATTTCGTTTACGGACTACCGGAATTAAACCGTCGCCGTATTTGTTTGGCTCAACGAGTTGCCAATCCAGGTTGTTTCGCCACTTGTATACAATTAGGCATATTACCACTTGCTAAACATTTGATGTTGAATAATGAATTGCATGTCAATGCAATCACAGGATCTACCGGAGCCGGTGTAAAGCCGTCTGCTACATCCCATTTCAGCTGGCGCAACGACAATATATCGATCTATAAGCCCTTTACACACCAACATTTAGGTGAGATTACGCAGAGCTTGAAACAGCTACAAAACAGCTTCAATTCAGCTATCAATTTCATTCCGGTGCGTGGAAACTTCTCACGAGGTATTTTTGCCTCCATCTATATGGATTGCAAAATTGAGCTGAATGAAATCAAACGTCTCTATGAAGAGTATTATGATGATCATTCATTCACATACCTGATTGATGCTAACCCTGATTTAAAACAGGTCGTTAACACAAACAAATGCTTGCTTCATTTGGAGAAACACGGAGATAAGCTATTGATTATTTCTGTAATCGACAATTTATTGAAAGGAGCCAGCGGACAAGCTGTTCATAATATGAACCTTATGTTCGGACTGGAAGAAACTGTCGGATTGCATTTGAAGCCGTCGGCATTCTAACAACAAACTCTACTAGAAAATGAAACTATTCGACGTATATCCCCTTTTTAACATTGAAATAGTAAAAGGTAAAGGTGCGCATGTCTGGGATTCGGAAGGAACAGAATACCTTGACCTCTATGGTGGTCATGCCGTTATTTCCGTTGGACACAGTCATCCGGACTATGTGGCTGCCATAACAGATCAGGTAAACAAACTGGGATTCTATTCAAACTCTGTAATCAACAGTCTGCAACAAGAGTTTGCTGACAAACTCGGTAAAGCTTGTGGCTATGATGATTATGCGCTTTTTCTTGTAAATACAGGAGCTGAAGCAAACGAAAATGCGATGAAGCTGGCTTCATTCCATAACAACAAACGTCGTGTGATTGCCTTCAAACACTCATTCCACGGACGTACGTCTGCTGCAGTAAGAGTAACCGACAATCCCAAAATTGTTGCTCCTATCAATGATACAATGCCCGTAACCTTCCTTCCACTCAATGATATAGAGCTTGTAAAGGCTGAATTGGAAAAGGGAGATGTTTCTTCGGTAATCATCGAGGGTATCTTGGGTGTCGGTGGAATACAAATGCCGAACGATCAATTCCTTCGTGACTTGCGTGAAGTGTGTACAGCTAACAATGTTGTGTTGATTCTCGACGAAATTCAATCAGGCTATGGCAGGAGTGGTAAGTTCTTCGCTCATCAACATGCTGGTATACGTCCTGATATGATTACTGTTGCCAAAGGAATAGCAAACGGTTTCCCAATGAGCGCCGTATTGATCAGTCCTGAGTTCAAACCTGTTTATGGTATGCTGGGTACGACTTTCGGAGGAAATCATTTAGCTTGTGCTGCAGCCAATGCTGTTCTCGACATTATGGAAAAGGAAGACCTGATAGCCAACACGGCTAAAGTAGGAGAATACTTGCTTGACGAGTTGAAACATCTACCGGGATTAAAAGAAATTCGCGGACGTGGTCTAATGATTGGAATTGAGTTCAACGATTCCATCAAGGAAGTTCGTAATAAGTTGCTTTTCGAAGAAAAGGTATTTACGGGTGTTGCAGGAACAAATACGATACGTTTGCTTCCTCCACTCTGCCTGACACTAGATGAAGCGAAAGACTTTATTAGCCGCTTTAAGAAAGTATTAGGATGCTAATAATAACAGGATAACAAAAAAGAGGATGATTGCTCATCCTCTTTTTTAGTTTTATAAAATTAGATACCAAATTTAGGTTTGCGGTGTATCCATTGTCCGCGTGTAAAGTCAGGGAAATCAACTACTGCACCACCACGCGCAATCGACATCTCTGATAAGCCTGAGATTGCACTCCAAGCAGCTGCGTCATAAC
>JAEYVY010000005.1 GCA_023429375.1 Bacteroidota bacterium | reverse complement strand
GTAACCAATACAAAGCTCTTTCGAAATTCAAATCTATTGTAGCAGGATTAGTGTTCGGATTATAAGAACCTATCCTTTCAATAAACTTTCCATCACGTGGAGCCCTGCTGTCTGCGACTACGATTTGGTAAAAAGCGTACCCTTTACGACCGTGTCTTTGCAATCTAATTTTTGTTGCCATCTTTAATAATTTGAATAATTTGTTTATGCATTTGTATTGCGGGTGCAAAGATATGAATTATTTATTTAAGAATAAAGCGTTATTCCTAAATATCCGATCCTTTGCTTATTAAGTCATAGTCCAATGCTTAATCAATCTTGTGGTAGATCTCCTCAAAAGGCAGACGGAATCGGTCTCCCCATATACCTTCGGGTTTGCGGATGCCACAAGAAATGACCATGTTTATTTCTGCACAATGCGGGAGCTTTAGAATGCGTTTTACTCTATAGCTATCAAAACCTTCTAATGGGCATGTGTCATAGCCTTCTTCGCTCATGGCAAGCATAAATGTTTGTGCAGCCAAAGCGCAACTTTTATGGATAACGACGCGCGTGTCGCTTTCGGAAAGCTGACGCATCATAGGTCTGAATAATCCGATACATTGACCAAGGGCTTTGCGTAAGATACCCAAGAGTCCAAAGCTTCTTGCATACATAAAAGGAATGAGTTTATTGTAATAGAGTTCTCGGTCTTTAATTCGCTTCTCTTGTCTTTCTACAGGACTGTTACGTTTAATATTGTCTCTCTCAAAAGCCATAACTGCTTGCGCATGACTGCGGACGTAATCGGGTCGTACAACAAATACGACTAATTGCTGTGCCGTTGTTACCGCCTTTTGATCCAAACAGGCCGGACCCATAGCTTTTAACATATCGCGGTTGGTGATGTGATAGCATTCCCATAATTGTAGATTTGAACTGGTTGGTGCCAGGGTAGCCAGTTTTAAGCATTGTTGTACACGTGTTGTATCTATGGGTTTGCTCGAGTCATAGTGTCGTACTGAACGACGGTGGGCTAAGATTTCCTGAAGATTCATCATTACATTGATTTTTATTGAACATAAACCAAGTAAAAGTAATGTTTTTTTGTGATTAGAATAAGAGATTAATGGTTGGAAAACTTTGTGATAAAAAGATTTGGAATGAAGCGAAAAGCGAAATCAAACTCAATTTAATCTCAATTTTAGTAGTATTTTTGGTAGTAATCTTGAAAGGTAGTTGTTTATTCTTCGTCCCGGTTTTGTCCTAGTCTTTATTAAGATAATAGACTAAGCATCTTATGTATAGATGCTTAGTCTATTATAGTCGGGATGAGAAGACTCGAACTTCCGGCCTCCACGTCCCGAACGTGGCGCGCTACCAACTGTGCTACATCCCGATACTATTTTGTGAATTCTGAGTGTCCTCTGAAACTCGGCTGCAAAGATAATAATTTCCTGAATTTATGTGCAACTGATTTTACTCAAAAAATATTTATAATTTTGAGTAAACAGCTTTCCAAAGCTAGGGTCTGGCTTAATAGATTGTTTGTCATGCGATGGTAATTATACTCTCTGTGAGATGTTAATCTAATTAAGTTAAAATGGTCAAAATAGAGAAAGATTTTTTATTGGAGATATATGTTCCGTTTTTTTGCAAGCCGTTGAAAATATTAGAAATAAATCGTTATTTTTGTATTCCCAAATAATATTGTATAAGAAAAATCTGTAAAATGGCTGCAACAAAACGAATTAAGCGAGCTCTGGTTTCTGTATATCATAAAGATGGGCTTGACGAAATATTAAAAAAACTGCACGAAGAGGGTGTTAGTTTTATCTCTACTGGAGGAACAAGAACTTTTATTGAATCTTTAGGAATTCCTTGCGATGCTGTGGAAGATTTGACCGGTTATCCATCAATCCTTGGAGGACGGGTAAAGACGCTCCATCCAAATGTGTTTGGAGGTATCTTGGCTCGTAGAGAAAATGAGACCGATCAAAGTCAGCTGACGCAGTACAATATTCCCGAAATTGACTTAGTGATTGTAGACTTGTATCCTTTCCAGGAAACTGTTGCTTCTGGAGCAGAGGAACAGGCTATCATTGAAAAAATTGATATAGGTGGTATTTCATTGATTCGTGCTGCGGCAAAGAATTTCAAAGATGTAGTGATTGTTGCTTCAAAGAATCAATACTCTCCGCTTTTGCAGTTGTTGGAAGAAAAAGGAGCTGAAACGACCTTGGTAGATCGCAAATGGTTTGCAAAGGAAGCGTTTGCTGTTTCTTCAGGTTATGATGCTGCGATATTCAACTATTTTGACGATAGAGAAGGCTCCGTATTACGTGTGGCGGTTGATGAAAAGAAACACCTGCGTTATGGAGAGAATCCACATCAGAATGCAGACTTCTATGGTAAATTCGACGATATGTTTGATCAAATTCACGGAAAAGAAATATCTTACAACAATTTGTTGGATATTGACGCTGCCGTAGGATTGATTGATGAATTCGAAGAAACAACGTTTGCCATTCTGAAGCATAATAATGCATGTGGTATTGCTTCCCGTCCAACAGTGCTTGAGGCATGGAAAGATGCATTGGCTGGCGATCCGGTTTCAGCTTTTGGTGGAATCTTGGTTTCAAATGCTATAATCAATAAGGAAGTTGCAGAGGAGATAAATAAAATCTTCTTTGAAGTAATTATTGCTCCGGACTATGATACTGATGCATTAGAAGTTCTTATGCAAAAGAAAAATCGTATTATCTTAATCCGTAAGCAGCTTAGGACTTGTCCGGTGCAATTCCGTTCATTATTGAATGGAGTTCTGGTGCAGGAAAAAGATTTGAGTATCCAAACTGCAGCCGATCTTGAGCCGATGACTAACAAGAAGCCTGATGAGAGAGAAATCGAAGATTTGTTGTTTGCTAATAAATTGGTGAAACACAGCAAATCAAATGCGATTACTTTGGTGAAGAACAAACAATTATGTGCAAGTGGAATAGGTCAGACTTCGCGTGTAGATGCACTTAAGCAAGCGATAGAAAAGGCCAATTCATTTGAATTTGATTTGAATGGTGCTGTTATGGCTTCGGATGCATTTTTCCCTTTCCCAGACTGTGTGGAAATTGCTGCTAAAGCAGGTGTAACCGCTGTTATTCAACCTGGTGGATCAGTGAATGATACATTATCAGTTGATTATTGCAATCAAAATAATATTGCAATGGTTAAAACAGGAGTTCGCCATTTTAAACATTAATTTTGTAAAGAAAAGAAACGATGGGATTATTCTCTTTTACACAAGAGATTGCGATTGATTTAGGTACAGCGAATACGATAATTATCTCAAATGGTAAAATCGTAGTTGACGAGCCCTCCGTAGTCGCTTTGGACAGAAGAACAGATAAAGTGCTGGCTGTTGGTGAAAAAGCCAGACAAATGCATGGTAAGACACATGAAAATATACGGACCATACGTCCGCTAAGAGATGGTGTGATTGCAAATTTCTTTGCAGCCGAACAAATGATTCGCGGGATGATTAAAATGATCAACCCACGTAGCCGTTGGTTTACACCTTCACTTAGAATCGTAGTATGTATCCCCTCCGGAAGTACGGAAGTGGAGTTACGTGCCGTACGTGATTCAGCTGAACATGCAGGTGGACGTGAAGTCTATATGATTTATGAGCCCATGGCTGCAGCTATCGGTATCGGTATTGACGTGGAAGCTCCTGAAGGAAATATGATTGTAGATATAGGTGGTGGTACTACCGAAATCGCTGTTATTTCATTAGGTGGTATCGTCTCAAACAAATCCATCCGTATTGCGGGTGACGATTTGACTGCAGATATCATGGAATATATGCGCAGACAGCATAACGTGAAAGTAGGGGAGAGAACAGCTGAACTTATTAAGATTAATGTCGGATCAGCCTTGACTTCTTTGGAAAACCCACCCGAAGATTATATCGTTCATGGTCCTAATCAGATGACAGCTTTACCAATGGAAGTCCCTGTGTCTTATCAGGAGATTGCACACTGTCTTGAAAAATCCATTTCTAAAATGGAAGCAGCAATCTTAAGCGCGCTTGAGCAAACACCACCCGAACTTTATGCTGATATCGTAAGAAACGGTATATATCTTGCCGGAGGTGGCGCATTGATGCGCGGATTAGACAAGCGTCTGACCGATAAGATTAATATAAAGTTCCATATAGCTGAAGATCCACTTCATGCCGTGGCAAAAGGAACAGGTATTGCATTAAAGAATATTGATAAATTTAATTTCCTTATTCGATAATCGGACAGTGCAGTTGCCTGTTGACAATCGATGAGATTTTTGTCGACTACCGGTTGTTTGGCAGCAAATATATAGGATAGTATGCGTAAACTGCTCGAGTTTCTGGTTAGCAAAAGACATTGGTTTTTATTTATTCTACTAGAGATTATTTCCTTTGTACTCATTTATCAAAATAATGCGTTTCAAAGGAATATAATCTTTAGTTCGGCTAATGTCATAACCGGGCGTATCGCTTCGGTCACAGGGGCTGTTGCCTCTTACTTAGATTTGAAAGAGATCAATCGTGATCTATCAGAGCGCAATGGTCAGCTTGAGATGGAGTTGCTACAGCTTCAGGAAAAATTGGAAACGCTGCAGGCGGATACTGTTTTATTTCGTGGGTTTGCACCGGATTCGACCGAACAATCTTTCCCTTACGATTTTGTTATGGCGAAGGTGATAAATAACAGCGTAAGTTATCTATCCAATTTCATAACGATTGATAAAGGGAAAAAAGATGGCATCTTGCCGGATATGGGTGTGGTGTCTAATAAAGGAATAGTAGGGGTAGTCTCTACTGTTTCTGATCATATGGCGGTCATTATTCCTGTACTCAATCCGAAATTTAAACTCAGTTGTAAAGTAAAAGGCAATAGTTATTTCGGATCGATGACATGGAATGGCCGAAGTATTCAATATGCAAATTTGGAACAGTTACCAAGGCATGTTGAGTTTCATCAGGGAGATACGATTGTGACCAGTGGTTTCTCTACCATTTTCCCTTCCGGAATTATAGTGGGTACCATTCATTCTTTTGAGAAAGAGAAGGATGATAACTTCTATACTCTCGAGGTTAAGTTGTCTACTGATTTTACATCACTTACAAATGTTCGTGTGTTGCGCAATTACAGACAGCAAGAACAAAGGCAAGTAGAAAAGGAAGGAGGAGTATATGATAAATAGTATTATTAGAGGAGTTATATACTTCATTGTATTCGTATTGATACAGGTATTGATACTGAACAATGTATACTATCTCAGAATAGCTACACCTTTCTTGTATTTGTACTTCCTCCTTAAGTTACCTGTTGGTGTATCAAAATCGACTATACTTATTCTTTCTTTTTTAACCGGATTGACGATTGATATTTTTTCGAATACACCCGGAATGCATGCTGCAGCATGTACCTTCGTCGGATTCTATAGAGCGGCAATGATACGATTCTTGATTGGTAAAGATTTAGTAGAGGGTGTTTTCCCATCCTATGCTGTTTTTGGCGTACCCGGTTTTCTGCGTTACACCTTTTTATTTGTCTTTTTACATCAAGTCGTATTATTCCTCGTTGAATCATTGACACTTTTTGATCCCTTGTTCTTAGCTATTCGTATTCTCTCGAGCACATTGTTAAGTGTAATCCTGATTGCTATTGTTGAAGCCTTTAATATGGAGGCCGTAAAGAATGCAGAATAACACGAAATATAATCTTTCCAACAGACGCTACGTATTGATTGCATCTGTTGTTGTTATTGTCATTGTATTTATTATCAGATTGTTTTATTTGCAAGTTATAGACAATGATTACAAAGCTTGGGCAGATAATAATGCGTTTCTCAATAAAACCCTCTATCCTTCGCGAGGTATCATCTACGACAGAAATGGCAAGTTGTTGGTGTATAATCAGCCGGCTTACGATGTGATGATGATCATGCGTGAAGTGGAACCTTTTGATACGACCGACTTTTGTGATGTGTTGGGTATCACTAAGGAAATCTTTATCAAACGAATTGAAGAAATCAAAAACCGGAGGTTGAATCCGGGTTATTCATCCTATGTGCCTCAGGTTTTCATGAATCAGCTTTCCGCTCAGGAATATGGAGCTTTGCAAGAAAAGCTATATAAGTTTCCTGGATTCTATATTCGTAATCGAACGATCCGTGAATATGAATATCCTTATGGAGCTCATATTTTAGGAGGCGTTGGCGAGGTTGATAAATATGATATGGAAGAAGACAGCTATTATGTTCGAGGGGATCATACCGGACGAACAGGGGTTGAACGTTCTTATGAGAAATATTTAAGAGGCGAGAAAGGAATTGAGATTCTATTGCGCGATGCCCACGGACGTATAAAAGGCCGTTATGAAGATGGAAAGCATGATGTGGCACCTGTTTCAGGTAAGAACCTTACTTTATCGATAGATATGGATCTTCAGGCGTATGGTGAGAAACTCATGCAAAACAAATTGGGTGCAATTGTGATGATAGAGCCTTCAACCGGAGAAGTGTTATGTATGGTTTCATCGCCTACTTTTGATCCGGGTATACTTGTTGGTCGTCAGCGCGGAAACAATCATAAGCTGTTAGAGGCCGATCCCAATAAACCTCTTTATAGTCGTGCCTTTATGGCCGCCTATTCGCCTGGTTCTACATTTAAGCCGGCTCAAGGACTGGTATTCCTTCAAGAAAGGGTCATTAATTCACAGACCCTATATACCTGTGTACACGGTTATCCTTTTAGAAACGGTAAGCCCGCATGTCACTGGCATCCGTCTCCTACCAACTTGGTTGGTGCATTAGCCACGTCATGTAATGCTTACTTCTGCTGGGGGTTGCGTGATTTGTTGGATAGTCGTAAGCGATATCCCAATGTACAAGAAGCTTTTGAAGTTTGGAAGAACCATATCGTGAGTATGGGCTATGGTTATAAGTTGGGATTAGATCTACCCGGAGAGAATCGCGGGTATATTCCTAATAGCATGACATACGACAAGGCCTATCATAAAAGATGGAATTCGAGCACGATTATCTCAATTGCCATAGGACAAGGAGAAATTCTGGCCACACCTTTACAAATCTGTAATTTATCAGCTACCATAGCAAACCGTGGCTATTTCATTACCCCTCATGTGGTGAAAGAGATACAAGATACGCCATTGGATACGTTATATACAAAGAAAAGATATACTACAATTGACAAGTCTCATTACGACTTGACAGTTGAAGGAATGCGCATGGCTGTTGTGGGAGGTACTTGCCGTGGTGCAGCCCTTCCCGGAATTGAAGTATGTGGTAAAACCGGAACAGTAGAAAACCCGGCAGGTAAGGACCACTCTGCATTTATGGGATTTGCTCCTATGGATAAACCTCAGGTAGCTATTTCTGTATTTATTGAAAATGCAGGTTTTGGTGCAACTTATGCCGTGCCAATTGGAAAGCTAATGCTTGAGAAATACTTGACAGGTACCATTTCAGATGCCAGCAAGTATACAGAAGAATATATAATTAACGCGGTGATAACTCCTACAAATGTCTACTAGAAGAGATAGCATATGGAAATCGATTGACTGGATAACTATCCTATTTTATGCGCTTATGGTTATTGCCGGTTGGTTTACGATTTGTGGTGCCAGCTATGAGTGGGACAGTATGAGTCTGTTTGATGTGTCTGGTCGTCCTGGTTCGCAATTACTATGGATAGGTTTATCTGTCGTAATTATTTTTGTGATTATGATGCTAGACAACGATTTCTTTGATGTCTTTGGCTATCTGATTTATTTTGTCATTATTCTTCTGCTGATTGCCACCATATTTATGGCTCCGGAGATCAAGGGTTCACGCTCGTGGTTAGTACTTGGACCTGTCCGTTTGCAACCTGCTGAGTTTGCTAAGTTTGCCACAGCATTGGCGGTTTCCAAATATATGAGTCAATATGGCTTTAGATTGACAACCTTTAAGAGTTATACCACAGCTTTGTTCTTAATATTTTTGCCGATGGTCTGTATTCTGCTTCAAAAAGAAACAGGTTCGGCCTTGGTTTATCTTGCTTTTTTCCTTGTGCTTTATCGCGAGGGAATGCCGGGTAATATCTTGCTGATAGGATGCTGTGCTGTTTTGTTTTTCGTCACCAACATGAAATTCCTTGACGTAATTATCGGGATCACCCCATTAGGCGAATTGATTGTCACGTTGATGATTCTGGCGATTACAACGATCCTAACGATTAGAGGCAGCAAAAGTAAGAAAACGCTTTACTGGATATCTTCTATAATCGGTGTGGCCTTCTTGATTGCTTACTTCGTTTCGTTTTTGATGCCGGTAAACTTTTTCTGGATTGCATTAGGTCTGACATTAGCCCTATGTTGCTATTTGTTTTTTGTGGCAATCAAGTCTTGGATGATGAGATATGCGTTGGTAGCCTTCTTTGCATTAGCCTCATTGGCCTTTATGTTTTCAATAGAATATGTGTTCAATAATATACTTGAGCCGCATCAGCAAGTACGTATAAAAGTATCATTAGGTCTGGAAGACGATCCTACCGGTGCCGGTTATAATGTAAACCAATCGAAGATTGCTATCGGATCAGGTGGATTTACCGGTAAGGGCTTCCTTAACGGAACGCAGACAAAGTTGAAGTATGTGCCCGAGCAAGATACCGATTTTATTTTCTGTACGATCGGTGAGGAGCAAGGCTTTATTGGATCTACATTTGTCATCCTGCTATTTGCCTCTTTAATAATACGTCTGATTCAATTATCCGAACGTCAGCAGACAGCCTTTGCCAGAATCTACGGATATAGTGTGGCTTCCATATTTCTGTTCCACCTCGTCATCAATATAGGGATGGTGCTGGGGCTTACCCCAGTGATTGGGATTCCATTGCCGTTCTTTAGCTATGGAGGCTCTTCCTTATGGGGCTTTACGATACTCTTATTTATCTTTCTTCGTTTGGATTCGTCGAGGCGGGAGCATTAACCGATTTCATTACTTTCAATCCGATTTCCTGAATTCCTTTGAGTTCATCGTTGCGCATACCCTGTCGGAAGCTAAACGTATATTGTCCTTTGTGGGTAAAGCGGTAATTCTGTCGAAGAGGAATACTCAATTGGAACAATGAAATCCCCTGACCATACCATTTTCCATAGTCATCGGCCAGAACACATTCAACCGTATCCCTTTTTAATGCACCAACCGGACGTTCTTCGCCATAGAAAAGCCAGAGGTTTTGGTAAGGATATTGATTGTTATTCCTTATTTCCAATGTAATATCATAGGGTACATCTATGTCTTCAACCATAAATGTAAAATAGTATTCTTTATCCTTTTCCCATACGGTATTCTCTATGATCTGATATTGATCATAGAGAACATCGTAGTTACAGGATTGCAGAAAGAATCCGACACAAAATAACAAACTAATCTTTCTTATTGCTTTGATCCGAAGAATTTCCAGCATTTTTAATCCGGGGTTTATTGTTTTCTGAATCCTTATTATTCCCTGCATCAGGTTTTCGACGAGCATGGTTATTCCGATTAAACGGTGGACGTCTATTTCGATCACCCTCAGGCCTATTGCTTTCAGGTTTCTTACCTTCAGACCTAATACCCTCATTTTTTTTGCCTTCTCCTTTATTACCTTCATTCTGATTTTGTTGAACAGGTTTTTGAGGCTTAGGCTTATTGTTTAGCTGAACATTGTTGTCAGTCGTTTCTGCATTTGCCTTGTTCTCCTTGTTTTCTCCGTTTTTCTTGGCTTTCTTTTTCTTTTTCTTCGGAGGATTAGGTGAGTCAAAACGAGTTACGCTTTCCTGTCCCAGAATATCCATCGCATCTCTTTTCGGAGGTTGCGGTTTGGCATCCGCTTCAATAGATAAAGGCTTGTTGCCCTTTTTATTCATATTGATTACATCAAAGGCACGGTCGGCCGAGATCGTAACAAGGTTGGCGGCAAATGACTTGTCGGTTGAATAGGTTATCTCACGTTTGAATACGTCAGTTTTGAAATGATAGTAGGAGTTGTCTTTCGTTTCCAGAACTATCTCACGTGAAGGCAATCGTTTCTGAGCTTCTACATAAGCATCTACTTCGTAGTTCAGGCAGCATTTTAACTTAGCGCATTGACCAGCCAGTTTCTGTGGATTCATCGAGATATCCTGATAACGAGCAGCGCCGGTAGCAACCGAAACAAAGCTAGTCATCCACTTTGAACAGCAAAGCTCGCGTCCACAAGGACCGATACCCCCAATTCTTCCGGCTTCTTGTCTAGCACCAATCTGTTTCATTTCGATGCGCACACGGAAATTCTCAGCCAAAACTTTGATCAACTGTCTGAAGTCTACGCGTTCGTCTGCGATATAGTAAAAGATAGCTTTATTACCATCTCCCTGATATTCTACATCACCGATTTTCATGTTCAATCCCAGATCGGCTGCAATCTGACGTGAGCGAATCATCGTTGCGTCTTCTTTGGCTTTAGCCTCCTCATACTTTTCAAGATCGGCCGGTTTCGCCAAACGATATACTTTCTTAGCTTCCGATTCGTCGGTCATACGTACGTTGTTCTTCTTCATCTGAAGCAAAACAAGCTTTCCCGTGAGGGTTACCGTTCCTATATCATGTCCCGGACTTGCTTCAACAGCTACGATATCTCCTTTTACCAGAGGAAGTTTCTGGTTGTTCAGGTAATACCCTTTTCTTGTGTTTTTAAATTGAACTTCAACGAAGTCCGTTGCCTTTTCAGCATCCGGAACATCGCATAACCAATCGTATGTATTTAATTTATGATCTTGCTTTTTGCAGCATCCTTTTCCACTCATGCTGCAACAGCTTCTATATTGTTTGAACTTCATTATTTTTATATATGATATATATAATATAGGTTGAATTTACAAAATTAATGAATAATTCGTATTCTATTGCATGAAGTTTTGTGAAAACACAAAGAGTCAATTGTTTGGCAATTACAAACTTTTAATGCAAAGGATAAAAATCGTACAAAAGAAAAAGAGGAGGGGAGTATCCAGATAGTATACCATGAATATGAAATGCACTCCTAATTATCCAATGAAGGTATGAATATTGAAAGGAAAGTATATTAATCCTTTTAAATTCCTTCTGGAGTATAAAAAATACCCCGAACGTCTATGAAAACGCCCGGGGTCTTGTTCTTTTGAGTTGTTTAGATGAATCTTATGCTTTGATAGTCAAGTTGTAAAGGCCTCTAGACAACTCTATGTAATAAGAATGATTATAACTCTGAATTCCAGATGTTCATTTCGTGTATTATAGCCATTCTTTCATAAATGCGTCCATCTCTTGCGCATGCTCTTCCAAACTTTGAAGCAGTTTAAATTGAGCTTTGGTACGGATCAGGTTGTGATTCGGTGATTTTATTTTGTAATACGTATCCCCATTGATGTAATCGGTAAGGAAGCGTACAGTTTGCATGTAAGTCAACAGTCGTCCTCCGTAAGGAAGAAGCTCAATTTCCGTTGGAGTAAGGAATCCTTTGGCTGACTTCATATAACCGCGGGTATAAGCTTTAAATATTTCCATATTAACAAATACGCGAGACAGGTCTTCGTCGTCTTCAGCTCCGGCATTTGCACCGGTACGAATAAAATCGCCTATATCCGACAAAACGAATCCGGGCATAACTGTATCTAAATCAATAACACACAATACTTTACCATCTTCATCAAAAAGTATGTTGTTTACCTTCGTATCACAGTGATTGGTGCGTTTGGTTAGTTTACCTTCTCTGTATAGTTCTTCCTGAATACACATCGCTTTTGCGCGTTTCTCAATTTCGTCTACCAGGTTCTGCACTTCAGCTAGGCGTCCTACGGCATCGGCTTTCACCGCATCTCTGAACTGTTGCAGCCGGAACTCCATATTATGGAAATTAGGAATAGTCTCTCCTAAAGCTCCTTCCGGAAGGTCGGACAGCATAAATTGGAAATCGCCAAAAGCTTTCCCTGCTTCATACGAATACTCAGGTGTTACCTCTTCGAAGCTGCGGCTGCGAGGTATGAACAAGCAAACTCGCCAATAGCTTTCACCATCGAAATGATAAAGTTTGCCATCGTTTGTAGGCAAAAACGTAAGGACTTTTCTGTTGATATCCTGTTCGCCCCTGGCTTCTAATTTCTTACGGATATGTTTCGTTACCTTGTCGATATTCCCTTGGAGCATATCCACATTCGTAAAAATGTGATGGTTGATACGTTGCAGAATGTAAACGATTTCATCCGCTTCATTGGATACTTTCAAAGTGTCGTTAATATGGCCGTTTCCGAAAGGGGCTACTGTACCGACTTTTCCCTCCAATGGGAAATGGGAGAGGATTTCAATAAATTCTTCTTTAGTTTTTGACATAATATTAAATTAAAGTTAGGACATCACACTTTTTACAAAAATAAGAAAACGCTTTATTATACGGACATAGTTTTGACAGATATATTAAAAAACGGTTCTAATAGTATGAATTGTCGAAATTAAATACCGGTCGAAATCATTATATTTGTGAGATTCATAATCTTCATATTCAAATGAACAGACCAATTTTTTCTTTGATTTTGCTTTGGGTCATCGTAGGATTGACCTTATTAACTTCATGCAATAAAGATGACAGTCTAGACAAAACTCCAGTAAATGAATGGATTTACAACGTTATGTTAGATAATTATCTTTGGGTTGAGGACTTGCCTTCGATTAATAAAGTTAATTTCGATGCGAAACCGGAAAATTTCTTTATTTCGTTATTGTCAAAGAAAGACGGCAAACATATAAATGATAAGGACTATTACTACTCGTATATCGAAGAAGACTTATCGACCAAAAGTGGGAAAACAAATTTGACTTATGGCTATAGTCTGGCGTTCCGTTATCTATCAGAAAATTCACCAGAAGTATATGCTGCCATAAAATATGTTATCCCCGGATCACCTGCCGAAAGAGCTGGACTGAAACGTGGTGATTGGATTGCGCAATACAACAATAATCGATTAACAAAAACCAATTATTTGCAGTTTAATGCTTATACAGACAAGGTAACGCTGACTGTGGTAGAGTTAAGTTCAAATAGATTTGTAAATCCACGCACCATCGAAATGGAGGCAGCCGTAAATATGCCTGAAAATCCCATTTTAAAAGACACCACCTTATTGGTTAATAATAAAAAGATAGGTTATTTGATGTATAATAGTTTTACATCGGGTCCGGAAGATAAGGAGGATAAAACATACGATAATCAACTGCGTACTGTTTTCTCTAATTTTTCGAAAGAAAACCTTGATGCATTCATACTTGACTTAAGACATAATAGAGGAGGCCTAATTTCTACTGCTCAATTATTAGCCACTATGCTGGCACCGAAAAGTGCCTTAGGGAAAGAGTTTTGTTCGCTGAAATACAATGAGAAATTACATCATACATCTTCGGTATATAAGTTAGATGCAAATAATATAAATAATGGAGGAGCCAATCTAGATTTGAAAACACTTTATGTCATAACAAGTTCAGAAACAGCCTCGGCTTCGGAGTTGATTATTAATGGACTAAAACCCTATATGCAAGTAATCCTGTTGGGTGAAACAACGGAAGGGAAAAATGTTGGCTCCAATGAATTCTCGGGCAAATCCCATAATCATCCATGGATATTACACCCTATCATGTGTTATGTGAAGAATTCGGAAGGGTTTTATGAGTATGGTAACGGATTCATTCCGGATTTCAATAAACTTACGGATAAATTCGATTATGCCATAGGAGATCAAAGAGAATATCTGTTAAGACAGACACTGTCTGTCATCGAAACAGGAAATATAAACAATTCCTTGAAAAGCAGTGAAATATCTTTATATAATTTGCCTGTTCCTCAAACCGGACCTCAGGCAATCATTATTGATTAAGGGATTCCCCTCAAAACCGAAGCATACTATTTAAAACATAGTGAGCTTATAAAAACGACATTAAGTATGGAATTCAGAACACAAGTTAAACCGGAAAACATCCCCTTTACCTTTTCGCATACTATGCCTATCGTTTTAATGGGATCATGTTTTGCGGAAAATATTGGAGAGCGATTGGCTGACTATTTCTTCCCGGTAGATATAAACCCATTTGGTACTCTTTATAACCCGGCTTCGGTAGCCGATGGGTTGAGGATGTTGATTGATGGCAAGCAATTGAACTCGTCAGACTTGTTTTGCCATGAAGATATGTATCACAGTTTTACGCACCACAGCCGTTTTTCGGCCTCTACCGAAGAAGTATGCTTAAAGAAAATCAACGAGCGATTGATGCAATCTGCTGCAGCACTGCGTGAAGCCGATAGGTTGGTTATCACCTTGGGTACGGCCTGGGTATACAGACTCAAAAGTGATGGGCGTATTGTTGGCAACTGTCATAAATTGCCCGACAAGCTGTTTGAGCGTACACGCCTTAGTATGCGAGCAATTGTTGAAGACTGGACACGCCTTGTGGAAAGCCTCTTCCGTTTGAATCCCCGTTTGAAAATACTATTTACCGTAAGCCCTATCAGACATTGGAAAGATGGAGCAAACGGCAACCAGCTGAGTAAGGCGACATTATTATTGGCTGTGGATGAGTTGCGCAGATTATTTCCCGATCTAATTGCCTACTTCCCGGCTTACGAAATTATGATGGACGACTTGCGCGACTATCGTTTTTATGCCGATGATATGTTGCACCCTTCCTCTTTGGCGGTCGACTATATTTGGGAAGTTTTCTCCTCAACCTGCCTTACAGACCTGAGCCGTAAACTACTCAATGAACTCAGTTCAATCAGAAAGGCCCTAAGCCATAAACCATATAATCCTGAAAGTGAAGCCTATCGGACGTTTATAAAGCAAACGATTGAAAAAGCTGAAAAACTGAATAAGACGATAGGTGAAGACCGGTTGGCGGAAGTAATAAAGATGCTTGAAGGCAGACTTTATCATAATTATTAATTTGGAATTATACGGAGTAAAAATGAAGAAGATAGTAGTATTAGCAAGTGTGATCCTATTTGGAGTATCATGTGTACAAGAAAACAAGGAGAATAAAGTAATGGAACAAGAAAAAATGAACCAGACAGTAATACCAGTTGCAGAGGATGACGTTACGGCCGGTATAAACCTGACAGTTGCTGAAGGGAAACGGTTAATCGCTAAAGGAATAGCCAATCATCCTCAGGTGAAAGCGAAACTGGAAAAAGGAATGGTTATTATCACCAGTGGGTCAACGAATACCTATATTGCAGAAGAATTAGCCGGGTTGGATGCACCGCATGGTAGTTTTATGACAGGTAATATAACTCCACAAGGAACACCGGGTGTAAACGAAGGACTTGATCGTGTACCGAATATCATTCTTATCGACGGCAAGAAAGTGGATATGGATTTTGAAGAAGCCTTAAAGCAAACAGCCGAAGGAGATGTTATTTTCAAGGGAGGAAGTATTCAAGGCGAACCCGTATTTAAATAATTAAAAAAAGGAATGTTTTTTAAAGCCTTATCTCGATGCTGTTAAGCATTGATTAACAAGGCGCGGAAAACATCCCGATGATTCTAAAAAAACACCCCGAACGTTTTTAAAAAACACCGAGATGTTTTTTGAAAACGTTCGGGGTGTTTTTTTTAAGTGTTCGGGGCATTGATATTCAATAGGTTTATTCCGTGTGTGTGACATCGGGATGAACCTGTTTTTTTGAAGTATTTAAACAGCCATAAACATCTCGATGTCTTTTTCTACAGTAGAAATACTGCCAATACCGAAATTGTCAACCAAAACTTTGGCTACGTTTGGAGATAGGAATCCAGGAAGCGTAGGGCCTAAGTGAATGTTCTTAACACCTAAATGAAGCAAGGCAAGCAATACGATTACAGCCTTCTGTTCGTACCATGCGATATTGAATGCAATCGGTAGTTGGTTGATATCTTCAAGACCGAATACTTCTTTCAACTTAAGAGCAATCACTGCCAATGAATAACTGTCATTACATTGGCCGGCATCCAATACACGTGGGATTCCACCTATATCACCCAACTGCAATTTATTATATCTGTATTTTGCACAACCAGCAGTCAAGATGACGGTGTCGTTTGGCAATGCGTTAGCGAAATCGGTATAATAATTTCGTTTACTCATGCGTCCATCGCAGCCTGCCATAACGAAAAACTTCTTGATGGCACCAGTCTTAACCGCTTCAACCACCTTGTCGGCTAAAGCCAATACCTGAGCATGAGCAAATCCACCGACGATGCTACCCGTTTCAATTTCGCGCGGAGCACTGCATTGTTTAGCCATTTCAATGATAGGAGAGAAGTCTTTTGGTTTGCCGTCTTTGCGTTCAGCAATATGAGTTGCTCCATCTAAACCGGCTGCTCCTGTAGTGAAAATGCGATTCCTATAGCTGGCATTTTTTGAAGGAGGTACGATACAGTTTGTGGTGAACAAGATAGGACCGTTAAACGATTCGAAGTCTTCTTTTTGTTGCCACCAGGCACCTCCGTAGTTACCAACCAGATGTTTGTATTTCTTTAGGTGAGGATAGTAGTGGGCCGGCAACATCTCGCTATGTGTATAGACGTCTACACCCGTACCTTCTGTCTGTTGTAGTAATTCTTCAATATCACGCAGGTCATGCCCACTGATAAGAATCCCCGGGTTCTTGCCGGCACCGATATTTACTTGTGTGATTTCAGGGTTGCCATATCTTCCTGTGTTGGCTGCATCGAGCAATGCCATTGCCTGCACGCCGTATTTTCCGGTTTCAAGTGCCAACGCCACTAATTCGTCCGCTTGAATATCATCACGCGTAATTTCGGCCAAGGCGCGTTGCATAAAAGTAAAGAGTTCGTTGTCGGTTTGGTCCAGGTTATAGGCATGCTCAACATAAGCCGCCATCCCTTTCAATCCATAGTGGATAAGTTCTTTTAATGAACGGATATCCTCGTTTGGTGTTCTCAAAACTCCTACCTCAACAGCTTTAGACATGAATTCAGATTCATCGCCGTTCCAGGTACATTCATCGGGGAAATTCTTGTTCGTTTCTCCAATACGGCTTGCTAATTCGGCTTTAAGAGTCAAGCCTTCTTTTACTTTCGCTTTAATTGCCTCAAAATCGAAGTTGGCGTTAGTGATGCTCATAAACATAGCATCTACAATAAACTTATCGGCCTGGGTAGAGGCTTGGCCGGACTTTCTTAATTCACTATTATAAACCGCTATGCCACGTGCAACGAATAAGAGGAGGTCTTGAATGTTTGAAACCTCCGGTGTCTTTCCACATACACCCATAATTGAACAACCTGTACCTTTGGCTGTTTCCTGACATTGATAACAAAACATGTTCATGCTATACTTTTGCTTAATGGTTATTAATTCTGTTTTAAGCAAAGGTATAGGTGTGCTAGCCCTTAAGTTTGTTACATATGGTACAAATCAGGAATTATTTTCGGGATTAGGGTAGCTTTGCTTCGAAATGATAGGTGCCCGATTCGAGTTCAAACGCAACATGTTTGCCTTCCGTTTGCTGGCTTCCCTTGAAAGGCTTGCCCTCCATACGGATGGAGTTGCTGTCGGCAGTTGGCAGATACACGGTGGCCGTTGTATTTGCCGGAACAGCAAACCGATATTTGCAAATATCACCCTCAATCACCCAGCTACTTTCTATCCGGCCGTACATGGAGTCGTAGTGCCCTTTTGCAGTTGTCATCTGTCCGGTCGGATCTGGCTCAGGCTTTAATATAAAATGCTTAAAGCCCGGTGAATTTTCATCACGTTCAATTCCCAACGAATGATTATACATCCACGAACCAATCGCACCGAATGAATAGTGGTTAAACGAATTCATGGAGTTGTTGCCATTAAAGCCTTTTTCTTTCGTATACGAATTCAGTCGCTCCCAGATAGTTGTCGCTCCTTGATCAACAGAGTACAACCAGGAAGGATAAGCTCTCTGTTGTAAGATCCGGTAAGCCGATTCAGTTTCGTCATTATCCGATAAGACACGATTGATCCAAGCCGTACCAATAAAACCGGTCATTAATGAATATGGAGCAAAACGTTCACTTTGGTCGGTTTTCGTCTCGTTTTTTATGCACTCTTTTAGATTTTGTAGAACCAGCGTTTTCATGTTTGTATCACAAATATGGAAAGCTAAAGGTAGAATATAAGAAGTCTGTGTCCCGATAACCTCTCCTTTTTTATCAGGTTGCCTAAATCCGGAATGGATTGTTTTTCCTGTTTGAGGGTCTAAATAAGTCTGGTTGAAAAATGCTTTTCGTTGGGCATGCATCTGGTTGAAGAAATCCGCATCTTCGGTTTTGTCTAAAACTTGGGCAATACGTTGCATGATGTCCAGATCATAAATGAAATAGCATTCCCATAATAAACTATTATCGTTCTTGTGCTGTTCGGGTCCGAGCCAATCACCCAGATTGCCTTCCGTAAGTAGACCAGTGGCAGGGTCAATATGGGAGATGAGGTAGTTTATGTACGCTTTCATTGCTTCGTAGTGCTCGGTAAGCATGGCCTTGTCGTTGTATTGCAGGTAGCTTTCCCAGGCAACCGTGATACCGGCACTGCCCCAAAGAATACCACCGAATCCACCACCCACAGGGGCAACGTCGGCGAAGCGACCGTCTTCACGCTGTGTGTCACGCATCGCCAGAAGATGACGGCGCAAGAACTGAGACAGATTACCCAAATAAGTAGATGTACGCGAAAAGACAGAAATATCGCCGCTCCATCCCATGCGTTCATTCCGCTGCGGACAATCAGTTGGGATAGAAATGAAATTGCCGAGAGTAGACCAGGTGATGTTCTCCCACAAACGATTAACAGCGGTGTTGGATGTCTCGTAACTCGAGGCAAGTGCATGGATGGAACTCAACACGTCTCCTTTGACAGCTTGTAGTGGCAACGCTTTGTCGATACCACTTATCTCTATGAATCGATAGCCATGGAACGTGAACCGCGGATGAATAACCTCGTCGCCTCCCTTGGTTATATACAAGTCTTGAGCTAAGGCTCCACGGATATTTTCGAGCATGATCATGCCTTTGTTGGCTTCGAATTCAGGCAGGTCGGGATATTTTACTTCAGCAAATCTTAATCGAATCTGTTTACCCGGTTTTTGTCCGTTCAGTTGTATCTTGGGGATACCGGCCATATTTTGTCCCATATCGTAGACAAAAACGCCCGGCCTTACTTCCTCCACAGAAACGGCGGTCAGTTCCCTTACCTTACGGACTGTTTCGCCAAACTGCCCAATCAGTTTCATTTCCGAAAAAACGTTGACGGCAGGCATTCCGCTCAACTGAATATCCTTATCGAAGACAATGGCATTTTCTTGATTGGTTATTGCTGCATGCTTCCAACCGCTGTCATCGAAAGAAGCGGTATGCCACCCGTTGGTAGACGATTCCTTTTGTGCATCATAAACTTCTCCCTGGAAGAAGCTGCTGTAAACGATAGGCCCATCATTGTAATAACGCCATGTATCGGGCGAGCTTACGATTTTATCACTCGAACCATCTTCGTAAGTGATGACGAGCTTGGCCAGTACAGCCTGTTTGTCACCAAACAAATTCCATAGATTACCCATATAGGTGATAGCGCCGCTCCACCATCCTTCACCCAGCAGGACTCCAACAGCATTATCTCCCTTCTGTATCTGGTCAGTAATGTCGTACGTTTGATACAAATGGTGTTTATTATATTGTGTAAGTCCCGGATTGAAATAGTCGTTTCCAATTCTCTCGCCATTGAGATAGGCCTCATACACACCCCTTGAAGTGATATATAGACGAGCTTTGGCTATCTTTTTCTTTTGCGTAGAGAAAGTTGTTCTAAGCATGGGCATGGAGTTCTTACGTGTATCAGCCGTGAAGAAGCATCCATTCGTTCTTCCGTCTATTTCATACGCTCCGTTGTTTACGGATAATCCGCTTTCTACACCAATAAACGGCGAGAAAATGCCTTTATAAGGAAGTGAATTTAAATCTTCTTTAAACAGAGCCGTTTGAGGAACACGGTAATTACGAATTTCAAGATCAGACAAGACAAACTGTTGGTTTGCTTTTGCTGCAAATCCAATATCGCACAACAAAGGGAAGCAAATATAATCCCAGCTATTACCCAATGGGTTGATGACAACAGTACCTACTTTATTTTTATCATCTTCTGTGTCGATATAGAAATGAGTGGAGCTATACATCGTACGCAAGATGATTGTATGAGACTTATACTTGTTTTCGTTATTAATCAGGGATGAAGGAATTAGTAAGCTTTGAAAAGGAGCATTGGGGGTGTCCTCTGGAGCATAGCCTGCACGATATATATTCAGCATAGCAGGGCGTCCATTACCCATTTCTGTGATATCTAATTCAACTTCAACATAGGATTTGTTTGGCTCATTTTGAAGATTATAGATATTCAGGTTTTTGTTCATCAAGCGAGGATCGTTAGCACCAAAAATGAAACTGGCCTTTGTGCTTCCTTTATCCTGATTTAGCTGTACTGTATAATTAATATGGAAGACCGGAAGATAGGAAGGGTATAAAACCAAGTTATCATCCTCACCACCTATCCATTCAGCTCCATCCCAGGCATCGATAGTAGGACTCATTAAGCCGGTTTCAAACCACGACTGAGCAGATAGGTAACTGTCATTTTGATTCCAAACACCCAGTGTCCAATAGTAGCGCGTTGAAGCTTCCAAAGGAAGGCCATGATATTCTATGTTCAACGATTCATCGCTAGATACTTTTCCGGTATCCCAAACCACTTCTTGCTTTTCGTTGGTTACTATGATTTGGTAAGCTGTCTGTTTTTGTCCTCTTTCAGGGGATACCATTTGCCAGCTAAATCGCGGTTTTTCCGTATCGATACCCAGAGGCGTTTCGGTATATTCGACGACCAGAGAAGTCAATTTCGTATTCTTTTCAGCACAGGCAAAGCAAAGCAGAATGGCCCAAAATAAAAGGAAGGTTTTAATTATCCGGATGTACATAGGATCAGAAATAGTTGAATAGATTAAAGGATTATCAAATATAATTCAAATAATGCAGGAAAATTAAAGGGTGTGCAGGAAAGTTTAAATTTTTTGAATGATTTTTTAAAGGTCTAATGATGGAAATGAGCGTTCTTTGCCGTTGTTGAAGATAAATTATTACTATGAAGAACTATTCTTTTGTTTTC
Source organism: Bacteroidota bacterium (assembly GCA_023429375.1). Classification (GTDB taxonomy): domain Bacteria; phylum Bacteroidota; class Bacteroidia; order Bacteroidales; family Tannerellaceae; genus Massilibacteroides. The sequence goes on along the minus strand of JAEYVY010000005.1, from coordinate 147,188 downwards.
GTTCTTGTCTTGCTATTATCCGGATGCGGACTACGAACGATAGAAAACACTGTTTTTACAAATCCATTATCAGTGAAATTTGGTGATCCGTACGTCTTGTTGGCTTCAGATGGCAAGTATTATATGTACGGAACAGGTGCTGGTGCGGTAGATGGATTTTGCGCTTACTCATCGGATGATTTGGTAAACTGGAAAGAAGAAGGACAGGTATACCAAGGTAATATTGAAGGTTCATGGGCTGTTGCCAATTTCTGGGCTCCGGAAGTGTATGAACGAGACGGAAAATTTTATATGTTCTTTAGTGCGGATTGGAAAGAAAATCCGACCAATGAACTGGAAAATTTCCGAATTGGCGTGGCTGTTGCCGATAAACCTACCGGCCCGTTCAAAGAAATGAGCGACCGTCCGTTGTTCGACCCGGGTTTTCCTGCAATTGATGGTAATATTTTCGTCGATGAGGACGGACGCAATTACCTATATTTTTCCAGATGCTGCTATAAGCATCCCGTTGAGAGTGAAGTGGCTGCCTGGGCTAAAGAACAGGGCATGTTTGAAGAGATAGAAGAAAGTTGGATTTACGGTGTGGAGATTAAACCGGACTTTTCGGCTATTATAGGCGAACCGGTACTCATACTTCGTCCGCCGGTAAAGATGGACGATATACAAGCAGAGTGGGAGAGTCGCTCAGTTACTTCGGGTGAAGTGAACCGCAGATGGACAGAAGGTTCTTTTACCTTTAAAGAGGGTGATACCTATTATATGATGTATTCGGCAAATTTCTTTGGTGGCGAAAATTATGCCGTAGGATATGCTACTGCAAAAAGTCCGTTAGGCCCATTTGTAAAGAGTGCAGACAACCCGGTATTGCAAAAGAATACATCAGAAGGAGGTATTGTGACAGGTACGGGACATAACAGCATTGTGAAATCACGTGACGGAAAAGAAACGTACTGTGTTTATCATGGAAGAACAGAAGCAACCGGAAATGAACGTGTTGTGTTTATCGATAAAATGGGGATTGATAGTGAAGGCCGACTATACGTAGAAGGGCCTACTACGACACCTCAAGTTATCCGTCCGTAATATAGGCTACATAATTGACAACTAATCTCATTGTTTATACATAAAAATTAAAATCATGAAGAAGCAACTTATTGTATGTGCTTTCCTTGCTATGACCATGGCAGTTAGCGCACAGTGGAAGCCTGTAGGAGATAAATTGAAGACTCCTTGGGCAGAGAAAGTAGATCCGAATAATGTGTTGCCGGAATATCCGCGTCCACAAATGGAGCGTACGGCTTGGGTAAACTTGAACGGTCTTTGGGACTATGCCATCAAACCATGTGGAGAGGTGGAACCAGCTAAGTTCGACGGACAAATTCTTGTTCCTTTTGCAATCGAATCATCTCTTTCAGGCGTTCAGAAAGAAGTAGGTGATAAGAATGAATTGTGGTACAAACGTACATTTACTATTCCTTCGGCATGGAAGAATAAAGACGTATTGTTGAACTTTGGTGCCGTAGATTGGAAAGCTGATGTTTATGTAAATGACATCCTGATCGGTTCTCATAAAGGAGGTTTTACTCCTTTCTCATTCAATATCACTCCTTATCTTGCCGGCAAGAGTACACATAAGTTAGTTGTACGCGTTTGGGACCCAAGTGATAAGGGATTCCAACCTCGTGGAAAACAAACTTCAAACCCTGAAGGAATTTGGTATACTCCGGTGACCGGTATTTGGCAAACAGTATGGTTGGAACCAGTATCTCCGGTACATGTTACTTCAATCAAAGCTATTCCTAATATCGACAATGGTACATTGGCAGTAACAGTAGGTGCGTCATGTGCTTGTCCTTCTAATATTGTAGAAGTGAAATTGATGGATAAGGGTCAAGTAGTTGCTACAGCAAAAGGTTTAGTAGGTAAAGAATTGCGTTTAGGTGTTCAAAATCCTACACTTTGGGATCCAACTAATCCTTACTTGTATGATATGAAGGTGTCTATCAGCAAAGATGGTAAAGTACAAGACGAAGTAAAATCGTATACGGCATTCCGTAAAATCTCTAAGAAACGCGATGCTAACGGTATCGTACGTATGCAGTTGAACAATAAGAACCTCTTCCATTACGGACCGCTGGATCAGGGATGGTGGCCTGATGGTCTTTATACAGCTCCAACTGATGAAGCTTTGGCTTTCGACGTGGTAAAAACAAAAGAATGGGGATTCAATATGATCCGTAAGCACGTGAAAGTTGAACCTGCACGTTGGTATTATCACTGTGATAAACTAGGTATGCTGGTATGGCAAGATATGCCAAGCGGTGATATGGGTAACCAATGGGCTATGCACGAATACAACGGCGGAACAGATAAGAAGCGTACTGCTGAATCTATCGCTAACTTCGAACAGGAATGGAAAGAAATCATGGATTTGTGTATCTCTAATCCTTCTGTAGTTATTTGGGTACCTTTCAACGAAGCATGGGGACAATTTGACACAGAGAGAATTGCTGCATGGACTTCGTCATACGATCCTTCACGTCTAGTGAACCCAGCTAGTGGTGGTAACCACCGTCCTGCAGGTGATATCCTTGACTTGCACAACTACCCTGGACCAAGAATGTTCTTGTTTGACCCGGAACGTGTAAACGTATTAGGTGAATATGGAGGTATCGGACTTGCTCTTGAAAACCACTTGTGGTGGGACAAACGAAACTGGGGTTATGTACAATTCAAGAACAGCGATGAGGTAACTGCCGAATACGTGAAATTTGCTAACGAACTCAAACCTATGATAGATCGTGGCTTCTCAGCTGCTGTTTATACTCAAACAACTGATGTTGAAGGAGAAGTAAACGGTGTGATGACTTATGACCGAAAAGTCATCAAGATGAACGAAGCGACTATTCGTAAAACTAATCAGGAAGTGATTCGTCATCTCTCTGAATAAGAATTTGTCTTCATTTTGAGATTTCGGCTCGGTTGAGAGTAATTCTTGATCGGGCCGTTTTCTGTTTATAATAATTTCCTGTATCACGGCCTTCTTTGTATTTTTGCAACCAGAAACAAACGTAATAATGAAAAAGAACTCCTTTGTAGCATGGGTGGAAGCGGCAAGACCGAAAACCCTGCCAGCCTCTATCAGTCCTGTTTTAGTAGCATCGGCATTGGCTTGGCATGATGGGGTGTTCCAAGCAACGCCCGCCATTTTATGTTTATTGGTAGCCTTATTGGCTCAGATAGCCAGTAATTTTGCCAATGATTATTTTGACTTTAAAAAAGGAGCGGATACGGAAGAACGTCTGGGTCCTGATCGTGCCGTAGCATCAGGGTGGATAACACCCAAGAGTATGCTGATAGGAACGTTCATTGCCTTAGGCTTGGCCTGTCTCAGCGGTTGTTTTCTTTTGTTCTATGGTGGATGGGAATTGATATTGGTAGGAATTGCCATAGCCTTATGTGTGTTGGCATACTCCGCCGGACCGTTTCCCTTGGCGTATAATGGTTTGGGAGATATATGCGTAGTTCTGTTTTATGGTATTGTCCCTGTTTGTTTTACGTATTATGTTCAGGCGAATGCTTTTAGCATTTTGTCGATGATTCTTTCTGTAGCTGTAGGCTTGTTGTCTGTTAATATTCTGATTGTAAATAATTACAGAGATTATGAGCAAGATAAGAAAGCCGGTAAGAAGACGACAATTGTCCTATTTGGCCGACGTTTTGGATTGGTTCTCTATTTGTTGAATGGGCTTATCGCCCTTTTGTTAGTACTTCCATTGGTATCCTTATTACCGGCCATTTCATGGCAAGTTGGACTTTTAGGTATTTTCTTTGTTCTTTTTTATCTGGTATGGAGGCATATGGGCAGGTCTGAAGGTAAATCTCTCAATAAAATTTTAGGAAAAACAGGCATGCTGGTCTTCTTATTTTCTTTGATTATTTCTTGCATCCTTTGCTTCGCCTGATAAACTTTTTCTTCTGACGGATAAAATACTATCTTCGTTGGGATAAAATATATAAATTCTTTAGCCTTTAATTCTAAATCAATACAATATGAGCATGTCAGATATATTCTCATTAGATGGAAAAATCGCATTAATCACGGGCGGTACCTATGGTATAGGAATGGCCATGGCAAAAGCATTGGGCAAGGCCGGTGCTACCATTATATTCAATGCCCGTTCGAAAGACAAAGTTGAAGAAGCCGAAAAAGAATACCGTTCTGAAGGATACAAAGCGTTTGGTTATACGTGTGACGTAACAATTGAAAGTGAAGTGCAGGCGCTTGTAGCTGATGTGGCTGCCAAACACGGTGATATCGATATACTGGTCAATAACGCAGGAATCATTAAACGTATACCGGCACTGGAAATGAGCGTGGAAGACTTTGAACAGGTGATTTCAATTGATTTAGTCGGCCCGTTTATAGTTTCCAAAGCTGTTGCCCCCGGAATGATTCGAAAAGGAGGGGGGAAAATTATCAATATCTGTTCGATGATGAGTGAACTGGGACGTGAAACCGTATCAGCCTATGCCGCAGCCAAAGGCGGACTGAAAATGCTTACCAAAAACTTAGCCTGTGAATGGGCTGAACATAATATACAAGTCAATGGAATCGGACCGGGCTATATTGCCACTCCGCAAACGGCTCCATTACGAACGGAAGGACATCCATTCAATAATTTTATCATTTCAAAAACACCGGCTGCCCGTTGGGGAAATCCCGAAGATTTGGAAGGACCGGTTGTGTTCCTTGCCTCCAAAGCTTCAGATTTCGTAAATGGACATATCCTTTATGTAGATGGTGGTATCTTAGCCTATATTGGGAAACAACCCAAATAAAGAAATTATTTTATTTGTTTGAAGGCCTTACCAAGCATGTCAATGATATCGCTTGCGATAAGGCTTTCTTCAGTATGAGCAACAGCTGCTAAATCTCCTGCTGCACCGTGAAGATAAACACCCACAGAAGCCGCAATCTCAGGCTCGTACCCTTGTGCGAGTAATCCTAAAATAATTCCAGTCAGTGTATCGCCACTGCCGGCTGTTGCCATGCCGGGATTACCCGTACTGTTGAAATAAATTATACCACTAGGCATGCAAATAGCAGTGTAGGCTCCTTTGAGTACAAGAATAACATTGTAGGTTACGGCGAATTCCTGTGCTTTCATCAAGCGTTCGTATGACGAGGCAGAGTTGCCAACCAATCGATCAAACTCCTTGGGATGAGGTGTTAGAATACTTCGTGGAGGTAGCTGTTTCAACATATCCCTATTTGTCGCTATTGTATTGATAGCGTCTGCATCAAGAATAATAGGTTTGCCGGCAGTTTGTATCAAACGTTCTAATGTAGCAGCAGTATCTAAATGTTGACCAAGTCCTGGTCCTGCCGCAATAGCTGTATATCCGGTACAGTCTGGAGTTGTTGTAATATGCTCGGTATGCTGGTCGATGCTGACCATCGCTTCAGGTATTGCCGTTTGCAATATGTCTAACCCACATGAAGGGGCATGCACAGTTAATAGCCCGGCTCCGCTACGTAAACAAGAACGAGCACTAAGTAAGGCTGCTCCCATCTTACCTTTGCTTCCGGCAATAAGCAACGCGTGTCCGAAATTTCCTTTATGAGCAAATTTCTTACGTGGGAGAATCACTTCAGTGATATCATCTTCTGTTACCAAACGGAATGGAGTTTTTGTTTCGGCAATGATATCCGGATGTAGTCCGATATCCAGTGTCTTCCATTCACCTACATAGGGATAATTGTCGGCTAATAAGAAGGCGAGTTTAGGAAACCCAAATGTAATTGTCAAGTTAGCCTTGATGACATTGTTCATGTCATTGTCTTGATTATCTTCTCCGAATAATCCGGAAGGAATATCGATTGCAACGATTGTAGAATTGGATTGATTGATGTAGTTAACCAGAGCAGCGAAGCCTCCTGAAAGAGGGCGATTGAGCCCTGAACCGAACAACCCATCGATTACAATATCATTTTCGGTTAATACAGGCGGCTCAAAATTGTCAATAATCTCTGTGAACTCAACTTTGTCAAGCTCTAATAGACGGACTTTGTTGGTCTCGCATTCTTCAGAAAGCCGATTGGTCGGATTGAACAAGTAGGTTTCTACACGATAGGATTCTTCACATAAGAGTCGAGCAATAGCTAATGCATCTGCACCATTATTCCCTTGACCAGCAAATACAATGATACGATGATACTTGGAGTATCTTCGCATGAATTCATGTACGAAAAGAGTAGATGCCCTTTCTATAAGGTCAATAGAATCAATGGGTTCATTTTGTATAGTGTAGTTGTCTATATCTTTAACGGAGCTAACTGGAAATATTTTGATCATAATCTGACAATTTATATGTGTGAATTATTCCTGAAACATGTGTTGGCCAAATACCTCTGTGTTTACACAAAGATATAATTTATATTCAGCATGTAACCGATAAGGTTAAATAGAATAGTGAAAAACGATTATATAGTAATTATATAAAGCTTATTGAAATAAATTATTAATTTTAGGCCTTTATCAAAAGACACATTTTGAAATCTTTAAATAACTCATATATACCATGAACAAGAATAATACATTGAATCGGCGGGATTTTTTGAAAAGTTCAGCTGCTGGAACATTAGGAGCTGTAGCTGTTTCATTCCCGTCTGTATTGACAAGTTGCTCCGGAGGAAACAACGGAAGTGATGCGAAATTAATTGATGTTGAAGTGCCGGAAATTTTAGCAAGTGCACCGGATGGTAAACCTCTTAAGGCTGGACTTGTAGGTTGTGGAGGAAGAGGAACCGGGGCTGCACTCAATTTTATATCAGCTGGAACTGGCTTGACTGTTACTGCTCTTGGAGATGTCTTTCAAGATAAATTGGATAAATGCCGTGAGGAATTGGCAAAGAACGGGCTAGAAATTGCTGATGAAAACTGCTTCGTTGGCTTTGATGCTTACCAAAAAGTAATAGATTCAGGTGTTGATGTTGTATTGCTGTGTACCCCTCCTGTATTTCGCCCAACGCATTTTGAATATGCTATAAAGAATAATAAACATTGCTTTATAGAAAAACCTTGTGCTGTTGATCCGGTTGGAGCGAAACGTATGTTGGTGGCTGAAAAATTAGCTGCTCAGAAGGGATTATCTGTTATTAGCGGAACAATCAGACGTTCGCAAAAAGATTGTATCGAAACATACCGTCGTGTGGCTGGTGGTGCAATAGGTGATATTGTGTCGGCTCACGTTTCTCGTTTGGGCGGTGCGCTATGGTTTATCAAACGTCAACCCGGATGGACAGATATGGAGTACATGCTACGAAATTGGGTGAACTTCAATTGGACTTCGGGTGACTTTATCGTTGAACAATTCATCCACGAAATTGATATGATGACCTGGTTTATGGGCGAAAAACGACCTGTTAGAGCAGAGGCCATCGGAGGAAGACAAAGACGATATACAGGCGATATGTACGATATGATTAGTGTTGAATATGTCTATGAAGATGGTCTTAGAGCTCATTGTACATCTCGTCAAATTGGTGGCTGCGACTACAATCATAGTGTTATGGTTTATGGTACGAAAGGTTATACTAATTGTTTTGATACGATTTATAATCTGGATGGTTCAATTGCTTGGAAATATCCAAAGCCAAATCCGGAGGATGCTGATCAGTCGATGGCTGTGCCTGATCCATACCGTCAGGAACATGTTCGTCTTGTTACGGCTATCAGAACCAATAAGCCAGTAAACGATGTTGCTCAGCATGTTCAATCTACTATAATGGCGATGATGGGACGTGAATCAGCATATACCGGTAAATTCGTGACTTGGGATGAGATGGTAGCTTCATCAATGGAATTAGGTCCTAAAACATACGAATTTGGGCCAGTTCCAGATATTAAAGAAGAAATTCCTTTAGCTGGAGTAGCTCCTAAAATCTAAATACTAGTTTATTATGAAAAGACGCAATTTTATAAAGAATACTCTTTTTGCTGCTGGAGCTATCTCTTTTGTATCAGTTAAAGGAGAAAACAGATTGATGGATTTTCCAGAGATGCCATCCACGAGTGGAGCTAAGGCTAATGGTTTTAAGAAGTCAATTATGTGGGGCACAGTTGGAGTACCAGGTTCTGTGCTCGAAAAATGCAAGGCCATTAAAACTGCAGGATTTGAAGGTGTTGAGCCCAATAGTCACATGGATAGAAATGAGGTGCTGGAAGCAATGAAGAAAACCGGTTTGGTGGCTTCAAGTGTTTGTTGCTCTACTCATTGGGCTAATCCTTTGTCTTCGCCTGATGCAGCTGTACGTCAAAAAGGTGTAGAAGGAATGATTGTTGCATTGGAGGATGCAAAAGCCTATGGTACAGATGCAGTATTGCTAGTTCCCGGAACAGTCAACGAAACAACAAGCTATGATGATTGCTGGAATAGATCGACGGTTGAAATCAAAAAACTTATTCCTGTTGCAGAAAAATTAGGAGTAACTATCTGTATTGAGAATGTTTGGAACAACTTCCTTCTCAGTCCGCTGGAAGCTCGCCAGTTTGTTGACCAGTTTAATAGCCCCTATGTGAAATTTTACTTTGACTGTGGTAATATATTAAACTATGGATGGCCGGAACAGTGGATTAAGATACTTGGAAACAAGATTGGTCGAATCCATATAAAAGAATTCAGCAAAGAATTGGCCGAATCAAAAGGACGTAGAGCCGGATTCGGAGTTAAACTGACTGAAGGGAATGTAGATTGGAACAAGGTCATGGAAGAAGCACGAAAAGTATACCAAGGCGTTTGGCTTACAACAGAGCAAGGAGATTCTAAAACACAGGAAGAATTGACAGACCTATCTGGTCGCTTAAGCAAGATTATCAGTTTGTAATCTGTTTTCCTACGAATAATACTTGAATTTAATAGATCGAATCACTTATGAGAGCAGGAATGCAAATCATAAGTGATTTGTTTTTGAAATACGACTTGAATAGTATCAAAATAATTAAAAACCGATAGGAAGTATCTGTATATTCCTGTAAAATGTCATCATGTAGTGGGGGAATTTACTACTTTTGTATCTTAATTCAAAGAAAAGAAGGACAATGGAGGTTGCCATCATAAAGTATAATGCAGGAAATATTTATTCGGTTGATTATGCGCTGAAGCGACTCGGTATTGAGCCGGTAATCACGGACGATCCGGAATATATCTGCAAAGCGGACAAAGTAATTTTTCCAGGAGTAGGAGAGGCACTATCTACGATGACCTACCTTAAGGAGCATAAATTGGATGTGTTGATTCGCGAATTGAAACAGCCTGTTTTAGGTATATGCCTTGGTATGCAATTGATGTGCCGTTTTTCTGAAGAAGGAAGCACTCCCTGTCTAGGTATATTTGATGCTGAGGTAAAGCGATTTACCCCACTCAAGCATGAAGATAAAGTGCCTCATATGGGTTGGAATAAGCTTACTGATGTAAAAGGAGGATTATTTAGTATTAGTCTGGAAGGTCAATATGCTTATTTTGTACATAGCTATTATGTGCCGGTAAACGAACATACTATTGCAACGACAGATTATATCCTGCCATTTAGTGCTTCACTAAACAAAGATAATTTCTATGCTACTCAGTTTCATCCGGAAAAGAGTGGCGAAGTGGGAGAGCGAATTTTGAATAATTTTCTGAATTTGTAAGATATGGAGAATGTAATTGAACTGATTCCTGCGATTGACCTGATAGAAGGGAAATGTGTTCGCCTGACGCAGGGAGATTATAACTCAAAAAAAGTATATAACGAAGATCCTCTTGAGGTTGCTAAAATGTTTGAGGATCATGGTATCACTCGGTTACATTTAGTGGATCTAGATGGTGCCAAAGCGGGCAGGATAATAAATTATCGTGTTTTGGAGCGTATTGCAACCCGTACGGGGCTGATTGTTGATTTTGGTGGAGGCCTGAAAGCCGATGAAGACCTGGAGATTGCATTTGAATGCGGTGCACAGATGGTGACCGGTGGCAGTATTGCCGTCAAAAATCCGGATGTGTTTGAATCATGGATCAATAAATTTGGCAGCAACAAGATTATACTTGGAGCAGATGCTAAAGACAAGAAGATTGCCATTGGCGGTTGGGAAGAAACAACAACGATTGATTTGATTCCTTTTATTGAAGACTATCATAAAAAGGGAATCATGAAAGTTATTTGTACCGATATAAGTAAAGATGGCATGCTTCAAGGCCCTTCTGTCGAATTATATAAAGAGATACGTGAAAGGATTGGAATCATTCATTTGATTGCAAGTGGAGGCGTATCGTCTATTGATGATATTGAATGTTTACGAGAAGCAGGAATTCCATCAGTTATTTTTGGAAAGGCTATTTATGAAGGTCGTATTCAGTTAAAAGATTTATTACGTTTTACTTAATCAAAAAAATATGCTGGCTAAAAGAATCATACCCTGTTTGGATGTAAAAGACGGTAAAACGGTAAAGGGTGTAAACTTTGTCAATTTCCGTGATGCCGGTGACCCGGTAGAACTGGGAGCCCAATACAGCCGCCAGGGTGCTGACGAGTTGGTTTATCTTGATATTACTGCTTCACATGAAGGGCGTAAGACATTTACCGAATTGGTGAAAAAGGTGGCTGCAAATATCAGTATTCCTTTTACTGTTGGTGGTGGCATTAACGCTTTGTCGGATGTTGACCGTTTATTGGCGGCTGGTGCTGATAAAGTATCGATAAATTCGTCTGCGCTTCGTAATCCAGGCTTAATAGAAGAGATTGCGAAGAATTTCGGGAGCCAGGTTTGTGTTGTGGCCATTGATGCCAATTTTGAAAACGGGAAATGGGTCTGTTATCTGAATGGAGGTCGGGTACCGACAGACAAATTACTATTTGATTGGGCTGCGGAAGCCGAAGACAGAGGTGCGGGAGAGATATTATTTACCAGTATGACACATGATGGAGTAAAACAAGGCTATCCCAATGAAGCCTTAGCTCAATTGGCAGATTCATTGCATATTCCTATCATTGCTTCGGGAGGAGCAGGCGAAATGAGTCATTTCCGTGATGCCTTTACATTGGGCAAGGCTGATGCCGCTTTAGCTGCAAGTGTTTTTCATTTTGGTGAAATTGGAATTCCGGAATTAAAGAAATACCTTTCGGGAGAAGGGGTTTGTGTGAGAATATAATAAATAGATTAAAATAGGCATATGAAATTAGATTTCGAAAAAATGGGTGGGCTGATTCCTGCAATTGTACAGGATGACCGCACTTCAAAGGTATTGATGTTAGGTTATATGAGCGAAGAATCATTTAATCAGACCAAACAGACAGGCAAGGTAACATTCTATAGCAGAAGTCGTCAGACTTTATGGACAAAAGGTGAGACGAGTGGCAATTATTTGAACGTTGTAAGCATGATGGTTGATTGTGATAATGATGCCATCCTGATTAAGGCTATTCCTACAGGACCGGTTTGCCATACCGGAGCAGATACTTGTTTTGGAGAGAAGAATATCGAAGAAATCATGTTCTTAAAGTATTTGCAAGACTTTATCGAACAGCGTCGCCAAGAAATGCCTGAAGGTTCATATACCACTTCATTGTTCTTGAGAGGAGTTAACCGTATGGCACAAAAGGTCGGTGAAGAAGCTGTCGAAACAGTTATCGAAGCAACAAATGGAACAGAAGATGGTTTTATTTATGAGGCCTCTGATTTGATTTACCACTTGATCGTATTGCTTACAAGCAAAGGGTTACGAATGGAAGACCTTGTACGCGAGTTAAAGAAACGACATAAATAATATTAGTTTTATTAATTATATTAATCAAAATTGCTCTGCCCTAATGGAAGATTCTATTCTACTTAAACTTCAGGATATATGTATTAGTCGTGAAGAAAATGTGATTTTACGCAACGCTTCTTTTGAAGTAAGAAACGGTGAGTTTGTCTATATTATAGGTAAGGTAGGCTCAGGGAAGAGCAGTTTGTTGAAGGCACTCTATTGCGAACTTCCTATTGAAGGAGGAGATGCACGAGTGCTCGACTATGATTTGAATCGTATCAAACGCAAGGATATACCCTATCTGCGCCGGAAATTAGGCATTATTTTTCAGGATTTTCAGTTGTTGACCGATCGTTCGGTTATTAAGAATCTTGAATTTGTGCTCAAAGCAACCGGTTGGAAAAAAAGTGAAATGTCAGAGCGTATAGCCAAGGTTCTACATCAGGTGGGTATGCAGAATAAAGGATATAAGCTACCACACGAATTATCCGGAGGCGAACAGCAACGCATTGTGATTGCTCGTGCCCTGCTTAATAATCCGGCTCTTATCCTTGCTGATGAACCGACAGGAAACCTCGATCCTGAAACAGGAGCACAAATCGTGCAACTTTTACATGATATCTGTCAGGAGGGTACGGCAGTAATCATGACAACTCATAATTATACATTGGTTCAGAATTATCCAGGTCGTGTAGTGAAATGCGAGAATGCGTGTCTTACTGATGTTGGATAATGTTTTTTTATGTAACTTTGTAGCGTGTTTGTTTAAAATATGAACAATTTAATAACAGATATAGAAAAATGAAAGTATTAAAATTTGGCGGTACTTCTGTGGGATCAGCCCAGAGAATTAAAGATGTAGCGAAACTAATCACTGCAGAGCATCGTAATATTATTGTTTTGTCAGCTATGTCAGGAACCACCAATTCATTGGTAGAAATTTCGGATTATTTATACAAGAAAAATCCGGATGGAGCAAATGAGGTAATTAATAGATTAGCTCAAAAATATTATGCCCATGTCGATGAATTGTATGATACTGCTGAATATAAACAGAAGGCGCATGAATTGATAACTACGCATTTTGACTATATCCGTTCATTTACTAAAGACCTCTTTACACTTTTTGAAGAGAAGGTTGTTTTAGCACAAGGAGAGCTTATTTCTACAGGAATGATGAACCTGTATCTAAAAGAATTAGGGTTCAATTCAGTGCTCCTGCCTGCTTTGGATTATATGCGTACAGACAAGAACGCAGAACCGGATCCGGTCTATATTAAAGAAAAGCTTAAAAAACTGATCGAAGATAATAAAGACGCAGATATTTATATTACTCAAGGTTATATTTGCCGAAATGCATATGGTGAGATTGATAATCTTCAACGTGGAGGCAGTGATTACACCGCATCATTGATTGGAGCTGCATTGAATACAGAAGAAATTCAGATTTGGACAGATATTGACGGAATGCATAACAACGATCCTCGTATTGTTGAGAACACTGCACCCGTACGTAATTTGCATTTTGAAGAAGCAGCCGAGTTGGCTTACTTTGGTGCAAAGATCTTGCATCCTACTTGTATTCTGCCTGCAAAGATTCACAATATCCCTGTTCGTCTTTTAAATACGATGCAGCCTGATGCTCCAGGTACATTAATCTCTAATAAACTGGAAAAAGGTAAGATCAAAGCTGTTGCAGCTAAAGATAATATCGTATCGATTAAGATTAAGAGCGGACGCATGTTGCTTGCAACAGGCTTCCTTCGCAAGGTGTTTGAAATCTTTGAAGATCATAAGACGCCGATTGATATGGTAACGACTTCAGAAGTAGGTGTATCCGTAACAATCGACAATCGTAAGCATTTGGAAGAGATTGTAGACGACTTGAAGAAGTATGGAACCGTAATGGTGGATGAAGACTTGGTTATTATTTGTGTTGTAGGAGATTTAGAATGGGATAACGTAGGTTTTGAAGCACGCATAGTTTATGCGCTGAAAGATATACCTGTTCGCATGATTTCTTATGGAGGAAGCAATTATAACGTCTCTCTGTTGGTGAAATCTTCAGACAAGCAGAGAGCTCTTCAAGCATTAAGCACTCATTTATTTAACTAGAAAATAAAGGAGAGGACAGCTTACTTTTAAACTGTCCTCTTTTTTTCTACAAATAGCATATTTATGATTAAAGGTACATTCCCAGTTGAGAAGTTCAGAACACTTCAAACCCCTTTTTATTATTACGATATAGAATTATTGAAGAGGACATTAGATGTAGTCAAGGCTGAGTCTGGCAAATATGGTTATCATATCCACTATGCGGTCAAGGCAAATGCCAATCCCCGTTTATTATCAATCATTGCTTCATACGGATTTGGAGCAGATTGTGTAAGTGGAGGTGAAGTACAAGCTGCATTAGATGCTGGATTCCCATCAGATAAGGTCGTTTTTGCAGGTGTTGGCAAGGCTGATTGGGAAATCGAACTGGGATTGAATAATGATATTTTTTGTTTTAATGTAGAGTCTGCTGTTGAGCTAGAAATTATCAATGAATTAGCTGCGGCAAAAGGGAAAGTAGCATCTGTTGCTTTACGTATCAATCCCGAAGTTGATGCACATACGCATGCAAAGATTACAACAGGGATGAAAGAAAATAAATTTGGTATTAACCTGAGTTTGTTGGATGGTGTATTAGATAAATTCAGTGTATTACCTCATGTAAACTTGATAGGGATCCACTTTCATATCGGTTCACAGATAACAGATATGACTTCATTCCAAAACTTGGCAATACGTGTAAACGAAATACAAGATAAATTGGCAGCGCGTAACTTTGTTGTTGAAAATCTCAATTTTGGAGGTGGATTGGGAATTGATTATTACCACCCGAACCATTTACCGATTCCTGCTTTTGATAACTATTTTGCTGTCTTCAACCGGCTGTTGAAATTACGCTCCGGGCAACAAGTCCATTTCGAACCTGGGCGCTCAATAATTGGCCAATGCGGTTCGCTTATTTCTAAAGTTTTGTATGTCAAAGAAGGCGAAATCAAGAAGTTTGCCGTAATGGATGCTGGTTTTACCGAACTGATTCGTCCGGCCATGTACGATGCCTATCATCGTATGGAAAATATTACAAGTAACGAAGAAACGGAACTATATGATGTAGTAGGGCCTATCTGTGAGTCGTCTGATGTCTTTGGTAAAGACGTTGAACTAAATAAAGCTCATAGAGGTGATCTTATAGCATTCCGTTCAGCAGGAGCATACGGTGAAGTGATGGCTTCACAATATAACTGTCGTCAACTTCCTAAGGCATATTTCTCTGATTCTCTTTAATAGTTTTTGTACATTTGTATATTAAAGTAGTGTGCAGATGGAAAAACTCTTGACTTTTTCAGAAATTGAGCTGGTTGTAGCTGGTGTTTTGGGTGGATTATTCTTACTACAGTTATTGTTTTTGCTGATTGTATATTTTCGTCCATACCGATTGGCGAAAAAGAATAACAAAAAAATAGATGAGATGGGGGCTAATACGCCTCCGGTTTCTATAATTATCTATGCAAAGAACGAATCCGTGAATTTACAAAAGAATCTGCCGGCTATACTCACCCAAGATTATCCTGAATACGAAGTTATTGTAGTCAATGATGTGCCTTCTGATGAAAGCGAAGATGTTTTAAAACGCTTAGAGGCCGAATATAAACACTTATATCATACCTATATTCCGGAGAGTGCAAAATACTTGAGTCGAAAAAAACTTGCATTGACTGTTGGTATTAAGGCTGCGAAACATGATGTGTTGCTTTTTACGGAAGCAAGCTGCCGGCCACATACAACAGGTTGGGTTAAGTCTATGGCTAAGAACTTTGTGCCAGGCAAAAGTTTTGTGCTAGGTTTCAGTGCTTATGTTCATCACAAAGGGTTTATGCATAAATTGATTGCCTATGACAATCTGATTATGGGGCTACAATACCTTTCATCTGCGTTAGCTAAATCACCATATTCCGGTAATGGCCGCAATCTGGCTTATCTTAAAGAAGAGTTTTTCAAACGAAAAGGTTATTATAGAACTTTAAATCTCCATGCAGGAGATGATGATTTGTTTGTTAACGAAGCAGCTACAAAAGATAACACAGTCGTTGAATACTCAATTGACAGTCTGACAGAGATAGACGAGATCGAGAGTTTTTCTGTTTGGAAAGAGATGAAAGTGTCACGAGCTGCTACTCGCCGCTACTATCAGGGTTGGGCATTGACCCGTTACCGTTTCGATACGGTGATTTATTTCCTTTTTCTCATCGTTACAGGTTTATGTATCTATTTGGGTGTCATAGGAAATCCTGTGATGGCTGCAGTTGGGGTGTTACTGTATATCCTGCTTATGTTATCTAAGACGATTGTATTCTATAAATCAGCCAAATTACTACAACAAAAACCAATTGTGTACCTTTTTCCTGTATTAGCAGTTATTACTCCGTTGTTTAACTTGTACGTACGGATTTATCGCTCTTTCCGAGGAAAAAAGGATTACACGTTTAATCTGAATTAATAAGAAAAGAATTATTCAAACCGGATACTTCGTGCAGGAGCGATTTTGGTGATGACGTATGACGGCCCCAACATCATGGCCATGGCAGCTGCCAATGCTCCAATATTCAATAAGATGAAGGACGAAAGACTCAAACTGATGGGTACCGTATCCATGTAGTAAATGGTCGGATCCAATTTAATTAGGCCGAACTGATATTGGATAAAACAAAGAATCAAGCCAATCGCATTACCCCAAAGCATACCTTTGCCAATCAGGAAGAAGGAGATATAGAGGAAAATCTTACGGATGCTCGTGTTATTTTGACCAAGCGCCTTCAAAATACCGATCATGTTGGTTCGTTCAAGGATGATAATGATTAATCCTGATATCATGGCGAATCCGGCAACTGACATCATAAGGATAAGAATCACCACTACATTCATATCTAATACATCCAACCAACTGAAAATCATCGGGTTTATTTCTTTTACAGTGCGGGTGTAAAATGTATTTCCATTACGATCTTGCTGTTCCGCCATGTGGTAATACAGGTTTTCTGCAATTGGATCCAGCTTGTCATAATCAACTACTTGCAGTTCTATACCGCTTACCTCATCTTCCTCCCAGCCGTTTAGTCTGCGAATCTGTCGAATATCGGCCAAGACGAATAGTTTATCGTAATCCTGAAATCCGGTCTCATAAATACCGGTAATTGTAAATCGGCGGGCACGAACATCATCCTGCATGAAATAGGTCAGGAATGAATCACCCAGCTTCAAACCTAATAGATTACATAGATATTGTGAAATGACTACTTCTGTACCTGTCTTTACCGAATCGAGCGTAAAAGCCACACCTTCTTTCATGTTTTTCGTGAAGAACGACCAGTCAAAGTCCTTGTCGATACCTTTTAATACAATCCCCTGAAAATCCGTATCTGTCTTAAGAAGCCCCCATTTCGTAGCATACGTCTCTACATGCTTTATCCCTGCAAAACTGCGTAAGGACGATAGTAAACTGTCACTAACAGCTATAGGTTTGGTTTCATACGAATTGTTTGAGTCGAAATTAGTAATTTGAATATGCGAACCGAATCCGGCAACTTTACCTCTTATTTCTTGTTTGAAACCAATAATAATAGCTATTGAAATCATCATGACTGCCAGCCCAAGAGCTATCCCCGTCATGGCAATACGAACGGCAGGAGGAGTGGCTTGTTTGCCTTCCTCCTTATTGAAGTGTATCTTTCTAGCTATAAAAAGTTCCAGATTCATGTCTTATGATTCAAATTACACGACCGGGATACAATTCGAGTGCTTTTGCTAAGACCTCAAGTGCTTTGGCCAAATCTTCTTTCTTTAGAACATAAGCGATACGTACTTCGTTTTTCCCTAACCCTGGTGTGGTATAGAAACCAGACGCAGGAGCCATCATGATTGTTTGTCCTTCATATTCGAATTCACTCAAACACCAAGCACAGAATTTATCCGCATCGTCAACCGGCAATTTGGCTACTGTATAGAAGGCACCCATGGGAATAGGAGTATAGCAACCCGGAATCCGGTTGATGCCGTCGACAAGGAATTTTCTACGTTCTACGTATTCATTATATACGGTCAGCATATAGTCGTCCGGTGTATCCAAAGACGCTTCAGCCATGATTTGGCCTATCAAAGGTGGACTAAGCCGTGCCTGACACCACTTCATGACGTTTTCTTTCACCTGTTGGTTTTTGGTGATAAGGGCACCGATTCGAATGCCACATTCGCTATAACGTTTTGAAACGGAATCTACCAGAACCACATTGTTTTCTATTCCCTCCAAATGGAAAGCTGAAATATACGGTGCACCAGTATAACAGAACTCACGATAAACCTCATCTGAAAATAGGAATAGATCGTATTTCTTGACGATATCCCTGATTTGATTCATCTCCTTTTGGGTATAAAGATATCCTGTGGGATTGTTCGGATTACAAATCAAGATGGCCTTAGTACGTGGTGTGATAAGTTCTTCAAATCGTTCAACAGAAGGCAATGCAAAGCCTTCTTCGATGGTTGAAGGGATTGTCTTGATCACTGCACCGGCCGAGATGGCAAAAGCCATATAGTTTGCATAAGCAGGTTCGGGCACTATAATTTCGTCTCCCGGATCAAGGCAGGCCATAAATGAAAAGGACACGGCTTCTGAACCACCCGTCGTTATGATGATATCATCGACAGTTACGTCGATATTGAATTTTGCATAATAATCGACCAGTTTTTTTCGAAAACTCAGATTGCCTTCACTTGGAGAATATTCTAACACTTTGCGGTCCACCGCTCGCATCGCCTCCATCGCGACTTCAGGAGTAGGCAGGTCCGGTTGTCCGATATTGAGGTGAAATACTTTTATCCCTTTTGCTTTAGCCTTATTGGCCAAGGGGACAAGTTTACGAATAGGCGAAGCAGGCATGTTTAGCCCCCGTTGTGAAATAGTAGGCATTCTCTATTATTTAGTAATTATAAATATTGATTCTATTGAAAAATGTTGCAAAAATAGCTTTTAGGGCTAATATTAGCAAATGTAAGTCGTTTTATCTTCCTGTTGCTGGTGAATCTTTAGTTGCATGCATCGAGGATATAAAGGCATTTTCGTCTATTGCTTTTACTTCTTCTTTCAGTTTGCGTAAATCTTTCCTTTCAGCTATCATGAAAATAATATCTTTTTCTTTCCCTTCATACATCCCTCTTCCATGCAGGAAAGTACCTCGTAAATTCATTTTGTTGACAATCATTTCTTTCATTTCCTGTGTTTTCTTTGAAACGATAAACACAGCTCGGTTAGGATTTTCAACCTGAAACATTTCAACGACTTTGCCAAATACAAATATAGTAAACCAAGAATACAAGGGAACTGCCCAATCTTGAAAAACTATAAGACCAATCACAACAATACATGAGTCTACTATAATAATCATATTGCTGACTTTCATGTTTGTATTGTTGGCAATCACACGTGCAAGCACATCCGATCCGGCACTGGTGCTTTCTGCACGGAATACGCAGGTTACGCCAAGTCCTAAAATAGCACCACCATAAAAGCAAGCGATAAAGCGGTCGTTATCCACGAGAGGTTCGCTGCCTACAAGATATGAAATCGTATCGGTAAAGACCGAGATAAGCAAGAATGTTACAACTGTTTTGGGACCCGATGATAATCCCAGTTTTCTCATGGCCAGGAATAAAAGCGGAATATTAAAACAAAGGGCTGTAGCACCCATGGGTAGCCCATCAGGAAAAAGAGGAAACACACCTTGTGTTACGTGATGGATAACGATGGAAATACCATATACACCACCTGGTACTATTTTGTAGGGAGCTAAAAAAATAACGTAACTAAGTGCTTGAAGAAATGCGCCAAGAAGTATTAGAGAGTAGGCGCTTGTGTGTTTTTTTAAGCTGGCGTTGAGATTCATGATTCTTGTTGTAAGTCTATGTATTTTACAACAAAGATAGATAAAAAAAAAGGAGACTACATACACCTTTCGGTGTGTAATCTCTTCTTAATTTATAGTGACTGTAAAGTATCTTTTACTCGTTGTCTGCCAGAAAGCTATCAACTACTGAGGTCATACCTGTCAAACGGTTGTTGTTGTTTGTAACATTCAAAAGAACAACATATTTGCGGTACTGTTCAGGAGTAAGCGTACTCTTCATTAGCTTCAAGTTGCCGTATACGGCTTCTTGCATTTTCTTAGCTTGTAGTTTGCTGCCAGTCCTGATGCTTTGATTTTGTTTTTCAATGAAATAAGCGTTAATCTTAACAACTTCTTCATATTGGGCAGGAGTCAATTGTAAATATTGACTTAATTTTTCAACACTAACTGCAAAAGGTTCTTTGCTAACTTTTTTTGCATTGCTTTCAGCTAATACTGCTGATACACTCATTATAACGGCAATCATTGCCAAACCTAAACGTTTCATAATACCTAATTTTAATAATCCTAAACTAAAAACCTAAACATTTAAAATAGGGGTGATAACCTGTTCCCCTTTCAATCTTTTTACGATGCAAATATAATAATATGTTTTTATAACAATGTTGGATAATATGTATAATAATTGCTAAAAACTATAAAAATGATTTATTATGTTTGCTTTTCGTTTTCTAAATGCAATGCAAATGTAGTATTTGTGAACGAAATGACAAAATGCTTCTGTCTATCTACTGATAGCTATACTCTATGGTTTATTGTATACGATCCCTTTCGTAAGCAGTTTTGGCAAAAAACAGATAAACAACTAAAGATAGTGCACAAAAAAGGGATCCCACAAGGTAAGATGCTGCCAAATTGTAATGTGAAGAAATGAACCCGGCTGTTAGCATTCCGATACTAACACCTAAATCGAATGAGGTGAGATAGGTAGAGGTAGCTGTTCCACGCATATTATGGGGTGCTACATTTACAAAAAGCATTTGAAAAGCCGGCACACTGATTCCGAAGCCTATACCAATAGCAAGGGCGCAAGCAAAAAATGCTGTTTCTGTATGGATCAATGCAAATAGAGCAAATGTCAATGTGAGAATGGATAGAGCAATTGTAGATACAAGATGTATTTTCCCTCTATCTACCAATTTACCGGAGATTAATCGTGCCGATCCAATCCCGATAGCGAGAAATATGAAAAAGTTTCCGGGATTCTCAATAGCAATTTCTTTACCATATAATATAACGAACGAGATAATCATCCCATAAGGAATAGCACAAAGCATGTAGGCCAAGCCGGCCCATAGTGCTTTAACCAGTATAAAGCGGTCCAAAGACAGGGGCGGACGGTTTACAATCTTTCGTTTCGGATAACGTATGAGTGCAACAGAGCAAACCCCGACAAAGGCAATAATTAATCCTGTAAGTACTACCGGATGAAATCCTGATTTATTGTATAGGGCTACTGCTACCAAAGGAGATAACGACATAGCCAGATTAATCGTCAAGCCATAATATCCCATACCTTCGCCTCTTCGTTCCGAAGGAATCACATCGATAGCTATCGTATTTCCGGCAACGGACGTCAACCCCATGAAACTTCCCTGAATAAAGCGTATAATCATGACTGCCAGAACGGTTGTGGCAAAGAAATACCCTGCAAACATCGTGGCAAAGGCAAGAAATGCAAAGAAATAGAGTGGTTTTCGAGAAAAACAATCCACTAAATAACCTGAGAATGGGCGTATAAGCATCAATCCCAGCGTGTAGCTTGATAAGGCCATGCCCACCTGAGACGGATCAATCTTCAACTCTTCTACTAAATAGACAGGAATGGTAGGCATGAGCATATAGAATGCAAAGTTCATCAAGAAATAGGATGAACAACATTGGACAAAGTTTTTATTCCATAATTTTGATTTGCCTTCTATCATTCTTCTTCCTTACTAATTAGGCCAACTCACTCAATTCAAGCCAACGCATCGTCTTTTCGTCAAGCTCGTCAATTACTTTAGCTATCCTGTCTGACTTTTGCAGCAATTCATCATTGCTTAGCTGGCCACTGCTCATTTCCGATTCGAGTGTTAGCTTCTCTTCTTCTAATTGGGCAATTTCGGTCTCCAACCGTTCAAATTCCTTACGTTCATTAAAGGTAAGTTTCTTTTTCTTCTCCTTGTCGTCCGTTTTACGCTGCGTCTTTTCCGGTTGAGGCTGATTCTTTATCAATTTAGCTTCTTCTTCCTTTTTCAGAAGCTCTTGCACTTCTTTCCATTCCCTGTATTGCGTATAGTTGCTCGGGAAATCTTTGATGTCGGCATTGCCACGGAATACTAACAGGTGATCAACCACCTTATCCATAAAGTATCGGTCGTGCGAAATTACGATCAAACAACCTTTAAAGTTGCGCAGGTATTCTTCCAATACATTCAGGGTAACAATATCCAAATCGTTTGTCGGCTCGTCGAGTACAAGGAAATTCGGATTGCGCATCAGAACCGTACATAGATATAACCTGCGCTTTTCTCCACCGCTAAGCTTATACACGTAGCTGTGTTGTTTTTCAGGCTCGAACATGAAGTAGTTCAGAAACTGGCTGACGCCCAGTTTGGTTCCGTCTCCCAGGTCTACGTATTCAGCAATATCTTGTACTACATCGATCACTTTCATTTGTTCGTCAAATTGCAAACCGTCTTGGCTATAATAGCCAAAGCGGACGGTCTCGCCGATATCAAAGCTACCGCTATCCGGTGCAACTTCGCCTAAGAGCATTTTGATGAAGGTTGATTTGCCGGTACCGTTGTTGCCCACTATGCCCATCTTTTCGTAACGTGCGAATATATAATTGAAGTCTTCTACGATTTTCAGGTCTCCAAATCGTTTCGATACATGAGATGCTTCAAAAATCTTAGAGCCAATGTATGCCGCCTTTACTTTTAGATTGACATTGCCTTCTTCCCGTATTTGTTTCGCTTTCTTTTCTAACTCATAGAATGCATCGATTCTGTATTTGGCCTTTGTGCCTCGGGCCTGCGGCTGACGGCGCATCCAGTCCAACTCTTTGCGTAAAAGGTTTGAAGCACGGTCGGTTTCTACGGCCAGCGCAGCCATCCGTTCCTCTTTCTTTTCGAGATAGTAATTATAATTACCTTTATATTGATAGACTTGCTTTCTGTCTATTTCCAAAATATCATTACATACGCGATCCAGAAAATAACGATCGTGCGTAACCATTAGGATGCTGATTGATTGACGGCTTAGGTAGTCTTCAAGCCATTCCGTCATTTCCAAATCCAGATGGTTGGTCGGCTCATCCAAAATGATCAGTTCGGGTTCGGTAATTAATACATTGGCCAGGGCTACGCGTTTCAATTGCCCACCCGATAGTTGGCTTACGGGCTGATTGAAATCCGATATTTTCAATTGCGAAAGGATCTGTTTGGCTTTTCGCTCGTAATCCCACGCTTTTTCAATATCCATCCGTTGAAGAATATCTTCCAGATTATCGTGGTTATCACTGTTTAGAGCCTCTTCGTACTCGGCAATCAGGCGTACCGTTTGATTGTCAGAATGAAAGCAGGCTTGTAAAACATTGATATGATCCGGAAATACGGGTGTTTGTTCCAGATAGCCTACGCGTAAATCATTACGGAACACTACACTACCTTCATCATAGCCTTCCTTGCCGGCTATAATATTCAATAGAGTTGTTTTACCGGCTCCGTTTTTGGCGATTAGTCCGGTTTTTTGTCCCTGAGCGATTCCGAAGGAGATGTTTTCGAATAAAACCAAGTCTCCAAAACTCTTTGTGAGGTTATCTATTTGCAAGTAACTGACCATGCGATTTCTTATTTTTTGCAAAGGTACGCAATTATACCCTGATAAAATCCATATCTTTGCCCTATTGATTTTTTATATAAAGTGTATTCTTATCTAAAAAATAGCATATCTATATGAAACTAAAGAAAAAAACTTTCTCCGGCCTGATTGGATTAGGACTTTGTTCAGGCTTGGCTTTTGGGGTGTTAACATCTTGTAAACAGGATGTTACTGATGCATCAACACTAAATTTGACACAGTATGTAGACCCATATATAGGGACAGGTGATCATGGACACGTATTCTTAGGTGCCAACGTACCTTTCGGGGCTGTTCAATTGGGCCCGTCCAATATCACACAAGGTTGGGACTGGTGTTCGGGTTACCATATCACTGATTCGACAATTATGGGATTCGGACATATGCATCTGAGCGGTACCGGTATTGGTGATTTGGGAGATGTTGTATTTATGCCTGTAACGGGCGAACCTATTCTGAAAAGAGGTGTTCATGGTGATCAATCAACAGGTTTGTATTCACTTTTCAGAAGAGAAACAGAAAAGGTAAAACCAGGTTATTATGCCGTTCACTTGGATCGCTATAATGTAGATGTTGAATTAACAGCAACCAAACGTGTAGGATTCCATAAGTATACCTATCAAGATGCTTCAGCTACAGATCCTAAGTTAGTAATCGATTTAGTTGCAGGTATCGGATGGGATAGTCCGGTTGAAGGTTATCTGATTCAAGAAAATGACTCGGTGATTTCCGGATACCGCTTCTCAAGAGGATGGGCTAACGACCAACGCGTATATTTTACAGCCGTATTCTCTGAACCGCTAACCGGCTTTGCCGTATATGATACAACTGCAGTTCAAGAAGGCAAAAGCATTACTGCACGTCGTGCCTATGGAATAGCACAATTCGCTGCTGCTGATAAAGCGAAAGAAGTGTATGCCAAGGTGGCCATCTCACCTGTAAGCATCGATGGTGCAAAAGCTAATCTTGCTGCCGAACTTCCAGGTTGGGACTTCAATCAAGTCATTGCCGATGCAGATAAAGCGTGGAACGAAGAGTTAAATAAGGTACAGGTGAAATCGGGTGATGCCTCTGTAATGCGCACATTCTATACTGCATTATATCATACTATGGTAGCTCCTTCTGTATTCTGTGACGTCGATGGCAGCTATAGAGGAGCCGATAAGAACATGTATCCGAACGAAGGCTTTACAAATTATACGACTTTCTCACTTTGGGACACTTACCGTGCAGCTCATCCGTTGATGACCATTATCCATCCTGAAAAAATGTCTGATATCATCAATACGATGCTTACTATTTACAAGCAACAAGGAAAACTTCCTGTATGGCATTTGGTAGGTAACGAAACAGACTGTATGGTTGGTAATCCGGGTATTCCTGTTGTAGCTGATGCTTACTTGAAAGGATTTACAGGATTCGATAAAGATCTGGCTTATGAGGCGATGAAAACATCAGCTATGCTTGACGAAAGAGGTTTGAATCACTATAAATCATTGGGATATATACCTTACGATCTTGAAAACGAATCGGTAGCTAAAGGTATGGAATATGCACTTGCCGACTGGGCTTTGGCACAAGTAGCGAAAGAAAGAGGTGAAACAGACGATTATAATTATTTCTTGAAAAGAAGCAACTCGTTCACGTACTACTTCGACAAATCTATCAATTTTGTTAGAGGTATCGATTCGAAGGGTAATTTCAGAAACGAACCGCTTGATCCTTTCAAATCAGTTCATCGTATAAATGACTATACAGAAGGTAATGCATGGCAATACACTTGGTTAGTACCACAAAATATACAGGGATTGGTTGACCTGTTTGGTAGCGAAGAGAAATTTATTGAAAAGTTGGATTCTTTGTTCATTGTACAAGGTGATTTGGGCGAAGAAGCATCTCCTGATATCAGTGGTCTGATTGGTCAGTACGCACACGGAAACGAGCCAAGCCACCATGTATTATATATGTATCCTTATGTGGGTCAGCCTTGGAAAACGGCCGACAAAGTACGTGAAACGATGACTACCTTATATCACGATGCTCCGGCAGGTTTATGTGGAAATGAAGATGTAGGCCAGATGTCAGCTTGGTACATCCTTTCTTCACTTGGATTCTATCAGGTAGCACCTGCAGGCGGAGTTTATGTATTTGGTAGCCCGTTGGTTGACGAAGCTGTATTAAATGTAGGAAACGGAAAGACTTTTACAGTTAAGGCATTGAATAATAGTGCAGACAACAAGTACATCCAACAGGTTACACTAAATGGTCAAGCTTATACGAAATCGTATATCGAATTTAAAGATATCGTAGCCGGTGGCGAATTAGTTTTTGAAATGGGTAACACTCCATCAGAAACGTTTGGTGTAGCAAAAGAAGATCGTCCGCAAACCATTCAATAAAAAATAAACCGAAAGACGTGCGAAAGTGTAAACGAAACTCGTAAAAAATAATGGTCGGGATGATTTTTGAACAGGGGCATTACCTCTCTCAAAATCATCCCGATTCTTTAAAAAAAACATCCCAATGCTTTTCAAAAAACATCTCAATCCTTTTTAAAAAGCATTGGGATGTTTTTTTATAAATTCTTTTTTGAGGGGAATTTTGGACTTTTTCACGTTTTTGAAAAAATGCAAGATGGAAATTTGCCTCTTTTTGGGAGATTTTAGACAGTCTTTTGAGGAATGGAGCTGTCTGTTGGATGGAAAATTTTAAGGGCTTGAACAGGCTTGAATTGCGAGGTTTCGAAAAAGTCAAAATGAAACCTTTTTGGGAGTAAAAAATGGCTTTATGAATAGAGTGTTTTACAGTGTAATATTTAGAAGTGCAGCATTTAGCTTTACCTCCAAACATAGTTATAAGTAATTGGATTGATGGTGTACTTAGTGTCAAAGTTTGCAAGTTTATCACAAACTTGCAAACTTTGACACTAATCGGGGCGATTTTATAAAAATTGGCCTTTGAAATGATCGGTTTCTCAGCTTTGGAAAAAGGAGACTGTGCCTTTTTTCATGTTGTAGATACCGCCAACGATGTCAATTTGTCCTTGTTCTTTGAGATCATGCAAAATGGGGCTTTGCTTTATGATTTCTTGTATGGTGAGTTCTACGTTGCAATGACAAACTTTTTCCATGAATAGCTCGTTTTTGGAGTTCGTCTCTCCTTCAAAGTCTTGAGTTGCTAAGGATACTGCTGGTTTTATTTTATGAAGTAATCCGGTTAGATGTCCCATTTCCAAATTATCAATAGCTGATTTGATGGCACTGCAATATTCATGTCCGAGCACGACTATGAGTTTTGCTCCGGAAACTTTGCAAGCAAATTCCAAACTCCCTAATATATCTTCATTGACAATATTCCCGGCCACACGGGCAACGAACAAATCTCCTATACCGCGATGAAAAATATCTTCTACAGGAACACGAGAGTCAAGGCAAGACAGTACAACGGCCATTGGATATTGGCCAAGAGAAGCGTCTCTGACACGTTGAGAGTTATTACGTACGGTGAGATGTCCTTTTACAAAATCTTGGTTGCCTTTTTTTAGTATGTTCAGAACGGAATCGGGAGTAAGTCTTGCTTGTTCTTCGGCAGTTAATAGATTCCCTGAGAGGATATCCTTTTTAGGAAATTGTTCCATATATGCATTGTCTTTTTATCAAGACAAAAACAGTTAATTGCTGGATATTGTTCGTGAAAGCTTAGATTAAGCTATAGACCTTACATGATATTCGAGTCTAAAATGATTTGTTGCTATTTGTTATTTGGATAACTTTCGGTTTATTTGTATTGTTATTTATATAGACAATGGAGAAAAAGAAAGGTATGAAAAAGAGTTTAGGAATTATTTTAATGATGTTGCTGTTTACTACAGTTTCTGCATCAGCGCAAATTGCTTTCGGTGTTAAAGGTGGGCTGAATATATCTAAACCGCATTTTAGCAAAGATGTAATCGATCCGTCTAATATCACAGGTTTTCAAATAGGGCCGATGGTTGATTTTACAGTGCCGTTGTTGGGGATTGGCATGGATGCTGCAGTGCTGTATTCACAAAAAGGATTGGAATATAAGACTGAAAGCCATAAGACCGATTATCTGGATATTCCCGTCAATTTGAAATGGAAATTCGGCTTGCCGGTTGTTAAAGGTTATTTGACTGCAGGTCCTTATGCTTCTTTCCGTATTGGTGGAGATAAGATTTGGAAGGTAATCGATCAGCAAATTGAAGCGAAAAGTTTTGCAACAGGTTTGAATTTTGGTGGTGGTGTTGAAGTATTCAGACATCTTCAAGTAGGAGTTAATTACGACTTAGGCCTGATTAAAAGTTATCAGGGAACTTCAATGACCGGCGATGCCAAACATCGTGGTTGGTCTATTACTGCTGCTATCTTGTTTTGATAAATAAAGTACATGAAAAAGCCGGGCTACTCAAGTCCGGCCTTTTTTTGTTACTTTTGGGCAAACAAAGATGTGGAACGATGATGTATGCTGATGTAATACTCCCGCTTTCCTTAGAGAATAGCTATACGTACCGGGTGCCCGACGAGATGGAAAAATCGATTGTGCCCGGCCGTCGTGTCATTGTGCATTTCGGAAAGAAGCGTTACTATACAGCAATTGTTATTCATGTACATCAGCGATGTCCTAACGAGGGGTATGAAGTCAAAGCAATCCATAGTTTGTTAGACAATACACCCATATTGCGCAGGCCTCAATTGAGGTTTTGGGAATGGATAGCCTCCTACTATTTATGTAAGTTAGGAGATGTGTATAAGGCTGCGCTACCAGCCGGATTAAAATTGGAAAGTGAGACGATCGTTTCTTTAAATCCTGATTTTGAAGCCCAACATCCTTTGCGACCGAGTGAAGGAAAGGTATTGGATGTGTTTAAACCCGGTGAAAAGCTATCGGTCTCCGATCTTGAAAAACGAACGGGATTGAAAAATGTATTACCAGTCATCTCTAGCTTACTGACCTACGGGGCAGTTGAGATTAATGAAGAACTGAAACGGGGATTTGTTCCAAAGATGCAGTCCTTTGTCCGATTGGCAAATGCTTATAAAAGCGAAGAAATGTTGCAACAGGCCTTTGCCGATCTAAAAAGGGCTAAAAAGCAAGAGGAGATTCTGATTTCTTACCTGAATCTAAGTCAGGTATTGAATCCCACCAAGGCGAAAGAATTATCCAAGAAGGAACTGTTAGAAAATACTGGATCAAACACTGCCGCCTTGAATGAACTTTTTAGAAAAGGGATATTGGAGAGTTACGATAAAGTGATTGGCCGTTTGCAAGTTCCGGTTTGTCGTTTAAATCCACCTAAACCTCTTACTCCGGCTCAATATACAGCTTATAATCAGATTCGGGAAACGTTCGAAAAACGAGATGTTTGCTTGCTTTTTGGTGCCACATCGAGCGGTAAAACGGAAATACATATTCATCTGATCGATGAGGTATTGAAGTTGGGTCGCCAAGTACTTTATATGTTGCCCGAAATTGCTATTACTACACAATTGACTGAACGGTTGGCTAAACATTTTGGAAACCGTTTATTGGTCTACCATTCGCGCTTTTCGGACAACGAACGAGTAGAGGTGTGGAATAAACTCCTATATAGTAATGATCCGATGCTTATTGTGGGCGTGCGTTCGTCGTTATTCCTACCATTCAAGAATTTAGGACTTATCATTGTTGACGAAGAACATGAAACTTCCTATAAACAACAAGATCCTGCACCGCGGTATAATGCTCGTAATGCTTCCATAGTATTAGCAAATATGCACGGAGCCAAAACACTTTTGGCCTCGGCTACACCCTCTGTCGATTCCTACTATAATGCACTGATTCAGAAATATGGATTGGTTGAATTAAGTACGCGATTTGGTGACACGAAGCCACCTGAAATAGTCGCGGTAGATCTGAAAGAGCTAAAACGGAAAAAGAAAATGAAGAAAGAAGCTTTGTTTTCTCCTTCCCTTATTGACAAAATTGGTGAAGCATTAGCCAAGAAAGAGCAGGTTATCCTGTTCCAGAATAGACGTGGATTCGCTCCTATGGTAGAATGTGCAGATTGCGGTCATGTGCCCCATTGTTTAAATTGTGATGTAAGTCTGACCTATCATAAACGACAGGAACGATTGGTCTGCCATTATTGCGGATATTCAATCAAGCTACCTGAGGTATGTCCGGAATGCAATGGAACTGATATGCGCATGATGGGTTTCGGTACAGAAAAGGTAGAGGAGGAGATCGCCTCTTTGTTTCCTGCTGTGAAGACAGACAGATTGGATTTGGATTCGGCGCGTACACGTATGGCTTATGAACGGATATTAACTGATTTTGACCAAGGTAAAACCCAGATACTGATAGGGACTCAGATGATATCCAAGGGATTGGATTTTGCGAATGTGAGCGTGGTAGGGATATTGAATGCAGATAGCCTAATGAATTTTCCTGACTTCCGAGCGCATGAGCGTGCTTATCAGCTGATGGCACAGGTTAGTGGTCGTGCAGGGAGAAGGGATACCCCTGGAACAGTTGTATTACAAACGTCACAGCCCGAACATCCGCTTATTCAACAAGTCATAAGGTCGGCCTATAAGGAGATGGCTCGACTTCAGCTGGAAGAGCGCAGTATGTTCAAGTATCCGCCTTACCACCGAATCATAACATTGGTATTGCGCAGCAGAAATGAGAGCACTCTACGAGAAATAGCATCTATTTATGCAGAAAGGTTGCGAGCCCATTTGGGCGACCGCGTATTGGGTCCTGTTACTCCCGTAATTACGCGTGTGCAAACGTTTTATGTAAGACATATTGTTTTGAAAATTGAAATAGCCGCATCAATTGCTTCTACTCGTGAATTGTTGGAGAAGATATATAAAGAGATGCAAGCCATCCCGTCTTTTCGCCAAATAGTGTTTCATTATGATGTAGATCCTATGTGATTATGTAAACAGGATGCCGGTTAATAAAGGAATGTAATCTTTTAACTCTGTACGTAATATTTTCAAAGCCTGCGAAATACGGTAAGCAATAGTTTTAGAAGAAACACCGCTTATCTCTGCTATTTCATTATAAGTCATATTTTCGAAACGATTCATTTCGAAAGCTTTCCTGTATTCCTTAGGTAATTTTTCGATAGCTTTATTTAATAATTCCTGCAATTCGTTGAATATATAAAAGTCCGGATCTTCAAACTGCTCCTTAAATTTTTCGATTAATTTCTCATGTACTTTCTGTTTTACAATAGTATGTTCAAGGCGGTTCAAACATTTATTTTTGACCATGGTAAATAGTAATGATTTTAAGGATAGTTCTGGCACAAGCGCTTGCCTGTTTTCCCAGAGCCACAACATGACCTCTTGAACAATTTCTTCGCATTCACTTAGTTCAATATATTGAGAGCCAAAAGCACAAAGACGACTGAAATAAAAAGTGTACACTGCATCAAAAACAGACTCATCTCCTGATTTTAAGAGGATTTGTATTTCTTGATTATTGTGCAAATCTAATATTTCCATTTAACAGTCAATTACAGAGCAAACTTAGGAATAATAACATGATTTTCGTATATAGAAATTGAAAATAATGTCGTTTTTCTTTAGTATGTTTATTTCATGAACTGTATATATAATAAACGAAAATAGATGGAGGGGTTTTCTGAAGAGCTGATTGTGCGCTATCTCTCGGGTACTACCACAGATAGTAAGAGAGAGCGTGTGAACTCGTGGATCGCAGAATCTGCTGAATATATGCGATTTATGGAGGAATGCTATTTTTTATGGGAAGCCTCTAGAAAAGTGCAAATCCATAAAACCACCGATACATCGCGGGCTCTTTCTGCCTTAAAAGCTACTATCAAGGTAAAAGAAGGAAAAGAAAAGAGAAAGAATTTCCTTCAATTTTATCTGAATTGGATTCAAAGAATTGCAGCTATCCTACTTCTCCCTGTTCTATTGTTTTCTTACTATCTCTATCGTTCGAGTAAAGTTATTGCTGACCAATATATTGAAGTGAAAACAAATCCGGGGGTAATTACTTCAGTGGTTTTGCCAGACAGTACGAAAGTATGGATTAACGCAAGTAGTTGTCTGAAGTACCCTGCCAGATTTACAGATGGTAAGCGTAAGGTGTTTTTAGAAGGTGAAGGATATTTTGAAGTAACAGAGAATAAACACCAACCTTTTTTTGTTGAAACAGATAATAACTTATCTGTTAAAGTAATAGGAACTCAATTTAATGTTAACGCTTATTCAGAAGATCAGAAAATAGAAACAACTCTAGTGGAGGGTTCTGTAAACCTCATAATAGATGATAATACAATACACAATAAACAATACCAACTTAAACCTAATCAAAAAGCAACTTTTGAAAAAGGAAAACTAACTCTTCAATGGGTCGATCCAATCTATGAAATAGGTTGGAGAGAGGGTAAGATGTACTTCAAAAACCATCCGATGGAAGAGGTCTTAAAGAAATTGAGCAGACACTACAATGTTTCTTTTGAGGTAAAGAATCCGAAGGTACTGCAGTCTTTGCTAACCGGAAAATTTGAGTCGGAGCAGTTGTTGCAGATTATGGAGTATTTGCAGGTTGCTTCAGGCATAAAATATAGTATTCATGAAACAAGCATTAGTGGAGACAGATTAGATAAGATGATCATTGAATTAACTAAATAATATTAACCATTTAAAACACAACTGCCCTATGTGAAAATACGGATTCTATTTTACAAAGTACGCGTGTAAATGACGTACAAATGTTTGTGGCCAAAATTGCCTAAATATGAACTAACTAATTAAACTAGTAATTTAAAATATGCAGAAAAACATAACCTTAAAATCAGGGAAGAGCAATAAAAAGTTCTTTGGTAAAAAACATTTATCAGCGATAGGGCTTTTAATGTTATTTTTCTTCCTGAATATTCACGTAGCCTTAGCTACTAGTACTTATGATAAGCAGAACTCGCTGATAACTCTTAGTGTGAACAATAACAATGTTGCTTCTATCTTAGATGTACTAGAACAACAGACTGATTATAGTTTTGTTTACGACACAAAGGTGGTTAATATCAATTGGAAGACATCAGTTAATGTTGAAAACAAGAATATTTTTGATGTTCTAAATCAGTTGTTCGAAAATACAGGTATTTCTTACACTGTAGTGAATAAAAAAATCGTATTGGGAACAGAAAAGGTGCATGCTTCAACTGCTGCACAGCAACAAAATGACCGCGTTTCAGGTATTATTACCGACGAAAACGGTGAACCAATTATCGGTGCCAATGTAGTTGTTAAAGGAACTACAAATGGTGCTATTTCCGATATGGATGGACAATTTACATTGACAGGTGTAGCTAAAAATGCAACTTTAATTGTCAGCTACATCGGCTATATTACACAAGAAATTAATGTAGCTAATAAAAGCGTTGTTAATGTAAAATTAGTTGAAGACACTAAAGCTTTAGCTGAAGTTGTTGTAATCGGTTATGGTTCATTGGACAAAAAGCAAGTAACTAGTGCTATTACTTCATTGAAAGCTGAAGATATGATGGTCGGTGTAAGAGGAGCTGATGTGACTTCTGCACTTCAAGGAAAAATCGGTGGTCTTATCATGAACAACTTAGGAACTGCTAACTCAGGTACAACTATTCAGTTGCGTGGTATGACTTCTGTAAATGCAGGTAGATCACCTCTGATCGTAATCGATGGTTTCCCTGGTGGTGATATCCGTTCGTTGACTCAAGAAGATATCAAGTCTATCGACGTATTGAAAGATGCTTCTGCAGGTGCTATCTATGGTACACGTGCTGCATCTGGCGTTATCTTGATTACAACAAAGAGCGGTTCAAATACAAATGGCAAGGTTAACTTGACCTATTCAACTGAATTCTCTAAGAAGCAAAACTACAATGCACCTGAAATGCTTTCAGCAAGCGAATTTGTTGAGCATAATATCAGTAAAAATTACGGTTCAGACGTAAACTGGTGGGATGAATTGATCAACCATGATAACTTCTCACAGAAACACCACGTGGCTTTGGACATGGGTACTGAAAAAGCACAGGTTTATACTTCTTTCTTCTATGAAGAAAATGAAGGTATCGCGTTGAAAGATGGTCGTCAAGACTATGGTGGTAGAATCAATGCTTCATTCAAATTGTTTGAAGATTGGTTGGAAATTCGTCCAAGTGTTGACTATCGTCAAGCTGCTCGTGAAAATCGTTATCCTAACTTCCAACAAGCATTACGTAACAACCCAACTCGTTCTCCTTACGATCCAAATAGCCCAACAGGTTATAATGTTTGGACTAACGAATCATTGGATTACAACGTGGTTGCTGATGCAATGTTAGGTGAATACGAAGGATTGGACAAATGGTTCAAACCGGAAGTAAACTTCAAATTGAATATCAAACCAATCCCAGGATTAAGCTTCCAACAAGTTATTGGTTATGAAAACCGTCAATGGGAATTACATACCTATAACTCAAGAAATCACAGAGATGAGTTGGAAAACTCACGTAAGGGAAATGCTTATCTGGGATTCAGCAAAACTGAAAACTTGACATCTGAAGGTTATTTCTCATATATTAAAGAATTGAATGGTGGTCACAGCTTGAATGCTACTGCAGGTTATTCTTATTTTGAAACAAACGGAGAAAGCTTCAATATGAGAAACTATAACTTCGCAGTAGATGGTATCCGCTATTGGGATATAGGTAAAGGAGGTTATCTGAGCGATGGTAAAGCAGAAATGAGTTCAGGAAAGAACATCACTGAACGCTTATTCTCTGTCTTTGGTCGTATTAACTATTCATATCAAGATAAGTATATGCTTTCTGCGTCTCTTCGTCATGAAGGATCTTCTAAGTTTGCAAAAGATAACCGTTGGGCAAACTTCTGGTCTGCAAATGCCGGATGGCGTATTTCGAATGAAGCGTTTATGAAAGATGTTGAATGGGTAAATGACTTGAAAGTTCGTTTAGGTTATGGTGTAACCGGTAATAACGACTTTAGTGCATCATACTCTGCAAATATGTTGGGTTCAGATACTTACTGGATGTTGCCAAACGGAACTTGGGAATATTCATATGGTAAAACTCAAAACATAAACGATAATTTAGGTTGGGAAGAAAAGAAAGAATGGGACTTAGGTTTGGACTATTCATTGTTCAATAACCGTCTGTATGGTAAGTTTGATATCTATCGCCGTAAAATCGATAACCTGATCTATAGTGTTAAGGTTCCACAACCTCCTTATACTCAAGGTACACAATGGCAAAATATCGGTAGTATGGAAAACAAAGGTTGGGAATTTGAAGTTGGTGGAGATATTATCCGCACGAAAGATTTTACTTGGACTTCAAACATGAACCTGTCACACAACTCAGGAAAGATCTTGACTTTATGGGGTAATAATACCTATTACAATGGTAATGGTTTCGTAGCTCCTGGATCTCCAGGTGATGCCGCACGTATGGAAGAGGGCTCTACTATCGGTTCATTCTACTTGTGGAAATTTGCAGGATTTGATGATAACGGAAGCTTCTTGCTTTATAACAAAGATGGCGAAGTAATCCCTGCTGCAAAGAAAACTGAAAAAGACAAACAATATATGGGTAACTATAACCCTGAATTAATTGTAGGTTGGAGCCATACGCTACGCTATAAAGATTGGGATCTAGGTATCAATTTGAGAAGTTGGATTGATTTTGATGTATACAATACAATCAATATGTATTATGGAATCCAAAATCAAGGTAACACAAATGTGTTGAAAACTGCTTATACTAAGTTCAACCATATCAAGGGTGAAAAACAAATTTGTGACTACTATTTGGAAGATGGTACATTCTTGAAAATCGATGCGATTACTTTAGGATATACACTACCATTGAAACAATACACCAAATTTGTTGATCGTATACGTTTCTATGCTACAGTTGGTAACGTTTATACATTTACTGGCTATAGCGGTATGAATCCTGAAGTAAATATTACTGGATGGGACAATGGTACAGAAAGATTCTGGAGTGACTTTTATCCAGTTGTAAGAACATATACATTAGGTCTTCAATTTAACTTCTAATCTGATTTAAATTATGAAAATAAAGAATATAATCAAATCATTCTTGCCGGCTGTCGCTCTTATGGCGACGATAACATCTTGTGAAGTAGAACCTTCTTTCTATTCTCAAGTTGTTCCGGAAACATTTTATACGTCACAAGAGGCTGTATGGGAACGCTTTAATCGTCCTTTCACACACTGGAGATGGTATTTGGGTCAAGATGCTCCACGCTGGATGTTACAAGAAATAGGAACTGACGAATTCTGTTTGCCTACACGTGGTAGTGACTGGTATGATGGTGCACAATTCCAAAAATTCCATCATCATGAATATACAGAAGATATGGCTTGGGTGTCTACAGGTTGGACAAACTTCGCTATGGGTGTGGCTCTTTCATGGGATGCTTTGGAAGATTTGGAAAATGTAAACTATGATGCATTAGGTTTCCCTGAAGGAACGCGCGAATCAATGTTGAACCAACAAAGAGCATTGGTAGCTTCTTTCTACTTGGATGGTCTTGATTTCTTTGGTGGTGTTCCATTGTATACAACTACTAAGAGTGATGTGAAAGGACGTTCAACCGATTTGGAAACATTCAACTTTATTGACTCTTTATTGGATATTGCTATTCCAAACTTGCCATTGAAAGAAACTTTAGGTGGCCTGGAAAATGGTAGTATTAATCGTGCTGCAGGTGCTGTGTTAAAAGCTAGATTGTATTTTAATGCAAAATCGTATATCGGTAAAGAAATGTATACGGAAGCTGCTGCTATCTGCCAAGATATCATCGATGGTAAATACGGTAAGTATGCTTTAGATACAGATTGGACTAATATCTTCGGTTTTGACAATGAAACTTGTCCGGAAATAATCTGGTCAGTACCAAGTGCAAATGCAAAATTGGAAACTGATGGTATGTATTGGAGTTATATGGTTCCTTATAACTACAAGAACTATTTAGGTGGTCTTGAAGGTTCTGGTTCTAATAATGGTATCGGCCTTATTCCTAGTCTTGATCCGACTGGTAAGAGATATCCTTACAAATTAGGTGGTGCTTACGCTAAATTCCATGAAAAGGATGTTCGTAAACAACCTTATGTTTACGAAGGTGCAGGTAAATACAGAGGTATGTTCATCGTAGGAGAGTTGGTTAACCCATTGAATCCGGAATGGACTTGTACTGGTAGCCGTGAATACAAAGGTGAAGTGCTTACAATTGTAGATCAGGTTGCTTACTTTGCTAAGGTTGGTAAAGATTATGCTACTGTAGCTGATCTTCCTTCAACAATTGGTACGGCTGAAGAAAACTCTTGTGTACGTGTTACTAAACGCAGTCCACGTCCTAATCAAGATGAAAAGAACCGTAAATTTGATCCGGACGTTCCTGTTATCCGTTTAGCTGAAGTTTATTATATGTTAGCTGAATGCAAAATGCGTGCAGGTGACAAAGCAGGTGCTGCTGAGTTAATCAATACCGTACGTAAACGTTACTTCGCTGATGGTGTAGATCCAAGCCCTGTAACAGCTGCAAACTTGGACAAATATCGTATGTTGGACGAATGGCAAATGGAATTCCTTGCTGAAGGTCGTAGACGTACTGACTTGGTTCGTTGGGATGCTTATGTAACTGAAGATTGGTGGGATCACAAAGCGACTAATAATCCTAATTTAAATCGCTTCCCAATTCACTACAGCTTGATTGGTGCTAATAATCTGCTTGAACAAAACCCTGGTTACGGTGGTAAAAAGTAAGATTTAAATACATTTTTTGAAGAGCGAGTAATGGCGTTTTCTGCCATTACTCCTCTTTTTCTTTAAATCAATAGGTTATGAAAATAATTGCACTGATATGTAAAATATTGGTCTTTACCGGCTTATTTGTTTTTATCTATTTCTTTTATCCTTTTGTCTTTTCCCAGCAGGAAGAGATGCAGCTATTTCTGTTCAAGAATTATCTAATCGAAGATTTATTGTTAACACCCGGTGGGTTTTGTACTGTTGCCGGACAATTTCTTACCCAGTTCTATTTATTTTATAGTATTGCCGTTTTAATTCTTGCAATCATTTATTATTTGATTGGTTACGTCTTCTTCTTAATCCTTCAACAAATCTATCCACAGAAGTATAATCTGCTCTTATCTATTGTGCCGCCTTTTGCTTTGCTTATTATTCAATTAAATCCTGGTTTAGTATTGGATTGTGCTATTGGTTTGCTAGTACTATTAGTTTTTCTATATTATTCGTTTAAATGGGTAAATTCTACAAAAAGATATTTTATTTGGATTGGGGTGATTCCCGTCTTCTATTTCCTGACCGGACAATTGGTTGTTTTATTTTCTGCCTTATTTATAGTATGGGCTTTTTTAGCCAAAAAAGAATTTAGATTTTACTCTTTAATCGCTCTTGTCCTTGCTCTTATTCTTGCTTATTGGGGTGTTCGACTTGCTGTGTACTTGCCGTTGACCGATGGTGTTTATTCACTTCGTTATCAGGAAAGCCAACTCTTGCCGGAATCATTCATCTATTACGCTTGGATTCGTATCGGTATACTTTCTGTTCTATTGTTGTTGGTATGCAAATTGATTGGAAGCTTATCATCAAAACGAAATGTACTGAACTGGACTTTAACAGCTATCTTCTGTCTTTCCTTTGCGGGTTATTTCGTAATGAGCCATCCGGATTCATTTAATAAGCAGTACCGATTGTATGGTCATTTAGCCTATTTGAAGAAACAGAACGATTGGTCTGGAATTGAACAACTTATTGCCAGTCAACCTAAACATAGCGCATTGGAGTTGAACTTCTTGAATATGGCTCTTGCACAAAAAGGAGAGTTACTTGATCGTATGTTTTGGTATGATCAGAAAGGTCCTCAAAGTTTAATTAGCCCATGGAATGGTACGTATTATATGAGTGCCCTGTTGAGTGATATTCATTTTTATATTGGCGATATCAGTGTTTCGGAAAGTTATGCCATGGAAGCTCTTACGCTGGCTAAGCGAGGTGGAAGTCCGCGCATTATGATGCGACTCATAGAACTGAATATGTTGAAAGGAGATTGGAGCGTAGTAAAGAAGTATCTGTCCATGTTGAAAGAAATGCCTCTGTATGCTTCTTGGGCAAATGAAAAGATGGAGACGATTCTGAATAATGAAAAAGCTTCCAAAGTATTATGGACAAAAAATCCTTCAAAACAACTTTTAAGTGAATTAGATACGGAGACATTGTGGAAGAACCATTTGAACGAAGAGCCATTTAACGAAATAGCATTTGAATATTTGGCTTCTTCTTATTTGCTCTCGAAAGATGTAACGAAACTCAACCAATTGCTTGAAGAGACTCCTGTCTATCTCGACGGTAAAGACGTGCCGGTTCATATTCAGGAGGCCTTGGCGATTATTACATTCGATCAGGAAGGAGTTATTTCTGATAGATTCGTGATGGATGAGACTTACCGTAAGAAATATGATGCTTTTCGTCAAGACTTCGTGAAGGAAGCCTCAAAAGCGAATGGATATTTAACGATGCATCAGAAGTATGGCAATTCTTATTGGTTTTATTATTATTGCAAACAAATTTAGTATGAAGAAAATAATCCAATTTCTTTGTTTGTCGTTGCTATTCGCTTGTACGGACAAATTGCCCGATGCTAAAGAGATAGCAAGCACACCGGTTATCTTTCCCGATTACACCGATGTAACAATCCCTTGCAATATAGCTCCTTTAAATTTTAAACTGAATAATGAAGTCAAGTCAATAGCCGTTCTAACCGGAATAAATTGTACTGTTCAGATAAAATCGAATAACGGGGATTTTGTTATTCCTGAGAATAAATGGCATGAAATGGTAATCCAATCAGTAGGTGATCGTATTGCTTGTACCATTTATATATATGAAAATGAGAGTTGGTCTAAGTATACTCCGTTTTATATTCATGTGGCTAAAGATTCCATCGATCCAAATCTGGTTTATCGGAAGATAGCACCTGGATACAGGATGTGGGGGAAAATGGGTATATATCAGCGAAATCTTGAAT
This sequence comes from Bacteroidota bacterium, assembly GCA_023429375.1. Taxonomy (GTDB): domain Bacteria; phylum Bacteroidota; class Bacteroidia; order Bacteroidales; family Tannerellaceae; genus Massilibacteroides. The sequence continues at coordinate 107,440 of JAEYVY010000005.1, read as the reverse complement.
CATTCGAAGAGGAGGAGATATTATCAAATCGGTTGACCAATAATAATTGCATGAACTGTCATTCGTTTTGTATGCAGAATCCGGATATGATGCTGTTTCATCAACGTTCACTTCACGGAGCTACCTACATCATTAAGAATGGGAAAATGGAAAAACTGAATACTAAAACACAAGAATTGATGTCTGCTTTAGTTTATCCTTTCTGGCATCCGAGTGGAAGGTATGCTGCTTTTTCGGTAAATGATACCAAGCAGGATTTCCATCATGTAGATGCCAATAGGGTAGAGGTATTTGACTCCGCTTCCGATGTAGTAGTTTATGATATGGACAAGCACGAAATAGTGACCGATTCCCTGCTTTTGTCTGAAGATAATCTGGAAACGTTTCCTGCGTTTTCTCCCGATGGAAAAACACTTTACTTCTGTTCTGCATCCGCTAAACCTATGCCGGAATCTTTTCGGGAGGTTAAGTATAGTTTGTTAGCTCTCTCGTTCGATCCTGAAAAACGAACTTTTGGTGAGAAAGCGGATACACTATACAATGCTACGGAAATGGGGAAGAGTGCCCGATTCCCTCGTGTGTCTCCAAACGGACGATACGTATTGTTTACCGTATCTGATTATGGAAACTTCTCAATTTGGCATAAGGATGCCGACTTGCAAATGATAGATTTAGCTACTAACGAATTGATATCGTTGGACGCTGTCAATAGTGACGATGTGGAAAGCTATCATTCGTGGAGCAGCAATAGTCATTGGTTTGTGTTTAGTAGTCGTAGAGATGATGGGTTGTATACACGCCCGTATATCGTTCATGTCGATGAAAAAGGAGTAACAGGTAAGCCATTTCTCCTTCCTCAGAAATCGAACGATTATTATGACGACCTGTTGTTTTCTTTCAATATTCCGGAGTTGGTCAAAGGGAAAGTGAATATCGACACCTATGAATTAGTACAACTCAGTAAATATGGAGAAGCACAATCCTTGAAGTTGTCAAAATAATTGTATACTATTGCAGTCCTTAAATACTAACTGCATATGAATAAAACCCTTCTTATTGCTCTGTTTTCTCTTGTCTGCTGCTTCTGTTTCGGACAACTTCCTCGTATGATGTATGGTGATACAACGAGAGTGGGTGCACCTTTCTCCAAAGATCCACATGTCGTTAAGTTCAACGGTCGCTATTTGATGTATCATTCGTTACCTCCTCAAAACTGGAGTCAAAACAGCGGTTGGATAATAGGGATTGCAGAAAGTACAGACCTGATAAATTGGGTGAAAGTAGGCGAAATAACTCCCGATCCGAATGCCGAATATGAGCGTAAAGGTTTGTGTGCACCCGGAGCATTGGTTAGAGACGGGCAAGTGCATCTTTTCTATCAAACGTATGGAAATGGGAAGAAGGATGCTATATGCCATGCGGTTTCTGATGATGGAATTCATTTTAGACGTAATCCGTCAAATCCGATATTCTCACCCGTAGGTGATTGGACCTGTGGCCGAGCTATAGATGCTGAGGTGTATAAATTTAAAGACAATTATTTCCTTTATTTTGCTACCCGTGATCCGGATTACAAAATACAGATGCAAGGCGTAGCCAAAGCACTATTAACTACTGATTTCAGCAAGGAAGATTGGATACAAGCAACCGATAAGTCTATTTTATATCCGGAGTTACCTTGGGAAGGCGAATGTGTAGAGGGTGCATCCATTATCGAAAAAAACGGCAAACTATTTATGTTTTATGCCGGATCTTATAATAATAAACCCCAACAGGTTGGTGTTGCTGTCAGCTCGGATGGCATTAACTGGGAACGATTATGGGATCAACCATTTCTTGCTAATGGAAAACCTGGAGAATGGAATTCCAGTGAATCCGGTCATCCGCATATTTTTGAGGATGAAGATGGCCGAACATATTTATTCTACCAAGGGAATAATGATATGGGAAAGACTTGGTTTATTACGAATCAAGAAGTTGTATGGATAGGAGGAAAGCCTGTATTGAAAGATTGATTCAATAAAGTGTTATTTCAGGTAGGGATTATTTTTAGCTGGCTAAACAGCCTAATATCAGAGTGATAAGATTTGTATAGTATGCCCGTCTGATTCTAAAAATTGTTTGTGTGAACGGATATATCTATATTTGTCGATATTGAACAAAATAATACTAAATGATTGTAGAGATTATCGCGGTGTCTGTACTTGCTTTCCTTATTAATATTCCATTAGGCCGATGGCGTACGAGATATCGTAAACTATCCTTACCATGGTGGTTGGTAGTTCATGCTTCTATTCCCATACTTATCACGATCAGAATCTGGATTGATTCACCTCAGTTTCTTGTGCCATTGTTTATTGCCATTGCTATCCTCGGGCAATTTATTGGTTCGCGTACGGCTTCAAGAAAGATTGATTCCCTTGACTAAGCAGATCAAAAGCGATTGAAGTCTTTCGGTTTAAATGCAAAACCGATACGGAGTTTGCTTTTGTAGATATGATAATCCAACAGGTTTTCGCCATATCCGTTATAATATTGTAGAATCGCATATACCGGCTGTTTGTTTAGCAATCGAAGGTTTAGCTCATACTTTGAGTTGATGCCTAATCGTTTACGGTAGGTAGGCGTGAGCATGGCAGAGAGGTTGATGCGCTTATCGTTAGTGCTGAAAGTAGAAGCAACAAAGAATAAACCTTGATAGCGTAATATATCTTGTGAATAACGACCATCAACGATTGGAATCCAGCCTTTAGCCTGAAACTCCCAGTTCTTTGTCATCTGAATAGTTGCTGCAAGCGATACTTTATTCCAGCTTCGAGATTGAATGCTGTCAAATCCATTTGACTCATGTTCTATCATTAGATATCCTTGGCCAATATATTTACCATCCTTGAATAAATATTTGTTTAATCCGAATCCCGGATTGATACTGATGTCGTGTAGAGGGAATGAAGGCTCAAAGACATTTAAAAAACAAGTCATGGTAAATTGGAAAAAGAAATGCGAATCCCAAAGCATGTTACTATCCGAAAGCCGTTGCATCACACTTAATTGGAAGGTAGCATCCGAATTTGTACTGGTTGGTTTTGAACCTATAGTGGTACCGATCAATCCGGAATTATCCTTGAATGCTGTAAAAGCAGGTCCCTTGTCTAATTCTGCACGGATACGACTCTCATCATTTGTTTCGTATGGTGAATCTAAAAGAATGTTTTGCGCGTAAGTATTATTGCATATTGCTATAAAAATATAGGCTAGAAATACAATTTTAATATGCTTTAGTTTCAATATCATAATATTTAAGCTAGTATTGAGTGACAAAAGTACAAAAAATACTCTTTAAACAATTCTATATAATTATAGAGTCTGACAAAAAAGAGCTTAGAAAAATGGAAACAATGTTAAAAAGTTTAGTCTGAAAACCAATACGAATTATAGTCTCTATCGAAATGAATGGGTGTTAGGATCAAAAGACTTGGCTGCTTTTACAGGGTCTAACGACAGATTGCAAACATCTTTCCATCGTCCATCGAAAAGAGCTTTGCTGAGCGCATTATCCCTTACTTGTGAGCCTGGATGTCCTTTTGCTAAATCAGCAGAATGGGCCGCAATTTTATGCGCAATAATTCTGTCTTTCACCGTTTCCTTGTCTGTGCTGGCCGATTGATCAGAAATTAGAGATACACCTTGCCAAGCAATTTGCGCAGCTCCAATAGCCGATGAAATATGCTCATGACCGGGTGCAATATCCGTGCTTACCGGAAATGATGTATAGAAAGGGCTCTGCTGGCAGATATATTGTTGCTCTTTGATGTTTTCTTTGATTTTATTCAAAGGCGTATGTCCTGCTCCTTCTATGATAACTTGTATGAAATGCTCCTTGGCCTTCGCTGCCAATTCACCCAGTACGCGTAGTTCTGAATATAAAGCTTTGTCGTTAGCATCATAAATAGATGCCGGGCGCAGAGCGCTTCCAAGTATTAATGTGATATCGTATTGTTTAACGATTTCGCAGATATCTGTGAAATGCGTGTACAGAAAATTCTCTTTATTATTCGTCTTCATCCAGTTGCGTAAAAAGATGCCGGCAGGCTCTGCTATTCCGGACAGGCGAACATCTGTTTCCTTTAAATGCATCTTAAGTAAGCCGGCATGGATGACAAAACAATCCACACCTTGTTCGGCTTGATTAATCAAGACATCACGAAATAGCACCCAACTCAGTTTGTCGGTAGATTCACATTGCTTTAGTGCGTCAAAAAGCGGAACTGTACAGTAGGGAATGGGGCTATTTCGCAATATTAGGTTACGTGTGTTTGACAGATGAGCATCATTTTCGTTTTCTATAAGTAGGTCAGCTCCCCATTTACAGCGCCAGATGATTTTCTCAACCTCATTTTCTGGTATAAATACTTCTCTGCCATACGTCATCTTCGAGGCGACCTTAACTAAAAAGTTTTTACCGATTATCATCGGCTCTGCTTCGGGATGATTAATATTTGAAGGGATAACTGCACGTCCGGCAGCAATCTCTTTACGTACAAAATCGGGTGTAATATGCGATTTGAGTCCCAGTTCTTCTATCTGTTGGTTTTCCCTGATTGCTACATACTCCATTTCAGGAGTGATAATCCTGCGTTTGGCGTAATATAATTGGGTTATATTCTTACCGTTTTTAGCAACATAGGCGTTGTTGTTTTTTATCTGGTCTTTCCTTCTGATGTTCCACTCTTCTTTAATTCTGGGAATTCCAATTAGTGGATTGATTTCAATTTTGGGATCAGAAAATGGACCAGTTGTATCATAAAGAATAACGGGGTTGTTTTTCTTTACATTTATTGAACCGTCATGGTTGGTAGATATTGTGTCGGAGAGGGTTACTCTGCGTACCCCAACTTGAATTCGGTTTTTTTCACCAGGTATATACTCTTTCTCAGAAGCAGGAAAACTTATTCGTATATTTTTTTTGCCAGCCATAAACTATAACTCATCCTAAATGGCAATTAATGTAATAAAAAAAACGTTGGAAAATATATAATCCAACGTTTTTTATGTGACCGCGACAGGATTCAAACCTGTAACCGGCTGATCCGTAGTCAGCTACTCTATTCAGTTGAGCTACGCGGCCAATACAAAATAGTTTAAACAACGAGTAAAATAGAGTGACCGCGACAGGATTCAAACCTGTAACCGGCTGATCCGTAGTCAGCTACTCTATTCAGTTGAGCTACGCGGCCATTCAAAATTGTTTAAACATGTCAAAGAGCAGAAGTGACCGCGACAGGATTCAAACCTGTAACCGGCTGATCCGTAGTCAGCTACTCTATTCAGTTGAGCTACGCGGCCATTACTCTTAATTCGTGTGCAAAGGTAGTATTTTCTTTGTTCTTTCCAAACAGATTTTGTTATCTTTTTATGATTAATCAAGCATCTTTGGGTTAAATAACAGATAGCCAATATTCAAACCAAAATTAAAATTATGTTTTGGATAACTATATCCATTTGCATAAAGGCTGATTGAAGCAAAAGGTAATTGAAGCACAAATGCTGCTTCACCCATATAATTAAATGATTTTAGGAACGGACCGTGATAAGGGGTGTAGATATTCTTTGATTCTACAAAGGATACTTCCTTCTTGATTTCATTGAGTGGAGCAAAAGCGTACAAGTCAGTACGGAAATGCAACAGCTTGCTTAGTTTGAAGATCGGAGAAATACCTGCAGCAAAATATTGATTCGCACGGAATGCTTCATTAAATACAATTACACTATGTGGAGTAGGGGTAAAGGCCGGTGCCTGTAAGATGCTGGAGGTATAGTTGTTCATCAGATTTTTGCTCGAAATGACAACTTCACCCATTACTCCTAAATTAAAACGATCGCTCAATGTATGGTATTTTTGTCCATGCGCTTTGATCATCAGCCAGCTATGCGTTTGCTTCTTGTAAGAATCTTGATAGGACTGTGGTGCAGGATGGAATTTTTCAATCCCTGTAACATATTGAGCGTTGATAAATTGCTTTTTCCCTTCTATTGGATATTGCTTTGCATTTAGCGAATTCTCTTCGATCTTCAGGGAAGAACTGAACAAGTCGTATGTACTTTCGTCGGCCGATGCGTTTGAAAAAGAAATGTTAGAGTCCTGAAAGTAAAGGTCTGTTGCCCGTCCATAGGTTACACCCACTTCCGTTTTTGCGGAAGTCAGGAAGGGGAATCCGAGCTTCAACTTGGCATATATTTCCTTTTGCTTAATAAATGCAGGCACAACATCTTCATAAAATAAGGATTGACTTTCGGAGTACTGCCTAAATGAAAAAGCCGTCTGAAGGTTAATATACATAGGAATCCGTGTCTGCAGATAGATCCGTCCATTCAGCAACCATCCACTAAACGAATTACCCATCTGAAAGTTAGCATTCAAATCAGTAGCATACACATCGAGGGCCTGATACCCTATACCGGCAAAAAGCTGGTTGGCCTGATGGGATGAAATGTTTCCTCCGAACGAGACATTCACCTCGTCTTTGATGACAATATCCAGATATAAGTCAAATTTTTTCTCTTTGCGATTATAAACAGCATGAGGGGTAATTTCCTTAATGATAGAAGCGGTAAGCATCTTGAAATAGGCCCGACGGAATTCTTCCATAGTGAATTCTTCGTTGATATCCCTATGTAATTGAGCTTCGATATATTTTTTTTGCAAATCAGACACTCCAGTAATATAAATATTCTTGAAAATAAGTTCAGGCAGGCTTTCCTTATATTGTTTTCTGCGTTCATTCAATGTCTCAAGTGGCACTTCACGTGTTACTTTAGACTTGATGGAGTCGATCATAGCGAGTGTTTTCTGATACCCGATATCCATGAGTTCCTTTGCTTTTGGGAAATCCAATAACGAAACGGTCGACAAATCAAATTTGACCATCATACCTTCTTCTTCCGGAATATCATATTCCGTTTTTTGCATAATCATCGTCTCAATCTGATTGTATAGGTTATGAGACGGTTGGACATTGGTGCCCGCTACTACTGATCCGAAAATGAAGTCAGGATGGAAGGCATCCCGCATAGGTTGAACAGGGAAATTATCATAGATACCTCCGTCAAACAACGGAACGCCATCTTTCCAGATGGGTTTAAATACAAGAGGAAAGGTCATAGATGCCCGAACGGCGTCTCCCAAATCTCCATTTTTAAAGATAACAGGCTTTTTATTGTATATATCCGATCCAACACAGCGGAAAGGAACAAAGAGGTTGTCAAAGTTCCATCCTGCTTTAGCAGTAGCTTGGGCATACAATGAGATGAATGCCTGATTCATTTGTATCGGGTTGATCAGACTGACCGGAAGAAGATTGGTTCTGACCTGGATCGAATCTGTAAAATCGATCGAAAAATGTAGAAAATCGGGCGTAGGGTCAGGCTTTTTGAAATAGTAGATATAGTCATCCTGAACCAAGCCGGTTTGCCAATACGAAAATTCCTTAGACAAGAGTAGTTCCAACATTTCATCCGGAGTATATCCCATGGCATAGAGGCTACCAATTATTGATCCGATAGAAGTACCCGTGACGTAGTCAATAGGAATGTTGTTTTCCTCCAATGCTTTGATAACACCAATATGAGCAGCACCCTTTGCACCCCCTCCGCTTAAAACCAATCCTACTTTTTGGGCATTCAGGTTGAAAGGGATAACCAGTATTACAAGAAGTGATATAATCGCGTGTCTTATCATATGATTTCTATTGTTTCATCAAAAATAGAGATATTTCCTTTAATAAAAACAGGAAAGGCTGCCCGAAATTGGACAGCCTTCCATTATTGTCGATAGGCATGTGTTTGTTTAACCTATTAACTGTACACTACGTTTAATGAAATTGCTCAGCGCTTCACCTTTCAAAAGCCCGTTGCTTAATAAAGCAAGGTCGATTAATTGACTAATCAGTTTGTTGTTTGGAGCATAAGAAGCATAGACTGCCTTATATTGATCATTCAATTCATCAATTTTCTGGTTGGTTGCTTTCATATCTTCTTTTTCTTGCGTCGTAATCTCTTCCTCTTTTTTCTTAGACTGAGCCGTGCGCAAATCAGATTGACGAGCTTTCCATCCTTTTAAATCATTGAGAATAGGTGTGACCTTTTCGTTGCAAGCTTCTTCTGTTTCTTTTAATACCTTCTTAACTAATGCATGGTCGGTGTTGAGTACAAAGGTATAGCTATCAGGCATCTCACCATAGAATGACATACCCGGCTGCATTGCCGACATCTCACGCATTCTTCGCATGTATTCGCTTTGCGTCAACATGACTGGGTTGGCGTTTTCACCGAGTGTGTCGAAGTTGACAATAAACTCAGTCTTCTCCATCTTAGGCATAGACGCTTTAAATACTTCGGTCAGTGCTTTTTGTTGCTCTTCGGTCAATGTGACTTTCTCACGATCTTCTTTCTTGATTAGGTTCTCAATTGTGTCACTATCAACACGTACGAAGCGAGCTTTTTCGAACTTTTGCTCCAATTGGCTGATCACATGTGAATCCAATTGTCCGTCCATCATCAACACGTTATATCCTTTGTCTTTTGCTGCTTGTATATAACTGTATTGATTGTCTTTGCTGTTGGTGTATAGATAAACCAAAGTACCGTCTTTATCTTTTTGTTCAGACTGTATCAGGGTTTTATATTCTTCAAACGTATAGTATTTGTCGTCTACGTCTTTCAATAGGCAGAATTTGGCACCGCGATCATAGAACTTTTCGTCGCTCAACATTCCATATTGGATGAAGAGTTTCAGGCTATCCCATTTCTCTTCAAATTGCGTACGGTCTGACTTGAATATTTCTTCCAAACGATCGGCCACTTTCTTGGTGATATGGCTGGAGATTTTCTTTACATTCTGATCGCTTTGCAGATAAGAACGTGAAACGTTAAGCGGAATATCCGGCGAGTCGATTACACCATGAAGCAAGGTCAAGAATTCCGGAACGATGCCTTCAACCGAATCGGTTACGAACACCTGGTTGCAGTAGAGTTGAATCTTGTTTCTCTGCAAGTCAATGTTGTTCTTAATGCGTGGGAAGTACAGTATACCAGTCAGATTAAACGGATAATCCACATTCAGATGAATCCAGAACAAAGGCTCTTCGCTCATCGGATAAAGGTCGTGGTAGAAGTTCTTATAATCTTCTTCCTTCAGTTCGGACGGTTTACGTACCCAAGCCGGTTTCGTATCGTTGATGATATTGTCTTCATCCGTATCAACATACTTGCCGTCTTTCCATTCCTGTTTCTTTCCGCAAGCAATCTCAACCGGCAAGAAGCGGCAATATTTTTTCAGCAGACCGCTGATTTTATCTCTGTTTAGGAAGTCCTTGTTTTCGTCATCGATATAAAGGATGATATCTGTTCCTCTATCAGCTTTTTCGGTTTCCTCCAATGAATATTCGGGTGTACCGTCACAACTCCATTTTACAGGAACAGCATCTTCTTTGTATGATTTAGTGATTATTTCTACCTTTTTTGATACCATGAAGGAAGAATAAAATCCTAATCCGAAATGGCCGATTATGGCAGCAGCGTTGTTTTTATATTTTTCCAAAAATTCTTCTGCACCTGAAAAAGCAATCTGATTGATGTATTTGTCGATCTCTTCGGCAGTCATACCGATTCCGCGATCGGAAATAGTAATTGTATTTTCATCAAGCTTAACACGAACAGTCAAATCACCCAGCTCTCCTTTAAATTCTCCTACGGATGAAAGGGTTTTTAGTTTTTGTGTAGCATCTACCGCATTAGACACTAACTCACGCAGAAATATTTCATGATCGCTATACAAAAACTTTTTGATGATAGGGAAGATGTTTTCCGAAGTAACACCTATGTTTCCTTGTTTTGCCATAATAAATACGTACTATATATTATTGATTATTATTGTTTATATGCTACCCGTCAAAAGACAAAAAAAATGCCAGACAGGCTTGTCTGACATTTTGACTTATTTTGCGACAAAGACTGAATAAAGAAGTTAAACTTGTTCCTCTTTTTCTTTGGTAACTTCAGTCGTTATCTTCTGGTTCTCTTTATCAAATCCAACAACTATCGTGTCGCCTTCGCTTACTGAAGCACGAATTATCATTTCTGCCATTTCGTCCTCTAAGTATTTTTGGATGGCTCGTTTTAGCGGACGTGCACCAAACTGTACGTCATAACCTTTCGATGCGATAAAGTCTTTCGCATCATCTGTAAGTCGCAGGGTATATCCAAGTTGTGACACACGATTGTACAATCCGGCCAATTCGATATCGATAATCTTATGAATTGCTTCTTTATCAAGCTGGTCGAACATGATGATGTCGTCAATACGGTTCAAGAATTCCGGAGCAAACGCTTTGTTCAAAGCCTTCTGAATCACACTTCTTGAAAAATCCTTATCTATCTCATCGCTGCCCTGTGTATTAAATCCGACTCCACGTCCGAAGTCTTTCAATTGACGGGTACCGATATTTGAAGTAAGAATAAGTATTGTATTCTTAAAGTCGATTCGTCTGCCAAGGCTGTCTGTCAGACGTCCTTCGTCGAGCACTTGCAACAACAGGTTGAATACATCCGGATGAGCTTTCTCAATCTCGTCCAACAAAACGACTGAATAAGGTTTTCTACGAACTTTTTCTGTCAACTGACCACCCTCTTCATAACCAACATATCCCGGAGGCGCTCCGATAAGACGTGAGACTGCAAATTTTTCCAAATATTCGCTCATGTCTATACGAATCAGCGAGTCGGCAGAGTCAAACAAATATTCAGCCAGCTTTTTGGCTAAGTGTGTCTTACCCACACCTGTCGGACCAAGAAACATAAATGTACCTATTGGTTTATTCGGATCTTTCAATCCTACGCGGTTTCTCTGTATAGCCTTGACTATCTTTTGAACAGCCTCGTCTTGACCGATTACTTTTTGTTTCAGTATTTCAGCCATTTCAAGTAGTTTCAAGTTCTCTGCCTTGGCAATACGTTGTACGGGTACACCAGACATCATTGCAACTACTTCGGCTACTTTATCTTCATCAACCGTCTCTCTATGTTCCTGCAGTTCGCGTTCCCATTTAGCTTTAGCAGCTTCAAGTTGTAGCAAGAACTGACGTTCTTTATCACGGAAACTAGCCGCCAACTCAAAATTTTGTGATTTTACGGCAGCAATCTTTTCCTGTTTAGTCTCTTCAATTTTGACTTCCAGTTCTTCGATGCTTTTGGGAACTGTGATATTTGAAATATGTACGCGCGATCCGGCTTCGTCCAACGCATCAATAGCTTTGTCAGGGAAATTGCGGTCGCTTATATATCGTTCTGTCAGTTTCACACAGGCCTTCAGCGCTTCGTCGGTATAGATCACATTGTGATGTTCCTCATATCGCTCTTTTACATTCTGCAGAATTTGTAAAGTCTCTTCTGCTGTTGTCGGATCTACGATTACCTTTTGGAAACGACGTTCCAGAGCACCATCTTTCTCTATATTCTTACGATACTCGTCCAGCGTAGTGGCTCCAATACATTGTATTTCTCCACGCGCCAGCGCAGGCTTAAGCATATTGGCCGCATCCATTGATCCTGAAGCCGATCCGGCTCCAACAATCGTATGAATCTCATCTATAAACAGGATGATATGCGGGTTCTTAGACAATTCATTCAAGATTGCTTTAATTCGTTCTTCGAACTGTCCTCTATACTTCGTGCCGGCAACGATAGAAGCCATATCCAAGCTGACAACACGTTTGTCAAACAGGATACGCGATACTTTTCGTTGTACAATTCTGAGTGCCAATCCTTCTACGATGGCCGATTTACCAACGCCCGGTTCACCGATAAGTACCGGATTATTCTTTTTACGGCGACTTAATATCTGTGCAAGACGTTCGATTTCTTTTTCACGTCCTACAATCGGGTCCAGTCTGTTTTCGGCTGCCGCTCTTGTCATGTCTGTGCCGAAATTGTCAAGCACAGGCGTGTCGTTGGGCGATTTCGATTGAGGAGAAGAAGTCGGTGTATGCGATTGAGAAGATTCTTTTCGTGAAGAAAATGCATCATCGTCGTCTTCATCATCGTCATCCGTATAGCCGTCTTGTATATCGTCGTATTCTTCCTCTTCTTCTCTTTCGGGATAGTTTATGGAAGTTCCTGAAGCCAAATTATTAAACAAATCACGATAGAAGACATTCGATTCATTCAATACTTTAGCAGCCACGTTAAATTGTTCTTTTAGAATGGCTAATAACAGATGTTCAGAATCAGTTTCTTCAGACTTGAACAAACGTGACTCGAGCATACTCAAACGAAGTACCCGTTCACTCGTTTTGCTTATGGCTATTTCGTTCTGAATAGGTGTATCTGTATCTATCGTATTCTTGATTTCTTCTTCGATTTGTTTTTTTATAGCAGATATATTTACATTCAATTCCTTTAACGCTTCAATAGCTCTTCCCGTTCCATCTCGCAGGATACCCAACATAAGATGCTCCGGTCCAACATAGCTGTTTTGAAGCCTAATGGCTTCTTCTTTGCTATATTCAATCACATCGATCACCCTTTTGGTGTAATTATTCCTCATAGCGTTTTATATATTATGTAGTACAATACAAATTTAGTAAACTAACACTTAGTAGTTGCAAAATCCATGCCATTAATCTATTAAAGATGTAATAAATAGAATTTATGAAGTATATTTTTAAAATTATATGTCGTTTTAAAATATGAAAATGATAGTTCTGAGGTGATTTTAACCTACAAGATACTAAATTTTAGGCATCTTTTTAGTATAATCATATAGATGTTATAAAATTCTAATAATCAGCAAGATAAAACATCTCGAACGTTTTTAAAAAAGACCTCGATGTTTTTTAAAAACGTTCGGGGTGTTTTTTTTAAACCATCGAGATGTTTTTTTGGAATCTTATAGGCCTTGAAAAACAAAGCTTTGATTTTTTAATCTCACATCGAGATGACACATATTTTTTAATAGTACTTCCAGGCAGTCGCTTTTTTCCTATTTCTCATTTTTGCTCGTTCGCTAGGCATAAAAGCATAACGCAACAAATCTTCCATTGAAAAGCTATAGCCAACAGTTCCTAATGCCCCTCTTTGAGTACCTCCGTCTTTTACAAACGGGTTTAAATCTCCTGTTTCTGCCGTAATATATATTCCGTTTGTCCCTATGGGTATTTTCCTCATGGTGATATAATTCTTGGGTGGAGCAACATAAACGAAGCTCCTTTGATAACTGCTGTCAGGAATTTTGCGTATCATCCAAACGGCAGGAGGTAAGGAAAGTGTATCGGTATATGCATAGTCTTCATCTTTGGGGCGGATGTCGGTAAACTCTTTGCTTAAAGGCAATTCTGAAGCTTCATTTCGAAGCTTGGCAGATGGTTTGTCAGCATTTATCAATGCTCCTTCTTCTATGGCTTTCTTTGTCTCCGGATTTAGTTTCAGCTTAATCTTCCCCGATTTTACTTTTTCAATCCAAATAGAATCTTCTTTTGTCAATTGCGCATGAAGATTGATGGCAATGAGTATAAAAAAGGGAAGGAGTAGAGTTTTGCGATTAACCATAGTTTAGCCTAATTTGCAGTGATATGCTAAAATTAAGCCAATCCTTTACAAGCCAAATTTATATGGTGCTAATAATCCTAAAGATTAACTGTTTTTGAGTAATATTATAGAGTTTCAACCTTTAATAGAGATTTTTTTTCCCTTAAAGTTAGGGAAGCTAAAGAGAATGGCCAATGTTCCTGCAAAACAAAGGAAATATGGATAGAAAAGATAAGGCATGATTTCCAGTGGAGACACCGATCCCAACCCTGAAGCCATAAGCATCTGGGCTCCATAAGGGATGAATCCTTGCACAGCACATGAAAAGATATCAATAACACTGGCACTCCGACGAGGATCGATATTGAATTTTGTGGCAATATCTTTAGCAATAGGTCCGGAAATTATCAAGGCTATCGTATTGTTTGCCGTACAAAAATTAGCGATAGAGGTAAATGCGGCCATACTGGCTTCTGCTCCCTTACGTCCATGAATTCGCGAGGTAAGTTTCAAGATCAACCAATCTATACCGCCATTAAACCGAATCATTTCGAACATACCTCCTGCCAAAATGGTGACGATAATGAGCTCACCCATACCCGATATGCCATTACCCATAGAAATGGTCCAGTCCCACACACTGATTTGCCCTGTGATAAGCCCGCTTATTCCTGAAAGTATAATTCCCGTAATTAATACAAGGATGACATGTACCCCACATATTGCAATGATCAATACAATGAGATAAGGTATGACATTGAGCCATTCGATAGTTCCCGGTTGGTAGCTTGCTGTAATTTCACTTCCAAGTACTATATAAATAATAATGGTCAGAACGGCCATTGGGGCAACTATCAAAAAGTTTAGCTTGAATTTATCAGCCATGTCGCAGCCTTGTGTACGGGTAACCACAACAGTGGTGTCTGAAATAAAAGATAGATTATCACCGAACATAGAGCCTCCAACAATTGAAGCAAGTAATAATTCGGTAGATATACCTGTCTTTGCTGCAATGCCTACTGCCACAGGAGCTAAAGCTACTATCGTTCCAACAGAAGTTCCTAAAGCCATTGATATGAAACAAGAAGCAACGAAAATACCTGCAACAAGTAGATGGCCGGGCAATACCGAAAGGGTAAGATTGACAGCCGCATCGATTGCCCCGGCTGCTTTTGCTGTTTCGGCAAATGCACCTGCAAAAATAAAGATGATAACCATCAACAGGATATTACTTTGACCTGCACCTCGGCAGAACTGCTCGATTCGATTGCTTAGTTTGCCTCCTTTTGAAAGACCTACAGCAACAGCCGATGCGATAATGAAAGCAACGGATATAGGCATCTTATAGAAGTCACCTGCTATAATCGAGACGATGAGGTAGACTGCCAAAAAAATTCCTAAAGGCAATAATGCCCATGGGTTAGGGGATTGGTTTGGTTTAAAATCTGTTGATGAATCCATTCTTTCTCGTTTTAGAAAGAGAAACGCAATGCAACGCGTATACCATCTTTCTTAATATCGGGATTACTTAAATAGTTGAGCCTTCTGTAATAATCTATACGAAGAATTTTGAAAATATTCTCGAGTCCGACGCTGACCTCCATATAGGGTTTATTGCTCATTGGCTGTGACCCATCCGGGAAAAGGAACAGATTGTTACTATGTACCGGATTGTTTTTGTTGGAGAGGTTACCATATATACCATTAAACGAAACGACTTCTCTCAAACGGAACCAGTTGATACCCGGAATACGATTGAGTATCCAGCCTTTCAAATAATAGGTCATATTTAAAGATACATATTCATCAATCAGGAACTCCATCGGATTCATCAAATGGAATGCTTCCGGCTGAATCGTAATAGATTGGTTGGTATTTGGCATGATAAGCAAAGGGAAAGGAACTTCATCCCATATCTTTCCTGCTTTAAGTTGTGTGTCGATATGTCCGAACGAAGAAAGCCAAATACGTTTTTCTGCGCTTGCTTCGGTATGGTTGTACCGATACTCACCACCCAAGGCATTTACCCCTAATTGATGTGATAGTTTGAATATAGGTGCATCTTTCGATAAGTTAAAGATAGACTCTTTTCCTGCACGTCCGGCATACGCTCTTTCTCCCGGAGCAAAACGTAGTTGCAAACCGAGTTCAGAAGTTGTGATGTCGTTTATGCGGAACAAGTCGTGATTTTCATCGCGCAAAATATAATTAAGCGTACCGGTCGGTTCTGTATTCTGATGTTTATACCATGTTTTAACAGTCAACCCGTTCAGCCATTCCTTTTCGTATTGAAGTACAGACTTACGTATGTAATTCATCTTTGTAATCGGAGCACCAACCTTGAGTGCCACGAAGATATTATCCTTGGATGTGAAAAGGAAATCTTGACCAGGTGTATACAAGTCATACTCATGGTTGATAGACAGATTGTTCACCGGATTTTCTCCCGGATGGTATTTCTTCTCATTAAAACTGTAAGTAATAGTTCCGTTATATTTGAATTTACGGTCGTTCATACCATAGGCAAGGTAGCCGCTTGCAAAAAGATGCGGACTCAAATTGGCAGTTGTCATACCTCCAATACGTACACGGAAGCCTTCCAACTTGTTCGATCCCAATACGGTATTCATAGGTCCGAAATCAAATTTGCTTGTGTTTCTGTCTCTGCCCGTCGGGACATAGCCCGAGATTAATATTTCGGCTGTTTTTATCAATACATTGAATACAGGTACTTTGCGAAGTTCGGCCAGCAAATCATCAAGAGCGCTTTCTTTCTCCTTCAGAGGGATGTGCCTGTTGTTTATCCAAAAAGAATCGGGCCTTGCCTCAGCCGACTGTTCGAAATGTAGCGGACCTAATTGACCAAATATGGAATCGGCATTTGCTATTTCGAAATTGTATTTATCATACGTCCTAAGCTGGTGTGCATAGAACTGCTGGGAACCTTTTACGATATAGAAATTTATATACGTGTTTTCCCTGTCGATAACCCACGTACTGTCTGGCAGTTGTTTAAATTCTTGCTCAATACGTAGCTCGTCGACAAAGTTCAAGTTGATTTTCTTTGGAACGTTTAATAAAACCTTCTTCAACGAATAGTTTCCGTCCAGTGTAATATAAAGTCTGCCGGTAAATCCATAGCTCTGACTGTTAACCGGAACAAAGGCCAAATCGACGCATTGATCTCCATTAATATCCAGCGTATCCATGATGAAATACTCGTAATAGCTAACCGCCAGTGTAGATGATAGCGGGCTTACGAAACGGTTCAAAAGAATATTAATGTTGTTATCGAAGATATTCACACTTTGGAAGATTTCTTCTAGGTTGGATGTGATACCGCCTTCATCAATGCTTTCATCAATACCTTGCAGGCGTTTCCCTTTTACATAGGTCTTTGTTGCCTTGGGGTGTTTGCGATAATAAACGTCTGATAACGTTTCCCTGACAGACACCGTAAGAATGGGTTTGCCATTGAATTCGGATGTGTCGATGTAGTTTTTGATGAACTTAAGTTTCCGCATCACTGCATTTTTCTCAAAGTCCGGATTGAAGTTGTCGAAGGCTATACTGAGCTTTTCATACGTCTCAGTCTGATACATGTCTTTCGATTCAATTCGGTTTTTGTCTTTATGCTCAATCACATTACGGATAAGGTCTACAGCCGGATTGTTCTTACGGGAATATCGCTCTCTTTTCCCTTTTACCACAACCTCACTGATCTGATAAGATGAAGAGGCAAGCAGGATTTCTAATCCATCGTTCTTCTTGTCTGGTTGAAGGGTAACTACTTTTGTGTCATATCCCAATGAACTGATGGCAAGTTTAGTTAATCCACTATTGTTTTGGAGAGAGAACTTTCCGAAATCGTCAGTCATTGCTCCGATGGTAGAATTCTCAAAAATAACGGATACATAAGACAAAGGCTCTCCTGTTATTGAGTCTTTTACTATACCACTTGCTGACGTAATTCTTTGGCTATATACAAAGGATGTTCCGGTTCCTAGAATTATTAACAGGAGATATATTTGACGGATAACTTTAATCATCTAAAATTGAACTATTTCAATTAACAAAAAAATATTGCTGCAAAGGTACTCTTTTTCCTAAATACCCTTGTTGATTAAGTTTATAATAAAATTTAATCTGTATTGTAAGTCATATAAAATAACAACGGGCCGATTACGAATGTTCTGTAACCGGCCCTGTTCTTATGAATTGTTATTTATTTCTCAATACGCATCGCTAATGCAGACACTTCTTAATTGTTTGTCGAACGTTGCTTTGTCTAATGTGGTTGTGACAGAGATTTTTACGGGTTCACCCGGGATAACATCGAAGTAATTGTCTGAAAAGAAGTTGTCTATTCCATCAATACTCAAAAATACACCGCGTGCATATACATCGCTATTCACCGTTACCTCATAACCGTTTTCGATTGCTACCGATTGTAAGTTGATGTTTGCTTTCGGGAAATCAATGTCTTTGTAGCGTGTCAAGAAGTAATTGTTCTTAACTACCTGACCATTATCTGTTGTAAACTTAGCACAGACAACCACTTCATTGGCTTTCTTGTCTCCTAAAAGATTCTCAACCTTTTCGCTAAATTGCACTTTACTTGTGTTGGCAGGAACAGTCACTTTTACTTTCTTTTCGCTGACAACATTTCCGCGTAAATCCATGATGCGAATATCCAGATTGCCTTTTATCGCTTTCAAGTGGTCGGATACGATATAAACATTTAATACTCCATTTTCGGCAATTGGAGAAACCAGAATATTATCGAATGCTTTTTTAGCGAAATAATGTTGTGCTTTCCAGCGTCCGAAGTAGTCCCTGCTTGACCAAGATGCTACAGGCCAGCAATCGTTGTGCTGCCAGAATAAGGTACCCATACAATAAGGCATATCCCGACGATGTGCTTCTATGGCTGTTTTGATAGCATCGCCTTGTAGTAGTTGTCCCATATAAAGGAAGTTAGGGAAATCTTTCGGTTTGCGGTATTCGTTTAGCAAATACCATTCGATCAGACCATTTGCATGACTGCCACCACGTTGATGCGCCATCATAACTTCAGAGAAAATGTCATGGTCGCGTTCTTCGGGTGCATATTTCAATACAGATTGGTATTCGGGGAATGATTGAAATCCGTATTCAGAGAAGAAACGAGCGCGTATTTTGTTGTAGTTGGCAATCGAGTCTTTGGCATGCCATACACCCCAATAGTGACCATCGCCATTTGGGTTCCAGTTTGCCGTGCCTGATTCGGCTTTTGCATCCGGATCGCCACCATAAGGTGATGAAGGCCAATAGAATGCTGTCGGATCATATTCAGCTACAGCTTCAGCAAGTACACCATGGAAAAGATCTTTGTAGTCTTTTCTAAGCTCATCAAGCACACCAAGTTTTTTATATTTAGGCATCCATCCCCAGTTAAACCAGGCGGTGTGGATTTCGTTGTTTCCACACCAGATGGCCAAACTTGGGTGGTTACGCAAGCGGATGATATTGTCTTTTGCTTCATGACGGATATTTTCCAACATATCCGGGTTCATCGGATAAGTGCTGCAGGCAAAAGCAAAATCTTGCCATACGAGGATTCCGTACTTGTCGCATAGGTCAAAGAACATATCGTCTTCATAAATACCGCCTCCCCAGATACGCAACATATTCATATTTGCATTGACTGCGTCGAGGATGGTCTTCTCGTAGTTTGCGAATGTCAGTCTTGGCAAGAAGTTATCTTGAGGGATATAGTTAGCCCCTTTTGCAAAAACATTCACACCATTCAGGCGGAAATAGAAGGTATGTCCGTATTGGTCTTTTTCATTGATGACTTTCAGTTCGCGAATACCAATGTTTTCAGTACGGCTATCAACCTTTTCTCCATTGAATGATAAGGCTGTTGTAAATGCATACAGATGAGGTTCGCCCAATCCATTTGACCACCATAGTTTAGGGTTGTTGACTGCGATATCTGTTTCAACAATATTAACCCCTTTTGACAGGTTGGTCTTTTTGGTCCAGTTGTTTTTAAGTCCACTAGCACTGATCGATACCAAAGCCTCTCCGGCCTTATCAGCAACAACCTCTGCGCGAACTTTGATATTCGCACGTTTGGCAGAAACTTGTTCTTGTACATAATGTACATTGCTGATACGGGCATTGTCCCAACCTTCAACGAGAACAGGACGCCAAATACCACTTGTCACCAAACGAGGACCCCAATCCCAACCGTAATGATAGCCGGCTTTACGTGCAAAAACACTGACTTGTTTATTAAAAATGCCACCGTTTTGTGATTGGTCATTACCTGCTTCGATCGGATAATGAAGTGCATCGAATTTAGGTATATCTACCTTGATAGGAGAGTGGAAGTATATGCGTAGCTCGTTGTTGTCTTTCTTGATAAGGCCCTTTACATCGATTCGCCATTCACGAAACATATTGTTTGCCTTCAAGATACATGAATCATTTAGATAGACATCGGCATACGTGTCCAACCCTTTGAAGTATAACTCAATATTGTCTTTTGCAAACAATTCGTCCGACAAGTTCAAGGTCGTCTTATAAACCCAGTCTTCTTTGTCAACCCATTGAACCCCTCTTTCATTCAAACGGAAGAAAGGATCTTCAATAATCTTATTAGCCATCAGGTCGGTATGCACCACACCCGGGACTGTAGCCGGATACCAATTGTTGCCTCTTTCTTGCTTGAAAGTCCATCCCTTGTCGATGTTTTGGCGTACAACGCCATCCGCCCAAGCTGCAGAGCTTGAAAGCAGAGTAACTCCGGCCAAAGCACTTAATATAATACGTTTTAAATCCATAGAATTAAATTTAGTCAATAGTGGTATATTAATAATTTGTTTATACTGATTGTTTGTTTTGCTTATTCAACGGGTCTTTGCCTTCAGCCGTGTATAGATACTCAATTCTGTCAGCATAGAATTTTTCTACTTTTCCACGAACAACTTTCATCGTGCTGTTGATCATGCCGTTTTGTTCAGTGAACGGTTCGGGCAATACCGCGAAAGTAGTTGGCAACCACCTCTCGGGGAACATACCGAATAGTTCTCCTCCCTTTTTAAACTTATTGATGTCATTCGCTATCATCCTAATAGCTTCTTCTTTGCCTGCCTCTGAAGCTAAGTCGCCTACCTGTTTCTTCAAATAATCTTTGTTCGGAACCAATAAGGCAATGGTATAGGGGCTTTGATTGTTATACAAGATTAATTGATCTATAGATGGAGAGTAGCTGATAAGCGCTTCTTCAATACCTTCTGGACTGTACTTCTCGCCATCACTTCCGATTAGCAAACTTTTGAAACGACCTAATACATACAGAAGATTGTCTTTACCCATATAGCCCATATCACCGGTATAAAGCCATCCGTCTTTCACTGTCTCGGCTGTAGATGCTTCATTTTTCCAATAACCAGCCATGACATTTTCACCCCGGATCACAATTTCTCCTTTTTCGCCACGAGGTAGTTCTTTCCCCTCGTTGTCACAAATTTTCAGATCGAGAGGCTGTACCAGAATACCGCTACTGCCGAATCTATGTCGTTTAGGTACATTAGTGGAAATAACCGGAGTCGCTTCACTCAGTCCATATCCTTGATACATAGGGATGCCAATGGCATAATAGAACTTTTGTAGTTCTTTATCCAGCAATGCTCCACCACCAACAAAAAACTTCATTTCGCCACCGAAATTTTCTCTTACCTTCGAGAAAATGAGTTTGTCGAATAGCATGACGAGAGGTTTCAATATGAATCGCCAGCCACGGCCTCTGTCATCCCCTCCGTCACCATTATATATATAGGCTATTTCTAACCCTTTATTAAACAACTTTTTGACCTTGTCACCTTTTGCCTGAATGCCTTGTTCAATATTCTTTTTGAAGTTTTTGGCTAAGGCAGGGACACTCAAAATTAAATGCGGCTTTATTTCTTTGATGTTAATAGGAATATTTTTTAGCGTTTCCATGCCAGTTCGTCCTACTTGTACTGTTGCAACAGATGCTCCTTGTGACATGAAGATGTAGAATCCCACCACATGAGCAAAACAGTGATCTAAAGGCAAGATAATCAGTGTTCGCCAGGTATGGTCAATCTGAACACAGGTAAGAGATTGCTCAACATTTGCCGTATAGTTACGGTGAGTAAGAATTACTCCTTTGGGATCGGCCGTTGTTCCTGAAGTATAGGTTATCGTTGCATAGTCGTCGTTTGTCAGCGATTGACCTACGGCAAGAAACTCTTCCAATGGATGTTCTTGTAACCAAGCTTTACCCAATGCAATTACCTCTTTCATGGATATTTCTTTGTCACCATATTGAGGTTGTTCATCAAAGATGATGACTTTCTGAACCAAAGGGAGTTTATTTAAAATGGCTCTGATCTTCTTTAATTGATTGCCGGAAACTAAAATGTATTTCACATCAGCATGTAGTAGACGGAACAATAAGTCGTTCGCTTCCTCCAGTTTTACTGATAAAGGAACGTTGGTAGCACCGGCATAAAACATAGCCAATTCACCAATAATCCAGGCATTTCTGCCTTCGCTCAATAAGGCTGCATTATCTCCTTTTTTAATGCCCAAGGCCATGAGGCCGGCTCCAAGTGTATATACCTGATCCTTAACTTCTGCGTAAGTAGTCGGTTCAAATTTGTCTTTTTTCTTTTCCCATAAGAACGTATGGTTGGGATACTGCTTTACGGACCTTTCAAAAAGGTCAACAATTGTCTTTTTCATGTATTCCAAGTTATTTGTTGAGTTCAATTTTAACAATCTCTTCCAAAATACCGCAAGCAGTCTCTACCGTTGGTACATTTTTAATAATGATACTTCGTTTGCCGTTCTGTTCCCGCAGGTTACATCCCCTTGGATTCCATTGGATATAACGAAGAAGCTTGTCGAATGCTTCACTCTGATAGTAAGAGCTTTCGGGGTTGGAAACAAGGAATAAGCTCATCTGTTCTTTTTTCAAGATGACTTTTTCCATGCCCAGTGTTTTGGCCAGACGCCTGAGTCGTACAATGCGTATCAATTCCTTGCCCTCTTTAGGTATTCGTCCGAAGCGGTCTTTCAATCGTTCGGAGAAGGCTTGGATCTCACGCTCTTCCTGCATGTTATCTAATTCCCTGTATAAAGATATACGTTCTGAATCATTTGGGATATATGTTGGAGGAAACATTAACTCTAAATCACTTTCTATATAGGTTTCGCGCACATACTCACTACCCGTTGTACGTTTTCCATCCGCCTGTGTTTCATATAAGCCGGAGAATTCTTCCGACTTAAGCTCATCCACCGCTTCTTCCAGAATCTTCTGATACGTTTCGTAACCCAAGTCAGCAATAAATCCACTTTGTTCGGCACCCAGCAGGTTTCCGGCTCCACGTATATCCAAATCCTGCATAGAAATATGAATACCGCTACCCAACTCAGCAAAATTTTCAATGGCCTGTAATCGTCGTCTGGCTTCTTGTGTAAGGGTAGAAAGAGGAGGGGAGAGCAAGTAACAAAAGGCCTTACGATTGCTTCGGCCTACGCGACCGCGCAGCTGGTGTAGGTCGGCTAGCCCAAAATGCTGGGCATTATTAATGATAATCGTATTGGCATTCGGAATGTCGATACCGCTCTCAATAATGCTGGTTGCAATTAAGACATCATATTCGTAGTTGACGAAATCAATAAGAATCTGTTCCAGTTTGTCGGGCTCCATCTGTCCGTGTCCGATACAAATACGTGCGTCGGGAACTTCACGCTGTATGAGGGCTGCAACTTCACCAATATTTTGGATACGGTTATTGATAAAGAACACTTGTCCGTTTCGACTCATCTCAAAATTGATCGCTTCACGGATAATATCCGGATTGAAACGTTCAACCTCTGTCTGTACCGGATATCGATTAGGGGGAGGGGTGGTGATATTACTCAAATCGCGCGCCCCCATTAATGAGAACTGTAAAGTTCGAGGGATTGGCGTAGCTGTCATTGTCAGCGTGTCGATATTGCTCTTCAGCTGACGTAGTTTCTCTTTGACAGATACACCGAATTTTTGTTCTTCGTCTATGATGAACAATCCTAAATCCTTAAATACGACATCCTTGCCTACCAAGCGATGTGTACCGATTATTATATTTATGTCACCGTTTTTTAATCCGGCTAATGTCTTTTTGATCGCAGCAGAAGATTTAGCACGGCTAATATAGTCAACCGTACAAGGGAATCCCTTCAGTCGTTCTTTAAAGGTTTGATAGTGCTGGAAGGCCAATACGGTTGTCGGAACCAGAACAGCTACCTGCTTGTTGTCGCTGACAGCTTTGAAAGCTGCGCGAATGGCTACTTCTGTTTTCCCAAACCCTACGTCACCGCAGATGAGGCGATCCATTGGACGTTCACTTTCCATATCCGCTTTGACTTCCATCGTCGCTTTTTCCTGATCTGGAGTATCTTCATAAATAAAGCTTGCCTCCAGCTCATGTTGCATGAAGCTATCTGGGGAGAATGCATATCCTTTTTCCTGCATGCGCTTCGAATAAAGAATAATCAAGTCGCGAGCAATATCTTTTACCTTATTCTTGGTTTTCTCTTTCACCCGCTCCCAGGCACCTGTCCCCAGTTTATTCAGCTTGGGTGGTTCACCGCTTTCCTTTCCTTTGTATTTAGAAAGTTTATGCAAGGAGTGGATGCTGACGAAAATTATATCGTTGTTCTGATAGATAAGCTTAATAACCTCTTGAATATTTCCGTTCACTTCTGTACGGACCAACCCACCAAACTGGCCTACGCCATGGTCGATATGAACTACGTAATCGCCAATTGAAAATTGGTTGAGCTCCTTAAGCGATAAGGATATCTTACCACTTCTGGC
This sequence comes from Bacteroidota bacterium, assembly GCA_023429375.1. GTDB lineage: Bacteria > Bacteroidota > Bacteroidia > Bacteroidales > Tannerellaceae > Massilibacteroides. The sequence goes on along the minus strand of JAEYVY010000005.1, from coordinate 82,974 downwards.
CTTATCACTTTTGAGACTGAACTTGTGAAAGCGGTCAAACAGTTGGTGGTCCGTAAAGAAGCAAGCTTTTAGCGTTACATCGGTAAAACCGGCATGTACCGTTTTGTTTACGGGTATAAATGAAATGTTGTCGCCTCTATCCTCAAAAATAGTTTTGATACGTGTTGTTTGCTTCTCAACATCGCTCAAAATATAGATTTGGTAACCTTTTTCGATGTAGTTTCTAAAAGAAGCGCTGACCAGATCAAAATTCTTGTGAAAGATAGGTTGAGGTTCCGATTGGAAGGTGATAGTAGCATCTGCAACTCCAGTTGGACGTGTACCAAAATGCATACGTTTGAAATCTAAGGCACCACGTAAAAACGAAGCACCGTCAATCAATCTGGACTGCATCTGTTGCTTATCGGCAAAAGAGTCTTCATCCCCTTGAACCGGATCATCGTTGTAAATACTATCAATCCGTTCTTTACACCATTCCATATCATAGAATCCGAGAATGCTGTTTGAAGGAAGAGATTCGAGCAAGGATGTGTTGCCTCCTCCGCTCTTTCCCATTTGAGGAATGATATTGATGGATGCTAATTTTTCTTTAGACAATTGGGTCTCTACATCAAACGTACGAATGGTTTCAACTTCAGGTCCGAAAAAGTCAATACGGTAAGGAAACTCATTCGAAAAGGAGAATATATCAATGATACTGCCTCGCATGGCATATTGCCCCGGTTCATATACATAGTCTACTTGTTCGAATCCATATTGATCCAACACATCAGAGACAAAGATATTATCCAACTGTTCGCCAGTACTGATTTTAAGCGTATTCTCTTTGAGGGCCTTTTTCGAAATAACCTTTTCCGCTAATGCGTCGGGATAGGTCACGATAATAAATGGTGCATCCTCATTTTGAAGCAAGCTTAACACCTCTGTCCGTAAAATTTCATTTGCCGGATCAGTGTGACCATACTTGATTGAACGCCGGTAGGCAGAAGGAAAGAAATAGATATTTTCATCGCCGGTTAATTGGTTTAGGTCATGATAGAAATAACCGGCTTCTTCTTGATCATTTAAAATACAGACATAGCTTCCCCTTTTCTTTAAAAAAAGAGAAGCTATTGTCATGGCTGCCCCTGAGCCGTTAAGGCCTTTCAGGAAAATATTGCGATATGTCTTTTCTTTCAGAAGACTGCTCAACGCAGCTATTTCCGGATGGGCGGCATATGAATCTAATAAATTTTTAACCTCCACGTATATAATATATTTACGCAAAGGTAAGTTTTTTCTTTAAGAGAACATAGGCTGCCGGCGGATATAGAACATATCGGGGTATGTCAAATTAAGCAAATGCTTTCTTTAGTTGTTTTACCCACTCAGCTATTCGTTCCGGAGTCTTGTCGGCTTGATTCTCTTGGTCTATAGCAAGACCTAAGAACTTACCGTCACGAATGGCTTTTGAACCTTCGAAAGTATAGCCTTCAGTTGAGGTAAATCCCACTATTTCAGCTCCTAGCGATTCGAAGAATTCGGCCAGTAAGCCGATGCCGTCAACGAAATTTTCAGGATAGCCTTCCTGGTCGCCTAAACCAAAGATAGCTACTTTCTTGCCTTTAAACTTCATACCCTCCAAATCGGGTAACAGTTCGTCCCAATAGGTTGGGAGTTCGCCGTCAAACCAAGTGGATGCACCGACAATTAGATTATCATAGCGTTCGAATTCTTCTTTGGTAGCTTCTTCTACAGCTATAACTTCTGCTTTGTCTGGACCAAAAGCTTCTTGTATTTCTTTTCCGATTAGCGCCGTTTTTTTAGTGCTGGCACCATAAAATAATCCGGTTTTCTTCATGATTAATTAAAACATCGTTAAAGTTAAAATTCCAATAGTTTCTTTGCTGCGTCGTAGATCAATGCTGTGTTAGGAAGGATTGCTCTTTCCAAGATTGGATTGAATCCTACCGGTGTGAAAGTAGAACCGACACGTTGGATAGGAGCATCCAAATAGCGGAACATCTCGTCTGCAATCGTAGCTGCTACCTCAGCACCAAATCCTGAGAAGACTTTGTCTTCATGCACGATTAACACCTTACCGGTTTTCTTAACTGAAGCAAAGATAGTCTCCTTGTCGAGCGGAATAAGTGAACGAAGGTCAATCACTTCAATTTTGCCTTTGCCTTCTTGAGCTAATTGTTTGGCAGCAGCAATACTTAAATGAGTTGTGTTGCCATATGTGATCAATGTAAGGTCGTTTCCTTCATGACGAATTCTGGCCTTTCCGAATGGCACTTCAAAGTCATCGGGTACTACAGTAGAGGATTCAACAGCATTGTATAATGCCTTTGGTTCCATGAAAACGGTGAGACCTTCAGAACGTAGACTTGTACGTAAAAGCCCTGCTGCATCATCAGCAAACGAAGGGTAAACAATACGTGCACCAGGTAGGGTAGTCAACGCACCTTCGATATTTTGTGAGTGGTAAAGCCCACCTCCAATATATCCACCGGATGCCAGACGAAGCGTAATGTTCGGCGAGAACTGTCCGTTGCTTCTCCAGTAATCGTGTGTACATTCCACATACTGATTCATAGCAGGCCAGAAGTAATCCGCAAACTCGGCACCTTCGATAACCACTCTTATTTTCGGATTAAAGCGGCTCATACCGTTGGCCGTACCCACAATATAATCTTCCGCAATAGGAGCGTTGTAAATACGTTCGGGGCCGAACTCTTGTTGCATGCCTTTTGAAACATTGAACACACCACCCTTGTCACGGTTGGCCACGTCTTGTCCGAATAAGAACGTGTCCGGATTCAGACGAAATTCAGCCTTCAGTGTTTCATTAATAGCTGTAACCAGATTTTTCTTTTCACCTTCTTTATTATGTGTTCCGTCCACATATACCTTAGGTACATAAGGAGCAGGAAGTACAAAGTCATGAATTGTTTTAGGATCCGGATCCGGAGCGGAAATAGCTTTGCGGTTTGCTGCACTTAGTTCTTTCTTGGCTGCATCCTCAATTTCTTTCAGTTCACTTTCTGTAAAACGTTTGTAACGCAACAGCAAACGACGGAACTTCAACAACGGGTCTGCCGCTTTTACATATGATAACTCTTCTTCATCGCGATAAAGGGTGTGCTTGTCTGAGTTGGAGTGTGAACCAATACGTACGCAGTTAGCTTGAACGATAACAGGACAACTCGTCTTGATGGCATGTTCGCGAGCTTCTGTCATGGCGTTCATAGAATCGAACACATCCTTACCATTACAGTGGATAATTCTCAGATTCTTCATTCCTGAGAAATTGTCGGCCACTTTACGGTTGGCCGTCTGATCTTTTTTAGGAACCGAAATGCCGTAGCCATTATCCTGTATTACGAATATCACAGGTAGTTTTTCGTTGCTGGCGCCGTTGATCGCTTCATACACATAGCCTTCGGAAGTCGATGATTCACCATGTAAAGTGATGGCTACACCTTTGTGTTTATAATAAACCATGGCACGAGCCACACCGACAGCATGCGTATCTTGACTGGCCACAGCCGATGATACGTTTTCAATATGCCAGTTTACCTTTGCAAAGTGATTAGACATATGACGTCCGCCACTGGCAATATCAGTTGCTTTTGAGAGCCCGTTTAAAATGATTTCTTCCGCACTGATTCCGGCAGAAAGGACAGTTAGCATATCACGGTAATAAGGGAACATAAAGTCTTGTCCCTTTTTGAATACTTGTCCTACAGCCAGCTGAATGCCATCATGCCCAGCATAAGGGGCATGATAGGACCAACCAAGAGATTGCAATAGATAAGCCGGAGCTTTTTCATCGATTGCTCTCCCTAAGGTCATCAGGTGGAACCATTTCTTTAACGTTTCTTTATCTGTTGTTTTAATATCGTACTTTTTCATGCTACTTTAATTTGATGTTTTAACCGTTCCAGTTTTCCAGATAATCTGCAATTCGGCGAACAAATTCACCTCCAAGTGAACCATCGATAATACGGTGGTCGAATGATAATGACAGATACATCTTATGACGTATAGCAATTACATCGCCTTCCGGAGTTTCTATTACGGCTGGTTTCTTTTCAATTGAACCTACACCCAGAATGGCAACTTCCGGTTGATTGATGATAGGTGTACTGATTATACTCTTGAAAGAGCCGAAATTGCTGATTGTAAATGTACCGCCTTGGATATCATCCGGCATTAATTTGTTCTTTCTGGCTTTACTTGCCACGTCACTGATGGCAACGGCCAAACCGCTGAGACTTAGTTTGTCAGCATCTTTTATTACTGGAACTATCAGGTTGCCATTATCTAATGATACGGCAATACCGATATTGATTCGTTTCTTTTGAATGATATTATAACCGTCAACAGAAGAATTGATTCTTGGGAAATCTTTCAAAGCTTTGGCTGTTGCTTCTGTAATTGGCGACATAAATGTCAGGCTTACCCCTTCACGTTGTTTGAAAACATCTTTATTCTTTTCTCTCCATTGTACCAGTTTAGTAACGTCTACCTCAACGATGGTAGTCACATGCGGAGATACTTTTTTGGATTCGCTCATGCGGTCGGCAATAATACGGCGAACAGGATCCATAGGAATCACCTCGTCGTCAGGACCTGCAACTACAGGAACTGAAGGAACTGTAGGAGCCGATGGACGTGATGGTTGAGGAGCTGAGGCTACTGGTGCAGGAGCTGCTTGCGGAGCAGGAGTTGCTTTTGGTGCAGCTTGCGGAGCAGATACTCCTTGTTTCTTTCTTTCAATATAAGCTTCTATATCGCGCTTGCTTAGGCGTCCCAGATAACCGGTTCCCGGAATGGCATCCAGTTCCTCTTTACCGATTCCGGCTTCTTGAGCTTTGCTAAGTACAACAGGAGAATACCAGCGGTCTTCATTTCCCTTTGTGTTCTTAACCGGTTCAACTACGGTAGGCGTTGTAGCACTTTCTGCAGACGGTGTGCTGGCAGATGCTGTCTCATTAGCGGGTTCTGTTGTTGTGTCTTCACCTTCTTCTCCATCCAATTGAATTAAAGCAACTACTACACCAACGGCAATCGTATCGCCCTCGTTTGCCAATAGCTTCAACACTTTACCGGCTACGGGAGAAGGAATCTCAGCACTTACTTTAGCCGTGTTAACTTCAAATAGTACATCGTCTTCATTAACGGTATCACCCTCTTTAACAGACCATGAGATGATCGTGCCTTCTGTGATACTTTCGCCCAGTTTGGGCATCTTTATTTCAAATGTTGCCATAATTTGTGATTTATAAGTAAACCCTTCTTGCGTGTATGATTATTATTGGGTTCACCCATTGAACAAGAGCGGGATATATAAAGTTTTCAGTACTTTATTTTTTTTAGATTTTGCCATCGAAAATCCAGCTCTCTGTAGCATATTTTGAATGCCGAAGCTGTTCGATCAGGGAAAGATCATCAGAAGAGAAAAAGTAGGATTGGTTTTGAATTTCAGAATTAGTATAGTAGCTGATGATATGGTTTTTAAAATCTTCCAGAGAAAATGACGAGGGAAGATGATTCGAAATGTTTGTAACCGGACTTTTTACAGATTTAACAGCGATTTTACGTTTAGGTCTGGTGATAATCCCATTCGGATTACCGGCTAACGAACCATTCAGGTGCTCCAGGTCTGATGAAAATAATAGGGTAGCATGAAATAGCACGCGGTCTTTATAAATACTTTGAGCGCTTCCGGAAATCTTCAGTCCATCGATGTGGAGTCCTCGTCTTTCATCTACAGTAGCTTTTATTCCTAAAGAAGCGAGCATATCGATCATTCGTTGAGAATAAACATCAAAATCGACTGTAGCATTTGTCTCAATAAAGGTAAGGTTGAGGTTTCCTAAATCATGAAAAACAGCACCGCCACCAGAGAAGCGGCGGGCTATTTTTATTTGTTTCTCGTCTGCAAACGTTGTATTCACCTCGTCGAAAAGTTCTTGATGCCTGCCAATCACTACGGCAGGTTCACTTTGCCAAAGCATAAATACATTTTTGTCTGTATGCTTAAGCAGATACTCTTCGGCAGCCAAGTTAAAATAAACGTCAGTTAGTCGATTGTCTATACAATGCATTTGCTGTCATTAAGAAAACAACGTTTCATGAATAATCTCTCCAACAGTAGGATGAGGATAAACATGTTTTCTGAACTCTTCGACAGTAGAACCGTTGTCGATGGCAACAGCGGCCAATACGATTAATTCCGAAGCAGGATTACCCAACAGGTGGCAGCCAATAATTCTATCTTCTGAATCAACGATTATCTTGCAAAGTCCTGAACCTGTTTCATTTTCGGCAACAAAACGTCCGGAATAAGCCATTGGGAGTTTCAATACACGGTAAGGAATACCTTCTGCTTTCAACTCTTCTTCAGTTTTGCCTACACCTGCAATTTCAGGGTTTGTATAAACTACGCCCGGAATTGCTTTATAGCTCATCGGATCGTTTTCACCAAGGATATGACTAATAGCTACTTCACCCTCGCGAATGGCAGTATGCGCCAATAGGGAGTATCCCGTGATATCACCTGCAGCATAAATACGCGGATTGCAGGTTTGCATATATTCGTTTACCTTCACCCCGTTGCGAAGAAGTTCAACGTTGACCGTCTCTAATCCTATGTTTTGGATATTTGCACGTCTTCCTACACTAACCAAAATACGATCAGCTTCGATAGTATCCGTCTTGCCGTCTTTTTCTACTTGTACACCTTGGCTGGTAACACCTACAACTTTGGTACCCAAAAGGAACTTAACACCGCGTTTGGCGTAATCCTGACGTAACATGGCAGAAGTTTCCTTATCCATAGCACCCAAAATTTCCGGCATCATTTCAATCACATGAACGGTAACTCCCATGCTGTTGAAGAAAGAAGCAAATTCAATACCGATTACACCACCACCGATTATAGCCAATGATTTAGGCAATTCTTTTGAATCTAGTGCTTCTTTTGATGTCCAATAAGGTACATCAGCCAAACCTGGGATAGGAGGGATAACCGTTTCAGAACCGGTACATACCAATACATATTTAACACTATAGATATGTTCGTTACAAGAAATATGAATGGTTTCATGTTCTTCACCAGTAATGGTTGCTGTTCCCTGAACAACTTCTACACCACTGAAACTAAGTTTTGAGCGAACTCCCGCAGTTAGTTTGCGAACAACTTTATTCTTACGATTAATAATCTTATCTAAATCAAAAGAAGGAGTGCCTCCAGCTATGATTCCATACTTATCAGCAGCCTTGATGCTGTCTAATGTCTTTGCTGAATACAACAAAGTCTTTGTAGGGATACATCCTTCATTCAAACAAACACCACCAACTGCATTACGTTCAAAAAGAACAGTTTTAAGACCGCCTAACGCTGCTTTTTCAGCTGCATTATATCCGGCCGGACCTCCTCCGATAATTGCTAAATCGTATTCCATGGATATATTATTATTTGTGTATAAAACATATTAATTTAATTAAGTAACAAACAAACAAGAAATAAGTTAAACCATTCTACATTATTTATATATTATGTAACATACCAATGACTATTATCAAAATCATTACTGTGATTCAATGTAAATATACTGATAATTTTTTAAAACGTTCCCAATGATTATCTTTTTCTATATATGTGGAAAAACTTTACTATATATGTAGAAAAGTTTTACTATATATATGGAAATAGAAAAACTTAGAGATGATTATTTTTTTTCATACCTATGTTTTTAATTAATGTTAGGGATGGTGTAATATGCCGCATGGACCGTTGATAAATCAGCTAATTGTTTTTTATTATCTTTGTATGTTGTTTTAATCAGTGAATCAAGTATGGCTTGATGTATTGAGAGGTTTGAAAGAAAGCTAAAAAGGTTTTAATTTCTTTCAGAATATGCGGAAAAGCCTTACCTTAGTGCACTTTTTGAGGGTTGGATATTGATTGTAATTAATAAAAAACTAAATGGTTGATCAAGATAGGATTATTAAGATAAACATCGAGGAAGAAATGAAATCGGCTTACATTGATTATTCAATGTCTGTGATTGTTTCTCGTGCTCTTCCTGATGTAAGGGATGGTTTTAAACCGGTTCATCGCCGCGTTTTATTCGGTATGAATGAATTGGGTAATACATCCGATAAACCTTATAAAAAATCTGCGAGAATTGTTGGTGAAGTTTTAGGTAAATACCACCCACATGGTGACTCTTCTGTTTATTTTGCTATGGTTCGTATGGCTCAAGTATGGTCGTTGCGCTATCCATTGGTTGACGGACAGGGGAACTTTGGGTCGGTAGATGGAGATAGTCCTGCAGCGATGCGTTATACCGAAGCCCGGTTAAGCAAGCTGGCTGAGGAGATGCTTCGTGACATTGATAAAGATACAGTCGATTTTCAATTAAACTTTGACGATACACTAAAAGAACCGACAGTACTTCCAACACGTATCCCTAACTTGTTAGTGAACGGTGCATCTGGTATTGCCGTAGGTATGGCTACTAATATGCCACCTCATAATATGAGTGAGGTTTTGGATGCTTCTATGGCCTATATCGATAGTCGCGGAGAGATTACGATCGAGGAATTGATGAAGTATGTCAAAGCTCCTGATTTCCCTACCGGTGCAACTATCTACGGATATGCCGGAGTGAAAGAAGCTTTTGAAACAGGGCGCGGAAGAATAATTCTACGTGGAAAAGCGATAATTGAGACTGAAGAAAATCATGAAAAAATTGTAATCACAGAGATTCCATACCTAGTTAACAAAGCTGAATTAATCAAGAATATTGCTGAACTGGTTAATGAAAAGCGAATTGAAGGTATTTCTAATGTCAACGACGAATCCGACCGTTCTGGTATGCGTATTGTTGTGGATGTTAAGAGAGATGCCAACTCAGGGGTGGTTTTGAATAAACTATACAAACTCACTGCCTTACAATCATCATTCAGTGTCAATAATATTGCACTGGTAAATGGTAGACCTCGTCAGTTGAATCTGAAGGATATGATCAAAGCATTTGTTGATCATAGAAAGGAAGTTGTTATTCGCAGAACACGTTTTGAGCTGAAGAAAGCAGAAGAACGCGCTCATATATTACAAGGCTTAATCATAGCATCTGACAATATCGATCAGGTAATTGCTATCATTCGTGGATCAAAAAGTCCGCAAGAAGCAATTGAAGCATTGATCGCAACGTTTAACTTGACCGATATACAAGCACGTGCTATTGTTGAAATGCGCTTGCGTCAGTTGACCGGACTTGAACAAAGCAAGCTTCGTGCAGAATATGAAGAAATAGAGAAGTTGATTGCCTATTTGAATGAAATCCTGGCGAATGAAGACGTCTGCATGCAGGTGATCAAAGATGAAATACAGGAGATAAAAGATAAATACGGCGATGAGCGTAAAACGGATATTGTTTATGCTTCAGAAGAACTAAATCCGGAAGATTTCTATGCGGATGACGAAATGATTATCACTATTTCACATCTGGGCTATATCAAACGTACTCCACTTAGCGAATTCCGTGCGCAAGGAAGAGGAGGTGTTGGAGCAAAAGGTTCTGAAACGCGTGATGAAGACTTTGTAGAATACATCTATCCTGCATCTATGCATGCCACTTTGTTGATATTTACGGCTAAGGGAAGATGTTATTGGCTTAAAGTATATGATATTCCGGAAGGAACTAAAAACTCGAAGGGCAGAGCTATACAAAACCTTTTAAATATAGAACCGGGAGATAAGGTGAATGCCTTTATTCGCGTGAAGAAATTGACGACAGATAAAGAATTTATCAATTCTCATTATTTATTATTCTGTACGCGTAAAGGTATCATTAAGAAGACTTGCCTTGAGGCCTATTCAAGACCACGACAGAATGGTGTAAATGCCATTACATTACGTGACGACGATGGATTGATAGGTGTATGTATGACAAATGGTAATAATGAAGTCTTGATTGCCAGCAGAAATGGTAGAGCAATTCGTTTCCATGAGTCAGAAGTTCGTGAAATGGGACGTATCGCTACCGGAGTACGGGGTATGCGTCTTGCCGATGATGCAAACGATGAAGTCGTAGGCATGGTTTGCATAAAGAAAAAGGAAGGAAAAGTCCCTGATACTATACTGGTTGTATCTGAATATGGATATGGTAAACGTACGGCACTTGACGATGAAGACGGCGAACCAATCTATCGAATTACAAGTCGTGGAGGAAAAGGTGTTAAAACGTTGAATATAACAGAAAAAACAGGTAAATTAGTCGCCTTTAAGAATGTGACGGATGAAAACGACTTGATGATTATCAATAAGTCAGGTATAACAATTCGCGTTAGTGTTTCCGAATTAAGCGTAATAGGCCGAGCAACTCAAGGTGTGAGGTTGATTAATTTAGGAAAACGAAATGATCAAATTGCATCAGTCTGCAAAGTGTTATCAGAGTCAGAATCAGAAGAAAAGTATCCGGGAAATGATATTGACGATAAAGTGAGCGATACTTTTGATTCGACAGATACTCCGGAAACCGAAGTATAATTTAAAATATTAATTTTCAAATTTATAATTGTAATGAAACGAGTATTACTTACCGTTGCTCTATGTGTAGTAACAACAGCAGCTTTCGCCCAAAAAAAAGCCGTTAATGAAGCTCAGAGCCTAGCAAAAGCAAATAAGGATTTTGCAGATGCAAGAAGTCTAATCAAAGGAGCTTTGGAGAACGAAGAGACAAAGAATGACCCTAAAACCTGGTTTGTTGCAGGTTTTATTGAAGACCAACAATTCAGTGCTGAAAGAACAAAACAAATCTTGGGAACTACTCCTAATGAACCAGTGATGTATGAAGCTTTGGGAAATATCCTTCCTTACTTCAAGAAAGCTTATGAATTGGATCAACTTCCTGATGCAAAAGGAAAAGTGAAACCTAAGCATACTAAAGATATCAAGAGCATTTTAAGTGCTAACCATATCTATTATATCAATGGTGGTGCTTATTATTTTGATCAAAGAGACTACAATAAAGCTTATGAATTCTTCGAACAATACCTTGAAATTTCTGATCTGCCTATGTTCAAGGGAGAAAAGGTAGCTGAAAGAGACTCAAACTTTATGACAGTTCAATTCTATGCTGCAGTAGCTGCCACTCAATTGGGTGACTCACAGAAAGCTATTCAAGCGTTGGAACGCGCAAAAAATACTGAATTCAGACAAAACGATGTTTATCAGTATCTTTGCTACGAATACGAACAAGCAAAAGACAGTGTAAACTTTGAAAAGACTCTTGAAGAAGGTTTGAAAAAATTCCCAGAAGAAAAATATTATCTTCTTAACCTTATCAATACATACATTTATTCAAACAGAAATGATAAAGCTGTTGAATTCTTGAATACAGCAATCGCTAATGAACCAAACAACGCACAATTATATGATGTGTTGGGTCGTGTTTATGAAACAGGTTTTAAAGATTATGCTAAAGCAGAAGAAGCTTTTGCAAAAGCAAATCAATTAGATCCTGAAAACACAGATATCTTGTCAAATTTGGGACGTGTTTACTACAACCAAGCAGTTAACAAACAAGGTGAAGCAAATTTGATTAATGACGCTAAGTTATATCAAGAAGAACTTTCAAAAGCAAAAGATTTATTTAGAAAGGCATTGCCATTTTTCGAAAAAGCATATGGTTTGCAACCAGATAATACAGAATTTATGATCGCTTTACGCGGTATCTATTATAATCTGGATATGGGCGAAAAATTTGAAGAAATGGATGCTAAGTTGAATAATTAAGTAATATTTTATATAAAAGCAAAAACCTCTGGGTGTTTATCCCAGAGGTTTTTTTGGGTGTTTAATGAATAAAAAGATAAAAGCTAACAATATCATGCAGCATTTTACGTTCATATTACATCTGATTATATAGAACGTAATTTCTGTATTTATGAAACCATTGATCATCTCTTTTTTCTGTATCATTTTAGGATATTCTTTTTTCTTTGATAAAAAAGAAGAGGTAAAATCATCGCCTGTTATGCAAAAATCCGACATAAAGGATGTTGACATAGAGGTGGCACGTAAGGTTTATTATTCAGATACACTTGACTACTTCGCCCAAGAAAAAGGCGTTTATTCGATTGATAATCCAAAAGGTCAAGTGTTTTAAGCCGCTTGCTATTGTTTTTTCCTTAATTGAGTTTTTGAATTGAACATTACCAAATTCAATGAATTATATTCATTCGAATTGTAACGAATCATCAGCTAAGTAAATGAATAACTAGCTGGTGGTTCGTTGCTTTTATACGTTTTAAGTCATGCTTTGTTTTCTATAGCTGTATGCTTATTTGAGTCTTTTTTATATGTTTGTATACACAATAGCAATTTTTAATAAACCACTAATACTACGACAAGCATGAAGCTCGAAGGCAAAATTTCTATGTTTATATTTGGACTACTCTTATTGGTAGGGTGTACAAATAAAGGCCAATTGTTGACCGACTCAATTCGATTTAATCAATTAGGATTCTATCCCTCAGAAGAGAAGATTGCGGTTTATGCCGGTGATCATTTTCCGGATGAGTTTATAGTCAGAAATACTGCAGATGGAAAAGTTGTCTATACCGGGTCTGTGTCTTCACCCAGATCTTCGCTGTTTTCTGATAAGAAAACTGTTGTAATGGACTTTTCTTCGCTAACAGCCGAAGGGAACTATCGCTTAGAGTTGCCCGATATAGGCTGTTCAAATGATTTTGAGATTAAGCCTGCCATGCTTGAAGAAGTAGCAAAAGCTGGTATAAAAGCTTTCTATTATCAACGATCAGGAATACCTATTGAAGAAAAATATGCCGGTAAATGGGTAAGGGAAGCTGCTCATCCAGATAATCAAGTTCTTGTTCATGCCTCTGCAGCTGACAAAATACGTCTTGAAGGAACAGTACTATCTGCTCCAAAAGGATGGTATGATGCCGGTGATTATAATAAGTATATCGTAAATTCCGGATTTACAGTAGGTGTTTTACTCTCATTATACGAAGACTATCCTGATCAAATTGCCCTATTGAATACAAATATTCCTGAAAGTGATAATTCTACGCCTGATCTATTAGATGAGATACAATGGAATCTGGATTGGATGTTAACAATGCAGGACCCGAAAGATGGTGGAGTCTACCATAAATTGACAACCCCTTCATTCGAAGCATTTATTAAACCCGTTGAATGCAAACAAACTCGCTATGTGGTAGCCAAATCAGTTACAGCAGCTTTAGATTTTGCTGCATCAATGGCACAGGCATCACGAATTTATCGTGCATATGAAACCGATTATCCTGGATTTGCTGATAAGGCGCTGATGGCTTCCGAAAAAGCTTATGCTTGGGCATTAGCTAATCCTGAACAGTTCTATCGGCAATCTGTATTGAATAATCAATACAAACCGGAGATTAGAACCGGAGAGTATGGGGATAGATCTGCAAGTGATGAGTTTTTCTGGGCTGCAGTAGAACTTTATATTACAACCCGTAAAGCATCCTATCTGAGTCAGATTGAGAAATTCATGCCCGAGCAATATAAATTGCCGGTTTGGGGTAATGTGGCATCCTTAGGTGCTTATTCTATGCTTCGTTGTTTGAATACAGACAACACGGATAAAGTAGCTTCCATTGTAAGTAAACTAAAGGAACAACTTATTGAATATGTTTCAAATACTATTGATGGTGCTGAAGAATCACCTTATCAGGCACCATACGGACGTTTTGAAACTGATTTTTTCTGGGGATGTAATTCAGATGCAGCTTCATCACAAGGAATGGCATTCTTATACGCTTGGAGGCTGACGGGTGACAAGCGTTATTTGACGAATGCATTAAGAAATATGGACTATATCTTGGGTAGAAATGCCACTGGCTATTGCTATATCACTGGATTTGGCACAAAGAGCCCTATGTCGCCTCATCATCGATTATCGGCTACAGATGATATTGTTGATCCGTTACCTGGTTATCTGATTGGTGGTCCAAATCCGAAAAAACAAGATGGATGTGAATATCCGTCAGACATTCCGGATGAATGTTATGCAGATATAGTCGATTCTTATGCGTCAAATGAGATAGCAATCAATTGGCAGGCTCTCTTTTCTTATTTCTCATCGGCTTTGCATTATAATTTGCAATAATCGGGAATTTCTTCAAGAAAGATGTAATCTCCTTTATTATAGTTGATTTTACAGCAATAGTGTTTTAATCCGTTGCTGGCAATAAGGTAGGGAGCTCTAAGAACCATATTGTAACGTACTATCTGATCAAACACCCTCATGGTAATATCTACTGAGGGTGCTTTGTATTCGATGATAACCAAAGGATTCAAACAGTTGTCGTAAACAACTGTGTCGCATCTCTTCTGCGTATTGTTTAGTTTTATCCCAATTTCGTTTGCAATCAGATTTTCGGGATAATGTTTTTCTGTAAGCAGGAAATTGACAAAATGCTGTCTTACCCATTCTTCGGGAGTGACGGCCACATATTTTTTTCGCAGCCTGTCAAATATGACAGGCTTGCCTTTTTGTAGAGTGACTTTAACTTCGAAATTTGGTAGATTTAATGCAAGCATTTACTTATATTTGTCCTAATATATTCATATTTCAAAGGTAGTGATAAATGAAGACAAAGCAAGAAATCGTTGAGAATTGGCTTCCTCGATATACAGAACGCAAATTAGAAGAGTTTGATAAATATATCTTATTGACGAACTTTACTAGATATGTAGAAATATTTGCTGATCATTTTAATGTACCTATACATGGGGTGAAAAGTTCAATGCCTAATGCCTCTGCAGAAGGAATCACCATCATTAATTTCGGTATGGGGAGTGCCAATGCGGCAACAATAATGGATCTTCTATCAGCTATAATGCCTAAAGCCGTTTTATTCTTGGGAAAATGTGGCGGTCTAAAAAAAGCAAATCGGTTAGGTGATTACTTACTTCCTATTGCTGCCATACGAGGAGAAGGAACATCCAATGCATATCTGCCACCTGAAGTTCCATCTTTACCGGCTTTTTCCATGCTGCGTGCGATTTCTTCTGCAATCCGTGATGCGGGTAAGGATTATTGGACCGGTACTGTTTATACAACTAACAGACGCGTTTGGGAATATGATAATTCGTTTAAAGAATATCTTCGTACAACACACGCCACAGGTATAGATATGGAAACAGCAACCTTGCTTACTGCAGGTTTTGCCAACCAAATTCCTACTGGTGCACTATTGATGATTTCTGACAGACCAATGATTGAAAGTGGGGTGAAGACAGAAGAAAGCGACCGTGAGGTAACAAAGCTTTTTGTTACAGAGCATGTAATACTGGGAATTAACGCTTTACACCAGATTATTGATGGTAAGAAAACGGTTCGTCATATTCGCTTTAGTTGGTAATCAGTTGCATGGCTAAAAAGGAACATACATACGAAAGTATAATTTCGGATATAAGAGCTCGAAGATTTAGTCCTGTCTATATTTTGATGGGAGAGGAACCTTACTTTATAGATAAAATTACCAATCTCTTGTTGGATACAGTGGTAAATGAGTCTGAGCGAGACTTTAATCAACTTGTCATGTATGGAGCCGATTCGGAAGCCGTGGATGTCTTGAATGCAGCCAAACGGTTTCCGATGATGTCAGAATATCAGTTGGTTGTTGTTAAAGAAGCACAGCTTCTTGATAGAATTGAACTACTTTCATCGTATGTGGCAAATCCGCTGAAGACTACCATACTTGTTATAAATTACAAGTATAAGACTATAGATAAGCGGAGATCGTTGATCACTGCTGCCGAAAAGGTGGGCATCGTCTTTGACTCTCGAAAAATACCTGACTATAAGATGCCCTCATTTATCACGGGTGTTCTACAGGAAAGAAGACTTGATATCGATCAGAAAGCAACGCAAATGTTGGCCGATTATATCGGAAACGATTTGGGGCGCTTGATGAAGGAACTAGATAAATTAGCCATTATCCTCGCTGAAAAAAAAGCGAGCCGGATTACCCCTGAAATAATTGAACAGAATGTTGGGATTAGTAAAGATTACAACAATTTTGAGTTGGTCAAAGCACTTGCTACTAAGGATGTGTTAAAGGCAAACCGGATTATTCAATATTTTGAGAAGAATCCGAAAAGTAATCCTTTGGTGATGATTTTACCTGTTATCTTCAATTATTTTACTAATCTGTTTATCTGCTATTACGAAAAGGATAAATCGGAGACTGGTTTGATGAATGCATTAAAAATACATAATTCTTATTTTGTAAAGGATTATGTGACAGGAATGCGCAATTATTCTGCTATGAAAGTATTTCGAATAATCAGCCTTATTCGGGAAACAGACGCCCGTTCAAAAGGTATCGGCAACGTATCGGTAACGGACGGAGATCTGTTAAAGGAATTGATTTACTCAATTTTACATTAAATATATTGATCTTTATATATATTAAAGTCTGATGAAGAAACTGATATCACTACCCCCTAATCTTGTAGATTCCGTTTATGATGTATTTGATTTAAACAAGTCAGAATGGTTTGCTTATTCCGATCCAGTAGACCGGCAGTTGGGATCAGGTGGGGGAACAGCTTGGTTGTTAAATGCATGTAAAACAGCAGAATCCCCTGGAAGTGATATGACAGATTGGCTGAAAAAGGAAAAACGAATCATTTTTCATGCCGGAGGACAAAGCAGGAGACTTCCTTCGTATGCAACAAGTGGTAAGGTGTTTACTCCTGTTCCTGTCTTTAGGTGGGAGAGAGGGCAGAAGCTTAATCAAAACCTGTTGTCTCTGCAAGTCCCTTTGTATGAAAAAATAATGAATAAAGCACCTGAAAATATACGAACGTTGATTGCAAGCGGTGATGTATATATCAGGGCAAATGAAGCCTTACAGCCTATTCCTGACGCAGATGTAGTATGCTATGGACTATGGGTTGATGCCTCTTTGGCAAAGAATCACGGTGTGTTCGTTTCCGACAGAAATAAACCCGAGTTGTTGGATTTTATGCTTCAGAAGCCTTCTTTGGAAGAGTTAGCAAAATTGAATCAAACACACCTTTTTTTGATGGATATCGGTATCTGGTTGCTTAGTGACCGTGCTATGAACGTGTTGATGGAGCGTTCAAATGCAGCTGCTGGTTTTACAAAGTATGATCTGTATGGAGAATTTGGACTTGCTTTGGGCGAACATCCTCGTATAGAGGATAAAACAATAAACGAGCTGACAGTTGCTATTTTACCCTTGCCCGGTGGTGAGTTTTATCATTATGGAACAAGTAGGGAACTGATCTCATCAACGTTGGCTGTTCAGAATAGGGTACATGATCAGCGGGCCATCATGCATCGCAAAGTAAAACCTCATCCGGCCATGTTTATTCAAAACGCAATTGTGGAATGCACTTTGACAGCGGCCAACTCCGAACTATGGATAGAGAATAGCTATATAGGAAAAAACTGGCTGCTGAATCATAAACATATACTTACCGGAATTCCCAAGAATAACTGGGCATTGACCTTACCCGCTGGTGCCTGTGTTGATATTGCTCCTTATGGACAGTCGCTTTTTGCAATCCGCCCCTATGGTTTTGAAGATGCATTTAGAGGAGAATCTGCTAGTGCAGATACGACTTATTTGGGACAATCAGTAAAAGAATGGTTGTTGGATAGGAAATTAGATTTTCCTTTTTTTTCAGATATTCAGGATGCTCCTTTATTCCCATTACTGCATAATATAGAGGACATGGAGTTTGTTTTACGCTGGATGCTTAATGAACCCGGATTGGAGCAGGGTAGGGAGATATGGGAAAGAGCTGAGAAAGTTTCGGCTAATCAGATTCTTATGCATGCTAATATGGCGCGCTTGGTGGCACAACGAATGGACTTTATGGCTCATAATTGGCCGTTATTGGCTGCTAACCATGAAAAGAGCGTTTTCTATCAATTGGATTTAAAAGACGCAGCTAGTTCGTTTGTCAAACAAAAGATTGAACTTCCACCCGTTTTACCACAAGATACGTCTATCATGAAGCGGATACATGATCATATGTTCCGTGCTGAAGTACTTCATTTAAGAAATGAAGACTATAAACAGGAAGAAGGACAGGCATTTGAATTATTGCAAGACGGCTTGACGCAAATGCTAAAAGAAAAAAAGCAAAGACCTCATTTAAATGTTTACCAAGATCAAATTGTTTGGTCGCGATGTCCGGTTCGTATCGACTTAGCCGGTGGATGGTCGGATACTCCTCCCTATTGTTTGTATGTTGGAGGTAATGTATTGAATGTGGCCATTGAGTTGAATGGTCAGCCACCTCTTCAAGTCTATGTCAAGCCATCGAAAGAATATACAATCACACTTAGGTCGATCGATTTAGGAGCAAGAGATGTTATATCAACCTGGGATGAGTTGAGAAATTTTCATACCATAGGGTCTCCGTTCTCTATTCCTAAGGCTGCTTTAGCATTGGCCGGCTTTTTACCCGAATTCTCTGAAGAATGTTATCCTTCGTTAATCGATCAACTAAAGGCATTTGGGGCGGGAATTGAAATCACACTTCTTTCGGCCATACCAGCCGGTTCAGGATTAGGAACCAGTTCCATATTAGCGGCTACGGTTTTGGGTGCACTATCTGATTTTTGCGGTTTGGCCTGGGATAAAAATGAAATAGGAAACCGGACGTTAGTCTTGGAACAATTATTGACTACCGGAGGTGGTTGGCAGGATCAATACGGAGGTATACTTCACGGATTGAAATTGTTGCAAACCAACGAAGGATTTGTGCAGACTCCCGCTGTGCGTTGGTTGCCCGATTATTTGTTTACCGATCCGGAATACAGTTCCTGTCATTTATTATATTACACAGGAATAACAAGGACTGCCAAAAATATTCTTTCTGAAATTGTACGAGGAATGTTTCTAAATAGTTCCCAACATTTGAATCTGTTGTCGGAAATTAAAGAACATGCTTTGGATATGTATGATACTATCCAACATGGCGATTTCAGTTCCTATGGACGTTTAGTGAAAAGGACATGGGAGTTAAAAAAAGCGTTAGACTCAGGCACAAGTACGCCGGCAATAGAACGATTGATCGAGATGATCTCTGATTATACACAAGGTTATAAATTGCCTGGTGCAGGTGGGGGAGGTTATCTTTATATGGTTGCAAAAGATCCTCAGGCAGCCGTTAGAATTAAACAAATTCTTCAGGAAAATAAACTATCAATGAATGCACGATTTGTTGATATGAGCCTATCCCGGACAGGCTTACAGACAAGTCGTTCATGATTTCGTAGGTTATTTTATATGGAGTTGTTGATAAAATGGTGTAACTTAGCAGCGAGATTCGATAAATGATAAAAAAGCAAGTTTAATATGGGAATTTTCAGCTTTTTCAGTAGGGAAAAGAAAGAAACGTTAGATAAAGGATTGTCTAAAACGAAAGAAAGTGTCTTTTCGAAGCTAACCCGTGCGATTGCAGGTAAAAGTAAAGTAGACGACGATGTGTTAGACAATCTTGAAGAGGTTTTAATTACTTCTGATGTAGGGGTTGAAACCACATTGAAGATTATTTCCAGGATTGAAAAGCGGGTTGAAAAAGACAAATATGTAAATGCAGACGAATTGAGCGCAATTCTTCGCGATGAAATTGCTGCACTTCTGACTGAAAACAATACGGATGACGCTGATGGATTTGAAGTGCCATCAGTAGAACATACACCCTATGTTATCATGGTAGTTGGAGTAAATGGCGTAGGAAAAACAACAACTATTGGTAAGTTAGCCTACCAGTTCAAGAAAGCAGGAAACAAGGTGTATCTTGGTGCTGCTGATACATTTCGAGCTGCAGCTGTTGAACAACTTGTGATTTGGGGAGAACGAGTAGGCGTTCCTGTGGTAAAACAGAAGATGGGTGCAGATCCTGCATCTGTTGCTTTTGACACGCTGAGTTCGGCAGTAGCAAACAAAGCTGATGTTGTGATTATCGATACAGCAGGACGTTTGCACAACAAGATCAATTTGATGAACGAGCTGACCAAAATCAAAAATGTGATGAAGAAAGTCGTTCCAAATGCACCTCATGAAATTTTATTAGTATTAGATGGTTCGACGGGCCAGAATGCGTTTGAACAAGCTAAGCAATTTACAGCAGCGACAGAAGTTAATGCATTGGCTGTAACTAAATTGGATGGAACTGCAAAAGGTGGTGTCGTAATTGGCATTTCAGATCAATTCCGTATCCCTGTTAAATATATTGGCCTCGGTGAAGGCATTGAAGATTTACAAGTTTTCAATAGAAAGGAATTTGTAAATTCTTTATTTGGAGAGTAATCAACTAACATGAGAAAAAATAAAGTAGATATAATTACACTGGGTTGTTCAAAAAATCTGGTGGATTCCGAGCAACTTATGCGCCAATTCGTAGCGAATGGCTATACAGTAGAGCATGATCCTAGTAAGATAAATGGTGAAATTGTAGTGGTAAACACTTGTGGATTTATTGGAGATGCACAAGAAGAATCTATCAATATGATTCTTGAATTAGGAGAAGCTAAGAAAAAAGGAAAGATTGGCGAACTTTATGTGATGGGATGCTTGTCTGAGCGATTCCTTACAGAAATGAAGAACGAATTGCCGGAAGTCAATCGTTTTTACGGGAAATTTAATTGGAAAGAATTAATTACCGATTTAGGTAAATCATATAATAAGGAGTTGGCATCCGACCGTGTGTTGACAACCCCTTCGCATTATGGTTATTTGAAAATAGCGGAAGGGTGTGATCGTACCTGTTCCTATTGTTCAATACCTATCATAACAGGACGTTATAAATCACGTCCGATAGAAGAAATTGAAGAAGAGGTACGCTCACTCGTTGCACAGGGGGTAAAAGAGTTTCAGGTTATTGCTCAGGATTTGACCTATTATGGGTTGGATACCTATAAACGAATGGCCTTGCCGGAATTATTAGAACGAATCTCGGATATTCAAGGTGTAAAATGGATTCGTTTGCACTATGCTTATCCGGCTCATTTCCCATATGACTTGTTACGCGTGATGCGTGAAAGAGATAATATCTGTAATTATCTTGATATTGCTTTGCAGCACATTAGCGATCCAATGTTGAAGTTGATGAGACGTAACATAACGAAAGCAGAGACTTATGAGCTATTGGAACGTATGCGTAGGGAAGTGCCTGGTATACATCTACGTACAACTTTGATGGTTGGCCATCCGGGAGAAACGGATCAGGATTTCGAAGAGCTGATAGACTTTACACGTAAAATGCGCTTTGAACGAATGGGGGCATTTGCCTATAGTCATGAAACGGGAACCTATGCTTATAAGAAATATTCGGATGATATTCCTCAGGAAATTAAGCAAGAGCGACTGGACTATCTGATGCGTGTGCAAGAAGGCATAGCTGCCGAAATTAACGAGTCAAAAGTAGGACAAATCATGGAAGTGGTTATTGATCGTGAAGACGACGATTTTTATATTGGCCGAACCCAGTTTGATTCACCTGAAGTTGATCCGGAAGTGTTGGTTGAAAAAACGAACCCTCTATCAATTGGAGGATTTTATAATATAAAGATTGAACGTGCAGAGGCGTTTGATCTGTATGGCAAACCGGTTGAATAAAACCGGTTTTGTATTTTTCATTTGTTTTTGTCTGGAAAAATCACTAATATCGCATAATGAAATAAATGAGTAAGACTATGAATAACAAAGAGTTAGTGTCAAGATTGTCAGCCCGTATCGATTGTTCGTCACAAGAAACATCTGAACTTTTATCGGCATTGTCTGATGTTATTGCGGCAAAACTCATTGATAATGATACTATTTATCTTCCATCGTTTGGTTCATTTGAAGCGAAGAAAAGGATAGAGCGTGTCTCTGTCAATCCAGCAAATGGTAAACGTTATTTGATCCCACCCAAATTAGTGCCTGTGTTTAAGCCAGGAACTACACTGAAGAACAAACTTAAAGAATTGGATGAGAAATGAATGAGCGGTTGAATATATCAGATTTAGCCGGTTTGCTTGCTGAGTATACTGGTAAAGACAAGAAAGTAGCCGAACTATTTTTGAGAGAACTTCTTGTTGTAATTTCTGATGGCTTGCTGGTTGATAAAATTGTCAAAGTTAAAGGTCTGGGTACCTTTAAAGTCATTGTTGTAGAAGAACGTGAAAGTGTTCATGTAAATACCGGAGAACGTTTTTTGATTCCTGCTCATTCAAAATTGACTTTTACTCCTGATAAAGATTTGAAAGAACTGGTTAACAAACCGTTCTCTTCTTTTGAAGCAATAGAACTCCATGAAGGTGTGGAGTTTCCGGAAGAAAATGAGAAAGAAAGTGAAGAAGAAGAGGATGCAGATATTGAGGATACAGAGAATTCAAAACAAGATGAAAGCATAATAGAAGAATCTGAAATAGCAGATGAGGTTAAGCAGGAGTCAAAGTCTGTTACTGTTTCTGAGTCTACACCAAAAGAAGAACCTGATCTAAGTGAAGAGCTTCAATCAGAGGATGGTGCTCTATCTAACGATGAATCTGTCGCTAACGAAAGTAAATCATCAAACGAGGTTTTTATATCAAACAATGAAAATAACTCGATCGAAGATTCTGTAACAAATGAGGACAATCCTTCTAATGAAGAATCTGTATCAAACGAAGAGCCTATTTTGAAGGAGGAACCTTCGTCTAAACCTGAACCAATCGGTATGACAGAATCCAAAGATGTATCTGTAAAAGAGAAATCACCTGAAGCAGATAGACGAATCAATGGATCTTATATTTTTCTTGCTCTTTTCATTATAGTCTTTGTTATTGGCGGAGTGTATTTTATCAAGACGAATTATATCCAAGAACCATCTATTCATGCAAATCAAGAATCAGATTCTTTGGGAGTCTCTGCTGCTTTAATGAATGAAGATACGTTAGCTATGATAGTTGATGCTGATGATGGAGTAGATTCGGTTTCGGTGTCACCTGATACTATCCTTTCATCATTGCAATCCGTTGAACCGGAGCTAACTAAACCATCTAAACAACCCATAATAGAAAAAATAGTGCCAGATACAAGGCTCACTCTTATCTCTCTAAAACACTATGGACATAAAGTCTTCTGGGTTTATATTTATGAACACAATAAAGCAATTGTGGATAATCCTAATAATATTCAGCTGGGAACAGAACTAGTAATTCCTGAACCTGAATTATATGGCATAGATGCTAAGAATCCGGAATCAATTGCTAAGGCTAAAGAAAAGCAAGCCGAGATTAATGCCAAGTTCAAATAAATGTTTTTTGAAAAATAATAAAAAACAGTAGAATGTAAGTTAGTATTATTTAACTGCTAAAGTTGAGGATACGAATTTAACATTTCTAATTTTGTGCAATCATTATTTTTGAAGTTAAGAAAGAAAATATAAAAAATAAATAATAATATAATCGTATGAATCAGACAGTCGATATTCGTGA
Source organism: Bacteroidota bacterium (assembly GCA_023429375.1). Lineage (GTDB taxonomy): Bacteria > Bacteroidota > Bacteroidia > Bacteroidales > Tannerellaceae > Massilibacteroides. Next base: position 59,449 of record JAEYVY010000005.1, on the reverse strand, counting down.
ATTGAATGAGCGGATAGAAAGTAAAAGTTCTTTTGTAAACATGATTACTGTAGGAATGGATCAGGTAATCGTCGGACAAAAACATTTAGTTGAATCGTTATTGATTGGTCTGCTCTCTGACGGACATATCCTTCTTGAAGGTGTGCCAGGGTTGGCAAAGACGCTTGCAATCAAAACATTATCATCTTTGATTGATGCGCATTACAGCCGTATTCAGTTTACACCGGACTTGTTGCCGGCCGATGTGCTTGGTACAATGATATATAGTCAGAAAAACGAGGAATTCTTGGTGAAACAAGGTCCTATCTTTGCAAATTTTGTGTTAGCTGATGAAATTAACCGTGCTCCGGCTAAAGTACAAAGTGCTTTGTTGGAAGCCATGCAAGAACGACAAGTTACTATCAGTGAAAAGACATATAAGTTGCCTGAACCATTCTTGGTAATGGCTACACAGAACCCGATTGAACAAGAAGGTACATATCCATTGCCTGAAGCGCAGGTAGACCGTTTCATGCTCAAAGTGGTTATTAACTATCCGAAGAAAGAAGAAGAAAAGCTAATTATACGTCAGAATATTGGTGCAGCAAAACCTGCAATTAAACCTATCTTGACTAAAGAAGAGATTATTGAGGCTCGTAAGGTAGTTCGTGAAGTTTATCTGGATGAGAAAATCGAACGTTATATTGTAGATATCGTGTTTGCAACACGTTTCCCTCAAGAACATGGATTAGCTAACCTAAAAGATATGATTTCATTCGGTGCTTCTCCTCGTGCTTCCATCAATTTAGCACTTGCTGCGCGTGCTTATGCGTTTATTAAGAGAAGAGGTTATGTGATACCTGAAGATATTCGTGCTGTATGTCATGACGTAATGCGTCATCGTATTGGTTTGAGTTATGAAGCAGAAGCGAATAATCTAACTTCAGAAGAGGTAATCAGTGAAATTTTGAATAAAGTTGAAGTACCTTGATAAATGGGAGTGTAGCTCCTTACCTGCAAACGATCTAAAGAAGAGCATCTGATTATGGAAACAAGTGAGCTGTTAAAGAAGGTACGACAAATAGAAATAAAGACTCGTGGTCTATCCCGCAATATCTTTGCCGGACAATATCACTCAGCCTTTAAAGGGCGTGGTATGGCATTCAGCGAAGTGCGTGAATATCAATTTGGTGATGATATCAGGGATATAGACTGGAATGTGACGGCGCGTTATAACAAACCTTATATCAAGGTTTTTGAAGAAGAACGTGAGTTGACTGTCATGCTGTTAATCGATGTATCCGGAAGCCGTGAGTTCGGCTCAGTTAACGTGATGAAGAAAGAAATCATTACCGAGATTGCAGCCACGCTGGCTTTCTCTGCCATACAGAATAATGATAAAATCGGTGTCATCTTCTTTTCGGATAAGATTGAAAAGTTTATTCCTCCTCAAAAGGGGAAAAAACATATTCTATATATAATACGTGAATTGATTGACTTTAAACCGGAACAAACGAAGACGGACATTTCTCAAGTCTTGAAGTATATGACGAATGCCATCAAAAAACGTTGTTCGGCATTTCTGATTTCCGACTTTATAGATAAGGGCAACTTCAACGATGCATTAACCATTGCTAATCGCAAACATGATGTGGTTGCCATTCAGGTATATGATCGTCGTGAAGCAGAACTACCTTCTGTTGGATTGATGAAGATCAGAGATGCAGAAACCGGTATGGAGAGATGGATTGATAGTTCATCGAAGCGTGTACGAGAAGCCTATAATCAATGGTGGAATAAACGTCAAAGCGAAATGTTCGATTCGTTTAAGAAAAGCCGTGTGGATTCTGTATCAATACGTACCGAAGATGATTATGTGAGGGAACTGATTGCCCTGTTTGAAAAACGTAATTAAGTATGACAATATTAAGAAGATATAGCTGTTTATTTTTGATCCTAATGCAAACCGTCTTTTGCTTCAGTTTATCTGCACAAAAGACATTGATTGATGTGTCGGCTGATTCTACAGCTATACTGATAGGAGAACAGACAGTACTGCATTTGTCTATTACTACAGATAGTGGACGTGAAGTGTTACCACTGATACCTAGAGATACCTTAATGCGTGGCGTAGAGGTTTTGCAGTTATCTGAACCCGATACGACAGAAATTGATAATAATCGAATTGTCATTAAACAGGATATCTTGGTTACTTCGTTTGATTCCTCCCTCTATCTGCTTCCTCCATTAAGGGTAATAGATGGATTAGACACAATCGCTTCTAATCAAATCGCATTAAAAGTATCCACCATTCCTGTAAACACGGATAATCCTGAAGAGTTTTATGATATTAAATCTGTTTGGAAGCCTCCATTTGTGTTGGCGGATTACTACGCATTGATTTACGGAATCTTATTTGCTCTATTCCTTATCTGTGTATTAGGTTATGTGATACAGCGTTTGAAAAACAGAAAACCAATCATTCCTCAGAAAGCTCCGGAACCTTTGTTGCCTCCGCATGAGCAGGCCATGAAGAGCCTGGATGAGCTTAAAGTACAAAAGTTGTGGCAACAAGGACGTAATAAAGAATATTACACACTGCTTACAGATATCCTGCGTAAATATATTGTAGATCGCTTTGATGTCAATGCACAAGAAATGACTTCTAGCGAAATATTGGATGATTTGTATAAAATTCCTGAAGCAAAATCAGCCTTTGACAATTTGAAGCAGATACTCCAATTAGCTGATTTGGTGAAATTTGCTAAACTTCATCCGCTGCCGGATGAAAATGATTTGAGTCTGATAAATGCTTATTTATTTGTTAATCAGACAAAGAAAGAAGAACTTCCTGCTGCTGAAAAGGAAGAATTGGCTACTAAGGATGTGGATGGTCTAACCGTAAAAGATGATTTGAAATGATTTTTGCAGATCCCATATATTTATATCTTCTGATCCTGTTGATTCCATTAATTGGATGGTACATTTGGAAGTTACGTAAGACACAGGCCAGTTTGCAGGTTTCTTCGTCGCAAGCATTTGATGCACCTCAGGCGAAGTCCTATAAGGTATACCTTAGACATGTGCCCTTTATCTTAAGGGTAGCAGCATTGGCCTTGCTGATTATTGTACTTGCCAGACCTCAGTCGACTGATAATTGGCAAAATACTTCGACAGAGGGTATCGATATCATGTTGACCATAGATATTTCGACAAGTATGTTGGCTGAAGATTTGAAGCCAAACCGACTTGAAGCGGCAAAAGATGTGGCGGCCTCGTTTATTAATGGACGCCCTAATGATAATATCGGATTGGTACTCTTTGCTGGAGAAAGTTTTACGCAATGTCCATTGACAACAGATCATACCGTATTGCTCAATCTATTTAAAGACATTCAAAGTGGTATGATTGATGATGGTACAGCAATTGGCTTAGGACTTGCCAATGCCGTAAGCCGTATAAAAGATAGCCAGGCGAAATCAAAAGTGATCATATTGTTGACTGATGGTTCAAACAATATGGGCGAGATTGCGCCGGTAACAGCAGCTGAGATTGCTAAGACATTCGGCATACGTGTTTATACAATTGGTGTTGGAACTGAAGGTGAAGCACCCTATCCATTCCCTACTGCTTTTGGAATACAGTATCAGAATATCAAAGTTGATATTGATGAGCCAACATTAAAACAAATATCAGCTACTACTGGTGCGCAATATTTCAGGGCTACCGACAATTCCAGTCTAAGGAATATATATGATGAAATCGATAAGTTGGAAAAGACAAAAATTCAGGTTCAGGAATTCAGCAAAAAGCAAGAAGAATATAAGAACTGGGCTTTGCTTGTCCTCGCCTTATTGATCATGGAAGTGTTGTTGAGAAGAGCTATAGTTAGGAATATACCATAAAAAGAAGAGCTTATGTTTCGTTTTGCTAATCCCGAGTTTTTATACTTGTTGTTTACGCTTCCGGCTATCCTTGTTTTTTATGTATATTCTGTGATAGCTAAAAAGAAAGCGATAAAGAAATTCGGAAACCCGAATCTACTATCAGAGTTGATGCCTGAGGTTTCGTCCAAAAGACAGAATTTGAAGTTTTGGTTGCTATTCAGTGCCATAGGTGTGATGATATTTGTTGTAGCCGGTCCTCAGTTCGGTTCAAAATTAGAAACCGTCAAACGACATGGGGTAGAGATTATGGTCTGTTTAGATGTATCTAACTCTATGCTATCGGAAGATGTTGCCCCAAATCGTTTGGATAAGGCCAAACAGATGCTTGCACGACTTACGGATGGTTTTACAAATGATAAAGTCGGCTTGATTGTTTTTGCAGGTGATGCATTCACTCAACTTCCAATCACATCAGATTATATCTCGGCAAAGATGTTCTTATCATCGATAAATCCGGAGATGGTTTCGACGCAAGGAACTGCAATTGGTAAAGCTATCAATTTGGCTGTACGTTCGTTTACTCCAAATGAATTAACAGATAAAGCAATTATCTTGATTACGGATGGAGAGAACCACGAAGACGACGCAATTGGAGCGGCTAAAAATGCTGCAGAGAAGAATATTAAAGTAAATATCGTTGGTATGGGGCAACCGAAGGGTGCGCCAATACCTATTGGAGGAGGTAATAATTACATGAAAGACCGTGAAGGCAATGTCGTAATTACTAAGTTGAATGAACAGATGTGTCAGGAGATTGCCAGTGCAGGGAATGGGCTTTATGTACGTGCAGATAATACCAACTCGGCTTTACGTGCCTTGCAAAGTGAAATTGACAAAATGAATAAATCAGAATTAGAGAGCAAGGTTTATTCAGAATATGACGAGCAATTTCAAATTTTGGCATGGATTGTATTAGTGCTCTTAATTGCTGAGGTTTTAATCATGGATAGGAGAAACAGAATCTTCAGAAAGGTTAAATTATTCTCTTAAAGTGTAAGGATGATGAAAACAATGAATAAGATAATCATATTCTTAATAGTTTTGGCTATGTTGCCTGTTGTTGCAGGTGCACAGAAGGCTGAGCGGAAGAATGTGCGTGATGGAAATAAGCTTTATACAAAGGAAAAGTATACCGAGTCTGAAATTGCATACCGGAAAAGTCTTGAAGTAAACCCTCGTTCGTTGGAGGGAACCTATAATTTGGGTAATGCATTATACAAACAAAATAAATTTCCTGAAGCGGCGGAACAATACCAACTGCTGGCCGGACAAACAGAATACTTGTTAACTAATCCGGATAATGTACCCAAATTAGCTCAGGTTTACCACAATCTGGGGAATATTGGTATGCAGAATAAGGAGTATGACAAGAGTGTTGAAGCATACAAGATGGCACTTCGGTTGAATCCGAAAGACGATGAGACGCGCTATAATTTGGCTCTGGCACAAAAGCTTCTTCAAGATCAACAAAACCAGGAACAAGAAGGCCAAGATGATCAGCAAGACGAAAATCAAGAAAACCAGGATAATAAGCAAGATCAGCAGAATCAAGATCAACAACAGCAGCAACCTGAAGATAAAAAAGAGAATAAGACTCAGGAACAACCTCAGCAGAATGAGCAGATGAGTCAGGATAATGCACAGCAAATCTTAAATGCCATCCTTCAGGATGAAAAAGATACGCAAGAAAAAGTGAAGAAGGCGCAGATGCAACAGCAAGAACGCCGGAAGACAGAAAAAGAATGGTAAACGAGGTTAATAACGATATAAATATATAAAGATAATGAGGAAATTAATTTTCTTATTCATTTTATTTATCACCACAGGAAGTCTTTTGAAAGCTCAACAAGTTAGCTTCAAAGCTTCAGCTCCGGAAGCCGTTGTTGTTGGGCAACAGTTCAGATTGAGTTTTACTGTTAATGCTGAAGGAAAAGATTTCAGGGTACAAGAAATGCCCGATTTCGAAGTATTGATGGGGCCTACCCAATCAAAATCATACAATACATCCTGGGTTAACGGTCAAACTTCCAGTGAGACAACCTTAACTTACACCTATATCTTGTTGGCAAAGAAGGAAGGTACATTTACTATTCCTCCTGCAACGATTAAGGTTAAAAATTCAAACTATACATCAAATGGTCTGACGATAAAAGTTTTGCCGCAGGATCAAACGGCAAAAGCTCAGGAATCTGCAGGAAATACAGCTGCCGCAGGAATCTCGAATTCAGACTTTTTTGTGCGTATGGAAGTGTCAAAAAGAAATGTATATGAACAAGAGGGTTTCTTAGTTACCTTTAAACTGTATGCATCTCAAATTTGTCAGTTAACTAGACAAAAGTTTCCAGAATTTGAAGGATTCTTAGCCCAAGAAATTGATTTGCCAGATAAACAATGGGTACAAGATCATTATAATGGCCGTAATTATTGGACTGTAACCTTGAGACAAACGGTTTTATATCCGCAACGCTCTGGTAAGATAACGATTGATGCCGGTAGTTTTGATGCTGTCATTCGTGTTCGTGTACAAAGACAAGGAGGAGGCAGTATATTTGACGACTTCTTCGATAGTGGATATCAGAATGTAAGTAAGGAATTGAAGACTACACCAGTTTCAATCGATGTGAAGGCCTTACCTTCTGGCAAACCTGCTTCATTCTCTGGTGCAGTTGGCAATTTCACAATGAATGCAGAGATTAATTCAAATCAAGTAAAAACAAATGAAGCTGTAACTGTTAAGGTTAAGATTGAAGGAAATGGAAATCTGCGTGTTTTGAAGAATCCGGAAGTGAAGTTCCCAAATGACTTTGAAATCTACGATCCGAAGGTTGAGAATAATATTCGTACAACTACTGCCGGTGTATCCGGTACTAAAGTAATCGAATATATGGCGATACCACGCTTTGCAGGAGAATTTGAGATACCAGCTATCGAGTTTTCTTATTTTGATACTAAGTCAGGTTCTTATAAGACACTTACTTCTCAACCATTCAAGTTACAGGTTGAAAAAGGAGCAGAAGGAGAGGGTGGTACACCAATTATTTCCAATTTTACGAATAAAGAAAATGTTAAGTTCTTAGGTAATGATATACGTTACCTGAAGATTAATAAAGTAAGCTTTGTACCAGTAGAAGAAATGTTCTTTGGAACGTTCATTTACTACATGTGTTACCTATTTCCAGGGGTCTTATTCATTGTCTTCTTTATTATATATCGGAAGCAAGTAAAAGAAAATTCTGATTTAGCCTTAGTACGTACTAAGAAAGCGAATAAAATGGCTGTAAGAAGGTTGAAGAATGCTGGACGTTTCTTGAAAGAGAACCAAAAAGAAGCATTTTATGAAGAAGTACTCCGTGCCTTATGGGGTTATTTAAGTGATAAACTTAATATTCCACAAGCACAATTGACAAAGGATAATGTAGAAAATGAATTAGTGAAATATGGTGTGTCTGAGAGTCTGATAAAAGAATTTATAGATATTTTGAATACTTGTGAGTTTGCACGTTATGCACCCGCACAAACATCAGACGCTATGGACAAATTGTATACACAGACTGTAGAAGCCATTAGTAAAATGGAAAATACAATAAAAAGATAAGAGGAGATTGATGGTCATGAAAAAAATACTCTGTTTGTTATTCCTATTGCTTTTTTCTTCGACAATTATGTTTGGACAAGAGAAAGAGATAAAAGAGGCAGAATCAGCATATGCCGGAGAAAATTACGCTAAAGCAATTGAACTTTATGAAGGTATTTTAAAAACTTATGGAGCATCAGCTGAGATTTACTATAATTTAGGAAACGCATATTTTAAAAATGGTGAGGTAGCACCTTCTATCTTAAATTATGAACGTGCTTTATTATTAAATCCATCGGATTCTGACGTTCGATTTAATTTAACTATTGCCAAGCAAAAGACAGTTGATCGCATAGAGCCAATTGGACAATTTTTCTTGGTTAAATGGTTTGAAACCATAAAGAATGCATTTAGTGTAAATTCTTGGGGTACGATTGGAATATCCTGCTTCATTATATTGATAGGCTGTTTATTCCTTTTCTTCTTCTCAAAATGGATTCGGTTAAAAAAAATCGGTTTTTATCTCGGTGTGTTAATGTTATTTGTTGTTATTATGGCCAATATATTTGGTTCAGCACAAAAACATGATATGTTGAATAGAAGCAGTGCCATTGTTTTTTCATCTACAGTAACTGTGAAAAGCTCGCCAGACACAAGCGGAACGGATTTATTTGTCATTCATGAAGGAACGAAAGTATTTATCCGTAGTGTGTTAGGGGATTGGAGTGAAATTGAATTGGAAGATGGGCATGTTGGATGGATGCCGACTAAAGATATCGTAAAAATATAAGGATGCTTGGACGAATTTTGCATTATGAACGAGATGTTTTCTTTTTCTTAAATGGGAGTGAATCAGATTATTGGGATCACTTTATGTGGCTTTTCTCAAGTAAAGCAGTCTGGTTCCCTCTTGTTCTATACATTTTATTTATACTATGTTATAAGAAAAACTGGAAAGAAGTACTCTTTATCCTATTAGCTATAGTATTAGTCATTACAATCTGTGATCAGTTTGCGTCTCATTTTTGCAAACCTTATTTTGCACGTTTTCGTCCGACCTATCACCCGGATTTTAAAGATCAAGTAGAAACAGTTTTTGGATATAGGAGCGGAAAATATGGTTTTATATCTAGTCATGCAGCTAATGCTTTTGGTTTTGCCACTTTCTCAGCTCTACTTTTAAGGCAGAAGTTATATGGGTATACCCTTTTTATCTGGTCAATTGTAACAGCCTATACACGTATATATTTAGGTGTTCATTTTATTTCAGATGTAGTTGCCGGAGCATTAGCCGGTGTCTTATTTGGATATCTTGTTTATCTGCTTTATTTATTTGCGAGAAGGAAAATCTTAGGAAACGACATCAAAGCCCCCGAATTTCTATATAGTAATAAAGAAAAGAATTTAATCTCTTACGGAGTCTATGTAAGTGTTTTTGTTATGTTGATATTCAATATTTATATAGTGGATTTGCTAAGATGATTTACTGCTCTGGTTTCATGCCGTAAAGCATGTTTATTGTAAGCCTATTTCGTTACTAATAATTTGTTTCTCTTGATTATATTGGTTAAGTTAGTGGCAATTAATTATCAATGTAAACCTTCTAAATAGAGAGACCATGACAAAAACAATCACATTTAATGAGCTTCGTCGCTTAAAAGATAGTCTTCCAGATGGAAGTACTCATCGTATTGCAGACGAATTAGGCGTAACGGTTGAAACTGTTAGAAATTATTTTGGTGGGCAGAACTATAAATCTGGCATGAGTTGTGGTATCCACATAGAGCCAGGACCCGATGGCGGAATCGTTGTTTTGGACGATACCGCAATTTACGATAGGGCACTGGAAATACTTGCCGAAAGCGAAGTGGTATCTGAGATACCAAAATCCTAGCTAAAGAAAACATGGTTAATTAAAAATCCCTTAGTCGTAATAAGCTTAGGGATTTTTTTGTATAATCTTAAAATCACAGAACTATGGAAACAAAATTAATTACATTGGCAATTCATACCTATGAAAAGGCGCAGATCCTAAAAACGATTTTGGAATCTGAAGGTGTGGAGGTTTATATTCATAATGTCAATCAAATACAGCCGGTGGTTTCAGCAGGAGTGAGAGTAAGAATCAAAGAGAGTGATCTCCCTCATGCATTGCGAATAATGGAAGATATGAAATGGTTCGAAGAACCGGAAAAAGAGAAGAAAGAGGTTCAAGGTGAAAAGAAGATATTGATTCCTGTAGATTTTTCTGATTATTCATTGTCTGCTTGTGAAATAGGTATCAATCATGCCAAAAAGATTGGTTCGGATGTTGTCATATTACATGCCTATTTTAGTCCGTATTTTCCATCTGCCATACCAATGGCCGACGCTCTTGTTTATCAGGCTGGAGAGGTCGATGCAAGTATAAACGTACGGAAAAAGGTAGAGGCTGATATGGCTAAACTTATTAACGACATAGAAGGTAAATTCAAATCCGGAGAGTTACCCGAGGTAAAGATTAGTCAAGTTCTTCGAGAAGGTTTACCGGAAGAAGAAATAATAACCTATGCTAAGGAGATACACCCCATTCTCATTGTTATGGGTACACGAGGGAAAAGTCAGAAAGAAGCAGACCTAATAGGGAGTGTTGCCGGTGAAGTAGTGGAAATATCCAAATTCCCTGTTCTCGTCATACCTGAAAGAGTTCCTTTCAATTCGATTGAAAACGTTAAGAATATTGCTTTTGCCACTGCATTCAATCAGGAAGACTTGGTTATGTTTGACCGTTTCATGGAGATAATTAAAGGATACGATATGCATATCCATCTATTTAATATATCAACAAGTCGGAATGAATGGAATGAGATTAGATTAGCAGGTGTGCGTGAATACTTCAAAAAGCAATACCCCGATACAATAATCAGTCATACCGTATTAGATGATGGTGATTTGCTTTTGGCTATTGAACGATTTGTACGCGATAAAAATATAGAAATTATAGCGTTAAGCACCTATAGGCGAAATCTTTTGGCTCGCATTTTTAATCCAAGCATAGCTCGTAAAATGTTATTCCATACAGATACACCGTTATTGGTTATGCATAGATAATGGATTAGTTAGCCAATGTTGATATTTTTTTGGATTTATTTGCGAACCATCTGGATAGGATACTTGTTTAATAAGTACAAAGCGTAAATAGAAGGATAAAATCCTTTCTATTTGAAGATAACAGGGATGTTATTGGTACTTTGTTAGTAGTATTTGTTTTTTCATATAAGTAGAGTTTGTTATTTGTTTGGTCCGTATATAACTGTGAAGTTTTATACGGGCTCTTTTTTTAGAATTGCTTCAACTCCTTGTAAAGACGCTGAACCGGTAATCCCATAACATTGTAGAATGAGCCATGGATTGATTCTACGGCAATATAACCTATCCATTCCTGTATACCGTAAGAACCGGCCTTATCATAAGGACTATACTTTTCGAGATAATATTCGATTTCTTCCGCTTCAAGTGAAGCAAATGAAACAGTCGATGTGACAGAGAAGCAAACTGTCTTTTGGTTTGTCATGATCTGCACACCCGTAATAACCCGATGTTTACAACCTGACAATAGATTGAGTATCCGTGTCGCATCGTTTTTGTCGACAGGTTTGCCTACTATTTCCTTGTCCGTAACGACAACTGTATCTGCAGTAATCAATAGTTCATTATCGTTTAATGCGGATTTGTACGCTTCTCCTTTTTTCTTTGCCAAATAAAGCGGAACCTCTTCAAAAGGCATTGCTTCGGGATATGATTCGTCAATTCCCGCTATTATTTTGACCTCGAAATCAATGTCCAAACCTGCCAACAGATCCTTTCGCCTCGGCGAATTAGATGCTAAGAATATCTTGTATTTCTTTAAATTGTCTAACATAGTCTATTTCTTTTACCATCCAAATGCTTCATCACCCATCCATTTCCCTTGCGCCTTCATCGTCTGTTCAATTACGTCACGGGCAACACCTTCACCTCCTTCTTTATGAGAGATGTATTTGGCAATTTCTTTAATTTCAGGAGCAGCGTCGGCCGGTGCTACCGAAAGGCCCACTTGCTTCATTACCTCATAATCGGGAATATCATCACCCACATAAACGACTTCTTCTACTGATAAACCTGATTTGTCTAGAAAGTCCTGAAAGTCGTGTTTCTTAACTGCACTGCTCATATAAATATGTTGAACGCCAAGCCTGTCAAAACGCAATCTGACAGATTCCGTATTGCCACCGGTGATGATACCTACCTGATAGCCGTGTTTGACAGCCAACTGCATAGCGTATCCATCTTTAATATTGACTGTTCGCATAGGCTCACCATTGGGATGAAGTGTAACCACGTCTTTCGACAAAACCCCATCGACATCGAATAAGAATGCCTTTATCTTTTTTAAATCGTAATTTATACTACTCATTGTTGTTCGTTTTTTGTTTTATAAATGCTTTGGCTCAGCAACCGGTAGATCGCTTTCAACTCTTCCTCTTCCAACAGGTCAAGATGTTTATTCATTACGTTCTCATCAAAGCGTACCGCCGGTCCGGTTTGTGCCTTCACAGGAGAAAGCTCATGTATTTTAGCTGTTGTTTCTTCTATTAGGGGGAGTAAAATATCAGGTGCTATCTGTTTATCTTCTAATAATTTCCATGCTAAACTCCACATATGATTCGCAAAGTTGCAGGCAAATACAGCCGAAAGATGAATTTGTTTCCGCTCTTCGGAGTTCAAGACGCGTATATCTCGTGTGATACGTCTGGAAATGCTTTTGAGCAATTCCAAGTCTTTATCGTTATTGGCCTCCAGGATAAACGGAATTTTCGAAAAATCTACACTTCGCTGCTTACTGAATGTCTGTAGAGGATAAAGTACCCCATATCGTTCCGCAGCACCTTCGAATACACTAGCTGGCATGCTGCCTGCCGTATGTAGCCATAATCCTTTATTAGGTTTGATGTGTGTAATAAGATCTGTTAAGGCATCATCTTTAACAGAGAAGATATACCAATCTGCATCAGGATTAATTTCGTCAGTTGAAATGGTCCATGGACAGTTCAATTGGTCAGCGAGAAGTGAAGCGCTTTCTTTCGTGCGGCTATAAACCTGACTAATGTTAAATTTTAGGCGGTACATCTCTTTCGCAAGTGATGTGGCTAAGTTTCCCGCACCGATAAATACGATATTCATGTTTGACTCAACTTTTGAATACTACGAAGATAGTGGATTTATTGCTTGTCCCGCAAATTTGAGTAAATTTGTTTCTATGATGAAATATATATAACATGAAAAATACAACCATTTTAACACTGTGTTTACTGCTTATCGGCTTATGTCCGTCGTTAGCTCAAGAAACGGTTTTTTATGCTGATATTCCTTATAAGGAAAATTCGGCCGATGAGTATAGTCGCGAACGCTGTAAGCTGGATATCTATCAGCCTGCAGCCACTAAAGGATTTCCAACTCTTGTCTGGTTTCATGGCGGGGGACTAACCGGAGGAGATAAAAAGCATTTTCCCGAAGTACTAAAGAATAATGATATTTGCCTTGTTTCTGTTAATTATCGTTTAAGTCCCAAGGCGCAACATCCTTCTTATATTCAAGATGCGGCAGCAGCTGTCGCTTGGGTTGTGAAGCATATTGAACAGTATGGGGGCGATCCTACGCAAGTTTATGTGGGTGGACATTCAGCAGGTGGATATCTTACCTCAATGGTTGGTTTGGCTAAAGAATACTTGAATGCAGAAGGAATAGATCCCGGACAAATTAAAGCCTATTATCCGGTTAGTGGTCAAGCTATCACGCATTTCCAAATCCGTACAGAAAGAAATCAACCAACAGATATTCCGCTTATAGATCAATACGCCCCTTTGGCGCATGTAAGCAAAGAGGCATCTCCATTTTTTATTGTGGCAGGTCAGACAGAAAAAGAAATGTTATGTCGTACAGTTGAAAATCGCTTTCTTTACGAAGCATTGCAAGGTGTAGGCAACAAGAATGCGGTATTCCATGAATTATCAGGTTTTGATCATGGAAATGTGGTTGAACCTGCTGCCCTGTTGATTTTGCAGGATATGAAACGTCGTTATAAAGAAAAATAATATGCAAGAACAAGAAGTACGCATTATAGTAAAAGTCGCTCCAGTTAGTGAATGGGCGGAAGAGTATCAGCAATTACATAAAAAAGCAGTAGAAGCAACTAGTACAGCCTATGCTCCTTATTCCCGTTTTCATGTTGGGGCTGCTGTGTTGTTAGCTAATGGTGAAATAGTTACCGGTTCCAATCAAGAAAACGCCGCTTATCCGTCCGGATTATGTGCCGAACGTGTAGCGTTGTTTTATGCCGGAGCAAAACACCCTGATGTTCCGGTAAAAGCAATAGCCATAGCAGCCACAACAGATGGTAAAATAGTTGAAGGCATTTCTCCTTGTGGTGGATGCCGTCAAGTGATGCTGGAAACAGAGACACGTGCTGGTGGACCTCTAAAGATTTTTCTTTGCGGAGCAGAAAAGATGAGAATGTTAGAGAGTGTATCGTCATTACTCCCTATAGGATTTGACGGAAGTGACTTGTAATTTACTATCGACTGACAGATATAAACTAGTATAAGGCGTCCTTATCGGGGCGCCTTATGGTATAAATAGATGGCTATGAATGTATAGAGAATATTCGGGATCCATGAAGCAACCATTGGACTAACATATCCATTAACAGCAAATGTGGAGCTCACGGTCATAAACAGAATGTATGAAAAACTCAAGGCAAGACCTATTCCGATATTCAATCCCATACCTCCTTTAATTTTGCGTGATGACAGAGAGGCACCAATAAAAGTTAGAATGAAGGCCGCCATGATAGAAGCATAGCGCTTGTGATACTCAATTTCGAATGTTTGAATATTAGCAATCCCTCTTTTCTTCTGACGGTCAATATAGGTCTTCAGTTGAGGGCTGGTCATCGTCTCACAGTCATTTACCGAAATCAAAAAGTCAGACGGAACAATGGTTAGCGTCGTGTCTTTTCTCGAACCGGACGAGATATACTCACGAGTCTCATCAAAATCTCTGATCATATAATCAATTACGGTCCATTGGTGTAAAGAGTCGTATTTAATGGATTTTGCTGTTAAGCGTGAAATTAGTTTTTTACCTTCAAAATGTTCTAATGAAAAACGATATCCCATGTTCGATCGTGAATCGAACGAGCTAAAATAGGCCATGACACCTGGTTCTACTTCCAACTGTACGTTTTGTGCCGATGTCTCTTTCTTATTCTTAATATATTTATTCTGAAAGTCTATACGAGTAGCGTTTGCCGGAGGAATAACATAAGCATTCAAAATAAACGTAAACGTGGCGATAGCAGCAGCCGAGATGGTATAAGGTACCATGAGTCTTCTAAAACTCATTCCACTGGCCAACATGGCTATAACTTCGGAGTGGTCTGCCAGTTTAGACGTAAAGAAGATAACCGCAACAAACGTGATCAATGGGCTGAACATGCTTGCGAAGTAGGGTATAAAATTTTTATAATAATCAAATATAATACCTTTTAAGGGTACATCCGGATTAAGGAATTTATCAATTTTCTCATTAATATCGAACACCACCGAGATGGCAATTAGTAGAATAATTGCAAAGATGTATGTCCCCAGAAATTGTTTGATGATATACCAGTCAATTCGCTTCAGTCCCAACTTCATGGCTTATAATCTATTTGATAGTTGTTTGACCATACTGCTTTTCCACGACGAAAAATCGCCTTCAAGAATATGTTTGCGAGCTTCTTTAACCAACCATAGATAGAAAGCGAGGTTATGGATAGATGCAATCTGCAAACCAAGGATTTCTTCTACTTTGATCAGATGGTGTAGGTATGCCTTTGTATGTAGCGTGTCTACTGAGCAATGTCCATCCGGATCGATAGGAGAGAAGTCATCAGCCCATTTCTTATTACGAATATTGATTGTTCCGAAACGAGTGAATAGCTGGCCGTTACGACCGTTGCGGGTAGGCATGATACAATCAAACATATCTACACCTCTTTCAATCCCTTCCAAAAGATTGATTGGTGTACCTACACCCATAAGGTAACGTGGTTTGTCTGTAGGTAAGATTTCATTGACCACTTCGATCATTTCATACATCTTTTCTACAGGTTCACCTACAGCAAGTCCTCCGATAGCATTACCGTCGGCATTCTTACTTGCCACAAATTCAGCTGCGCGTTTTCTTAAATCCGTGTATACGCAACCTTGTACGATAGGGAATAAACTCTGCTGATAGCCGTACTTCGGTTCGGTTGCATTAAATTGAGTAAAGCAACGATCCAACCAGCGTTCGGTCAGTGCAAGAGACTTTTTGGCATATTCATAATCCGCATCGCCGGGACAGCATTCATCAAAAGCCATGATGATATCCGCTCCGATGGTACGTTGAATATCCATTACCTTTTCAGGTGTGAAAAGATGCTTTGATCCATCGATATGAGAACGGAATTCCGTTCCCTCTTCCCTGATTTTACGTATGTCGGACAAGGAGAAAACCTGAAACCCGCCACTATCGGTCAGGATTGGTTTGTCCCACGCATTGAATTTATGCAATCCTCCGGCCCGTTCAAGTATATCCAAGCCGGGTCGTAAATAAAGATGATATGTATTACCCAGAATAATCTGAGCTTCAACTTCTTTTTTTAGCTCTGCCATATGCACGGCCTTAACGCTTCCCTGCGTTCCGACCGGCATAAATATAGGTGTTTCTATTTCGCCGTGATCCGTAGAAATTAATCCGGCACGAGCGTTCGACTTTGTATCCTTACCTTGTAATTGAAACTTCATTCGTCAAAATTTGCGACAAAGGTAACTATTTTTCCTTTAGAAACCGAAGTCGTCGATTTGAACCTCTTTCACTTCTTCCTCTTCTGGCAGTTCAACAAATACATGTTCTTTGTTGGCTTTAACAACGATAGCACGTACGGGGCGAACGGGGCAAATAGATTCACAGCCTCCACAACCAATACACAAGTCAGCGGTAACATTAGGAATTGTCAATGTCCCTTCATAAGGAACCATGTGTACAGCCTGAGTCGGACAGTGTTCAGAGCAAGCACCACAATCTGTCTTTTCAGTATGGACAATACACAAGTCTTGCATGAATTGAGCAATACCTATTTGCGTAGTGATTTTCTCTTCTTTTGTCAGCGGCTTGATAGCATCTGTCGGACACACATCAGAGCAGACCGTACATTCATAATTACAAAAGCTATCTACGTATGCTAAACGAGGACGGAGTAAATAATCAAAGCCATACTCCAATCCTGCAGGGCGCAATACATGGCTGGGGCATTGAACTACACAGAGGTGACATGCCGTACATTTATCTTTAAACCGCTCCAAGTTGAGTGATCCCGGAGGAGTAATTGGCGGCCATTGTTTAATTTCTTTACCTCTTTCTGAACTTACTGTATCGGCAACAGCAGAAATGATTGGAGCCGAACTGGCAATAGCTGCTGTAGTAACTAGAAAGTTACGTCTTCCATTTTGTTTGTTAAGTGATCCCGTATCTACAGACAGGTCTTTAGCTGTCTTAGCTTTTGGTTTTCCAAATTGAGGATTGAATTTATAGACCATTGCATTCTTTGAGCAGGTGCCGATGCAGTTGAAGCAATCCACACAACGAGAATTATCTACTGTCATGGATGAGGCATCGATGGCTTCTGCCTTGCAACTGAATTCACATTTGCCACATTGGATGCAGTTTGCCTGATCAAAAGAAACACGGAAAAGCGAATAACGTGAGATCAATCCTAACAATCCACCTACAGGACATAAGGTGTTGCAAAATAATCGACCTCTAAGTGCAACCATTACAATAAACAACAGTAAAACTATGATTCCGGCAACCAAAGCAGATGTAGTAACAGTCGATACGGTGACATGATATAAGGTGTAGTTGTCAAAACGCATCATAAAGTCTGCGATAAGGTTATTGCCCCACATAACAAGCGGGCGGAATAAATTGGTAGCCACCCTTCCGAAGTTACTGTACGGATCCAATAGCATAACCAAGTTGGTAAAGCCAAAGATGGCCAGAATAGTGGTGGCTGCCAATAGTCCGTACCTGAGTATATTTAAGGGTTTACGATACGTAAAACGTCGAGACCCTTTTTTCTTTTTCTTACCGATACAGTAGATTCGGTTGATAACATCCTGCAGAATACCAGCCGGACATAGCGTTGAACAATATATTCTACCAAAAAGAAAGGCCAGAATGGCTTGGAACAGTATTATTCCTAGAAACCCACCAAATATGGCAGGAATGATTTGTAAGTCCAAAAAACGACTGAACTGATCAGGTATTATATCTGAAAAGTCAACAAAAAAGAAAGTTATGGGCAGGAAAAAAAGGATCGCGAGTACTACTCGCGACCACTTCAAAAAAGATACTTTTTTCATTATATCTTGATACGTTTGATCGTTAGTTTATCCAAGGTAGTGGTTCCAAGTTTTAGCTCTTCACCCTTTCCAATATGCCCTACTGCATCCATATCGAGTTTCTTCACTTGATTAAAGAGACCCAATGCAGCCGTATCTACAGCAACAATATTTGGAGAGATAATCAATGATTTCAATGTAGCTACGTCAGCAGCACTTTTACCTTGTGGTCCATTCTGATGCATGATACGGTAGGCGTCAACAATATTTAATACAGGTTTTTTTTCCCAAGTGCAGACATCTGCGATACATTGTTGCAAGTCATTTTGATGGAAGAAACGACGATCCCAAATAATTCCCATGTAATTTTTCATAGCACAAGTCAATTTAGCTCCGCCATGATTTTTTAGTACAGGGACATTTATCCACGCGTCTGCCTCAATTAGTGCTTCGTGTATAGCTGTGCTTTTGAGGCTTTTACCCAATGGTAATTGTACCGGCTTATAATATTTTTCATCATTACCCGGCATGATGATACCACCCGCTTCCTTAACAGCAGCTGCTATACCGCTGGTTTCATAACATTTTTGCCAATTATCACATGTATGGTCAAAAACGGTAACTTTCGAAGCTCCCGCTTCCAGACATTTCTTAACCAATGCTTTTACTAACTTAGGATTAGTATTCCCTGCTAATTCAGGTGTTCTATCCCAACCTATGTTCGGTTTTATAACGACTTTCTGCCCTTTTTTGATATACTTGCTTATACCTCCAAGAGCTTCTAGTGCTTTATCTAGCATGACTTCAGGTTCGCCCCCCATGACAGCAACCATGTCAGGCGCTTTTTCAACTGCAATGGTATTGGTTGTAAGAGCTGCTTGTAGGCCGTCAAATTTTAATGACATTGCAGCGCCTGCAATAACACTCGTTCTAAGAAAATCGCGTCTTTTCATCTTTTAAATGGATTAGAATTGTTCATAGCATGAACAAAGATAATTATATAACGATAAATGAGCTATTTTTACGAACTGAAAATAGAACAATTATGAAAATATATGCACCTTTTTTCCTAAAAGATGTAGCGCAAGGAATTTCGAAAATCGGAAATAGCGGAGTGTTGAACCTTATTTTATCTAATAGGTTGACTGATAGATGGATGTCTGAGGTGACTTATGGTCTGTCTTTATTTAGACAGGCTATTCTTGACTTTGAAACAAGCAATGAAGTTTTGGCAGATAAGAGTAAAGCAGGAATTCCTTTTTTCAGAGAAAACCTGAACCTGTTGGTTGGTCCGGAAATGCATATTTATGGTTTACGGTTGTATGAAACCTATGCGTCTTGTTTAAACGAAAACCCAGATTTGATACTGACCCTCGATTACGATAAGTTGGCAGAGCATTGTATCTTCGAAAATATGTTTTTGTTAAAATGTAAATACGATGAGGCACAAAATCTGAACTATTTTAAGAAGCAGCTGGAGAAAGAGTACGATAAGTTTTTCTACGATGAGGAATACACAGGTTTTGCTCCCGATTCACGGTTTTTCTCTTTGCTTTGTACAGCTTGCCTGGAGATGAGGGCCCCACAATTTGCAGAGAAGAAAGAATGGATGTTAGCTTCTTTAGTTATGCCTGATGATGCTATTTATCATTACCAAGATGGAAGCCTGCAATCTTATTCATCTACCGCAATACCTTTTGATATAGTGGAACAAATAAGCATGCCCGAATATGAAAAGCGTAAAGATGAATACACTGCAATAGCCGGATTGTTGAAACAAAAAGGTATTCAGCCCGAGGGCTTGTTGGAAGGATTTGAATAATCAGCCCGTAATAATTGCAGATACGGGCAGTTCAAGTTCACCAAAATCAATCATCGCATTGAATAGGCGAATTTTCTGATATTTCCTTAAGTCAGTAAACCAAATAGTTGCGGGAATAATCCGTTTGTCACAGAGTAGTTGCTCACGCATTGTCCCTTGTAAAAGTGGATAGGCGGGTGTATACCATTCTTTTCCGTTACTTAAAGCTATGTTGCAGATAGAGGTGTCGGACAATAATCCATTGCGTATGATCAGCACTTCATCTGCATCACCTTTTTGATTGAACAGTTCGTCTATTTCACTACGGTCGGCCTTTTTGTAAGCATATTCAATCGTATTGGACTCTACACAGCGGAGCAGTTTTATCGGACGAATGGAGTAGGGGATATATTCCACTTTCAGAATATCAGCGCCGTATTCAACGCGACAACGTGTTCTCGCTTGAAAGGATTCCGGTTTAAGGACTTGCTTTAAATCAATAGCATTCGATGCAGCGGGAAAATGTTTTTCTCTCGTTGCGTTCAATCGTTGTTGGTGAGCCTCTATATGCTGCAAACGACCGTTTTCAATGCGTATGGTTTCAATAAATCGGCACATAAACTTTCTGGATGATTTCGTTATATTCCTTGTTAACGTCGCTTTGGGCTGTTATTCCACCTCCACTTCGAAACAAAAATACACCATCTTTTTGTTCGATGAAACGGATCATGACCGCACTATCCAGTTTAGTTCCATCAAAATACCCGGTAATTCCCGTATAAAATCCGCGTTCATCTAGCTCTGCTTGTTCAATAATCTTTCTGGTTTTCTTTTTAGGTGCACCACTGATAGAGCCTGCCGGCAGGAGGGAAAATAGCAGATCGCCGATTTTCTCTTGCCACCCTTCAGGTAATCGTCCTTCAATTTCTGAACTGACCTGTAGTAAATCACCCCGATTGGTCGATAGTCGATCCAGATACCGGTATCGCTTGACGCTAACATCCGAGGCTATCATGCTTAAGTCGTTGCGAATCAAATCAACAATGGTGGCATGTTCGGCCATTTCTTTCTGATCATTGAGGATTTGGTTAGCAGCGTCGGGTAGTGAAGCATCGATAGTCCCTTTCATCGGGAAAGAACAGATATAGCCTTCGTTTATCCGCACAAAAACTTCAGGAGAGAAACACACGAACTCATCTTTCAACCATAATTTGTAGGGAGCTTTTGATAGTTCGAATATTGATTTCAGAGATAAATTGGTGAAAATCTTTGTGGGAAAAGTCAGATTCAACAAGTACGAATTTCCTGCTTTGATTTCATCCGTTACGTAACGAAACGATTTATCATAGACGGAGAAGGGCACTGGTTCGGGTTTCCATTCAAATGAAGGTTTGTCTTCGCTGCAGTCTGTGTAGTTGGTAAATCCATTTAAATCAAACAGCAATTCCGAACTGTCAATCTCATTCGGTTCATAAACATGTATGAGATCTGCTTTGTAATTGATGATAAAAAGAAAGGGCTTGTTTGCCCTTCCTTTCTTATTCATGTATTCAGTTGCTTCTTGTCTTGAATGGACAATCATAGGCTAATCAAAGTAAGAAACGTTTGTTCAAATCGTCAAACGCATCGATACGGCGATCACGGAAGAAAGGCCACCAGCGACGTACATTTTCTGTGCGCTCTTTGTCGATGTCCAGTACAGTAACCGATTCGTGTTCGTTAGACAAAACAGTTAGCAATTCGCCTTGAGGTCCAGCTACGAAGCTGTTTCCCCAGAATTGAATGCCATTAGTTTGTCCCGAAGGATCAGGTTCGTGACCTGTACGGTTTACTGCAATAACCGGCAGTCCGTTAGCCACTGCATGCCCACGTTGAACCGTTACCCATGCATCCAGCTGACGCTGCTTTTCATCTTGTGTATCCGAACTTTCCCAACCGATGGCAGTAGGATAGATCAATACTTCAGCACCGGCCATAGCCATCAGGCGGGCAGCTTCAGGATACCATTGATCCCAACATACCAAAACACCTAATTTACCAACTGAAGTCTCAATAGGTTTGAATCCGAGGTCACCCGGCGTGAAATAGAATTTTTCGTAATAAGCCGGATCGTCCGGAATATGCATTTTGCGGTATTTGCCGGCAATAGTACCATCTTTCTCAAGCACGACCGCAGTGTTGTGATACAGTCCTGGTGCTCTCTTTTCGAACAACGACAAGACGATAACGATATTCAATTCCTTTGCCAAAGCCCCGAATGATTCGGTTGAAGGACCGGGAATAGTCTCTGCAAGATTGAATAAATTAGTGTCTTCGGTCTGACAAAAATAAAGGCTGTTGTGTAGCTCTTGCAATACAACCAGTTCGGCTCCTTGATCAGCACAAGCCCGGATGCTTTTTTGAAGTTTTGCTATATTAGCCGCAACGTCTGCTGTATTGTTTTGTTGTATAATTCCTACTCTCATGATGGATAACGTTTTGATTATAAGATGAACCCTTCCGGATACTGCATGGTAACACAGTGCAATGATCCGTGTTGCTTTATTAAAGGTAAACAATTTATACCGATAATCTCTCTATCTGGGAATGCTTTTTGTAAAGCTGCTTTTGCCATTTCGTCTTTTGGTGAGTTGTAGTAAGGCACTAAAACGGCACCATTCATGATTAAGAAGTTGGCGTAAGTAGCAGGCAATCGGTCACCTTCCCATACCACTTCGTCGGCCATTGGCAGGGCAATCAGGTTGTAGGGCTGACCATCCACTTGCTTGAATGTCATCAGTTCTTCTTCCATACGTAATAACTCTTCGTAATGCTCGTCGTCTTCATCCGTACATTTTACATAGGCAATAGTGTCTTCACTACAGAAACGAGCCAGCGTATCGATATGGCTATCTGTGTCATCACCCGCTAAATAACCGTTTTCGAGCCAGAGAACACGTTCAAACCCAAATACATCTTTTAGATATTGCTCTATTTGCAAGCGTTCGAGGTATTCATTTCTATTTGGAGATAGAAGGCATTCTGCTGTAGTTAGCAATGTGCCTTTGCCGTCAGATTCGAGGCTTCCACCTTCCAATACAAACGGTTGCATATTGGTTACAACAACATCATCAGCAAATGTATCGCTCTGTGAGAGTCTGCGAGTAATCAGGTTGTCCTTGCCGGCGGCAAATTTCATGCCCCAACCATTGAATATGAAATCATAGACTACTTTTACCCCGCCATCAAATACGGAAATGCCACCATGATCTCTTGCCCAAGTATCATTGGTTTCCATCTCACGAAAGATAACCCTGCTCTCATCGATGTCACCTAGCACATCTCGCACTTCTTGTTCATCCGGACAAACAATCAGGAGTTTTTCCCGTTTCATGATTTCTTTGGCAATGGCTACGAAGCAAGGAATAACCTCGCTTAATATCGGTGCCCAATCAGTCTCTTCATGAGGCCAAGTCAATTGAACGGCGCTTTGCGGATACCATTCCGCCGGAAATATTATACGATCTTCAGTCATACGTTTTATTAATAGACTGCAAAGTTATATCAAATAGCTGAAACAACAGGTATAATAAATTGATATAGATAAATAGAGATTTCAGCCGGAGAAAAAAAGAGTTTGTGTATCATGAAATAGATATTGAGCAATCGCTTCACGATTTTAAAATACTTAACCTTCACAATTTGTTATGTTCCTTTGGAAACAGACAAGGATATTCTGGTAACGAATTTGATCAGAAACATTTTTGTAGAAGATGATAAGCTATTTGTAAACGATGCAGAGCTCTGTTTGAAGGTGTTTGATGCGTATAGTAGAAACTTCTAGTTAAGCATAGTTTTAATTCATAAGAATTCATGTTTGAGTTTGCTGTTTTTTTAAAAGGATCGGGATGATTTTTTAGCTTTGAAATACAATGGAAAATTTCATCTAGATGACAGTCTGAAAGTAAGCCTCTAAAAGAGTAGGAATGATGATTCTTTTCAATTATTGAAACAATTTGGAAATGATTCCGTCATTTTTATTTAATATTTCTACTTTATATGTTCTGATAATAATAGGGATTTGTTTTTGTGTTATCTTCGCTTGATAAAAGCTTTTATACAAAAATGGAAATTGTCATTATTATCGGTTTGATACTCTTTAACGGACTTCTTTCTATGTCGGAAATTGCCCTTGTTTCCGCTCGTAAATCAAAACTTGAACTCGAAGCAAAGAAGGGAGGAAAGTCTGCACAAGCTGCTTTGGAGTTGATGAATAAACCCGATACTTTCTTTTCTGCAATTCAGATTGGCATTACCTTGATAGGTATTCTTACCGGTCTTTACTCCGGTGAGGCATTTGCTTATGACTTGGCCGAAGTCTTAAAGCAAATTCCTGTTTTGGAAACCTATGCACTGTTGATTTCAAAAACCCTTATTGTTATAGTTGTAACTTATGCCACCTTGATTTTAGGTGAGCTTGTTCCAAAACGAGTAGGGATGGGTAAGGCTGAACAGATTGCTAAAATTATGGCCAGACCCATGTATTTACTGTCAACGTTAACTTCACCTATCGTATGGTTTCTATCTGCCAGCACCAACTTAGTATTGAGTTTGCTTGGTATGAAAAAGATGGATGAGAATAAAGTTACTGAAGAAGAAATTAAAGCTATCGTGAAGGAAGGATTGGACGACGGCGAAGTTCAGGAAGTGGAACAAGATATCGTAGAGCGTGTCTTTAACTTAGGTGACCGTAATGTGGGTACAATCATGACCCATCGTGCCGATCTCGTTTGGCTTGATGTAAACGATACGCAAGACTCCATAAAAGAAAAGGTAAAGGAACATTTATTTAATACCTATCCCGTTGCTTCGGCTAAGTTTGATAATATAGAAGGTGTGGTTCATCTGAAAGATTTGTTTTTAAGCTTGGATACACCCGATTTCTCATTAAGTAAGGTGATTCGTCCGGCTCATTTCTTACCTGAAAATATTAGCGTATACAATGCGTTGGAGCAATTCAAAGAAGCTCGTATGAAATCCGCTCTGGTGACAGATGAATTCGGAGGTATTCAAGGTATTGTGACGTTGAAAGATATTATGGAAGCACTAATCGGGCAAATGCCTGAAGTGGGCGAAGATCTGGAGATTGTTCAACGAGAAGACGGCACCTGGTTGGTGGATGGCCAGTTTTCATTTTATGATTTTCTGGACTACTTCGGTATGGAAGACCTCTATGCGGAACACGATTACAACACCTTGGCCGGTCTTGTTCTTGAGGTGCTTGAACGTGTACCCCGTACAGGCGAAAAGTTAACGTGGCTAAACTTTGAGTTCGAGATTGTTGATATGGACGGTGTGCGTATCGATAAGGTGTTGGTTAGAAAACTTCATGAAAATGAAAATGATTAATCTAATATCGTATCTTGTACAGTAAGTATTGTTTTCTTCTTGTATAATGTAAGATAATAAATATACAGAAATATAAGGTGTTATCGTTGTTGAATAACACCTTTTTTTATTGTTTTAGATTGATATAATCTATTTATATTTGCCTTGATAAAAAGACTATGAGGCAATGAATAATAACACTATCCATGTTGAGACGCTTTCACCACATGTCTCGGTAGACTGTGTGTTGCTGGGGGTTGTAGATGATAAATTGTGTGTCCTGTTGGCAGAATTAACCCGTGATAACCACGAGAAAGGATTTAAACTGCCGGGAAGCTTAATTTATGAAACAGAAGATCTGGATCAAGCAGCCTCGCGCATATTGAAAGAATCAACCGGACTTACCCGGATCCCATTAAAACAGTTTAGAAGCTTTGGTGATCCCTTGCGTACTGCGAATAAAGACGATGTGCATTGGTTGGAAAGATCATCCAAACTGAAGGTAGGACGAATTGTTACGGTTGCCTATCTGGCTTTGTGTAAGGTGCGCAAACGGATGAATACGATAGAACGTTACAAGACAACTCATTGGATTCCGGTCGATAATCTTCCACGGCTTTTGTTTGACCACGAACATATTATTAAAACGGCTGTTCAGGAAATCCGCAAATGGGTGGATGCTGAACCAAAAATCGTATTTGATTACTTGCCTGCGAAATTTACAGCAGCAGAACTGCGACGCACCTATGAAATCATATATGATAAGAAACTCGATGTACGTAACTTTCATAAAAAGATGAATTCATTGGGTTATATATTGCCTACAGACGAAATGGAAGAAGGTGTTCCGCACCGTTCGGCCCGTTACTATCGTTTTGATGCAGTAAAATATAAAAAGATATATTCCAAATTGAGTAATAACTAATCATGTGAAAAAACTATGTATTTGTTAGGTTGTGATATCGGCAGCTCGTCTGTTAAAGCATCAATAGTAAATATAGAAACGGGACAAACCGTTGGTTCGGATTTTTTCCCGAAAGAAGAAGCCTTTATTAAGGCAGTAAAACCGGGTTGGGCTGAGCAAGATCCGGAAGATTGGTGGACTTATCTCAAATTTGCAATCTCCGGTGCATTGCGAAAAGCCGGAATTGATGGACATGATGTAAAAGCTATAGGCATATCTTATCAGATGCATGGGTTAGTGCTCGTGGATGAAAAACATCAAGTGCTCCGCCCTTCTATCATCTGGTGTGACAGCCGTGCAGTAAGTTATGGTGAGGCTGCCTTCCGCTCAATTGGTGAAGAAAAATGTTTGTCGCATTTGTTGAACTCACCCGGAAACTTCACGGCTTCCAAATTAGCATGGGTGAAAGAAAATGAACCCGACTTGTTTGAGAAGATCCATAAAATCATGTTACCCGGTGATTATATTGCCATGCGTATGACCGGCGAATCCAATACAACCGTGTCGGGCTTGTCTGAAGGCATATTCTGGGATTTCAAAAACAACCGGATCTCTTCAGATTTGATGTCATATTATGGCTTTGATGAAAGTTTGATACCTGCTATTCGTCCAACTTTTGGTATACAGGGCGAACTTCAAGCTGCCGTAGCATCAGAACTGGGACTACGGAAAGGAACCCCCGTTACCTATCGTGCCGGTGACCAGCCTAACAACGCTTTGTCTCTTAATGTACTCAATCCGGGTGAGATTGCTGCCACAGGAGGTACATCTGGTGTGGTTTATGGTGTAAACGGACATATCAACTACGATACATTGTCGCGCGTAAATACCTTTGCTCATGTTAATCATACGGTAGATAATCCTCGTTTAGGTGTACTACTATGTATCAATGGGGTGGGTATCCTCAATTCGTGGATTAAGAAGAATGTTGCACCCGAAGGTATCAGTTATGAGAAACTGAACGATTTGGCGGCTACCGTGCCTATTGGTGCTGAAGGTTTGTCAATCTTGCCTTTTGGAAACGGAACGGAACGTATGTTGGAAAATAAAGATAGCAGCTGTACAATCAGCGGACTCAACTTTAACATCCATACGAAAGCTCATCTTGCCCGTGCTGCACAGGAGGGTGTAGTCTTCGCTTTTAAATACGGAATGGAGATTATGCGCGGAATGGGTATGGCTATCGACGTGATACGTGCAGGTAATGCCAATCTCTTCTTAAGTCCTATTTTCCGTAATACCCTATCGGGTGTGACAGGTGCGGTTATTGAGCTATATGATACAAACGGTGCTGTCGGTGCTGCCAAAGGAGCAGGTATTGGAGCGGGTATCTATAAGACTACAGATGAGGCTTTTGCTTCTCTTAAAAAGATTGATGTGATTACACCGGATACTGCAGCAGCCAATGCATACCAAGAGGCTTATGAACGATGGAAAGAAAAACTCAATAAGGAAATGGCCTAACATAAACGAGGAAATAATAATTAATCAATAAATCATTAAACAGTAAAAATCATGAGTGCATTTAAAAGTGGAAAAGAATTCTTTCCCGGTATAGGAAAAATTCAATTTGAAGGACGTGAATCAAAAAATCCGTTGGCATTTCATTATTATGATGAAAACAAAGTGGTAATGGGTAAGACATTAAAAGACCATCTACGTTTCTCAATGGCTTATTGGCATACATTGTGTGCAGAAGGTGGCGACCCATTTGGTGGCGGTACAAAAACGTTTCCTTGGAACGACAGTACAGATGCTGTTACTCGTGGTAAATATAAAATGGATGCTGCATTTGAGTTTTTGACCAAATGTAATATTCCTTATTACTGTTTCCATGACGTAGACTTGGTAGACGAAGCTCCAACTATGCTTGAGTTTGAAAAGCGTCTGGAAATTATGGTTGAGCATGCTAAGGCTCACCAAGCAGAATCAGGTAAGAAATTGCTTTGGGGTACAGCTAATGTGTTCAGTCACAAAAGATATATGAACGGAGCTGCTACAAACCCTGACTTTGCAGCTGTAGCATTTGCCGGTACACAAATCAAGAATGCAATTGATGCAACGATTGCTTTAGGTGGTGAAAACTATGTATTCTGGGGCGGACGTGAAGGCTATATGAGCTTGCTGAATACGAATATGAAGCGTGAAAAAGATCATTTGGCACAAATGCTGACCATGGCTCGTGACTATGCGCGTAAGAATGGTTTTAAAGGCACTTTCTTAATTGAACCAAAGCCAATGGAACCGACTAAACATCAATATGATGTGGATGCTGAAACAGTTATCGGATTCTTGCGTCACTATGGTTTGGATAAAGACTTCGCGTTGAACATCGAAGTAAACCATGCTACTTTGGCCGGTCATACATTCGAACACGAATTACAAGCTGCTGCAGACGCCGGTATGCTATGCAGTATCGATGCCAATCGTGGTGATTACCAAAATGGCTGGGATACTGACCAATTCCCAATTGATTTGTATGAATTGACACAAGCTTGGTTGGTAATTCTTGAAGCAGGTGGTTTGACTACCGGAGGTACTAACTTCGATGCGAAGACCAGACGTAATTCTACAGATATGGAAGATATCTTTATTGCACATATCGCAGGTATGGATGCGTTTGCACGTAGCTTGATGGTTGCAGCCGAAATCCTGGAAAAATCACCTTATCGCAAGATGCGTTCAGAACGTTATGCTAGCTTTGATAGCGGAGACGGAAAGGCATTTGAAGAAGGAAAACTGACGTTGGAAGACCTTCGTACCATTGCTTTGAAATCTGGCGAACCAGCACAGATAAGCGGAAAACAGGAATTGTATGAATTAATCATCAATCAATATATCTAATATATAAATGAGAGTGTCTTACAACGGACTACACACCCGGAGTGAGACACTTTCCTTTTTGCCTACAATCTAAGTTACGTATGAAAAATAACAAATATATATTAGGTATAACCCTTGTAGCCACACTCGGTGGATTATTGTTTGGTTATGACACGGCTGTTATCTCCGGAGCGGTCGAATCGCTGAGGAAATTCTTTATTGAACCCATAGGATTACCGCTCGATAAAGCGAATGCCCTCGAAGGATTCGTGGTAAGTAGTGCATTGATTGGTTGCATAATCGGAGCCTCTATAGCCGGATGGTTAAGTCAACGGTATGGTAGAAAACCAACATTGATTATTGCAGCCATCATTTTTGCCCAATCTACTGTAGGGTCTGCTTGGCCGGAGATTGGTTTTGGAATGCCCGGAAGCGGTGACCATTCATTTATCTATCTCTTTGTTGCATATCGTCTGTGGGGTGGTATAGGCGTAGGTCTGGCTTCAATGATTTCACCTATGTATATTGCCGAGATTGCGCCGTCAGAAAGAAGAGGTAACCTAGTGTCGTGGAACCAGTTTGCTATTATCTTCGGTATGTTGTTGGTCTACTTTGTTAATTATGCCATCGCATTGCAGGGTGACGCCACTTGGTTACATGCTTATGGATGGCGTTGGATGTTTGCCTCTGAGTTAGTACCTGCTACTTTGTTCTTAATCTTGTTAATATTTGTTCCTGAAACACCTCGTTTTCTTGTTATGCGCGGTAAAAGTGAACAAGCTCATTCTGTTCTTTCCCGTCTCTTGGGTGACAAAGCCGATAAAGAGTTAGAAGCCATTAAAGAAAGTTTTAAAGAGAAATCACCATCTACGCGTCCTTATTTCCAATTTATGGGAATTTGGCTCGCTTTATTTATCTCTTTATATATCCTATTGAAATTAATAGGCAATTCAAATTCATTGGAGTTGGCATTGATTATAAGCTTCATCGTGTCGTTATTCCTGCCGGTGAAGTCGTACGGCATTAAAATTATTGCAGTGGGTGTGCTTCTTTCTGCATTCCAGCAATTTGTCGGTATCAATGTGGTCTTATATTATGCTCCAGAAATCTTCAAGACGATGGGAGCAGCCACAGACGCAGCGTTGCTGCAACAAATCGTTGTGGGAGCCGTGAACTTGTCGTTTACCGTATTGGCTATCTTGACGGTCGATCGTTTTGGTCGTCGTCCGCTGATGATAATCGGTGCGTTAATCATGGCAGTTTCTATGATTATACTTGGCTCAACGTTCTATACACATAGCGTTGGAATGGGTTCATTGATTTTTATGCTTGTTTATACTGCAGGATTCGCAATGTCATGGGGACCGGTTTGCTGGGTTCTACTATCTGAGATATTCCCCAATTCGATTCGCTCGGTGGTAATGAGTATTGCAGTTGCTGCTCAGTGGATTGCCAACTTTATTATTTCATGGACATTCCCTATGCTCGACAAAAATCAATATCTGACCGATACATTCAATCACGGTGTGGCTTATTGGATTTATGGAGTCATGGGTATATTGGCGGCTCTGTTTATTTGGAAATTTGTGCCCGAGACCAAAGGTAAGAGCTTGGAACAGATGGAAGAATATTGGAAAAAATAACATAAAAAAACAGCTATATCTGATAACTTCCTGCATATTACAGTTGTTCATTTATATTAGGCAGAGGTGTTTTCTCCCATATTATTTCTACCTTTGTTTGGAATTGAAATGAAAACGGAAGTAATCATGCAAGAACTAAAACTGATTAAGGACGATCCCTGGTTGGAACCGTATAAGGAAGCCATCCAGGGACGTTTTGACTATGTAGTCGAAAAAGAAAAATCGCTCTTGAGAGGAGAATGCTCCTTAGTAGAATTTGCTTCCGGATACTTGTATTTCGGTTTGCATAAAACCGCTTCCGGATGGGTGTTCAGAGAATGGGCACCAAATGCAACGGCCATCTACCTGATAGGGTCGTTTAATGCCTGGCAGAAAAGAGAAGATTACAGGCTGCAACCCCAAGAAAATGGTGTTTGGGTATTAGAATTGAAGGAAGACCTATTACATCATGGAGACTATTTTAAGCTGCTGATGGAGTGGGACGGAGGATCAGGAGAGCGTATCCCTGCCTGGATCAGACGTGTAGTACAAGATCCTGTTACTAAAATATTCAGTGCACAAGTTTGGGACCCTGAACATCCCTATATCTTCAAACATAAAAAAATTAAGCCCGACATAAATCCGTTACTGATATACGAATGCCATATTGGTATGAGTACAGAAGAGGAGAAAGTCGGTACCTATGATGAGTTTAGACGGAATGTTCTGCCTCGCATAGCCAAAGGCGGATATAACGCCATACAGATTATGGCCATTCAGGAACATCCTTACTATGGATCGTTTGGGTATCACGTAAGCAGCTTTTTTGCACCTTCTTCTCGCTTTGGAACTCCCGAAGAATTGAAACAATTGATTGATGATGCGCATGGCATGGGTATAGCTGTCATTATGGACATCGTTCATAGTCATGCAGTTAAAAATGAATCAGAGGGACTAGGTCGGTTCGATGGCTCCGAAGGTCAGTATTTTCATACAGGCGTGAGGAGGGAACATCCTGCCTGGGATTCGCTTTGTTTTGATTACGGGAAGAATGAAGTGCTACACTTCTTGCTGTCGAACTGCAAATACTGGTTAGACGAATTTGGATTTGATGGTTTCCGCTTTGATGGGGTAACGTCGATGCTTTATTACAGTCATGGGCTAGGGGAGGCTTTCGTCAACTATTCTGACTACTATAATGGTCATCAAGACGGAGATGCAATAGCCTATCTAACGTTGGCCAACAAATTGATCCATCAGGTGAATCCGAATGCGATTACTATTGCTGAAGAGGTGAGTGGCATGCCCGGACTTGCAGCTCCTATTGCTTCGGGTGGTTATGGTTTCGATTATCGCATGGCAATGAATATCCCGGATTATTGGATTAAGATGATTAAAGAAAAAGCCGATGAGGACTGGCATCCGTCGTCTATCTGGTGGGAAACGACAAACCGACGTGCCGATGAAAAGACAATCAGCTATGCTGAAAGCCACGACCAGGCCTTGGTAGGTGATAAGACAATTATATTCCGTCTGATTGATGCCGACATGTATTGGCATATGCAAAAAGACGATCGTAACCTGGTTGTAGAGCGAGGAATCGCCTTACATAAAATGATCAGACTGGCGACCGTATCGACCATCAATGGTGGTTATCTGAATTTTATGGGGAATGAATTCGGTCATCCTGAATGGATTGATTTTCCAAGAGACGGAAACGGATGGTCGCATAAATATGCTCGAAGGCAATGGTACCTTGCAGATAATGAAAATCTTAAATATCGCTTCTTGAATGACTTTGATATAGAAATGCTGAATGTCGTCAAAAAGGTTGATCAGTTTCAGGCAACGGAAATACGGAAGATTTGGGATAACGATGCCGATCAGATACTAGCGTATATGCGTGCAGATTTGTTGTTTGTGTTCAATTTTAATCCGGTTCGTTCATTTACGGACTACGGATTCTTAGTTCCTCCGGGTAAGTATGAGGTAGTGCTCAATTCGGATGCGATCCGATTCGGTGGAAATGGGCTTTCGGATGATTCGATTCATCATTTCACCCTGCATGATCCGTTGTATGAGCAGGAAAATAAAGGTTGGTTGAAATTATATATACCAGCCAGAAGCGCTGTTGTATTAAGAAGAGTCAATTAAATTTATATATTCAATTATTATAATCAAACTATGTTATATCCATTTACATTTAAGCCAATCCTGAAATCATTGATTTGGGGAGGAGCTGATATATGTCCATTTAAAGGTATTACTCCTGTTCAGGAAGGTATAGGTGAGAGTTGGGAAATTTCTCATGTTGAAGGTAATGTTTCGGTTGTCGATAATGGTTCTTTGGCCGGTAAGTCTCTTGATGAACTCATTCAGACTTACGGTGCAGAGTTGATGGGAAAGAAAGTTATCGATCGTTTTGGTAATGTATTTCCCTTGTTGATCAAATTTATCGATGCCTGTGATAACCTGTCTATTCAAGTACATCCGGACGATGAATTGGCACGTAAAAGACATAATTCATTTGGTAAGACTGAAATGTGGTATGTGGTTAAAGCAGCTGAGGGTGCTTCATTATATTCCGGTTTTTCTAAGCAAATAGATGCGGAAGAGTATGTGAAACGCGTGGAAAATAATACGATCATGGATGTGCTTCAACGTTATGAAGTAAAATCGGGAGATGTGTTTTTCTTACCAGCAGGTCGTGTTCATGCAATTGGAGCAGGTTGCTTTGTTGCAGAAATTCAGCAAACGAGCAATATTACGTATCGTATTTATGATTATGACCGTCGGGATGCAAACGGAAATGGTCGTGAACTGCATACCGAACTAGCTAAAGATGCTATCGACTATACGTTGTATCCGGACTACAGAACACCGTATACGAAGAAAGAAAACGAAGGTGTAGAACTAGTTTCCTGTCAGTACTTTACAACCAATCTATTGGAATTTGACAAACCGTTTACTCGTGATTGTTCTGCAGTCGATTCGTTTGTAATTTATATATGTATGGAAGGTAGTGCTGTTATCAAAGATAATAACGGCCAGGAAATAAATGTTCATCAAGGTCAGACGGTATTAATTCCGGCTAGTACAACTTTGGTGGAAATTATTCCGTCTCCTTCTGTTAAGTTTATGGAAACTTACATCTAAGTTCTAAATGAAACGAATTATAGTCTTTCTCCTAGTTACCCTGTTCTCATTGAATGGGGTAGCTCAAACAGGAGAGATCACGATCTTGGCTGTCAATGATATGCATGCGTCGATGGAACGTTTTCCCCGTTTCGCAGCATTGGTAGATAGTGTGCGCTCGGTTTATCCGGATTTGCTCTTGTTTTCGGCCGGAGATAATCGCACGGGAAATCCCGTCAACGATATGCACGATCAGCCGGGCTATCCAATGGTAGCCTTGAT
Source organism: Bacteroidota bacterium (assembly GCA_023429375.1). Taxonomy (GTDB): domain Bacteria; phylum Bacteroidota; class Bacteroidia; order Bacteroidales; family Tannerellaceae; genus Massilibacteroides. The sequence continues at coordinate 25,510 of JAEYVY010000005.1, read as the reverse complement.
GAATAAAGTAGGATTCAATCTATCTGCTATTGGTAATCATGAATTTGATTCGGATATTCCTGCATTCCGGAATGTGATTAACCAATCTGATTTTCGCTACGTTTGTGCCAATATCGTCATGCCCGATTCAATGCGTCTGCATGTTGAGCCATACCGTTTCTTTGAAGTATCAGGAATTAGGATTGGCGTGTTGGGAGTGATACAACGAGGTATAAATGGGTTTCCGGATACTCATCCGGATAAGATTAAAGGATTGTCTTTTTATGCGTCGGATAAGGCAGTGGAGAAATTTAGTTGGTTACGCAATCAATCTGATGTGTTCATCTTACTTGCTCATGAAGGGTATGAAGAAAGTGTGGCACTCGCCAATCAGTTTCCTGATTTGGATTTGTTGATCAGCGGGCATTCACATACGCGAATTGACGGCGGTGAACTTCATAATGGTGTACTGCTAACGCAGGCCGGTTCACATTTGAAATATGCTACCCTTATTAAGGTACAGGTGACAGACGGAAAAGTGACGAAAAAGGAAGCAGAGCTACTAAATGTCGTCACATTTTCGAAAGAAGATGCCGGTGTACAAGCTATGGTGGAAGAGTTTGGTAAAAATGAATTCCTCCAACGCGAATTAACACAGGTGTTACGCGATTTCAAGAATCCGGAAGAATTGGGTTGTATGGCAACCGATGCCATTCGTGTTGAAACCGGATCGGATATTGCATTGCAGAATCCGGGGGGCGTACGTGTGGCTACCTACCCCAAAGGGCCGATGACTGTTGAACAAGTGTATCGTATGGATCCTTTCGGTAACGAGGTGATTGCCTATGACTTGACAGGTGAAGAAGTAATTAGCTTGATTGAAAGTGCCTATTACGCTGACTACGAAGCACCCCCATTTGTCTCAGGCATTACTTATGAAATGACTGTGGATGCAAAGAAGAAGGTGACGAAGATCAAAGTGAAGATGGAAGATGGTTCGCCATTTAATTTGCAGAAAACCTATAAGGTAGTTTTGAATAGCTATTTAGATAAAGTTAGCCAATTTGAGAAAAAGGATAAAGGGCAAGGATTGTTCCGAACATCTGCCGATTATATGATAGATTATCTTGAGAAGCAACCGGCAATCGACTATCAGGGAGTGAAGCGAGTAACGCTTAAAAAATAAAATAAATAAGCCTCGGTAAAATAGTTACCGAGGCTTATTTATTTTCCTATGTTCCTGTTCTCAGGTTCGTTTATTGAGAGACAGCACATCGGTATGTTATCTTTTTTATTTATTGAATCTTTCTTTCAATTTAGCTAACATATCCTGAGTCATCATATCTAAAGTATAATGAGGTTTCCAATCCCATTCTTCACGAGCACAAGTGTCATCAAGTGAGTTTGGCCATGAGTCTGCTATGGCTTGACGCAATGGATCGACTTTATATTCCATTTCAAAGTCAGGAATATATTTACGAATATTATTGGCAATAATCTCAGGATCGAAACTCATTGCAGCAATATTAAATGAGTTACGGTGTTTTAAGCGAGAAGGATCAGCTTCCATGATTTGGATTGCTGCATGTAAAGCATCCGGCATGTACATCATATCCATAAACGTACCTGCTGCAATAGGACATTGAAATTTATTTCCTTTTACTGCCTCATAATAAATATCGACTGCGTAATCTGTTGTTCCACCTCCCGGAGGCGTTACATAGGAGATCAATCCTGGGAAACGGACAGAACGTGTATCGACACCAAAACGGATGTAGTAATAATCACTTAGTAATTCTCCTGATACTTTAGTTACCCCGTACATGGTGCGTGGATTGCGGATAGTGTCTTGTGGTGTTTTGTCCTTAGGCGTATTATTCCCAAACACACCGATTGAACTTGGCGTAAAAACAGCACAGTTTTTTTCACGTGCAACTTCCAAAACATTGAAAAGTCCACCCATTCCAATTTTCCAAGCTAACTGAGGTTTAGACTCTGCTACAGCAGATAGAAGTGCTGCGAGATTGTAGATGGTGTCGATTTTATATTTCGACACAGTTTCGGCGATTTGCTGATCGTTAGTAATATCAACTATTGCAGAAGGTCCTGATTCTAAAAGTTCTCCTGTTGGTTCCGCTCCGGGAATATAGCCAGCGACAATATCACCGCTATAACGTTTGCGTAACTCTAAGGTTAACTCAGAACCAATCTGTCCGGTTGATCCGATCACTAGTACATTCTTCATTAAGTTAGTTGTTTTTTGTGATTTAAGTTTTTTCCTCAACAAAGGTATGGAGAATAAATAAAAAATGTCACCTTTGTATGTGAAAATAAATAGTTTTTAATGACGCGAAATTTACATACTAAATCAAAAAAATACAATTAATTATGTACGGAAAAATTAAAGACTTCCTTCAAGCTGAACTAAACAATATCAGAGAAGCCGGATTGTATAAGGAAGAGCGTATCATAACTACGCCGCAAAGAGCAGAAATCAATGTAAACCACACCTCTGAAGTATTAAACTTCTGTGCAAACAACTATTTAGGATTGTCAGACAACCAACGTCTTATCCAAGCAGCTAAAGCAGCAATGGATTCGCATGGCTATGGTATGTCATCCGTTCGTTTTATCTGCGGAACGCAAGATTTGCATAAACAACTGGAGGCAGCAATCTCTGATTATTTCAAAACGGAGGATACGATTCTTTATGCAGCATGCTTTGATGCGAATGGAGGATTATTCGAGCCTTTATTGAGCGAAGAAGATGCTATTATTTCCGATGCATTAAACCATGCTTCTATTATCGATGGTGTTAGATTGTGTAAAGCTAAAAGATACCGTTATGCCAATGCGGATATGGAAGATCTTGAACGTTGCTTGATAGAAGCTCAAGCTCAACGATTCCGAATTATTGCTACCGATGGTGTATTTTCGATGGACGGTAATGTAGCACCAATGGATAAGATCTGTGCTTTAGCGGAAAAGTATGATGCTATGGTTATGGTTGATGAATCACACTCTGCCGGTGTTGTAGGAAAAACAGGTCGTGGCGTGGCTGAGCTATTTAATTGCCATGACAAGATTGATATCTTTACTGGTACACTGGGCAAAGCTTTTGGAGGAGCAATGGGAGGTTTTACCACAGGTAAGAAAGAAATAATTGCTATGCTTCGTCAACGTTCACGTCCTTATCTGTTTTCAAATTCATTGGCACCAGCTATTGTTGGAGCCAGCCTTGAAATGTTCAAAATATTAAGTGAATCAGATGCTCTTCATACAAAGTTAGTTGAAAATGTAAACTACTTCCGTGATAAGATGTTGGCAGCAGGTTTTGATATCAAACCGACTCAATCTGCTATCTGCGCGGTAATGTTGTATGATGCTAAGTTGTCACAAGATTTTGCTGCACGCATGCAGAATGAAGGTATTTATGTGACTGGTTTCTACTATCCCGTAGTTCCGAAAGATCAAGCACGTATTCGTGTACAGCTATCTGCAGGTCATGAGCGTGAACATCTGGATAAAGCCATCGCTGCATTTATAAAAGTAGGGAAAGAACTTAATGTAATTAAATAAGCCCTGAATAACTCATAAAAAAGGGTAATCGATAGAACATTTTCACCGATTACCCTTTTTATTTGATGTAACAATCAAAAACGAAGTATGTATTTAAGCAATTACCATAGCCATAGTCTATTTTGTGATGGGCGCAGTACACCCGAAGAATTTGTGAAGTTTGCATTGTCAGCAGGTTTTAAGGCATATGGCTTTTCATCTCATTCACCATTACCTTTTGAAACAAACTGGAATATGTCAGCGTCCGATCTTCCGACATATCTGGAGCATACGGCTTATTTGAAAGAAAAATACAAAGGACGAGTAGAATTATATATCGGTTTGGAAATAGATTATTTAGACGAAACCTATAATCCATCAATTCCCTACTTCCGCGATATGCCGCTAGATTATAGAATTGGCTCTGTCCATTATGTACCTATTGCTCCAGGAATGACTGAAGAGAGTATGGTAAGTATAGATGGTCCGTTTACAGATTTCGAAAAGGCTGTCAATACCTATTTTGGAGGAAATGTGAAAGGTCTTGTGAAGCGTTATTTCGAATCGTCTATGAAGATGGTCGAAGCCGGAGGTATAGATATCGTTGGCCATATGGATAAAATATATATGAATGGACATTATTGTGCCGGATTTTCTATGGAGGAAAGTTGGTATACCCATCTCGTTTATGATTTTCTTCATCTGATTGCAGAGAAAGGATTGATGGTTGAGATTAATACGAAGAATATGGTTCGTAAACAGCATACTTATCCTCATAAAATGTTTTTCCCACTCATAAAAGAACTGCAAATTCCGGTTATGGTCAATTCGGATTGTCATTATCCAAATTTGATAAACGATGGGAGAGAAGAGACCTTCAAATTGCTTAAAGAATATGGTATATGTTCTACAAGAGAATTAGTGAATGGGAAATGGACTGATGTCCCTTTTTGAATACATTAAAACCGATATAAAAATAAAGTGGCTACAATTATTTTTGTAGCCACTTTATTTTTAGTCTGTCTGATAGGGATCAATAGCCGATAGTAAACCGTTCTTGATGATGTTGAGGATTTTCAAATTCATCGATCATTGCCTTGGCATAATCTTGAACTGATATTTTACTTTCGCCCTTACTGTTTACAATCAAATCGTCTTTACCTAAGCGGTAATTTCCTGTACGTTCGCCAGGCTCAATCGTCCCAGCCGGAGAGAAGAATATCCAATCTATCTCTTTTTCATTCATTAATGTTTCGAGAAAGAACTTAGCAAGTGATTTTACACCACCCATGATTTCTTCAGGTAAAACACCTGTGTCGATTACTTTTACTCCAGGAGCTACAAATAATGTGCCTGCCCCTCCAACTATCAGTAAACGTTTTACACCGGCATCTTTCGTGCCTTGGAGAATTTGTGGATATACCTTTAGTGTTTCATTATACATATCCGGATTTGTCCATCCCGGATTATACGAACTTATTACAGCATCCATCCCCTTTGCTATATCAGCTAACGCTTTAGCATCGGACACATCCGCTTTTACAACAGTCAAATTAGCATTTGAGATTTTTATTTTTTCGGGATTTCTAACAACAGCAGTAACCTGTATGCCCCGGTTTAATGCTTCATTCAAGATGGCAGATCCAATGAAGCCACTCGCTCCGATTAATAGAATTTTCTTCATTGCGGTTTATTTTATGTGTATTTACCAATGTATACTACAAAGATAGAATTCTGTAAATGCCGTCAAAGTATTCTATACTAGAAATGACTACTCGTAAAAGCCTTTTAACTTTCGTCTATAGGCTGAAAAGATGCGCGAACGGGAGATAAATCCAATATACTTGCCGTTGTCTGTAATTGGCAGGCTCCATTTTCCAGTCGTCTCGAATATAGTCATTACTTTCTCCATACGTGTATTTGTCTGGATAGTTTCCGAGGGTTCAACCAGATCTTTTATTTTGATTGCATCATAGAATTCCGGACGAAAAATTACACTTCTGACGTCGTCCAGATTAACCGTACCCACGAACTGATCGTTTTCATCCAAAACCGGATACAGATTTCTTTTTGACTCAGGGAAGAGAGACACCAAATCACCCAAAGATTGATTCACTTTGAGAGGTGTAAAATCTTTTTCTATCAGATCGCTTGTTTGAAGCAATACGAGCACTGCTTGATCTTTATTATGTGTGATGAGTTCGCCTCTTTTAGCCAGGCGATCTGTATATATAGTGTTAGGTTCCATATATTTGGATATAACGAATGCAGAGGCGGAAGCCAAACTGATTGGCAGAAACAAATCGTACCCTCCTGTAGTCTCGATTATCAGAAAAATAGCAGTCAGCGGTGCATGTAGTACACCCGATAAGACACCGGCCATGCCGGCCATGACAAAGTTTTTGCTGCTTACATGGCAGAATGGGAGCAGGTTTAGTAAGAAGGCCAATATATAACCACTTAATCCACCCATAAACAAAGAAGGAGCAAATACTCCACCAACACCTCCACTTCCTGTGGTTACAGCCATTGCTATAACTTTCACAATCATGGCAAGCGCAAGGAATAAATAGAGATAAAAAATATTGTCATGCGAGCTGGTATAAAACAAACTGCTGTTTGCTAACTCGTGAGATCTATCAGTCAATATCATATTCAAAGCATCGTATCCCTCTCCATATAAAGGGGGGAAGAAAAATATCAACGTACCCAAGATGACACCACCAATCAGGAGTCTTCGTATAGAAGCCCAGTTTTTGTTTTGTGTTCTTCTAACGCATACTTTCTTTTTATTTTTATCAAAATACAAATCTACCTTACTGGTAAGCTCCATCCAATATTCAATTTTTTTTGTACCCCGAGCAAAATAAACAGAAATAAACCCGGCAAATATTCCCAATAATACATAGTAATGTAAGTTGGAGATAACCAGCGGATCCATGACCGTAAAATCAAAGGCCGCTCCATCTCTAAGCAGGAGCCAAGAAACAGCAGTTCCTATAACGGCAGAGATTAACAACGGAATGATTGACCACGTCGTAAGATCGATCATTAAGATTTCGAGCGCAAAGAGTACAGCTGCAACAGGAGCCGAGAATATACCTGCTGTCGCACCGGCTGCACCACACCCTATCAGAAGAGTCGTAGTCTTATAATTCAGGTTGAAGTATTGTCCCAGATTTGAACCGATGGCCGATCCGCTTAAAACAATAGGTGACTCAAGTCCGACAGAGCCGCCTGCACCAACTGTCAGTGTTGCTCCTATTATAGGGGATATGACATCTGACTTTTTTAACTTGCTTTTCTTTGTAGATATAGAATGTAATATACGGGTTATCCCTTGTAGCTTCTTTTCTTTCAAAATGAGGCGGACAAAGAGGTAAGTCAGAGTAAGCCCAATGAACGGAAAGGCAAAATAGACAATGCTGACGGAATGTATATCCAGACTGTTTTTAAGAATCTCACTGAATGTGAATACCATATTCTTAAGTAGTACGGCAGAAAGTCCGGATAGTAAACCGATGATTAAACTTAACAAGATGATAAGTCTTTCTAAAGGCATTTTGGCAGCTAAATCCTTAGCGCTATCCAAGTAGTGTTTGAAAAGACGTAGCATTCGTATTCTTTGTTTAATTTAAGTTTATGTAGGTAAATATATCTAAAGTAAATGAAAAGGAGGAGATAATTGAATGGAAATGATACGTATATGAGGAAATCCTGTTGGGTAGTGGATATAAAAAAGAATGGCAGCTCCTAGGAGCTGCCATTCTTCTAATGCGAACATTTTTATTGAATGGTAAGTTCTATCGCTTTCAAATCTTTGTCTGACGAAGAACTTCCGTATAAAATCTGATATTTTCCGGCACGAGTTTCAAAGGCTTGTGTTTCGTCGTTGAACGAACGAAATGCCTTTTTGTCAAGTTCCAATGTAATATTTTGAGTAGCTCCCGCTTTGACGTTTACACGTTTGAAAGCACGTAAGGCTTTAATCGGAGCTTCCAGATCATTTGGATTCTTGATGTAAACTTGTGCTACTTCATCTCCATCCATCTTTCCTGTGTTTGTGATATCTAATGAAAGGCTTACGCTTTCATCTTTACCGATAACATCCTTTGAAAGTTTTGCGTTGGCATAAGCGAATGTTGTATAGCTCAAGCCATAACCGAAAGGATATAGAGGAGTTTCTGTCATATAGCGATAGGTACGTCCCTTCATGCTGTAATCTTCAAAATCAGGTAATTGATCAACTGATTTGTAGAACGTTACGGGTAGGCGTCCTGCCGGATTATAATTTCCGAACAACACATCTGCAATAGCAGTACCGCCTTCTTGTCCGGAATACCATGCATTAAGGATAGCATCTAAGTTTTGATCTTCCCAGTTTAACGCTAATGCACTTCCTGTACATACGATGAAGACAACAGGTTTTCCGGTAGCCTTCAAGGCTTTTAGCATTTCACGTTGTACTTTAGGAAGTTCGATATTTGTTCGGTCACCTTTTCTGAATCCATCAGCATCGACTGGCATTTCTTCTCCTTCAAGGCGTGGTGAAATACCACCAGCAAAGAGAATAATGTCAGCATCTTTAACGCGTTCAGCTGTTTGCTTATAATCTACTGCTTCTCTGATACCGAAATCAAAATTCAAATCAGCATTTCCTAAGCGTTGCATGTATTCAATTACGAGTTCGTATTTCTTGTCCTTTTCGGCTTTCAAGGTATACTTGCGTCCGCTTGTATATTCACTTTCCCACATTTCAGCTACTTTTTCTCCATTGATGAAGAGTCGGTAAGCGTCGTTTCCTGAGATTTGGAATTCGATATCACCTGAAATTGGCGAGATAAATTCGCCATTGAAACGTGCTGAGAAGTTAGTCAAGTTTACGTTCGGAGCAAATTGTGTATTACCACCAGTTGTATAATGCAAGCTCTTTACCAAACCTTCATAGACAGGGGTGCCATCTAATTCGCAATTGTTAAAGTATTGAGCGGCAAATCCTTCTCCGGCACTTGATGTAACATATTGCATGAAATCTTTCAAGATAGTTTGGTTAGTATGATCGCAACCTAATTCGTAAATCACTTCTGCGTTAGGCAGTTTATTACGGATACCTTCCAGAATAGTTACCGTGTGAGTAGGGAAACCATTGTAGTTTGCCCACAGCATGGTTGAGTCAGCCGCATTCGGACCTACTACGGCAATTTTCTTGATTTCTTTGTTTAATGGTAAAATATTATTCTTATTCTTTAGCAAGACCATACTTTTGCGAGCCATCTCCAATGCCTGATTCACATGTTCAGGACTTTCTACTACACTGTAAGGAATACTTGCGTAAGGCACCCTTTCGTCTGGGTCAAACATACCTAATTCGATACGGGCACGGAACAAACGACGTAACGAAGCATCAAGTTCTTTCTCTGTAATGTCACCGTTGTCGATAGCTTTTTTCAACGCACGATAGCTGCCACCACATTCCAGGTCTGTGCCGTGTCTAACAGCATCGACTGAAGCACTTGCTGCATCAGCATGTGTTTCGTGGCGAGGGGTGTTTTTATCCTTCTGCCAGAAGTCGTCGATAGCACCACAGTCAGATAAGATGATATCATCAAATCCCCAGTCATTGCGAAGAATTTGTATTAACAGCTTGTCGCTTGAACAACAAGGTGATCCTTCGAAACGGTTGTAGGCACACATAACTTCTTGTACGTTTGCATCTTTCACTAAAGCTTCGAAAGCAGGAAGATAAGTCTCCCACATATCACGTGGCGTGCTAACGGCATTGTATTCATGTCTATTCCACTCCGGACCGCTATGTACGGCATAATGCTTAGCACAGGCATGAGTCTTGAAATAGTTGGGATCATCTCCCTGAAGACCTTTAACAACGGCAACACCCATTCGTTCAGTTAGATAAGGGTCTTCACCGTATGTTTCCATACCGCGTCCCCATCTTGGATCACGGAAAATATTAATATTAGGAGTCCAGAATGTCAATCCTTTATAGCGGTCGTACTCTCCATCTTTTTGATATTGATGATACTTGGCACGAGCTTCGTCGCTAATCATTGTAAAAGTACTGAGCAGCGCTTCGTCATCGAAAGTAGCTGCCATACCTATAGCTTGAGGGAAGACAGTGGCTTTTCCTGCTCTAGCCACTCCGTGCAAGGCTTCGTTCCACCAATCATATTCAGGAATACCCAAACGTTCGATTGCCGGTGTCTTGTTCATCATTTGAGCAATCTTTTCATCTACGGTAAGAAGACTCAATAGATTGTCTACTCGTTCTTCCACCGGAAGGTCTGGATTACGGAAAGGGTAGTCATATTGCTTCTTGTTGCACGCAGCAAAAGATAACAAGACTACAAGTGCACTCATGGTAAGTTGTCTCATTCTCATATTATTAATAATTAGATATTGTTCTGTATACGATAACGATTTGCGTAAAATCTTTGTTTATAATCGTTTAATATCTTATTTGTGAGACAAAACTAATCCATTGAGTGCACTTATTCAAACAAAAACCAATGATTTTTTAATCTTTTTTCGAGAAATTATATAAATAAATTGACATTTGAATCTTCTGCTCTTTCCATATATGTGGCTACACCTCCAAGGGTGGCATGATCAATCAATTCTTCTTTTTTTATGCCCATCACATCCATACTCATCGTGCACGCAATCATTTCCACACCGTTTTCGATAGCCATGTTCATCAATGACTCCAAACTTTCAATATTCTTGCGTTGCATGATATGTCTCATCATCAGGCTTCCTGCGCCTCCCATATTCATCTTTGAAAGAGATAGTTTGCCGCTATGCGCCGGAAGCATCCAGCCGAACATTTTACCAAACAGGTCTTTTTTAACAGCAGGTTTTTCTCTTTTCTTGATAATGTTCAATCCCCAGAACGTAAAAAACATAGTAACTTTTTTGCCTGTTGAAGCGGCACCATTGGCTAATACAAATGAGGCAAGAGCCTTGTCCAAATCGTCGCTAAAGACGATGAAAGTTTTGTTTTCTCCATTTGTTTGCTCTTTTATTGCTTGGCAAGCACTGGGGCGTTCAATTACTGCTTGTATAATTCCACTTTTATTATCCAACGAATTCAGTTGAGCTCCGGCCATATTACACCATGCAGCCACATCCTTACTGAATCCCGGATCGCTTGCCGAAATAATCAATTGTTCGCCTACCTTAAGTTCATTATAGTGTTTCTTTAATTGCATGATGGGACCTGGGCATTGCAATCCACAGGCATCTATATGTATGGAAGGTGTATTTAGCATTTGTGTATTAACTGTATTCTGATTATCGATTGTGTTATTTTCTTTTTTATCAGGTTTTTCTGTGGCTATACTCCACGTTTTATACCCACCAGACAAGTTTCGAATGTTAGTATAGCCATTCTGATATAGAATTCTGTAGGCTAAATATCCTCTCAATCCTACGGCACAGAACAAAACAATGTCTTTATCCTTAGGAAGTTCATTCATTCTCTTTCTCAAATCGTCAACCGGAATATTGATAGCTCCCGGGATTGTCCCTAAACAGTATTCTTCATGTGTTCGAGTATCCACAAGTATTGTGTCTGGTGAAAGTGTTTCAATTTCTCTCCATTGGATAGTACGCACTTTGTTGGTCAAAATGTTTTCCGCTACAAATCCTGCCATGTTCACTGGATCTTTTGCTGAAGAATAGGGTGGGGCATATGCCTGCTCGATTGCAATCAAATCGTATACGCTACCTTTATTACGAATTACCTGAGCCAACATTTCCATACGCTTGTCTACACCATCAATGCCAACTGCTTGAGCACCAAGCAATCTACCATCTGTTGGGCTGAACAGAATCTTAATACTCATCGGGATTGATCCCGGATAATAACCGGCATGTGAAGCAGAGTGTGTATATGATGATAGATAAGCAATTGATTCTCTTTTTAGAAGTTTAGCGTTTGCACCGGCAGCAGCCACAGTGAGGTCAAATATTTTGGCAATAGAAGTACCAATACTTCCGGCATACGTATATTTATTTCCGTATACAATATTATCGGCCACAATACGACCTTGTTTGTTAGCCGGTCCTGCTAATGGAATCAAAGCAGGCTTGCCTGTAACTAGATGAGTTACTTCGGCTGCATCACCTAATGCATAAATATCAGGATTTGATGTCTGCATGTATTCATTCACCATGATACCACCTAAGCTGCCAATTGTTAATCCGGCTTCTTGAGCTAGTTTAATTTCTGGCTTCACACCAATACTTAAGATGACCATATCTGATTCGATGTGGGCACCACTTTCCAAATGGGTAGTGATAGCCTTTTGATTATCTTCGAATTCTAACACCCCATCTTCTAAAATCAAATTAACACCTTTAGCTCTAAGATGCTGATGTACAATTGCTGCCATAGAATAGTCTAATGGAGCCATCACTTGATTTGACTTTTCTACAATGGTTACCTCAATATTTAGGTTGTGGAGATTCTCCACCATCTCCAATCCAATAAATCCTGCTCCAACGACCAATGCTTTCCGTGGATTGTATTTGTTTATGTATGATTTTATACGGTCAGTGTCAGGAATTGTACGAAGTGTGAAAATTTTATCATTTGCTATTCCTTTGATACCTGGTTTTATAGGTGCTGCTCCTGGAGACAGAATAAGTTTGTCATAACTTTCAGTATATTCATCACCCGTTTTCAGATTACGAACTTGTATTTCTTTCTGTTTGGGGTCTACGGATACTACTTCCTGCTGTGTGCGAATATCAATATGGAAGCGGCTTGTGAATCCTTCAACTGTTTGAACAAGTAACTTCTCACGGTCTGTAATTGTATCACCTATATAATAAGGTAGACCACAATTGGCATACGAAACATATTCACCACGTTCAAACATGATAATCTCTGCTTTTTCGTCCAACCGCCTCAGTCGGGCAGCGACTGTTGCTCCACCAGCAACGCCTCCAACTATTAAATATTTCATAATCAATTATTTTATTTTCTATGACAAAGATAGAAAGTTTCTACAAAATATAATATCAAAAGGAAAATATATTTTAATGAAATATTATTTATGAAGTTATAGATGAAATTTAATGATATAAGATTGGAATAATTTCTTTGAATTATAATTTATGAATAAATCAGAGTATCTAGCGATAAGCAAATAATAGAAAATCAAAATTTTGAAATCAACAACGAAATAAAATTAATGACTGAATTGTGCAATCCAATATGTCCTTTATTCTTTGCGCAAAGTGATAAAAAAAGAGAGGTGATTACACAAAATCACCTCTCTATATAATTCAGACTAGACTAGTCAAATGTTAGTTAGAACCACCCGTGTGTTGACGGTTATAAGAAACAGCTTTAATAGTTACATCACCATAAATAGTAGCTGTAGCAGTTTGAGTGCCCATTTTATATGTTATAGTTCTTACCTTTTGCGTACCAGAAACAGTCAATGCTGTTCCGATTGGAAGTACAAGATCTAAATCGTAATTAGCGGTTACTGTAGTTGCATTATTTCCAGAAATATGTGTATTAAGCGATAAGACATTATTAAGTATTCTGTCTGCACCAGTGATAGTACCTCCAATTTTGAATGAATAAGAAGTTGAAGCAACATTTATATCTGCACTTCCGTTTAAGTTATTCCATTCGCTTGTGCTAAATGCTATTGGTTCTGTACTTGTTGACTCTGTTGCCTCAATAGTTGCCGGAACCAGAATATCACCCAATTCGGTTAAAGCCATTGTCAAGACACCATTTTCAAATGTAAAGTAAATTGGATTACCATTCAATAAAACGTTACTTGGTGCGGCAGCTACATTTGCTGAGAAACTGATAGGTTGATTGAATTGTACGGTCGGATCACTTGCAGAAAGTGTCATATTAAGCAAAGAATAAGTCACATTTGCACGAGTAGTCGCTGCTGTTGAATTATTGAATGTTAATATCAATTCAACAGGCTTGCTCAATGCATTGGCAGGAACAGTTACTTCAATCTTTGGGGCTGTAGTCTGAACTGAAGGGATTGAAGGAATAGTCACTTCTTGTTTAGTTTCTACAGTAACGTCTGTAACTTTTGCAGCAACTTCTTTTACAACTTTAGGAAGCAACGCATTCCATATAGCAGCCTGACCTTCTTGAACTGTTATGCTTCCAGTAGAAGGAGTAACATCTGTTCCTTTAGCTTCTACTGTATATGTACCAACTTTCAAATTTGCTATACTATACTTTCCTTGAGCATCAGTAGTTGCTGTATAATTACCTGCACCACTCAATGTAATTGTAGCACCGCTTAAAGCAGCACCGTCTGTGGTTGTAACCAATCCTTGTAAAGTCGGAGCAATAGCTTCAACTACTGGAGGCACAACATTGTCATAATTAGGATCGTCATCCTTACATGAGGTTATACCTGATAATAGTCCCGCACACATAGTGAAAAGGACTGCTGATTTAACTAAGTTTTTCATAATTCTAAATTAATAAAAATAATAATAATTCATTTTTTTGTTGATTTACTACCTAATAGGTTTATCTGATACGCAATTCCTCCACTTATATATTTGCCACCTTGCAATGACACTTGCATAAGTAGATGACGCCATAAAAGGCAGTCAGCACCAATATTTATATCTTCACCATTATACTCTACAATTCCACGTAGATTGGGGTAACATGTTGGTCTCAAAGTGATTCCTCCAACAATACCAGCCCAACGATCATTATATGAGCGTAAATAGTGACGATACGCAACATTTACACCTATTTTAGTTTTTTTGAGTTCAACATGTTTGGTGGCTGCAAAATAATAGTTCCCAAAATAAATTTCACCACCTTCTCCTTTCATGTTTGAACGTGTATCCATAAAGTCATTACCACCCACAGCTATAGCCGGCCAATATTTGCCTTCACGCAAAGGTTGTAATTTCAATGAGAAGTATCGATCCTTTGATCCGTATCCACCTACATCACTTCCATTCTCTTTCGTTTTAAATAAAGTACAAGTATACGCAATTTCCATCCATGAGAATGGCGTTATACTAAGATAATGAGTAAAAGTGTGAAACTTTCGATCATTAAAACGAAATACTCTGTAGTCAGGTAACATTTCTTTATTTAAAAAGTGACCTCCTAAACGAGCATCTCCTTCTTGATTCATCTCTGCGGTTGGCACATGAATAAGTCCGGTCGTTCCTGAATATTGCTGCGCTTGCAATCCACATGCAATATATACAAAATATATTATAATCAGCAATTTTTTCATCATTCATATCGTATAAAATCCGGATTCATAGCTGTGCTACCCCAACGAAGTAAGTCTCGTGAGAACCATCCATTGCGTTCATTCTGCTCAGGATCAGTTGTGTATACTTTATTTGCATACTGGTTCGCCTCTATATTGTATGTAAGGCGGAAATTGCTTGCAGGTCGGATATTCACTTTACGATGACGCCGTGTATAGGGCGGAATCATCATGACAATCTTAAAGCCACCGTTGCGTTGCCAGCTACTAGCTGTACCACCTACATCGCTAATCTGAGCATAAAGGCCAACTGTACAATGTTTAAAGTGTCGCATTGCTTCACCTATAGCTCCGTAATCACCATATATATAACGACCGGCTTGAGCTCGGAATTCAGTGTTTGATGGGCTAAGATAAATTCTTATCCCTGCCGTGCCAGTGAAACGATCTATTTTACTACATTTCCATCCCGTAGCCATACTGCAAAAGCCTGTATAACCCATCTGCCCATCAAGGGCTAACCAATCAGTTAGAGGATAGAATAGTTTTAAATCTGCGCCATAACGCTCTAATCCAAAAAGTCCTATGCTTTTTTTGATATATAAATTGTTTCCTAGACGTCCTTCATGGCTTAAAGTAGCCATATTAAGTCTTACCTTTTTATAATAACCTCCATATTGATTAACAACAGGGATAAATGCCTGACCACTAATCATCCATCCTTGTCCCATATTCCATTTTACACCCGGAGTCAAATTTATAAGCAAATCATAAACACGCTCATGTGTTATATCCTTATAGTTTAATTCAGTTCCCATAAAAATATCTACATCTCCGCCTCTGCTACCATATGTCTGAGCTTGTGAATAGGTAATTGGTAAAGAAAAAAGTGCTATTTGAATCAGTGCGCACCATAAAACTCTCATATAATAGCTTCGTATAATTTCTATGTGTTTATATGTTTTCAAAGAATACAATTTTTCAGTTTATGGAAATAATAGTCCATATGCTTATAATTATACAAATTTAATCATAAAATAATATTAAAATTAAATTATTGATAAAATAAATTTGATTTTTTTATTATAATGTCAAAAAAAGCAATTTTAAGATTACTGCAATTTCTGAATTTCGCATTAAACAAATCGGAGTCCTTTTTTATTTTTACTTTTCATAAATGACAATGTGTATGTAAAACTCCCAAATAGTTTCTTTAATGAAGTGAACCCCAAAGTTTGGACAAAACTTTGGGGTTCACTTCAGTGGTTTTAAAGCTATAAGCTCATTTAAAACCGACCTGTTTATTCTCGATAGGATGCATCGAGATAATCTGTGTTTGTGTATTACTTAATCTTTGTTAGAAAAATACTTCATAAATTGTGCACGTTCGTACATTCCCGGATTAGGAATATTAGCGTAGCTTAGTTTACCTCTGAATTCATCGAGGCTTCTATATTGAGTTTGCGTCATCCATTCTTCCAAACAGGTGATTGCTTGTGAAATGATTTCACTTCCCTGATTGTAAATCGAGCTGCACATATGAACCGTAGTCGCTCCGGCCAATAGGCATTTAATCACATCTTCCCAATCATGAATTCCGGTTGAAGAACCAATATTTAGCCCAGGCACTTTGCCTGCAATAATTGCAGTCCAACGAAGGGTATCGCTCAGGTCTGAATGATTACTGAATACATTTGAAGAAATGATCTGCATAGTATTAATATCGATGTCCGGCTGATAAAAACGATTGAAGAGTACAACGCCATCCGCTCCATTTTGCTTTAAGGCATTAACAAGGGAAGGGAGGTTGTCAACGTACTTACTCAACTTGACAATTACAGGAATCGAAACAATTTCCTTTATTTTTCTAAGTACAGAGATATAATTGTTTCTCAGTTTGTCACTTGAATAGTCCAGATCTGTCTCTAATGAAAATACATTAAGCTCAATAGCATCAGCACCTGCTTGTTGGATTTGGTAAGCAAAATCTGTCCATACATCCGTCTTGTAGCAATTGATACTTGCTATGATAGGAACAGTGCACAGCTCCTTACTCTTTTTGACTAACTCAAGGTAAGTATTCAGTTGGTTTGCCTTTATATATCCTCGAATATAGTCGGATGCCTCCGGAAAATCCGAATCCTGCATGAGTGAACTGCTTTGCATTTCAATTTGTTCTTCGAAAAGAGATTTTAATACTATAGCACCAGCTCCTGCTTTTTCCAAGTCTTTATTTCTGACAGCGTTGTTTGTAAGGCCTGAACTACTTACAATTATTGGATTTTGAAGTTTAAGTCCGGCATATTCTGTGGAAATGTCAATCATGTCCGATTTAATTTAGTTTAACTATACAAAAATAGGCAAATATTCTATTACTGTTCACGATAACACATGAACTTAAGATCAAATCTACTCTTTATTCTCGAACCCCAAAAATATGACTCCCAATCCTGACCATGTTACTTCCTTCACTAATGGCAATTTCATAGTCTGAACTCATACCCATCGAAAGAATACTGAATTCCGGATTTGGGAAATAGGAACTTTTAAATTCATCAAAAAGGGATTTGAGCAAACGAAATTCTTTCCTGATCTGTTCCGTATCGTCGGTATTGGTAGCCATCGTCATTAAGCCGGCAATTTGAACATGCGGAAAATCGGCCGGAGTGAATGAAGTGAGCAACTCCCGACATTCGGCAGGTGCGAATCCGGCCTTCGTTTCTTCTTCTGCAACATGAATTTCCAGAAGAATGCGGATGATGCGATTGTGTTTTGCCGCCTGTTTCTCTACTTCTTGGATCAGTTTTAGTGAATCAATACTGTGAATAGTATGGATAAATGGAGCAATATCTTTGATTTTATTGCTTTGTAGTTGTCCGATAAAGTGCCATTCGATATCTTCAGGCAAAGCCAATCTCTTTTTAACGAGTTCCTGAGCTCTGCTTTCACCGAAAATACGTTGCCCGGCACCGTATGCTTCCATCAGGTCTTCTACCGGATGAAATTTCGATACGGCAACGAGCGTTACGTTTTTGGGCAGAGATTGTTTTAATGACTTTATGTTTTCACTAATACTCATTGTCTCTGTTCAGCAATTAATTCTTCGGCCGATTTAGGTGTTTTTGTTTCTGCAGAATAAGGATATACATCCATCAGTTGTGTTTCTGTTACTGAGGCAATCACATAGTCGGCCATCGTACCTTTCATTCCTTCTTCCAATACAGCGATTGCTTCTTTCAGCGTACATGCCTGCGCCAACATCTGAGCAGCTGTTTTCTTTTCAGCACCACTTTTTTCATCCAATGTGACGAAATAAACTTTGATCTTATAAAAACGATCGCCATTTTCATTGAAAAAGAGTTCAGACAAACGTGCTCTTCTAATTCCGGTCACAGTAAATTCACCGGTAATATAAGGTCTAATCTCTTCAATGATACGCGCTTCTGCTTCTGTAAAAGACAGGGCATCTACTAAATAGGGTTCGGTTACCTTTTTCTGCATCCCATTTTCAAGCATCTTCTCGTAGGTAACCTTACATTCAAACCAATTATGCATATTCTTCTTAAGTTAATTGTAAATTCTATCTTATTTCTACTCTAATTCATCACTACAATATAAACTGTGGAGATAGGGGAGTTGATAGTCATACAATTCGGAATCAGCAAAAAAGCGCTTAATCTCTTTTTCGGAAGTCTCTACCGAGTCTGATGTATGAACTATATTTTCCTGAACACTCACACTATAATCTCCTCGTATGGTTCCGGGTATTGCTTCCCGGCCATTGGTTTTTCCGGCCATATGGTGCACGATTTGGATGACGTCTATCCCCTCCCAACAACAAACAATGACGGGAGTAACCATCATACCTTTCTTAATACGTCCGAAAAATGGTTTTTCTGCCAGATGAGCATAATGTTCGTTCAAGATTGCATCAGTCAACTGAATCATTTTCATGCCTGCAAGCCGAAGTCCTTTTTTTTCGAAGCGGGAAATTATTTCCCCAATTAAACCCCGGGAAATACAGCCGGGTTTTAAGATGACGAGTGTTTTTTCCATAAGCCGGTAAATTAAAGAACCAATGCTGCACTATTGCGAGCATTGGTTCAAAGGTAATTGTTTTTTTTATTTAGGGTTCCCTCTTAAAAACTCATTTTGATACCTGCATAGAAATTTCGTGGCATGGCGGGACCATAAATATAACTCGATGCCCTATTTGGGCCTTTGTCGAAATCTTTCTGAAACTCATTAAACAGATTCCTTACTCCTCCATTTAGTTCTAAAGTTGAACCTCTATATAGAGGTATCTCGTAAGCCAGCTTTACCCCGAACTCAAAGAAAGTTGGCGATTTGTCAGTTCTGTTTTTTTCTATCATTCCCGCTTCGTGAGGGATTAGCATGGACCCGGTATAATTGCCAGAGAAGGAACTGCTGAATGATTTATATGGTGTCAAAGTAGCTACAAAATATCCGTATACATCAGGTGTGCTCATCATATTTTTTTCTGCCTTTACATTATCTGTTGGGTCGTTAGACCACTTACGTGCTTCATCGTAGCGGCTGCGTTGCAGGGTAGCTCCAATCTGAAAATCTAACAGATTGCTATAAGCCAGCCTACTTTCTAAATTGACACCGTATACTTTAGCACCAGAGGCGTTTACAATACGCTTGATGATCATACCATTGGTCTGTTCTTCTGAAATAGAGGTAAACGGGTTATTTAATTTCGTATAGAATCCTTCTGTCAAGAAGTTGAATTCGAAAGCTCCAAATTGATGGTACCAGTCAACCGAGGTGCTGATACTATGTGAGCGTTCTTCTTTTAGGTTAGGGTCTTGTTCGGAAATGATTTGCGAGCCTCCGGCCAGGTCTACGTGCAAATCTTCGTCGAACAATTGTGGTGCACGAAATCCTTGTCCGTAACTGAACCGCACATTGATGTCTTTTGTCGGATTATATCTTATGTTACCACGAGGGCTGATAATTGCCTTTTTCATCAGGCTATGTTTATCCAATCGAGCCCCGATAAGAAAACTCCAGCGGTCGGTTTTCCACTCATTCTGAAGGAATGTACTTTTGATGTTGATGTGTTGGTCAATAGGTTCATTGCGATAGCCGCTTCTATCTTCCAGCCTGTCGTTGTTGTATTCGATGCCTGCAGTTAGAGTGGAGGGCATGAACAAAAACTTATAGAAGTCGTACGAATATTGCCCTCCGATAATATATGTGACGCCTTTTGTCGTTCCATACGAGTTTAGTCTGTTGTCGATGGCTTTAATCTTTTCTGCTTCATCCATCTCGCTTGCCTGGATGACCGAGATAGGCATACCACCACCGTAATAACTTTTTCTATTGGTCAGTTGAGCAGAGACATAAGCATTCAAACGATGTTTCAGATTGGGTGAGGTCATTGTATAGCTGAGGCCACCACCATCAATATTCGATTCAACCTGTTCGGCTATATAAGCATCATGGGGTTCAAACTTAAACCTGTCTCCTCCACGACGAAACTCATGCATATTGTGGTATTCCAGATTTATCTTGGAATATAATCCGGTTTTATAATATGATCTGAATCCTAATGTGCGATTTTGCAGTTTCGGTAATTCTGAAAAACCATCTCTGTCGTGGTCATATTGTGTGCGTTCTCGTTTTTGTCCGAATGTCATTATTCCCATTTTCTGATTGTCGGATACCAAAGAAGCATTGAAGCTGGTGTTGTTTTCAAAATCACTCGTTCCATTTATGGCCGTAATATTGTGTGCTAGTTCGGCTGAGTTTCTCAATGGCTCTTTGGTGATGACATTGATTGTCCCGGCAATAGCCGATGAGCCGAACAAAGCTGAACCACCACCTCTGATTATTTCGATTCGTTCAATCATATTGGCCGGGATCTGGTCAAGTCCATATACACCGGTTAGTGCGCTAAATATAGGACGGGAGTCAATCAGTATTTGTGTATAAGGCCCATCCAAACCATTCATCCTCACCTGAGTGAATCCGCAATTCTGACAGTTGTTTTCTACACGAAGGCCGGGTTGGAAATTCAACCCTTGCGAAAGAGTGATGGCATTGGTTCGTGTAAATGTTTTCGTGTCTAAAACGCTGACCAGCGTAGGTGCCATACGTCTTTCTGTTTCATTTCTATTGGCCGATACAACCACCTCGTTGAGTGAGATATTGTCTTCTTCCAATTCCAAATTGATTTCTAAAGTTTTCCCAGGTTCTATCGTAATTTCTCTTTGCTCAGATTTGTAGCCAATAAACTTAGCTTCCAATACGAAATTCCCTTCAGGTAGGTTTTTTAGGAAATAATGTCCGGATGCATCGGTTGTTGTTCCGATAGTTGTTCCTTTCAAGTATATATTAATAAAGGGAAGATGTTCTTTTGTTTTTTGGTCTAAAATATGACCGATAATGCTTGCATCTGTTACTCTTTTTTGAGGATGTGAAGCTTGAATTTGTGTCAGAAAAAGACACAAACCTATACCTATTAAAATTAATCTGTTCATAACTTTATAGTATGAAGATTAGGCCGTCCTGACATACCTTTTGTGCTGGCGGTATGTGGACGACAGAATCTATTTTAATTGATAAAAAATTAATTGTAAGGATATTTTTCCTAATTTAGGATAAAGGGAAAGAGTAGTGAATATGTTAACCAATGAAAGGCGGAGCACGTAGCTGAATGCTTTCGTCAAGCTTGCTGGTGTGATTACGTGAAACGGGTTCTGCGGTGATTTTTACGACATACGAATCATAGGACCGGAGAACATAGTCGAAGCTGCAAGAACCGGTTTGTTGGATCGTAGATAGTTGATGAAGTAATTGTAGTTCAGATCCTGTGTGTTGGTGTCCGGAACTACCGGAGTCGGATTTGTACGGATGTGAGTGGACAATCGTTACTCCGTTGATGATGTGTACGTGAGTAAACGAAATGATGTTTCCCATATACAGAATGAATAATATGGGTAACAAGAATTTCAAAAATTTTACGTAACTGTCTCTCATCGTAACAACAAAGTTATGGATATTTCTTTCAACCCCTGTGTCATACTCGTTAAAAAGATAATAAATCCTTACATTTGTCCTTTTTACTTTTAATTAAATAAAATGAGTGAAGTTGCAAATTGCCCAAAATGCGAAATGGACAATACGTATTTTGATGGTGTAATGAATGTATGCCCCGACTGTAGTTATGAGTGGGCAGATGGTGAAGAACATGCAGGAGCAGACGATGTGGCTCGAGACAGCAATGGTGCTGAACTGGCAGATGGTGACGCCGTTACGGTAATCAAAGACCTTAAAGTAAAAGGTTCCTCCATGGTTATAAAAAGAGGTACTAAAATAAAAAGCATTCGTCTTACCGATAACCCCGAAGAGGTTGACTGTAAGATAGATGGAAGCAGTATTGTACTAAAGACTTGCTTTCTGAAAAAATAAGGTTATTCATACGGTTGGTAGTCCGGATTGTTTATTTCATAACGGAAAATTACCTTGCCATTTTCATCTCTTCCTTTGTTCGTGAGAATCATATCACAGATTTCGCTTAACATAACAGAGGCAGTATTGTCGGCATACATCCGGGCTACCAATCGTTTTACACCCAGCTTTTTGAAACCATAATCAATCAGTCCTTGACAGACCTCTCTTCCATATCCTTTACGCCAGTAATGATTATCAATAATATATCCGATTTCCAATATATGCGGATCACTAAATGAATTGACTATACAGGCTTCACCAATAACTTCTCCGGTGTCTTTCAGTTCAACAGCAAAAGCTCCAATTCCTGAAGGGTAGTCTTTGTTCATTTTTTTGTACTTTAACTCCAACTCTTCGCGAGTCCAATTGTACTTGCCGTCAGAAATAAACCTCATATTGGTTTTTTGAGTATAATAATGCAGAAGCAGTTCAATATCAGTGGTTCTTATATCCCTAATCAGAAGACGGGAAGTTTCAAATCTATTCATAGTATTACGGATTAAGTAGTGACTATAAAACAAAAATAAGGATTTTATCGTATCTTCGTCTACAATTATACGATTAATGAAAAGAATACTTTATTTTCTATTATATTTATGCGTAGGGTGTTGTCTTTCATCCTGTGGAACAAAACGGAACATGACAAACGAGGAATTAAGCTTAATAAGGCAATATGATGAACAGACACCGTTCAAAGTGTTGAAGGTTACTGAACCAGAAGAATTGAAAGTTCTTAGAACAAAAAGTGAAGATATTAGTCTTGAGAATCAATTAGCATTACACCATTTGATTAGTCGCCTGAAAGCCACGTTAGACGAAGAACAAGGTGTGGGGATTGCTGCACCTCAGGTTGGTATAAATCGAAATCTTTTTTTATTCGTTCGTGTAGATAAAGAAGGAGAACCGGTTGAAGTAGCTATAAATCCGCACATTGTAAATCATCCTAAGGAAATGATTTGCTTTGAGCGTGACGGCTGTTTGTCTATCCCTGACAAATCGGGTGATTCGCTTCGTTATCCTTGGATTGATGTGGAATATACGAATGAACAAGGTGAGCGTATAAAAGAAAGGCTGGAAGGCCATAGTCGAACGGGTAATTTCGTGGCTATAATCTTCCAGCATGAGTATGACCATCTGCAAGGTGTCTTGTTTACAGATAAATTGTGTCCTCCTGATTCTGTTTCTTCAATAGATTAAGTAGCATCAAAAGAGCCATGTTTGCCGAGCGAAGTATATTCTGCTCGCGAATCGTGCTGAATCGATAGCATTCGGATACGACAGTTTGCCCAATTGCAGCTGCTATCCAGACTGTTCCAACAGGTTTGTCTACCGTGCCTCCATCAGGGCCTGCAATGCCGGATGTAGCAACTGCGCAGTCACACCCGATGTGTTTGATGGCTCCCAAAGCCATTTGTTCAACCACTTCACGACTCACGGCACCATGTACTTTGATATCTTCAGGGTTTACGCCCAATAGTTTTTCTTTTACTGTATTGCTATATGAAACGATGCTGCCGGCAAAGTATGCCGATGCACCTGGTGTAGCTGTTATGATGCTGGCAATTCTTCCTCCTGTACAACTTTCTGCTGTGCCTAGGGTCAGATTTCTTTCTTTCAAAATTGTACCAATCAGCTCGTCAGGGGCTTTGTCTTCTTCAGTCAAGATATGGCCCGTTAAAAGAGTGCGTAGTTTAGTTTGCTGCTCATCCATGATTTGCTGAGCTTGACTTGCTGTGTCGGCATGGATCGTTAATCGTAAGCGGATTACACCGGGTTGAGGAAGATAGGCCAGCTTGACAGAAGATGGTAAGTTCTTTTCAAAGTCTTCGAGATGTATGGCCAGCATGGATTCTGAATAACCGCTCACCCACGTTGTGTGATGGAGAATATGTACGTCTTGTTTAAACTGTTTTTTTAATCGAGGGAGTACTTCGTTGGAAACCAACCACTTCATTTCATAAGGTACACCAGGCATGGAGACTAGTACTTTACCGTTTTTCTCAAACCAAGTGGCTGGCGCTGTTCCTGCACGATTCTGTATGACGGTTGCCTTTTCTGGAACTAAGGCCTGATTGCGTGTTAGCTCGTTCATTACCCGACCATTGCGACTGAATATCTCTTCAATGTTTTTATATACTTCGTCAGAGAAATATAATCCACTGTCGAAATACTTACATAGCATAGTCCGCGTGATGTCGTCTTTCGTCGGACCGATACCTCCGGTTATCAAAACAATTTGAGCCCTATGCATGGCTGCATCGACTGCTTGAAGCATGTCTTCTTCGATATCGCCAACACTTGTTTTCCAAATCACATGAAATCCTTCACCTTCTAATTGTTGTCCCATCCAGGCTGAGTTGGTGTCTACGACCTGGCCAATTAGCAATTCATCGCCAATTGTAATTATCTCTACGTTCATGTTTTCAAAACTATTCTATAGTAAAAGCAAAGTTACATGATTTCTTTATGTAGTGGTTGGATAATATACTTCATATTGTTTTGTCTAATCATAAATTAAAAAAAAATCTCATCGAGAAGAGGATTGCCGAAAGAGAGGATGAAAAGTCGAATGTCATCCCGATGTGAAGGTTGATGCTAAAAGTCTTTGATAATTAACGTATAAATGATTCTAAAAAAACACCCCGAACGTTTTTGAAAAACACCTCGATGATTTTTAAAAACGTTCGGGATGTTTTTTTAAAAACATCGGGATGTATTTTTAACGTTGAAATACAGCGTATTTTTGCATAGGGATGAGTTGTGTTGATTGGGCAACTGCAGAATCCAAAGTCATCCCGATCTAAAATCATGAACATTTTGGACTGTTTTTAGCGTATTATTTATCTACTAATAATAATGTACGCGTAAGAACGGTCTTTTGCATGCATGTCGTATAAACTTCAAGGGGTGAGCAGAAATATCCGGGGTTAATGAAGATAAAGAAGGAGAATAGTAGGGCGGTTTAATAGTAAGAATAGTAAAATAGGAGAAGGGGGGAGAATTGGGATAGACGATAAAACAGATAGTTTCGATAAACGAGTATGAAAGGGTTCGATTTTTTTATTTTCTGTAACTATCAGTTAATCAATGGGGATTAAAAATACTTTCATTTTTTATCAAAAATACTTCCAAAAACATTTGGAGAATATGTTTTAGAGCACTACTTTTGCACCCGCAATCAGGACGAAAGGCCTGCTGCAAAAGAGACGATCTTTGAAAGAATTACATATCAACTA
>JAEYVY010000002.1 GCA_023429375.1 Bacteroidota bacterium | reverse complement strand
ATGGAAAATCCAGTGAGCGTTGCCCCCTCGTGCCAGTCTAAATTGACCCCATGTACCAAAATATGTTTGACCCTTTTCGCCAAAATAAAAATGTCCCCTGTCGGAATATAAACCAACAGGGGATTTTTATGTAATTTAGATTTACCCTCCTGGTCGATGGGTTAAAACTAAAATTACTATGACAACAAAATTAGCAAACATTCTTCATTGCTATGCAATGGGGATGGGTATAAAAGGTATCAGCGCGACCTTTGAGCTATCCCGTAACACAGTGCGCAAGTATGTGCGTTTGTTTCAAGAGAGTGGTATACCAATGGAGCAGCTTCAGTCCATGTCGGCGAAGCGCCTTGAGGAGATGTTTGGAAGCAGCGGTGAGAGGGAACGTACCCCTTCAGTGCGTCAGGTGGAACTGGAGGCGCTCTTACCTGAGTATGCCGCAAGACTTACACGCAAAGGAGTGACAGTAAAATCTTTGTATGAAGAGTACCGGCGAGAGCATCCGGGTGGATTCCGTCATGCAAGTTTCGGCACGTACATACAACGTTATCGGCTTGTATCACGTCCGGTGGGTCACGTTGAGCATTACGCCGCAGACCAGCTGTATATTGATTTTGCGGGCGACCGTCTAGAGGTTGTTGATGAGCAAACAGGCGAAGTCAGATCCGTTGAAGTTTTTGTAGCCATCCTTCCTTGTAGCCACTATACCTACTGTGAGGCAGTCTGGTCGCAGAAGAAAGAAGACCTTATAAAAGCATGTGAGAATGCACTACACTTCTATGAGGGTGTGCCCTTTGCAATCGTCCCTGACAATTTGAAGTCGGCGGTAACTCGGAGCAATCGCAATGAGCCGGTTATTAACGAAGACTTTGCCGCTTTTGCCGAGCATTATGGTTGTAGTGTATATCCGGCACGTGTCAGGCACCCAAAAGACAAAGCCCTTGTAGAGAACGCTGTAAAACTGATGTACAAGTCTGTTTATACCGATCTCGAAGGTCTGATGTTCCATGATTTGGAATCACTCAATGCCTGCATTATCCAATCTCTAAGTCGTTTCAACGAGAGAAAACTTACTGGACGCAATCAGTCTCGCAGGCAGTTGTTTGAAGAGGTAGAAAAAGACTATCTACGAACTTTACCCTCTGTGCGGTATCAGATGAAGGAACGCAAAT
Organism: Bacteroidota bacterium; assembly: GCA_023429375.1. GTDB lineage: Bacteria > Bacteroidota > Bacteroidia > Bacteroidales > Tannerellaceae > Massilibacteroides. The sequence continues at coordinate 17,597 of JAEYVY010000002.1, read as the reverse complement.
CTGTGACCGTGATGCGTAATAGCTATGTAACTCTCAAGAAGCATCATTACAGCGTGCCAAAGGAATATGTAGGCAAGCGTGTCGATATTGTTTACGATGCTGATACTCTCGATATCTTCTATGGCCTGCGGCTGGTAACAACCCACCAGCGTGATGACACTCCCTATGGCTACACTCGGAAGGAGGCACACAATCTTCCCGGTAGGCATGGTAGCTACGAAAAGGATCTGGACGAGGTTTTTGAACGAGCTACTCAGATAGATAATATCGTCTTGCTTTATCTCAAGGATGTAGCATCGCAGAAGAAATATATGCCTCAGGCCTTCCGCTCATGCAGAGGTATCCTAGCCTTGGAAAAGACCTTCGGACAGGACAGGCTTGTGGCGGCATGCGCCTGTGCTTCATTGATGCGCGTTTACGGATATCAAGATGTTATCGGTATCCTGAACCGAGGCGATGATGCAGACTTTCTGCCACAGGCTGATCAGGACTCGGACACCAACTTATCACTTCCGCACCACAAGAACATCCGTGGACGTGAATACTTCTCAAAATCAACAACAAAAACTAACAACAACAATGGAAACAAATAATAAAACCGCACCCGTTACTCAGGAGAAAGACCAAAATATCATTTCTCTGGATCTGATGAACCGTATGAAGCTGCATGGTATGGCTGCCGCCTTTAAGGAAAGCCTGCAGTCCACCGTTGCCGAGTCTATGACTGCTGACGGCTTCCTCTCATTACTATTGGCTCGTGAATGGGACTATCGTTCGGATACCTCCATACAACGCCTGATTCGAGGGGCCGGCTTTCGATACAAGGCTTATCTTGAGAATATAGACTATACCATCAATCGAAGTCTCGACCGCAACCATATAGAACGGCTCTCGTCGCTTGACTTTATCCGTCAAGGAAAGAATCTGTTCATTACCGGTTCATCCGGAACCGGCAAAAGTTATATTGCAACAGCCATTGGGTATCAGGCGTGTAAGAACGGAATACGAACTAACTATGCCAATGCATCCAAACTTATGGGAGCGCTAAAAGTTGCAAAGACAAAGGGGATCTTCGAGGCCGAACTCAAGAAAATAGAACGATGTCAGTTACTTATACTTGATGATCTCTTTCTTGTTCCTCTTGACGCTAAAGAACGTTCAATATTGCTTGACATCATCGAAGATCGTCATGAGCGCAAATCTATCATTGTGACCTCACAATTACCGGTTGCCAACTGGTATGATGCAATAGGAGAACCAACAGTCGCTGATGCCATTCTTGACCGCATCGTCCACTCGGCGCATCAGATAGAACTTACCGGTGAGAGTGTGAGAAAAATGAAGGTAGACAAAAACAAGTAAATCTAAAATAAAAATGACCCCGTCGACCAGGATAATTTAGGGGTAATCATAAAGTTTTTTCAGGGGTCAATTTAGATTTGGCACGAGGGGGCAACGCTCACTGGATTTTCCAGATGGGGAGAAATCGTGAAAGATAAGGTATTGGTCGCGGCAATGGTGGATAGATTGACTCATAAAGCATATCTTATTAATATGAACGGACAGTCTTACCGTGATAAAGAAACTGAAAAAATGTTAGCAAGAGAGGCTAGCTTATAATCATTTTGCGTTCTTTGAAAATCACTCTAAAGTGGTATACTTTTCAAGTCCATTCCGGTATACTTTTCATTTATTATATACAAATATTGGTGAGATAACAACAAGTTCAAACACTCAGCTGACCTTGAAGTTGCCAATGAGTAGTGCAGAATACCGCTTTGTGGTATTTGCCAATGTGCCTACACAACAAATTCCCGAACGTAGCTCAAAGGAAGACGTGTTAAATCTTTACACCTTTTCCTGCATAGGGGCATGGGCAACAAGTGGAGAAGCGGCTGCTATACCTATGTGGGGAGAGACAACTGACCTTATTAAGGTAGATAGTAATAAAGAAATAAGCGTATCTCTTCATCGCGCATTGGCAAGAGTAGATGTTGGATTGAATTTTAAATCAACTACACAGGGCAACCAATCGGAAGAAGTGGGAGGATTGGCCGATTTTAAACTGACCAGTGTACGTGTCTACCGGACAAAAAATAAGGCCTATGCAGGAACTTCTTCAGAAAATATAACTAGCAACAATGAAGAAGTGATTGCTCCGTCTATACCGGCTGATGCTAAATATAACATGGGAAATGGAGGGGCAACGAATGATAGAGCAGAGGCTGATTCAAACCCATTGGTTTATCAACTCAATTCACCTTCGAACAGCTATGTTCGTGAAATTTATATTCCTGAATCGATTAATTTGCCATCTTCATCTGCTACCTCTATTTCAATGGATGAGGTGCCCTGTCTTGTAATAGGTGGTTCTTATAAAGGAGGCGAAGAGACCTTTTACCGTGTAGACTTTGCCGATTATATCAAAGAGAACGGAGTCAATAAGGTGAATCGCTACAAAGAGATTTTGCGTAATCATCGGTATAGGTTTAATATCAAGTCTGTCAGTAGTCCCGGATTTAAGGAACCTGAACAAGCATTGAATAGCATTTCTACTCCGATGGATGTTAACGTAATGGTCTGGAATGATGTACCCTTGAATAGTTTTGTTCAAGGGAATAAGTATTTTCAGATTGACCAACGGGAAGTTTGGTTGGATGTGACTTACCCTATTTATAATGGAGAAGTTTTTACTGTTATTGGAACCAATATCCCATTCAAAACCAATATCCAATTAATTAAAGATGAGGAAGAATCGCATCAGGCAGGTGTTGATATCTTTAAAAATTTTAAGCTTGAATGGGCGTCTTCCGGAACACAGTATACAGATGAATTTCAAGCTCTTGTTGTGCTTGAAGATACACAGATAGAAAATGGTCCGTTTGTTCCGGCCAACTCAATTGTGATTCAAATTCATGACGAAAATGTTGGATTTAACGGTGAAGGAGTAGAAGAAATAAAGGATGTTTTATATGTTACGGTAGACAATTTTAAATTTTCGATTCATGTAACACAAAAAGCCTCCAATATCAAATATAAATTACTGTGTGACGAGATTAAAGTGCATGGTAAATACCGTGAGGGAGTTCCTCTAAACTATACCAACTACTTGGAAATAAAACTTATCTCAACACAGGATTTATATGGTGAACAAGCAGAACTTAAACTCATTTCAGAAAAAAGAAAAGGGATTCAATTCAGCTTTGAAGGCAAACTAGATAAACAAGGAATCAGGCAGACGGATAATACCTATCTGTATACAATCAAACTTCAGGGTGCCGGAACTCCAACAAAGGATCCGACAGATCCGCATAATCCTGATAATCTGAACGGCGTGCTTACTCGAATCGATAGGTTGGTTATTAACACAAATTCTATTGAACACCCCAATTGTGATAATACGAGTATCATATTTGGGTATAAGACGAAAAAAATATTGGCTATTGGAGCAAATGCAGCATACCGTTACGGGTATATGCTTGAACCCAATTCGGGATCAAGGGCTTTTGTAGATGCTAGTGTTAATTTCGGTGTTGATCCTAACAGTACGGTAACAATTGAACAATATCCGAGTGGATACAGACATACAGGTAATTATCCTAATAAGTCGGATGCAAATGCCGTGGATAATGCTTTTCATATCGAATATATGACAGCAAATAGAGGCATGAGTGGAGAAAGAATTGATATCGATTATTTGAATACGATGCTTGCTGAATTTAAACCCGATATTATCCTTACCGGTCAGGCGATAAATTATAGCGATGAAGCCATTGCTGCCATCTCTGATTTTGTTAATCGTGGGGGCGTATTCTTGATGTTCAATGAGTACTATCCACAAGCAGAGAGTATTAATAAGATGGTGGGTGCTATTGTCAACGCCAATCTGACGGGAGAAAATGAATCGATGACTCAGAGTCAATTTGCTTTTACTCTCCCTACTGGCAGTCAATATGAGGGCGATAGGATATTGAATGGAGCATTTGGCGATCTTCGTGGCAAGACATGGGGTGCAGACGGTTATTTTATGCATGGATTTGGTGGACTACCGGCTGATATCATCACTTATAATACTCGAAAAGGCGATGGTAATCCGTGTTTCTTCCGTCATAAGTCTAAGCCATTTGTTTTTGTGGGTGATGGTGGGTTTATTTCCAATGCCCAGCGCTATATAGGTCCGGAATATCAAGGAGGGAGGGATTACTTCCCGTTTGCTATCAATTCAGCGTATCAACCAGTTGAACGCACAAACTACACAACTTCCGGTTATACAGTGTATAATTCGAAGCTTTTTGGCAATATCTTGGCTTGGGCTATTGATTATGCAGAGACTCATGGTATTAACCGATAGATGGTAATGAAAAATGTATAGTGAAAGCCTCCTATTCTTTAAAAGATTAGGAGGCTTTTTTATGAGGAAAAATTGCGTGTGCCTAACTTATTTTTTGCAGGGCAAAACCTCCTAAATTTTGTGTTATTTTTTAAGTCTCATATCGATGTTAATTAGTTTTGATAATCAAAGTAAAAAAACGTCTCGATGGTTTTAAAAAAACACCTCGAACGTTTTTAAAAAAGACCGAGATGATTTTTTAAAACGTTCGGGATGATTTTTAGAAATTTTCAAGGCGTTGAATTTTATGGCTTCATTCTTTGGGGAGATAGATCGGGATGAATGTATTTTTGGTTATGCATTTTTTTACGGTGTTTTTATAGATTTGTAACTGCTCAATCAGTCCGTAAATACGGAAAACGGAACAAGCTGATGAATGAAAACAAAGATTAAGTAACAGAAATATATTACCTTTGTAGACCAATATTAAAAGTAATGGATAATCAACGTTATAATTTGCGTGGCGTATCTGCTTCGAAAGAAGATGTTCACAACGCCATAAAGAACATTGACAAAGGGATTTTTCCTCAAGCATTTTGTAAAATAATCCCTGATATACTGGGCGGTGATCCCGAGTATTGTAATATAATGCATGCAGACGGTGCCGGTACCAAATCATCTCTGGCTTATATCTATTGGAAGGAGACAGGTGATCTTTCAGTATGGAAAGGAATAGCACAGGATGCGTTGATTATGAATATAGACGATCTCCTATGCGTGGGAGCGACTGATAATATTCTGGTTTCATCTACTATAGGCCGCAACAAACTATTGATTCCCGGTGAAGTAATCTCGGCAATTATCAACGGAACAGATGAGCTGTTGAGCGAATTGCAGGCCTTAGGTGTGGGGTGTTATGCAACAGGAGGTGAAACGGCCGACGTGGGCGACTTGGTTCGTACCATTATTGTAGACAGTACCGTTACCTGCCGCATGAAGCGAAGCGAAGTAATCGATAACAAAAATATTCAGGGTGGAGACGTCATCGTCGGTATGGCTTCGTTTGGTCAGGCTACGTATGAAAAAGAATATAATGGAGGAACGGGCAGTAACGGACTTACTTCAGCCCGCCATGACGTATTTGCCAATTATCTGGCAGCAAAGTATCCGGAAAGTTATGATTCGCAAGTACCGGCCGATCTGATTTATTCAGGCGGTCTGAAACTGACCGATATGATTGAAGAACTGGGTATCGATGCCGGTAAGCTGGTTCTATCGCCAACACGTACGTATGCTCCGGTAATTAAACAAATTCTGGACAAATTAAGACCTCAAATACATGGTATGGTTCATTGCTCGGGTGGAGCGCAGACGAAAGTGCTCCATTTTGTAAAAAACAAACGAGTAGTGAAGAATAACCTGTTCCCAATACCTCCTCTTTTCCGTATCATTCACGAGCAGAGCGGAACAGCCTGGGAAGAAATGTATAAGGTGTTTAATATGGGACATCGTATGGAGATCTATCTGGCTCCTGAATATGCCGAAGAAGTGATTGCCATCAGCAAATCATTTGGAATAGATGCCCGTATTGTCGGATTCGTAGAAGATGCCGATAAGAACGAATTGATTATTGAAAGTGAAAAAGGACGCTTCCTTTATTAAATGAAAGCATGGCTCAGAGTGATTTGTTAACACGATTGAACGGTTTGGTCAGCCGGTTTGAAGAAGTAGGAACCCTGATAACCGACCCCGCAGTTATTTCGGACATGAAGCGGTTCGTAAAACTGACCAAGGAATATCGTGATTTAGAAAAGATTAATAAAGCACGCCTGGAATACGTCAAAGCATTGGACGGACAGGCTGAAGCTAGAATGATTTTAGATACCGAGCAGGATGCAGAGATGCGTGAGATTGCGCGCGAAGAGCTTGAGGATTGCATGAATCGCATACCTGAACTCGAGGAAGAAATAAAACTTTTATTGGTCCCCGCTGATCCGCAGGATGATAAAAATGCCATTGTGGAAATCAGAGGTGGTACAGGAGGGGATGAGGCTGCTCTTTTTGCGGGTGACCTGTATCGTATGTACGTGAAGTATTGCGAAAGTAAAGGCTGGAAAATTGAGCAGACAAGCTGTACAGAAGGAACAGCTGGAGGCTTTAAAGAAGTGATTTTTACTGTGACCGGTGATAATGTATACGGCACAATGAAATATGAGTCCGGGGTTCATCGCGTGCAGCGTATTCCACAAACGGAAACGCAAGGGAGGGTGCATACCTCTGCTGCAACGGTGGCGGTACTGCCTGAAGCTGACGAGTTTGATGTTGAGATAAAGGAATCGGATATACGAACCGATATTTTCTGCGCATCCGGCCACGGAGGGCAATCCGTGAATACGACCTATTCTGCAGTCCGCCTAGTGCATATCCCGACAGGTATAACCGTACAATGTCAGGATGAGAAATCGCAATTGAAGAATAAGGCGAAGGCGCTAACCGAGCTTAGAACCCGTATATATAATATGGAATACCAGAAATACCTGGACGAAATAGCCGGAAAGCGAAAATCAATGGTGTCGTCCGGTGACCGTTCGGCCAAGATACGCACCTATAACTATCCGCAGGGAAGAGTAACAGACCACCGAATTAACTATACCATATATAATCTATCGTCCTTTATGGATGGCAATATTCAGGATGTGATTGATCAATTAATCATCGCTGAAAATGCCGAACGATTGAAAATGGCTGAACTGTAAGGGGATGCAACTGTCTCTGCATGCAGAATAACAAAAAAATAAGCATATGACAAGAAAAGAACTGATCGAGAATATAAAAAGAAAGCAATCCTTTCTGTGTGTTGGGTTGGATACAGATATCAAGAAAATCCCCTCCCATTTATTGAATGACGAAGATCCTATTTTTGCTTTCAATAAAGCGATTATTCATGCTACGGCTCCTTATTGCGTGGCGTATAAACCAAATTTGGCTTTTTATGAAAGTACCGGTGTGTCCGGTCTGATTTCTTTAGAAAAGACGATTGCTTACATCAAGGAAAATTATCCGGATCAGTTTATTATTGCCGATGCTAAGCGTGGTGATATCGGAAATACCTCTGAAATGTATGCCCGCTCATTCTTCGATTATATGAAAGTACATGCGGTAACCGTTGCCCCTTATATGGGTGAGGATAGCGTGAAACCATTTCTTCTTTATCCGGAGAGTTGGGTGATTCTGTTGGCATTGACATCCAACAAAGGATCGCACGATTTCCAAATGACAAAAGATGAGCAAGGTGAACTTTTGTTTGAAGCCGTTTTAAGAAAATCACAAGCATGGGCCAGTGAAGATCAAATGATGTATGTAGTTGGTGCTACACACGGTAAAACTTTCGAAGCGGTTCGTAAAGTTGCCCCTAAGCATTTTCTACTCGTACCCGGTGTGGGAGCGCAGGGAGGCAGTCTGAAGGATGTAGTGGAATATGGCATGACTGAAGATTGCGGCCTTTTAGTTAATTCGTCAAGAGCTATCATCTTTGCAGATAGCACAGAGCGGTTTGCAGAGGTGGCTGCGTACGAAGCATCTGTTATTCAACAGGAAATGGCTGTCTATTTGAGTAGTAAAGGAATTATTCATGAATAGATAGAAAAAAGTTCCAATAATTTTTCCCAAATTTGCAAGCTGCCTTTTTTGAAAGGCAACAAAATAATTTAGAATAGATACTATATAATATCCGAATAATGGAGTTTTCAGCTCAGGAAATAGCAAATGTTTTGAGTGGGGTTGTCGAAGGTAACCCAGATGTGAGGGTCAGTAATTTTTCCAAAATTGAAGAAGGACTGCCTGGCACGCTTAGTTTTTTGGCCAATCCCAAATATGAGCACTATATATATGAGACAGAAGCAAGTATTGTGTTGGTAAATAAGGATTTCAATCCTGCCAAAAAAGTTAAAGCAACTTTAATAAAAGTCGAAAATGCGTATGCCTCATTGGCCATTTTGATGAGCCTGGTAGAAAAAGCAAAAGAAAATAAAACCGGTATTGCCTCTACAGCAGTCATCTCTGCAACTGCAGTTGTTGAAGAAGGATGTTATATTGGTGATTTTGCCTTTATTGGTGATAATGCTAGAATAGGTAAAGGATGTAAGATTTATCCATATGTATATGTGGGAGATCGTGTCACGATAGGTGATGAAACGACTATTTATCCACATGTAACCGTATATAATGACTGTCATATCGGGAAAAGATGTATCTTTCATGCCGGATCGGTAATTGGTGCTGACGGTTTCGGTTTTGCGCCGGAAGGCGAATCTTATAAGAAAATTCCTCAATTAGGGAATGTAACGATAGAAGATGATGTTGAAGTCGGTGCAAACACAACCATAGACAGAGCCGTAATGGGATCGACCGTTATTCGTCAAGGTGTAAAGTTGGATAATCTGGTACAGATCGGCCATAACGTTGAAGTTGGAGCAAATACAGTAATGGCTGCCCAAGTAGGTATTGCCGGTTCTGTAAAAGTTGGAAAGCATTGTATGTTAGGAGGTCAGGCCGGATTGGCAGGACATATAAAAATAGCCGACAATGTATCGATAGGAGCCCAATCGGGTGTGATTAGTGATATAAAAGAAGGTCGTACATTGTTGGGAGCACCAGCGATAGATTCTAAACAATTCTTCCGTTCTAGTGCTGTGTTTGGCAAGCTGCCGGATATTTACCGCACGATTGGAGAACTACAGCGGGAAATAGAGCTGTTAAAACAAGAACGAAATAAATAAAACAAGAAAAAAGTATGCAAAAACAGAAAACGCTTGCTAAAAGCTTTTCCCTTAGTGGTAAGGGATTACATACCGGATTAGACATTCATATCACTTTTAATCCTGCTCCAGAAAACCATGGATACAAGATTAAACGTGTGGATTTGGAAGATGCACCAATCATTGATGCTCTTGCAGAAAATGTTGCCGGTACACAGCGGGGTACTGTTCTTTCCAAAGGGGGAATACAAGTCAGTACGATTGAACATGCGATGGCAGCTTTGTATGCTTTCGAGATTGACAACTGTCTGATTGAAGTAGATGCCCCGGAATTTCCAATTCTTGATGGAAGTTCTATTTATTACACCCAATGCATCATGGAGTGTGGTGTAGTGGAGCAGGAAGCATATAAAGATTACTATATAGTCAAACAGAAAATTGAAGTTAAGGATGAAGAAACCGGTTCTTCATTGATTATATTACCTGATGATAACTTTAGTGTTCATACATTGATATCATTTGACTCGCCGGTTTTATCCAATCAATTTGCTACATTAAACGACTTATCAGAATTCCAAGAAATAGCAGCTTCGAGAACCTTTGTTTTCGTAAGGGAGGTAGAAATGCTGCTTAAGAATAATTTGATTAAAGGTGGCGACCTGGATAATGCCATCGTAATCTATGATAAGAAGATCGAGCAGGAAGACTTAGATAAATTGGCCGACAAAATGGGTATTCCTCATAAGAATATCAATGAATTAGGCTTTATCAATAACAAACCATTGGTATATGACAATGAACCGGCAAGACACAAGCTTATTGATGTGATCGGAGACTTAGCCTTGATTGGTAGACCTATTAAGGGACGAATCATCGCTACACGACCGGGACATAAAATCAATAATCAATTGGCCAAATTGATTAGAAAAGAAATTAAATTGAATGAAATACAAGCACCTGTTTACAATCCAAACACCCCGCCGGTTATGGATACCAACAGGGTAAAGGAACTTTTACCTCATCGTTACCCGTTCTTGCTTGTAGATAAAATTATTGAATTGAGTGGTGACCGTATCATTGGTATTAAGAATGTTACTGTAAATGAGCCTTTCTTTCAAGGACATTTCCCTCAGGAACCTGTAATGCCGGGCGTTTTGCTGGTTGAAGCAATGGCGCAGATCGGAGGGCTATTAGTATTGAACTCTGTTGAAGAGCCTGAACGTTATTCTACTTATTTTATGAAGATTGATGGCGTTAAATTCAGACAAATGGTTGTTCCCGGTGACACTTTAATATTCCGCTTAGAATTATTAGCACCTATCCGAAGAGGCATTTCAACAATGAAAGGACATGTATTCGTAGGAGAAAAACTAGTATGCGAAGCTGAGTTTATGGCGCAAATCGTAAAAAACAAATAATTAAAAGAAAATGGACTATTCTCCTTTGGCTGTTATTCACCCTGAAGCAAAGATTGGGAAAAATGTGATTGTTGAGCCCTTTGCCGTTATCGAAAAAGATGTAGTTGTAGGCGATAACTGTAGGATACATACACATGCCGTACTCCGCAATGGAGCGCGTATAGGAAATAATTGTAATATATTCCCTGGAGCTGTAATCGCAGGTATACCTCAAGATCTTAAATTCGCAGGCGAAGAAACGACCGCGGTTATCGGAGACAATACAACAGTTCGTGAGTGTGTGACTGTTAATAGAGGAACTGCCTCAAGGGGTACGACCGTTGTTGGTAGTAACTGTCTGCTGATGGCCTATTCGCACATAGCCCACGATTGTATTCTCAAAGACCATATCATCATTGGTAATGCTTGTCAGATTGCCGGTGAAGTGGAAATCGATGACTATGCTATTGTTAGTGGAGGCTGTCTTGTACATCAGTTTACTCGCATCTCAAAGCACGTAATGATTCAAGGTGGCTCTCGTATTGGTAAGGATATACCTCCTTATACATTGATCGGACGTGACCCAATCGTTTATTGCGGTATTAATATTGTAGGATTGAGACGTCGCGGTTTTACTAATCAGCAAGTTTATCTGATTCAAGATATCTATCGTACACTTTATACGCGTGGTCTAAACAACACAGAAGCGTTGAAATGTATCGAAAACGATTACGAACCAGGTGTGGAAAGAGATTTAATTTTGGACTTTATTAAAAACTCTTCAAGAGGAATCGTTAGAGGATCAATCGACGATTAATCCTCTGTTATAAAATAAAGAAGGAACTACTTCATATCAACATAAATGAGGTGGTTCTTTTTTTTATGATTCATTCGTTGAAATAGTAATTATTATTAATTTTGAGGTAAACAAAAACGTATAAACTATGTTATTTAGATTTTTAATATTATCAGATGAGGTTGATGATTTTAAAAGAGAAATAAAGATTGATTCTGAGGCTACCTTTTTGGATTTACATAATGCCATCGTGGACTCTGTAAATTTTGAAAGAAATCAGATGGCCTCTTTCTTTATTTGCGATGATGATTGGAGTAAAAATACTGAAATAACTTTGGTTGAAATGGATACATCTTCCGAAGTTGATAATTATTTGATGGAGGATACTAAACTTGAAGATTTGCTTGAAGATGAACATCAGAAATTATTATATGTATTTGACTACCTGACAGAACGTGCTTTCTTTATGGAGTTGCGTGAAATCATCACCGGTCAAAATCTTTCGGAGGCAGTATGTACTAAGTCAATTGGTTTACCTCCAAGCCAAACAATTGATTTCGATGCTATGGATACGAAGATAACCACTTCGGATCTGGGTGAAGACTTTTATGGCGATTCTGACTATGATATTGATGAATTAGATAAAGACGGCTTTGATGGATTCGGCGATGAGCCTATAGAAGGGTCGTTTGATGACGAGCGTTTTTAATGAAATCATTAATTGTACTTCTGGGATCAACAGGGGTTGGGAAAACTGAATTAAGCCTGCGTATAGCTGAGCGATTCAATTCTCCTATTATCTCTGCTGATTCCAGACAATTATATAAAGACCTTCCGATAGGAACTGCAGCCCCTACACCAGCTCAACGGGAAAGAGTTCCACATTATTTGGTAGGAACCTTAAACCTTACCGATTATTATAGTGCAAGCAATTTTGAGCAGGATTGTCTATCTCTGTTAGATGAACTTTTTAAAACACACGATTATGTTGTTATGACCGGTGGCTCGATGATGTACATCGACGCTGTATGCAAAGGCATTGACGACATTCCTACCATATCCCCTGAAATTAGAGAAGAAATCTATCGACAATACGAAACAGAAGGTTTGGTTCCTATTTTGGAAGAGCTGAAACAAAAGGATCCTGAACATTACGAACAGGTTGATAGGAATAACTACAAACGTGTTATCCATGCCGTAGAAGTATGCAGAATGACCGGCAAAACCTTCACCTCTTTTCGTACTAATAAAGAAAAAGAACGTCCATTCAGGATTGTCAAAGTCGGATTAACGAGAGACCGCGAAGAACTATGTGAACGGATAAATCTGCGCGTTGATCAAATGATGGAGGATGGACTATTGGACGAAGTCAAAAGGGTATTCCCATACAGACATTTGAACTCACTGAATACGGTAGGGTATAAAGAGTTATTTAATTATATTCTGGGAGAGTGGACTTTAGACTTTGCTGTAGAGAAGATTAAACGAAATTCGCGAGTGTATGCCCGAAAGCAAATGACTTGGTTCAAACGGGATCAGCAGATTACTTGGTTTCATCCGGCTGACGAGGAAGCGATAATCAATTATATTCAGGAAGCTACACTTTACCAGTAGAATATTTATTAGTATAAAATTATTACTATCTTTGAATCTATATAAATTTAAAGAGAACACATGAAGGAAGTTGGACGTAAACTACTTTATATATTATCCGTAGTCTTTTTATCATTTGGTCTACATGCTCAAAGTCTGGATCAGGCCAAAAAACTATATAATGAAGGAAAATTTGCTGAAGCTAAACCTGCTTTCGAACGTTTAGTACAACGTGTGCCCAGCAATTCTTCATATAACCATTGGTATGGGGTATGTTGCTTTGAAACCGGCGATTACGAGACTGCAGAAAAGCATTTGGCAATAGCTGTCAAACGTAAGGTGCAGGAGTCTTTCCGTTATATGGGAGACCTCTATTTCTTAACCTATCGTTTTGAAGAAGCTATAGAGATGTATGAAGAATACATGGATATTCTGGCAAAGAAGAAGAAGGATGTTACTCCATTTGAGGAGAAATTAGACTTGGCCAAGAAAGCGCAACGAATGCTAGACCGGGTTGAAAGTGTTCAAATCATTGACAGTATGGTTGTCAATAAAGACGAGATTTTAAATGCGTATTACTTAAGTGCTGAATCTGGATTTATATATGCATACAATGAGTTCTTCGAGGCTAATGATACGACCTTTTCTACCGTGTTTATGAACCAGAAAGAGCAAAATGTGTATTATGCGCGTCCAAATGAAGAGGGTAATTATGCTCTTTACACTCAATCTAAGCTAATGGATAATTGGGGCGATGAGAAACTGTTGCCTCAAATCATCAACCGTCCGGGAAGTAATAATAATTTCCCCTTTGTCCTCTCTGACGGAGCAACAATTTACTATGCTTCTAACAGCAATGAATCACTGGGAGGATATGATATTTTCGTTACGCGATACAATCCAAATACAGAAACATATTTGGCTCCGGAGCAATTAGGAATGCCTTTCAACTCGCTCTATAACGATTATATGTTGGTAATCGACGAGAATAAAGGCTTAGGATGGTTTGTTTCCGACCGATTCCAGCCGGAAGGCAAAGCATGTATTTATCTGTTCATTCCTGACGAAGCACGTACTAGAATGGAGAGTGACAGTATTGAAGAAAAGAGAGCTCGTGCGTTGATAACTGCAATCCGTGATACATGGAAAGAAACTGATTACTCAGAGTTAGTCAACTTGGCTACGACCGTTTCTGCCGGACCTGCCGGACCACAGAAAGACTTTGAGTTTGTCCTGAATGATAATACTGTTTATTATACCTTGAATGAAATTAAAAGTTCTGAGGCAAAAAGTTATTATGAAAAGGTGATAAGCGTGAAGCAACAAATTAAAGAATTGGAAGAACGCTTATCAACATCACGTAGTGCCTATACAAAAGCTTCACCATCTGAGCGTACGCGTATGATTGCCCAAATTACGCAAGATGAGCAGTTGCTTGAGGAGTTGTTGAATCAGCCGTATGAACTGGAAAAGAAAGCACGTAATATAGAAATACAATACTTGCAAAAGCATTAAACCATAATATTCTTAGTTAAGAAACAGCTTATGATACTCGACATTATCATTATCGTCTTTTTGGTTGTTGTAGCTATTTTGCTCCTTTTATTGGAAATCTTTCTTTTGCCCGGAATTACAATAGCAAGTGTAGGCGGTTTTTTGTTTGCTATTGGTGGCGTGATTTATGCTTATTCGGTTAGTGAAATGGTTGGTCATATAACCCTGATATCTTCAGTGGTTGCCTTTGGGTTAGCATTTTTCTGGTTGCTGCGTTCGAAATCATTCAACCGTGTTGCGTTAAAGACCGATATTGATTCTAAGTTGACTTCGAGCCGTGAACTTGGCATTGAGCCAGGTGATGAGGGTATTACCCTCTCTCGACTAGCACCTATTGGTAAGGCCTCGATTAAAGGTATAACTGTAGAAGCAAAATCGACTGGCGAATTTATTGACGAGGAATTTCCGGTTGTTGTAATCCGTGTTGATGGTTATAATGTCCTTGTTGAGAAAAAAAATATTGAAAACACACAATTATAATTTATTTACTATGGAGACAACATCCTTCTTTCCTGTTTTTCTATTGGGGGCAGCGATATTACTTCTGATAATATTCTTCTATTATGTGCCCTTTTTGCTTTGGATATCAGCGAAGGTATCGGGCGTCAATATCTCATTGATTCAATTATTCCTGATGCGTATACGTAAGGTTCCTCCTTACATCATTACCAGAGCAATGATTGAAGCTCATAAGGCTGGTCTTAAGACTTTGACTCGCGATGAACTGGAAGCACACTATCTGGCAGGTGGTCACGTTGAACGTGTTGTTCACGCATTGGTTTCTGCTTCGAAGGCAAATATCGATTTGTCATTTCAAATGGCAACAGCTATTGACTTGGCGGGACGTGACGTGTTTGAAGCCGTTCAGATGTCTGTAAACCCAAAAGTAATCGATACACCTCCTGTGACTGCAGTTGCAAAAGACGGTATTCAGCTAATTGCTAAGGCACGTGTTACAGTACGTGCCAATATCAAACAGTTGGTTGGTGGAGCAGGGGAAGAAACAATTCTTGCTCGTGTTGGTGAAGGTATTGTATCGTCGATTGGTTCGTCAGACAGTCATAAGACAGTATTGGAAAACCCTGATTCTATTTCCAAACTTGTGCTTCGTAAGGGATTGGATGCAGGTACTGCATTTGAAATCTTATCAATTGATATTGCGGATATCGATATAGGTAAGAATATTGGTGCTTATCTGCAAATGGATCAAGCTCAAGCTGATAAAAATATTGCACAGGCTAAAGCAGAAGAACGTCGTGCAATGGCTGTTGCTTTGGAACAAGAAATGAAAGCAAAGGCTCAGGAAGCCCGTGCAAAAGTTATCGAAGCAGAAGCAGAAGTACCTAGGGCTATGGCAGAAGCCTTCCGTAGCGGAAACTTAGGTATAATGGATTACTATAAGATGAAGAATATCGAGGCGGATACCTCTATGCGCGAAAATATCGCTAAGCCAGGTGCTACTTCATCAAAACCATTAAAAGATTAATTAAATGAAGAGAGTAATTCCGGCATCGGAACTAATTATAAATGAAGATGGAAGTGCATTCCATCTTCATTTAAAACCTGAGCAGGTAGCAGACCGTATTATAATGGTTGGCGATCCGGCCAGGGTAATTACTGTTGCGTCTTATTTTGACACAAAAGAATGCGAGGTATCAAGTAGAGAATTCCATTCGATAACAGGAACCTACAAAGGGAAAAGAATTACAGTCGTATCCCATGGAATCGGGACAGACAATATAGACATTGTCCTTACCGAATTGGATGCGTTAGTAAATGTTGACTTTGCAACCCGCACAGTTAAAGATAAGCTGACTCAGCTTACTTTGGTTCGAATAGGAACCTCCGGCAGTTTGCAGTCTGATCTTCCTGTAGGAAGTTATGTGGCGGCAGAAAAGTCTATTGGTTTTGACGGTGTGCTCTATTTTTATGCCAACTCGGAAGCCGTTCGCGATATGGCCTTTGAAGCAGCGTTGATCAAACAGCTTGACTGGAAGATAGAAGGACTAAAACCGTATGTTGTTTCTGCTGATCCCTCTTTGGTTGAACAAATCGTGAAAAAGGATATTCGCAGAGGAAATACGATTGCCGCAAATGGATTCTATGGTCCTCAGGGCCGTGAAGTTCGTTTGTCGTTAGCCGATCCACAACTGAATTCAAAGATTGAACAATTTGACTTAGATGGAAAGATGATTACGAACTATGAAATGGAAAGTTCGTCACTTGCCGGCTTGTCAGCCCTAATGGGACACCGTGCACTCACGGTTTGTTGTATTATTGCAGGACGTGTAGATCATAATATGAATACCGAGTATAAAGGAACAATTACAGGCTTGATTGAAACTGTTTTGGATCGCATCTAAAAAATCAGTTATCTCTCAAAACGTTTTAAGCAGTTTGATTGTTTCTTATACGATAAGGATAAAATTTTGTATTGTATTTTAACGTAAGTATAAACTCTAAAGGAAAACAGATTTATGTTACAAGAATTTAAAAAATTCGCCATGCGTGGTAATGTCATCGACATGGCTGTGGGTATAATTATCGGTGCTGCATTCGGTAAGATCGTATCTTCTGTTGTTGGAGACCTCATTATGCCAGTACTCGGACTAATCGTTGGAGGAATGAATTTTACGGATTTGAAGATTGTTCTTAAGGATGCACAAACTGTAGGAGATACTGTTGTTCCTGAAGTAACGCTAAATTATGGAATGTTTATTCAGACCACCTTCGATTTCTTGATTATAGCATTTGCTATATTTATGTTGATCAAGGGGATGAATAAGTTAAGCAAGAAAAAAGCAGAAGAACCTGCAGCACCTGCACCTCCTGCTGAAGACATTCAATTGCTGACTGAAATTCGCGATTTATTGAAAAATAAGAATTAATAAAGGCTGTCTTCGGACTGAATATCCATTGCATAAAGAACACGTCATCTTGTGAAAGACAAAGATGACGTGTTCTTTTTTTATTTAAGATGAAAATAGTATATTTAAAACTTATTCATTTACATAGCATTATAAATCTTATTACTACATATCATATGGAAAACACAAGACGTTCGTTTCTGAAAAAAGTAACTGCAGCAGGTATCGGAGCTGCAGGTTTAGCTGCAACAAATACAGCAATGGCATCTACTTCAGCGCCGGGAACTCAGCAAAAGAAGAAGG
>JAEYVY010000008.1 GCA_023429375.1 Bacteroidota bacterium | reverse complement strand
ACAAGTAACCATCCAAAGGATTACCAACATTTGGGCCGTCAATAATATCATCACTCCCACATGATGCCATACCTATAACAAACAACCCTGCTAAAACCAAATTTTTAATCTTCATAAATTTAAAATTTATAATTTATAATTTAACGATAAAATAATATATTGTCTATTTTTATTTAACAACCTAATATTCTTGAATTAATTCCTCTTATTCAATTCCTCCATATTATGAGTGGCATTGCTATCCCCACCGATTTGTACGGCTTTTTTGAAATCAACCTCTGCTTTTTCCCACTCACCTTCCATTGCAAATAACATCCCTCGATTATTGTAATATGTAGCAGATGGTTGTTTAACCTTTGATATATATTTACGGGCAGATGTTAAATCTCCACGATTAAGAGCATTTGCACATGCATTTAAATTTGCCACATCATTGTCGGGATAGAGTTGTGCTGCTGTTTCGAACACTTCATTATATGCTGAACTTCCCACTTCATAAGTATTTGCAATCAGAAATAGCTCATTTAGTGACAATGCAGATGGTTTAGTTTTAAATATTTCTTTACCTTTTTCTATCGTAAAAGGTAAAACGGTATAATATAATGCATAATCTGAACGACGAAGCTGTGGAAAATAGTTTTTCTTTATATCACTATACACACGTCCTAAACTAGCTAACCGTTTTTCTTTTTGATCGTCAGTATTTTCGCTTTGTATAATCTCTAATATTGTATCTTTCAACTCAACATCAGACTCATTAATCAAATTTTCTAATGTTTCCCAATCTTCTCCTGCGCCATTTACTGTAATCAGTTCATCTGAAAAACTATATTTTACACGCAAATGATCTTGAAGAGCGTACGCTCGTTTTTCTGATAATTGTCTGTTGAGTTCCGAACCACCTTCAGGCGATGCAAACCCTGTAATCTCAATGTTAGTAATTGAAGCATCCGGATCATTGTATATATCATCTATCAATGTGTAGATCCGTTGTAATTCTGATTCATTCGCTTTATAATTAATATCAATTACGGCCTTACCTACTGGATAATCCAAATATGCTTTACCAGATTCACTTCTTACCTTTACTGTTTCTGCTTCTGGGATAACAAAACTTGCAGTCAGTTGTGGAACGTAAGGAGCAGCAATAATCGGTTCCGGAATCGGAACTATTGTCGGACTAACAGATGACGGAATAACTTGCTTCTTCATGCCACCAAACGAATAGATTAAAGAAAGGCCTATTTTGGTTGGTCCGAAATAATGCTTGTTTCGATTTCCTAAATCTTGACCACATTTAACACATGGGTATTTATTATGATCCAGATAGGCATATCCTACACCTATGGTAGCTTCCATCCCCCATCTTTGTGATATATTCCAACGATACCCATAACTCACACCTGCACCAATCAATGACCCTTCATAACGGTTATTTTTCATATTCTGTGAGAATGGCCCACTAGGCAATGCAGCTACATTATATATTCCATAATGCGTATGTATTCCCCAAAACTGACCTTCAAATGTTTCATTCTTCCACCAGCGCAATTCAGGCTGTACAAGAAAATGTTTCCATTTTCGGTTATTTGAAAATGTGAACGGATTGTAGCTGAATGGAATATCCAAACTCCAACGATCGTTTAATCGAAATTCAGCGCCCAAATTAAACGTAGCTGTTGCATCATAAAGTAAATTCGACTTCAGATTGAAGTTTGAATTAACCTCATATGTAGCAGTATCCGAGACTTCTTGAGCCATGGAAAAAAAGACAATAGTAGGGGCATGAAAAACAAAACTGTTTTCTTCATAAAATTCATATTTACTAAATAAAATATGCGTAAATAACTATAATTAAGTGCTATAGAATTGTCATTTGAAGAATTATATCTTCTTCAATTGATTATTGAAATAGATAACTTTCAAATGTTTAAGTATTATCTTTCACTTATGTTTGAAACGGTTATAATAGAAACACAACAGTGACATACCAAATACCTAAATTTTGAATCCATACAATTAACTAACTGAAAATAACTCAATAATAAAACTAAAATCATTTACCTATTCTTCTGATCGCACGGTTAAACGACCTTCGAAAAACAATAACCAAAATAGAATTAATTTTGCCAAATAATTTTTGCTTTTTCTATTGTAAATGTTCATTGCAAACATAGGTTATAAAATCAATTACAAAAGAGCTAAAATCACAATTTTCAAGGCTTGCCGGTTATTTTATCGTAAGCTCAGAGAAGACAAGAAACGAAAAAAGTCTCTTTCTCAAGATAAGCAATTGTAAATTTTCGATAATCGCACTTCCCTGAATCTACTCTTGCTTTTATCGTAAAAACAATCAACAGCGAAATGACACCTCATCAATTGAATTACAAAGCCTGAGGTTTACATGGAAAACCTTAAGCTTATTATTTACTTTCCTTCAATTTATGCTAAAAAATCAAATTATCATCTCTTAATCATAGGGAAAAATAGCAAATTATGCAAAAAAAGAGAGCATACAACTTGTACCCTATTTCTTTCGATATTGCTGCGGAGTAATTCCAACTTGCTTTTTGAAGCACTTACTAAAGTAAGCCGGATTAGAGAATCCTAACTTATATGCAATTTCAGATATAGTAAGGTCTTCATATTCTTGAATCAGAACCATTGCTCTATTCATTTTAAATTGCAGGATATAATCGTTAGGCGTCATTCCTGTGATTCGTTTAATTCTGTCGAACAAACGCGTACGACCGATTCCTAATGCCTTACTCCACATAGAAGTGTCAAAACCTGTATCTTCAAGGTTTTCCTCAAGAACCTGAATGGCTTTATCTAAAAATCGCTGATCTTGCTGATTTGTTGCCAATGCTTGCGCTTCGTCTTCAGATTGTCCCGTATATTTTTGACGAATACTTGCGTGATATTTTACTATACTGTTACAACGCAAGAACAGATATTCCATATTAAACGGCTTCACCAAATATTCTTCAGCACCGGCACGAACACTGTCATGTTGCTGCTTTATTGAAGGATGAGTCGTAATCAACAATACCGGAATATGGAGTGTCTTAATATTTGACTTCAGCGTATTACACAGATCAATCCCGGACTGTCCGGTCAGAGAAATTTCGCTAATAATAATATCAGGTTGTTCCTTTATAGCAATTTCTATTGCCTCATCAGCCCTAGTTGCCTCATAGACTTCATAAACGGAAGAGAAAGAGTCTTTCAATACGGAACGCAATTCATCGTCTCCATCAACGAGCAATAGTTTGACACTCTTTTCTGATATATCTTTTTCTTCTTCCAAATTGGATTCTACTGGACGATCCGGAATATCTAAAAATGCAGGTAGTTGGCGCAACATAATCTCTGCTGAACCCGTCTTTTCTTCTGCTGAAAAATGATTTTCACCTGTCAAAAGTCGTACAACAAATGAAGTGTGTTCCTTATCTGCTCTGACAAGTAATTCTCCTTTATGCATCGATACGATTTTACGGCTAAATGCTAATCCTATTATATTATTAGGTAATAAGCTCATCAATTCGGGAGATTCGGATGAGTGTGTGACGTTTTCAAACACATCAAACATCTGCACCAGCATTTCCTCGTCATAGATTTCTCCTACGCAACTGATCTGCACTTCCACCCACGACACTTTGGGTTGTAAGGCGATGTCTACGCGACCTTTTACAGGGACTAATTTGGATATCGCAAACAACAGATTATACATTACCTTTTGCATCTGTTCCCAATCGAACCAAACTTTCACATCTTCGCCAGGATGATAATAGTTGAATGTTACCTGAAGCGTAGATTCATAATCGGAAAGAACTTGATGTATTTCATTGATTAGTTCCGTTAAACTATAATAGCCAACTTTTAATCGTAATATACCGTTTTCGGCTTCTCTAAATTCCTGTAACTCCACAAAAAGGCTTTGCATACGTATGGCTTGCTTACGAATTCGTTCCAGCTTAGATTTGCTGATCGAATTAAAGTCACTTAGCAGCCTGTCTAATGTGGTTATGATAAGTGTAAGCGGCGTTCGGAATTCATTCGCTATTCCAGCAAAGAAATTCAGACGGTTCTTATTTTCTTCTCTTACCCTTTCGGTTTCTCTTTTTTCAAATTCCAACGAAGCATGAAGAATGGCTTTTGCCTTACTTGAGCGGATATACACCCACAATAATCCTCCTACTATTAATAGGTATAGGAAATAGGCGGGATATGATTTCCAGAAGGGAGGATTAACAACAATGGTTAGGGTTGTTATTTTCTCAGGGTCTGACGTTTCTCTGACAGAAAACCGATACGTTCCAGCCGGCAATGAGGTAAATGAAATCGTTTTAGGATCGGTTTTAGTCCATGTATTCAAACCATGTAAGCCTTCCATCTTATACTCATAACTCGTATAATAGGACGAAAGATAGTTCGATGTAGCAAAAGTTATGCTAACCGTATTTTTACGAGCAGGCAACACCAGCTTATTCAATCTGGATGGAGCTAAATCCATTTTAGGCACAACCTTTTCAGCCGGCGAGTTATCTACTTGAATTGAACTTATATACAATTTATAATTTGGCTTAACCGTACTTATATCTTTTTCATCGAATGAAATTAATTTTTGTAGCCCTCCTACATATATTTTCCGAGTACGAGGTGAAACATAAAGTCCACAGTCAGGACTAAGTGACATTATCGGGGAGGTCCCGTCTAAACGTATATGGCTTGACGCATCTATTGTCCTTCTGCCGGATATGGTCAATATCGAAACTCCTTTATTTGATGTAACAATCAAATTACCATAACCAGATAATGCAACATTATAACAGATGTCACTCAAAAGGAAACCTTCTTCAGCTGAATACGAGATGAATTTCTCTGTATCTATATCATAACGTAAGATTCCGGATTTCAAGGTAGCCAGATAGATTCCCTGTTTTGAATTGCCGCAGATACTGATAATGGAATTTGGAGGTATATTCATTTCCTGCAAATCTGTTTTATACATGTTCAACAGTTTGGAGGTATTCATATTAATGGTATAGAGACCATTTGTGAAAGAAGACACCCACAATACATTCCGCTCATCTAAATAGATTGTCCGTGTTATACCTGCAGTTAATGTATTCAGTTCTTCATCATCAAATAGCGGACTCACTTCGGTTGTTTGCCTGTCCAATTTAAACAGGCCATCTTGGGTAAGCAGTATTAAGTAATTATCATAGGGAATAATCTTTTCAATAATTCGTTTATAACGCGTCGTTAGTGACTCTTGGCGCACGGGATATACACGATCTGTTTTTCTTTCATAATAGATCAACCCTTCCATATAGGTTCCAATGTACAATCTATTATAGCTTGCATCATAATACATTGATCGTATTTTATCGTGTGGGAGCTTATGCGACTCAACCGTCAAATGCTTAATATGCAATCCATTTGGAGAAAGAACATTTACTCCACTCCCTTCGGATGAAACATAAAGATAACCGTCTTGGTCTTCAGTGATATCACCTAGCACAACACCATGTATTTGGTTTGGATCGTTCTCCTTACTCGAATATAAGGTATAATTATCTGTTTCCGGATTAAAATAACGCACTTCACCATAATAAGGCCCTATCCAAATGGTGCCTTGCTTGTCGGTATACAATGCGTAGATTGAAAACTCCGTCATAAAAGCGGCGTTTGAAACAACCGGAGAGTTGTCATTATGAGTAGAGAATACCTGAAATAGTCCATTTAGCGTTCCTATCCATACATCGCCCTTAGAATCTTCTGTAAAGCTATAAGCCTCATTCTCAAAAGCCTTTCCACTACCTTCATATGATAAGGTAGAAATACTTCCATTTGGTTTTATGATTCGAATATTCTTGGATCGACAGGATACCCAAGCATTCCCTTTTGAATCTTTGTATAAGAATGAAATTGTATCGTCTTCAAAATAACCGGACAGTATAGCTCCAGTAGTTAAATCAACTCTATAAAGGCCCTGAGAAGTGCCAAACAAAAAGGTAGCGTCATTCAGCGCAACAAAATTATAAATGGATACTTGTTTTGATTTCAGATCAAATACTTTTTCACCCTGATTGGATAGGCGGTCATATTTCCATAGCTCACCATCCATTGAAGCATAATACAATTGGTCATTAATGACTGATATGTATACAGCTTGAATATTCGGGAAGAAGAATTGTTCTGTCACTAAATCCAAACCAACTATATACTCTTGAGCTAAAAAATAAAGCGTAGAATCATTGCCACATATACCATGTATATCTGAGTCTTCAAGTAGATTAAAATACTCTGACATTCTGTACACTTTCGTTGTCTCGCCATTATAACAGTTCAGAGCATCATTACCAAACCACATTCTGCCTAAGTCGTCTTGCCAAATTGAAATTGCAGAAGCTTGGGATAATCCTTGAGAACTGCCTACAGACCTAAAGTGAAAATGTTCTGCTAAACCAGTAAAAGAGAGAAAGAGTATTACGGAAATTAAAAAAAACAGCCTGCCTTTTTGCATTTGTAAACATTTTAGACAGCACAAAGATAAGAAAACTCCTATCATTATCGTTCATTCGACTAACAGAATCGTTCAGGATACACATTGTACATCTAATAAAACGCTAGTAGAATATGATATATATATAATGGAATAATTTTGTGTCCGTAATGTCAAAAAAATGCAACTAAACTTTATCTTTTTTAACGCTAAATCTTTTTAAAGTCTCTTTTTAAACGGATTTACAAATCACACGAATTTAAAAAACTTAATTAATTAATGTTTAATTTAAATCATTTATTATGTTCAAATCGTACAAACCTGTTAGCCTGATTTTGCTGACCGGCGCCCTGTTTTTTTCAGGAAATCTGCACGCTGAACTAACGCCGATGAAACCCGGCACACAAGCAGTTCAGCAAAACGGAAAGATCAGCGGCACAATCATAGACTATATGGGTCCTGTGGCTGGCGCTTCTGTAGTAGTTAAAGGAACAACAAACGGAACCATCAGTGATTTTGATGGAAACTTCACGCTTGAAAATGTACCAAACGGAGCAACAATTTCTTTCTCTTTCATTGGTTACATTACAAAAGAAATCACTTATACCGGGCAAAATTCTATCAATATCACTTTAGAAGAAGACACCCAAAAGTTGGACGAAGTTGTTGTCACTGCTTTAGGTATGAAGAGATCTACTAAAGCGTTAGGATATGCTATGACCGAGCTTAAAGGTGACGAACTGTCTAAGACTGTAATCAACCCGGTTTCTGCTCTTCAAGGTAAAGTTGCCGGGGTTGAAATTTCTGGTGCAGACGGTGGTTTGTTCGGTTCTTCAAAAATTTTGATCCGTGGTGCTTCAACATTGAAGGGTAACAACCAGCCTATCTACGTAGTTGACGGAGTTATCCTAAGCAACGACTTTAAGGATGGTGATGCAGACTGGACTGCAACTGATAAGGACTGGGGTAACGAACTTAAAAACTTGAACCCAGATGACTTTGAAACCATATCTGTATTGAAAGGTGCTGCTGCAACCGCTCTTTACGGTTCTCGTGGTTTGAATGGTGCTGTAGTTATCACTACAAAATCAGGTAAAGGTCAGAAAGGTTTAGGTATCAGCGTATCACAAACATTTGGTATCGATCATGTATATGACGGCCCTGCTTTCCAAAACAAATACGGACAAGGACAGTATGCAGGTAACATTTTCTTGAATACTGACGCCAATGGTAATTACATGCAATGGGATACTAACCAGTTTAAGTATAACTCTAAAGGCGAAAGAACTCTTCTTGGTCTTACAACTCGTCACTTCGGTCCTGCTTTCGACGGTCAATTGATCGAAGACTTCGATTACAAGATGACTCCTTATAGCCCAATTAAGAACAACTACATCGACGCTTACGATACTGGATTCAACACAAATACCAACGTAGCTGTACAAGGTGGAAACGAAACTACTTCGTTCTACACCTCTTTGTCTTACAAACACGCTACAGGTACAACTCCTAACAACAGCTTCGAACGTCTTTCTTTCTTGGCTAAAGCGGCTCATAAGATCACAAATAAGGTAGAAGTTGAAGCTTCTGTTGCATTTGCAAACTCAACACCAAAAGGTGGTGAAACCAACTTAGGTGAATCTTTCATGGACGGTACTTGGACTCGTATGTACGACACTCGTTACTGGAGAAACAAATACAAAGGAAATCACGGCGGTTTGGCTGATGCTAACTACGGTGATGAATACGGATATGCTCCTGGACGTAGTATCTGGTTCAGCCTTTACGAAAACGAATACTATCAGAAAGAAACATCTGTTAGACCTACATTAAAACTTACTGCAGACTTGACTGATTGGTTGAAGTTCGTTACAGAAGGTAACTACAACTACTACTACAAACGTAACGAGTCTAAAGAATTAGGTCAAGGCTATGCAAACGATGGCGGTAGATACGCTATGGGTCTTTACAGCAAAGAACAAACCAACTTCAACGCCAATTTGATGGCAAATAAAGCAGTTGGTGACTGGAACTTCAACGGATTCATCCGCGGTGAATATTATCACAATTTCGAACAAGCCATGTCTATGAACACTGAAGGTGGTTTGATCGTTCCTGGACAATATTTCATTGAAAACTCTAAAAACCAAATTGGTTACTCTGGTAAGATTCAAGGAGAAAAGACAATTCTTTCAGTTGCCGGACAATTCGGTGTAAGCTACAAAGATCAAGTATTCTTGGATATTACAGGACGTAACGACTGGTCTTCTGCTTTGGTTTATGCAAGCGGTAAAGGTACTTATTCATACTTCTACCCATCAGTATCAGCATCATGGTTGGCTCACGAAACATTTAGAGACAACTTGCCTGAATGGATTTCATTCTTGAAACTTCGCGGATCATGGGCACAGGTTGGTAACGATACCGATGCTTATAAGATCAACTCTGCCTACAGCATCTTGACTTCTACTACAGATGCAGGTAATACATATGGTTTGGAAATCCCAACAAAATCAATTACTCAGAATTTGAAACCTGAACGTAAGAATGCTTGGGAAATTGGTTTGGACTGGAGAGTGTTCAACAACAGATTTGGTATCGATGCTACTTACTTCAAAGAAAACACGAAAGACCAGATCATGGAAATCGCTGTACCTCATTTATCAGGTATCAAAGAACAATTGATCAATGCGGGTAACATCCAAAACTCAGGTATTGAGCTTGCTTTGAATACAACTCCTATCCAGACAAGAGATTGGGAATGGAACTTGAACTTCACGTATTCAACATACAATTCAAAGATCGTATCATTGCATGAAAACGTAGCAGACTATATCACTTTGACTGGTATGCCAGCTTACGGTAACTACCGTATCGCTTCTGTAGCTAGGGTTGGTGGTGCTTATGGTCTATTGATGTCTGACTCTGCTCCTATGAAAGATAAAGCAACCGGTCTTCCTGTTCTTTCTACTGCTTATTATAACTACAACGATATGCACGCTGTATATTATGAAAGAGCAGGTGAAGTACAACCAGTAGGTTCAATGCTTCCTGACTTCTATGGAGGTGTAAACACTAGCTTAAGCTATAAGAACTGGACATTACGTGCTCAATTAGATATGCGTTTCGGCGGTTATGTAGCATCTTATAATTCAAGATATGGTACAGCTTACGGTTTCCTTGAAGAATCAATGTTCAAACGTGATTCTGAAAACGGAGGTATGACATTTACTTCTATGTGGGACGGAAGAACTTACCACGACGGATTTATTCCTAACGGTTTGTTCCCTGCCGGCACACAATTGAACACACCGAATGGTTCTTATACAGTAGCTGAAGGTGGCGAAACTTACGAAAGCCTTTACAACAAAGGTATTGTAGATCCTCAACACGGTACTTCTTGGACATACTGGAACAACGCATGGAGTACAGGTACAATCAACGACAGTTGGTTCAAAGAGCTGAATTATATCGCATTAAGAGAAATCGCTATCAGCTATAGCTTGCCGTCTTCTATCAGCCGTAAATTAGGTGCTAATGGATTGAACATCACAGCAGCCGGACGTAACTTAGGTTACTTATTGAACTCTCTTCCTAACAATATGCATCCTGAATCAATGCGTGGTACGCAAGCATCTCAGTTCATGATGCGTTCTGTTAGTCCGTATGTTGCAAACTATACGTTAACAATTAATGCTACATTCTAATTTAGCAATTCATTCTAATCGAAAAAAACATGAAACTAAATAAATCATTTTTAGCTGCAGTAGTTTTGGGGGCAACATCTTTAACTGGATGTTCAGACGACTTTGCAGATATGAATCAAGACAAAGCGGCAGTAACAACTCCTAATCCGGGTTATATATTTGCTCAATCTGTCAATGAATTTGAGCCAAGTGGTTACACCTACTGGTTTTACAATGCCCCAATGATGTATAGCTGGAGCCAAATGGCCATTCCTACTGGTGGGATGAATACAGGTATCCTTACAACAACGGCTACAGGCGACCAAGGAACACAGTATATCAAAACTTTGCGTTATGTACGTGATCTTGAATACTATCGTTCAACTCTTCCTGAAGAAGAATCTGCAAAATATGCCGCTTATCAAGCAGCAATGGAAGTATTGACTGTCTATCTGGGTATCTTTGACTCTGACATGTATGGTAACAGAAGTTATAAAGAAGCGGCTCGTGCTGCTTACGGTGGTACATTGACTCCTGCTTACGATACACAAGAAGAACTTTACAATCTTTGGTTGGAACAATTGGATAACGCTATCAAAGCTTTCCAATCACCTAATCAAACATTCGTTTCTACACAAGACGTAGTAGCAAATGGTAAGCTTAACAAATGGGCGAAATTTGCTAACTCTTTGAAATTAAGATTGGCTGTTCGTCTGTTGGCTCAAAACCCCGCTAAAGCAAAAGAAATTGCTGCTGCAGTAAAGAGCTCTCCTGTTGGCTATATCGACTCTATGGATGATGCAATCTTGTTTAACAAGGCAAAATCTACAACTGGAAACAACGATATCGTTTACCACTGGAGCAACGGTTTTATGGATGGAACAGCAGCAAACGGTAAGGTAGTAGACTTTATGGTTAGCAACCTTGACCCACGTGTTCGTTTCTGCTACCAAAAGAACTCTTGGAACTCTAAGGTTGTTCAAGCTTATTATGACAGAGGACGTGAAATTCCTGATTTCATTGAAAAGAATGTAAACTACACAGTAGATGGTAGTGGTAAAAAGACATTCGTTTCTTGGAAAGGCGCCGGTGAACCATGGGTACGTTACTATGGTCTGCCTACTGACTACAACTCATCTACAATGAGTAAATATGACTGGTACTATCGTTATTCTGATAAGAAAATAGCCGACGAAAATGGCCAAGGAGAAAAGAGCTACCTGACTTTCTCTTACTTCCAACAAATGATGGTTATAGGACGTTACTATAATGTATCAGTTCCAACTGCTCCAGGCGATGTTGTTTCAGTTCCTTCAAAAGACCGTCCTTGGTACGGACTTTATTTAGGTGCTGCTGAAGTTAACCTTTACTTAGCTGAATTCGCTATGTTAAATGGTAACGAAGGCGAAGCTAAAACTCATTATGAAAAAGCATTGGCATTCTCTGTACAAGAGTATGACAAGTTGGCTAAATTGAACGAAATCGCTTATTACGGTACTACTTACAACTACGATCCTAACGAAGTTGTAATCGACCTGAAAGCTGGCGAAATCGAAGCAATGATGAAGAGCGAAAAGTATGCCTTCACAGGTACTGCAGCAGAAAAGATGGAGAAAATCTATGTACAACAACTGCTTAACTTCACCTTGTATCCAAACGAGCAATTCGTAACAGCACGTCGTTCTGGTTATCCAAAGATCGGTTCTACACTGTTATCTCGTGAAGTTTATGAAAACATGCCTGTTAACTTGATTCCTCGTCGTTTCGACACAGGTCTTCCTGTAGAAACAGACTTGATGTATTCAATCGAAATGGAAAACATCAAGAACCAAGGATTCACTGCTACTTCAAGTGGTTCAGGAAACTCAGGCAAATTACATGACGAACGTATCTGGGCTGACAAAAATGCACCAGAATGGGGAGCAGGTCATAAGAATTAATAACTTTCTTATAAATATATCAAAAGCAAGGCAGTCTATACTGTCTTGCTTTTGTTTTTCTTATATTTACCTTATAAAACTAATCAGATCATGAAGAAAATATTATTTACACTTGCTTACCTATTTCTAATACAATTAGCTTACGCTCAGGGAGGAAACGAAACCGTTTTTATATTCAACGAATTTGAAACAGCTAAAGTTCATTTTAAAAACAAAACCATTACGATTACACCCATGAATTACGATGCCGCCAAAAGCAGAATGTGTTTTATGCAAGACGGCACAATTATGGAACTTACCAATGCCGCAGCAATCGATAGTATCGTATGGAGTGAACAATCACGCAAGTTTATCACACATGGTCGTTTGTTCTTAGAAGAAATAAAATTATCGAACAATACCGTTTATATCAATTGGAAAGTAAGAAACGTAAATACTGGATCGAAAGGTGCTTTAGGTATTAGAACCCAAGCCAAGGTTGAAGCTATCAATATTCGTGCGTTAGGAGTCTATTCAAATGAGGACAATAAGAATCATATTGACATTTATGAACTTAAAAACAACAATGAATATTATCTTCCTATTCAGGAAAAATGGGAGAAGATTAAAACGCCCAAACAACTCATACAGCTATTCCCGGAATATAAAGAAGAAATCAATACATATATTAAAAACAGAAAAGTGGATGCAACTAAGACGACTGCTATGTTGCAGTTAATAGAGTTTTGTTCGAATCTAAGAATGACTGAAACAAAATAATCCATCTATTTTCAGTCCATCATCTCGATGTTATTTTAGCATGATATTCAACGTAAAAAAACATCCCGATGTTTTTTGAAAATGATCGAGACGTTTTTTTAGAGTCTTCAAGGCTTTGATTTTCTTGGCTTGTATATTTAAAAACGACATCGAGAAGACGTGGTAAAAAAAGGGAAGCATCTCGATGCTAATAGAAAAAGATAAATTTATTGATTACTAAAAATAGAATTTAACAGACAAAACCCTATTTTTTGATACAGATTGTAAGATCATGTGGGTTGTTTAATTATATTTTCTTACATTTGTGACATATACGATAACAACAAACAAACAACTCTAATCATAAATTCATGGCAAAAGTAACAAAAGAAGAGGCACTTAAGTACCATTCCGAAGGGAAGCCCGGTAAAATTGAAGTGACCCCGACTAAACCTTATAGCAGCCAAACAGACTTGTCGCTTGCTTACTCACCCGGCGTAGCCGAACCCTGTCTCGAGATTGAAAAGAATCCACTAGACGCGTATAAATATACCGCAAAAGGTAATTTAGTAGCTGTCATATCGAACGGAACAGCAGTATTAGGACTTGGAGATATTGGCCCTATGGCCGGCAAACCCGTGATGGAAGGTAAAGGTCTTTTATTTAAGATATTTGCAGGAATCGATGTATTCGATATTGAGGTTGACGAAAAAGATCCTGAAAAATTTATTCAAACAGTAAAGGCCATCTCTCCTACTTTTGGAGGAATCAATCTGGAAGATATCAAAGCTCCTGAATGTTTTGAAATTGAGAAAAGGCTGAAGGCTGAGCTAGACATACCCGTCATGCACGACGACCAGCATGGAACCGCCATCATCTCAGGAGCGGGATTGATTAACGCACTGGAATTGACAGGAAAGAAAATTGAAGACGTAAAAATCGTTGTTAACGGAGCTGGTGCTGCCTCCATCTCTTGTACGAAGCTATATGTCTTACTTGGTGCACGTAAGGAAAATATCATCATGTGCGATAGTAAAGGCGTAATATCCATTCACCGTACGGATCTGAATGAGGAAAAGAAAGGCTTTGCAACTGATAAGAACATCAAGACACTGGAAGAAGCTGTTGTAGGAGCCGATGTATTCTTAGGCTTATCAGTGGCCGATGTTTTGACGAAAGAGATGGTTCGTACCATGAACGATAAGCCTATTATCTTCGCCCTGGCCAATCCGAATCCGGAGATTTCGTATACAGAAGCTATGGAATCGCGTAATGATATCATCTTTGCAACCGGACGTTCAGACTATCCGAATCAAATAAATAATGTATTGGGATTCCCTTATATATTCCGTGGAGCCTTAGACACGCATGCTACTGCAATCAATGAAGAGATGAAGCTGGCTGCCGTATACGCCATCGCTAACCTAGCGAAAGAACCGGTTCCCGATGTGGTGAATGCGGCCTACAAGCTGAAGCGTATGAGCTTCGGTCCGGAATATATCATTCCGAAGGCGCTTGATCCGCGTCTGCTGACCCATGTTTCGTGTGCTGTAGCAAAGGCTGCTATCGAATCGGGGGTTGCTCGTAAACAAATAACAGATTGGGATGCCTACGCAAAACATTTGCGTGAGATGATGGGCTATGACAATAAGATGTTACGCTCGTTTACCGATATGGCTAAGGCCAACCCTAAACGTGTGGTTTTTGCAGAGGCAAACCATGTCAATATGCTGAAAGCGGCAGTAGAAGCGAAACTTGAAGGTATTTGCATACCTATCTTGCTTGGCAATGCTGACGGCCTGCGAAAGATTGCGGCTGAAGAAAACATCAATTTGGGTGATATCGAGATCGTAAATATGCGTCATGAAAGTGAGAGCGAAAGACGTACGCACTATGCACATATGCTTGCTGAAAAAAGAGCACGCGAGGGGGTTACTTTTGCCGAAGCAAGTGAGAAAATGTATGATCGCAATGCCTTTGGTATGATGATGGTAGAAGCGGGTGATGCAGATGCTTTCGTAACCGGTGTGTACAGTCGCTATTCTGAAGTAACCAAGATGGCAGCAGAAATCATCGGTATACGTCCTTCATACAATCACTTCGGAGCAATGCATATCGTAACGTGCAAGAAAGGTACATTCTTTATGGCAGATACGTTGATAAACCGACATCCTTCAACTGAAGTCTTAATCGACATTGCCAGACTGACGTATGATTCGGTTAAGTTCTTTGCGCAAGAACCTGTAATGGCTATGCTCTCCTACTCTAGTTTCGGTGCCGACAAGCAAGGCAGCCCATTAAAAGTACACGAGGCCATCAAATACTTGCACAAGAACCATCCGGAAATCAATATAGACGGTGAAATGCAGGTGAATTTTGCTTTGGACAAGGAAATGAGAGACAAGACCTATCCGTTTAATAAGATCAAAGGAAAAGATGTTAACACACTGGTATTCCCAAATTTGAGCTCGGCAAACAGTGCCTATAAATTATTGAATGAAATGGGTGTTGTAGAGACTTTAGGTCCTATCCAAATGGGATTGAACAAACCGATACATTTCACTGATATAGGTAGCAGCACACGCGATATCCTCAACCTCACTACAATTGCTGTCGTAGATGCGATTGTTCAGGAACAAATCAATATGAAATAATACTTCTCACTTATAACAAAAAAGCACGTCATCGGAATGATTCCGTTATGACGTGCTTTTTTTGTTATATTTTTGATCGTAGATAATCCATATATTCCTTTACGGCCTCGACATTTTCTACCTCTGGACTCCATGGAGCAAAATTATCCGGAGTCAATGGAGCAAATGGCCCACGCTTAATTTCATAAACCACCGTATCTGGTTCGAGCACCAACAGGCAATGCCAAATTGCCGGCCCTATTTCAGCACCATATACACCATCTGCAGGAGATAAAATAGTCTGCTCTGTTATATTCCCTTCGTCATCAAAAACGAAGAATGCAGCCTTTCCTCTTAACAAGATGAATATCTCTTCCTTATCGGGATTCTTATGACGGTGAGGCCGTATATAACTATCCGGTTCAATCGCATTCATCAACCGGTTTAGCAGATCGTCCGTATCCTCATGAAAATTATAATTCATCCTTAAACGAGGCGATTGTTTAGCCGCCTCAGATGTTTTGTCTAATAATTGCTTGTCTATTAATTTCATAATCCGGTATAAAAAAAGCGACCCAAAATATGAGTCGCTTATATTTAATTGTAATATTTTACTTTGGTTATTTATTCATGATAAATCAATACTGTCTTTCAAGTATCCACGCATCATTGAATCGAGATCTGATAGCATCTCTACTATCAACTGCATCTGCTTTAGAGTCAAAACTTGAAATAATCACGCGTAGCATGCCTTGTTCGTTTTCACCCAATAAAGCTCTGTAACCTTCTCTTTGCATACGTTCTTTAAGAGAATATGCATTTGTTTTGTTCTTAAAGCTACCTATAACTACACTGAAACGCTTCAATCCGTTTGCATCTTCACCTTGTGCGGCACGAATTCTTTCTGAACGTGTTGCAACATCAGATGTTCTCGGTTTTGATACCGGCGCAACCACATTATCTTCCTCTGTATAGGTTTCTACAGGAGCAGTAGTTTCTTTAGCTTTAGCTTGTTCATAAGCTGCTTTATAAGCACTTTGCTTAGGTTTACATGAGCCGAATGCTAACACCATACAGAAAGAGGCTCCTAATAACCAAATCTTATTCATACTCTTCAGATCTTAAATTTGTAATGCAAAGATATAAATATATTTAGTATTTTCGCAATCAGAACTTATAATATATTACAACTCAAATGAATAAAACAATCGGTGTTATGATGATAACAACAACCATGTTGTTAGGAGCTTGTACACAGACTGAAAACAAGCAGGGCTCGGAAATTCCACTAATCGGACGACCCGAAGTTAAAGTTCCCAATGGTGTAATGACTCCCGAAGTTTTGCACAGTATGGCTCGTGTAAGCGATGCTAAAATTTCTCCTGACGGCAAGAAAGTGATGTATGGCGTTACGTTTATGAGTATTGAACAGAACAAGGGAAATCGCGAACTCTTCGTCATGAACATTGATGGTTCGGACAAGAAACAGATTACCACGACTCCTAAAAGCGAACAAAATGCAGTTTGGATTAATGGAGGAAAAGAAATTGCTTTCTTATATAATGAAGATGGCAGTTCACAAATCTGGGTGATGAATGCAGACGGAACCAATCGTAGAAAAGTAAGCAACCACTCTGCCAGCATCAACGGTTTCTTGTTGTCTCCTGATGAAAGTAAGGTTGTATTCTTTAGCGATATCAAATACGGTCAACGCACCAGCGACGTATATCCTGACCTGCCAAAGGCTTCGGGACGTATCGTAACAGACTTGATGTATAAACACTGGGACGAATGGGTGGAAACAATTCCTCATCCTTATATCGCCTCGTTCGACGGGAAAACAGTTGGTGACGCCACAGACATTATGGAAGGTGAACCTTTTGAATGTCCGATGAAACCGATGAATGGAATAGAAGATTTCGCATGGAGCCCTGACGGAAAACTACTTGCATACGCAAGTCGCAAAAAAACAGGACTGGAATATAGCATCTCAACCAACTCCGATATTTACATCTATAATACAGAAACCAAAGAAACGGTCAACCTGACTGAAGGTATGATGGGCTACGACACGATGCCGGCCTTCTCACCAGACGGTAAATACATCGCATGGGTAAGCCAGGAACGTGATGGTTACGAATCTGATAAAAAACGTCTCTTCATTGCTGACTTGTCAACCGGCGAAAAGCAATACCTGACCAGCGAATTTGATTATAACACCGATGAATTCCAATGGAACGAAAACAGCAAAGCCATCTACTTTATTGCTTGTAAAGAAGCTCTGACCCATATTTGGGAAATCGGATTGGACAAAACAATACGTCAAATCACAACTGGCCAATACGATTATGTTGGAATGGATGTTGTAGCCAATAATATGGTGGGCCTTCGTCAATCACAGGAATCTCCTACTGAAGTATTCCATGTAAACATCGAAAATGGTGAAGCTACTGAAATCAGTTTTGAAAATAAAGCGATTAAAGATCAGCTGACCATGGGCAAGAGCGAACCAAGATGGATTAAAACAACCGATGGCAAGCAAATGCTGACCTGGATTGTATATCCACCTAACTTTGACCCGAACAAGAAGTATCCTGCCATTCTTTATTGCCAAGGTGGTCCTCAAAGCACAGTAAGCCAATTCTGGAGTTTCCGTTGGAACCTGCAAATGATGGCTGCAAACGGTTATATTGTTGTTGCCCCTAACCGTCGCGGTCTGCCTGGTTTCGGTCAGGAATGGCTTGAACAAATTAGTGGTGACTACGGTGGACAAAATATGAAGGATTATTTTGCAGCTATCGACGAAATGGCGAAAGAACCCTATATTGATGCAAATCGCTTAGGTGCTGTAGGAGCAAGCTATGGAGGTTTTTCAGTTTACTGGCTGGCCGGACATCACGAAAAACGATTCAAAACATTCATCGCACATGCGGGTATTTTCAATCTGGAACAACAATATCTGGAAACCGAAGAAATGTGGTTTGCCAACTGGGATATGGGTGGCGCTTATTGGGATAAGAGCAATAAGGTGGCACAAAAAACATTTGCCAACTCACCTCATCTGTTTGTTGAAAAATGGGATACCCCAATCTTAGTTACACACGGCGAATTAGACTACCGCATCCTGGCATCTCAAGGAATGAGCGCATTTAATGCAGCCAAACTAAGAGGTATACCTGCAGAAATGTTGATTTTCCCGGATGAAAATCACTGGATTGCTCAACCTCAAAACGGTATTCTCTTCCAACGCGTATTCTTCGAATGGTTGGATAAATGGTTGAAAAATTAAGTTCATCTATAATCAAAATATATGGCCTGATAAGTAAATTTTATCAGGCCATTATTTTTTTTATTTTACTTCAAACTTTTTTTCTCTGCGCTTGTTATAGAAATATAGTGTTTTTCATGGTATTAGATTTTAGTTAGTAATTGGATTCGTCTTATTCGTGAGAATAGGACGTTTTTTTGTTTTATGGTTTGTATTTAGACAAGGTCAGAATATCTTGCGCCTTAGTTTGCATCAACTCACGAGCAGTAGCATTGGTTTCGTTCATATATCTTGTAACGATCTTCCATCCTAACCAAATACCAATCTTACCGGGTGCTCCATCAGCCAGAAATTGGCTGGGCATAGATTGGAAATAACGCGCTGTAGTCGTCACATCTGGTGTATACAATTGCTTGTTGCCAATGATTGTACGCCAAAGCATTTGTTCATTTTGCTCGCACCATTCCATATCTTTCGGCTCATATCCCAATAACTCACTGATATTTACTTCCGGCAGGGCCTTTTCTAATAAGTATTTTACTTTCCCTTCGTAAATCATACGGTCCAGCAGGACACTCTCATTGCCTTCAAAAGAATATTCAGACAGCAACAAGCCTGCAACATAGTCAGGAACAATCAACTTGTCAGTCATCAGACTACGATCGTATTCATAAAAGAATGTTTCATAGAGAGGGTAATCCTTTCCCATATATTTATCAATCGATAACGACAAAACATTTTCTCCGGCTAGTATATTTTGATTTAACCCTGACACGTGCATATATACAACAGGAATCTTTATTTCCGGGAAATTGGCCTGAACAAATGCAAACCCATCACCCAACGACTTTTCGATTCCGGTTATATCGGCATATTTTTTCAAGGCATCCTTATACAGGGATAGTAATGTTGGCTCAGAAAAGTAATTCACAAGTCTCTCCTGAAAACCGGGCATTGACGTCGATTGCATATTTAGAACGCCCTTGCCAAATATTTCAAACATTTCAGGATTATTCTTATCTATCTGAAGGAACAACAAACTGTCGTCTTTGTCTACCAACTCGTATATATCCTTATCAAAACGACTGATCGTCACCGGACTGTCTGATTTGACAGCAACAACCTTCGTATTTTGTGCTGTACATGCCGACATTAAAATCAGCTGAAACAGAATTGAAATAACTATAAATCTCATAAAACTTAATTCTTTAGGAGGTGAAAATATATCGTTTTTCAGGATCTACACCTGTTATAAAGATTCGAAATCAGACTCTTGGAAGCGAACTACTTCAGTCTCCCATCTTTCTTTCACGAATTTATTGTGATCTGGATGATTAGAATACGTATCAAATTCTTTCTGGTTTACAAATCGCATATAAAAGCCGTATTGAAAATCATTTTTAGGGCTCACCTGACGTAGTGCCATAAAATCGTGCACACCCGGTACCTTCGTTAAAATATCATATCCATCTTGCAGGAATTTCTTTGCTTCAGGTGATCCAACCGGGTGTTTCAAATCAAACATTACGGTATGTATGATTTCTCCTTTTTTTAATCCTTGTGGTAGTGCGGCTCCCATAATTCCTGTTGACACGGCTGTTGTTAATGCTACAGTTCCAGCATTCGCTAAAAATTTTCTTCTTTCCATAATTCTAATCATTATTTATTAATACTCATATCTAAACGGTATTTATGCATACCCTGGTCATTTCTTTATCAGAACAGTCAATTTAAGTGTAAGGTCGAAAAAAACTATCTTAGCATTCGCATTCTGAGAAATATGCTGTTCCGCTTTCGCCAATTCGTCCATCAACTCAAACACATTCCGTTCGTTAACAAAGGGTGAAAATTTAACAGAAAATCCGGCTTCAGCCGTATTCATGAAATTTAATTCAGGTGCTTGAAAACGATAGACAAAATTCTCACGGATTAAATGTTGGCAATAAGATAGGAATCTCTTTTGTCGTTCACGTCCAAGAGAAGCCAATTCTTCGGAGGTCGACTTCATAGCTTTTACATTGCGCGCCCAGGAGTTACGCATCATACTCTTAAACATTTCCAGAAAATATTCTTTCTCTTCACTAAGGCTAATGGCTTCTATAGCTTTAAAATAGTTACCCCCCGAGAGATGCGCTACATGGCGTGCATCGTCTGGTGAGATGGCATATTGCTTCACCATATAGTCACAAATAGCTTCCTCTTTAATCGGACGGACCGTAATTTGCTGTGAACGGGACTGGATTGTCCCCAAAATAAGATCAGGTTGTTCGGAAATCATCAGAATAACCGTATTCTGCGGTGGTTCTTCGATAATCTTTAAAAGCTTGTTCGCACAGGTTGCATGCATCTTTTCCGGTAGCCAGATCAACATAATTCGATATTGGGCTTCGTAAATACGGAGACTTAATTTCCGTACAATTTCATCACTCTCCTTCGAATAAATGATAGGTTGGGTATTTCCTTTTTCAATTAATTCGTGCCATGTATCCAAGTTGAAATAGGTTTGAGCGCGAAGTAGCTGACGCCATTCGGGCAGGTAATCGTCACATACCTCCTTTTTCTTTTCTTTATTAGTTATAATTGGATAGATAAAATATAAATCCGGATGGGCCAACTCATTATACTTAATACAGGAAGGGCATTTCCCACAAGCATCCGTTTCACCTCTGTTTGTGCAATTCAAATATCTGGCATACGCAAAGGCCAAAGGAAAAGCACCGGCACCTCCTGTTTCACAATATAATTGCGCATGAGGCACAACCCCTTTACACGCATTATCTATGAGTTTACGCTTTAGATCATCTTGACCAATTACATCTTTAAAGTACATGTGCTCCGTTTTATATATGAAGTCAAAAATAAGCTAAAAAACGGAGTCTGCAAAACGATTCATTCTTCAGCAAAGACAAGCATCTGGCATTGTTTGCAATCAAATTTCAATCGCAACCTTACGTCTTTATACTTCAGGTAGTATGGCTCTTTATAGACAGATTTCCCTTTTTGCCAAACGGGACACCATCCCATGGAATAGCGCAAGCAATGTTTAGTAAACATCAAAGGAACATCTTTTTTAGCCACAGCCTCAAATGCCGGTTCTATAGATTGAACGCCATGAGAGAGATAGAATGATTTCGCTTTGCTGTTGAGCACGTTGCCTAGATACGTCAACTGACGTTCTGGATAGGGCAGAACCTTTTCTTTGCCCCCTCTCCTGCCTATTTCTTTATTATAACGGATTCGTCTATTGGCAAGCAGCTTATCAACCACCTTTCTTCTCATTTCTGACAATAAAGAGGAAGGTACAAACCAATCACGCTCTAGGTTTACAATAACCTCAATAGATTCAAATGGTGTATTCCCCAGTTTACTCAACTGAGTCCGTATATTTTCATCTTGATTCTTACGTGCCAATTCTTTTCCAAATGGTTCGGTAATGACTGCACAGACACCGGTCTCGTCTGTCATTTCAAGCGTGAAACCAAATAAATTGTCTGAGAATTGCTGCCTAATCTTTATCTTTCGTTCGGCAGTTGGTTTGTCCATCTCCTGTTCAAAAAGATGGTCATAATTGCGGAACAATGGCGTTTTAGGTTTAATGACTGGCATAGACAACGGAAATACTCTGTTATCTTCTACCTTATTGACACGAAAACCTTCCAATTCTCCTTTTGCGTTGATGAAAACCAATCCATCCCCGTTATTCAATTGCTTAACTCCTGCAACCGTAAAGGAGTTTCCTTTCAACTCTTTCACAACTCCTACAGGCTCTCCTTTTGACTTGGGTGAATCGAATGAGGTGATTTCTGGTTCCCTGCCGTTTAGGAAGTAGGTTGTAAAGCCTCTGTTAAAGCTTTTTTCGGGAACTGGCTCGAAGGTAAACTTACTTTCTCCGACTGATGAACGGACAAACTCCGGTCTCCTTGCCAGAATAGCATCCAACTTCTTGCGATAGTAAGCCGTTATATTTTTTACATACGAGATATCCTTGAGTCTGCCTTCTATCTTAAATGAAGATACTCCGGCATCCAGTAAAGCTTCTAATTGACCGGACCGGTTCATATCCTTCAAAGAAAGCAAATGTTTTTCACTGACAATTTCTTTTCCTTCCGCATCGACCATCGTATAGGGCAGGCGGCAATATTGGGCACATTCCCCACGATTGGCGCTCCGACCACTTAAGGCTTGGCTCAAATAGCACTGACCACTGTAACTCACACACAAAGCACCATGAACAAATATCTCCAGATGGGCAGTTGTAGATTCGGAAATAGCACGTATTTCATTTAATGACAATTCACGGGCAAGCACGATTTGTGAGAAACCTGCCGATTCAAGAAATTGTACTTTCTCTATTGTACGATTATCCGTCTGTGTACTGGCATGCAAAGGAATGGGAGGTAAATCCATCTCCAGAATACCCATATCTTGCACAATCAGCGCATCGGCTCCGGCACGATAAAGATCCCAAATCAGCGTATGAGCATCTTCGAGTTCATGTTCATGCAACAGCGTATTTAAAGTCACATAAATACGCGCATTAAATTGATGGGCATAATCGCATAGTTGAGCAATATCGGCCACAGAATTGCCCGCCATAGCGCGTGCACCAAATTTCGGTGATCCGATATATACGGCATCAGCCCCATGGTTGATAGCTTCAATACCACAGGCCAAATCTTTTGCGGGAGACAGTAATTCTACAGTACGTATTTTATTCATGATTAGGCCAGTTCTCCCAAGTCTTTGATATCTTCAATCTTATATGGAGTCTCTTGATAGATATAGTAGTTCAGCCAATTAGTAAACAACAGGTTGGCATGTCCTCTCCAGCGTACCAAC
Source organism: Bacteroidota bacterium (assembly GCA_023429375.1). Taxonomy (GTDB): domain Bacteria; phylum Bacteroidota; class Bacteroidia; order Bacteroidales; family Tannerellaceae; genus Massilibacteroides. Next base: position 51,927 of record JAEYVY010000008.1, on the reverse strand, counting down.
GGACTGTTTGATGGGTCATCATTTAAATAATAGTTGGCCGGCAGCTGTATATCCATTCCTTTTGACAAATCTCGTTTGTACTCATCATCCAATGTATTGGGCGAGTATTCGGAGTGTCCGGTTATATAGAATTCACGTCCTCCACGACTCATCACCATATATACACCCGATTCTTGGCTTTCAGAGATTAATTTCAATTCAGGTACCTTCAGGATATCTTCTTTTCTTATTTCCGTATGACGGCTATGAGGAACAAAAAACTCATCATCAAACCCACGGAATATAGGGAGTGATGTATCAATCACTTTATGCTTGAACACGCCGAACATCTTTTGAGGTAGGTCATACTTTGGTACCCCATAAAGATGATACAGAGCAGCCTGAGCAGCCCAACAGATATAAAAAGTAGAGGTAACATGTGTTTGTGCCCAGTTAAATATCTGAGTCACCTCTCCCCAATAATTTACCTCTTCATAAGGCAATTGTTCGACTGGTGCACCGGTTACAATCATACCATCATAAAAGGTATCACTAACGTCTTCGAAATTCACATAAAACTCTTCCAGATGAGCTGAAGAAGTATTCTTGTGTGTATGCCCTTTTATCTTCATAAATTGAAGTTCTATTTGCAAAGGGCTGTTACTTAACAAGCGAATCAGATCGGTTTCTGTTGTGATCTTTATGGGCATCAGATTGAGCACAATCATTCGCAAGGGGCGAATATCCTGTTCTGATGCACGAAGTGAATCCATCACAAAAATATGTTCCTTCTTTAACAGCTCGATAGCCGGTAAATTCTTTTGTAAGTTTAATGGCATTTCTTATACTCTGTAAATTATCTGACTAATGAAACAAAAATACAAAAATCCAACTTCTAAATAAAGACGCTACGGTCGATTATGAAACAATCTTTTTCAAGTCGGGTAAGAAGAAGGTGACCAATCCGAGTAAAGGCATGTAGGCACATACATTATATACCGTTTCAATACCGTATGCATCTGCCATATCTCCTAATACGGCCGAAGCGATACCGGCAATACCGAATGCCAACCCAAAGAACAAGCCGGATATTAATCCTAACTTATAAGGTAATAATTCTTGTGCATATAACAGAATGGCCGGGAATGCAGAAGCAAGCGTCAGGCCAATGCAAAAGCTTAGTATGATTGTTGCAGTCAACCCCACATGAGGCATTAACAGAGTGAATGGTGCTGCACCAAGAATTGATATCCAGATAACATACCTGCGACCGATCTTATCTCCTATCGGGCCACCTAACAGCGTACCTGCTGCCGTAGCAAAAAGAAAGACAAACAAATAAAATTGCGAATCTTGCACAGTCACCCCAAACTTCTGTATAAGATAAAAAGTATAGTAACTGGTCAGACTGGCCATATAGACATATTTCGAAAAGATCAGAATTAAAAGGATGCCAATAGCAAATAGGGTTGTTCTCTTAGGCAATGGCATTTTTACATGTTGGGGAGCAGCCCTTTCTTCCAGTTTAATCAATTGAAGTCTGCGCTTATACCACAAGCAAGCTGGAATCATAGCCAGAATAGCGATGAAGGCCAGAATTGAAAACAGGGCGATATTCTCCCTTCCGTAAGGAGCTACAAGCAGAGCCACCATCAACGGACCTAACGAACCGCCTAAATTCCCTCCTACCTGAAACAAAGACTGCGCCAAGCCACGTTTACCGCCGGAGGCCAATGAGGTTAGTCTTGAGGCTTCAGGATGTAAAATGGACGAACCAAAACCAATTAGGCTCACAGACACCAACACCCAGGTCAATGTATGCGAAAAGGCAAGGAAAATCATTCCTATCAACGTAGAACTCATACCAATCGGCAGAGACCATGGCGACGGACGTTTATCGAAATACAAACCCATAATAGGTTGAAACACGGAGGCCGACATCTGATAGATTAGCGTTATCAAACCAATCTGGGCGAAACTTAAGGCCAAGTCGTCCTTAAAGAGCGGATAAACTGCAGAAATAACAGATTGTAAAAGGTCGTTCAGGCAATGCGAGATGCTGAGAATAATCAGTACTTTGAGAGCCATTCCCTGAATTGGCTGAGTCATATTTTTATTTTCCATTAATCTTCCTCAGGCTTTTCGCCTGCCTCATGTAAAATAAACGTTGTTGCCCCAATGGTTACTACGGCACCACCTTCTATGCGTACTTGCTCTTTTTTCCCAAGACAATAGTTATTCAAAAAAGTGCCTGTCAAACTGGGAAAGTCTCTTAATGTATAGATGTACTCACCCTGATTTTCTTTCACATTGATCACACAATGCTTACGTCCCATGCTGGGGTCTGCTGTAATAATTTCAACATCCACCCCATCCGTATCTTTATTACGTCGGCCTATTACGTTATCTCCGAGCACCAACGGAAAGTTCTGCTTAAAACCAAACGTGTTTTCTATTACATGAAGATAGCCATAAGTATAGTCCGGTTCTTTTACCTCTTTGAGTTCGCCTGAATCCGTTTTAATGGTCTTGCGCCCTAAACGTATCTTAAACTGATGTCCACAACCTGTACATACGAATGCCAAAGCTTTTGCATCCGGATACTTCTTTTCGTCAAAACTCAACTGATTATCACATTTGGGACAAAATATTCTCTTCATAACCTATTTTTATCAGACCATATCTATAACGGATGCAAAGGTACATCTTTTTAGAATAGTATAAAAAAAACGAAAGTCGCGAGATTCACATCAGGCGACTTTCTACACTAACCCTTAACTTTAACCAATGAAAAACAATAATCTACATTGTTTTATCTTAGAGACGCTAACGCAGCGTCATAATTTGGTTCCGTTGTTGTTTCCGGAACCATTTCCTCATATAGAATCTTGCCATCTTCTCCGACAACAATAACCGCACGGGCTAATAGACCTTTCAGAGGTCCGTCTTCGAATAGCAAGCCATATTTATCTTCAAAACAAGAACAACGAAATGCAGAAAGGGGTACCACCTTATCAATACCTTCCGTTGTACAGAAACGTGCGTGAGCAAATGGCAAGTCTTTTGATAATGCCAACACTACTGTATTTTCTAATGAAGCAGCTTCTTTATTGAATCTTCTTACAGAGGCCGCACAAACAGATGTATCCAAGCTTGGGAAAACATTAATAACCACTTTTTTCCCTTTCAAATCGCTTAATTGCAATTCGGACAAATCAGTCTTTACTCCTTTAAAGTCAGGAGCCAACGATCCTACAGCAGGTAATGTGCCATTTGTGTGCACATCGTTCCCTTTAAATTTTATTGTTGCCATAATTCAATATCTTTATGATATTTAAGTTTTCAAATATAGTTTAAATTCCTTTTATAAATAGAACATATGCCCCAAAAGATTGTTTCTTATTTAACACTTTTTAGGTGTTGCCGCACAAACTCGAATCCCTATCTTTGAACAAAATTAGAATGACGGATTATGGAATGGTGGATTATTGGTGGTTTTATTGGTTTAGGTATACTTCAAATAGTTTTTTTCTTACTCTCACGGCAAAAGGAAGAGAATACATCTATATTAATGTATAAGATAGAACAGTTGTTTGCCCGCATTGAAAAAAATTTCAGAGATGACTTCCATCTCAATCGTGAAGAAAGCCGTAAGGTAGCAAAAGAAAACAGGGAAGAGTTAGCTCAATCACTCAGAGAATTTCAAGACACCTTGGAGCGGAGCATCCTTTCGTTCAACAACCTTCAGCGCGAGAAATTTGCAAATATGAGCGAACAACAACAGCTTTTGGTGAAGCAAACAGAAAAACGGCTGGAAGAAATACGACAGACGGTAGATGAGAAACTGCAGAAAACGCTAAATGAGCGTATCGGGCAATCTTTCCGTTTGGTGACCGAACAATTGGAAAGCGTACAAAAAGGATTGGGCGAAATGCAAACGTTGGCACAAGACGTTGGCGGTCTAAAACGTGTGCTGAGCAACGTCAAGACCAGAGGCAATATCGGAGAGATACAGCTGAGTATGTTACTCGAACAAATTCTGGCGCCTGAACAATACGAAGCCAATGTACGCACAAAGAAGGGATCGGATGCCGTTGTTGAGTTTGCCGTTAAACTACCCGGAAAAGACGATATGCGCGAGTACGTCTATCTTCCTATCGATGCTAAATTCCCCAAAGATGTATACGAACAGTTGCTCGACGCGTATGACAAAGCCGATCCGCAAGCAATCGAGGCTGCCGGAAAACTGCTGGAAGCAACTATCCGACGAATGGCCAAAGATATTTCAGAAAAATACCTTGCTCCACCTGCAACGACTGATTTTGGCATTATGTTTCTTCCTTTTGAGGGAATTTATGCCGAAGTTGTACGGCGTTCTGCCTTGCTGGAAGATCTGCAAAGACAATATAAAATCGTTGTTACAGGCCCTACAACCCTGGCCGCCATACTCAACAGCTTGCAAATGGGATTCCGCACCTTAGCCATACAGAAGCATTCCGGCGAAGTATGGACCATATTGGGAGCTGTAAAGAAAGAATTTGAAAAAGTAGGCGGTATGCTGGAAAAGGCGCAGAAAAATCTGCAAACTGCGAGTGGACAGATAGACGAAGTGCTCGGAACCCGCACAAGAGCCATCCAAAGACGACTAAAAGACGTAGATACACTCAGCGATCAGGATGCCAGAGCCATAATTCCTGAAATTGGTTCACTTGAAAATGAATTGGAAAACAACAATGAATAATACACATTTCGAATAATAAAGAAGGAGGTAGTTCCTTTTGATAAGTTTTTTTGTATTTTTGTGCCGATTTCTTTAAACCAGAGGTATTTTAACATTTAAAATATCTGGTTTTTATTATTCAATAAACATTCTCTTTACTTAAACATGAGACTTTTACAAGAGAAATTAGCAAAGTACGATCTTCCTCAGAAGGCTATGGCGGCAGGGATCTATCCCTATTTCCGCATGATCGAGAGTGATCAGGATACAGAGGTTCAGATCAATGGAAAAAAGGTATTGATGTTTGGTTCAAATGCATATTTAGGACTAACCAACCACCCGAAAGTTAAACAAGCCGCAATCGAAGCAATCGAAAAATACGGAACCGGATGTGCAGGCTCAAGATTCCTAAACGGAACTTTGGATTTGCATGTTCAACTTGAAAAACGTCTTGCCGAATTCGTTGGCAAAGAAGATGCAATCGTTTATTCGACTGGGTTTCAAGTAAACCTTGGTGTTGTATCATGCCTGACCGGTCGTGAAGACTATATCATCTGGGACGAACTCGATCACGCTTCCATCATCGAAGGTCACCGACTTTCTTTCTCTACAAAACTGAAATACAAACACAATGACATGGAGTCTCTTGAAAAGCAGCTCCAAAAATGTGAGCCGGACAAAATCAAGCTCATTGTTATTGATGGCGTATTCAGTATGGAAGGCGATGTAGCCAAATTGCCGGAAATCGTTGCCCTTGCAAAGAAATACAATGCAAGCATCATGGTAGACGAAGCACACGGTATTGGTGTTTTAGGTGCACAAGGTCGTGGTACTTGTAACCACTTTGGTGTAACCGATGACGTAGACCTGATTATGGGTACATTCAGTAAATCATTCGCTTCTATCGGAGGATTTATTGCGGCAGACAAAGAAACAATTAATTACCTAAGACATAATTCTCGTTCATACATATTCAGCGCAAGCAACACACCTGCAGCAACAGCAGCAGCCAATGCCGCGTTAGACATCATGCTTAACGAACCTGAACGAATCGAAAAACTTTGGGAATTGACCAATTATGCGCTTAAAGGCTTCCGTGAAATGGGATGTGAAATAGGCCATACCTCAACTCCAATCATTCCTTTATTTATCCGCGACAACGATTTGACGTTCCTTATCGTAAAGGAATTGTTCGAAAGCGGTATATTTGTTAATCCGGTTGTTTCGCCGGCTGTTGCCCCACAAGACACTCTAATCCGTTTCTCACTGATGGCAACTCATACTAAAGAACAATTAGACATTGCTCTTGAAGCTATCCGTACCATATTCAAGAAACACGGATTAATCCAATAAGCATTTTTTTAGATGTCCATAGCGTAAGGGCATAGGCACATAAAAAAGGGAGGAAATTTAAATTTCCTCCCTTTTTATTTTACTATCAGCGTGTAATAAGGTGAATATTTTCAACTGTTTTCAAACCAATTTACAGAAGATTGGAATAAATCGTATCAGTTGAAAGATTGGATAAACTATAATGAAGTTGGGTAAAAAATTATCCGATATAGTGGAGTATAACACCTAAATCTCGAACTCTTTTTGTATGGATTTTGAGAAAATGCATGTTGAATAAAATAATGAAAAGAAGAATGAATTCCTGCTTTTTTATACATTGATTTGTTATTAATTGAACTATAAATTCCCAAATCCTTACAGAATTAGTTTCCTATTTTTGTACCTTTAGAATGTTTATTCCTTATAACTTAAATACGCTAAGGAGATGAAGATACTTATCATAGAAGACGAATTTGAGATTCTGAAATCAATGAGAGATTTTTTGCAGACAGAGAATTATATTGTAGAGGTTGCTAGTGATTTTTCTTCTGGTATCGAAAAAGTCATGATTTACGAATATGATTGCATTCTTTTAGACATATCACTACCAGGAGGGACAGGATTAAATATCCTTAAGGAAATGAGGAAAGAAAATATCAGAGCCAATGTTATTATCATTTCTGCGAAGGATTCTCTTGATGATAAAGTATTAGGACTAGATTTGGGTGCAGATGATTACCTGACCAAACCTTTTCACTTTACAGAGTTGCATGCTAGAATTAAGGCTGTACTTAGACGTAAAAAGTTGGATGGGTCAAATGTAATAAGTATCGGTAATTTAGTTATCGATTTTGACCAACACATTGTGAAGATAGATGGAAAAGAATTGAAACTTAATAGAAAAGAATATGATATCCTAAGCTTTTTGGGGACCAATGCAAATAGACTGATAACAAAGGAGGTTCTTGCCGAGCACGTATGGGGAGATAATATAGACTCTGCTGATAGCTTTGATTTTGTGTATTCTCAAGTTAAGAACTTAAGAAAAAAGCTGAAGGATAGTCACTCTAACGTAGAAATAGAGAATATTTACGGAGTTGGATATAAAATGAGTATATGAAACTAGCTGACTATCTAAGTCTGAGATTGACAGGACTTTTTATTATCATATTCTTGATATGGTCTGTTGTCTATTTTTCAACGCAAATGTATGAGATATATGATGGTGTTGATGAGGGGCTGACAAATCTGAAACAAGAGTTTGTGATGGAGGCTAATAAAAATGCTTATTTCGTGGAGAATATGGAGAAGTATAATCCTATTAACATGATTGTTGAAGAAATAGCAGAAGATGAAGCTCAAAATATAAAAGAGGAGTATTCTACTACAACATTCTATTTTGAAACGGAAAAAGAATTTGAAGAAGTAAGAATGCTAACTACAGCTTTCAAATGCCAACCTAATGGCAAATATTACTATATTAAGATATTTACTTCCACAGTTGAAACTGAAGACCTTATTGAAAATATGCTTTTTCTGCTTATCGGATTATGGTTAACTCTAGGTATATTAATTCTATGGGCAAGCAGATATATTATCAGACGGAGTAGCAATCCTTTTGATGAGCTTTTAGATAAGTTGCATAATTTTAGCTTGAATCGTACGCAAATGATAGACTTTCCAAAGACAAATATAACAGAATTCAGAGCTCTTAATCATGCCGTGGAAGTTCTATTAAAAGAAAATATACAAACCTATAAAGACCAAAAGATATTTATAGAAAATACCTCTCATGAATTGCAGACTCCTTTAACTATAGTTATAAATAAAATAGAGTTGTTGATGAGTTCTGAAGAAATACCTAAACATCAATTAATAGAGCTCAATGGCATTCTTTCTAACTTGAATAGGATGAAACGACTAAACTCAAGTCTTCTGCTCCTTTCTAAAATTAACAATAGGCAATTCATAGCTAATCAGGAGGTCAACCTGATGGATACACTAAACGAAGTACTTGAAAATTTCGAAGACCTTATAGAACATAAAAATATTTCATTAGATATCAATATTCAAGAAGCTCCTATTTTTGAAATGAATGTAGACTTGGCGCATATTATGATTAGTAATCTCGTTAAAAATGCTATTAATTATAATATATCAGGAGGAAGAATAAATATAGCATTGAACAAGAATTCTTTTATCATAGCTAATGATGGTAATGCATTGCCTAATGGGATTAATATCTTTGAGAGATATAAGTCTGGGAAAGAAATGAATTCTTCAACGGGATTAGGTTTAGCTATTGTATCTTCTATTGTATCTATTTATAAATTCAGAATAGAATATACTTATAAAGAAATGCACACTATTTCTGTTTATTTCAATTAAATAATGAATCCTCCAAATCATTCCCAAATCTTTACAGATTTCCACCTCTATCTTTGTTCATAGATTAAGTTTAATAATTAAAAGATTGATTTATGAAGAAAATGATAACATCAAGTGTATTTACATTGAGTATTCTAATATTATCCTCTACTAATATTTTTGCACAACTATCACCTAGCGTAACAGCAGAGTATACAGTGCAGCAGATTGATGAAATGTATCAAAAACACAAAATGTTTAAACCTCAGGATACCTATCCTTCTCAAGAATTGCAAAAGAAACAGTTAAAAGACTTTCCTGGTTCACGTGAAATTGAATGGGAAAAATCAGATATCCTTTATGAAGTTGAATTTGAGATAGGCCGATTTCCGTCCAGAGATTATAAAGCATACTATGATATGGCAGATAAACTTATTATGTATAGCGAAGAAATCTCAACAAAAGATGTGCCTGCAATAGTAAAGAATGGTGCACTAGCAAAATATCCTAATTTCAGGATTGAAGATGCAGAAAAGATAGTGAAGGGAAAAGATACTTTTTATAAGCTAGAATTGGAAAAAGGTGATTATGAAGTAAAACTTGCTCTTGACTTTAATGGGACAATACTAAAAGAAGGTATTGAATAATTATTAACGAACAATTACAGAAATATAAAATCAGATGGTTATGAAAAAAGTGTTTTTAGTCCTAATGGGATTTATTGCAAGTCTAATATTAGTTTCTTGTAGTGATGAAGATAACAATGAAAGAGTATCTTTTTCCGAGATCCCCGAAACAGCAAAGAGCTTTTTAATAAAGCATTTTACTGATTTCAACGAATTTAATATCTCTTATATAGAAAAAGATAGTGATGGTACGTATGAAGTGATGTTTAATGATAGAACAGAGATTGATTTTTACCCTAATGGAATATGGAAAGAGATAGACCTAAATGGGAATACTCTTCCTAATTCTATAGCGATGCTATTACCAGAGAATGCTTTGAGTTATATTAGTTCTACATATCCAAATGCTATTATAGAAGAAATTGAAAAGACAGGACCGTATTCAGAGAATGGACAGGGCTTTAAAATAGAGTTAAGAAATGATAGAGATATTTATTTTGATGCCAAAGGGGATGTGTTGAAAGATAAAGGAGAAGAAAGTAAAGGCAAAGAAACAGTTAAGGTTGAATCCCTTCCAACTACGAGTCAAGAGTTTCTAAACACTTATTTTAAAGGACAAACACCAGACAGAATTGAGAAAGAATGGAATAAATACGAGGTCGAATACAAAAAGAATCAGACTGAAGTAGAAGTAGAGTTTTTTGCCAGTGATGGCTCTTTTAAGAGCATAGAGGCTGATAATGGGACAGATATAATTCGTCCAATTATTCAAGGAGAATTGAGGTCAACTAGTATTCTTGACTATCTGGACGAAAATCATCTAGGACAAGCGATCAACGAGTTTAGTATTGCTGCCTCTGGTATAACTATCGAAAAAGGATACGTGGTAGAAATTGATGGGAAACCTGACTATAAGATATATTTTGACTTGACAGGTAAACACATACAAACAGTGAGAGATTAAAAAAAGGAAGGTGAATTCCTAATGATATTAATGTAAAAGTTGAGACTTAATCTGACAGTTGCAAGTTTTCTATAATTGTCAGATTAAGTCTTAGCTATTACGCGTGAACCGTGCCGGGCTCGAACCGGCGACCTCTGCCCTGTCAAGGCAGCGCTCTAAACCAACTGAGCTAACGGTTCAACGCAAATATAAAGAAACAATTTGATTTTTATTGACTATAACATCATGTTATAGATAACTCTCATTTCATCGGAACATCAATCAACAAGATACGTGCATTATCTGTAAGCGATTTGATATCCAAATTATCGGCTTCGTAAATACCCATAGCGTCGCGCCTTGAAAGTTTGGTACCAGCCACTTCAAATTCTCCCTCAACAACCATGGCAAAAACTCCATTTTCTTTCCGTCTTACCTCATAGGTCTTTGATTTGTCCTTATCAAATGTTCCCAAACTAAACCATACATCTTGATTAACCATTAGGCTTCCGTCTTCATTGTCTGGCGAAACGACCAACGTCAAATCATTGTGCTTTTTGCTAAAATCAAACGCTTTTTGATCATATCTTGGTTTTAATCCATCCGCTCTTGGGAAAACCCATATTTGAAAGAACTCCACAGCCTGATCTTTACTTGCATTGTATTCGCTATGTGTTATACCTGTTCCGGCACTCATCACCTGTATCTCACCAGACCTGATAATCTCTTCATGACCCATACTATCCTTGTGCGCCAGACTGCCCGAAAGAGGGATTGATACAATTTCCATATCCTCATGAGGATGGGTACCAAAACCTTCACCACCCATCACACGGTCGTCGTTAACCACTCTCAACAGTCCAAATCCCATTCTGGCTCGGTTGAAATATCCTGCAAAACTAAATGTATGTTTTGACTCTAACCATCCATGGTTAGCATGTCCTCTCGTTTCTTCTCTAAATAATACAGTTTTCATAACAATAGTCCTCTCTTTTAAATTATTATCATTTTAATACGACAAAGATACGGCAGGCATATTTATTATGAAAATAGATTGTTTTATGGATATCTATTAATATATTTATAGATCTAATTATTATATCTGCCTTATGGTCAACTTAGAATGGTACAGAACGTTTAAATCGATCTATCAAAACGGTAATCTGACTCGTGCTTCGGAAGAGTTGCTGATTTCTCAACCAAATGTCAGCATTCAACTCGCTGCTTTAGAAAGTTATATCGGTCAAAAATTATTTTTAAGACATCCCCGCAAGTTAGAGCCTACCGAGTTTGGCAAAATGCTTTATGCACAGATTGTTGAATCGATAGAAAACCTGGAGCGAGTAGAAGTGGAATTCAGAAAATCGGCTCTTGCACGACTGCAACAGCTTAAGATAGGATCACCGATAGAATATGCCAATAATATTCTGCTGAAGAAGTTAGGAGAATGCAATAAAGATGTAAATCTTCAATTTGGTCTACCCGACGTTTTAATAAAAAAGCTACAGGACAGGAGCCTGGACTTTGTGATTGCCACAAAGAAAACAGCGACCGACGGCATCATCTACGAGCCTTTAGTTGAAGAGAGTTTTATGATCATCGCCCATGCCAATTATGACTGCAAAGAGTTAGAACAACGTATTAAAGAGAACAAGATAACCGGTGTTGAGGAATGGCTTCTGAACCAGAAATGGATTGCCTACGATAACAAACTATCCATCATCCGTCGCTTCTGGCTCGAAAACTTCGGCAAAAGACCGCTCATAAAACCTCACCAAGTTATCCCCGATATTAATATGATGATAAAGGCCGTGCATTTCAATTACGGCATAACAATAGCATCAGACCTGCTGGTTGGTGAAAGCCTCACTCACCAACAGCTAAAGATACTCTGGAAAGGAAACGAGAATACAAAAAATCAACTTTGGCTTGCCTACAATCCAGCCTATGTAAATGAAAATCAAATAGAAGAAATAAGACAAATATTGGGTATTTCAACTACGGAATAAATTGGAACTAACAGATCAATCACAGCAACCTCAAAAAAACAGTGGTAAAACAATGTCGAAAATAAAATCACATATCGATGTTGTTATTCATTGATTATCAACATATAAAATACATCCCGATGCTTTTAAAAAAACACCTCGAACGTTTTTAAAAAAGACCCCGATGTTTTTTAAAAACGTTCGAGATCTTTTTTTATAACGCTATATAAATTGTTTTTCAAGGCTTTCATTCGCTCAAATTCACATCGGGATGACTCATCACTTTTGGCAGCTTTTTTTGCGACTAATTCATATCAGAAAAATCCACATTATATTTTCACAAAATATAGACTACAAGCTTTGAAAATCCGGTTTTACAAGAAAAGGATCAAACATGAAAACAACACAAAATGAAAGATTAATATGAATCAAAATATTAATTACCTTCGGCCCATCGTTCAACAACAGTATTTGCCTTGGGCAGGCTTTATAAAACCCAATCATTCATATGAAAAACATCTATTTAGGTATAATCATCGCGATATTAGCGATCGCTTGTATTGCCGGTTTAATGTGGGGTATTCCTCAATACAATGTTTGGCAACAGGAAATGGCAGGTAAGGCAGAAATGGCCAAAGCTGAACAAAACAGAAAAATCCTTGTGGAAGAAGCCAAAGCCAGACTAGAAGCTGAAAAGCTAAATGCAGAAGCAGAAATCGAACGTGCACGAGGTATGGCTGAAGCCATGAAAATTGAAAATGGAACTTTGTCAAGCACATACAATCAGTACCTCTTTATTCGTACACTCGAAAAACTAGCCGACAAAGGTAGTTTGCCTCAGATAATTTATATACCGGCCGAGGGTCTGACTCCGGTTATGGACTTAAACAAATTAAAACAATAAAGAGAGGGGGCTCCCCTCTCCTTTCTATCTTAACAGTATAGCATTTCTTTCACAGATATCAAAAGCAGCAAATCAATGCTATACAGGACATTTATTTGACTTTATAATACATTATTGAACCGTCATCAAATCCTATCACTATAAACATATTACTGAGGTGTACTTTTCCATTTTTTGCTTCTATTATTTGATGTTGGGAACCCAAGTCCTCCTCACCTGAAAAAAGATAAATAAAAAGAGTTTTTTCCTTTATTTTGTATTTATACTTTTCATTATAATAATAACCCTTTCTTATTAAAGTTGAAGAATCAACGAAATCTAATGTATCTTTTTGATCAGTACTAACCCAAAGCCCTATACGATGACTTAGTTTATGAAAGTTCGCATCTTCAACATTATCCTTATCACAAGAAACAAGAAAAGTAACAAATGTCAATATCAGGAAAATAAAATAACGTGTTATCATAATAGTATAATTTAGCAACATATAGATAGATGTAGTAAATTTAAAAAAGGCTGCATGAAAGTATATTAATAAAATCAAATCTAGACAGTAATTATTCTAAGAAAATGTGATGATTTTTTGTTGTGTCCGTCCACCAAAATATTGGAGTCATTACATTATTACGTCACACTTCAATAAAACTACCCTACCGAACATCCGGTGATTCACTCAAGTTTGGGTAGATTTTGATAGGATTAAGTAAGTTATGATATAATACATTTTGGATTCAGAAATTCACTATCGGATTGGGATAATCCGGTTAAGCCTACACAAGATATTTTGAGTAAGAAATACGGATTCGATGACAGGTTGATTCGTCGGGCTATTATTGAAACGGAGATAGTTAAGAAGGGAAAGGAGTATATTGAGTTTGAAATAAGGGGGATGGGGTAAAATTAAGTTTACACGTCTTCACCTAAGAAAATCCATGACATATTATTTTGTCAACCCGAAACAGCATAAACAAAAGATTACACAACCAATAACACACCATTATATGTTAATATGTATAATATATTTTGACATTATGATTTTTTTGGGGATATTTACCACAGAGTCATATTGTCTAATATTAACATGTAAGAATATAATTTCTATTAAGTATGTTATAATTAATCTTCACCTTTTTTAATTTGGTGAAAAATATCACCCTATATATTTTATATTTATGAAAACTTCACTGCTTAACTTTTTGTTAGTTCCACTACTTCTGTTGTCCTCATGCAATAACGGGGAAATTTTTACTAATAATCAAATTTCTAAGGCAAATAATAGTAAAATCATAAACCTAGCAGGAAACAAAGTAGAATTAAAAGATGGCATGCTTGCTTTTTCAAGTAAAGATGAATTAACAGAGATAGCTAAAGAACTTCTTCCATTAGTTCATACAAAATCTGGGGATGGTTTATTTTCTATCGATGAATCTCAAGTCAATGAACTGAAAAAAATGGTTTTAAGTCAATATACGACATGTTTGAATCTGCAATGATTGAAGCAGAATCGTACTATGAACGTAAAGGAGGGTACGAAGAATTTAAAGAAAAGTATTCTATGCTATTTTTCCCGGAAGAGGGGGATGACTATTCTGCATATCTCCCAATAAGCAATAAGAAACTTTCAAGACTGGCAAATCTTAATGGGGATGTCCTAATAAATAATGAAGTAGTTTCATTAAAGGATATAACTACATATCAACAATTAGTTGATCTAGAAGAGACTCCTCCGATAGAAATCATGACAAGAGCATCAAGTGGTGATGTGATTTCTGGAATAAATAAAATTCCTGAGACAAAAAGTGGTAAAGAAAAAGTATGGATTAATTCTAACACTGGTCTTGATGGCTCTATACCTATTGTTAAAGTAACTATTGGTTTTAGAAGGAAAAATTTTGCTGGAATTTGGTATAATCATCAATCCAACACGGTTGCAACTCTCAAAGGACGTGGGGGATTAAAGTTGTATGCAGGAAAAGACCATCAGTCAGCCGTGTCAACTAAAGCCTTTTCTCCTCACGAATACTATTATGCAGCTGAAGGATTAGGTCCTATTCCAGGAGAGCCTTTTGCTATTCCTGTCGAGCAAGATATAGATATCGAACAATGGGCAAGTGGATTAGAATTTAAATTAAGATGTTCTTATAAATCATTTCCTCATCCTTAATAAATAAACAGTATAATGAGAAAGTATTTATTTTTATCACTAGCAATGTTATTTCTTTTTTCATGTAAAAAAGAAATAGAATCTTATTCAGATTTAATAAAACAGGAAAAAGTAATTTTAGACCAATTTGTTCAACTCAAAGGATTTAAAATCTTAAGTGAGTTCCCAAAAGATAGCATCTTTGCTGAAAATGAATATCTTTTACTTGAAAATGGAGTATACCTGAATATCGCAAACTACGGGGACAGAATTCATCCTTCTAAAGGAGATACAATACAAACAACTGCCAAAGGATCCTTTTTATACAAAGGAGAAATTACAGAGTCTTTTGACGGTTTTAACTCACCTTCTAATGAAACAAAGTGGCCTCTAGAATTTAAGTATGAAATTGATAAATTCACCGCTTCTGATTATTTAAGTGTTGGATATTGCTCCGCTTTAGAATATGTTGGCAGTAATTCTACAGTAAGTATGATTGTACCTTTTGAGGTTGGCAGTAGTCTTCAAAATACTAAACCTCAATCAATTTATTTTGAAAAAGTTACATTTGTTTTTAAATAGAATTGTTTAAAATGTTGTCTATCTATAGAAAGCTAAACAAAGATGATTAGAATAGCTTAAAATAGAATTGAAGCAAGCTTCACCAAATGGTGAGGCTTTTTCTTTAGCCTTTTTAGACATTGAATTATGGAAGCACATATTACTTTAACTCTATAACATCACTTAATTTAGTAGTATAACAAGGCGAAAGAAGCTCTCTTTTCAGTGACCACTTCTTATTTGTACCCTGTACAGCTAAATTTAGAACATTACGGGTATAACCTTTGTTCAGGCTATCAACCACATGCATTATTTTAGTATGCTTCTCTCGGTCTATTTGATCAAACAAAGCCATTTGAATACCGTTGTCAGGAGCAATCTCGGTTATAATTACTCCTGCCTTTTTATATTGGAAACCCTCCCTATATATCTTACCTAAGGCTTCTAATGCATAATGAGTAATTTCCATAGTGCTATTAGTCGGTACAGGCATTTGGATTATACAATTTTGATAATATTGTGGTAGGTCTTCCCTGAAATTGTTTGTATGTATAAAGACCATGAGTGAATATGCAAAAGAGTTTTGCTCACGTAACTTCTCCGAACATAGCGAGGCGTAATAGGCTACTGCTTCTCGCATATCTTCCAGAGTAGTTACATTCTTGCCAAAAGAGCGACTTGTACAAATTTGTTTTTTATCTGGACGAACGAGTTCTAGATCAATACATGATTCTCCGTTTAACTCCAACCAGGTACGTTCACCTGTTACTGTCATATTTTTACGGACCCAAGCGCGAGATAATAAGGTAAAATCATACGCTGTATCTACTCCCTGCGTTTTTAGTTTCTTTTCATTTCTACGGCCTATGCCCCAAACATCACCGATTTCCGTATGCTGAAGTGCTTTAATACGCTTATCGTCTGTATCAATCAAACACACTCCGTTATAACCATTGTGTTTCTTTGCAAACTTATTCGCAACCTTAGCAAGTGTTTTAGTCGAGGCAATACCCATTGATACAGGGATTCCGGTCCACTTGGTTGTTGTATCAACAATATGTTTTCCGTATTCCTTGAGACTGCCAAATCCTGTCATATCTAGGAAGGCTTCGTCAATGCTGTATATCTCTATATTGGGCGTGTAAGAAGAAAGAATTGTCATAACTCGGCTACTCATGTCACCATACAACGTGTAGTTAGAAGAAAAGACTTTGACACCAAATTTTCTCACTTCGTCTTTTATCTGATAAGCAGGAACACCCATCTTGATCCGAAATATCTGCCTTATTTGGGATCAACCCGTATTTAGTGGGACTAGGCATAAATTTTAGTTAACCTGAATAGAAAATAAGGGATATGTTTTACTCCTCTAAGTATAGCCCTAAAAGATTTTATCTTCGCATTAAAAGATTCAGCAGATGCATTTGTAGACCTGTTGTCAAAATAATTAAGGATGGTTCTGTAGTGCGCTGATATGCTCCGTTTGACCGTTGCAAACTTCTTAAAACCCGATTGTTCTATTTTTTCATACCATCTGGCTAGTCTTGTAAAAGCAGTTGCTTTGTCCTTTGTCTGTTCATAAATGCCTTTGAGTTCCATTGTGAGTTTGTAGGCTGACTCTAAATTGGGATAATAGCGGAATAATATTTCAGCGTCTAAAACGCTGTCTGGGTGTCCATTTGTTCTCTGCTTTGAAGAGTAAGTAACGGCTTCTGACCAACAGTTGTTTATGAGTATCACCGTTCTCAAGTATCTCAGGCTTATACTTTTGGTTTAAGTCTTTCGCTAATTCAATCTCTTCGTTTTCCCGGTCTATCGCTTCCCATCTATGCGCTATTCTCATTTCCTGAAGAGCGTCGATTGCTAGTCGTTGTACATGAAAACGGTCTGTTACAAGGCTGGCTTTGGGGAAGCAACTCTCAGCAATCAGTTCCATATTCGCTGCCATATCAAGGGTTACCTCTTTCACTTTTCGACGAAGTGAAAGACTGATTCTTTTTAAATGTTTAATGACTGTTTCTGCTGCTGTTCCTTTTATTATAGCAACTAAAGCACCTTTTTGTCCCTTAGCTGCTTTGTTGGTGACTATCGTATAAAGCTCATCATAGCTTAGGGCGGTTTCATCAATACTTAATGAGGAGCCTAAATTCTCCGGAAAAATCAAATATTCCTCTGCGTGATCTAAGGCTTCCCATTCATGAAATCCGGATAAGAAACAGCGATATTGCTCTTCTAAACGCTTGCCATTCTGGCAGTAGAATTTAGCAACGGTTTTACAACTTACAGGATTATTATCAATCAGTTCCTTTTAAAAAAGAGGCAAACTCTTCTGTTAGACGAGTACCTTTCATGGCTAATTCCCAGTTACGCATAATAGGAGTTCCGGTGTCTAAATTTAACCATCTACGCCGTCGAATATGAAGAATCAGACGTTTGCCGCGAACAGGGAAGTCATCAATGTCACTAGATGAAAAGAAGCCTTTTGAAATAACTTTACAGCCGGAGTATTCTTCCGGTACAATGTTTTTTTCATCTAAATGAAGAATAATACTCTTTTCTGACTCTTCTATAAAAACAACTTCAAAGTACGCTAATATCCCTTGGGGAAGCAATAATTCATATCCTGTTTTCATGAAGACAAAAATAAAAATTATTATCGACTCCCACTAAATACGGGTTGATCCCTAAATACGGGTTGATCCCTTATTTGCGTTTATATGAGTGCAAATAGTGACTTTTTGGCATAAAAAAAGCGGGTTGAAACAATATGCCTCAACTCGCCCAACTCTTAAACCGCTGACATACAGCTTCTTTTCTGTGTCGGGGTACCAGGATTCGAACCTGGGACCCCCTGCTCCCAAAGCAGGTGCGCTAACCGGACTGCGCTACACCCCGTTCGCCGATCGTGTTATTCTCGATTGCGGTGCAAAGGTAGGGATTAAATTTAGAATACAAAACTTTTCGAAGTTTTTTTGACAAAAAATTCAAGAATTTTTCCATTTCACAATACCACCCTTGAACCAACGAATGCCTCTATTTTGTAACAACATGAAAAAGAGACAAAAAGGGGTTTCATCAACATTCTTTCCGGTCAATACCAAAAAGTAGGTAAAATACAGAATAATTAGGGTTCATTATAGCATCGATAGGTGATTGTGTACTTTTTCTAATATAGAGACCTTTGCCTGTGATCTAAAAACACTACTAACACTATATTTTTATTATTTAATGAAAAAATTCTTCCAGGGTTATCTGTTACTGTTACTGCTTTGGGCTAGTACAGTAAATGCATCAATACCTCCTACTGTATCTGTTAAAGGGCAGATTATTTCTCTTGATGATGAAATGACCGTTCCTTATGCAACTCTATTTATCAAAGGTTCAAATTCGCATTATTTATCTGACGAAGAGGGGCAGTTTTCTATTCAAGCAAATATCGGCGATATCATTATTGTCTCTTCTTTGGGATATAAATCGGAGGAGATTCCTGTCACGTCGCATCAACTAACTATCAAGTTAGCTCCTATGATTCATGAACTTCAATCAGTTGAAGTCGTGGCTACTGCTTTAGGCATCAAACGTGCTGCACGCGAAATAGGGAGCTCGGCCGAAGTTGTTTCAAGCAAGGAATTAAACAAGAGTGCTCCAGTCAACCCGTTGACCGGTCTTACAGGCAAAGTTGCCGGTTTACGTATAAACACATACGATAGCAAGGTTGATCCTCAATTACAAGTGCGTATTCGTGGTTCCCGCTCAATCAATGGCGACAATGATCCGCTTTATGTGGTTGATGGCGTTCCTGTTCCAGATATCAATCGCTTGAATGCAAACGATATTGAATCAGTTACCGTTCTTAAAGGAGCCAATGCAGCTGCTTTATACGGTTCTGAAGGTGTAAATGGTGCGTTGATTATTACAACAAAAACCGGCGAAAAAGGGAAAGGACGTCTAAGCTATAAGAACACTACAACTTTCTCGGAAGTCTATTTGCTACCCACTATGCAAAAAGAATTTGGACAGGGTATGGATGGCGTATACAATCCGACGCAATATCAATCATGGGGACCAAAATTTGACGGAACAATGAAAGATTTCGGTCTCCCACTACCAGATGGCACACAACCCCAGATTCTATATGCTGCTCCTGCTGATGATATGCGCAAAGATTTGTTCACTACAGGTCTCAATATGCAAAACGACCTGTCTTTTGCCAAAGAGAATGAACACTCCAGCTTTTTCATGTCGCTTCATAATACACAAGTAAAAGGTATCATTCCAGATGATAAAAGTACACGCACAAGCTTTCGTTTTAATGGCTCACAAATATGGGCCAATCTGAAAGCAACTGCAAATGTAAACTATACTGACTCAAAAACCGACGTAACACCAGACGGTCCATGGGTATCTACTTATCAATTCCCTGCCAACTTCCCTATCCATCAAATGAAGAATTGGGAAGACGCCAACTCATGGGGCAATCCAAACAATTTCTTTACCGCAGACGTCAAAAACCCTTATTTCTTGATTGATACTTATCGTAATAAGTCCGAACAACAATTATTGAGCGGAAAGGCTGAACTCGAATATCGATTCACTCCTTGGTTAAAAGCCATGTATCGTTTGGGATTATACAACAGTTCAACTCAGACACGCAATACAGTGGCTAAGTCCGAGGCTTCCGGAAAGCGTAATCAAGTAGGATCTGTGGCGGATGGTGCGACAGACTACAGACGTATTAACGGAGACTTTATCCTCTCCGTGAATCGCAATTTCGGTGATTTTAACCTGAGCGCAATCTTTGGTCATAATTTACGAGATGACTATACGAAAGGTCTTTCACTCGAAGCATCTAATTTGCTTTTTCCTGATTTGTTCAATCAGGGCAGCCGTACGGGCGATTTGACTGGCAGCTCAGCCATCACACGTTTCCGTCAGCTGGCAGCTTATGCAGAATTCAATGCAGGGTACAAGAATTACCTGTTCATCACACTGACCGGACGCAAGGAATGGGTATCGGTATTGAGCAAAGAAAATCGCTCTTACTTCTATCCGGGTGTTAGCGGTTCGTTCGTCTTCAGCGATGCCATTGCATCCCTGAGTGAGTCTGAAGTTTTATCATACGGTAAGCTATTTGCATCATTCAATAAAACAGGTAATGTAAGCAGTCTTAAGCCCTATTCTTTGAATAATGCGTTTACGCAACTTAATAACTTCCCATATGGTAATTTAGTAGGGTTTACACCTTCTACAGTCAATCCCAATGCGAATATCAAACCTGAATTTGTCCGATCCTTCGAAATCGGTACTCAATTGAGTTTCTTTGAGAGACGATTGAATTTAGATGCAGCCTATGCCTATTCAATTTCAGACGGTCAGATATTTACTGCTACTTCGTCTGCTGCAACAGGTTATACTTCATCTATCTTAAATGTAGGTACATTGACAAACGATGTCATCGAACTTTCTGCCGATGTTGATGTGATCAGAAACAGGGATTGGAGATGGAATATCGGCTTGAATTATACGTATATAGCTAATAAGGTAAAAGACTTGTATGGAACGGACAATTCTGAGGAGTATAACATCTTCCGTCAGTCATACGCCATCAAAGGAAAGTCATTCCCAAGCTTAAAGGTGACCGATTACAAACGTGACCCTGAAGGGCATATCATCGTCAATTCAGATGGTCTGCCTACGGCAGCTACCGACCCGACATATTTGGGAACCATGGTACCTCCTCATCAGTTGGGAATGCAAACGACTCTTAATTACAAAGGGCTTACGGTCAATATGGAGTTCGATGCCCGCTTAGGTGCATGGATGTATTCAGAAGTTGCCAACCGTATGATTCAACGAGGCGTTCATCCGATGACTACAGCCTATGATCGCCAAGAATATGTTATCCCCAACTCGGTGATAGAAGTAAAAGATGCCAACGGACATATTTCATACGAACCCAACACAAAGGTGGCAAAAGACAGCGATAAGTCGTCTTACTGGAATAAATACGTGGCCGGCTATTCCATCAACTATGCTGCACCAGGTGATTATCTGAAATTGAAGACAGTTTCTATCCAATACACTTTGCCTCGCAGTTGGATGAGCAAACAACAAATCGTACAAGATGTTACGATAGGCTTGCTAGCAACCAATCTCTTTATTATCAAACACAAGGACAATGATTTTGGTGATCCGGAATATCTGTACAATAACACAGCCGGTTATTACAGCTGGCGCCAGGTGCCACCCTACAGGACATACGGATTCTCATTGAACGTGGCATTTTAATCAATTACGAACAGCATAATCAGGATATAAAATGAAACAATATATAAAGACAGTTTTAGGCAGTTTATTGATAGGCATAACGCTCGCTTCATGTGATTCATTTTTGGATGTAAACGAAAATCCGAATGATCCGATCAATGAAAACCTTACGCTAAGTTCCAAGCTTCCGGCGGCATTATGGGTCACAGCCTACCAGGAAAATATCCAGCTCAATCAATTGGGCTCCTTCTGGTCCGGTTATTGGGGTACCACCTCTGAAGGTAGCAATACCTATAAAAAAGAAGCGATTTACAACGGTCCAGCTATCATGGCCAAACGCGATGGCATTCCTGTTTGGGAAAATGCTTTTGTTTATCTCGAACAGTACAACTTGATAAAGAAGCAAGCCGTAAACGAGAACGCTCCATTCTATCAAGGTGTCGCTCAAATCATGCAAGCCTGGCATTTCATGCGTCTGGTAGATGTTTACGGTGACGTTCCGTTTGATGAAGCGCTACAAGGACAGGCTATTCCTACCCCGGCTTACGAAGACGGAAAGATAGTTTACGAAAAGGCCTTCAAGCTGATTAACGAAGCTATATCGCTAATCAAAGAAGCTCCGGCAGGTTCGAAACGTCCATCGACAGATGATATACTTTTCAAGGGAGATATCGCCAAATGGGTCCAGTTTGCCAACACGCTAAAGCTTAGAGCCCTGCTTCGTCAAAGTGAAACAGATAACATGGCTTTTGTCCAAACAGAATTACAAAAGATCATAAACGAAGGAACAGGATTCCTCTCCACTTCGGCTTTGGTTCAACCCGGCTTTACTACAAGCAAACCAAACCCTTTCTGGAACACCTACTATCGCAATACTTCGGGAGTGGAAACAAATGCCTATATCGATATTCGTCCTACACAACATATTATCGATGTATATGCTTCACTGAACGACCCTCGTCTTGCTCTCCTATATGCAAAGACAACCGACAACAAGTATAAAGGTGTTCTTTTCGGTAATCCGGAAATGGACGACGAATACAACCGCACCAACACCTCACCCTTTAAGGGACCGAAAGAGAACGGTGGAGATAAGGCAGCCCTATTTAAAAGTGCCGAGCAACCATTTGTATTGTTAGGGAACTTCGAAAGTTATTTCTTACAAGCAGAGGCTGTGCAAAGAGGTTGGATACAAGGTAATGCCGCTGATCTTTATGCCAGAGGAATTGAAGCTTCCCTGCTGTATATGGAAGTCGGGAGGGACGACAGATCAGACTACCTCGCACAAAAGGAAGTGCAGTACAACGGAACGCTCGAACAGATTATCCAGCAAAAATGGCTATCTTTAAATAGCATTAGTGGAATGGAAGCCTGGTGTGATTACCGCAGATTAGGTTTACCGGCCATCCCTAATTCATTAGGAGCAGAAAATCCGAACGACCGCCCTCGTCGCTTGATGTATCCGGAAACTGAAGTACAGACAAACATCAACGAAGTCAATAAGCGTCAAGTTACTGATATAACAAAAGCCCGCGTCTGGTGGGATGTCAATTAAACACTTAATTATCTATCAATGAGGAAACTATTCACACAGATCCACATTTGGCTTTCTTTGCCATTCGGTATCATCATTACGATTGCCTGTTTTACGGGTGGCCTACTGGTATTTGAAACTGAACTTCAAGAGTTGGCTAACCCTGCGCGTTATTACGTAAAGGAAAAGAAAGAGCAGCCTATGCCTCTATCCGAACTAATTCCAAACGTAAACAAACAGCTTGATTCCTTGGCCATTGCCAACGTGTCTATCTCTGCCAATCCGGAGAAGACTTATGTCATGAGCTTTTCAGGTAGAGGTCGTGGGTCTGTTTATGTTAATCCTTACACAGGTGAAATTGTTGACCAGTCCATAGGGGAAGCTTCTTTTTTCTCAAAAATTAGACAGCTGCATCGCTGGTTACTCGATGATAGCCGAAAGATTGGTCGCCCGCTTGTTGGTATATCAACATTAGTACTGGTTTTCATCCTGATTTCCGGTGCGATTATCTGGTTACCCAAACGCTGGGAGCATCTGATTAAGAGTTTGAAGATTAGAACAAAATATGGATGGAAACGTTTCTTTTTTGATTTGCACGTGGCTGGTGGCATGTATGCCTCAATATTACTACTCACCTACGCACTTACGGGTTTGACTTGGTCATTCGAATGGTATCGCGATGGATTTTATAAAGTTTTCGGAGTTGAGACACCGGCCAACAACCAGCAACAAACCAGACAAAGAGGAAATCAGGGGCCAGAGCAAAAACAAGGTGGCAACAGACAAGGAGGTAATAGACAAACCGAAAAAACAGCCGATTATCGTCATTGGGATGCAGTAGTTGCACAAATGAAGCAAGACTATAAAAAGTTTAAAACCATACGTATACAAGACGGATCCGTTTCTGTCGGACTAGATCAAGCCATTGGGAATATGCGAGCTGCCGACCAATATACATTCGACTCAAAGACCGGTGAGATTGTAGAAGCCAAATTGTATGCCGATGGTGACAAAGCCTCAAAAATAAGGGGATGGATTTATACGGTTCATGTCGGATCTTGGGGAGGGATGTTAACTCGTATCCTCAGCCTCATTGCTTCATTGATAGGGACACTCTTGCCTATCACGGGATATTACTTTTATTTCATCAAAAAGAAGATGGTTAGCAGAAAAAGATAAAACAGAAAAGCGCGGTAACTGATTACCGCGCTTTTTTTATTATTCACGAATTTCTTTTTTCAAAACGAGTGTATCTCCCACATCTTCTATCTCATAGATAAGTGCCCGTTCAGCGCCTGCGGGTGAGTTTGGTCCATGGAAGGTGATATATAATTTGCCATCGAACGATTTAAAGATCATCCCATGTCCTCCGTTTTTATGGAACAGTGGCGATTCGTTCTGCTTCCAAGGTCCGGCAACTTTTCCGGTTACCGACTCTGCAATGCCCAACGCATATTCACCATGCATGAAGCTCGACCAGATCATCAATAACTTACCTGTTTTGGTGCGATAAAGAAAGCAACCATCAGTAACATACGAAGTCGGCAACGGAGGGTTACGTAAGGAGCCGGTTGACCAATCGGCAGCAGAAGCGCAGAACAGAGTCATCGACTGTCCTACCGAAGCAGACAAGTCAGGAGCCAACTGCACGAGTTCCATCGTACCGTCTACGACTTGAACCCATTCGTGGCAGTAAATCATATAGGGAACGCCATCTTCCACCCATAAAGTACCATCGAGTGCCATCCGATCCATGGGTGTATGAGGGGTTAAAGCAAACGGCAAGAAAGGGCCTTCGGGTGAATCGGCATGGAATACCTGCGTTCCTCTAAAGGTATAGTCAGCATTCCATCCCGGTTGGGTTTTCTTCCACTTAATCGAGCTATTTAGCGTGGCAAATAAATAATACTTACCGTTGTATTCATGAACTTCGGGAGCCCATACACGACCCGTAATCCAGTTATTCTCAGGCACTGTAAACACCTTATACGGACCTTCCCAAAGCTTCAGGTCTTTACTTTTGAATACCTCTACCCCTCCTAGTTCATTTCCTTGCTCCTTCTTGGTAGACGTACGATATAAATAATAAGTCTGCGTTTTTGGCTCGGCCAGGATATAAGGATCGCGGATAAAAATATCAGCTAATGGCAGCATTCCGGTTTTATTATCCTTTTGATCGTTTCCTTCTGCATGACTCAACACAGAGCCACCAAGCAGCCCCAGCCATGCACATAAATAAATCAGTTGTCTTTTCATAATAGTATAGCTGTTTTACAGTCCCTTGTTTATTTCATCAATGTAAGTAAGTATTTCTTCACGCCCTTCGCGGCTCGTTGATGAAGATAAAAGAATAGGTGGAAGCTCCTCCCATGTTTCTAAAAGCTTGGCCTTATACTTTTCGATATTCTCTGCCAATCGGCTCTTGCTCAACTTATCTATTTTGGTGAAGATGATAGAAAACGGAATGCCACTTTGTCCGAGCCATTCCATAAATTCAAGATCGATCTTTTGTGCATCATGCCTACAGTCCAACAAGATAAACAGGTTGGTCAGCTGCATACGCTTAAGAATATAAGTATCGATAATCTTACGAATCTTTTCACGGCCCTCTTTCCCTCTTTGCGCATAACCATATCCGGGCAAGTCAACCAGATACCATTCGTTGTTGATCAGGAAATGATTGATAAGCTGTGTCTTTCCGGGTTTTTGCGAGGTCATCGCAAGACCTTTCCTATTCGTCAGCATATTGATTAGTGACGATTTTCCTACGTTACTTCGACCGATAAATGCATATTCGGGTAGATTACCTTCCGGGCATTTTCTTACATCGGTATTGCTGATTACAAATTCGGCACTTCTTATTTCCATCATTTTATGTTATTTCTTTATTTTATCCACAAAATTAGTCAAAATTGTCCGTTTCTCAGTAAGTTAGTTATAGCCGATGTTGTATATTTGAAAAGTTAAATCTAAACATACGTCTAATATTATGAAGAAAATCTACGGACTCATCCTACTTTTCGGTATGCTGACTATCTTTTCCCTCTCAGCAAAAAAGCCAATTAACACATTGATTCTTACCGGACAAAACAACCACAATTGGGAAGTTAGTAGCGTTGTTATGAAACAGATACTTGAAAACTCAGGGCAGTTTCAGGTTGACATTCTCATTTCTCCGGAAAAAGGCAGCGACATGTCTACTTTTATCGTAGATTTTTCTCCTTATTCATTAGTGATACTCGACTATAACGGTGACCCTTGGCCCGAGCAAACGAAAAAGAGATTTGTCGATTATGCAACAAAAGGTGGGGGCATCATCATCTACCATGCGGCCGATAATCCATTCCCCGACTGGGATGAATTCAGTAAAATATGTGCATTAGGTGGCTGGGAAGGACGAAACGAAAAATCCGGTCCTTATGTCTATTGGCAAAACGGAGCTTTAGTTAAAGATATGACCCCCGGACCAGGTGGCTCGCACGGCAGACAGCATGAATATATAGTAAACTGCAGAAACACCGATCATCCCATCACCCAAGGTTTACCCAATCGTTGGCTACATGCCAAAGATGAACTTTACGATAGAATGCGTGGTCCGGGCAATATCAAAGATATACTTTACACAGCCTATTCAGACCCTGAAACGGGTGGATCCGGACGTGAAGAACCTCTTGTATTCACCGTCGATTACGGTAAGGCACGCATTTTCCACACCATGCTGGGGCATGCCGGCGAAACGGTAGAAAACAATCCGGCCATGCAATGTACAGGTTTTCAGGAAACTCTGCTGAGAGGTGCCGAATGGGCAGCTACAGGCAAAGTGACCTGCAAAGTACCTACCGACTTACCAACATCTGGCAAGACGAGTACAAGAATGAACTATAAATAAATTGACGCTTGTAGGCTTTTCTTGCCTGCAGACATTTTTTTGGAAAAGTTACAGGAAGTTTACCCAGCTGCCTCCGTTGTAGACCTGGGTAAACCCTCTGCTCTTGAGGAATTTGACCGCATTTCCACTACGCATACCGCTGGCGCAAACTAGTACATATGGCTTTTCTTTGTTGAATTGATTCGCGTATTCAGGAATTTCATCTACCGGAATATTTTTTGATGTCTTCACATGGCCTTCGTCATATTCTTCTCTTGTACGAACATCAATCAATTCAGCCCCTTTTTTAGCGATTAAGTCTTTCAGCATCTCTTGAGAATTACTTTCTCTAAATCTGCGTAATAAATCAAACATAGTCTATATCATTATTTAATGTCAGACATATAACATCTTTTTATGCAATGTTGTTTTGCGATATTCTACGGGTTAAAAACAGTCTTTTTAAACAGCAAAAAACAATCACTCATCCCGATGTGAAATTCAGTCAATAGACCCTTTGATATTCAAGGCATATAAGATTATAAAAAAACACCCCGAACGTTTTTAAAAAACACCTCGATGTTTTTTTAAAATGATCGAGATGTTTTTTTAAAACCATCGGGATGTATTTTTAATATTGATAATCAACAAAAATTCACATCTAGATAATTTACTTTTTTTATCATTAAAAAAGGTGCTTGTAAAATGACACAAGCACCTTTTTCGTTTTTCCTATTTTCTGACGTTATCAATCAAGCGTAAATGTGAACTCATCATAATCTGCCGTACGCCAAGCCATATGACGGGTTGAAGGTGAACTGGCAAAGAAAGGAGAGAAAGTTTTCACTTTAACAGTCTTTCCATCTGGTAAAAATTCCAAAATACGCAACCAGCCATCACCGCCATTGCCATGCCAGCCACCACCCATAGCCTGTGCATTGAAAACCATTTGTTGTACGGTTTTTCCGGCAGCATTCTTGTCTGTACGGAATGCAATATGCTTCTTCGCATCATCGGGCGCACCAATATGTCCGGCAAACACCATACGGATATTAGTTGAAGGTTTCACTAACTTTTCGAAAAGGGCAGCACCATAATTTGCATCTTCTACCTTATAACCTTCTTTCACGATATGATTATTATCGGAATCCATGTACGAGTGTGTCAACAAAATCACTTCATGGTCTTTATATTTTTCTTGAGAAATCACCCCTTTAGCCCATTCGATAGCTGCATTTCTAGGCGCAAATTCAAGTACGACCACCAAAATCTTTTTACCTTGAGGAGAACAATATTCGTAGGTTGCATTACGCAAAGTTGGGATACCTTCCTCTGTTAAACCGACTTCACGCAACATTTGCTTATTAAGAATATTTTTATTCGGATGGAAATATTCATCAAAGTGAGTTCTTCTGTTTTCTGCACTCAATATACCAAAATCATGATTTCCTGTGGCCAAAAAATAAGGAACTACTCCGTCTAAACGACCAAATGCCGACGAAACGGCTTCCCATTGCTGAAAGCTATTTTGGTTAGCACTACTACCATTCGGATTCAGCAGGTTGTTTTGTTCAACCAGGTCGCCCGTACACAATACGAAACCTATATTCAGTTTCTGAGCATTCTCACCTATCCACGAAGTCATCATATTCAAAATTCCTTGGTTGCGCGAGAATTTCACATAAGTCTGTGGGTCCGGAACTAAAACCATCGACCAGGAATCCGGGTTGGATAATGCCGGAGCTGTATATTTCTCTTGCGCATTCAGGCTAAAAACACAGACCAACAAAATCAAAATCAGAGCATTTTTCTTCATCATCTTTTTCATAACAATAATCAATTAAGGATAATTTATATCTGTTTAGTACAAAAGTAATATTTCAAGGCGATACTTTCCATCACATTTTTATTAAACATAAAGAAAACTCTAGTATATGAACTTCCTTTAGTATTCGGGCTTTTATTTATCTTTGCAGCTCATTTTAAAACAATAATTACAAATAAACGATGAAGAAACTTTTAGCACTGTTATTCCTTGCTTTACTTTGTACTGCGGGTAAAGCTCAAAATGTTCAATTTCACTACGATTTCGGAAGTAGTATTTACGACAAAGACTTCGGTACACGCCCAAAACTTACTACAACGGTAGAAATGTTTAAGCCCGACAAATGGGGTAGCACATTCTTCTTCGTTGATATGGACTATACTGGCCAAGGCATAGTTGGTGCCTATTGGGAAATTGCCCGTGAACTTAAATTCTGGGAATCACCTCTATCCATCCACGTAGAGTATAACGGTGGAAATGTAAGAGGTAATTATATTAACAACGCTTATTTGGCTGGTTTGACTTATTCCTATAATAATGCAACATTCAGCAAAGGTTTCACATTCACTCCGATGTATAAACACATCCATCGCAACATAAGCCCTGAAAACTTCCAGTTGACAGCTACTTGGTATGTTCATTTTGGCAATAACGGTGTATGCACATTCAGCGGTTTTGCTGATTTCTGGCGCGAAAAAACTCTCCCTACAATTGGAGACTATCAATTCTTATCTGAACCTCAACTTTGGGTCAACCTCAATAAAATCAAAGGTGTTGACGAAAAGTTCAACCTAAGCATCGGTACAGAAGTAGAAGTAAGAAATAATTTTGCTTTTGTAGGCGGATTCTATGCTATCCCAACATTGGCAATTAAATGGTCATTTGATTAATCTACCCCATTATGCTTAAGAAATTATTTGGATTCGATAAAAGCACAATGAACCTAAGGACCGAACTTATTGCCGGTCTGACTACGTTCATGACGATGAGCTATATCCTGGCTGTAAACCCGGATATTCTAAGCCAAGCGTCAATGGATAAAGGTTCTGTTTTTACGGCTACGGCATTGTCGTCAGCTTTTGCTACCATCCTACTGGCTTTCATAGCCAAATTGCCTTTTGCCCTTGCTCCAAGCATGGGCATCAATGCCTTCTTCGCCTTTACTCTTGTTCAAGGTATGGGATATTCATGGCAAGCAGCACTTGCTGCCATTTTAGTCGAAGGTATCATCTTTATAATTATCTCATTCTTCAACATTCGAGAGAAAATTGTAAATAGTATACCCCTAAACTTAAGGTATTCTATTTCAATTGGTATTGGTATGTTCATTGCATTTATCGGACTAAAAAATGCAGGTATTATTGATGCTAGTCCGGCTACATTTGTAACCTTAGGGAAATTCACTCCAACAGCTTTAGTTGCCATCTTCGGTATTTTACTGAGTACAACTTTGCTATGGCGTAAGGTTCGCGGAGGTCTTTTCTATAGCATTCTTATCTGTACAGCAATTGGTATTCCATTTGGTGTAACTACATTACCTGAGAACTTCGTTCCGATTTCTATGCCTCAATCAATGGCTCCTACATTCATGTGTTTCGATTTCGAGCCATTATTATCTTTCGACATGATGATTATAGTGCTGATTTTGATCTTCATGGACATTTTCAACACTGTTGGAACATTGGTGGGTACAGGTGCGCAAGCAAACATGCTGGATAAAGAAGGTAATTTACCTTATATGAAAGAAGCACTCATCGCTGACGCAGTTGGTACAACATTTGGTGCAGCTTGTGGAACTTCTACAGTTTCTACTTATGTGGAAAGTGCAGCAGGAATTGCAGAAGGCGGTCGTTCAGGTTTAACAGCATTTACAGTAGGTATCCTCTTCTTATTAGCTTTGTTCTTCTCTCCTCTATTCTTATTGGTACCAAGTGCAGCAACAACCGGTTCACTGTTTGTTGTTGGGGTAATGATGATGAAGACAATTAAAGATATCAAACTAACCGATATCAGTGAAGCATTGCCAGCATTCACCATTATGCTGACCATGGTATTAACATACTCTATTGCCGAAGGAATTACGTTAGGACTTCTTTGCTATACATTGATAAAAATATTTACAGGTCAATTCAAACATGTTTCGCCGACTCTGTATGTTTTATCTGCTTTGTTCGTCTTGAGATATATTTTCGGATAATAAGTAACAAAAAAAAGACACTCAATTGAGTGTCTTTTTTTATATCTATTATTTACGTTTTAGTTCTTCAATAGATTTTCGATTTCTTCGACAGACGAACGGAACGATTTGTTTGTTTCTATCTGATCTTTTATCGTCTTACATGCATGTAGCACCGTAGCGTGATCTTTCTTTCCTACAATCTTTCCTATATGCGAGAATGAACAGTCTGTGTACTTCTTCGCTAAGAACATGGTTATCTGTCTTGCTTGAACAATCTCACGTTTTCTTGAACGTGTTTGAATGGCTGTAAGTTCCAAATTATAGTAGTTACAAACCACTTCTTGAATCATTTGAACAGAAATCTGCTTCTTCTCTAATCGAACAGCCTGACCGATTACTCTCTTTGTCAAGGACAGATCAATTTCACGATTATTGATAACTGCATTAGCCATCAAGGATACTAAAATACCTTCCAAATCGCGTACGTTTTCCGTTACATTATCGGCTATAAAATTAAAGACTTCGTCAGGAATGACTATACCGTCATGGCTGATCTTATTCTTTAATATCTTCCTGCGCAAATCCGGATCCGGACGATTTAATTCAGCAGTAAGACCCCACTTCAAACGGGTAACCAGTCGTTCCTCCATACCTAGCAAATCTACGGGTGCCTTATCTGAAGTAAGGATTAGTTGCTTTCCTAATTGATGGAGATGATTGAATATATGGAAAAATGTATTTTGCGTTTTATCCATCCCTATCAATTCTTGAATATCATCTAGAATCAAGACATCAATATTTTGATAGAAATTCAAAAAGTCATTTGTCGTATTCTTACGGATAGCATCCGTAAATTGAATCCTGAATAAGTGAGAAGATACATATAATACCTTTTTCTCCGGATGAAGTTCTCTGATACGCATACCAATTGCATGACAGAGATGTGTCTTCCCTACTCCTGAAGGACCGAATACGAACAACGGGTTAAAGGCTGTCTTACCTGGATTCTGAGCTACAGCTTCTCCTGCAGTACGTACCAGCTTATTACTTGTACCTTCAAAATAATTCTCAAACGTATATTTGGGATTCAGTTGAGGATCCAAATCCTGTGGAGTTGGCTGTACAAAAGGACTAGGAGCTTTTGTTACATCCTTCGGAGCAGACTTATTCACCGCAACGGAAGCATTCTCTGCCGGATAGTCAACAGTTCCTCCTGTCGTTCTATCCACCATTACCCGGTAATTAAGTATTGTCCCCTGTCCTATCACTCTGTATAGGGTAACCTTTAGCACATTCACATATTTTTCCTCAAGGTATTCATAGAAGAATTGACTAGGTACCTGAATGGTGAATTTATTATCTTCATATGAAAGAGGAATAATAGGCAAAAACCAAGTGTTAAAGGCTGCTTCCGGTACAATATCCTTAATAACGGTTAGGCATTTCTTCCACAATATTTGGTAATCAGTTTGCATCTTATCTTACTTCCTACAACTACTTTTTCTTAAACGTTCTACAAAGTTTAGAAATTAATTTTAGAAAAAAAAGGCCGTTTTAATTTGCGTTTTTTACTTCTTCTTAGTCATCTTAAACTCAACAACTTATAATTTTGCTTTGTAAACATCGCCAAAAAATGATATCGAAGTGGGCAGAGTATTGATTTAAACGCGTTTGTTAAATCTCAAACTCAAAAACATTCACCTACTACAAAAACTTATACAATTTTGTATTTTTCTTATTCCCAAAACGTTACAACCCTATTTAGAATTTAATTAAATTAGAATCATTCTAAATAAGAAAAATTGAAATGAACGCAATTAATCAATTAAAACAAAGAGAAGTGAACATAGCGTTTAGGGTTCTCTCTTAGGTCTAAAAGTAATTTAGACGCATTACCACTTGTTTCGTTCAGATTGATATACAGCTCCTTATCATTTAATAATAATCCTAAACTATTGTCGGTTGAATTCAATTTATCGGTTGTTAACTTGAGATTTTCAAGTGTAGCATTAACTAGATTCATTGTCGTTGACAAATCCAAACCTTTTAGTTCATTGCTCACTTGCGTAAAATCAGACGATATGGTTTTCAGATTACCTACAATAACAGGTATATCTTTACGAAGTACCGTATTCAGATAAGCCGTTGACTGATCCAGATTACGTGTAGTATTTTCAATGTGAGTTAACGATGTTGTCAATGCCGGATGGTTGATTACTTGCTGCAAACCATACAAGATGGAATCCAGCTTGGGCAGTAACTGTTCTACACCGGGCAATATGTTCGTTTGCAATGAAGCCATCAGATCTTCACCGTTACGACCTTCTATCGTATCGCCGGGTTTCATGTAGTCATCTACATATTTATTCAGATGCAAATGAAGTTCGCCTCCACTTAGTAGACTTTTTTCAATGGATATATAGCTTCCTTTGTTAATCCTCATCTCGTCTTCGAGACTTATCTCTACTATAATCTTATCTGTAGTCTCATAATCATAGGATATCGCACGAACCAAGCCAACCTTAAAGCCTTCAACAAAGACCGGGCTTGAGATGGTTACTTCTTTTACATTGGAGCACGAAACATAATAATGATTGACTGGCTTAAACAGATTAATTCCTTTCAAAAAATTAATACCTACATATAGTAAAGACAGACTAATAATAGTAACCAATCCGATCTTAGCTTCTTTTGTAAATCCTAGTTTCATTTTATTCAATTATATAAATATCTTTTACTTATTAACTTTTTTATCATCAACAAATTCTATGATGAATGCATCTTTGAAATCTTTTGCCACCTTACGTCTCAACTGACGTATCTCATTAAAATCAGTACTTTCGCCATACGTATATTTGTAAAGTCCTTTTTCCACAAATGAACTTACATTTTTGTATCCCTTAAATTCACGTGAATTAGCGGGTAATTTCTTATCTGTAGATAGAATTTGTATTTTATAGACTACAGTTCCTTTTTTAGGTGCTGTCGTTTTTGCCGCTTGGGGTTTTACCTCTTGAGGTTTTTCTTTTTGAGATGTAACTTCTGCAGTTGACGGTTCAGCTACTCGACTTACTGTGCCACCGGCCAATGCTCCCTTTTTCCGATCGTATTCTTTTTTATACTTAGTAAAAGCATTATAGAGCGCTCGCGCTAAAGCTGCCTGACCAGATGCTGATGCCATATACCGTTCTTCCGTTTTATTGGAAATAAATCCTAACTCGACTAATACAGCCGGCATACTCGTCTTTCTTAATACCAAAAGACCTCCTTGTTTAACCCCTCGATTATCTCTTTTCTCCCGAACAAACTCTTTCTGTATCGATGAAGCAAATGTTATACTTTGCTCCATATGTTTGTTCTGCATAAATTCAAAAATAATATACGACTCCGAAGAAGTCGGATCAAACCCTTCATACTTCTGCAGATAATTATCTTCTAATAAGATGGCCGAGTTTTCACGCATTGCAACTTCGAGGTTTTCGTCTGTTCTAGCTAAACCCAGCGTAAATGTTTCGGTTCCACGTACAGAACTACCTCGTTTGACAGAATTGGTATGTATAGACACAAACAAATCTGCTTTATTACGGTTGGCTATATTTGCTCGTTCATCGAGCTCAATAAAACGATCTGTCTTGCGCGTATATACAACACGAGTGTCCGGATGATTCTTTTCAATCATTTCACCAAAGGCCAAAGCCACAGCCAGATTAATTGTTTTCTCCCTGGTTGTACTTCCAATAGCACCTGGATCCTTCCCGCCATGTCCGGGATCAATCACAATTGTAAAAGTTTTTTCTTTCGCATGCAACCCGGGCATTAATAAAAACATAGCTGCCAAAAGGTTGATATATAAAAGAAGATATTTACGCACGTCCTTTTCCTAGTTATATTTCTTAATGACAAAAGTAATTCTTTTTAGGGATACCGCATGAATTTTACCATTATTTATGAAGTGTGAACTGGCGGCAAGTCTTGGATTTATAAATAAAAAGCGGGTACTATAAGCTAAACTTATAATACCCGCATATTTTCTAGCCCTTAAAAACAGGGCGTTTAGATTCGAAAATATTATTCAGAAACTACTTCGAAAGGAATTTCCACAGACACTTCTTTGTGTAATTTAAGAATAGCCTTGTAGCTTCCAACTTCTTTTACAGCTTCTTTAATATAGATAACCTTACGATCTACTTGGTGTCCTGCTTTTTCAAGAGCTTCAGCTACTTGAATGTTAGTTACAGAACCGAAGATAGTACCTGAAGAACTTGTCTTTGCTCCGATTGTCAAAGAAACTCCTTCCAATTTAGCAGCTAACGCTTCAGCATCCTGTTTGATCTTCGCCAATTTATGAGCGCGTTGTTTAAGGTTTTCAGCTAATACTTTCTTAGCTGATTCTGATGCGATAACAGCTTTTCCCTGAGGGATTAGAAAGTTACGTCCGTAACCATCTTTTACAGTTACGATATCGTCTTTGTAGCCTAAATTAACTACATCTTCTTTCAAAATAACTTGCATATTCTGTCTCCTCTCTTTTAAATTATTTCATTAAATCGGTTACGTAAGGAAGCAAAGCCAAATGACGTGCTCTCTTCACAGCCTGAGCTACACGACGTTGGAACTTCAATGAAGTACCTGTAATACGACGTGGAAGAATCTTTCCTTGTTCGTTCAAGAATTTCTTCAAGAATTCAGGATCTTTGTAATCGATATATTTAATACCGCTCTTTTTGAAACGGCAATATTTCTTCTTCTTAACATCTACTGAAGGTGGAGTTAAATATCTGATTTCTGATTGAGGTGCTGCCATGATTAATTCTCCTTTACTGTTTCTTTAGATGACTTCAATGATCTTCTCTTAGCTGCGTATTCTGCTGCATATTTATCCTGACGGAATGTCAAGAAACGGATTACACGTTCGTCACGGCGGAAGTTGATTTCCAACGTTGCGATTGTTTCCGGATTTGCGTTAAACTCAATCAATTGATAAAAACCTGTAGTTTTTTTCTCAATCGGATAAGCCAGCTTACGCAGACCCCAATTCTCTTCGTTCACGATTTCAGCGCCTTCTGCTTTCAGAAGGTTAGTGAACTTTTCTACCGCTTCCTTCATCTGAGCTTCAGACAAAACGGGAGTCAAAATGAAAACGGTTTCATACTTGTTCATACTACCTTGTTATTAAATTATTAATAAAAATTTTGCGGGGCAAAGGTAGGGAGAAATATTAATAGAACAAAACATTTCAGCCAAAAAGCTATCATATAATATTGAGCGTCTTGTTTTAATCACAATTTAGGTTAAAGATGAATAAAGGTAGTGCTAATAATTTACAAATATCCAAATCACGTAAAAAACCTCATGAATAAAAGTATTTCATGCTATAGAACATCTTTTTAATAAGTCGCTAAATGGAGAAGAGCACTAATTTTACAATCGGTTTACAACTATTCTAAGTACACATGAAAAACAAAATAGCTCTATCGGGTTTGCGTGTTGACAATTTTTGCAAACGAATAGACGATAAAGATACAACACTTTGTATCCTGACAAACAAAAAGGGTGCAGAACTAACCGTTACAAATTATGGTGCAAAGATTGTATCCCTTATGGTGCCTGATAAATTCGGCAAATTGATTGATGTCGTTACAGGGCATCCCACAATTGATGATTATCTCCAATCAGAAGAACCTTATTTCGGTGCTGTATGTGGTCGCTATGGTAATCGTATCGCAAAGGGTCGCTTCGTACTTGACGGCATCGAATATAACCAATTAGCCATAAACAACGGACCCAACAATCTACATGGGGGCATAAAAGGTTTTAACGCAAAAGTTTGGGATATTAAGCAGCTAGATGAACAATCCGTTTCTTTGACTTACATATCTGAAGATGGAGAAGAAGGCTTTCCCGGTGAACTAAGCGTTACGGTAACTTACACACTTACCAACGACAATGAAGTAGAGATAACCTATCAAGCAGAAACTAATAAACCTACAGTATTAAACCTGACCAACCACTCCTATTTTAATCTTTCAGGAGCGGGAGACCCATCTATTGGAGACCATCTGCTTACGATAAACGCAGACTATTATCTGCCGACTGATAGCACAGCCATCCCTTATGGACCGAAAGCTGAAGTAGCAGGTACTCCTATGGATTTCCGTACAGCTCACGCTATTGGCGAACGCATCAATGATGATTTCGAACAACTTGTGTTCGGAAACGGATATGACCATACCTACGTATTAAATAAAGAAGGGAATGAATTATCATTCTGTGCGCGTTGTGTATCACCAAAAACCGGAATTGTAATGGAAACATATACTACCGAACCGGGTGTGCAGTTATACACAGGCAATTGGATGACCGGACATTTCCCAGGAAAGAACAGACAACGCTATCCGGCTCGTTCTGCTTTCTGCCTCGAAACCCAACATTTTCCCGATAGTCCTAACAAACCTGAGTATCCATCTACGGTAATTCGTCCGGGAGAACTTTTTTTAAGCAAAACTATTTATAAATTTGCAAATCTTTAATAGCATTTATTAACAACCTAAATAAACTAAAAAATGACACAACAGAACAAGCAAAACTACTTATTGCCCATCATCATTATGATGTTCCTGTTTGGTATGATTGCATTCGTTACCAACCTGGCTGCTCCTATGGGTAAAATCTTGACCACTCAGTTCGACGTTTCTCCTGCAATGGGATTGCTCGGCAACTTGGCTAACTTTATTGCATATGCAGTAATGGGTATCCCTGGTGGTATCATGCTTCAAAAATTCGGATACAAAAAGACAGCTTTAGCTGCTATCGCTATCGGTATCCTTGGTGTATTTATTCAATACCTTTCAGGTGGACAAGGTAGCTTCACTATCTATTTGATTGGTGCTTTCGTTGCCGGTTTCTCTATGTGTTTGTTGAATATGGTGGTTAACCCTATGTTGAACACACTAGGTGGTGGTGGTAATAAAGGTAATCAGTTGATTCAAATTGGTGGTTCTTTCAACTCAGTACTTGGAACATTGACTCCAATGTTGGTTGGTGTACTTGTAGGTGAGATTACAAAATCAACTAGCATCACAGACGTTTACCCAGTTCTTTACATTGCTATGGGTGTATTCGCATTTGCATTCATCGTATTAGCAGTTTCTACATTACCCGAGCCTCATGCAGAAAAAACAAAAGAACCTCTGTCAGCGTTGATGCTTGGCGCATTAAAATTCCGTCACTTCGTATTAGGAGCATTAGCTATTTTCGTATACGTTGGTGTTGAAGTTGGTACTCCTGGTGTTCTTGACTTGTGGTTAGTAAAAGAAATCGGTATCGCTCCTACAATCGCAGGTTTTGTTTGCGGTACTTATTGGTTCTTAATGCTTGTTGGTCGTCTTGTAGGTGCTTCTATCGCTGGTAAAGTAGCTAGTAAGGTTATGCTTGCAACTACATCAAGTATTGGTGCAATTCTAGTTTTATTAGCAATGATATTGCCTGTAACCACATTGGTAAATGTACCTGTACTACAATCAGATGCATTAGGTGGCCTAGGATTCGGTATTGCAGAAGTTCCTATCAATGCACTTCTTCTTTTACTTGTAGGTCTTTGTACTTCAATCATGTGGGGTAGTATTTTCAACCTTGCAGTTGAAGGATTAGGAAAATATTTAGCTGCAGCATCAGGTATTTTCATGGTATTAGTTTGCGGTGGTGGTATCCTTCCTTGGATCCAAGGTTTGATCGTTCCTATCGCAGGATATCAGATTTCTTACATTGTAATCTTGTTAGGTCTTGGTTACCTATTATTCTATGCTCTTATCGGAAGCAAGAATGTAAACAAAGACATCCCTGTAGAATAATCTCATAAAGATTAAATACTTATATTTGAAGAAATTATCTAACACCCTAACAGGAGTAGATAATTTCTTCTTTTTTGGAACATACTTAACTTAAATTGAAATATCATGTTAGATAAAATCAGAGCAAAATTCAACGAGTTATACCAGACTGAAGGTAGCGTTTACACATCACCAGGACGTATCAATTTAATTGGAGAACATACAGACTACAATGGAGGTTTTGTTTTCCCGGGAGCTATTGATAAAGGAATGATTGCCGAAATCAAGTTGAACGGCACTGATAAAATCCGTGCTTTCGCTTTAGATTTGAACGAATCTGCCGAATTTGGCTTTAACGAAGAAGATGCTCCAAAAGCAAGTTGGGCTAGATATATCTTCGGTGTATGCCGTGAGATTATCAAAAGAGGTGGAAAGATTGAAGGATTCGACACTGTTTTTGCAGGTGATGTACCTCTGGGAGCAGGAATGTCTTCATCAGCAGCTCTAGAAAGCACCTATGCCTTTGCATTGAATGACATGCTTTCACTTGGTATCGACAAGTTCGAACTTGCAAAGATTGGTCAATCAACCGAACACAATTATGTAGGTGTTAAATGTGGTATCATGGACCAGTTCGCCTCTGTTTTCGGGAAGAAAGGAAGCTTGATGCTATTAGATTGCCGCTCACTTGAACACAAATACTACCCATTCGATCCTAAAGGATATAAATTGGTTTTGCTCGACTCAGTAGTGAAACACGAATTGGCATCTTCTGCTTATAACAAACGTCGCGAATCATGCGAAACTGTTGCTAAAGCTATCCGTGCAAACCATCCTGAAGTAGAATTCTTGCGTGATGCAACGTTAGAAATGCTTGAAGAAGTGAAAGACAAGGTTAGTGCAGAAGATTATATGCGTGCTGAATATGTTATTGAAGAAGTTCAACGCGTTATGGACGTTTGTGCTGCTTTGGAAAAAGGAGATTACGAAACCGTAGGAGAAAAAATGTACGGAACTCACCACGGTATGAGCAAACTTTATGAAGTGAGCTGTGAAGAGCTGGACTTCCTTAATGACATTGCAAAGAAATGTGGCGTAACAGGTTCACGCGTTATGGGTGGCGGTTTCGGAGGTTGCACAATCAACCTTGTAAAAGAAGAGTTATACGATGCATTTGTAAGTGAAGCGTTCAAAGCATACGCTGAAAAATTCGGACATGAGCCAAAGCTCTATGATGTTGTCATCAGTGATGGTGCACGTAAACTACATTAACTAGTCTAAATACCACAACATGACTGCCGTTTTTTATCAGAGGGAAGACCAATTTTATGTAGCTGTTGACTGTGTAATCTTTGGATTTCACTACAGTGATCTCTACGTTATAATTTGGAAAAGAAAAATAGAACCTCAAAAAGGAAAATGGTCATTGATGGGAGGATTCGTTAAGACTGGCGAGAGTTTGGAACAAGCGGCATCACGTGTGCTAATCGAAAATACAGGAATAAACCATTTATTCATGGAACAGGTAGGCGCATATGGTGCAGTAAACCGCGATACAGGAGATCATGTTATATCGGTAGCTTATTTTTCAGTCATCAATATGAATTCATTTAGCAATGAGATGCTTAGTGCATTCAATGCAAAATGGTGTAAATTAAGTGAGGTACCTGAGTTAGTTTTCGATCATAATCAGATGATTCGAGACACCTTAGCTATCTTGAAAAAAAGAGCGTCGGCACATCCTGTTGGTTTCAACGTTTTACCAGAGAAGTTTACATTACCACAATTACAGAATCTATATGAGGCTGTTTATCAAACACCGTTGGATAAACGAAACTTCAGAAAAAAAATCCTTTCTTTGAATATACTCGACAAATTGGATGAAAAAGACAAAAAGAATTCCAAACGAGGAGCTTACCTCTATAAGTTCAATAAAGAAAAGTATAATAAACTAAGAGAAGAAGGATATCGTTTGTCTATATAATAATCACGAAACAGCCCCAATCTCTACTCTGATTGCGGCAAGATATAGCAAGAAGTCATGTTCTTAAACATGACTTCTTGTTTTTTGCTAAAACTATAAGCCACTATTTTCACACACTTAAGCCACACAGTCATATTTATTAAAACAACTAACACGCTACTCTTTAAAGCATTCCAACATGACAAAAAACTATTACGTAATTGGATTAGATTTTGGATCAGACTCTTGCCGGGCAATCATTGTCGACGCACTATCTGGTAATGAGATCGCTTCAGCTGTTAAATATTACCCCCGCTGGATGAAAGAACTTTATTGTAATCCGGCTAAGAATCAATACCGCCAACATCCTTTAGACTATATCGAAGCGATGGAATATGTCATCAAGGAGTCACTCAGTAAGGCTCCTGCAGGCATAGCAAAAGACATTGTTGGTATTTCATTCGATACAACAGGAAGCACCCCTGTTCTTACCGACAAGCATGGCACTCCTCTTGCCTTGCTTCCCGAATTTTCTGACAATCCTAATGCCATGTTCGTTTTATGGAAAGACCATACAGCCATAGAAGAAGCTATCGGAATTAATACCCTTGCTAAAGAAAATGGCATAGACTATACAGCTTATGAAGGAGGCATTTACTCCTCCGAATGGGTATGGGCAAAAGTGGCCCACCTCTTAACGATCGATCCTGCCGTTCGCCAAGTCGCTTACTCATGGATTGAGCATTGTGATTGGATGCCGGCCTTAATAACTGGCAGAACTAAACCGGAAGAAGTAGTCAGAAGCCGTTGTGCTGCAGGTCATAAAGCCATGTGGAACGAAAAATGGGGTGGCCTGCCTTCAGAAGAGTTTCTCGCTGCAGTCAGCCCCTATCTGGCCAGATTCCGCGACCATTTATATACCGACACCTATACATGCGACACCTGCGTCGGAACTCTCACGCAGGAATGGGCAGCTCGTTTGGGCTTGCCTGAACATGTAGCTGTAGGAGTTGGGGCTATCGACTGCCATATGGGTGCAGTCGGTGCCGGAATTACCCCTTATTCATTCGTCCGAGTTATCGGCACGTCTACTTGCGACATTATGGTAGTCACTCCCGAAGAGTTGGCCGATAAACTCATTCCGGGTATCTGCGGTCAAGTAGACGGTTCAGTAGTTCCCAACCTTATCGGGCTTGAAGCCGGGCAGTCTGCTTTTGGCGACATTTACGCTTGGTTCAAGAAGCTATTAGCTTGGCCATTAGAAAATATACTTAGTCAAACTCAGTTGGTTGACGAAGAAACTAAGCAAAAACTTATCCAAGAAACATCCGATCGCGTTCTGCCGATTTTATCCGAAAAAGCAACAGAAATTTCCGTTCATGACAGTACAGTTCTGGCAACAGACTGGCTGAATGGCCGTCGTACCCCCTATGCCTCGCCATTAGTTAAGGGTACAATCACGGGATTGAATTTAGGAAGTACTGCTCCACTTATTTTCCGCGCTTTGGTAGAAGCGACTGCATTTGGCTCAAAAGCCATCGTCGATCATTTTCGCGAAAACAATATTCGGATAGACCAAGTCATCGGGATTGGTGGTATATCATTAAAATCACCTTTTGTGATGCAGACTCTCGCCGATGTATTAAATATGCCTATCAAAGTAGCAAAGGCCGAACAAGCCTGTGCCTTAGGCGCTTCCATGTTTGCAGCAGTAGCTGCAGGCATCTACAAAGATGTTGAATCTGCTCAAAAAGCGATGGGCCTCGGATTTGCCAAAGAATACATACCAAACAAAGAAAATCATGAACAATACAAGGTCATTTATGAGCATTACAAGACCTTAGGAAAGTTAACAGAAAAGGAATTGTTACAATAAGTCACTCAGTGAACGGAGAGATTAACTATCTTTGCAGAAAACTCCAAAAATCCATCATTATGAATGATATCAAAACGATGAATATGGCTGCAGACAATATACGTATTTTGGCTGCATCTATGGTAGAAAAAGCAAATTCCGGACACCCGGGAGGAGCAATGGGCGGTGCAGACTTTGCAAACGTATTGTTCTCCGAGTTCCTCATTTATGATCCTAAAAATCCGAGATGGGCAGGAAGAGACCGTTTCTTCTTGGATCCGGGACATATGTCTCCCATGCTATATTCAGTATTAGCCCTGTCAGGGAAATATACAATGGATGAGTTAGCAGCCTTCCGCCAATGGGGAAGTGTTACTCCAGGACACCCGGAAGTAGATATCGAACGTGGTGTAGAGAACACCTCTGGTCCATTAGGACAAGGGCACACCTACGCTGTAGGAGCTGCTATCGCTGCAAAATTTCTTAAAGCACGTTTGGGCGATCAAATGAGCCAAACTATCTATGCTTTCATTTCAGATGGAGGTATACAAGAAG
Source organism: Bacteroidota bacterium (assembly GCA_023429375.1). GTDB lineage: Bacteria > Bacteroidota > Bacteroidia > Bacteroidales > Tannerellaceae > Massilibacteroides. The sequence continues at coordinate 8,489 of JAEYVY010000008.1, read as the reverse complement.
AAATCTCTCAAGGAGCAGGGCGAGTTGCCGGAACCCTAGGATTAGACAATCTAATCATGTTTTATGATTCAAATAACGTACAGCTTTCTACTACTGTAGAAGAAGTGACCACTGAAAATGTGGCCATGAAATACGAAGCATGGGGCTGGAAAGTTATTACGATAAACGGAAATGATGTAACAGAAATACGTGCCGCGTTGACAGAAGCGAAAGCTGAAAAAGAAAAACCTACTCTTATTATCGGTAAGACAATTATGGGTAAGGGCGCTGTCGATGCATCACAAGGTAGTTTTGAAAACAAAGTTTCTACTCACGGCCAACCACTTTCAGCGGCCGGAGCATCTTATGCGGATACAGTTAAAGCATTGGGTGGTGATCCAGAAAAACCATTCCAAGTTTTCCCTGAAGTTGCTGAGATTTATGCTAAACGCGCCAAGGAACTTGAAGCAATCGTGGCCGAACGCTACAAAGCAGAAGAAGCTTGGGCAAAAGCAAATCCGGAATTGGCTGCGAAGAAAGAAAAGTGGTTCTCTAAAGAAGTACCGGCTATCAACTGGTCTGCTATTGAACAGAAGCCAGGCCAAGCTACTCGTGCTGCTTCGGCAACTGTACTTGGCGTATTAGCTACACAAGTAGAAAATATGATCTGTGCTTCGGCCGACCTTTCTAACTCAGACAAAACAGACGGATTCCTCAAGAAAACGAAAGCCTTTACGAAGGGTGACTTTAGCGGAGCCTTTTTCCAAGCAGGTGTTGCCGAACTTTCTATGGCATGCATCTGTATCGGTATGGCGCTTCACGGCGGTGTGATTGCTGCATGTGGTACCTTCTTCGTATTCTCAGACTACATGAAGCCAGCTATTCGTATGGCTGCTTTGATGGAACTACCGGTTAAGTTCATCTGGACTCACGATGCTTTCCGTGTTGGAGAAGACGGACCCACACACGAACCGGTTGAACAAGAAGCTCAGCTTCGCTTAATGGAGAAACTGAAAAATCATAAAGGACATAACTCTATGTTGGTGCTCCGCCCGGCCGATGTTAACGAAACAACGGTTGCATGGAAACTGGCAATGGAGAACATCTCCACCCCTACCGGTTTGATTTTATCCAGACAAAACATTGCTGACCTTCCAGCAAAAACCAATCGTTACGAAGAAGCTCTTCAAGCAGAAAAAGGAGCCTATATCGTAGAAACAGACGAGAATCCGGATGTTGTTATGGTAGCTTCAGGTTCTGAAGTAGCTACTTTGGTTGAAGGAGCTGGACTACTTCGTGCAGAAGGAATTAAGGTACGCATTGTATCCGTTCCATCCGAAGGTTTGTTCCGCAGTCAGTGCAAGGAATACCAAGAATCCGTTATTCCTTCAGGAAGCAAGATTTTCGGATTAACCGCAGGTCTTCCTGTCAATCTTGAAGGCCTAGTTGGTCAGAACGGAAAAGTTTGGGGATTGGAATCTTTTGGATTCTCTGCTCCATATAAGGTATTGGACGAAAAGCTCGGTTTCACGGGTAAGAATGTATATCAACAAGTAAAAGAACTATTAGCTTAAATAAAATACATGAGGATAGCCTTTAGGTTATCCTCATAACCTCCATTACAGATAAATAATGAAAATTATAGGATTAAGTAGTGATCATGCAGGCTACGAGCTGAAAGAGTTTGTCAAACAAATTCTTGACCAAAAAGGGATACCTTACAAGGATTACGGAGCTCAATCGGAAGAAAGTTCCGACTATCCGGATTTTGCGCATCCTTTGGCTATAGCCGTTGAAAAAGGTGATGTATCTGAAGGTATCGCTGTATGTGGCAGTGGCAACGGCATAGCGATGACACTCAATAAACATGCAGGCATTCGTGCCGCATTGAGCTGGAACGCCGAAATCGCAACCTTGGCGCGTACGCATAACGATGCAAATATTCTGGTCATGCCCGGCCGATTTATCAGTAAAGAGGAAGCTACTAAAGCTGTTGAGGCATTCTTGAATACCAACTTTGAAGGAGGTCGACATCAACGAAGAATCGATAAAATACCTATTAAATAAGAAGAGTAAGGGTGTGTCGGAAATTCCAACACACCCTTTTTCATCACCTCAACGTATAACTCACCCCTCCTATCAACCAAAAACCTGCCTGAGGAACATTTCCTAAATCATAATATTTCGTACCAAACAAGTTATTTGCACTCAGGTGAACCTTCAAATCGCCTAAATCCCAAGTAATTTTAAGATCGAGTGTCGAAAAAGGCTCATAGTCGGTATATTCACCTTTCACGCCCTCGTCATAACGTGTATAACCTCCCATTCGATTCTGCCATCGAAAGTTCCAGTTGGCCATTACATTCTTATATAACGGGTGTTCGAGTCTAACCGTAGCCTTATCCCGCAGATAGTTCAAAGCATAGTTTGATATATACTCACCAGATGATTTATCTTGATGCAATCGGGTATACCCCAGACTCAGAGTTGTTTGCTTGGGGATAAGGGGCAACACATCGCCCAAAGCCATCTGCATACCGGCTTCAATTCCTTTTTTATCCAGTTCTGTGATGTTGCGTGATTCCCACTTCGCATTGGCATCCTGCTTTACCCAATCGATGATATTTTCACCTTTCATCAAGAAACCAGTAGCGTAAACATGCATAAACCAAGTGTCATATTTAAAACCCAATTCAAAGGCCTCCGAATTCTCGGGTTTCAGGTCGGTATTGCCAATATGTGTAGCCGTTGTATAATAGAGGTCGGTAAAGGTAGGCATACGGGTAGCCTTATTCCATGAGGCAAACGTTTTCAGATTGTCCAACACCCGGTAGCTTACATTCACTGATGGATAAAACTTATAATTGCCACGTAAAAACGTATTGTAGTTGGCAAGTAAACCAGCCGTCAGCGTAAAACGGTTTAATAAAATATTGTGTTCGAGGGCAAAACTCACATTTGTTCGGTTGTCTTCTTTTGTATAATGACCGTCTTTTTCAGCCATTTCCTTACCCAGCACGTTACTTACGATTCCCTCGTTTCTAAACTCACTGCCAAAACTGGTAATCCCCAATGCTGATGCATATTGAAGATTTAGATTGGCACCGTACACATCGCTACGGTGATAATTGTGCCCTACATACCAAGAAGGTAAATCCGGTGTTCCATCCCTAAATAGCTGGAATTCATCATAATGACGATTCCAATAGACCACTGGTATAAATTTTAATTTATCGCCAGACTCACCTCTTATCGAAGCAAAATAAGCACTTGTTTTATCATATTGGTTGGGATAAGAAGCCGAATAAAAGGTATTTGCTCCATACCGTTTATCATTATATCCCAACTGCACATCAATGGTTGATTTCTTTTCAGGTTTTAAACGCGTCTGCCACAGCAAGTTCCAAATATCGTAATCACTGTTTGCGATGTAGCCGTCAGACGTGTTATACCCTACGGATAGTTGCGTTGTAGCCTTTTCAGCTGTTAGGACACCGCTTGCCTGAGCCCCCCAAAGCCCGTGACTACCCGCCTCGAGGTTTGCATAAGCCTTATGCGAAGGTTCCTTTTTTGTAATAATATTGATTCCACCGGAAAAAGCACTGGCACCAAACGTAATAGACGATGGTCCATGAATGATTTCTATACGTTCAATATCGGAAAGATTAATAGGAATATCAAAACTATAATGCCCGGTTTGAGGATTGGAGAGGTTTACTCCGTTAAGAAGAATTGCGGTTTGGTCAAATGATCCGCCACGAATTGAAATATCAGCTTGAACTCCGTGGCCTCCTCGCTGCACTACATCGATATTGGCAGCATAATTAAGTAAGTCTTGAATACTTCGGACAGGCGATTGCTGAATTTCGTCCTTTGTAATTACTGTCACCAAACGAGCGGCCTGATTTAAAGCCATCTCCACGCGTGAGGCTGTGACTGTCACCTCGTCCAACTCATGTTCGGTCTCCGAACTCTTTACCCCGGCCATGACATTAGTCTGTGCCGATACCGTTCCTGCAGCTGCAAAAGTGAGCACACAACTGGTCACTACCCCGATTGTCACCTCCCTATGCAAACTGTTGAACGCACTGTAGGCCTTTCCTGCGAAACGCTTAAAGCGAAAAGCCCTTTGTTTGTGAAACATTTCTTGCTTCATAAATTAATGATTTATTTTTTGCACTATTGCGCCGTAAAAGTACAAACAGCCCAATCAACACACAAATAAAATGGCATAAAGAAGATGCATCAAAAAAAACACGTCATCCCGATGTGAAATAAAAAAACTAAAGCATTGACTATCAAAAATCAAACACCGCAAAAAATATCGCATAGTCTTAAATGTAGATTTAAGTAGTGATACACAATTTTTTGTTAATCAAAAATGAAAACTAGGTTAATGAGATTGCTCGACTTTCAGCAAGATCACCTAGTGTAATATGTTATAATACCAGGCAAAATAGTAACCTCAGAACAAATCTATATCGACAGTATTTTAAAATAAAATCACACATCATTAGACAATAAATAGATATATAACTTATATACAAAACGGTTTAAATAACAAACTAAGAAAATAACTTGAGGTTGAGTTTCCGAATCTTTTTCTATTAAATAAATATACTATCTTTGCTATATATACTACTTAAATCTGCGTTCAATAAAAGGACATATTGTTTTTAAAGCCTTGAATTTTCAAGTAGAGTTTTATAATCGAATATCAAAGATAAAATGAGTTTAGTTTTCATAATCTAAATTAAGTCTTCTATATGACTACTTATAATAAAGTAACTGTCTTTCAAAATCGAAAAATAGGAAAGAAGATACTTGATCATAAAAAAAGAAGAGAACTGAATCTATACAATAATTGAGTAATTTTGTTAACATGAAGAAATACGATTATCTCATAGTTGGTGCTGGTCTTTTCGGATCCACATTTGCTTACAAAGCCCAACAAGCAGGCAAGAAAGTGCTTGTGATTGATAAACGTCCACACCGTGGAGGTAATATCTACTGCGAGAGTATAGATGGTTCAACAGGATTACCTACTAAAAAAGAGGATTCTAATACAATTCATGTACACAAGTATGGCGCTCACATTTTTCATACTTCAAATAAAGAAGTCTGGAATTTTGTGAACTCAATCGTTGAGTTTAACCGCTACACTAACAGTCCAGTGGCTAACTATAATGGCGAGTTGTACAACCTGCCATTTAATATGAATACTTTTACCAAGATGTGGTCAGACGTGCGTACTCCTGCAGAAGCTCAGTCTCGTATTGACGAGCAGAGGGCTGAAGCTATGGCAACACTCAATGGTCGCGAACCACAAAACCTAGAGGAACAAGCTCTTTGTCTTGTGGGTAAAGATATCTTTTACAAACTCATCAAAGAGTATACTGAGAAGCAATGGGGACGTAACTGTAAAGAACTCCCTGCATTTATCATCAAGCGACTCCCAGTACGCATGATATTCGACAACAATTACTTTAATGATAAGTATCAGGGTATTCCTATAGGTGGTTATAATAAGTTGATTGATGGCTTACTTGAAGGTGTTGAGTGCAAAACTGAAGTAGATTTCTTTGCTTCAACGGACTCACCAACCCAAAAACCCTTAAGAGACTCTTGGCAAGAAATAGCAGAAAAACTCGTTTATACAGGAGCTATTGATGAATACTTCGGTTATAAATTGGGCAAACTTGATTGGCGCTCAGTTTCATTCAACACCCGTATAATAGATATGCCTAACTATCAAGGTAATGCCGTTGTAAATTACACCTCCCACAAGCAACCATTCACTCGCATTATTGAACATAAACATTTCGAGATGTTCGGTCAGGAAGTATATGACTGCCCCAAGACTATCGTTAGTGAAGAATATTCAACTGAATATAAGGAGGGAATGGAACAATATTATCCAGTTAATGACGATCACAATGAGCTTCTTGCAGAAGAATATCGCAAACTTGCTCAAAAAGAAAATAATGTAATTATAGGAGGTCGTTTAGGACAATATAAATATTATGATATGGCTCCAATAATTGAACAGGTTTTAAATATGGAAATTTAATACGATGATGAAAAAGATTTTATCTGTCTGTATACCTACCTATAATATGGAGGCATATCTATCCAGATGTTTGGACTCTTTTATAATTACGAAAGAATACATGGATCAGTTAGAGGTAATTATTGTCAATGATGGTAGTAAAGATAATTCTTCAAAGATTGCTCATGCCTATGCAGACAGATACCCTAACACATTTATTGTACTAGATAAATCAAATGGGAACTATGGTTCTTGCATCAATGCTGCCTTGAAAATTGCTACCGGCAAATACTTTCGAATTTGCGATGCTGATGATAGGTATGAACAAAAAAATATAGAAGAATATATTTCTTTCTTGAATCAGACCAATGCAGATATCGTTCTATCCCCATTTTATACGATGGATTTTGACTCTCAAATAATCAAGAGAACTAAAGTTCCATCAAATCTTTTAGGGAAGGATTTTTTTATTGATGATGTTGATTGGAACGCAGTAGATTTTTTTGCCATGCATCATATGGCTACATTAAGTAGTTTATTAATTAATAATAACTACTATCAAACAGAAGGTATCAGCTATACCGATGGTCAGTTTATTTTCTATTCATTCATGTATTCGAAAACATGTACCTTTTTTGCTAAACCTATATATTATTACTATTTAGGGCGTGATGGGCAAACTATGTCCAAGTCTTCGATGATGAAATCTCATGATCATTTTTATATGAATGCAGAAAGGATGTTAGCAGACTTTATGCAACTATCTTCGCCTATATGTGAAAACAGACGTAATATCCTTTTATTTCCAATTAAATCTCAATTAACGCTTTATTCAATTATAATTCTAAAACATCTTGCTCATTCAAAAGAGCAACGTAAAAAGCTCAAGAAAATAATTGAAAAGTCGAAAACATCCAATATCCCTTGTGATATTCTTGATACGCTATTAAAGGATTATATCTTTAAATTATGGTATAAATACCATTTCCCTCTATTTTTTATTCGGATTTTAAGGCGTATATATCTTAAGAAGGCAATATAAGTTATCAGTTTATAGTTGATTGTACACCTGATAAGTCAATTAATAATTGGATAATATACAATTTCTGTATAGTTAAAAAGAGGAAAAGGAGTTAATGAGATTACTCGCCTATTAGAAAAAAATCCCTAATATGATAAGTTGTGAAATCAAGCGTTTGCATTTACTACTTAAATCAGCGAGTACTTATTTAATACATTTGAATATATAAAAAGAGCTATTATGAAAAAGAAGATACTAGTTTTATTCATTGTTACAGTTTCAATCTCTCTATTAACTGCATATAATAAGGATGTAGAAAACTCATTACCTATTGTTAAGTGGAACTTTTTTATTGATCTCTATTGATCCTAACGGGCACGATTTGCTTAAGGATGTAACTATAAAGCATATTGACTTTCAATATCAGTGCTGACACAATAAATGGAGAAGGGGGCAACGGAATACACACCAAGTTGGTTTCATGTGAAATGGATGGTATCAAAGGACAAATTGTCTCTACCGAAAACGACAATGGCATAATTAATTATAATATAACCTTTGTGTCAGATCACAAACTAGAGATAAAACCTTATTAGACTGATAAACAACTACAATAAAACTTATAGCATTATCGTTTGAATTAAAGATTCTCTATCAGCCTCATGCATTGGGCATTGCAAAAGACTGACAGGCAAAATAACATTAAACTCTTCAAATGATGGATAAGATAAAAATAGCCACAGCACAGTTTGAGAATAAAAGTGGTGACAAAGCGTATAACCTCTCCGTAATTGAATCATTAGCTAAAAATGCAGCGAACGACGGAGCTAACGTTATTGCTTTTCATGAATGCTCGATAACCGGGTATACCTTTGCTCGTGATTTATCGAAGGAACAAATGTTGGGCTTAGCCGAATTTATACCAGATGGAGAAAGTACACAGAAATTAATTGAGATTGCCCAAAAATATGATATTGTCATTTTAGCCGGATTATTTGAAAAAGACGTCCAAGACACGCTTTATAAAACATATATCTGTGTGGGTAAAGATGGCCTTATAGCAAAGTACCATAAATTACACCCTTTTATAAATCCCTATTTAACAGCAGGGAATAGTTATTGTGTATTCGATTTATTTGGATGGAAATGCGGTATTTTAATTTGTTACGACAACAACGTGATCGAGAATGTGAGAGCGACCACCTTACTTGGGGCAGAAATTATTTTCATGCCACATGTAACCATGTGTACCCCTTCTACTCGCCCGGGAGCAGGCTTTGTTTCTCCTGAACTGTGGGAAAATAGAGAAAATGATCCTACCTCGTTGCGTATAGAGTTTGAAGGAATGAAAGGTCGGGGATGGTTGATGAAATGGCTTCCCTCAAGAGCATATGACAATGGTATATAAGTGGTTTTCTCCAATCCGATTGGGATGGATCA
>JAEYVY010000014.1 GCA_023429375.1 Bacteroidota bacterium | reverse complement strand
CCTTCTTCTTTTGCTGAGTTCCCGGCGCTGAAGTAGATGCCATTGCTGTATTTGTTGCAGCTAAACCTGCAGCTCCGATACCTGCTGCAGTTACTTTTTTCAGAAACGAACGTCTTGTGTTTTCCATTTATAATTTAGTATTTACATTGATAAATATATGTTTTCTCACAATTAGTCAAACATTGCCCAATCAATATCCGGTTGCTTACCGGAAGGGGTACGCTCAAACAAACTGCCCGGTGTTGTGTAATCATCCAGAAATCCTCCATTTTCAAGGAAGAAACCATTTTGATCAACTCCCCCTTTAAAGTCCTTTCGAGCTCCAACGCGTCCTGTTTGATCAACAGTAAATTTGCCTTTAACCAATTCAACCCATTTCCCGTCTGTTGTATAAATCCATTGATTATTATAGTACGCTATCCTATCCTTATAGCCTTGCTGTGTGAGGAAGTTCTCCAAAAACGAGTGAGGACGTGTATAATAAGTAGAGATACCCGGACGGAGGAATTGAGCAATTAATTTCCACTCATTTAGTTCAGGAGCATAAAAATAGGAAGTATATTCCGAATAACCATTTTTATCCGGTCTAATTCGAGTCAGAAACTTATATATATTGCCTGCCTTCCAATTATACTGCATAAAACTTTGTCCTCCAGAACCCTCATTGCCGAACTCTCCTGTCTGTACTGCCTCTCCTTTCTTTATCAATTTCACTTTGTGCTCTTCAGGTATTTCATTTGGATTATCTGTTTCAAACGGACTCCAGACTGAAAATAATACCCTACGTTCAGTTTCTGAGTTCACCTGCATACCAAAATAGCCTTCTCCAAATCCATTCGACATAAAATAGCTACCTATAATATCTTTCCCCACAGGTACAGTTACTTCATTATAAAACCATTCGGCAGTTACCCCTTCAGGAATGGAGTAAGTCATATGTACCGAAGGTCCTCTCCGCCCCCAATAGTAAGAAAAATCATCTACAAAATTCAGATTTACGGTTGAATCACAATCAACAATCAAAGAGTGCAATACACAATCAATAGGCTTATTCTTATCTACAGATTGAAAATCCACTCTAACATAACCTTCTTTTTCACAAAAGACTTCTCCAATGAAAACAACCGAATCATTCGGTTGAAGATTTACCTGAAATGATTTATTCAAACAGTCTACATTTAGCTTACATCCATCAAGGTGAGATGAATAATGCAGGGAGAGGTTAAGTTTTCCTGTATTGTTTACTCTAAAGAAAGCGCTGAATACAGCTTTTTCATTTGAGAACTCTATACCATTATTTTTTACATGATTAAGGTTGGATCCTACTTCGTAAGCATTACCTCCCAGAGGTATGCTTTTCTTATTCTCGCCCATTAAATTGAAGGTAATGAGAAGGGATACTAAAAATAAAGATATTAATCGTAGCATATACATTTGAATATTATGTATTCATACACATCCCTTGGATTGATACAAACCATTGTGTATATATTAATTACAAATAGAGGAAATTATTTATAGCTTATGAACAAAGCTACCAAAAATATTAGAACAGGTTATCATTAAATAAAAAAAAGACAGCAAATGATTACTGTACTTATGATCGTTATATATTCCCTTTCTTATTAAAGTTCTATATAACTAAGACGATTTTAAATCACATGACAATAGTATTGTGCTGAAATCATTATTATAAAAAAACAACTAGATATCCCTTAGAAAAAGGACATCTAGTTGGAATAATCAAGTTATTCTAAATCAACACCATAGAATGGTCTTAATTCATCATTTGATTTATATACATAATAAGTTGTAGGGTTCGTATAAGGATTGTTATAATGGTAAATAGCAGGATTCGCATTCAATTCTGCTTGATTCCAACCTGGAGTCCATCCAACGTATACGCCTTCCATATTCACACAATGTTGATAGCGTTCAGCACTTGATCCTTTATATGCACGATGTATACCTACTTCCAAGCGCTTAGCATCGAAATAGCCTAAACCTTCTCCCCAGAATTCAACTCCTTTTTGGAATACATATTCATCCATGAATTCTTTACCTGTAGTAGCTGTACATTTATATGCATTATCACGTGTTGTAACAATACTTTCCAAAGCTTTAGCACCTTCAGCTACACCACCGATATGGAATGCAGCCTCAGCTTTTAAGAAGTGCATTTCTTCTACACGCATAATTGGGAAGTCAGTAGCTCCACCCACTGTATAAGTTCTGTAGTCTCCATTATGTGGTCTGAACTTAATATTCACATAAAGCCAAGGCCAAGCCATGAAACCATTTGATGAATTAATACGTGAACGAATCCAAGAAGGAGAACTATTCAACTTATATTGGTATTTATCAGGACCAAAACCAGAGTACTCATCTGTCCATGCTGACTGAGCAGTACTTGAGTTATCATCTTTAACTGACCATTTATTGTTGATCAACTTTCCATCAGGACCTTTTTCTACAAGATATGGTTCACCCTCTTTCTGGTTTTTAGATTCGTAGAAGAAGTTTGGTGCTAACCATGACTTTTTACGGAAATCATTGTCAGAAAGCCTTTCATACCATTTACGATCTAAAGATCTACCAACTCTCCAGCCATAAGCAGAGAAAGTTGTTTCAGTTCCAAAGATCATAGCATGTACGAATGATGCAGTAGAAGAAGCAGTCGTATTACTTTCAGAAATAGATGTCGCCCACATCCATGAATTTTGTGAGTTACGGTTATTAAAACCATTAATTGGATCTGTCCATTGTGCTTCAGTTAAAGGAGTACATCCTGATGCAGAGATTGCTTTATCAGCATATTCCTTTACATTCTTCCAATAAGAAGACTCATCTTTATATTTAGCTGAAATGTTAATACGAGATGCTAAGTTTGAATAAGCTTTTGCATACAAACCATAAACAACTGCAAGATTTGGTTGAGTCTTATCCGTTCTTGTAAAGCCTTCCAAATATGTTTCTGCAGCTTTTAAGTCACTAAGGATCAAGTCATATACTTCATCTACAGTTGCACGTGGGTTATTTGCAGCCTCTTCAGAAGTTGTCTTTTCAGTTACAATAGGAACACCCAGATTTGTCAAATCGTTTTCCGGTTGAACATAAGTATATTTAGGATCAGTCGGTTTCTTATATTCCATAATTTGAACAAGATCCATATAGTAAAGGGCACGATAAGCATAGCAAATACCCAAATATCCCTTTTGAACATTGCTCATATTTTCCGGATCTATCATTTTGATAATATCATTAACCGTTTTGATATAACCGTAATACAAATATGAAGGATAAATACCACGGTTAGAACCTGTTGCACTGATACTACCATTACACCATGCACCCATAGTATTATAACCATTGGCTCCGGTACATACTAATTGTGTAGTTCCATGTTCTAACATGGCACGCATACTACCATAGGAGATTACCTCAATACCACCATCCGAATTTGAATATCCGGCCATTGTTGTGTATATAGAGTTAACCATACCCTCTATTGCTGATTCAGAAGCCTCAATCTGTTTATCTAATACATACTCCGTTGGGAATGTTTCTTCAATACAGCTACTCAAGCCAATCCCTAGGGCAAATACGGATAATAAAGCTTTATATTTTTTCATAATGTTATCTATATAAATTAAGTTAGAATGTCAACGAAACACCTGCAGAGACTGTACGCAATGGTGAAGACAACTCTGGGTTAGTGTATCCTTTTAAAGTCTGACGAGGATCTAACCCTTGACGTGCAGACAAGTAGAACAGATTTTCACCTGATAGATAAACACGCATATTATAAATATTCAACTTATGCGTAATCTGTGCAGGCAAAGTATAACCAAAGTTCATATTCTGTACATTCAAATAACTTGCACTTGTGATGAAACGATCTGAACGAGCGTTTTGAGAATATACTTCAGTGAATTTCAAACGAGGTATGTTAGAGTTTGCATTTTCCGGAGTCCAGGCTTTCTGCATATCAATATGCCAAGTTGTAGAGGTTGTACCACTTGAATGCATTAGGGTTTGATAAGTATAGTCATATACCTTACCACCTAATTGATAGTTCAAGTTAACAGAAAAATCAAATCCTTTATATGACAATGATGTCCCAAGACCTCCATAGAATTGAGGAAGTGCATCTCCAATTAAATAATCAGTAGCCAAGCTGGCATCCTTTGTTGTTTCGCGATCTGTAACTTTACCATTCGCGTCAAGAACATCTTTATAATAAAGAGCTTCACCTGTTTGTTTGTCTGTTCCAGCATATTTTGGCAAATACCAAGAATACAAAGGAAGACCTTCAGCTACGAAATATTTATATTTTGAAACAAATGAATTATCAAGGTTTACATAACCATTATAACCTTCTACATTCATTTTCTTTACAGATTCTGGCAAACGCAACACTTTGTTCTTCACATGAGAGATATTGAAATTAACATCCCAATTGAAGTCTTGAGTTCTAACTACAGTTCCTTGTAAGGCCAATTCAATACCGGCATTTCTCATATCTCCCAGATTGACTACATAACTTGTATAACCAATTGATGGAGGAGTATTTAATGAGAAAAGCATATCGGTTGTCTTTCTGAAGAAATAATCCAAACTACCGTTTAAGCGCCCTTTGAACATTTCAAATTCAACTCCAGCGTTCCAGTTCGTATTTGTTTCCCAAGTAATAGTTTCAGAACCTTTCTGTCTCCATTGATAAGCAGCTTTATTGTCATTATTAACAATATCATAAGAGTCTGCATACAAATAATTACCTATATTATCATTTCCTTGAGAACCTACAGAAGCTTTTAATTTCAATGTATTTAACAAAGATATATTATAAAAATCTTCTTTTGATATTATCCAAGCTCCACCCAGAGACCAGAAATTACCCCAACGATGTTCTTTTGCAAAACGAGAAGAAGCATCACGACGGTAAGACGCCGATCCATAATATTTCTTATCATAATCATACATACCTCTGAAGAAAAATCCTTCATTATTGTAATCTGATGAATAAGACGTTGCTGTATTATTTAAATTCAAAACACTTGCCAATTCGCGAGCATTATCAATACCGAAATTATATCCTGATGCTCCAAGATATTCATATCTGTAATTATAATATTCATGTCCAAGCAATACACTTACATCATGTTTGTCAAATTGTTTTGTATAGTTCAACAATTGTTGAGTGTTGTATGTAAATGTGCGAGATGAACTTTTTGAAAGGTAACCATTATCAGATGAATCTGTATAATAATCAACGAACGGACTGTTTGCATAGGTATAGCGTCTGTCGTAATTATATGCATTTGCATTTAAGGTAAATGTCAAATCTTTAGTTAATAAAAGATCAGCATAACCACTAGCAATATAAGAATTACCTGCTGTTTCTTCAAATCTGTATTTGTTACCGAAAATAGCATTACCACCAACACCACCACCACGGCTCAAATCATAGCTTTTTGCAAAGTCATACATTTTTTCACCCCATTGGTCTATCATGATATTTTTGTTGGCATCACGGAAATAAACAGGATAGATTGGAGCCTGTGTCTTAATTACACTCCAAATAGTACCTGTTCCGATTGTTCCTTCAGATGTTTGGCTATAGTTATATTTTGTATAGTTAAAGTTAGCTCCCATCTTTAACCATTCTTTAGCCTGATAGTCTAATTTTACTCTTGCAGTCAAACGTTCTTGAGATTGTCCTTCCTGTATACCATCCTGACCAAGGAATCCTACTGAAGTATAGTAATTTACTCTATCAGAAGCACCTGAGACAGACGCGTTATATTCTTGTCTGAAACCATTCTTTAGACCTTCTTTTTCCCAATCATCTGCTTGCAACCAGAATTCCTGATCGTTATATTTATACAGATTACCCATTGTTGCACTAGGATTCATTACACCACCTGGCAAAATAAAATCCTGACCACTAGGAACTGAATAAATCATATAACCTGGACCCACACCACTTGATGCATTTGTCAAGTTTTTATTTGCTAACGCATGTGCATCAGTTGTAGATAATCCACCACCATTTTCAGAAATGTAGTTGTTATACAACATTTTGTAGTAGGTTTCATAAAACTGTTGAGCATTAGTTGTCTTATATAACTTCAAACCATTTGAATTTGAACCCCATTTCGCATCAAATGTAACTTTTGCGTCTCCGCTCTTACCGCGTTTAGTTGTAATCATGATTACCCCATTTGCTCCACGAGCTCCATAAAGAGCATTTGATGCAGCATCTTTTAGGACAGTCATTGACTCAATATCATTTGAGTTAATCAAGTTCAAGTCTCCATCGAAAGGCATACCATCGACAATAATCAATGGTTCAGTATCTGAAGAAATAGAGCTGAATCCACGAATGGTAATTGATGGTGAGCTACCTAACTGAGAAGATGAGTTACTAATTTGAAGACCAGCAACACGTCCAGCCAAAGCTTGAGCAGGGTTGGCAACTTGCGTTTTAAGAAGTTCATCAGAACTCATCACACCTGCTGAACCAGTAAAAGCCTCTTTGGTCATCTTACCAAAAGCAACAACTACAACTTCTTCAAGTACCTTTGTGTCTTCTTTTAAGCTAACTGTAATGTTATTTTTTGTAACAGCAATTTCTTGACTTAAATAACCAATATATGATACAACCAAAGTCGCTCCTCTAGGAATATCTAAAGTAAATTTTCCATCCAGGTCAGTACTTGCTCCACTTGAAGTTCCTTTAACCAATATATTGGCACCAATAATTGGTTCACCACTCACTGCATCAATTACGATACCTGAAACTTTTGTGGTTTGCTGAGGAGCAGCATAAACTGTTGTTCCTATATTCTTTGTGGTTTCTTGTTTAGTTTTTGTTTTGAAAACGATAATGCGATTTTCATTAACTGTGAAATCGGCTTGTTGATTTTTTAGGGCGTTTCTCAGAATATCTTCTACTGATCCGCTTTGCAAGTCAAATTTGACTTGTTCGTTCAGATCGATATCGTTATTCCGTATAAGGAAGGTGTAATCGAATTTTTCTTCAATTAATTCAAATAAGGTTCTTAATGAAGCACTCTTCATTTCTATAGTCATTGTATACGCTCGTAGTGGCGATGCTATAGATATGTTTGGAGGCAAGAGTAAACCGGCAGCCAATATTGCCATAGCCAGTTTACTGTTTAAAATGGATCTTCTTTTTTCCATAAATATCTGATTTAATATTAATAAAAGTTGATTTAAAGTTTAAATTTAGAGTTATGTGTTAATTGAATTTATTCATAGGCCATTATTTTATTTCATATTTATCTTTAATTATTAATTTCCCATCGTTGTATGTAGCGTAATATTTATTATCTACATCTATCTCTTTTACGATTTTTTCCAACGTATAATCTGCAGAGAAACTACCTGTAAACACCTCATTATAAAGCATATCACTTTCAATAATTATCTCTGTATCGAATTTACGCCTTAACTCTTTTGCTATATCTGCAAATGTTTTTTCATTAAAATAGAGGACTCCCTTTGTCCATAAAATGGAAGTCGCACCATTCACTACTGTTACATCTAATTTTTCCTCTTTTTTATTGTAACTCAATTGCTGATTGGGGACAAGGGATGTTGTTTCAAGAATATCGTTTTCAAACAATACATTTACTTTACCTGAAATCAACACTACGTCTATTTTATCTTCGTCTTCATAAGCTCTCACATTAAAGGTTGTACCCACTACTCTTACGTTTATTTTATCCGAATTCACAAAAAATGGTTTGTCCGTATTCGGTTTTACATCAAAATAGGCTTCACCTTTAAGTTCTATACACCTATCTTTTTTATTAAAATCACTACTGTATCTCAAAGATGAACCGGAATTCAGCATAACAAACGTACTATCGGGTAGCATAATCTTTGTTTGTGAGCCATTGGGTACAATCGTCTCGGTATAGAGCAGTTCCTTATTTCCAATAGTATATTTCCCCAGATAGAAAGCAGATGTTACCAAAGTAATTAATGCTAAGACAACAACTGCAACCTGTAACCATCGCGAAGGAATAGTTATTCTGCGTTTTGATTTGGAAGAGGCAGATAAACCTTCTAAATAGTCAAAGTAATTCACAAAATCTGCTTCCAGATCAGATTTGTATAAGGGAATATGCGCAACAGCCCACCAGTCACTCATTCTATTGAATAGCGACATGTGTTCATCACTCTCTTTCAGCCAAGCAAGAAGTTCTTGCTTCTCTTCATCCGATAGCTTTCCGGAGAAATATTTAAATAATAATTCACTATACTGATTATCTGTCTTCATTTCATTTATAATGCAGCTGTGTTACATTCCTATAAATACGTACACAAGAATGGTAAGACGTGTTTAAAGAGTTTATCGTTTTTTTTATACTATTTTAAAAAGTATCCGAGATGTTTTTCTCCAATCATTACAGTCTTTTTATAAAATCAACTCGAACAAAATCTATTTCCATATATATAGAAAAGATTTTCCACATATATAGTAAAGTTTTTCTATATATAGAAATAGAAAAAAACAAGGAACGTTTTTAATTATTATCGGGATTGATTGAATAAAATATAAGGAAGATGGGATAATAATATTTAAGTGTTTCTTTTAATTTAGCAAGCGCTATCTTAACCTGTACACGTATGGTACTTGTTGATAAATTATAAAGTTGTGCTATCTCATCATAGGTTTTATGGTTGTAAATATATTCTGTAAAAATTAAACGACATTTTTCAGGTAGAGAAGTAATAGCGTCTTCAAGCAATTTGTCAAACTCCTTGTTTTCAATATATTCCAAGGGTTGATCTCCTAAGTTGATCTGTTCTTCATGAAACGCTAATATATACTCATCCAATTCAGATAGTGAAACGGCATCGGACTGTTGATTTCTAAGATAATTAAGACTTCTGTTTTGGACAGAACGAACAAGATAAGTCTTTATTGGGTGTTCAAGGGTTTCCCGTTTGTTCCACACATTTAGAAACACATCATTGACGATTTCTTTAGCCAACTCATAATCATATACATATTTTGTGGAAACAGCACAGAGGTAAACGTAATAAGTCGTATAAAGCAACTTAAAAGCATTCACGTCACCTTTATTAAGTTTACGTATTGTCTCTTTATCGATAACTTTCACAAACTAAACATTTTTGTTTCCACACTTTGCAAATGTAAAGAAAAAACCTTGAAAAGTTTATTTTAGACGGTTCACCTTGGCTACATCTTCGAGATTAACACAAACTGTGGCACCTAATTGTTCAAGATATAAGATAAGATGCTTTTTTTTGATTTTTTTTACCCGGCCGGAGATTTGCTTCATAGCACCTCTCAGAATTTCGACCTCCTCTCCTTCACATAATTGATGACATGCAGCTTCATCCAGAAACTGTTTAATTGCATCAATCTCTCTCTGCCTAACGATTGCCGGCTTACCATTATAATAAACTATCCTGGACACTCCGTAGATGGCGAGTAAATTACGCAACTTCGACTCTTGACAATAAACGAAAATATAGGAAGGGAATAAAGGAATATCAACAATTTTGACTCTATCTGACCATACACGGGGGTTACGGTGTATGGGTAACCAATTCTCTACACCCGCTAGTAATAATCTCTCTGCTACCTGCTTTTCAGCACGAGGAGCTGTATATAGGACGTACCATTGTGGCTTTGATATTAGCATCTCATATCCGTTATTGCACGCAAATATAGGAGTTTTTTTGTATTATTGTAGAACAAATATTTGATTCGCGATTTGTTAACTGATAAAAAACCAGATAAACACATTTTTAATATGAACAGAAGAAATTTCCTCCAAAAATCAGCATTAACTGCAGCTGGTATTGGATTATCCCCTCTGATGGGGGGCTCGTATCAATCTGTATTTGGACAAAATGCACCAAGTAACAAAGTTAAAGTGGCTCTAATCGGTTGTAGAAGCATGGGATGGAGCGACCTCAACACGTTCCTGAATTATCCGGAAGTTGAATGTGTTGCCCTTTGTGACGTCGACGATGAATGGTTAAACAAACGTGCAGGCGACGTAGAGAAAAAGACCGGGAAAAAGGCTCCTAAACTGTACAAAGACTGGAGAAAGGTAATTGATAATAAGGATGTAGATGTTGTAATTATAGGTACACCCGACCATTGGCACTGCCTGCCGCTGATCTATGCTTGTCAAGCAGGAAAGGATGTGTATGTAGAAAAACCGCTGGCAAACACCATTGAAGAATGTGATTTGATGGTGAAAGCAGTGCGCAAATATAATCGTATTGCTCAGGTGGGGCAATGGCAAAGAAGCGACCCACATTGGGACGAAGCTGCGGCTTATCTCCGTGCCGGAAATATAGGACGTATTCGTACAACTAAGGTATGGGCTTATCAGGATAGCAAACCTACCCTTCCTGTTTTACCGGATGAAGCCGTTCCAGCCGGTGTGGATTATGATATGTGGTTAGGCCCGGCACCTAAACGCCCATTCAACCGAAATCGTTTTCATTATAATTTCCGTTTCTTCTGGGATTATGCTGGCGGATTAATGTCTGACTGGGGTGTTCACCTACTTGATTACGCCCTCGAAGGGATGAATGCTCCCCTTCCTTCTCATATATTCTCGGGAGGTGGCAAGTTTGCCTATCCGGATGATGCGATGGAAACTCCTGATACATTAATGGCTACCTATGCTTACGATGATTTCAATATCATCTGGGATCATGCTTGTGGCATTAATCATGGTCCGTTCGACAAGAAAGAAGGTTTGGCATTTTATGGAGAAAAAGGAACGCTTGTACTCACCCGCACCGGTTGGGAAGTTATCCCTGTCGTAGTAGGTAAAGAAACCCGTATGGAAGCTGTGCCTTTCAAAAAAGGTGAAGGAAAAGGTTTATATAACCACGTTGGCAACTTCCTTAGCTGTATAAAAAGCAGAGAGCTTCCAGCAGGAGATATTGAAATAGGTGCACGTGTAGCTAAAATGTCTCACTTCGCAAATATTGCTTGTCGATTAAAACGTGAAGTTCATTGGGACGAAGCAACTCATAGCTTCATCAATGACAACGAAGCCAATCAGTTAGCAAAGGCATACTACAGAGCTCCTTGGACTTTGCCCGTTTTATAAAAACTTATACTTGACTTATCCTAAATAAGCGTTACAGTTTAATAGGACAAACATATTGATAATTATATGAGACAGTAATTGGGCTATCCCGATTACTGTCTTTTTTTGTAGAAGGATTTTTATTTTGAAGGTGTATTCTCTTCGCTTCTCTTATTATATACCGCAGGAATTTGCTGTTCCCCTCCATCTCTCGTGGCAATAAAGCGAGGGGATAGCAATTCTATTCCCGCCTCATTACATACATCTTTTATATGTTGGTTCAGGTCAGAATAAATGGCAGATATCCGGTCAGCATCCTTTATATAAGCATTTATCTGGTAACATGGATAGTCGTCTTGCAGCTCCGTATCGAGCACAAATGGTTTCGGGCGCGTCTGAATTCCATTGGTACGTAATGCTGCTTTTATCAGCAAGTCGTGCACCTGTCGCCAATGTACATCATAGCCAAAAGAAACGGTTGTATGTATTATTAACCCATAGTTACGTGCTGATGAACTATAGTTGGTTGTTTGTGATGAGAGAACGGATGAGTTTGGAATGGTTACAATCTCATTTTTCGGAGTTTTTATACGTATAACAAACAATGTTTTCTCAATAATATTTCCTGTGGTATCATTCAGTTTAACTCGATCTCCTATTTTGAACGGGCGCATATAAGTTATAACCATTCCGGCAACTATATTACCTATAACAGCCGTCGATCCTAAGGATACAATCAACCCCACAAAAACTGATATTCCTTGAAATACTCCGGATCCCGAATTGGGCAAATAAGGATATATCATGGCTATCGCAAATGCATATAACAAGAATCGAACAATATTGTAGGTCGGCATCGCCCAATCGGGATAAAAACCATTTATTTTGAGTTTTTTAGTTTCTATTTCTTTTGAGACATAGAGCAAACCCTTCAATATATACCTTATACACAAACAAATAACAATAATTATAAAGAGATTTGGGATATACTCAATAATAGATTGGATGACCATTTTAATTGGCGACAACAAATAGCCGAAAAGTTTCAAAGCCAAATTCTCGGTTTGTGGAAATATGGAAAAAACGATCGGAACACTTATCATTAATTGAAGCAACAGCACAAAATAGCGGAAGATGTTTGTAAAAAACAACAGAATCAATCCCTGCCTGTGTGTGTTCAAAAATTCATATTCACGCAAGGTTATGGGTTTCAATTTTAGTTGTTTTAAGCGAATAATCTTCCTCCTTAACATCCGGAAAAGACGATTGGTCAACTTAAACAGAAAATACTGCACAACTATAACCAACAGAAATAGTGAGGCGCGTTTTAGAATTTGTAAAAAATTATGTTCCTTACGCAAATCTTGAATAGCCTTTTGAATGGAGGGAATATATTGTTGTGCTAATTCGGCATGTGTGGTATTCTGCAAAAGCGCATCTTGTTCGGTCACGCTAAATACAACTTTGTTGCCCGACATGATATCCGAAAAGTATTCTGATTCTAACACATATAAAGAATCCATCTTCAAGCTATAGCTTTTACCTATCTCGGTGATTTTATTTATCGCATTATTCGCGCGCTCTTGCGGATTCAACCCTCCTCTCATCAGATAAATGGTAAATAATGAATCACCACTAACAACAACGGGCGCTCCGGTCGTCTGCATTCGTAACGAGTCGATGCGACTGCGCTTGGCAGCCAATTTTAATGAATCTGTAAGTGAACTCTGATTGCGAGCCTCCTCAAGCGAGGAAAGTAAAGCTATTTCATTCAATTTCATTTCCTGAAGTTTCAACTCCAGTTCTGCCAAACGAATTGAATCATTTCTGTAAATAGAATCGTATGGGATTGAATCGATTTCTGAATGCGTGGATACAGTCCCATTTTCGAAGACTTTTTGAATTAAACCCTCTGCTTTTTCAATCAGCTGGGCCTTTACATGAAGTGGTTGGATGAAAAGAAAAAAAACTAGTAATAAAACTTGTGTAAACTGATTCATATACGCAACGCATTATTAGTTAATTATCTATCATTATTCTGTCCTAAGATAAAAAATATACAATTATATAGTATGAGAACAAATCAAAGTCTATCCAAATAATTTATAGAAAATGATTGTAGCTCCTTAAAAAACAACACAAAACGATCAAACAGATAGTCTTCGTTTTCTTTCAAATAGGTCATGGCTTCGTCGACAGAAATATCCAAATTGCGATATTCAACCATGATTTCCAATGATTGGCGAATACCTTCAGGTCGTGCGTATTTACTCAAACGGTCAGTTAGAATAAAATGCCACATAAAACTCTTGAAGCGTGCCGGGAGATGCCTATAATTCAGAATAAGCGTAACATAAAAATTCTTCGCAAATAAGCTTAGCGGCGTAGTTGAGAATGTCCCAAAACGAGAAGCCAAAAAATAATCAAAATAGATATCCAACAAAATAGCAGAATAACGCCCGAAATGAGGTCGCAATTCAAGGACTAATTCCCGTACTACCGGATGATTATCCGTGAAGTCGTCTATTGCCCTGTGAAAGAGTATGCCTTGTGCTATGGCTAAAGGATAGCCTTCATAGTTCTTGCCTTTTACCGCATCGCCTATATAGTTGCCTAATTGCCGTTTTCTGGCCGTACCCGAGAGATATATGTGAGCCAGATAGTTCATCTCAATCGCAGTACGTCACCTTCTTCCGGAATATATTCACCATCTTTCTTATTCAATTTGTAAAGATTCTTTATCCGTACACCATACTTCTGGGAAATACTGTGCATAGACTCGCCAATCTGTACAACATGTTCATAATAAGGTTTATCAGCTTTCCTTTTTTTCTTTTGCAAGTAGATAATATCTCCTTTTTGCAGCGGGAAATCAACTGGTACCTCATTATACTTCTGCAAGTCTTTCGGACTGAAGCCAAGGTCATAGGCTATATCTTCAAAACTGTCATTAGCTTTTGCATAGACATAAATCAGGCCATGTGTTTTATAAATCGTTCGTTTGACAATCGCTCTCGATTTCGGAGCTACCGACAATTTGTTTACGCTTCGCTTATACGAATCATATTTATACAACTCATAGTCTTCTATCATTTTAATGAGTTTGTTTGCATAAGCCTTATCTGTGGCATACCCACAATTCTGCAACCCCCTCGCCCATCCTTTGTAGTCTTTTATATCCAGTTTGAAAAGACTAGCATAACGAGGTCTACGGGTCAGGAACAAAGCATGATCGTCATACGAATCTTCTACCTTATTATATTTTCTGAAACATTCTCCTCTGTAATCATCATCGTGATATGTACGACTTCCTCCCCAGTCTGTATGACATTTGATACCGAAATGATTGTTGGACCTTCTGGCCAATTCACTTTGTCCTGCACCGGACTCCAAAATTCCTTGTGCCAATGTAATACTGGCAGGAATACCATATTTTGCCTGATGATTTACGGCTATATGACTATATTGGTCTATATATTTAATGTAAGAGGGATTTTTGCGTTGGGCTTGCACCTGCACGATGCCCAAAAGACAAAAAGCAAGGAATATCAGTCTAAACAATTGCTTCATCAACTTCATTGATATGTTTCTATTTCTTTGGATAATGTACAAAGATATAACTTTCCTATTATTACACTATATCAGAAAGATACAATAAGGCAACCAGAATGGAACTATAGCACGATTTTAGTCTCATTTATTGCTGTTTCATTTTTATTATTTTTACCTTTGAGCCTTCATTATTGAACATTATGATTATTGAAC
The DNA here is from genome assembly GCA_023429375.1 of Bacteroidota bacterium. Lineage (GTDB taxonomy): Bacteria > Bacteroidota > Bacteroidia > Bacteroidales > Tannerellaceae > Massilibacteroides. Next base: position 16,637 of record JAEYVY010000014.1, on the reverse strand, counting down.
ATTACTAATACCAAATGATTTAAATAAAAATAAGTATGTCAGAGTTAAAAGAAAAACTTTTCTCCGAATTTCCGCCTGTGTCTACTGATGAGTGGATGGCGAAAATCACGGCAGACCTAAAAGGGGCGCCATTTGAGAAAAAACTAATCTGGAAGACCAACGAAGGATTTGAGGTAAGACCTTTTTACCGTGAAGAAGACATTAAAGATTTGAAGACCACAAAATCCTTGCCAGGTGAATTCCCATTTATTAGAGGAACAAAAAAAGACAATGAATGGATGGTTCGGCAGGATATTGAAGTTGAAGATTTCGCTGCTGCCAACAAAAAAGCTCTTGATCTTTTGAATAAAGGAATTACTTCATTGGGATTCTCTTTCAAAAAAGACAAAATCACTCCGGAAAACATCTCCTTATTGCTAAGCGGCATTGCACCAGAAGCAGTAGAATTAAACTTTAGAACTTGTCTTAGTGGAGCTACCAAACTTTTAGGTATATTGACAAATTACTTAAAAGCAGCAAGTGCAGATCTAAACAAATGTTATGGTTCAGTAAATTATGATGTATTTAAGAATCCTTTCTTAAAGGGATATAAAGCAGAAGATTGGACTGACGAAGCTATTGAAGTTCTTAATGCAGCAGCAGAACTGCCTAAATTCAGAGTATTGGCAGTCAACGCAATGCTTCTAAGCGACTCAGGAGCTTACATTTCACAAGAACTGGGTTATGCTTTAGCATGGGGAAATGACCTGATTGCTAAGTTGACCGAAAAAGGAATTGCTGTTGATGAAGTAGCTAAGAGAATTAAGTTCAACTTCGGAGTTAGCTCTAACTTCTTTATGGAAATCGCTAAATTCCGTGCTGCACGTTGGTTATGGGCACAAATCGTTGCTCAATACAAACCAAACTGCGAATGCTCTGCCAAGATGGTTGCACACGCAATCACCTCAAAATGGAATATGACCATTTTTGATGCTCATGTTAACTTATTGCGTACGCAAACTGAAGCTATGTCTGCAGCTATTGCCGGCGTAGATTCCATTACTGTACTTCCTTTCGACAATGTATTCAAGAAATCAGATGATTTCTCAGAACGTATTGCTCGTAATCAGCAATTATTATTAAAAGAAGAATGTCATTTTGACAAGGTAGCCGACCCAGCAGCCGGTTCATATTATGTTGAAGTGCTCACAAATTCGATGGCTGATGTGGCATGGAAATTATTCCTTGAAGTTGAAGAGGCAGGTGGATTTACAGCATTGGCCGACAAGGGAGATATTCAAAATGCAGTAAACGCTTCAGCTGTTGCAAGACAAAAAGCTGTTGCTACACGTCGTGAAATCTTATTAGGAACTAACCAGTATCCTAACTTTATAGAAGTGGCTGGAGAAAAGATTAAAATCGATGCCGGATGTGGTTGCGCATGCGCTTGTAGTGAAGAAAAAGAAGTTCCTACGTTGAACAACTCTCGTGGTGCATCTGAATTCGAAGCGCTTCGATTAGCTACAGAAAAGAGTGGAAAAGAGCCGAAAGTATTTATGTTGACTATCGGAAGCCTGGCTATGCGTCTGGCTCGTTCTCAATTCTCTTCTAACTTCTTTGCATGTGCCGGTTATAAAGTAATTGACAACCTAGGATTTGAAACTGTTGAAGCTGGTGTCGAAGCTGCTGTTAAAGCAAATGCTGACATCGTAGTTCTCTGCTCGAGCGATGAAGAATATGCTGATCTTGCTCCGGCAGCTTACAAAGCACTGAATGGCAGAGCTGAGTTTGTTGTCGCAGGTGCTCCTGAATGTATGGAAGACCTGAAAGCACAGGGTATTACTCAATTTATCAATGTAAAGAGTAACGTACTCGAAACATTGAAGACCTTTAACGCTAAATTAGGAATTGCTTAAGTAGAAGAATCATGAGACCGAATTTTAAAAATATAGATATAAAAAACGCCGGATTCACAACTACGAATACGCAAGAGTGGATCAAACTAAACGGCATAAGAGCGGACTGGAAGACACCCGAACATATTGACGTCAAATCGGTATATACCAAAGAAGACTTGGAAGGAATGGAACATTTGAATTATGCTTCTGGTCTTCCTCCTTATTTAAGAGGACCGTATAGCGGCATGTATGCTATGCGCCCTTGGACCATCCGTCAGTATGCAGGATTCTCAACAGCTGAAGAATCAAATGCGTTCTACAGAAGAAACTTGGCTTCAGGCCAGAAAGGTCTTTCTGTAGCATTCGACTTGGCAACACACCGTGGATATGACGCTGATCACGAACGCGTGGTAGGCGACGTTGGTAAAGCAGGTGTATCTATCTGCTCATTAGAAGACATGAAAGTATTGTTTGATGGAATTCCATTGAATAAGATGTCTGTTTCTATGACAATGAACGGTGCCGTTCTGCCTGTACTTGCATTCTACATCAATGCAGGATTGGAACAAGGAGCCAAATTGGAAGAAATGTCAGGAACAATCCAAAATGATATTCTGAAAGAATTCATGGTGCGTAACACATACATTTATCCTCCTGAATTCTCTATGAAGATTATTGCTGATATCTTCGAATATACTTCACAAAAGATGCCTAAGTTCAACTCTATCTCTATCTCTGGCTACCACATGCAGGAAGCAGGAGCTACAGCAGATATCGAAATGGCTTACACCTTATGTGATGGTATGGAATACCTCCGTGCAGGTATCAACGCAGGTATCGACGTAGATGCATTCGCTCCACGCCTGTCATTCTTCTGGGCAATCGGTATGAACCATTTCATGGAAATTGCTAAGATGCGTGCGGCTCGTATGCTTTGGGCTAAGATTGTGAAGAGTTTCGGTGCGAAAAATCCTAAATCTCTTGCTCTACGTACACATAGCCAAACTTCAGGATGGTCATTAACGGAACAAGATCCGTTTAATAACGTAGGCCGTACTTGTATAGAAGCTATGGCTGCTGCATTAGGACATACACAATCATTGCACACCAATGCATTGGATGAAGCAATTGCACTGCCAACTGACTTCTCAGCACGTATTGCTCGTAATACACAAATCTATATTCAAGAAGAAACACAGATTTGTAAAGAGATCGACCCATGGGCTGGTTCTTATTATGTGGAAACACTGACAAACGAACTTGTTCATAAAGGCTGGGCATTGATTCAAGAAATCGAAAGCATGGGTGGTATGGCTAAGGCTATCGAAACCGGTCTTCCCAAAATGCGTATCGAAGAAGCTGCAGCACGCACACAAGCTCGTATCGACTCGGGTGTACAAACTATCGTAGGCGTAAATAAATATCGTCTGGAAAAAGAAGATCCAATCGATATTTTGGAAATCGACAACACAGCTGTACGTATACAACAGATTGAACGTATTAACGACTTGCGTGGCAAACGCGACGAAGCCGCTGTAAAAGAAGCTTTAGCAGCTATTACAGAATGTGCTCGCACGAAACAAGGTAACCTACTGGAACTTGCTGTAAAAGCAGCTGGTCTTCGTGCTACACTTGGTGAAATCTCGGATGCTTGCGAAGAAGTTGCAGGACGTTATAAAGCAATCATTAGAACTATTTCAGGCGTGTATTCATCAGAAACAAAACAAGACGCAGACTTTATCAGAGCTTGCGAACTGACAGAGAAATTTGCGAAGAAAGAAGGCCGTCAGCCTCGTATCATGATCGCAAAAATGGGACAAGACGGTCACGACCGTGGTGCTAAAGTTGTAGCAACGGGATATGCTGACTGTGGATTCGACGTAGATATGGGACCATTGTTCCAAACTCCGGCCGAAGCTGCTCGTCAAGCTGTTGAAAACGACGTACACGTAATGGGTGTTTCTTCTCTTGCTGCTGGACACAAGACGCTTGTTCCTCAAGTATTGGAAGAGCTCAAGAAGTTAGGACGTGAAGATATTATCGTAATTGCCGGTGGTGTAATTCCTGCTCAGGATTATGATTTCTTGTATAAAGCAGGTGTGGCTGCTATCTTTGGCCCAGGTACTTCGGTTGCCAAGGCTGCTTGCCAGATATTGGAAATCCTATTGGATGAATAATTGATCCAAAAATAATAAGTAAAGGCGTGGTTATCAATGATAACTACGCCTTTTTTAATTCTCATTTATCATTCGCAAGTTTGGACAACTGACCGAATTAAAAATAAAATACCTTTGTTTCGTTATCACTTAAAAACGAATAATATGGAAACTAAATTTTGCCAGAGTTGCGGAATGCCGCTTCAAAAGAAAGAGGATTATGGAACAAACCTCGATTTGACATTGAATGACGATTACTGTCGCTATTGTTATGAAAAAGGGACATTCACACAAGATATTACTATGGAAGAAATGATTAACCATTGTGCCCAATTTGTTGAAGAGTTTAATAAAGATTCTGATAAGAAGCTGACGAAAGAAGAAGCCATAAGTCAGATGAAGATTTATTTTCCTAAACTAAAACGTTGGGCAAAGAATTAAGACTTTAAAATGGGAAAAATCTTTTGTCAAAGCTGTGGCATGCCTTTATCTGTTCCGGAACATTTCGGTACTAACAAAGGAGGCTCACGGAATATGGATTATTGCCGATTCTGCTATCAAGATGGTCGATTTACAGCCAACCTCAGCATGGACGAGATGATTGAAGTCTGTGCCGGATATATTGACCAATGGAAACTGCCAGATAATCGTAAGATTTCTCGAGATGAGGCCATAGGTTTGATGAAAGAGCAATTCCCTCTTTTAAAGCGGTGGGTCAAACGGAAAGAAACGGAAAGTGAATACCAGAAGGCAGTCAACCAGGTAATGTCGATTCTATGCATGCATAACCGTCAATAAAAAAGTATCGCCCACCGGAGAATTTGGCACACGCCAGATTAAAGGTGGTTTATATGCCGTTTTCACTCTAATCGGGCCCTATAGTCATTTAATGACATACTATAATTATATTTATTTGGAGTGGTTACCCAAAAGCAAGTATAAACTACGTAATAGCTTTTCGTATGAGAAATATCTGAATAATCCGGAAACTACATCTTCATCAGCCCTCAAAACTGAAATTTATATTCCCGTATCACCTATAGATAAAAACCAATAAGTATCCCATATAAAACAAAAAAGGATGCACTGTTAAGTACATCCTTTTTTTGCGAAATATGAGTAGATTAAACTCTTTTTTCTTTAATTCTTGCTTTCTTACCTGTAAGTGCACGTAAGTAATACAGTTTTGCTCTGCGTACTTTACCAACCTTGTTCAAGGTAATACTTTCAATAAATGGTGAATCCATTGGGAAAATTCTTTCTACACCAACGTTTTCAGACATCTTGCGAACAGTAAAGCGTTTTTTATCTCCATGTCCTGAGATGCGGATAACAACGCCTCTGTACTGCTGGATACGTTCTTTGTTACCTTCTTTGATACGGTAAGCAATTGTTACAGTATCACCACTCTTAAATGCAGGATACTCCTTTTTTACAGCAAATGCTTCCTCAGCAATTTTAATCAAATCCATTTTTCGTATAGCTTTTAATTGTTATTTTAACGGAACGCAATATAACGGGCCACATTTCCCGACAGAGATTACGTAAAGCGGTTGCAAAGTAACAAAAGATTTATGTGATTTACAAACAACTCAGTCAATTAATTTACAATCAGGGAAAGAATGGCTAATTCAAGAAGTATGCTTACATTTGATTTTACAATCTAACCAATAGCGTAAATGGACACAAAAGAAATAACAAAGACCAATCTTTTTTCTAATTTAACGGAAGCAGAAATAGAGGAAATACTCACAGCTATCCAAGTGGATGAATCTGTATTTCCTAAAGGAACCATTTTGGCTAACCAAGACGAACCCTGTAACCGTTTGATCTTTCTATTGAAAGGAAGTGTTAAAGCCGAGATGACCGATCCTCCAGGCAAGATAGTGAAGGTAGAGGATATTGAGGCCCCTAACCCATTGGCTCCTTTGTTTCTGTTTGGAAAAGAAAGTCGCTTTCCCGTTCAGGTTACAACACGTGAAACAGTAACTGCGCTAATCATTCCTAAAAGTTCTGTTTTAAAGATGCTTCGAATGAACGAGCAACTATTACAAAACTATCTGGATATTTCTGCATTCTATGCATCGGCACTCAGTAAAAAGCTGCATCTGATGTCTTTCAGAACTATTCGGCAGAAAATCATCATCTATCTATTGAATCTCCCCGAAAAAGGGCCCAACCATGTAGAATTAGACAGAACACAACACGCTCTGGCAGAATATTTTGGTGTCTCTCGTCCGGCATTAGCCAGGGAATTAAGAAATATGCAGGATGACGGTTTAATTGTATTAGATAAGAAGTCTGTAAGGTTTGTAAACAAGCAAAAACTGATTCAGCTGATTAGGTTCTAATAGCGCTAGAAGAGTACGCCCAAAGAGAAACCCATCATGTTCAGACGTTTTTCAAGGACGATATTTCCGGCAAGCGGTACATCGTCGATGGCTCTCTTAAAGTTTGTCTCCCGCTGATTTAGACCTACTTCATAGGTAAAATCGAAAAACATCTGCCAAAGGGTAACTCCTATACCTCCAACCAGATTAACTCGAAACGGGGTATCATCTGTTGTGTATGTATCTCTATAGTTATCCAAATTGGTTGTATATTCAATTTTATAGTTATATTTCATATTCGCCCCGGCCATGATTGATAAACCAAACGGCTTTTGTTTTACAATATTATAGCCTATCATTACAGGCATGGCCACCGATTGGATATTCAGTTTTAATTGATCCGACATCAATCGTCTAGGAGAGGATAATGAGTTAACCTTTTTCGGCATGTCAAAATAGAATTCACTTTTTGTCTGATACCAATCCAAACTAGGCTGAATAAATAGTCTGTCCATATTTATACGACAGAATAGAGCAGCCATATGCCCTACTCTATAAACCACCTTCGATTCGACTGGTTCATTCTCTATAGTGAATGAATGAACTAAAGGAAGTACGGAGCTAAAGCCTACTTTAGCCCCCCAGTTAAATGTATCATTTTGCTTGGCTTTCATATGTAACGAATCCTTCTCCATGGCTGAAACACAGCATGGCAGAATAAGAAACATTACTATTGAAAGCCAAGTTCTCATACGTTTAATCTTTTTTCTTTTTTACTGACCAACCGAATTTACCTACCATTTCGCCTAATTCGTAATACTTCCCATGCGAATAGGCTAACAGACCTGCTTTTCCCATATCAAAAGAGCCTGTTTCAGGATTCAGATACTTTTCATCAGCACGAACATTTACAACGTCGGCAATAAACATATCATGACTTCCTAAAGGTATGATCTCTTTTACTCGGCATTCAATGCACAATGGAGACTCCTCAATAACAGGGGCACTTACGATAGAAGCTTTCCCCGGTGTCAGTTTCATCTCCTCAAATTTATGATATGCCCGGCCGCTATTGACTCCACACCAATCTGTTGCAAACGCCAGATCTTTCGTTGTCAAATTGATGACAAACTCCATATTCTTCTTGATGATGGGATACGAATGACGTTCCGGACGTACAGAAATATAACACATAGGCGGATTCGTACAGATAGTACCCAGCCAACTAATTGTAACAATATTATATTCTTCCGGATTATTGCCGCAGGTAATCATGGCGGCAGGTAATGGATATATCATTGTTCCCGGTTTCCAGTCTTGTTTCATTTCAAAACAATATCTTCTTTATTTATTTTTCGTTCACAATATCGACACCGTAATGTTCCCTTTTCTCTGTCAATCACATCAAAATGTGTTGGCATAGGCTCATTATTGGTAATACATTTTGGGTTGTTACATTTCACCAATCCTACAATCTGATTTGGTAAAACAACCGTCTTCTTTTCTACAACTTCAAAATCACGGATGATATTTAATATCACATTAGGTGCAATCAAAGCTATCCGGTTAATAACATCTTCTTCAAAGAATTTATCAGATATCTTGATAACCCCTTTTGACCCCATCTTGTTGCTTTTAAAATTATTCCCGATGGTTATCGTATTATTCATTTTTTCCAAGCCTAACAAAGATGCGACTTTGAAAAGACGGTCTGGTGGTATATGATCAATAGCTGTTCCATTTTCCAAAGCAGCTACCTGCATTTCGCGTTTCTTTCCCGTTGACATAGTTTGATTACGATTAAATAGTAATACCTAAAACTTCACAAATGATAGCTTCTCGCGTAAATAAACCGTTACGAGCTTGCTGAATATAATAGGCTTTCGGATTATCATCCACATCATACGCTATTTCATTTACACGTGGCAGTGGGTGAAGTATCCTTAAGTTTTTCCGGCTATTATCCAACATACTGTTACGTAAGATATAGACATTCTTCACCCGCTCATACTCCTCTAGGTCGGTGAAGCGTTCACGCTGAACACGCGTCATATATAAGATATCCGATTCATTAATTATTTCTTCTGAAAAAGCAGTATGCTCATAGTAGGCGATACCATGTTCGTCACAGAAGTTTTTCTGTTCTTCCGGCATACGTAGTTCTTCCGGTGCAATAAAATGGAAGGTCGGATTGAAGTGGGACATACCTACGATCAGCGAATGAACAGTCCTTCCATACTTTAGGTCGCCCACCATGGTTATCGTCAAGTTGTTAAGTGTTCCCTGAGTCTTACGGATCGAATACAAATCTAAGAGTGTTTGTGAAGGATGCTGGTTAGCTCCGTCTCCCGCATTGATAATGGGGACATTTGTAATTTCTGAAGCATAGCGTGCGGCTCCTTCCAGATAATGCCTCATGATAATCAAGTCGGCATAATTACTAACCATTAGAATCGTATCCTTCAATGTCTCTCCTTTGGAAGAGCTGGTTGTCGAGGCATCTTGAAAACCTATCACACGACCACCCAAACGATTAATAGCTGTTTCAAAACTCAAACGAGTACGAGTAGATGGTTCGAAAAACAAGGTAGCGACCACCTTTCCTTCCATCAGTCTCCTGTTCGGATTTGCTTCAAACAAAGCTGCATTATCCAATATGCGGATAATATCTTCTGCAGTACACTGATCGATAGATACTAAACTGTTACTTTTCATGATACAAGTATTCTGTCTATATATGCAAATGTATAAAAAAAGCGGAGACCTTTCAGCCTCCGCTTTTCATTATTTCAAGTATTCCGTTAACGACTTCGGTAAATAGAATGTGTTATTTTTATCCACATAAACCACAACCGAATTCAACCTGATTTCTTCTTTTCCTTTCTTTCCGGCTTTCACGATATTAGTGAAAGGGGAAATTGTCAGTTGGTTCTTTTTACCTTTTACTATCAGTACAGGCAACTCCCCTTCTTTTGATTCCTTCACTTCGTATTTGTACTCAGCGAACACATCCGTATGCTTTGCAAAATATTCGGAAGTTAACTCATCAAGCTTTTTATCGAAGCCCATTACCTTGCACAAATATTCATTGATTTCAACATTGGTATGCACACCTAATGGCAACGTACCTTGTGGATGATAAGCAGCAAGGAATACTTCTTCACCGGTATGACCACCTGTTGTGAATCCGAAACAAGTTTTTGAAGTAAGCAGCTTAGCCATAAACGAAGTCAATGAACCACTATACATAGAAGGTTCTATGCCATCAGCTGAACGTTCATTTGCAGGTATTGGACTATTCTTATAATCTTTACAGTTATTCAAAGCGTGCAATTCTGCTTCGCTCAATTCAAATCCGGCATATTCCTTGAATAGCTTTTGTACTTCAGAATGAGGTATTTCATTCACTTTGCGAGCAAAACCTTCTGCTGTCAATTTATATTTTGAAAATTGTCCGAATAGTTGATCTTTCGTCAATTTGTCGTATCCGGTGCAACGGCCTACGCCAATACTTAAACCGCTATTACCATGGTCTGGCAAAATAACGACAGCCGTTTCACCATTTTGACGAGCAAATTCCAAGGCTACAGCACATGCTTTGTCAAAAGCAAGAAAATCGGTAGCCATACCAACTGGATCATTTCCGTGAGCAGCCCAGTCTACCTTACTTCCTTCTACCATTAAGAAGAATCCCTTTTCGCTACGTGAAAGCTTTTCGATCGCTAAGCGAGTCATCTCTTCGATAGAAGGTTGTTCGTCTACATTACGATCTATGTCATAGCTCATTTCTTTGTTTCCATAAAGAGCCCACATCTTATCTCCTTTATCAGCGCGCATGCCCTTCAGGTCATTTTTATAAACACCATAACCGTTTGCTTTCAAGTATGCTTCACCTTCGGCGGGTAATAAAGAAACACCACCACCAATTACAACAGACAGGTCATTATGTACCATCTGCGGTGCAATCCATTCATACTTGCCTCTATTGTAGCTATGTGCAGAACAATCGGCCGGAGTAGCATGTGGAAACTCACAAGTAAACACCAATCCGGTAGATTTTCCATATAACAATTTAGCTGCTTCAAGAACAGTAGTCAAAGGTTGATAAGCACGATCAGGATCCATTGGATAGATGTCATTTGCCGGATCAGCTACAGGATAAGTTGATACATAACCCGTACGGCTTGGATAACCGGTCATATAGCACGCTGTTGTTGGAGCAGAATCTCCAATCGGTGCATTAGAAGAATGTGTTCGTACTGTACCACAAATATAAGGATCGATATTCAAATTCGGTTTATCCGGGTTTGTATACCATTGCAACCAACGAGCAGTTGACACTGTAGCTAGTGATGTTCCGTCAGGAATCAACACGATTAGGTTTTTTACAGGCTTTACCTCTCCTTTGTTTGCGGCATTCAGTGGCAGCAGAACCGTCAAGAGTATAAGTCCTAAAGCTAAAGCTCTTTTCATACGTGTTTAATTGAGTTGTTTATAAATGAATAATATTTTCTTCTGCACAAGTCAGTTTCTCCAGTCCGTTTGAGGTAACCAAAAAACTATTTTCAATGCCTACTGCACCTACTCCAGGAATAACAAACTTAGGTTCAAGAGCAAAGACCATACCCTCCTGTAGCTTATCGTTCGAACGAGGAGTAAAAACCGGCAACTCATTGATCTGGAGTCCTATCCCATGTCCAACAAATTTAGCTTGTTGCTTGGTTCCCATAAAATAGGCCGATAGTCCTTCTTTATTCACTATAGTCTCTGCCAAATTATATACTTCGGCTGCGGGGAATCCGGGCAAAGCCTTACGCTCTACCTCGTGTTGTATTTCCAGTGACACCTGATGTGCCTTATAAGCCAGTTCAGGCAGTTTTCCAACAGCAAATACACGTGTCATATCCGTAATATAAGCCGTATAGTTACCCGCCATATCCACCATTACTGCTGTTCCATCCTTCAGCAAAGTGCCGTTGGCACCAATTGGACAAGATTCATCAACACCTGCCCCTCCCAATGCAAAATCGAAGGGCGATGGAGCTTCTGCATTCTCACCGGCTAAAATGCTTCCCATGAATATATCCATGTTCGCACCAAAGGTTCGAAATATACCGATCGAGCCATTTTGCCTCATCAGGCGTTCAATCTCGAACTGAAAATCCAAATCTGTCATCCCGGGCTTATAACATTGAGGTATTTCCGCATAGGTTTGAGTATGTTTCCTACCTGAAATCCTGAATTGTTCAATTTCCCAAGGAGTCTTTATTCGTCGAAGTTCACGCATCATGGTAGTGGCATTACCCGTCATTTCGGGAGCAAACACAGCCAATAGCCTCATATAATCGTTGTAGGTAAGCTCATCAGCTTCCAACATAAGTGATTTCGGTTTCTCTAATCCCAAATCTGCCAAGATATCCATAATCTGTTCCGGCTTGCGAATTGAGTAAACGTCCTCTCCTTCAAGTCCGTTAGGACGCTTCACAAAAAAAAGTGGGTTTCCATTTGCTGGTAGATAGAAGTAACCACTATAAATAAGTCCCGATATATAAAATATATTTACATCCACACTCAACAAGCAAGCATCAAAGCCTTTTTCTATCAGATAGTTTTGGATGTTTTTCCACTTGATATTTAAGTCAAAAATTAAATTCTCTTTAATCAACATAGTTATATTCTTCTGTCTACCTCTCAAAGGTATTACTTTTTATTTTTTCGAACTTTATAAAAAATAACAAAAACAATTGGCTTTATACGGACATTAACGATTTTTACCTGTCATAATATCGAGCACCAACTTATCAGTGGTCTCCATCCCTACGGAACCTATGAGTGTTAGGTTGCGTATAGAATTATCCACATCTTCATCAATGATACCTTCTATATCAGTCACCACTTTATTCTCCATTGCCATCAGAGCAGACAACATGGCCGTAGAAACTCCGCTCGACACTTTCATCGCGCAACTGGGCTTAGCCCCATCACAAATCATACCCGTCAGGTTGCCGATCATATTTTTAACGGCAAAAGATACCTGCTTCCGGCATCCTCCCATCAAATAGGTTATACCACAGCTTGCTCCGGTGGCAGCAACCACACAACCGCATAATGCAGATAAACGTCCCAGGCTTTGTTTGATATAAACGACCATGAGATGGCTCAACATAAGTGCACGAATAAGCTGTTCTTCGCTACATTGTACATCTTCGGCAAACGAAAGCACAGGCAAGGTAGCCGCAATGCCTTGATTACCGCTTCCAGAATTACTCATTACAGGCACCATCGCTCCATCCATTCGCACATCGCAGGCAGAAGAAGTCAGAGCCAACATACGCGTCAGTGAAGAATCTCCCAAGTATTTTTTGCCGTATGTACCTTCTACTATCCGACCTACTGTATGGCCATAATCATGTTTCTTGGCTTCAGCTGCAGCAGCTTTATTCAGGCGTGCAGCCTCCAGTATAAAACGGATATCCTCCAACGGTGCCGCCATGGCAAATTCATAGACTGTAGAGAATGAAAGGCTGAAATCGGAATCATCTGACTGCTCTTCTATGGCAGAAGAAGCCGAAGAAGCTAAATTCAATAAAACCTTGCCGTCTTTTTCTAAATAGACAAAACGAGTATGACCTTGAGCAATTATAGCCTTAGCATATTTATTGTCGTAGTGACAGACGACCTCGATATAAAGTTTATCTACCTTATCTTTTAAAGAAACCAATATCCTCTTCTCTGCTATCATCTGCTTTCCTTCGGTCAGTGCTTCGTTCGTCATGTCACGAAGTACTTCCAGCCCGTATTCTGATTTGCCAATCAGTGCCCCCAAGGCTATTGCAATAGGCAAACCAACCATACCAGTTCCGGGAATACCTACTCCCATTGCATTTTTCAAGATATTAGCGCTTAAGAGTACCTCTACTCGTTCCGGTTTTATCCCCAGCAATTCTGTTGCTTTAGCCGTGGCAAGAGCAACGGCAACAGGTTCCGTACAGCCAATGGCTGGTACGACTTCTTTTTTCAACAAGGCGAGAATCTGACTGATTGTGTTTCTTTCCATGTGTATTATTCAAGGGAGTAAATTCTTTTATCGAAGCGCAAAGTTAATATTAAACGGCCTAATAATTTAAAAAAAACATTAATTCAATATTCCTCCTCATCTAATATTGTCCACTTTTAGTTTAGAATCCAATATTTTATATCTTTGTATCACTTTGTAAACGCTCAGGCTAAGACTGACAAATTTACTCGCGTCGAACACCTGAAAACGACTTTAAATTACTTTAAAAAGATATTATTATGATTATTGGAATTCCTAAAGAAATCATGCCAGGTGAGGCTCGAGTATCTGCAACACCTGAAACTGTCAAAAAATTTGTTGCAGATGGTGCAACCGTTCTTGTTGAAAAGAATGCCGGTGAAGGATCTTTTTACTATGATGAAGACTATGTTGTCTCCGGTGCACAAATCATCGAATCGGCCAAAGAAATCTACGAAAAAGCCGAGCTCATTCTAAAGGTTAAAGAACCGTTGTTTAATAAAACCTATAATACACATGAGGTCGATCTCATGCATGCAGGTCAGTATCTGATTACGTTCATTCATCCTGCATCTCCTGTCAATCATGAAATGGTCAAGAAATTGGCGGCCAACGGTATCATCAGTATGACGCTGGATGGTGTTCCTCGTATTTCGCGTGCACAAAGCATGGATGCATTAACATCAATGAGTACATGTGCAGGCTACAAAGGCATTTTGATGGCTGCCGACGCATTATCTAAATTCATGCCTCCTATGTTTACGGCTGTTGGTTCCATTCAACCGGCAAAAGTATTTGTCATTGGTGTAGGTGTAGGTGGTCTGCAAGCATTGGCAACAGCTAAAAGACTTGGAGCAATCACTTATGCAACCGATATCCGCCCTGCTGCTATTGAACAGGCTCAGAGCTTAGGTGCTAAGATTGTCGATACAGGTGTACCTGCCGAACTAGCTATCGCTGAAGGAGGATATGCTAAGAACTTACCAAAAGAATGGATTGAAAAAGAACGCGAAGCATTGCGCGCAACACTCAAAGAGATGGATATCGTGTTCTGTAGTGCTTTAGTACCCGGCAAGGTGGCTCCTACGCTGATAACCGAAGATATGGTTAAAGAAATGCGTAATGGATCGGTTATTGTAGACATTTCTGTTGACCAAGGAGGTAACTGCGATATCACACCGGCAGGAACTACAGAAATAAAACATGGTGTTACCATCATAGGTATCAAGAATATTCCGGGAATGCTACCAACCAGTTCAACCTGGATGTTCTCAAACAATGTATACAATCTGGTGAAATACCTTGTTAAAGAAGGTAAGATCAGCCTAGATACTACGGACGAAATCGTTAAATCGATCTTGGTGACCATCGATGGTAAAATCGTTCATACGGGTACCCTTGAAGCGATGCAACAATAATACAGAGCATTGGAACACGTCATCCGAATATCGATTCCGGGTGGCGTGTTTTCACTTGTCGTTTTGCTTACTGCAATTGTCTACCTAAAAAGAGAATTCAAATGAATCCAATACTTTTAATACTTATATTTATTGTATCCTCGATTGTAGGATATTTCATTATCAAACATGTTCCCAGCCTTTTACATACACCCTTGATGACCGGCATGAATGCTCTGGCCGGCATATGCTTATTGGGAGCACTCGTTAGTGTGGGTTATTCTTACCGCATGGAAGGATTCGGCCTCATCGTGGGACAAATCTTCGGAGGGTTGGGAATTATCCTTGCGACAGTCAATGTCGTTGCCGGTTTTGGTGTTACACACAGAATGTTGAAGATGTTTAAACATAAAGATAACACGAAGAAGCAATGACAGATACAATTTATTTTATCGTATGTGGCTTTCTTTCTCTTTTAGCTTTGGTAGGCATCTCGATGATGAGTAAAGTCAGAACGGCCACGCGGGGAAACCTCGTTCTCTCCTTTTCGTTATTAGCTGGTTTTATCGCCACCCTACTACATTATAATATTGTAGAGGTTTCGACAATCTATATTTTCACGCTTATCGGCTGCGTAATTGGAGCCTATATCGCACGAAAAGTACAAATGATGGAAATGCCTCAGACAGTAGCCATGCTCAATGGACTAGGTGGACTGGCAGGTGCTATCGTCGGAGGACTCACCTTCGTTGGTATTGGTGTTGAAGAAGTGATTAAATATCCGCTATTCGTCAATGTAACAGCTGTCATTGCAGTAGTTGTCGGTATGATCACGTTTGTAGGAAGTATGGTTGCTGCAGGAAAACTGCATCGATTGTTGCCTCAAAAGCCGGTTATTTGGAAAAATCACGAAGTGATTATTTGGCTTACAATTTTCGGATCATTGGTTTCGATAGCTCTTAGCTTCGTTGCCGGTACTCAGTTCGGTATTCTTTCCGATCCCTACTTTATACTTACACTCGGCACAGTTGCCGGCTCTATATTTGGTTTGGCCTTTGCCATCCGGGTGGGTGGAGCTGATATGCCAATTACGATTTCGTTGCTAACATCGCTGGCTGGTGTGGCGGCCGCTATTGCCGGTCTTGCTATCGGAGATTTACTGGTTGTAGCTATCGGCGGTATTGTTGGTTCGTCGGGACTAATATTGACTCAAATCATGTGTCGTGCCATGAACCGCAAGCTGATGGTCATTCTGACCGGAAAAACTGCTGTTACTACTGCCGTTCCGTTCTTCCCTACAGTAGAGCTGGAAGCAAATGAAACCGAAACCGAACCTCTAGAAGATACTGAACCGCAGAAATGCGAAGGCAACTCGTTTACCTCTAATTTGAAAGGGGCCAAACGAGTGATTATCGTACCCGGTTATGGTATGGCTCTGGCACAAGCACAACATCAGGTAAGGCAATTAGCCGACAAGTTCGAGAGCCTTGGCGCTGATGTAAAATACGCCATTCACCCTGTTGCCGGACGTATGCCGGGACACATGAACGTATTGCTTGCAGAAGCCGATGTTTCTTACGATAAACTTTACGAGATGGATGCCATAAACGATGAGTTTAAGGATGCTGACCTCGTTGTCGTTATCGGAGCCAACGATGTGCTCAACCCTGCTGCACGTGATGCTGTGGATACGCCAATTTATGGAATGCCCGTATTGAATGTCGATCAGGCTAAGCATGTTATCATCTGCAACTACGACCTCAATCCGGGATATGCCGGCGTGCCCAACCCGCTGTATGAGATGAAAGATAAGGTGACCATGATGCTGGGCGATGCGAAAG
>JAEYVY010000009.1 GCA_023429375.1 Bacteroidota bacterium | reverse complement strand
GTGGAAGGACTGCCCACTTCCTTATTCATTCGCTCACAGATAGTCATAAGTTGAGCCTGAGCATCCTCCAGGGTATTGAATCGTAAGTTAACACAGAAAGCCTTGCGCCGGACATACTCCACCGAGCATTCCACATGCCCTTTCTCCCAACCGGCACGGACATTACAGAAGCGGTAATGGTAACGATAGAAGTTACTCAGGCGAAGAAGTGCATCGGTAGGCTTTTTTTCTGCACCCACGAACTCCTTGATGGCTACACGCATATTATCATAAACCATAACAGCCGGTATGCCACCTACCCGAGAGAAGAAGTTTCGGTGAGATTCCATAAAGGCTAGGGTATCCTGATGACGAAACGACCATTACTGTGGCTGAAGGTAAAGACGGCCATATACAGCTTTTGAAGCTTGCCTCCAAGATAGAGTTTAACTTCTCCCCAGTCAAACTCACAGGCTTCTCCCGCAGGATAATAACCTCGGATAAAAGCTTCACTGCTTTGGTTCTTCTTCGAACTATTAGATTCCTTGATGTATTTACAGACGCCCGAATAACTGACTCTAAAGCCTTTGCCAATGACGAACTCATAAATATCCTTCCCCAGCATACATTGCTTTTTAAGACCAAGAGAACGCTTCTGCACATTCTTGTGCAGACAATCATCAATAAGGTCTTTAAGAACCCCTGTGATTACTCTGCGGCTACGTTTGGAACTATCGTAACGGGGAGCACAGGTAAGCAGAGTCTCCAGAGAAGCTTCTCGATCTGTACTATCTAAAGTAGCTTCATACTCCGCAATGACTTTAGAAACAGTCTTACGATTGATATCCAGCTCTCTGGCTATAGCTCGTTTACTACAACCTCTGGTTCGATACATGTGTATAATTTGTTGTCTATCCACCATTTTAATCATGTTATCCTCTGTGTTTTAATCATACACAAAGGAATTTATAATGTTAGTATTTGTTAATAAAATAGAGAATCTTAACAATCAAGAGACTGTTAAATCATCCTATTTTACATCCATAGGTGGTATACTTTTGAATTATTTTAGTGGTATACTTTTCAAGTATTATAGTGGGGTAGTTTTCAAGTATTATTTACATGATACACATTATGAATACTTGTTTTTATAGTATTCAATAAGGCATTGACTTCAACAGCTTCATTAGATTTGCCGATAGCGATACCGGCTTTTGCGTCCCAGATATTGGGATTGACATTTACTTTTGTGTTAAAACGGCTTGGTTCTCCGTCGATGGTAATACGGCACATGATAGGATAAGTGCCGTCTGCTCTTTTTTTGTCTTTCTTTACATAGAAAAGAATGCGAAATGTACTTTTCATAAACTCATTTTTTAATGTTACAAAATTACCGATAACTATCTAAAAATGAATTTTATGCACTATGCCAAATCAGGACAATACGCTGCCAATTTTGACCAAACTGTACCCCTTTCGCTTCGAATTACTGTACCCCCTTGCGTTTTTTCGGAAAGGGGGTACAGTTTAGGTTAGCTGCTTTGTCTTTTTTCGTCTTTTTCTTGGCTTTAGACCAAGACATGATAAACGAAAAAAGCCCCTCATATTCACTGAATATGAAGGGCTTGTCTTTCTTTTGGCGCCTCTTGTCGTAGGCTCTCTGCGGTATGGACGGGACTCGAACCCGCGACCCCCTGCGTGACAGGCAGGTATTCTAACCAGCTGAACTACCACACCATTTAGATAAGGCTCCATATTGGAGCTGCATTCTCTCTCAAATGCGATGCAAAGATAGGTGGATTATTTGATTTCGCAATAGTTTTCACTTAAAAAAATGAGATGAAAGATTAAATTTCTATTTTTGTTATCACTAATTAATTTATAATCATGAATAAAACACCGGTAGATTATCAGAGAGTACGTAGTGTCATAGAAAGTTATGGGCTTTCTGATTTTGGAAAAGCTACGATTCGTGAAGTAGTGGCCATTTCAACTCAACTCGAAAAGGAGACGAATACAGAATTTATCCACATGGAAATGGGTGTGCCCGGACTAAAACCGGCACAAGTTGGGGTGGATGCAGAAATTGAAGCATTAAAAAAAGGTATTGCTTCTATTTATCCCAATATTAATGGTGCTGAACAATTGAAGAGCGAAGCTTCTCGATTTATTAAGGCATTTCTTGATATTAATGTAGCACCTGAGGGTTGTGTCCCAGTTGTTGGTTCTATGCAAGGCACTTATGCTTCGTTTTTAACTTCCTGCCAATGTGATGAACAGCGTGATACGATACTCTTTATCGATCCTGGATTCCCTGTTCAGAAACAACAAATCACGGTTATGGGATTTAAATATGAATCCTTTGATGTGTATGATTATCGTGGAGAGAAATTACGGGATATCCTCGAATCTTTCTTGAAGACGGGTAAGATTGCGGCAATGATTTATTCCAATCCGAATAATCCGGCTTGGTTTTGTCTTACAGACGAGGAATTGCAGATTATTGCTGAACTAGCAGATAAATATGAGACAATCGTGATTGAAGACCTGGCTTATTTTGCGATGGACTTCAGAAAGGATCTGGGCAAGCCGTTTGAACCACCGTTTCAACCGACAGTTGCACGTTATACTGACAATTATATCCTACAGATATCCGGTTCTAAAGCGTTTAGCTATGCTGGCCAACGTATCGGTGTGACAGCCATCTCAGATAAACTCTACCACAAGGCATTCTCCGGATTGACTAAACGATATGGAGGAGGAACATTCGGTACAGTTTACATCCATAGAGTACTCTATGCGCTTTCTTCAGGAACCAGCCATTCTGCTCAGTTTGCATTAGCTGCTATGTTTAAGGCTGCATCTGATGGTATCTTTGACTTTGTTTCCGAAACCAAAGAATATGGAAGAAGGGCAAAACGGTTAAAAGAAATTTTTGTTCGTAATGGATTTAAGATTGTTTACGATCATGATTTGGATCAGCCCATTGCAGACGGATTCTATTTTACTATTTCTTATCCGGGCATGACCGGTGGTGAATTGATGGAAGAGTTGATTTATTATGGTGTAAGCGCCATCTCACTTTCTACAACCGGAAGCCGGCAGGAAGGTCTACGAGCATGCACCTCATTTATTAAAGAAAATCAATATGAGCTACTAGAAGAGCGGCTCGCATTATTTAAAACCCATCATCCTATTTAAGTATTATCCCCGGTCTTGTTATGATATATTAACTTATGACCGGGGATAATTGTTGGATAATATCGTTATAAACTATATATTGCGTTAAAATCCTATAATTCGATGGGTTATGACAAATAAGAGTAATCTATTTAAAATAAAACATAATAACCAACAACCAGCACAGGGTTGTCTTCTTATCTCCGAACCTTTTCTACAAGATTCCTATTTTCAGCGTTCTGTAGTTTTACTTGTACAGCACAGTCCGGATGGTTCAATGGGTTTTGTGTTAAACAAGAAAACAGATTATATCCTGAATTCGTTCTTTCCTGAATTACAATCATACGAAGATATTCCTATCTATTTAGGCGGCCCTGTAAGTTCTAATCGATTATTTTTTATTCATTCTTTAGGAGAATCCGTTGTCCACGATACGATTCCTATTAATAACGAGCTATCATTTGATGGCGATTTTAATTGTGTAAAAGAATATATTATGAATGGGAATTCGGTTGAAGGGAAAATTAAATTCTTCTTAGGCTATTCGGGATGGACAAAAGGACAGTTAGGAGGGGAGGTTAAGTCAAACTCATGGTTGGTTAGCAACACCATAAAACCATCATTTCCTCTGTTGGCTGACGGAGAAGCATTTTGGAAATCTTCACTCGAACTGTTGGGAAAGGAATATGAAACGTGGACTAAATATCCTAAAGACCCGAATCTGAATTAATCCTGGATCAGTTGCATAACACTTACTGCTCTGAAACCCTCAGCTACAGAATTCCAATCCTTTAATATGCCCGATTCTGTAAATCCACAAGCCAAAAAAAGTTTTATGCTGGCTGTATTCTCTACAGGGACATGTACATACAGTTGATGAAGTTTCAGGAAATGAAATGCATAATCAATGATTAGTCTTACTGCACTTTTGCCATAACCTAAACGCTGATACTCTGCATCAATTAATATGCCAATACCGGCCCTGCGATTGTGTGGATCAAAATCATACAGGTCAATCATGCCGACTGTTTCATCATACTCTTTCAAACTTATCATCAAACGTAGTTGCCTTTGCTCGTAGATGTTTTTATCTGACGAAGCTATGTATTCTTTCAATATGTAGTAAGAATAGGGTGAAACGGTGCTACCCAGCGACCAAAGCATTGAATCATTCTCCCATTTATAGAGCAGATCTAGGTCTTCAGGTTCGAGTGAACGGAGATGGATTCTATCGTCTTCTAATAGTTTCATTTTATATTCCGGGTGAAATTAATCGGTTGCTGTATTTATTGTAGATGTGATAAGTGGTTTTCTTGTTTGGCATGGTATCCATAAACAAGAGCATTTGTTCAAATCGCATGTCCGGATAAGAAAAAACAATATCCGTAAAGCCTTTCATTTGATTTCGCCTGTTTATTGCATTCATTGCACGGTCTTCGTTTAAATTCCAATGGTTGATAAACTCCAATCCGGCTACTTGATTGGCAGTGCATGTCTTAATCTTATCAAAATGGTTCTCATCACAGAGAATGAGGGCTCTTCTGTTTTTGTATTTTTGTTTGGTTGTTTTAGCATTCTTCCTACCGAAACAAGCGGTCCATCCAGTCTTTAATTTCAAGGCGAAGCTTACCAGCAGGCGCATGACCATACTTGATTTAGGATAATACTTCTTGTAAAATATCAGCATAGCTTCATAAAAAGCACGAATGTATTTGATATCACTATGTTTGGTACTTTCGCCTTTATAGTGCAAAATGCGTTCTGGCAGATAATAATTTGTATATCCTGCCAAGGTTAAGCGATAGGAGAGGTCGATATCTTCGCCGTACATAAAGAATGATTCGTCGAACAACCCGGCTTCTTTCAGTGCATCATGTCTGACAAACATGAAAGCACCGGCCAATACCTGTACTTTATGCTGTTTGTTCGGATTCAGATAGGGCAGGTGGTAAGACGAAAACTGCCGTGAGTTTGGGAATAGCTTGCTAAGTCCGAATAATTTACAGAATGAAATCCATGGCGTAGGGAAATTGCGCTTGCTTTCGGGCAAAAACACACCGCATCCATCTAGCATTTTTACACCGGCGGCACCCGCTTTCGCGTGTTCGTCCATGAAGAAGCAGAGCGTACGAATGATTTCTTCGCCAATGATTGTATCTGGGTTCAGAATCAATATGTATTCACCGTTACATTGACTTATAGCTTGGTTGTTTGCTTTACCAAAACCGGGGTTATCTTTGTTTTCGATGAATACAACATCCGGAAATTTGGGGCGAAGATAGTCCACGGAACCGTCAGTCGAATTATTGTCGACTACCCAAACCTCTGCATCAAAGCCCTGTATGGCTGCCTGTACAGAATATAGACATTGCTCCAAAAAGAAGCAGACATTATAATTAACGATTACTATGGATACTTTTTTTTCGTACATGCCTTTTCTTATTCTATATTATATTTTTATGGAATCATTAAAACTTGTCCTGTTCTGAATAGAACGGCCCAATGTTACTTCGTCGGTATATTCAATTTCATCGCCGATAGATACTCCTCGAGCGATTACGCTGACTTTAATATTGTAAGGAGATAGTTTTCTGTAGATAAAGAAATTGGTAGTATCACCTTCCATTGTTGTGCTCAGAGCCAGTATAACTTCGCTGACACCTCCCTTTGCTACTCGTTCAACTAAGCTGTTAATCTGCAAATCGGCAGGACCAATCCCATCCATTGGCGAAATAATACCACCTAATACATGATATACGCCTTTGAATTGACCTGTGTTTTCAATGACCATTACTTCCTTAATGTTTTCAACAACGCAAACCAATGAGTGGTCACGAGCCGGATTAGAGCATATTGTGCATACCTCTTGGTCAGATATGTTATGACATTCCTTACAATAGACCACGTCTCGTCTTAGATTCACAAGTGCAGAAGCAAGACCTTCAGCGTAGCCTGTGTCTCTTTTCAGCATATACAAGGCAAGTCGTAGAGCGGTCTTTTTACCGATACCGGGCAGAGAGGCCAGTTCGTTGACGGCATTTTCAAGTAAAACAGATGGAAGTTTCTGATTCATGATAACAATTTCAATGAAACAAAGATATAAATTGCGAATGAATTGCAGGTGGTATAAAATGAGAAAAGAGACTATCTAAATCAGATAGTCTCTTTTCTTTTGAGCCTCTTGTCGGATTCGAACCAACGACCCCGAGATTACAAATCACGTGCTCTGGCCAACTGAGCTAAAGAGGCAGGTGGGTAAGCTGACTACATCGCGCCGCTACAACCAAGTACCCTTGCTGCGGTCAAGCCCTGGGGGATTCCGAGGGAGCATGCCGTGTAGGACTTACCCGGGTGCAAAAGTAGATATTTTTATTTACAATGCAAATGATTTTTAGGGTGTGTACGTAATATTTTTGCTAAGTGTCTGGATTTCTTTATGGTTTTATTGTGTTAAAAAATGTAATCATGCGATTATTGCATAAAAACAGGGGGAATAGAGAGAAGTTGACAAAGCATAAGAAAGTCTTTTGCGGCCATTTTTCCTTTAAGATATTTCAAAGTTAAATAAATATGACTCTCTACAGTTCGTTGCGGTAGCTTGAGCAGCTCTGCAATTTCTTTTGTTTTCAAGCCTTGGATATAGGCAAGAATGAAAACTTCACGTCTTTGAAAAGGAATCTGGTCTAATAGCGTATAAAGTTGTTTGTAGAAGTCCTTCGAATACAATTCTTCCAAGATGGTATTGTTGTCGTTTACAAATTCGCTGTACAGCCGAGCATGTTCAAACATAACATGTGTCGTATACTTTTCTGCCGAACAATTCTTTTTAAAATAGTCGAGGCAACGAGTATAGGCGGCTTGAAATAGATAGGAATGAAAACCACCGTCCCAGTTCAGTCGTTTCCTATTTTCCCAAACATAAAGGAATACATCTTGTGTTATATCTTCAGCAATTTCATCTTCAACAATAGCGGACGCATAGGCAAGCAAGCGAGGGTAATATAGGCAGAAGAATTCGTTGAACGCTTCACGATTACCTTTCTTTATATCATCTGTTAAGCTATTTATTCTATTTGTATCCACATCACGAGTATTAGAGATGCAAATGTAAATAAAAAAGCTGTTATTGGCTATCGCGTTAAATAATCTCTCTGGCAATCCAAGCGCATGCTTCCGCATCAGATAGGGCATGATGATGATTGGTGAGCTCATATCCACAACAAGCAGATACAGTGTGTAGTTGGTAGTTAGGGAGATTTTTAATCGTTCGTCTCGCTGATTGTAGTGTGCAGCGAAAGTCATAATCGGGATAATCCATACAATACATTTTGAATACAGCTTTAAGGCAAGCCTCATCAAATGCTTTATTATGCGCCACCAAGGGAAGTCCTTCGATAAGTGGCTCTATCTCTTTCCAGACGAAAGGAAAGACGGGTGCATTTTCCGTATCTGCTTGTGTGATGCCATGTACCCGCGTGTTCCAATAGGAGTAAAAATTGGGCTCAGGCTGAATGAGGCTATAGAAGCGGTCTGCAAATTCGCCATTACGAACTACCACCAAACCGACACTGCAAATGCTTGTCCGGTGTTGATTTGCTGTTTCAAAGTCAATAGCAGCAAAATCTTTCATTTTCTTTATTGATTAATGACGTGGATCGTCTGGCAGGCCACGAGAGCGGCCGTTTCTGTACGTAGACGGCTTTCGCCTAAAGAAATAGCTGTAAATCCGGCATCTTGAGCCAGCTTAATCTCTTCCGTGCTGAAGTCACCTTCTGGTCCGATTAATATCAATACATTGTCGCCGGGGTTGCAAACCTTTTTGAGTAAAGGTTTTTCTCCTTCCTCACAATGAGCAATAAACTTTTTCCCATCGAACGGTTGCTGAACGAAGGTTTTAAAATCCGTCATTCCTTTCAACTGAGGCAATGTTGCTTTCAGCGATTGCTTCATCGCACTTACCAGTATCTTTTCGATGCGCTCTTCCTTGAGCTCTTTGCGTTCAGAATAACGACATTTGAGACAAGTGATGGCATTGATGCCTATTTCAGTTGCTTTTTCGGCAAACCACTCCAAGCGATCCATATTTTTCGTAGGAGCGATGGCGATATGTAGATGGAAAGGCCATAAAGGCGGTTGATGAATGGTTTCCTTTATAGACACTAGGCAATGCTTTGGGTTGGCTTGTTCGATAATTGCTTTATAGAAATAGCCTTTCCCATCAGTCAAATCAATTTCATCTCCCTCGGCCAACCGGAGTACACGAATGCAATGTCGCGCTTCTTCCTCCGGTAGTTCCGGGTTTGTTAAAATATCTGATGTATAAAACAGTTGCATAATTAACCTAAAATCATTCCCACAAGTGTTGCCGACAGAATAGATACCAATGCTCCTCCAATCAAAGCGTACGGGCCTAATCGCGTAATCATTCCTTTCTTCTCAGGTGATAGAACGCCAATACCGCCGATAAGGATTCCGATAGAAGAAATATTAGCAAAGCCACATAATATGTAGGTGGTCATGATAATCGATTTCTGTGAAAGGAATAAACCGGCTTCTTTCCATTCCTGAAATTGCACAAAGGCAACGAACTCATTGAGGATGGTTTTCTGTCCAAGCAAGGAACCGACAAGCATCATGTCTGAAGTAGGAATACCTACCAGCCACATAAACGGAGCCGTTATCACACCCAGAATAAATTGGAATGTAAATCCTGTACTCTTTCCATTTGTTATTTCAACAATCCATTCATTGAGTCCGGTATAATGACCAATCAGGTTATTCAATATATAATTAGCCATGGCAATCAAAGCAATAAATACAAGCAGCATGGCTGCAATGTTTGTCATCAATTTTACGCCGATGCTTGTTCCCGCTGAGATAGATTCCAAAGCAGTAGATTTAGAATCATTCTTTTCTGTTTCAACGAACTGGTCTGTCACTTGTTCTGTCTGAGGAAAGATGATTTTTGAGATTACAATTGCCCCGGGAATAGCCATGGCTGTTGCCGAAATCAAGTGTTTAGCGAAGAATAGGCGTTGAACAGGATCGTCGCCCGAAAGCAGTCCGATATAGGTTCCCATCAATGATCCGGCAATGGTTGCCATACCGGTTACCATGATTAGAAATACTTCTGAACGATTCATTGCCGGAATATAATTCTTGATTAAAACCGGAGCTTCGGTCATACCCAAGAATAAGTTGCCCGATGCAACCAACCCTTCAGCACCAGAAATATTAAGCACTCTTCTTAAAAGCCAAGATAACGCTTGTACCAGGCGTTGGATTATTCCCCAATGGTAGAAAAGCGACACAAGGGCAGAGAAGAAGATAACAACTGGCAATGAATGAATAAGGAATACAAATCCTCCGGCTTTTGAAGCATACGGGCCGAGTAAGAAATCAATCCCCGCCTGAGTGAAATCCATCAAGCGGATAAATACCTTGCCCAGCAGTTCAAAAAAGGAACCGACAACAGGCACATAAATTACTGCCAATGCGAATAATAACTGCAGGACTAATCCTGTCCCCACTAATTTCCAATCTATTCGCTTTTTGTCTTTGCTTAATAGATACGCTGATCCAATTATTACAATAACGCCCAATAAACCTCTCCAAAGCGTATCAATGCTAAAGCCTGTTGTTTCCATAAATTATTTATTTGATTCCTTTCGTTCTCTACGATCTTGTTCGTCTCTGTATAGTTTTGCGAACTCATAGTTTTCAGTAGCAATTGCTTCATCCAATCGCTCTTGCAAATCTTCAGCAGACATTCGTGATAACCATTCTTTTAATTTGTTCTCGTCAGTAAAATCAGTGGGCTCAAGTTCTTGTTCCTCGTCTTCAGGCTCATTGCCCTCAGCATCGTCTTCAAGTATCACACCACTTTCTCTTATAATTTCTTCAGTTGTATAAATATCACATCTCATACGCAAGGCAATCGCAATAGCGTCTGATGTGCGTGAATCTATCCGGAATTGTTCGCCTCCGGATTCGATAACTAATTCGGAATAAAATACCCCGTCTTCAAATCTATAGATAAAGACTTCTAGTAACCTTACATTTATTGTTTGCATGAGGGAAGTAAACAAATCATGGGTCAATGGGCGAGGTGGCGTGATTCGTTCCAATGCAAAAGCGATAGATTGAGCTTCTGCCGTACCAACGATGATAGGGACTCTTCTTAATCCGTCTTCTTCTGCTAAAATCAAAGCATAAGCACCAGACTGAACCTGACTGTTTGTCAAACCCTGCACTCGTAATTTTATCCTTTTATCCACCTTAATTTATATTGCTGATTAGTCAAACACAAAAGTAATATATTTTATAATAAAGCCAAATGGAGATTTTGGGTACTCCATAATTATCAATAGCATAAAAGGGACTATCAATTAATGATAATCCCTTTGATTTTTATTTCGCCATTTGCTAAAGTAAAAACAATTATCCCTTTAAATTCCTAAAGAAATCTTGATTTGGTTGATTTTTTCTTTAGCCTTAAGTTCTGCTTCAGGAAGGTCTTCAATTCCTTTGATAGGAAGGTGTACTTCGCAATAGAATTTTATTTTCGGCTCAGTTCCTGATGGTCTAACGGATACTTTTGTTCCATCTTCAGTGAAATATTGCAATACGTTAGAAGTGGTAGGCATATCCAATGAAATAGTTTCATTGTCGATAAAGCTACAACCCTTCAACGAAGCAAAATCATTAATTAATGTAACTTTCGATCCGGCTAGTTCGGTCAACGGATTTTCGCGGAAATGCTTCATCATGGCTTCGATTTCTTCAGCGCCGCTCTTTCCTTTTTTAACGACAGAAATACCCTCTTCTTTAGAAAAGCCGTATTGAACGTAGATCTGTTGTAGCAATTGGTAAAGCGAAAGTCCCTGATCTTTAGCCCAAGCAGCCATTTCAGCCAGGATAGCACAAGCAGAAACGGCATCTTTGTCTCGTACAAAGTCTTCGCACAAGAAGCCGTAGCTTTCTTCGCCACCACCGATATAGGTCTTTTTGCCTTCGTTCTTACGCATCACATCGGCAATCCATTTGAATCCTGTGTATACGTCATACATTTCAACGCCGTTTTTCTCGGCGATGTTGCGGATGGTTTCTGTTGAAACGATAGTTTTAACAATATATTCCTTGCCGGTAATTTTACCGAGTTCCTTCCAACGGGTAATCAGATAGTAGACAAAGAGCAGAACAATTTGATTACCATTAACCAATACCCATTCACCGTGTTCGTTCTTCACTGCAATACCAATACGGTCTGCATCAGGGTCGGTTGCCAATACGAGTTCAGCATTTGTAGCCTTTGCTCGTTCTACTGCTAATGCAAGCGCTGCAGGTTCTTCAGGATTAGGTGAAACTACGGTAGGGAAGTTGCCACTTATAACGTCTTGTTCAGGAACATTAATGATGTTTGTAAAACCGAACGCTTTCAAAGCCGCGGGGACAAGCATAATACCTGTTCCATGAATCGGCGTGTAAACAATCTTCATGTCGTTGTGGCGCTTCACTGATTCGGGAGACAACGATAGTTTTGTGATATCTTGGATGAACATATCGTCGATTTCCTTGCCAATCAGTTCAATCAGGTTTTTGTCTCCGTTAAACTTGATTTCAGAAGCATTTCTGATTTTGTTGACTTCGGCAATAGTATTCTTATCGTGCGGAGCAATCATTTGTGCACCGTCGTCCCAATATGCTTTGTAACCATTGTATTCTTTGGGGTTGTGTGATGCAGTAATTACGATACCGCTCTGACATCCCAATTTACGAATAGTATAGGAAAT
This sequence comes from Bacteroidota bacterium, assembly GCA_023429375.1. Taxonomy (GTDB): domain Bacteria; phylum Bacteroidota; class Bacteroidia; order Bacteroidales; family Tannerellaceae; genus Massilibacteroides. The sequence goes on along the minus strand of JAEYVY010000009.1, from coordinate 1,616 downwards.
TTCAGGTGTTGGGCGTAAGTTATCGAATAGATAAACTTTAATACCGTTTGCTGAAAATATTTCGGCAGAAATCTCAGCAAATTTGCGGCTGTTGTTTCGACAATCATGACCGATTACTACTTTGATTTGGTCGAGGTGTCCGAATTCTTTCTTCAAATAATTTGACAATCCCTGAGTAGCCGCGCCTACAGTGTATTTGTTCATTCTGTTTGAGCCCATACCCATGATTCCTCGCAGACCACCAGTTCCGAATTCAAGGTCTTTATAAAATGCTTCTATCAATTCTGTCTTGTCTTCGTTGTCAAGCATTGCCTGAACCTGCGAACGAGTTTCTTCGTCGTAGCTTTCTGTAAGCCATACCTTAGCTTTGCTTATTACAGTTTCAATCAATCCGTTATCTGCCATTTCGCGTTTTTATTTAAAATGATTTGCTTTAAGAAACAAAGATACAAATTTATTGGGGGTTGCAACCCCTTTGTTTAATGGTTTTTATATAAAACATATATATGTCGTAAATCATTGACAATCAGATATGTAAAAACATATCGATGGTTTTTAAAAAACACCCCGAACGTTTTTAAAAAACATCTCGGTCTTTTTTTAAAACGTTCGGGGTGTTTTTTTGGAATGGTCAAGGTGTTGTATTTCAAGGTTTGTGTAGCTTGAAAAAACATCGGGAAGTAACTCCTTTTTAGGGCTTACTTCCCGATGTGTCTTTTAGTCCTTAAAAATCAACTCGTGAGATTTTCCAAAGCTATATCTTCTTAAAATCGTTTTTAGAAATTTGTGCTGAGATAATCGTCAATGAATTTGGTCATCGAATTAAACTCTTCCATTTCGAAAAGACGGGTTAGCATCACGATTTTACCTTCTTTATCAATGATAATATTACGGGTAACCCCTGCATTGGGCTCTGTATATAAAGCAAATCTAGAACCGTCTAAATCTAATGTAAGAGGGTAGGTGATTTTCATGGTTTCAGCAAATTTTGCCGTAGTTTCCTTATCCTCTTTCAAGTCAATACCTAGCAGTACAAAATTAGGATTGTCCTTATGTTTGATCCATATATCTTTTTCAATGAATGGCATCTCTTTGCGGCAAACACCACACCAGCTGGCGGTAAACTGAAGCATAACCAATTTACCTTTTAGTTCAGAAAGTTGTTTGGTTGTTCCGTCCAGATATTCGATTGTAAAGTCGGGAGCCTGATCGCCCACATTTACAATATATCCACGGCCGTCTGTAGCAGCTTCAGCAGTTGGTTCGACAGCCTGTTCGGTTGTGCTTTCTGTCACAGCAGGTTCAGCAGCTTTATCCGATTTCTTGCATGAGGTGATACCGATAAACACAGTGATGATAACTGATAATGCAATAATTTTCTTCATAAACGATGTCTTGCTAATGTGTTAGGTATAAATACGTTTTCAAGATTCAAAGATAAGAAATATACGTTACACTGGTTTTTGCTAAATAATTCATTCTTCTCTATTTTGGAAAATCCAGTGAGCGTTGCCCCCTCGTGCCAAATCTAAATTGACCCCTGAAAAAACTTTATGATTACCCCTAAATTATCCTGGTCGACGGGGTCATTTTTATTTTAGATTTACTTGTTTTTG
>JAEYVY010000006.1 GCA_023429375.1 Bacteroidota bacterium | reverse complement strand
GGATCAATCCTAAAAGTAGGTTGGTGTCAAAAATATTTATCTTTGCTTCTAAAAAAGAGAAATGGAGTTAGCCGATATTCTTCGTACAGTATTTCCTTCCTGGATATTTGATTATTTCGATGCTGTTAAAATCGAAGACGATGAAGAACGTATAGATATTTATCTGGATGAGAAGAAACTTATTCCATCAGAATATGCAAATAGAGGAATCATTGCTTATGGTTTTACCAATGCTTATGTGGTTCAGGATTTCCCTATACGAGGTAAAGAGGTCTATCTGCATTTACGTCGTAGGAAATGGATGTTGACAGATACCAAAGAGATTGTCAGCTGTACTTATGATATTGCACATGAAGGAACACGACTCACCAAAGAGTTTGTGGCTTTTTTAAAAGATACGAATTGAGAGTGAGGCTACCGGTATTTCATTAATAGCTTCCCACTACAATGTAGATGGCAAACAATTAGCCTATCAATACAAAGAGTTTATAAGCTCTTATCGATCATGGCCCCAGCTTCCTCATGCAGAAGAATATGTTCTGTTTAAACAGAATCTTGGTGAAACGTTAAGTATAGACGAGACCTGTCTTTCTCAGGGAGAACTCTATACAATTATCACCAACAAATCAGCACGAGGTAAACAAGGCAGTTTGGTTGCTATGGTTAAAGGAGTAAAATCAGATCACATAGTTAATATCCTAAAGAAGTTGCCTCGTAGTAAACGACTAAAAGTGAAAGAAATCACACTGGACCTTTCACCTTCTATGGCTCGTATAGCCCGAAGTTGTTTTCCTCAAGCCGTACTGGTAAGTGATCGATTCCATGTGCAGAAGTTAATGAGTGAGGCAATCAGTGATATGAGAGTTGATTACCGCTGGCAGGCGATAGATCAAGAGAACGCGATGATTCAATTAGCCAGAGAAGTTAAAAGACCTTATGTGCCTGCTGTGTTTATAAATGGGGATACACGCAGACAACTGCTGGCCAGAAGCCGGCATATTCTACTCAAGCATCACACTAAATGGACCAAATCGCAAAGAGAAAGAGCTGAAATCCTGTTTCATGAATATCCCGCCTTACAAGAGGCTTATGAAGTATCCATGGATTTAACGGATATCTACAATCAACATTTAAATAAAAATCAAGCACTAATGAAACTGGCTCACTGGTATAATAAGGTGGAGAGGTTAAATCTCAAATTCTTTAAATCGGTTATTGAAACTATGCAAAATAACTACGGGACAATCGTTAACTATTTTGAGAATAGAGCAACGAACGCTTCAGCAGAAGCATTTAATGCAAAAGTAAAAGCCTTTAGATCTCAATTCAGAGGAGTAAGAGATATACCTTTCTTCATCTTTAGGCTTAAAACCATTTTTGCATAAACATTCACCAACCTACTTTTAGGATTGATCCGTAATTCGCATACTTACGGGGGCTTCTCCACTTTTTAGTAACTGGTTCTTCTTTAAGAAGAATAAAACTCCAAATGAATTTCTTCTCATTTCCTTCTAATTTTAATGGTTCAAAATTAAGGAAATAGGCCCAGATTTATATTATGCAAAACACTGTATATTAGCGAAATAAAAACGTCTTGGTGACTATTTTTGATAGTCTCGAAAAAGTCACCGATTACGCCACCAGATATGTTCTTTTTCGCCCCATTTTGCACTTTCGGCAGAAAACAAAAATCCCCGAAAGTGATTGACCTTCAGGGATTTTCTATTTTCTGCTTTTCTTATCAGTGGTGCCACCAGGAATCGAACCGGGGACACAAGGATTTTCAGTCCTTTGCTCTACCAACTGAGCTATGGCACCTCGTTTTAACGGGTGCAAATATAGAGGTTTTTTTTGACTCTCCAAATTTGAACGGCAGAAATCAATGATTTTTCTTGTTTTCTGTTTGGGGGGCCTGCTTAGTTACTGATTTCTTCTATCTTGGATGAGATCTTCTGAATAGCCTCACTTAACTCATTTTCAGGGATTATGATATTGAAATCGCCCCAGAATTGATCATCGTACTTGAATTGGGTTTCGGCAAAGACTGTACGGGTAGAAAGAGTTTCCGAACGAGCAAAACGGGATACGTCTTCTGTCTCCACTTTACAGGTAACCATCTCAAACCAGGTGTGTACGTTGGTTGAGAATGAAAACAACTTCTTCTTTCTTATGCGGAACAGTAAATCGCCACGAACGTGGTTGATGTAGTATTTGTTATCCCATTTCTTGTATGAAACCGTATATTTTATTTCTTGCGGAATGATTTGTAGGTTCTTGCTTTTTCGTTCCACAAACATGTTGGTAGCCTTCTTGACATAATCCGGATGAATTTCAAATTCAACTTTCAACAGTGCCTTGCTGGTTTTATCAATATAGATATCTCCCCGGTATAGAGGCTCTTTGAAACTTTCTGTTTGGGTAAAGCTGATTACATCTACTAGGTTGGTATCTATCACAGTGATAGCCGAATGGGTGTAATTGTATTGACTTTCACTTTCTGCGCGAAGGAAGTCTGGCAAGCGCTTTACCATATCTAACATCAAACAAGCATTAATTCCGGATTTAATTTTGGTTATAACAGTGTCTTTTTCTTGTATATCACTAACTTTCCTCATTTTAAGCAGCTTTACCTGATCGGAGACTCTACTGTTATAAGGTGTTTTGACAACCTTAAAAATGCCTTCAGTCAGACTGACCATACCTCTTCTGCTTTCAATACCTTCACGATAGAAAGAAGTCAAATAAACAGGCTTCTCCATGTAGTTGTCACTTCTGTGATCCAGCATGTCGCTGATGACTTGCAAGGGATTTACTGGTTGCACAACTATTTCTTGCAAGGAAAACACATTCGGTTCTAAAGAGAATGTACTGTACTTATTCGCTATGATTTCACACGAAATGTCTTCAGGCAAATAGCCGATATGGGAAAGGTGTAGTTTTCCGCCGCGTAAAGAGGAGGGGAGCTTTAGTCTGAATTCTCCTTGCTGATTGGTGATTGTGCCAATTCCCGCTTCGCTTACACCTACTGATGCGTAAATGATAGGTTCTTGTGTCTCTTTATCATACAAAGTACCTGTAATGGTAAAAAAATCATCAACAGGTGCTTCTTCAGTAATTTCAGGCAGAACTGTTGAGTCCTTTTCAGGGAGATGAATTAGGATGTGATGGTCTATCAAACGTAGGCTGAGTGAAGGATTGCCAGTGATAATATGTATGGCTTCACGAATACTGTATTCGCCCTTGGCAATAAAAGACTTCTGCTCGTTATTGATAATGCGGCTATCGTAAATGAATAGTAGCTCCGTTTTCTCAGTTATTAGATTAAACAGCTGAAATATAGTGCCTCTTGAACGTGGCAGGGTGATCCTTTTATCCAATAAATCCTGTGTGTCTGATGCTTGTATGGGGAGGATAAAGCAAAGCAACAGACAAAAGGTTAATATTGGAATATAAGAATCACGTGGCTTCATTTACAATCAATTAGGCTAATCCCTATCTTCAATCAAGAGAGCACCGTCGTTTTCTTCATATGAAAGGTCTAGTGCAAGACAGATTAACTGAGCCACTTTCTCGGGTGAATTGTTTGAGAAAGTTACCGTCAGAGGACGAACGCTCAGTTCTGGCGTCGTTTGCAAAACGGTTTTGTTTTGCATCTTATTGATTACGTGAAGGATATTGCCAAGCGGTTCGTCTTTAAACTGTATTTTCTGCGTATACATGGCAAAAAGTTGATCATTTTCGGTAGCTGTTACCGATAGTTTATTTGAAAGCAAACGCACCGTTTGTCCGGCTTCAACAATCTTTTCAGCACCATTGGCCTTGTGCGTTACCTTAACCGTTCCTCGTTGCACAGCCAGTTCGAATGCCGTATTTTTCTCTTCTTTAATATAGAAAGAAGTTCCCAATACTTCTACACGAATGTCTTTTGTTTCAATAAGAAAAGGACGCTCTTTATTACCGCTAACGTCAAACAGTGCATTGCCGGTCAAATGAACTTCGCGCACGTTTTTCTCGAAACTAAGCGGATAATTCAGTTTTGCATCATCAGCAAGATAGACGATAGAGCCATCTTCTAACGTAGTAACGAGGGTTACAGCTCCTTTTTTGTTTTCTAAAGTTAGAAGACCGCTTGTGTCTGTATTCTTCTGATTGATAGTAAAGATCAGCGTAGCAATCGAAATGCAGATGCAAGCAAAGGCTGCAACCCATTTATAGTTAGAAAACAGGGAGACTGTGTTTGCTTTCGGCTGGTTTGTTTCCGTAAGCAGTCCGTCTGCTTCCAGCCTCGTATACAAGCGGTTCCACGCTGCATCTGTTCTATTCTTATATTGAAGTGGTGTCATGCTATATATAAATAATCTTCTATTTCTTTTCGTACAACTTGAAGCGCCTTGCTCATTTCTGATTCGACGGTTTTGACCGATACAGATAGGGCAGAGGCAATCTCAGCGTATTTCATTCCTTGAAATCTGTGCATACAGAATATTTTCATTCTTCGCTCAGGAAGTTTGCGTAATGCGCCGTCGATTAATCCTTCCAATTCTTTGTACTCTAAACTTTCTTGCGGGTCTGAATTTGATTCATCCGAACTTTCGTTTAGAACTACATCTTTGTATTTTTCTCTGACGTGGAGATGTTCTCTGAATTGAATGGATTCGTTTCGTACAGCTCGATAGAGGTAGCTTTTCACAGATCCGAACAGAGATATTTTTTGTCTCTCCTTCCAGAAATAATAAAACAGATCTTGTACGATTTCCTCGGCTACTTCCATGCTTCCTGTGATGCTAGCAGCATAAAGGCATAAGGGGGTATGGTAAGATTTGAAGAGTGTTTCAAATGCTTTAACATCCCCCTCCTTTATTCTATTGAGCAATACTAGATCGTTTAACATGTGATGCGAGATATTTGATACTCAAAGGTATAATAAAGATCTGTATTTTATCTCTTTTGCTTCTTAAGTTTGTTTACTGCCGATTCAAGTGATTCTGTAGGTTCGATAATATTGTAATTGCCCCAGAATTCATCATCTTGAAAATCTAACACTTTGTCAGACAAGGATTGACCCGGTTTGAAAGATACCTTATAAGGAATGTTGGTCACATTTTCTTCTTTCATATCTGTTACAACCATTTCCGACATAATCGTGTAGTTGGTAGAGAACAGACGGCGTTTCCAGTCACATTTGAAGCGTACTTCATTGCGGATATAGCTTAAGTAAGTCTTGTTGTTGATTTCCTTGTAGTTCACTAAGAATGAGACTTCCAACGGTTTGAAGCGTAGACCGAACGGTTTCTTCTTCAAGATGGCTTGAGTCGCCTTGTTCTGATCGTCCATACTCAAATTGAATTCAGCACGTGTAAACGCCATCTTTTCTTTGTCGATATACAACTTACCGTAGTAAAGCGCATAATTCAAAATTACTTGTGGCTGAAAGCTAATTACATATTGTGGGCGGTTGTCTATCATAACCGGCTCTTCCATACGAAATGCATAGTAGGAGAGAGTTTCTTTATCCAAAAGGATTTCAGGATTCTTAACCACATCCACGAAGATGGATAGGTTAGGACCACCTAACAGTTTAACAGCCAATGTGTCGGCACGTTTCTGGCTCAATAACTGACGACCTTTAAATATCTGTACACGATCTTGATCAACCTGTCTTGTATAAGGTGTCTTATAAATGTCGATAATCGCTTCTGATATATTGATATATCGACGACCTTTTTGAGCCGTTTCACGATAGAATCCGGTCAGCATACTGTGTTTGTCGCTATAGTTTTCAGGGACCTTTTCAAGTGCTTCTTCAACCAGCAAACGTGGGTCGCGCGCCCGGATGACTACTTCATCTAATACATTGGAATTAGGTGTCAAAAAGACAGTTAGCTCAGATATGTCTGATCCGTTAATTGGAATCTGTGTGCTCAAATAACCAATATGAGAGATCTCAACAAATTTCCGTACAGGCGCTTTAGGAATCTTAATAGTAAACTCACCTTCCGTATTCGTAATCGTACCGATGTTCGTACCCGGAACAGAAATGTTCACGTATTCAAGTTTCTTTTTTGAATCTTTATCCTTCACAAATCCGTTGACTGTGATGAAATCGCCCGTCACCTCTTCTTGTGCTGATAGCTGTACTGTGCTTCCTAAAAAGCATATAATAAGCATCACAAGGCTCATGAATTGTTTATTAAGTGTTTTCATAATCACTATAAATTTAGTGTTAATAAAAATAGTTATTTTCTTCTCTATATATATGATTGCTGTGGAATGAAATACCCTACTGAAAAAGCATATTTTATTCACCTTTTTTACTATCGTTATAGATAAATCGAGATATGCTTATCCTTAAGCCTAAAATATTCTGCTAACTTTGTGGATAGTTTTCTTTAAATACATCTAATAACAAGATAAAACAATGGGCGGTTTTTTTGGTACAATATCCAAATCTCCTTGTGCGATTGATCTTTTTTATGGGACGGATTACAACTCCCATCTTGGAACGAAAAAAGGAGGATTGGCAACTCTTCACAACGGTCAGTTCAACAGATCGATTCATAATCTGGAAAATTCGTATTTCAGACCTCGTTTCGAAAGTGAGCTGGACAAATTCAAAGGCAATTCAGGAATAGGTATTATCAGTGATACAGATCCGCAGCCTATCTTCATTAATTCACACCTTGGAAAATATGCAGTCGTAACTGTTGCTAAGGTGAATAATCTGGAAGAATTAGAAAAGGAATTACTGGAAAAGGGAAAGCACTTTTCAGAAATGAGTTCCGGACGTATCAATCAGACGGAGCTAATTTCTTTGCTCATTTCCGAGGGACGAACGTTTGCTGAAGGTGTAAAAATTGTACAAGACAAAATCAAAGGTTCATGCTCGATGTTGATTCTAACGGAAGAGGGCATTATTGCGGCCAGAGATAAGTATGGAAGAACTCCTGTGATTATCGGAAAGAAAGACGGAGCATTTGCAGCATCCAGCGAACCGTGTAGTTTTCCTAATCTGGATTATGAACTACATTACAATTTAGGACCGGGTGAAGCAGTTTTGCTTACGGCAGATTCGATGACCCAAATATTAGCGCCCGGCAAAAAGATGCAGGTATGTTCATTCCTTTGGGTGTATTATGGTTATCCTGTTTCAGAATATGAAGGTGTAAATGTTGATTCGGCACGTTATGCCAGTGGTATGGCTATGGCCAGGAGAGACGATGTAGAAGCCGATTTTGCATCCGGTATTCCGGATTCGGGAATAGGTATGGCACTTGGATATGCCGAACAGAAACGTATTCCATATCGTCGGGCTATTGTAAAATACACACCAACATGGCCTAGAAGTTTTACTCCATCCAATCAAGAAGTACGCAACTTGGTTGCACGAATGAAGCTGATACCCAATAAGCATCTATTACGCAATAAGCGAGTTGTCTTCTGCGATGATTCTATTGTTAGAGGCACACAATTGCGGGACAATGTAAATATATTGTATGGATACGGAGCCAAAGAAGTGCATATGCGTATCGGTTGTCCGCCTATTCTACATGCTTGTCCGTTTATTGGTTTTTCGGCATCTAAATCGCCTATGGAACTAATTGCCAGACGTATTGTAAAGGAATTAGAAGGTGATGATGAACGTAACCTGGATAAATATGCTAGCACAGGAACAGACGAATACAATAAACTGGTTGAATGCATTCGCGAAAAACTAAACATAACGACATTACGATTTAATACGGTAGAAGACCTGATCGAATCGATCGGATTACCTGCCGACTGTGTTTGTACGCATTGCTATAATGCAAAAAGTTATTTTTAAAGTGAAAACAGATGAATCCATTAGACAGATTTTTAAGATACGTAACGTTTGATACCCAATCAGACGAGAATACGGGGACTACGCCAAGTACCCCCGGACAAATGGTTTTGGCCAAACAGATTGTGAAGGAGTTGGAAGAAATAGGGCTGGAAGATATCACGCTGGACGAACGTGCGTATATCATGGCTACCTTGCCTGCCAATACGAATAAACAAGTGCCTACAATCGGTTTTATTGCCCATTTGGATACCAGTCCGGATCTATCCGGAAAAGATGTAACCCCACGCGTTGTTCATTATACAGGAGGAGATATTGTGTTGAATGAAGAAGACAAGGTTGTGCTTTCTCCAACGATGTTTCCTGAATTGAATAACTATGTCGGTCAGGATATTGTCGTAACCAACGGAAAGACCTTGCTTGGAGCAGATGATAAAGCCGGTGTTTCGGCCATTATTTCAGCCATGGCTTATCTGAAGAACCATCCTGAAATTGAGCATGGTAAAATTCGTATAGGCTTTACTCCAGACGAAGAGATAGGCTGCGGAGCTAATCATTTCGATGTAGAAAAGTTTGGCTGCGAATGGGCTTATACAATCGACGGAGGACAAATTGGTGAACTTGAATACGAAAACTTCAATGCTGCAGCTGCCAAAATTCATTTCAAAGGGTTAAACGTTCATCCGGGTACGGCAAAAGATAAAATGATTAATGCCTCCTTGTTAGCATTAGAATTTGCTTCTGCTCTGCCGGCCGAACAACGTCCGGAGAAGACAACAGGCTATGAAGGCTTCTTCCATTTGATTCAGATGACCGGCTCTGTAGAATCTGCCTCACTTTCATATATCGTTCGTGATCACGACCGCACATTGTTCGAAACAAAGAAGGAATTGCTACAGACACTGGTTGATAAAACGAACGCCAAATATCCCGGAAGTACGACTCTTGAGCTACGAGATCAGTATTATAATATGCGAGAAATTGTAGAACCAAAGAAATATATTGTAGATTTGGCTCATGAAGCCATGACTTCGATAGGTGTAGCGCCAATCGTTAAACCTATTCGCGGTGGTACTGACGGAGCAAGACTTTCTTTCATGGGATTGCCTTGCCCCAATATCTTTGCCGGAGGTCATAATTTCCATGGACGATACGAGTTTTTACCCGTTCCGTCATTGCAGAAAAGTATGGAAACGATCATAAAAATTGCAGAACTTTTGACATATAAATCTTAAACAAAATAACATGAAAACTACACCGTTTACCGATGTGCATATTGCTTTAGGAGCTAAAATGCACGAGTTTGCAGGCTTTAACATGCCTATTGAATATAGTGGAATCATAGACGAACACCAAACCGTATGCAACGGAGTTGGCGTTTTCGACGTATCACACATGGGTGAGTTTTGGGTAAAAGGCCCTAATGCACTTGCCTTTATTCAAAATATTACGTCAAACGATGCTTCTGTATTGCCAATCGGTAAAGCCCAATATACATGCTTCCCAAATCATGAAGGCGGAATTGTTGATGACTTACTGGTATATCACTACTCAAAAGACAAATACATGCTTGTCGTAAATGCCGGAAATATTGACAAAGACTGGGAATGGTGCGTAAAACACAATACAGTAGGAGCCATATTGGAAAATGCATCTGACAAAACAGCGCAGATAGCAGTTCAAGGCCCTAAAGCAATGCAAGTGTTGCAACGCCTTACTTCAGTAGATCTTTCGGCTATCCCTTATTATTCTTTTGTAACCGGTGAATTTGCCGGATGCAAGGAAGTAATTATTTCAAATACAGGTTATACAGGAGCAGGCGGATTTGAACTTTATTTCTACAATGAGGATGCGATGACAATCTCAAATGCTGTATTCAAAGCTGGAGAGCCTGAAGGAATCAAGCCAATCGGACTTGGTGCGCGTGATACGTTGCGTCTGGAAATGGGATTCTGCCTCTATGGCAATGATTTGGACGATACTACTTCACCAATCGAAGCTGGATTAGGATGGATTACGAAATTTGTAGATGGAAAAGATTTTCCTTCAAGAGCCTTATTTGAACAACAAAAGAAAGAAGGCGTTAGTCGCAAACTTTGTGCATTCGAGTTGCTTGACAAAGGTATACCTCGTCATGGCTACGAAATTGTAGACGAAAACGATACAGTTATTGGTGTAGTAACATCCGGAACAATGTCGCCCATGCTTAAAATCGGTATTGGTATGGGATATGTAAAACCGGAGTATGCTAAAGTAGGTGCAGAAATATTTATTAAAGTAAGAAACAAATCACTGAAAGCGCAGGTTGTAAAACCGCCTTTCCGTAAATAAGAGCTAGTTAATGACAAAAGATAGAATCAGATTTGGAGTTATAGGTACAAACTTCATTTCAGATTGGGTAATAAACGGTGCACGCCAAGATGAACGTTTCGTCTTGGCTGCCGTCTATTCCAGAACACAAGAGACGGCAGATGCGTTTGCTGCAAAGCATGGCATACCGCATACGTTCACCAATCTGAAAGAGATGGCAGAAAGCCCATTGATCGATGCCGTTTATATTGCATCGCCCAATTTTCTGCATGCAGAACAGAGCATTCTGTTTATGAATCACGGCAAACACGTTTTGTGTGAGAAGCCTTTTGCTTCGAATGCAAAAGAAGTACGCGCTATGATTGCAGCTGCCGAAGCCAACCAGGTTACGTTGATGGAAGCAATGAAGCCAACGTTAACTCCTAATTTCCTTTCTGTTAGAGAGAATCTGCATAGAGTGGGGAAGGTGAGACGTTATTTCTCCTGTTATTGTCAGTATTCTTCGCGCTACGATAAATTCAAAGAAGGCGTAATCCTAAATGCCTTCAATCCGGAAATGTCTAATGGCGCCATGATGGATATTGGTATCTATACCTTATATCCGTTGATTGTCCTATTTGGACGCCCTCAGCGAGTTGATGCTTCGGGTGTGGTGCTTTCGTCCGGAGTTGATGGTCAGGGAGCCATCAACCTGCAATACGATGGAATGAATGCAACTATTTTATATTCTAAAATAGCCAATTCATCGTTGCCAACCGAAATACAAGGAGAAGACGGGAATATCACGTTAGACAGGATCAATCTGATTGGGTCGGTTTCCTTTTCGCCAAGACATCAGGCGGCATCGGGAAAAGCGTTGCCCTCCGTTCCACAAGATATAAGTGCCCTTACGGACAAGGATGAGTATTATTATGAAGTAGCAGAGTTTATCAACCTTATCCAGGCCGGAAAGAGGTCGTCTGAGATAAATAGCCTTGAAAACTCCCTGATTACGATAGAAGTAATTGATGAAGTCCGCCGACAACTAGGCGTTGTTTACCCGGCGGACAACTAATATCTTATACAATTTTCGTACCTTTTCCGTTATGAATTTCAGATGCCTGCGTGATGATTACTTCCTTCACGCCGGCATTTATTGCTTCAAAGGCATTCACCAGCTTAGGAATCATACCGCCTTGAATAATACCTTTTTCCACGTATTCTTTGAATAAGGCCTCATTCAATTCTGGAATCACGCTATCATCGTCATCTTCAGACAGAAGCACACCTTTTTTCTCAAAACAATAAATCAGCGTCACATCAAAATACTCAGCAAGTGCCTTTGCTGCTTCAGCGGCAATTGTATCGGCATTGGTGTTCAACATACCTCCCTTGCCATCGTGTGTCAACGGAGCCAAAACGGGGACAATATCTTCCTTAATGAATTTGGATAATAAGCCGGCATTTACCTTTCTTACATCTCCGGCAAACCCATAATCGATATCTACAACCTTACGTTTTTCGGACAACATAAAGTTTAAGTCTGCACCCGTAAGTCCCAGTGCCTGAATGCCTAAAGCTTGTAGATGTGCAACAATCGTTTTGTTTACCAAGCCTCCGTAAACCATCGTTACAACCTTCAGCATGGCTTCGTCGGTAATACGACGGCCGTTGATCATTTTCGTTTCAATGCCCAGCTGTTCTGCTATTTTAGTCGCCGATCTGCCTCCGCCATGTACTAAGACTTTATGTCCTTCAATTTGGGAGAAGTCGTTTAATAAGACTTTTAAAGAAGCATCTTCTTCAACAATTTTACCACCGACTTTAATCAGCGTCAATTTTTCTTTACTCATTTTTTTAATCGCTTTGATTTTTTGTGCAAAACTACTAAAAAATAAAAGAAACTTTTAATTTTGTAATACGATATGCGGTAATAGCTCAGTTGGTAGAGCATCAGCTTCCCAAGCTGAGGGTCGCGAGTTCGAGTCTCGTTTGCCGCTCAAGGCAAAAAACCTTGTAAATCAACATTATGGTTAATTGCAAGGTTTTTTTATTTTGTTAACAATATCTAAAATGTACCATTATATTTGTGCATATTTGACAACAATTGCCCATATTTGAGTATGTGAATCTGCAAATAGTCTGCAAAATAATATATGATAATAAGATCTATCATTGATACGAGAAGGGCCAACAAGGAAGGGTTATTTCCTGTTAAGATAAGAATATCCGATAAAGGAGCAGAAGCATATATATCATTGGATATCTATGCAGATCCGAAAGACTTCAATAAGAGTATGGGGTTATTCATATCAAAAAAGAAGAACTTATTATATCAGCAATACAACAATCTTATTAATACTATATTAATCAAGTTGGATGACATTCGACTTGACGGAGTGAGGAATAATATATATTATTCGCCGGCAAAGATAAGGGATATATATCTTGAAGAGCTTAATTCGAAAAAAGAGATTAAGACTGAAAGCTTTACCAGCTATTTTTTAAGATTTGCGAAATCAAAAAAAGGGCGGACTCAGATCGTATATATTACCACGTATAATAAGTTGTTAGAATACTATCCTGAAGAATTACAATTCAGCGATATTACACATTCATGGCTAACTGATTTTGACGAAAAAATGCAGAATGCAAGTGTAGTCAATTCGAAGAAGGAAGAGATACGGAAAGGGCTACGGCCAAATTCGCGATCAATCCACTTCAGAAATATTCGAGCCGTGTTCAATCATGCAATAGATAATGAGGTGATTGGACTGGAATTGTATCCGTTTAGGCGCTTCAAAATTCCACATCAAAAAACAGCAAAACGTGCTATTCACGTCAGTGTTTTGAGTTCAATTTTAAATTTTGATGGCACACCGGAGGAAAATTGGGCAGTAGATATGGCTAAATTAATTTTTTATTTAATTGGGATCAATGTCAAAGATCTATTCTATCTGAATGAATATGATGGAGAATATATTTATTACAGTAGGGCGAAAACTTCCAGACCATATATTATCAGGGTGGAGCCTGAGATAAAACACTTATTTGAAAAATATAAAGGGAATAAAACCTTATTTAATTTCCAGGATAAATTTTATCTACATGAATCATTCACAAAAAAAATAAACAAATATCTTGCGAAGATATGTAATAAATTGGAAGTTAATAAAATCACCACATACTCACTTCGTCATACATGGGCAACTTTAGCAGCAGAACTGGATATTCCAAAAGAAACAATCGCAGCTGCATTGGGTCATGAAGACGGAGCCGTGACGAATATCTACATTGATTTTAACAGAAAAAAAATACACGAGGCCAACCGGAAAGTAATTGATTATGTCCTGTATAATAAGATGTAGTTGACAAGTTTTGTCAACATGCGAAGATTTTTTGATTTGAATGAAAAATATATAACTTTGCAAAATCAGTTAAAGTATTGGCAAAGGCTCCTTGCGCGCGATGTGTAGGGGGTCTTTCCTTTTTTATGCTCTAAAACATATAAAAATAATGTACGTATATTTGCGTACAATAAAAATTAATTATATATTTGTAATACAATATTAGAAGAGGGGGCAACTCTTAAAATACCGCAAGTATTATGAAAGCAATTATCGAAAACAATCAGACTTGGATCATCACTGAAGAGAGAGGTTCTTTTTTTTACACAGAAAGATTAGGTAAGACAAAGTGCTTCAATAAGAACGAAGTTCAAGTTGTTGACGCAGAGCCTGAAAAACCAAAGTATAGAAAAACCAAACCCGTCGTAAGTAAAGGCCCTCAAAACAAGGTTAAATTCTTGATGTCCTTAATAGCCGCCAACTTAGAAGAGAATATGAACGCACGTAACATATACGGCGTTATAGCAGCCAACGTTAATGATATACCTGAGATAGTCGAGTCTATCCTCAATCAGGCTAATTACAAGCTAGGTAGAATTTCAGAAAAGCAGATTTACGTAATAGCAAAATTTATGAACGATAACTTTATAACACTATAATAATTATGACTACTTACAATTCTATTTCAGACGCAATCAACGCAGCAGAAATGTTCTTCAACGAACACTTTGGGCACACATCAGGCGTAGATATCGAATCAGCTAACGGCACATCTGTGTCGTTCTACAGCAAAGAAGATCCTGGTATGTCAGATACATTCGATTGTATCGTTGATGATGGCTACCTCAGATATTGCAGCAATGGGGGACAGGTTAAAACAGAAAGGGTATTATGAGATTTAAAATTGAACAATCAAAGAACAAGCCCAATCACTGGGTTTGTTCTGATTTTGCAAATAAGATAGTTTGCATTTTCGAGAACGGAAAGTTCAACGAAACGCAAAAATATGATGTTCTTGAAGATGTGGACCTATCGCCTGTTGAGCTGGCGAAGATTGCAAGAGAGATGGCCGACTGGTTACGTGATAACCACTATGATAAGATATTCTTGGATATTAGAGAAGTATTCGGCAATAATTTAAGTCGGATAAGAATAAAAAAAAACATCTCAATCCGAGAATTAGCCGTACTGTCTGGGCTCAATAAGAGTACCATTGTGAATATCGAGAAAGGAAGATTTGCCTGCACTCTGGATGTTCAATATAAGCTCGCTACCGGATTGGGTGTAGCGTTAAGCGAGTTGTTTAATTTTTAAAGGTATCGAATTAGACGCCTTAAAAATTAAAATCAAATTATAATGTTTATTTTTGATTCATCGATTCTCCGGCAAAGATAATGATTGATATAAGAAGAGACGCTCCAGCACTTAACAGTATCAGCCATCTGAAGAACCCCATATCATCTATACCAATGAGCATTAATACAACGAATAGGATAATGCTGAATGACAATAGGGCAATTGCTGTAGAGGTATTTGACTCAATGAATTCATCTGTCTCTTTTTTTGTTATATCTAGATAATCTTTGATTTCGTTGTATTCTCTTCTCGAGACCCTTATTCCTTCATCATCGAAATCGTACTCATCATTCATCTCGATCTTCACATTCACCGTTCCTGTTATAGGATTACCGCAATTAGGGCAAGATACAGCCTTATCGCTGACGCTCTTCCCGCATTCAGAGCAATTAATAAGAGCCATAGTATTAAGTATTAGAAGTTAATATTAAGTGTTTTTATTTTTTTATTCATTATGTGGTATTAGCTGTATGATATTACTGATTCTACAGACACACCTTATGCACTGTCCACAGTACTTGATCCGTTTAATCTTTCGTTTTCCTTACGGAGCTCCCGTATCTCGTTATTCAGCGTCCTAATCTCATTATTCAGCCGTACTATCTCGTCAAGAAGTTCGAAGAATTTCTCCTCATAATTAGACTTGCCATGAGTTGCTGATTGAGGTTCACCGACTACTTGAGGATTATCTTGTTTTATCATTTGACCATGACCAGCAAGTAACCATTCTGCCGAAATAGATTCGCAATTTGAGTACAATATATCTACATCAAAGCTGTTTCTCGCTAACCAAGTACTCAATCCTTGAGGTGATATCCCGATTTTACGAGCAAAATCTGCTTTATTCCCATCTGCATAATGATTAATTAAGGCCTCTAAGCGCTCTTTTTTTGATAAAATTCTCATTTTGTTTATTTTTCTACTCAAAAAACTTTTTTAATTCGCATTTTGAATATATATTTGCATTACTTCATCGCCAGGATACATCCTAGCGACAAAAGTAAAGGTTAAATATAGAACAAAAAATAACACGATGTCGCTAAATGCGATTTAACACTTAATTTTTTTTAGAATATGGACTTCGAAAAAACGAAAGAGAGCATCAAGAAGCAGCTAAAAAATGGGGACATAAAATCGATCTACCAGGCTGCCGGGTTCATCACTCCGAAAAATTACTACTCTGCCATGCAGAAGAACGATTGGAATGATCTTACTCGTGGAGAAGAAAAGGTGATTGTCACTGCTATTGCGTACCTAGCAGAGCGTGAAGGCCTGCTAGATGAAGTTAAAAAATTAGCAATTTTTTAACACTATCATCATGGAAAGTGCTGTTCCTAAGATTTGGTTAAGCGAAAAGGAGGCTATTGTATATAGCAGCCTATCGCGCGAGACGCTCCGTGTTGCAAGGGAACAATCGCAGATCACCTACCGATTGTTCGGAAGGAAAGTTATCTACAAGACTTCTGATATTGACAACTTCATCGAGCGCAATACTCAATTGTACAAGTCGACATCCGACCACTTCAATACAAAAAAAATTAAAGCCTGAATGCAATGATTAATTCCGGATTGAATCGTGCAGAGATTGCAGCCGTAGAGTCGCTATTAGAATGCGAATCCGTCAAGATAGCTGCAATGAAAAGAGGAGTGTCTGAACACACTCAGAAGAACCAAATTAAATCAGCAATGTACAAGTTAGATTGCTGCACTCAACTCGGCCTTATGAAGGAGTATCTAAGGAGGTATCATAATACACCAATTGAATATAGCGCTGTGAAGAGAACTATTTCGTTCTTCATGATTCTCGCTATCCTATTCTCAGGATGTATTAATGCTCGATACATGAGATCAGCGCGTAGGCGTATAGACATTGAAATCGCAACTATATGAACAAGACTATTAGAATTATTAAGATTTGGCTAAGCGAAAAAGAGGCCGCAGTCTACACTTCGCTAAGTATGGACAAGATACAGGAAGCTCGTAAATCAGGAGCTATTCCACACTACTCTGTAGGAAGAAGAATTCTTTACAACTCCAAAGACCTGGACACCTATATCCGGTCCAATATCGTTCACCAGACTAATCTAGGAGACAATGAGCAGTAAGAAGAAGATCTTCGGCACAATAGCTGCTATCTGCATCCTATTTTCGTGCGCCGAAGTAACCACTCAAGATATGACTGTGCTAGTATTGTATTATGCGTTCTGGCTGACATGTGCAGCCGTGGCTGTTAAAAAATATCTGAGCTATGAGCAGTGAGAAGCACACATTGACAATTACTCCTCCGGAGTTCAGAACAGGGCAAACCATGTACGGAGAGACATTCAGATCAACCGGACATAAGTGTCCGTACTGTAATGGCGCCGGATCATTCCGGTACGAGAAAAGTCAGGATTATATCGAGGATAAGAAGTGTCCTGTATGTAAGGGTGTAGGTTCATTAAGAGCTATGATCGCAATAAAGTGGATACCTGATGAATAATGGAATTTACCCCCGCCACCACAAATCAACAGTAGATCAAATCTGATCTATAGGTTGAGACGAAAAGGATATAGTATCAACACTCGTGAGAATACTATATCCCTACATAAGGATGCTGTCATCCAGGATAAGATGATATTGCGCCTTATAAAAGAATTTGGATTTGATATTCAGTTGTTTTTTTTAAGTAAAAAAAATATGAAAGAACAGATTTTAATTCTGATTTCTGAGAGTAAAAAATATAAAGAAAAAGAGTCAATAAGTCCTTCGTTCGTCACAATTGTTGAGCTAAAAAAGGCTGCAATTAACGAGATCGAAAAAGCTATTTCTGAGCTCGAAAAAGAAGGAATTATAACTATTGGCCACACAATCAATGATCGGTTTATTATGTTAAAAAATAGTTAAAATATTATGAAGGAGTCTGTTTATTTTTCACACGATTCGAACGCTAAGGACGATCCGAAGTGTATGCTGTTGATCGACCAATTGGGGCTGGAAGGGTATGGCGCGTTTTGGATTTTGATAGAAATATTACGCGAACAGCCTGAATTTAAATACCCACTAAAGTTACTATCAATTTGTGCGAAAAGATACAACATATCGGAAGCTAAGTTACAGGCGGTAGTCAATTCGTTTGGATTATTCGAGATCGAAGGAGAGGATTTTTTCTTCTCGGCATCCTTGAGAAGAAGAATGGCCAAGATGATTGATACTCAAGAGAAAAGGAGGATCGCTGGTAAAGCTTCAGGAGCAGCAAGAAGGGCATTATCTGAACATAAGACGAACATATGTTCAACAAATGATGAAGAAATGTTGAACAAAAACGAACAAATAAAAATAAAAGAAAATAAAATATATAAAGAAAAAATATATAAAAAAGAAAGTCAAACAATCCCTCCAAGTCTTGAAGATGTCTCTGCATATTGCAGAGAAAGAAATAATTCTATTGACCCTGCATTCTTCATCGACTATTACGAAGCAAAAGGGTGGATGTACGGTAAAAATAAAATAAAAGACTGGAAAGCAGCCGTGAGAACTTTCGAAAGATTTTCAAACAAACCAATCAACCACAGTCATGAAACAGCAACAAAAAGATATCAACAACTCTAAGACGCTACTTCCAAGGGCGGAAGAGATCGAGAGGACAGTCTTGTCGACATTGTTGAATGATGCAATAGCCATGGACCTTGTAAGTGATATTCTTCGCCAGGATCTATTCTACAATCAGAACTATGCAATAATCTTCCAGGCAATGAATACAATACATCTATCAGCCCGTAAGATTGACATGATGTCCGTGATCAATCAGTTGATGAAGGATGGGCATCTTGAAGAAATTGGCGGTCCTGTTGCTATATCTGATCTGTCTGTGTCTTCATTCTCAGCGCACTATTCGAATATTCGCGAGCACGCTCTATACCTCCATCAGTTATACATTGCCAGGAAGATAATTATCACCGGTGAGACGCTGATAAGCAAGGCCAATCTATCTCCGTCAGAAGTGGATTCAATAACTGACTGGGGTATTAGAGAGATGGAGAATGTTATGTCTGATATGTGCTTCGAAGACCGCTCAGTAGATATTGTGAGGGCATCTGCAGTAGCAGTTGACAGATATATGCAGCGTCAAGATGCAGCAAGGAAAGGTTCTATCGTTGGTGTTCCTACCGGACTTAGGAAGTTGGACAAGATTACAGGCGGATTCAAACCTGCACAGGTAATTATCCTGGCAGCACGTCCGGCAATGGGTAAGACAGCTCTTATGCTTCATTTCGCGATGTGCGCAGCCAAGGGAGGTTTCCCTGCTGTAATATTTTCTCTTGAAATGAGCGCAGACGACCTGGTAGATCGTATGATGGTGTCAGCCGGTGATCTTGATGCTGAGAGATTCCAACAAGGATATCTTCGAGACGAAGAGAGACCCGTACTTATGCAGGCGTCAGGAGCATTATCTTATCTGCCGATCACGATTGATGACACTCCGAAGATTACTATGCAGCAGATATCTTCCAGGTGCAGGAACTTGCAGAGAAAAGGCAGATGCGGAATTGTGTTCATCGACTACCTACAGTTGGTAGATATGCGCATACCAGGAACGAAGTACACAAGGGAGCAAGAAGTAACAGCCTGTTCACGCGATGCGAAGGTACTTGCTAAGGAATTGAATGTTCCTGTAGTGGTCCTATCTCAGCTGAATCGTAACTCAGAGATACGAGCCGATAAGATTCCATTGCTGTCCGACCTAAGAGAATCGGGCGCAATAGAGCAAGATGCTGATATAATTCTATTTCCGCACCGACCTGAGTATTATGACCCGAATGAATCACCTGGCGTTGGCGTTCTTCGCGTTGCCAAGCACCGTAATGGGCGCACCGGTGACATGAAGTTCAGATACAACAAGACTGTATCCCGATTCGATGATAATATAGACAGCAATATTCCAATTGATCAAGTTCCTTTCTAATCATGGCAACAAGAGCAAGAAGTAATAGCAGGCCGTGGATCCCGAAGAGTGAGCCGACAAAAGGCTATGAACGTCAGCGATCAGCCGATGAGTACCACACTTCACGATGGACCAAGATGAGCAGATCCTTCCGAATGGATAATCCACTATGCGTGATGTGCGAGAGGGAAGGGAGAATAACTCCGGCAGAAGTAGTTGACCACATCATTCCCTGGCCTATATGCGAAGATTTTTTTGACACAACAAACTGGCAGAGCCTGTGTAAGAGATGTAATGCGATCAAAGGGAATAGAGACAAGAAGAAAATCAAAGAATTCAAAGGTGCGGTAAATAGGAAGTAAAATCCTAATGAGTCCTATAAATAACTTAATCTGATAGCAGCATGAATGTTGACAAAAGAATAGAGGAGATAGAAAATCTCCTGTTTCAGAACCCTCCGTATGCAGAGTATGTTTCACGGGCTTTGTGAATAATTCTAATTTAAACAGATATGAGACTAAGATTAGCAAAAAAAATAATGAAAAATGTTCGCTTATATCCTGCTATGCACTGGGTATATGGTTCAGGAAGAGTTACAAAGGCAAATAGTATTTGCCTTAAACACTATGCACGAACTGACGAGAATATTAAGAAATGGAATATTCTTTGCGATAAAGACCCCCTTTCTGCCATGAGAGTGTTAATAAGTAATAGAAACTAAAGAAATGAAAACAGACATTAAAGAAAGAGTGTACTCATATGAGAGTGCACTACAAGAATTAGGCGAACAAGCACCTGACTTTACAGGACTTGCTCCAGACGTGGTAGCGTATATAAAGTTGAAAACCATCGCTAGGGCTTTGAACGAGGGGTGGAAAATTGACTTTGGTAAAAAAGAATGGTTATACCACCCTACTTTCGAGCTATATTCAAAAATGGAATTAGATAAGATGAGCGATGACGAAGCTAAGTCATATATAATCACCCGTCTCGGTGTCCTTGCGAATAGTGGGGCGACTGCCGGTTGGCGCTTTGTGTCTACGCCTAATCGCTTCTCGTATGCGAGTACGACTAACGGGTTCCGCTTGTGCGTGAAAAGCGGACAACTTGCAGAGTACTTCGGTAAACAATTTATCGAATTATGGGCTGATTATTTATTGGGGGAGTATGAAACAACCTGTTTCAAAATTAATAGCTGAATTCGTGGACAATCTTGATATCCGGAGTAACAGTAGATCGCTCTATCTCCGGATATTGAGACAGTTCACGAAGTGGGTGGTCACATCAGGCCTGGATGTTAAATCGCTCGTCCGTGCTGACATCCTAAGATATAAGGCTGATCTCTTGAGAAGAGATTTATCCGAAAACACGATTGATTCCTATCTTACAGTTCTAAGAATGTTCTATGATTGGCTGGAAGCCATCGGAGAACATGACAATATCGCAGCAGGTATCCGAGTAAAGCACAAGAGGAAAGGATTCCGCAAGGGGCATCTTACAGTCGATCAGATCACATTGCTCCTTAATGCGATAGATAGAGACACACCATGTGGTCGGAGAGATTACGCGCTGATCAATCTCTTGCTCAGAACAGGGATGAGATGCGTGGAAGCTTCCAGGCTTCGAGTGCGAGATATTGACAGCCGTCAAGGGAATTGTTATCTATCCGTACAGCGGAAGGGAGACAATGACCGGTACGAGAGAATTGGAACAACTCACAAGGCGATTGGTCCGGTATTGGATTATCTTTCCTGGCGAGGCGTTCAGGACGATACAGAATATGTATTCATGAGTCACGAGACGTCAGGATCCCGTCCGATATCAGCACAGGGATTAGGTCAGATCATTACAGGATATCTGAAGAAAGCCGGAGTACATTCCAGAATGATCACCCCACACAGCCTGCGCCACACTGCAGCCGTCCAGGCGCTGAAAGCTGGCGTGGCGGTAATTGACTTGCAAGCCATGCTGGGTCATCGTTCCATTAAGACTACAGAAATCTATTTGAAGAGCGTAGAGGACGAGAGACGTCTCGATAATCCTGCAGGTAAGGTGTTGGATGATATCTTCTGATACGCGCTGGAAATAGCTCAAAAACGATTAAAAATAGCGTCAAACACCCGGAGAGGTGGTGTAATGTACTAATTTATATGGGTAGATTTTTGCGCATTTTTTGTGTTTTTGAGCAGGTTTTTGTTAATGTTGGCTGTCATTAGGTGCACCATGGTCCCAGATGATAGGCGATTTTGTGAATTTTTCTGAAAATCAAGGGAAAAAGTAGCTTTTTTGTTAAATTTAACGAAATTTTAACACTTTAGGGGGTATGGGGGGGCAAATCTCTGTCAGAAAGCCTCTGAGACCACAGCGCCTTACAGGACGAGCGTGCGTGCAAAATTGGACAATTGAATTAACTCTAAAAAACAGAAATATGGCAAAAGGGAGAAAGGCTATTCCGAATGAGATTAAAGTGCTGAAGGGAACGGATCAGCCATGCAGGATGAGATCTGAAATTTTGAATGTCGATAAAATTAAGTGCTTCGATGAGATCAAGTCAGCATCTCAGTTGAAGGGATTGCCGACTAAAAGGGCGAAGACCATTTTCAAGACAAAAGCGAATCAGTTGATTGCTCTTGGCGTGTTGACTGAATTAGATCTAGAACTGTTGGCCGTATATGCTAACAGTTTGGATATCCTATTTTCGTGCATGGAGGGAATGAGACTTCCTGCTGAACCTAAGTATAATAAAATCGGTGCGCTAATTGGCTATGTTGAGCGTCCGGAGATTGGAATGTACAGACAGATGGTTGATCAGGTGAATAAGATAGGATCTGATTTTGGATTCACGCCGATTTCCAGGCAGAGAATCAATGCACCTGCTCCTGAAGAGAGAACATTATATGACGAATTGAAGGATATGTTATGAAGAAGACTGAATTGTACAAGCGGAAAGCACTGTCTTATGTGAATAGAGTGATGTCGGGCGAGCGTATTGCCGGAGAATTGGAGAAATTAGCGGTACAAAGATACCTTGATGACGTGGCGAACGCTACGGAGAAGGGATTCTACTTCGATGAGAAGGCTGCTAAGATGGTATTTGCATTCTTCACGCTGTTGAAGCACTTCCAGGGTGAATGGGCTGGCAAGGAATTCGAGCTCGAAGATTGGCAATGTTTCATAATCTGGAACATTTTTGGTTGGAAAACAGTTAATGGGCGCAGACGATTCAGAGAAGCAGGAATTGAAGTGGCCCGAAAAAATGGAAAGACTACATTTGCTGCCGGAATCGCCCTATATATGTTGATTATGGATAATGAGCCGGCAGCGCAAGTGTTCAGTGCTGCCGTTGACAGAGAGCAGGCGTCCATATGTTGGACAGCTGCCAAAGCTATGATTGAACAATCTCCCGCTCTTCAGAAGGTCATCGGAACTTCTAAGACAAGCATTTTTGACGTTAAAACGGCGTCTTTTTATAAGCCTTTGTCAAAAGATACTAAAAACAAGGACGGATTGCACCCCCACTGTGCTATCTGTGATGAGTTGCACGCGTGGCCAACTGACGATATATTCGGATTAATCTCAACAGGTATGGGTGCAAGAAGAAATCCTCTTATATTCTGCATCACCACAGCAGGTAACAACATGACATTGCCGTATTATAGCAGAAGGACTCACTATGTTAACATACTGAAGGGGATTAAGACAGAGGAATCCACATTTTGCATCATATATTCTCCTGACAAGGGTGATGATTGGAGAAATCCTATTACCTGGCAAAAGGCATCTCCTAATTACGGAATTTCAATTTACCCTGAGAAGTACAAAATTGACCTGGAAACAGCTATTAACAGGGGCGGTACTACTGAGATCGAGTTTAAGACCAAAAACCTCAATATGTGGGTGGATGCTCCGGACGTGTGGATTCCTGATGATAAGGTTTTGTCCTGCAATTTAGGTACTACGGACGAGGAATTGATCGGACTTGAATGCTATGCAGGCCTTGATCTAGCATCTGAGGTGGATATCAATGCCCTGGCACTGTATTTTCCCGAGAAAAGGGCCGTGAAGTATCACTTCTGGATCCCTGAAGGGAAAGTTCTGCAAAAAGAGGACCGTGTAGACTACAGATTATGGAAGGAGCAAGGCTTCATCAAGATCACCCCAGGGGATGTTATCGATATTGAATATATCCTAACAGACATAGTTAGGATCCTGGAGCAATACGAGATAAAAAATATAGCATTCGACCCAGCGAAGGCCTATAATGGAGTTATACAGGGGCTTCAGAAGTATAGTTCTTATGGCGAGGTGTTGGATGCGTACAAGCAGAACATCATGAACATGTCAGAGCCCACCAAGAGACTTGAGTCTATGATTATGTCCGGACAGATAGATCTTATGAATAACCCTGTAATCAGATGGATGCTGCGTAATGTGGTGGTATACCGTGACCCTAATGATAATATCAAGTTAGACAAGAAGAGAAGTCAGGAGAAAATTGACGGCGTGGTAGCCACTGTTAATGCAATTGGCGGATATATGAGCCAGCCGGAGAAGGTGGAGTTCATAGAATTGCGTGTTCTTCCATCTCTATAATGTTAATAAAGCATAAAAAATAAACAAGGCCAATTGTGCTTGCTTGACCGATTGAGACCGATTGAGACCGATAGAGATGGAGTACGTATAATGTGCTGAAAACTAAACACTTGTGCGTGTTGTTTTTTGTTTTTAAAATTGCGGAAAACAGCACAGATCATGTGGAATCCTTTTAAATATTTTAACAATAAAACCGAAACTCGGGGTGCGGATCAAGAATTCAGACAGACTCCTGAAATCACCTTTAATTCTTTATCTGCACTAAAAGGATTATCTGATAGTATTAGCGCAGATGCAGCCATGAAGTTCACGGCTGTATTCTGCGCTATGCGATTAAGAGCGGAAGCGATCGGCTCGCTACCAAAAACAGTAAGAGTTCTAACGAAGAATGGCGTTGAAGAAGCCAAGGATCACCCTGTATACAATCTTCTGAAGTACGAGCCTAACTCGTACATGAATGTATTCAACTTTTGGGAATTTATCAACACGTCACTTGACGGGTGGGGCAATTCTTATGTGATTATATTCCGCAAGAATGACGGTACTCCGGAGGAACTTATTCCTATTCACCCATCGAAGGTGACTGTTACGCTCAAGAATAGGAAGAAGTGGTTCAGAATATCAGGCACCAATGAATTCGATGGAGTATTCTCAGATGACGACATACTGCACTTTTTCAGCATATCGACAGACGGAATTAAGGGGATAAACCCTATTCTGTACAATGCAGAAGCCATTAACAGTGGAATATCGGCAACTCGTTTCGGTCGCGAATTCTTTGAAAACGGAGGGAATTTGAAAGGCGTATATGAATCACCAAGTATCCTGCCTGCCGATAAGTATAAGATTATATTAGATCGATTATCCAATCTGCCTACCGGATCTACTCCGATTCTGGAAGGAGGAATGACCTATAAGTCAATCGGAATACAGCCGGAAGCAGCTCAGATGTTAGAGACCCGTACCTTCGCTGTTCAGGATATCGCTCGAATATTCAATCTCCCCCCTCATATGCTCTTCGATCTTTCCAGAGCAACATTCTCGAACATTGAGCATCAAGACATTCAAGTAGTGAAGTATTCCATCCGCCCTCCAGTGAAGAGATTTGAGATGGAACTTGATCGGAAACTCTTCTTCACGAAAGAACAGGGGATTTATCACACGAAGATGAACCTGGAAGGATTATTGAGAGGTGACAGCAAGACCAGATATGAGAATTATCAGAAGGCCATCCTGTCCGGATGGATGTCACGCAATGAAGTAAGGGAGATTGAAGGACTTAACCAGGCTGATGGCCTTAGCGAATTCATTTACCCATCAAATATGAACATTAACTTAAAAGAAAATGATTAGAGGTTTTCCAAAAAATGTAGAGAAAACAAGGACAATTCCATTTGTTTTTTCTGACGAAACCAGAGACTCATATGGTACAGTGTTCACTGCTTCCGGATGGGACTTAACTCGTTTTGAGAAAAATCCTGTTGCGTTATACAACCATGAGAGTTGGGGTGATGATCCGGATATGGTTATCGGCTCGGCTCGTGCATGGGTGGAAGGAAATCAGTTGCTTGGCGAGATAACATTTGAAACTGCTGATCTGAATCCGGTGGCTGATAAGGTATTCCGCAAGTATCTAGCAGGAACATTGCGAGGTGTATCTGTACGATTCATGCCCATTGAGCGTGGACATTGGGGGGATGGAGAAGAGTCGGAGTCTGGCTCGAAACCTACTTACTATTTCGGAAGAAGAGAATTGATTGAGATCTCTTGTGTTCCAATACCGTCCAACAAGAATGCTACTGTGCGCTCACTCGGCCACGAGATAGAAGAAGATAAGAAAGATACATTCTTCTATGTAGATGGTCAGGTAAGAATGATTGATCCCGAATCTGTTACGGAAGATATTCCGACAGATAAACTTGAAGAAGCTCCCGAAGAAGACATCGAAGGAGCAAGAGTATTAGACGAAGAGTTCATGCGCACGATGGCTGATGCCTGCTGCGCACTATCTAAGTAATATAACACTAAAATTTTTTAAAAAAAATGGCAAGAAAAAAGAAAGATGTGCAGCGCGAATTGAGCCAATTGAGCAATGAGATCCGTGCTATGCAAGATCAAGGAGGTAATGACGCCGATCTTCGCGCATTAATGGATAAGATGCGTACACTCACTGAGGAATTGAATAACATCAATTTAATCGAAGAAGCCGATCGAGCTTTGGCGAGCTCTAAGATCGACAAGGAAACAGAGCAGATGGCGCGGAGATTCTCCTTCTCGAAGTTCTTCAGAGAACTGTCTTCAGAAAGATGCGAGTTGACAGGTGTTGAGAGTGAATTAGCACAACTAGGTAGCGAAGAAGCTGCGCGCTCAGGTATCAATCTGAAAGGCATTGCACTTCCTTCCGCCCTATTGAATGTCCGTACGTACACTTATGGAGGTCAGAGTACGGCTGCTGCTGATGGCGGTAGACTGATCGCAACTGAGATCATGTACCAGGAAGCTCTTCGCAAGCGTCTTGTGCTTGCACAAGCCGGTGCAGGTATGATCACGGGGTTGGTTGGCAATATTAATCTTGTTGAAGGGAGCCATGTTAACGCAAGTTGGGAAGGAGAATTGACTGAAGTAGACGAGTCCAAGAAAACATTCACTGTAAGAGCATTTTCTCCGAAGCGTCTTTCCCTGGATACCCCGATTTCCAAGCAACTTTTGGCTCAGAGCTCATTTGATGTGGAGCAATTGATCATCAATGAACTCATTGGATCACATGCTCAAGCTCTTGAATCAGCATGTTTTAACGGCTCAGGCGATGGCGAACCAACAGGAATTCTGAATCTGTCAGGAATTGGCTCAGTCGTAATGGGTACCAATGGAGACGTTCTTACCTATGGTAAGATTGTGGATCTTGAGACGGCAATCTCCAATAGGGACGCCGATCTTGGTTCGTTATGCTACATCACTACTCCTGGAGTGCGTGGTTTTTGTAAGCAAAATCTTCGTTCATCCGGAGTGTCAGGCTACATGTGGGAAGGAAATGAGTTGAACGGTTATCGTGCGTTCGCATCGAATCACATGCCGTCAGATCTTGAGAAAGGAGACGGTGAAGACTTGCATGCGATGCTGTTCGGCAACTTCAATGACGTGATGATCGGACAATGGGGCGGACTAGACCTTGTTGTAGACCCTTATTCAATGAAGAAGATGGGATGTATTGAGGTAACTCTTAATGCATACCACGATGTCTTCATTAAGAGAAAAGAGTCCTTCGCTGCGATTAAGGACATCTCCCTAACTCCTGTTGTAACTCCAGCTACTTAATATGACCAGAGTAGAGTTCATAAGGCCCCGGCAAGGTTACGGCTATTTTGCCGGGGATATAGCCAGTCTTCCGGACGAGAAGGTAAAGAAGCTACTCGATGAAGGATATGTTAGATTATCCGATACTCCGGAAGTGATAGAGAGTGACCTCCCTGAAGATCTTCCAGCTCGTCAAGCATTGATTGATGCCGGATTGATCAATAAGAAGGATGTGTTGGCAGCTGCCGAGACCCTTACGGATGTGAAGGGGATCGGCAAATCTACAGCTGAAAAAATAGTGGCCCAATTATCATAAGAATTATGGAACATACTTGCATACCGGTTGGATTGGACGCTCTGAAGAGACACCTGAGAATCTATTCTTCGGAGATGGATGAATCTCTTATGCTGCTGTTATTGGCTGCAGTCGAGAATGTCCAGAATTATACACTGATAGACTTTGCGAAGGATTATCCGGACCCTGGAGAAGTTCCTTATGCGCTAAGGGCTGCAATCCTGCTGGATGCTGCCAGGATGTTCCAAAATCCTGCTGATGGAGTCGATAAGATGCAAACTATCTCAAAGAATCTTTCCTCAAGTTATAGACGATGGGACAGAATAGAACCAACCCGGGAGAATTCGTGAGTGAAATGCGATGGATGACGCGCCGTATAGAAGTGATGCCATCGGGGGCAGAGCGTACGACATGGGTGCCTGCGTCTGTATTCCTTGCTCAGGTTGAGAATGAATCAAAAGAATTTGACACATCTAATAATCAGCGAAGAGAGGTTTTTGGAATCGTTTTCGTGACTTGGATTGCTTCGGTATCTGTGGGCGATAAGGTGCAGTATAATGGACTTAACTACTCGATAGAGAAGATTGAATCTATAGAGAAGCGATTATACGGGCGTTATTCATGTAAATCTGACGGCTATGTTGACAGTCAAAGTTGATGGAATAGACAGAGTTCTCAGTCTGGTCGATGACTTGAAGGACGTTGAGAAAGACAAAGCAATCAGATCCGGACTGCGCGCTGCTGGTAGGATCTTCCGCACCGGCGGATTATCAAATCTTAAATCGCGTATGTTGGGTGTCAATGCTAAGCGAGGCCTATACAGGTCAAGGCAGCGTCGGGCGACAGGTTCTCTTGTTGACGCGATTAAAGTGAAGGTCAAGAAGAATAAGCCCGGTGTTCTTGTCGGGTCAAATCCGGATATTGCATGGTATGGACACTTAGTTGATATGGGTACTACTGACCGGTACGGTCGAGGAACATTCAAGAGGAGAGCGAAGTTCTCCGGGCGTATGAAGGGCAATAATTTCTGGACGGATAGTAAGACCCAGAACGAGACGCAAGCCGTCAACACGATGTATGATGCGGTCAAGAGAGCCGTTCAAAAAATTAAAGATAAAAAATGAACAATAAGTTATTCATAGGTCCAACAATTAGGGATGCGTTATTGGCGGATCCCGAAGTAAAAAGTAAGGCAAAAGGCGGAGTGTTACCGATATGGACCAATATAGACTCAAAGAATGACTTCATTCTCTATTCTCGAGGTGCGTATCACCGCAAGTACAATGGGATGGGGTATGTTGACGAGTGCGAATTGTACCTGATATGCAGTTCTAAGGACTACGATCGGTCATGTGAATTACTTGTTGCGGTTGACTCAGTTATGCAGAGTCTTAAAGATAATGGCTCTTTCCAAATTGTGGAACTCTTGGACTCCGATGAAGATAAGGATGAATCTTCCGGAGTATATTTTCAAATGTTAAAGTACAGAATCTATTAATTATAAAACTATGGGATATAATTCAGTAACAGACACTATTGTCGGCGATAAGTTGATGGTATTCGTCAAGATAGACGGTGAACTTACCCCCATCGCATTCGGCACCAATTGTACAATAGACCTATCCGCTGATACAGTTGATGCATCGAACAAGATGTCAGCCGTATGGAAAGAGTACGTACCTGGACAATTAGGTTGGACAGTAAGTTCAGAATCCCTTCTATCTACTGTTTCCGGCCATGTCAGTTTTGCGAAGTTAAAGTCGTTGATGGCTGCTCGCGAACCTGTTGAGATTGCTATCTCTAATGTCGTTAAGGTAGACGGAGAGATCACAGAAGGTCCGGGCTTCGTAAGAGGTAAAGCCTTCATTACTTCATTGAATGCAACTGCGCAGAATGGCTCCATCGTTACCAGCTCTTGTAATCTACAGGGGACAGGGGAATTGGAAGATGCAACTGTTGTGCCTGAAGATGATGATGAGCCAACAGGTACTTAAATCAATTGAGCATCCTCTATCTAGGGGATGCTCCTTAAAATTATGCCATGTTCAACGTCAAGAAGATAATTAAGTGGGAGCGGTTCCGTGGTAAGTCATTCTCTATGATGGACTCTTCGAACACGGATGATATAATGGCTCTTCTGTATGTTCAATTCTGCAACGACCCATATACCTATGAAGAATTCGTTGAAGGATTATCAGATAAGTTATTCAAGAAGTTATCAGGCAAACTGAGCGCAATCACTAGGGTGTATGCTCAATTTTGCAAGACGAATATCGCCAACGAGGAAGGAGAGGGCGAACCACCCACAATTGAACATGTTGTCGAGTCTCTTATTGCATCCGGAATGGATGCTAATTTTCTTCTAACTGCAGCCACGTTGGATGATCTTCCAATATTAATCAATGCAGCAGAAACTAAGAAGAAGGAGTACCTGACTAATTGCCGATTGTGGACCTTCTTCAATATTCGCCCACACCTTGGCAAAGGCACTACAATCAAGCAACCGGAAGATCTATTCCCATTTCCTTGGGAAGCGTCCGAAAGGGAAGCTAAGGCTAAGAAAGTCATGGAGGAAAACATCCAGGCCTTCGAAGCATTCATGCAAGGAAAATTTAACAACGTAATAAGAAATTAAGATGGCGAAGGGTAGTTTAAGTTTCTCAATAGCACTCAATCTCTTAACGGAGAACTTCAAGAAGGGAACATCCAGCGTGAAAAATTCCCTTCGATCTGTGCAGATGCAGGTGATCACATTCGCTGCAGCATTGGGTGTGGGCGGAATCGGATTATCCAACCTGGTGTCAAGAATGATAGACGTAGCCCGCTCGACAAGCCGTATTACTACTGCGCTAAGAAACGTCTCCGGGTCCACATCGTTGTATGCTGACAATTTAAGATACCTGAATGATCTAGCAAAAAAATACGGACTTGAGGTAACAAGTCTTATTGGTAGTTATACCAAGTTCACCGCTGCAGCTAATCTATCCGGGATGGCGATGGAGGATCAGCGTAAAGTGTTCGAATCTGTATCACGCACGGTGACTGCATTCGGGTTGAGTGCAGATGAAGCCAATGGGGTATTCCTGGCGTTGTCTCAGATGATGAGTAAGGGCAAGGTCAGTTCAGAAGAATTACGTCTTCAGATGGGCGAGAAGTTGCCTATTGCCATACAGGCGATGGCGAAGGCTGCAGGTGTGTCTGTGGGTGAATTAGACGGGATGCTGAAGAAGGGTCAGTTGTTGGCAAAGGATATCCTTCCGAAGTTTGCAGACGCATTGAATGAATTTACCCCCAATGTAGACACCGATAATATAGAGACCAGCATTAACAGACTGAAGAATCTTCTTGGTGATGCAGTTGTCAGCACCGGCATTCAAGATACGTATAAGTCTTTGATTGATAAGGTCACATATATAGTCAAGGTAGGGGCTGATAATATATCGTTGGTAGTATCCAATCTTATCGCCATTCTTACAGGATCTATTCTTGGTAAATTCTTCGCATGGCTGATGACACAGCTCGCTATAGCTCAGCGCAGTGCAATGGTCACTGCTCAGCGCGCTGCCAAGGAAGCCGGAGTCGCCTTCGACGAGATGACCTGGAAGGCCAATTCGGCTGCTGCGACAATGAAGGCAGCATTTTCAAGATTAAGTGCTGCTGTGGGAGCTGCATTTATGAGCATGGTACCAACCGCTATCTTCACAGGAATAGCCTTATTGGTCGCCAACCTGGTGTCTGCATATAAGGAAGCTAAGAGAGTTAGGAGCATTTTCTCTGATTTAAAAAAAGAGACTGACTCAGCGCCGGCCACCAGGGAGGTGGTCGAGTTGAAGGCTCTTCAGAAAATTGCAGAAGATACCACCAAGACAGCCAGAGAAAGGAAGGCAGCTCTTGACGAGGTAGCCAATAGGTTGAATCTCGTTAAGAGTAAGAATGAATCAGACCTTGACTATCAGAAGAGAATTAATGAAGAAATAAGGAAGAGAATTATTCTTCTTGAGCAGACTGCCAGAGCGGAATTATTCGCCACGAAAAAAGCAGAAGTAGACGCTAAGATTGATGATATCAAGCAAAAATTAGGTATTACCAATATGCCATCCGGTGCGATGGATGTTATGGCTGCCAACTTGCAGTCATACAGAGATACCGGATCGAGTGCTGCATTACAGAAGGCTATCAATGAGTATGCCTATTATATACGTAAATCAGGACTTGACTTCGCCAGGGGGTATGAAAATCTATTAATAGAATTTTCCGGGCTTCAACAATTCTCAAACTACGCTGCTACACAATTGGAGGGTGCGATTGCTAAGACTCTGGGAACTACTGCTACCGGTGGCGGAGGTACTGTTGTTGGAGGTGACGCAAAAGAAACTCCTCTGCAAAAGGCGGAGGCTGAACGAGCTAAGAAGTTGGCTGAGCTGAATGCACAGCTTGAGATCAATCTTCTTACAGAAGGGAAGTATGGGCTTTCTCAGCAAGAAGTTTACAAGGCCTATGACGAGTTGAATGCTCAACTGTTAGCCGATGCGATGGCTTCAGAAGACATGTCCATATTGAAGTCCAAGTATATTGAGAATCTTAAAGACGCTGTTGCTCATCCATTGTATAATGAAGAGCAGGACAGATTAGAGAAGGCTCAGAAAGATTATAGAGAAGGTCTTCAGGAGATTAATAATCTTCTCGCATCCGGCAAGATTACAGAGAAGGAAAAGAATGAGAAGGTGCAGGAGTTAATCGATACGATTACTAACACAATCGGAGCCTTACTTGGCGGTGACGCTGCCATGAATGAATTCTTCCAGGAGTTGAAGGGATTGCAGACAAGCAAGCCTGTCGAGAAGAAGAAGCATGATCCTAGAGCCACGGCCACGGACATTCTGAATAATGACGATTACACAGACCAGGATAAGTTAGAGGCATTGAAATTCTCTGCTTCCAGATCTGCCAAACAGTTGGTGGCTGACCTGGAAGATCTGCAGAACAATCATGATCTATCCCTGGAAGAAGCCATGAAGATAGGCAAGGCTCGCACAGCTGTTAAGGACTTGAAGAATGAATTGGCCGAGTTGTCGTATGACTCTGTGAGGGGACTGATGGGCAGTGTAGATGGCGTGATGAATGCTTTTGATCGACTATCTGACGTATTCAGCGATGTTGACTCATCCGGATGGGATAAGATCATGGCCACATTCACTGCATTAACAAGTGTAGTGGATGGGATCATGGGTGTAGTAAGTGCTATTGAGAAGATGACAATGGTAATAGACCTTCTTGCCAATGCTCGTAGGACCGCCGCAGCTATTGATACAGCATCTACAGCCACGGAGTTGGGGAATGCTGGATCTAAGGTGGCTGCCAACACATCTGTAGCTGCATCCGGAGCTGCTGCATCTGTAGCCGGTATTCCAATTGTCGGTTTGGCTATGGCTGTTGCTGCGGTAGGTACTATTATGGCCTTACTTTCTAATCTGCCGAGGTTCACAGGGGGTGGAATCATGTCCGGAAAGAGTAAGACAGGAGACTTGAATCTCGCAAGAATTAATGACGGCGAGATGATTTTGAACGGAACACAACAATATAACCTCTTTCGGCAATTGAATAATCCGGGGAGAACAGGCGGTGCAATTGTGGTGAGTGGTGAGTTGAGAGCGAGAGGTACCGAACTGATCGCTGTAATTGATAACACGACAAGGAAAAGGAACAGAGGAAGATGAACATTAAGTACTCACATGAATTCTATGGCTCGGATGGTGTCCTGAACAGGTTCGAGATATTAACTGCAGATCCTGCAGTTGAAGAAGAAGTGTTGTGCTCATCCAACGCCTTCACCCTTGAATACCTTAATACAAGGAAGCTGGATACAGTAAGAGGGGCTCAGGCTACTATTCGATTACTCAGCACGGAGGTATTCGAATTCGTTGGACTGCATACGGATAATATGCAGGATTTCCTTGTTAAATTCTACCGTGAAGGTGTGTTATGCTGGATGGGGTGGCTTGACTCCGAATTATACCGGGAACAATTGTCTGATACTCCTCCTTATGTAGTTGAATTCTCAGCAGCGGACTTCAACGTTTGGGAACGATTAAAATACAGGGACTCTAATGAAGGAAGCTACACAGATATTGTACCACTTATAACACATCTGAAGAGATGTCTCGATAAGCTCGGACTGCCGTTCCAAAATCTATATATCGGATGTTCTACGGTACCTAATGGCATTGAGATGGCCGAAGGAGAAACTGTGCTGCATAAGATATATATACAATCTGGCAACTTCTACGATGAAGATAATGAGCCAATGACCTGCAGAGAGGTTGTGGACTCGATATTGAAGCCTTACGGATTAACATTAATTCAAAAGGGTGGTGATGTGTATATCTATGATCTTAACACTATCTATGCTACGTACCGGAGGAATCTACTGGTAGATTCAGGCACCGGTACGCTGTTGGCAGATGAACAAGGGCGTGTTGTAGTCTTCGGGGAATCATTCGGTGTTGTAGAGATGAAGAGATACATCCTATCAGATCTATCCTATATTGGATGTTCAGAAGTCCATACATTTGTCGCAAAGCTGAATAAGAATCTATTCGCTGATGTGGGAGGTGAT
Source organism: Bacteroidota bacterium (assembly GCA_023429375.1). Lineage (GTDB taxonomy): Bacteria > Bacteroidota > Bacteroidia > Bacteroidales > Tannerellaceae > Massilibacteroides. Next base: position 158,769 of record JAEYVY010000006.1, on the reverse strand, counting down.
TACGGATTCGAGCCGATGATTAACAATGTGACAATTACGAGTTCGATTTATGCGGATAGTTCTTTGTTCGATGAAGAGGTGACTACCGATACCCTTACGGGCAAAACGACTATTGTGGATACCGCAGATTACCGATTAGACTCATACACAGCCGACGAAAATTATGAAGCCTTAGAAGGCGTGTATTACGCGTACTTAGATAAAGGCAACACCTCTACAAATATAGGGTATAGGCTTATATACGATAATGACCCCGCAGAAGTAGAACCTGTACTTCGCGTGGAAACGACGCAATACTTGCTATCTACCTCTAGTGACCCGTACGTCAGAATCAAAGTAGGAGCGTACGCTAACACAAGGGTAAATCCATTCGACAACACCGAAGTAACAGACATACCAGCATCGCAAAGGGAATGCCTAGCATTGATATGTAACCTATATGCTGTAGACGGGGAGGGCAACAAAACTGCATTCTTTGCTAACGTCGGGGAAGACATACCTTACGGATGGATATCTCCCGACCGATACGAAGAAGGGGCGTTAAGGCTAATATACTCGGACAAGGATATAAAAGGTTCTGACATATTGAATAAGAATATTATCAACAATCACGTATTGTCAGGGTACGCAGGTTTCCTCGAACTTAGGGATAAGGAATACCAATCGGGGCTATTAATACCCTTGAACATGGCGGATTACTGGCCCGAGATGTGGGTTCCCGTTAATGGTAAATTAGTATTCGAGATAACCAATAAGAGCTATATCGGGAAAAGCGGAGTCATCGGCAGCCCAGCCCCGAAGAACAAAGTCAAAGAAATACTAATCAACGATGTTAGTATGAGCCTTTGCGACCACGAAGGCAATGAGCTTAATATGGATGATTTCGAATTCAAATCCTACATAAATAGAAATGTCAAGAGCGATTTCCCCGCGATAGAGCTGAAGTGCATATCGGCCAACGAGGAAGGCCTGCCAATAGGGAAGGGAAATATGCTCGTTAAAAACAATGAGTCATACGTACTTCATACATCATTCACGCGTGCCGAACAGACAGATATCCTGGAGAGATTACTGATGGTCACTATTCATTCCAATTACACCAGGAAGAATCAGATGTTCTCGACAACGATTAAGATGACAACGGTAAATCCACTTGGCACCATCACCTATCCAGGTATCTTGACCGGTCAATTCCTTATCACCGGGTGTCTGTATGACTTCTCAAGTGCCACTGTTACGATTAATGCAGTTGAATATTCACAAGATGTAGATCAATTATCAGCAATTCCATATGAATGAAATTCGTCATAAAGTAATCAGGAAAAAGGCTATGCCAAGAACAGGAAGGCCATTGGATGTCATTACCGGAACAGGGGGAACATCTTCATCCGGTGTACCTATTGCGGACCTGTCCAATTGTGTGAAGAAGTCCGGCGAAGAGTCACAGACTATACAAGGAGATCTCAATGTGACAGGATCTGTCACGGCCTACGCAATAGGTGAAGAGCCTGAAATAGATATCCCGCTAGCGTCTAAGTCTACTTATGGGCAAGTCATGGTTGGCAACGGGATAGACGTTACCAACGGTGTCATAAGTGTTGCTGGTGGTGGCGGTGGTGGCATAGACGATGTCAATGTAGTCGGTGATGGTAATGCATTAACAAACTTGTCTGTTGCGTCTGACGGCAAGACTCTTACAGCCACTAAGGGTACTACATTTGCCACGTCATCTGGGCTATCAGCCCATACAGGCGATTCGAATATTCACGTCACGTCCACTAACAAGAACGAATGGAACACGGCGTATCTGCATAGCCATACGCACAGCAATAAGTCATTTTTGGATGTGATTAATCAGGGATTGAGCACAAGCTCCAATGTAACCTTCAATAATTTAAACGCCAACGGAGATGTGAAGGCATACGGAAGTGTTACAGCGTATGCGATAGGAAGCGGAGGATATGTTGACTTCCCGATTGCGACAACCACACAGTTTGGGGCGGTAAAACCATCCACAGGATTAACCATATCAGCCGGCGTACTTAAATCTACAATCCATTCGGTTCAGAGAATGGACAACAGCTCCAATCCTACAAGCACCCACTATTCTGAAATCAAGATAAAAAGCGGATATAGAAACCTAAGTGGTAGTATCGCTGCCGGTGCTTTCGCGTCCGTACTTCTATGGGATTGCACGTTATCCAATACGCTATCTGTAACGGCCAACTTCTGCATGATGAACAACTATGTAGGAGCAGCGCTGGTGACCAATATAATGCAGGACAACGGCAATAACTGTTATCGTATTGTTATCTACAATCCAACCGGAGCTGCCATATCAGTAGATGGGCAGAGGGTATATTATACAGCCATGACGCTATGATACTCAGAAGCACATATATCAATCCAATGCAAGTGAGCAACGACATACAATGTCCATCGTATGACGTTGGGACGCTTGTCGCGAAAGCAAGACAGGGGGGCAGAAGTGGGTATGCCTTCAATATCGCAGAAAACGGGAGCCCATTACAGGACGGCACATTGATAGCAGGCGCGCTGCCTTATTGGAATATATACGCCAACGAGCAGCCGGGGCAATGGAGACTACCTTCAACGGCTTCCGGAGATGTCTATCACGAGCTAAGAAGAGATAATCTTAACAGATACATATTCCAATTGGAAGGGTTCGCAGGCCATAATACGAATGCTTCTGCACCCGTGCCGATGTCAAATGATCTGACATTCACAAAGTACGGCAGCTATGTGGATCATTCTTTCGCAGCCAAGATCAATCTAGGAGATTATGACTGGAAAAAATTAAATGGGGTAACTCATTGTAAAGTCAAAGTATACTATCCGGGCGGTGTATTGTATTCGGAAAGTAATGTACTTCCCTGTGTGCGTAATACGATGATGACATTCGATGGTTTTACGATGCGTATTCCTACGAACACAGTCTACACGGAAACCTATCCTACTAAGATTGTATTGTGTCAGTCTGACGGCACTGATCTAGGATGTCTGCCTATTCAAGGCAACATCACTATTTCGGTGCAAAATGCAGTCGACCCATATATGATCCGGGTATTTGTAAATGGCAACCCAAAGGCGTTCACTATGGGCAACTATATAGACGCAGGCAGTTCAGCAAGAGCAATCGGAACTTATACGGGCCTTGTGAATGCCAATTTCAAAACTCTTGATAAGATAGAGTACAGCATTATTGATGCAAGCACCAATGCTGTACTCTCTACTACTACTGTTACGGATTTCGGATTGAGGGAGTCTCCGTGGACGCTAGACTACTACAATGCTGGCGATATAGAGACATTCGATGTTGCCACTAATAGAGTATATCCTTCAACCGGACAATATGTTAGAGCATTCATGTATTATGTGTAATTAATTAAGATATGGCGGATAGAAATATTAATAGTAATGAATTACCCGATGCAACATCAAGTGATATTGAGAATGGTAAAGTGTTGATTGTTGGTCCAGATCCTGAGAATCCGCTATTGCAGGCGCCTGCTTCAGAGATGCGTGGGCCAAGAGGGTATGATGGGAAAAAGGGATGGTCGCCTGTTCATGCGATCGTGGAAGTGAGCGCTAGTAAGGCTGTCATGAAATTAGTGGACTATATAGGAGGTACAGGAGAGAAACCTACAGCCAATCTTAATAAGTATCTAGGGCCCAACGGGTATGTGGACTACACTTCTGATGCGGTGAATGTGCGAGGGAAAGGAGCTGGCGATATAGCCGACCTTACCGCGAAAGTGAATTCACATTCTTCTGAGCTAGAAATCATAAAAAATAACTGGACAAATGAATGGGATCAAAATTAAACAAGGCAATTCATTCGAAGTGGAATACACTCCTGAATCGGAAGGTGTTCAGATAGACATGAATGAGGTTAGCGAATTATCCGTGCATCTGCAGAATACATTCTCATTACAGAAGTATACTGTGGAGTACACTCATGCAGGGAAGGGAATTGTGATCAAGGTACCCAATACGCTGAGTCATGGCGGATACAGACTATCTGTATCCTTCACTAGAAATGGTGAGCAGGTAAGTAGGAATCCTTTCCTATTTACAATAGTCTCCAATGTGGAGGACGAGTCCAAAGAGGGCTGTTCGTGCATAGATATCCCAACACCGAACATCACTGATAATATTCGATTTTTCGGGCTGCCAGGCAAAGACGGATGGAATCCCGTGTATCACTTCGAGGAAGTAGATGACACCACAATCGTGGCAAAATTGGCTGATTGGGTCGGAGGTACATGGGTGAAGCCTACTGAAAATATAGGGAAATACTACGGAAATGACGGATTTGTTGACAATCCTGAAAATGCACTCAATTTTAGAGGCATTCAGGGTATACAAGGAATACAAGGTATTCAGGGTATTCAGGGTGTCAAGGGAAATAATGGCTGGAACCCTATATTCCAATACGTAGTAGTTGACGACAATACTATTGTAAGTCAGCTGGTAGGATATGAGGGAGGAACGGGTGACGAGCCAACGGCTAATGTTGGTAAGTATGCAGGTGTGGGGGGGTTGGTTGACTTAATCGAGGACGCCATCAACTTCAAGGCTAATGATGTCACTTCCCTAGAAACAAGAGTAACTAATTTGGAACAAAATTGGACAAATAACTGGTAATATGGCAACAATGAAATTTTATACAGTAAAGACACCGCCCACGTTGGCGAGTGAAGACGGAACTTATTACGTTAAGTTCGGGCGACTTAGCCAAATATGGGTTAAAATCGGTACGAAAATAGAACTAATGGCTGAATACGACATTGATTCAAGCGGAGGTTGGTACGGAATCAGAAAGTACAAAGGCGATGATTCAAAGAGGCCTACAAGAATAGGCAATCCACAGATGCACTTGGACTTGCCGTTGCAAAGTCAGATATATCGCTACATCGCCACACTGGATGGTAACAAGATACCTCTTAATCCTGATAACAGTATATACGATATGTCAGGAAACCGTGTTGCACTTGACGGAACATTGGGCAATATTATGCTCCATGTACCCAACCCTTACTTCCGATGTGTCGACACACCTCAATATACTGATTACTGCATATCGCCGTTTCCGCTTCCTGGTTTCAAGCTTATTGAGATACCCGACATATCGGCGGTCCATTCGACCTATGACAATATCAACAACCGTGCTGCAAGCGTATGTAGTTTAGTATTTGACGATTTCGGAGATATCATTCGAGGTGAAGATGGGTTTCCGCTAAGAACCGAGAACGCTGCACAGTTCAGAGGGGGTAGTAATAATGCTACACTAGATGGAACTAAGGCTTCAAGTCTTGGTATGTGCCGTACATATGCAAGCGGTTCTGATATCGTCAATAAATGTAAGGCAGTAGGGGCGGGGTATCACAATAATAGCGGACTTGCGTACTCGGTATTAGCCCTATACTACTATATAGAGTACGCAAACTTCGACATTCAAGAAGCCTACAATCCTGTACCTGACGTAATGGGATACAGACAGGGGGGACTGGGGAATGGTACGGCGGTCATCAGCTCCGAATGGAGCGAATTCAATAGCTATTACCCATTCATTCCGTCATTAGTTACTGCTAAGTTAGGCAATAAGACTGGGATAGTACCCTACGTAATTAAGGAGTGGCAGACGGGTGTTGATAAGACAGTTCAAGTTCCCTCTTACAGGGGATTCGAAATGCCGTCTGAATATATTAATATCCTAAGTTCTGATTTCGCGGTATGGCATCAAACTGAAGAGCAGGGAGGGAAATCACTTTGCTTTCACTGCCCGGATATAGACAAGATTATTATCCCGTCCGCCGACCAGACTAATATTCCTGATGGGTATGAATTAGTTGCAGAGGTGCCGAGAAATGATGGATACATCAGGGAGGTATCTAATAATATATATATGATGCCGACCGTATCTACTGGTGGTGGTGGGAATAAAGCATTCTGTGATTATTACTACCAACCTACTGGCGGTGCTTCTCCGACCTTCGGCTGGTTTAGTACGCGTCGCGGTGGCTATGCGCATAGTGGGGCGATTGCCGGTTGGCGTTATACGATTACGTCTAGTCGGTTCTCGGGTGCGGGTGCGAATCACGGGTTCCGCTTGTGCCGTTCAAAACGGTAAGCGAATTTACGAATAATAACAACCAGCGGGTTGCTTAAGATATAAGGTTGGGTGAATAAAACCCGTCGCGGTGGCTATGCGCATAATGGGGCGAATGCCGGTTGGCGTTATACGAATACGAATAATCGGTTCTCGAATGCGAATGCGAATCACGGGTTCCGCAAGTACCATATTATAAAATATATATACAATATTCACTCACACCGTGCACAAGTTTTTAACGAGCAAAAAAGTATTGAACAAAGGCTGCGCTAGTAAATTGTTGAACGTCCGGCCTAAAAAAAGGCACAATATGCCCAAAAAGATTAGAAACTTGCACTACGTGCTTTGTTCGCCAGAAACAATAATTAAGGCGCAACACGAAGCTCAAAAAGGCAAATCACGAAGGAAAGAGATCCTTCGTTTTAACGAAAATATTGTAGGAAATCTAGATGCTATATACGACTTGTTGCGTAACAATAGGTACTATCCATCTCCATACAGAGAGCGAGTAATAAAAGAGCCGAAAGAGCGAGTAATAAAAACAGCTCCTTTCTTTCCGGACAGAATCGTACATAAATGTGTAATGCTGGTATTCGGTGATATATGGAGAAGTCAATTGATAGACACTACGTATGCATGCATTAAAGGGAGAGGAATTACCAAATGTCTTAAGGATATAAATAAGGCTCTTAAGATTGACAAAAAAGGGACACAATACTGCTTGAAGCTAGATGTAAAGAAATTCTACGACAGTGTGAATCATGAGATTTTAAAATCTATTATTCGCGAAAAGGTAGATGATGAGCGTGCATTGGTTGTTGTCGATAGAATTATTGATTCTGCTCCCGGACTTCCAATTGGAAACGAAACAAGTCAGACGCTGGCAAATCTGTATTTGTCCGGATTGGATAGGTTCATAAAGAAAAACCTGAGGATAAAATACTATTATCGCTACATGGACGATATGGTATTTCTTTCTGAAACAAAAGATGAGCTATGGAAGGTATATGTAGCAGTAAAAAAATACCTGAAAGAAAAGCTTAGATTGGACCTTAAGAAACCTTCCAACCCCTTTCCGATTGATAGATGTCCTATTGATTTCGTGGGATATAAATCAGATCATAAGTGCATACTGTTAAGGCGTAAGATTTTGTACAATTTTTACAAAAAACTGAATCGTGCTAAGAAGAATGGGGTCTCAATAGACGAAAATGTATTGAAGCATGAGTTTTCATCTTATTGGGGATTTCTTTCTCATTGCACAGAAAAACATAGAATAAACGTTATTAAAATGTCTACATATGGCAAAGCTATCAACAAAATTATTTTCGACGGCCCTCCCGAGCAAATTTGAGAGGGTGAACGACTATCAGATGTTGTATAATCACAATATCGAAGAAAGTGAAGCGGATGGAGTTTCCGGTTATTCTTATGATTCGCTGGAGGTGGATCTTGTCTCTTATCCTATTACATCTAACTTGATTTTCAAAACATTGATAGAGGAGATCTATCCTGTATCAGTGGAGAACAAACTTCGTAACGATTATGAATCAGCGAAGCTTGGAATTGTAGGTCAAGACAAGGAGCAAGCCTATCTTGAGTTCTTAACGCGAAGAAAGGCTATACATGTAATGGTAGAACAAGATTGTGAAGAAAACGGGATTGAATTATGAAAAGTTTTTCCGAATTAGGCATTCAAGCCATGATGGGCGACAAGAAGACATTCAATTGCCCAGAAGTGTCAATATACTCAGTACTTAATATGAGTATTGAGGTGTTGGATTTTGAAAAAGTAACCACATCCTATGGCCCTGACAGATATCTTGTTCTTATTCGAGTTGATGGTCAAGAACAGAAATTTTTCACACAGTCGGTACCCATAACGTCCGCATTGGATAAGGTGAATAAGGAGGATTTTCCATTTAAAACCGTTATAAGACAAAGGGTTTTCGGAAAATCAAAAACATTTTACTTTACATAATAAAGTAAAACAATAGAAATGTTCAGGAATATAGACAATTGTATAGCATTATGGAGCATCAATTTGACAAATTAATCGTGGTACTGTGGATTCTGTTTTCCGAGTACATTCTTGTATTCTTAGCGATGATGGCCGACTTATGGTCGGGCGTTAGGAAAGCAAAGCAGAGAGGAGATAGACGAACTTCGTACGGCTATCAGAGGACGGTTGCAAAAGCATCACGATATTACAATATGATGATTGCGTTGACCGTGATTGACGCAATGCAGATTATAGGGGTATGGTATCTGTCTACATTCTACGACTACCGCCTGCCGATATTCCCATTCATCACCACAATTGGAGCCATCGGTGTAGGCTTTATAGAACTAAAGTCTATCTATGAGAAGGCGGAAGACAAGGCAAAGAATGACTATGCGCAATTGGCCGTACTTATTGGGAAATTGGCGCAAAACAAGGATAAGCCAGAAGATATAGCTGAGATTGTATTATCCTATTTAAAAGAGGGGAAAGATGGCACAAGCAAGTAAATTAATCCCATTTATATTGAAATGGGAGGGAGGATTCGTGAACGATCCGGACGATTCGGGAGGGCCGACCAATAAAGGTATCACCATATCCACTTATGAGGCCTATTGCGCGGGAAAAGGCCTACCAAAGCCCGGTATCAAGGAATTGGAAAATATCCCCGATGCACATTGGGATGATATATTCAAATCAATGTACTGGGATAAGTGGTTGGCTGATGATATAGAAAGTCAGTCAGTAGCCAATATTCTTGTCGATTGGGTGTGGGGTTCGGGTTCTTGGGGTATTATTATCCCTCAAAGAATATTAGGAGTTAAGCCTGACGGGATAGTAGGACCCGTCACCCTAAAGTCCTTAAATGGAAGAAATCCGGAAGAGTTTTTCCGCGCCATAAGAGCAGCTAGGGTTAACTACTTAGATGACATCGTAAGAAAGAGGCCATCTAACAGAAAGTTCTTGCGTGGGTGGATGAATAGACTTAACGACATAACATTCGAACAATGAAATACTTAATCATCATATTGCTATTCCTTACAGGTTGCAAGTCAACCTGTAAGGTTGAAAAGGCTTCATCTTACGACTCTCTACAGGTGGAGAAGAGTATAAGGATTGAGTATGACAGTATTGTGTACAAGATACTGTCTTCATTGAGATATGAGCTCGAATATTCCCATGTAGACTGGAGTACACCTGACGAACAAGGAAATCAATATAAGGTCCAAGAGACTACCATTAAGGGGAAAGGGAATGAGGATAAGGTAGAAGAAGGGACTAAGATTAACCAGGGAATAAACATAAGTAATGACAGTGCTTATGTCTCTGAAAATAAATCAGGAGTCACAACCCCTGTTAAGACTTTGAATTGGTGGGATAAGATAAGAATTAAGTTCGGTAACTTGATCATCATTGTTATTGTTGTCGGATTAACATATATAGTGGTTTGGCTTATAAGGCGAAAGTAATAATGTTAAGTGTTTTGACCGCTTTGTTCGCGAGAATAGAGCGGTTTTTTGAAAATACTGTTATTTTTTTTTGAAAGCAAATTGAAGTTCCCTTATTTGTTCATTTTAGATTTTTTTATTCGGAAAATTGTCCTTAAAATTGAAGTGATCGGCACTGTTGCCGTGAATAAAAAACACTAGTATGGACTTTATTTTAGAAACGCAATCTATTACTTTAAAAGAGGGAATTATGTTTGTTCGAGTAAAAACAAGTATGGAACATATGCTTCAAAAAGGTGATGTGATCGACTTAATGAGTTATGTAACCCCCGAAAGGGATAATCTTGAATTTCGGGAGTATAATATTTTTTCACAAGAAAATGAGATTGAAAACAATAATAGATATCTATATATATGTGATTATGAGACTCTAGAGAATATTTATGGGAAAATGGTGTTCAATGAGAATATTGAATACTCTCACTTAGTAGATTTTAAAGAAAAGATATTCAAGCATGGTCGATTCCAGCGAGTAAAAGATATCATCTGGAGAAATGATCAATCTTTGGTTGTAACTTTTGAAAAAATAGATTATTGAATATTGAGTATGTAAATCTGCAATAAATCTGAAAAAACAATATTAAGACGTCTATATATCTGATTGTTAGATATGTAGAAACGCTTCCCAAGCTGAGGGTCGCGAGTTCGAGTCTCGTTTGCCGCTCAAAACAAAAAACCTTGGAAATCAGATTTTACATGATTTCCAAGGTTTTGTTTGTATTTATAGGTCAGTATTAAAACTAATTATCTGCTGATTTTATCCATAAGTAGCAGTTTTGCCATAAAATCTAAAGGTTAGTTGTTGTTATTGATAAAATTTGAACTCAACTCTAATAGAGTTTTTGAAAAATCAGGTACAGAATATAAGTCAAACACATCGCCCCATTTTTCAAAATCCTGTATGGATTTATCGTTTTTCATCCAAGTTAACATGGGCTCATATCCACTATTAGCCATAATACGGACTAAACAAAAGGAGGAGGACTTTAGGGTAAAGAGTTTTTGGTTTTCTTCTAATTCAAGCAATTTTCCCAATTCCTCCATTCGTACTATCATTTCCTTGGCTAACAGTCTTTTCTGTTCAAAAGACAATTGGTCAAGAAAAACGGTTTGAGTTAATATTAGCTGCAACGAATTAACATATAAAGTATGGATACCTTTCGTCAGATTCATTCGACCATATCGCTCAACCAAACATGAAGCGGCATCTGACCGTTTAATCAACTCAAGGTAAATATCCCAATCTTCCAAAGCTCTGTCTAAAGAACGCTGGATAGAAGAATTGCTACTAGCAGCAATGAGTACCGGAAAAAAAGGATGTTCCCATAATGCCTGAATAACTGCTTGTGTCGATTGTTTTTTCAGGATTTTCTCAGGAACGCGACAAACCCGATCCATTTCTTCTTGGTCATTTAATTCTTTCCATGTAGGCATTCCTGGTAAACAAGGATATTTATAGGATCCTTCCGGACGTGGCATATTCATGACATCCAGCGCATCTGCCACATAAAAGGAATACTCTGCATCATCCAATTTAGGGAACGAATCCAACCAATCGTCTTCTTTATTACAAGAAGATAGCCCAGCTAATAAACTGATTAGAATTACAAAAGATATCTTTTTTATCATTCATAAATTAAAGTTGTTCTTGTATTATTAATGCATCTGTATACTCGAAACTCTCTTTAAACTCCAAGATATTTGCTTATTGATGGTTGAAAATATGTCTGTTGATTGATTTTAGATTTAAAGTAACAAGACGAATTAACAGATGATAGCCGGTAAGAAGACAAAAGATGACAAAATCTCTTTTGTGAGAACGTAGACAATTAGTATATCAAATATAAACAATAAAGGTACACTATGCAATAATTTCGTGAAGGAAACAGGTGCGACTTCACTTACAAAAAGTAATACGCATTAGAATTTGATTAAAATATCATTTCATCTCATCAAAATCGAATTAAATGAACAAGTTTTATAAATTAATATTTTACAGTATAACCGACAGTTAAGTTATAGAGACAAAATATTCATGCAAACAACCAGCAATTTTTCCCTTCCCAAAAACCAGCTCATCCCGATATGAGTATTCAGAAGCTTAGGCATTGAAAATCAATATATAGACAATTGTAAAAAAGCATCCCGAACGTTTTTAAAAAACACCTCGAAGCTTTTTAAAAACGTTCGGGATGTTTTTTTTAAAACATCAGGATGTGTTTTTTGCAATGAAAATCAGCTGTTTTTAACATCGAGATGATTGTTTTAAAATCAGCTATTTTTTTGAGTTTTAATCTGTCTGTTTTTACCCTTCAATTATACTTTAAAAAGTAATGACATAATGAAATTGAACAATAAAGTGAAATGTTCTGTTTTATCATTATATGTTATTATTTTATTAACCATTTAATTCTAAGAATTATGAATTTTCTTTGGTATATTTTAATTGGTATTATAGCTGGTTATTTAGCTGGGAAATTAACTCGTGGAGGAGGTTTTGGACTATTTATTAATCTACTATTAGGAATTATAGGTGGGGTCATTGGTGGATGGGTCTTTGGTCTATTAGGAATTACAACGACTAGCATTATTGGTAATTTAGTTACTGCTACGGTTGGTGCCATCATCTTGTTGTGGCTTGCCTCTTTATTCCGAAAATGATAGGAGGGAGATTTTTGTGTAATATTATCTTTTTAGATACAGAGAAAGAGAAAAACAAAAAGAGAGAATATTCCCTAGGGGTTATTCTCTCTTCTGTATAGAGTTTGTTAGTAATTAGGATTTCTTTTTCGCTGTACGCTTTTTGGCAGTCGGTTTATCCGATGCCGAATCCACTATTTTCTTGCATTCTTCGAATGAAAGGGTTTCAGGCTTCGTTATTGTTTTAGGAAGTCTGTAATTTTTCCCCTTATAAGCAATATAAGGTCCAAATCTTCCGTTCAGAATTTCCATTTCCGGATCTTCATCAAATTTCTTGATGTTACGTTTCTCTTCTTTTTCACGCTTTTCTTTGATCAACTCAATGGCCTCTTCTTCAGTAATTGAAAGTGGATCAAGCGTTTTAGGTATGGAAACGAACTTGCCTGCATGGCGGATAAATGGTCCGAAGCGTCCTACGGCAGCAACCATTTCTTCTCCTTCAAATTCTCCAATCGTACGAGGCAGGTCAAACAGTTTGAGTGCCTCATCCAGCGTTATGGTTTCAATAGATTGTCCTTTCATCAAGGAAGCAAACTGCGGCTTCGGAGCATTCTTATCGTCCGGAAACGCTTGACCAATCTGTGCTATAGGTCCGTAGCGGCCAATCTTTACGAAAACAGGCTTGCCACTCTTAGGATCAATGCCCAGTTCACGTTCACCTACCTTATGTTCAGTCTTTATGGCCGATGTTTCTTCAACGATAGGATGGAAGAATTTATAGAATTTATCGATGACATTCGTCCATTTCAATTCTCCTTCAGCGATAGCGTCAAATTCCTTTTCTACACTTGCCGTGAAATTATAATCCATCACAGCCGGGAAATATTCCATCAAAAAGTCGTTTACCACCATACCTATATCGGTTGGTATCAACTTGTTTCTGTCGGCTCCGGCAATTTCTTTCTTCACTACCTGCTTGATCTTACCCTTGGAAAGCGTAAGGACATTATAGGTGCGTTCTACACCTTCTTTATCACCTTTCAGTACATACTCTCTGTTTTGAATAGTCTGAATAGTAGGAGCGTAGGTAGACGGGCGTCCAATTCCTAACTCTTCGAGGCTACGCACTAAGCTGGCTTCCGTATAACGCGGAGGGCGTTGCGTAAAGCGTTCAGTTGCTACGATATCTTGAACCGTCAGAACCTCCTTGACTTGCACCGGAGGGAGAATGCCGTTTTCGTCTTTTTCATTTTGCTCATCGTCATTGTCTTCGCGATAAACCAAAAGGAAACCATCAAAGGCAATTACTTCACCTGTGGCCACAAATTTCTCCTTTTTACTGGAGATGGATACAGATATAGTTGTACGTTCCAATTCTGCATCTGCCATTTGTGAGGCAATTGTACGCTTACGAATCAGATCGTATAATTTCTTTTCCTGTGCCGTACCATCGATGTCGGCATTGGCAATATACGTAGGACGGATTGCTTCGTGAGCTTCTTGTGCCCCTTTGCTCTTCGTATGGTATTGACGGAATTTATAGTATTTCTCGCCATAGCTGCTTACAATCGCTTCTTTCGATGTACCTAAAGCCAAATCGCTCAGGTTGACCGAGTCAGTACGCATATAAGTGATAAGCCCTGATTCATAAAGACGTTGGGCAATCATCATGGTCTGTGACACTGAGAATCCCAATTTACGGGCTGCTTCTTGTTGCAAAGTAGAAGTTGTAAAAGGAGGGGCAGGAGATTTCTTTACCGGTTTGGTAGAGATATCTTCAATCATGAAAGAGGCATTCAGACACTCTTGCAAGAATTGATGCGTTTCCTCTTTATCTTTTAAGCGTTTGTTTAGCTCTGCTTTAAGTATGGTTGTACCGTCAGGAAGGATAAAGTTTGCGATGACGCGAAACGATGCTTCCGAAACGAAATTATTGATTTCTCTTTCACGCTCAACGATCAATCGAACGGAAACAGACTGCACACGACCGGCAGAGAGGGCCGGTTTTATCTTTCTCCAAAGAATAGGTGAAAGTTCAAACCCTACAATACGGTCTAATACACGACGTGCTTGCTGTGCATCTACCAGGTCAAGATTGATGTCTCTTGGGGTATCTATAGCGTGCAGAATAGCATTCTTCGTAATTTCATGAAAAACTATACGCTTTGTTTTTTGAGGATCAAGTCCCAAAACTTCTGCCAGATGCCAGGATATGGCTTCTCCTTCACGGTCTTCATCGGATGCGAGCCAAACCATTTCAGCTTTCTTAGCTGCTGACTTTAACTCGGAAACAAGCTTTTTCTTATCCGTAGGAACAATGTATTCAGGAGTATAGTTGTTTTCAATATCAATACTAAATTCCTTTGCTTTCAAATCTCTTATATGACCATAACTCGACATCACTTTGAAGTCTTTTCCAAGAAATTTTTCGATTGTCTTTGCTTTGGCAGGAGATTCGACTATTACCAGGTTTTTCTGCATACGCTCTTTCATTCTTTTTTGAAATCGAGTGCAAACTTACATAAATAATTGACTTATGGGGATATCTGATCTAAAAAAAACGGTTTTTACACCTTATAGCGGTCTTTTTTGTATTTATAAAAACTATTTTTGCATGTGTTGAATTGAAATAAACAGTTATGAACGATATAAAAAAAATGATTGCCGACGGAAAGATTGACGAGGCAATCGCACAATTGGATCAGTACTTGTTGGAGCATCCGGATGCTGATGAAGCTTATTTTTTGAGGGGTAATGCGTATAGCAAGAAAAATGATTTCAAGCAGGCTCTGAACAATTACTTAAGTGCTTTGGATATAAATCCGGAGAGTCCGGCCAAACAGGCTCACGCCATGTTGATGAGAATAATGGCATTTTATAATAAAGATATGTATAATCACTAAAAGAAAAAGGCCCGTTCTCACGGGCCTTTTTGCTATTGCTCTATTTCGATTAGAAATTGATATTCACACCAACCATTACATTAAATCCTTGAGTAGGATAGCCATAATAGAGGTCGTACTTTTGGAATAATAAGTTATTTAACTGACCATAAACACCCACGTTTGAAGTCACGGCATAAAGTCCGGTCACGTTTAACTCATTAATATTGTCCATTTTCGAAATAGTTTTATTGTACATTTCGACAAGTCCGACATATGGAGCTTCGAAAAGGCCTTCACGTCCTGTTGCTAAATAATATTTGGCGCTGATAGTTAGTTTATCTATAGGACGCACATCGATAGTAGACGTGATTTCAGCTTTTGGACGGCCAAATGCAGGTATCTTACCAGTAAAGTTTCCTGATTCTTTCTCTTCATTTACGGTCCAGTTGTTAAACACTCCTTGCAAGGTGAATTCAATCTGATCCTGATAATCATATTTTAATGTAGCTCCGGCAAAGAAGTTTTTCGTATTGAAATAATTTGCTTTGCTGTAGTTAATATAATTGTGCTCGATAATCTGGCTGAACAAAACGTCTTCATCGGTTGCTTTATAACCGGCAAAGACATCAAACCAGAATCCGGGTGCTACGCCACTCTTTAAGCCTACCTTTCCGTCTAACCAAGTACGTGAAGGACGAACATCTTCCCATGGGTTAACATATCTGTTACGTAAGGATAGTTCGTATGCACTATTTGATTCTAATTTACCATCAGCATCTAAATAAAGAACTGTTTTGTCTGCTACCGTTACATCTGCTTTAATATTTGGTGAAGCGAATAATTTATCGTGTTTGCCGGTAACAAACATGACATTGGCTCCTAATTTGATTTTCCAAATATCTCCTTCCACTGTATAGTATGGAGTTAATGTTATTTCTGCATGATTCTCAAATTCGAGGTCTTCAATGCCCGTCGGTAAACTATAATTCAAATATTCCAGCTTACCCAATACGCCAATGGATTGATTGCCTCCAAACAAGGCATTCATACCGGCCTTAACTCCAATCGTATTTTCTTTGATTCCATCAATATCTTCTACCAGACCATACTTATGAGAGAAATTGATATAATCGAAATCTAAAAGATAACCTAACGCTGCGCCTTCTTCAGATTCGATTCCGGCATTAAAACCTATTTGCTGATTCACCTGTTTTGTATCCTTACTAAAACGCACTGGTTCGGCAAATTGAAGGCTATCATTGAAGCCGAAATAGTTGAATGAACTATATCCGTAACGAACGCCAAGCTTAAGTTCAGATTTACCAAAGTGATGTTGATAGTTCAATCCACCCAGATTGTCGTTCATATGGACGTCTTGTTTTAAATCATCTCCTTGTAAGAAAGTACGTTCATCACTGCTTGAGCGATGAGAGAAAAACAGATTCAGCTTATCATGTTTTGTATTCAGAATATGATAACCAAAATCGCCGTTAATATTCAGATTTGTTGCAACACCGACGTTGAAATAGCCACGATGTTTGTTGTAAAGAATATCCGTCATAATCTTTCCTGAAGGAAGAATACTAATTTCAGTTTTCGGATCTGTCGGAACCGTCTGAGTGGCATATTCAATGGCTGTTTTCTTGATGTCCGGCTGTTTTACCTCAGGAAGGGTATTTATTTTATTGGCATCTTGTACAGATGGGTCGTATTCACGCTCAAGCGTCAACTCCCTTTTTAAATTGTCTTCTTGCGCCTGTATCGTACCTGCTACGGCCAGCATCGTAAGCACGCATAAAGTCTTTACATTATATATAGTCTTCATTACTTTCATTATTTCTTAAGTTTACCCAATCTATCCTCAATCATATCGATAATATCATCCTTCCCTTTGTAGTTGTTTTTCAAACTAGTCAGGTATTGTCTTGCCTGGAAATCATCCTGACGGCTGATGTAAATATCTGCCAGCAGAATAAATCCGCGTGCAAGCCAGTACTGGTGAGGCGTTCCGTTTTCAATAAAGCTCATCAATTCTTTTTCAGCCTTATCACCTTCGTTATTGTCAAAATAGATTTGAGCCAATAAATATTTAGATTCAGCACCTTGAACTGTGCGTGTATCTTTGCTTAATGCTTGTAAGTCAACCAACGCCTTTTTATCCTGATTCTGTGAGATGTAAGATTTTGCACGAATGAAACGGGCTTCGGTCTGAATCTCTGGAGATAGTTTAGGATCTTCCAACAATTGATTGGCTGCTTGTAAGGCTTCCAAAGGCTGGTTGGTGAATTGAGCGCTTCTCATCAATCCAAGACCGGCTGCTTGTTTGTTTTCCGGTTTTTCGGCAATTACTTGCAGCGTCTTGAAGCTTTGTAAAGCATCTGCGTAGTCTTTATTCAAGTATTCGATCTCCGCCTTACGGGCAAGTGCTTCTTCACGGAATTTCAAATCGCCGCTATCGAGTACTTTCTCAAACAGAACAATTGCTTGATCGTACTCTTTGCGTGAGAAGGCAATAGAACCTAAATAATAATTGGCATTTGAATTGAAGGCACCTTCAGGGAAGGTTTGCAGATAGCTTTCAAGACTTCTTTTTGCTCCTGCGTTATCTCCTCGCATGAATAGCTTTTCAGCCGCGATATAGGTCAATGAATCTTGCTCGCTCACTTCGAAACGAATGTTTCCTCCTAATGAATTCACATATGCAGCATACGAACTTACATCGTTCATATCGATATAAACCGATTTCAAGTCCTGAATAGCTACTTTGGCTTCTTCACTTCCCGGATAGTTGTTGATTACCTTCTTATATTCGGCAGCTGCTTTTTCTAATTGATTTTCATTATAGTAAAGCAACCCTAACTGAACACCTGCTTTGCGGGCCAGACTGCTTTGCGGAAATTTGCTTATCAACGTATTGAAAGCATCGGCGGCACCTTTACTTTCTTCCAGCATAACGTATGCACGTCCTTTTTCAAAGAGGGCATCATCAACGTATTGTGATTGTGGGAAATCATTGATTAAACGATTCATAGCATTGATCTTGCCACGGTAGTCTTTCTGTAATCCCATGATAAAACCACGTTGGTAGGCTGCATAGTCACCCGCTGATGGTTGTAAAGTTACGGCACGTGTATAAGCCGCTTCTGCATCTGCAAATTGTCTGTTATAATACAAACAGTCACCGATACGATTATATGCATCGGCATATGAAGCAGCCTCTTGGTTCTTTTCCAAATCGGTATATTGACGGAAACGAGCTAATGCTTCGTTGTATTTGTTCTGCTTGAAATAGCTATAACCTAAGTTGTAATTAGCCAACGCATACATATCTGAATTACGAAGGCGTGTATTGTTCAGGTAGGCATTATAATCGGCAGCAGCTTTTACGTAATTTCCTTTGCGATAAGCAGTTTCACCCCTCCAGAAGTACGCATCATTTCTTGCCTCCTGGTTGTAATTGCCCAAGGCAATGGCTTTGTTAAAGTAATCTTCCGCTTCATCCAGATTCATATTGGTGAATGCCTGAGTACCTAATTGGAATAGTACGTTTTGCTTTGCTTCCAATATTTTTGTTCCCGGACGATTAATCTTATCGATCGATGTCAGAGCAGCCTTGTAGTTTTTGGTTGTCAGATAAACTTCGGTCAGATAATCGTTTACACGATCGTTGTATTTGGAATTTGGAAAATCGTTCAAGAAATCTTCGAATACCGTTACGGATTCACCAAAACCAGAGAACGATGTTTCGTGAAGCAACAAGGCATAGTTATAAAGAGCTACTTCTTTAACTTGTTTGTCAAAGTTAGATGTGGCAGCAGCCTCGAACGACATACGTGCATTGTTCTTGTCGTTCAGCTTCAGATAGGATTGTCCGAGATAGAGGTAGGCATTTTGCGATAATTCATCGTTTTGTGTAACTACACGTCCCAGCATATCGGCTGCGCTATTGTAATTTTTCTTGTTGAAATAACAAACGCCTAAGATGTATAAATCGCCACGCAAAGGACTGTCTGTCATGGAAACATATTTAGACAAATGTTCTGTGGCTGCATTTTGATTGCCCAAACGATAATAAGAGTTACCAATCAGACGGTGTACTTCGTTATTATTTGCTTCGTTCGGATAGCTTTCCAATAAGGCTTCACCTTCTTTGATGACACGATCAAATTTGTTCTGAATAAAATAGATCTGTGTAGTATAATACTGAGATTGAAGGCCAAATTCTTTCTTATCTTTTAGTTTCGCAAATCCGGCCAAGGCTTTGTTGTAATCGCCATCCACATAATCTATATAAGACAAATAATAGGAAGAAGCCGTATTATAGGTTTTACCTATCTGCTGGATACGTCCAAAATAAGACTTCGCTTTATCTTTTTCGCCATTTTGGAGTAAGGAATAGGCAAGACGGAATGAGTAAGCTTCTTGTTGAACGGCACCCAGTAAATCGATATTGGAACGATTAAACCAGAAAATTGCTTTCTCATACTCTCCACGATCAAAATGAACAGATGCGATCATAAAGTTGACCATAGATTCATGTCTTGTATCAGGATAGGTGTCTAAAAACTCTTTGAGTAAGTGGTCTGCATTGGCTTGTCCTTGCTCGAAAGCGGCTACAACAAGCATGTAATCAGCCTCTTGAATCAGGTCTGCGTTCGTAGCTTTGGCTTTATATGCCTGCAGCTTATCTATACAGCCCGGAAAATTTTTCAACATAAACAACTCTTTCCCTTCTACAAATAGTCGGTCAGCAGCTTCATACTGGTGCGCACGCTGCCCATGTACGGTGTGGCTCCCTACCACAACACATAGTGAAATAAGAATTTTTTTCATCAGCCTCTAGCTTTTTGTTACAAGGCGGTTTTGCCCCGTCTGTTCTCCTTGCAAATATAATCATAAGGCTTTAATAAAAAGCTGCAAAAGAGTATTTCTGTCGTCAGGCAAAATGATAAACTTATTTAAATATTCGCTTGTTTTAGGGATTAGAGGCTGGTTTTTGCTTCTTTTGCCTTCTACGTATCATAAAATAGCCTGTTATCAGAATCGACAATCCCATCAATCCTGCGAGAAATACAAATACATCAGAAAACATGCCTATAATGGGTGAATATATTCTGCCTACATGTATCTCAAGACAAAGATGCCACAAAGATATTTTGCTATTCCGGGTGATATAGTCAGGCATTTCCATATCAATTGCTGATCTCTTTAATGGTTTGGCACCAACCGTATAGTCAAAAGCAACTGGCACACCCATTAAGTCAGCTGAATAGCCTGCTACGGCATTTGTAAAGGTAGGAGGGCCGCCTCGTTTTACCATTGCCGGCATCATGGTATAGGCGTCTATATTATTTCCGGTTTCTTTGCTCCAATAAAACAAACCACTGAACGAACCTACAATCCACACGCCTGATTCATGTTTTTCGAGCACATTGACACCCATAACACTGACGGGAGGTGAGTAACGCAGCTCTTTCGGTTGAACATCAAAATCGGACATGCCATAAAATCCTTCCGATGAATAGAACATCCATTCATTGGCGGAGTCGTCATACCTAATGCATCTTAACTTATCAAACCAAGGATTTTCGCTGTGAAGTATGGTGCCGGGTATAGTGGCTACTTTACTGCGTATAATCGCTATTAAAAGGGGTGGCCTTAGGAACATGCCCGATAATACAAGCGCAATCAGAAAGACTAGTAGTGAAAGGCCGAGTTTGTTATGTAGTTTGAAGGAATTCTTAAGTACATTACCCAAACGCTTTGTTTCGGCTTTAGCCTTTTTGCGTCGCTTCATGATTTTTGGAAAAAAGGTAATAATGATTCCCGTCACGCATAAGATGATAGATACGACTCCTAATAAATCTACGAATAGTTTACCGGGCAGATGGAACAATTCACCACTATGTAATGTCCACATAGTACGGAACAGCGTTGCTTTCTTTTTATAACCGTAGGGCGCTTTCAGTTCTATTTTCGTAAACTGCTTATAGGGTGGAGTAGCTACAAATAAATGTGAACGAGAAAGTACGACTAAGGTGTCTCCTTTGGATTGTATATCGCTTAAACGCTCGTCTGTATCAAGTAAACCAGACATATTGTTCCATTTATCATCTTCACGATCCAGGCTATACAAATCAAAAGTGGTAACTGCAAAAAGGGAACCGTCGGTAGTCTTTGCAATATTCCCGACAATCTGGTTGTCTGCACCCTCTTTTATACCTTTATTATATAGATTGACAGAATTCATTAAGGAATCGGTCAAAAACACACCGGCTCCTCCATACATTAGGATTGAATCAGGACTCAACTTTAATGTTCCCTTTACGGCACCATTATTCCATTTATTATAATGGTAGGAGGAGGGGAGCCACGATCTGTTTATTTCCAATCCGGATATTTCTTTCCTGTGGTTCAAGAAAATTCCGGAGAGGGCAAATAAGATAAAAAAGAAAGAAAAAATCAATCCTCCCCACTTATGCCAACGCTTCATCTTCTTACCTTTATTTTTCTTCTCTTTTATTTCCATAAATAAACTTAGCGACTTATCCTGCCTTTGTGTGTTAATTAATCGATAATCGCCGGCGAAGATAGAGGTCTTATTTTTATATTCCAATACCTCGTAATAATTATTTCAACACTTTATATTAACTTTATTATTTATTATAAATCAGATATATACGAATATTTTAATGAAATAAAAGTAACATATGTTACGCTATAGCATTTTTTATAATGAGATGTAAAAAATCCTCTAAAATGCGAAGTAAAACAATGTAGCAAATAGTTTTTATTACCTTTGCTTTTTGAAAATTCTAATAAAAGTAAAAGTAAGTATACAGTATGGCTTTTAAATGGACAAAACAGATCATTATTATAAGCTGGATAATCTTTGCTCTGGGTTTAGGTTTTGCTGCTATAATATTTACAGCAATAGCCAATGGTTCTATCGGATATATGCCTCCTATAGAACAACTGGAAAATCCAATTGATAAATATGCTTCTCAAATAATCTCTTCCGATTCGAAGATGCTTGGTAGCTATGCGAGGAGTCAAGATAACCGTATAAGTGTTACCTACAACGACCTTTCGCCGGATCTGGTAAAGGCTCTTATTGCAACAGAAGACGTACGTTTCACTAAACATAGCGGAATTGATGCACTCGGATTGTTCAGAGCCATTATTAAAAGAGGTTTACTGTTCCAGAAAAGTGCCGGAGGGGGTAGTACCATCTCTCAACAGCTTGCTAAGCAATTATTCTCACCCAGTGCAGACAATATCCTCGAACGTTTATTGCAGAAGCCTATTGAATGGGTTATTGCCGTTCAGTTGGAACGATTCTATACGAAGGAAGAAATTCTAACCATGTATCTGGATAAATTCGACTTCTTAAATAATGCTGTTGGTATTCAATCGGCAGCCCGCGTGTATTTTGGCACAACTCCTAAGTTGTTGAAGATCGAAGAAGCAGCCACGCTGGTTGGTATGTGTAAGAACCCTTCGTATTTCAACCCGTTAAGACATAACGAACGTACAAGAGGACGCAGGAATACGGTTCTAAGTCAAATGGAAAAGGCTGGTTACTTGACAAAAGCCGAATGTGATTCGTTGATGCAATTGCCTTTGACTATACATTATAATAGAGTGGATCATAAAGAAGGATTAGCAACCTATTTCAGAGAATACTTGAGAGTAATGATGACTGCCAAGAAACCGGAAAGGAAAAAGTATATGGCATGGCAGGCGCAAAAGTTCAAAGAGGATTCTATTGCATGGGAAACCAATCCACTATATGGTTGGTGTAATAAGAATAAAAAAGCGAATGGTGAAGAGTATAATATCTATACTGACGGGCTTAAGATTTATACAACCATAGATTCACGTATGCAGCGCTATGCAGAAGAAGCTCTGCAACAACATATGAAAACTGATGTTCAGCCTGCATTTACTCGTGAGAAAGCGGGGCGTAGCTATGCTCCATTCTCAAGATCTGTTTCTGCTGGTCAAGTTGATACGATGATGACCAATGCAATGAAACAGACAGATCGTTATCGTGAAATGAAGAAAAGCGGAATGAGCGATTCTGAAATAAAGAATGAATTTAAGAAGCCTGTAGAAATGCGCGTATTTAGCTGGGAAGGCACCAAAGATACAATTATGTCTCCATGGGATTCAATCCGTTATCATAAAGGTTTTTTACGCTCAGCATTTATGTCAATGGATGCTCATACAGGCCATGTTAAAGCTTATGTAGGCGGAATTGATTATAAATACTTTCAATACGATATGGTAAGTACCGGACGCAGGCAAGTGGGTTCTACAATCAAACCATTCTTATATTCGTTAGCCATGATTGAAGGTATCAGTCCTTGTGACAGGATGCTTCATGTTCCACAGCAATTGATGGATGAAAACGGCAAACCGTGGGTTCCAAATAACTCTACTAAAGAAAATGAAGGCGAAATGGTTACCATTGAATGGGGGTTGCAAAAATCATCGAACTGGGTAACGGCCTATTTGATGAAACAGTTATCACCATACACCTTTGTACGTTTGCTCCATTCGTTTGGATTAAAATCTGATATTGACCCGGTAGTTGCAGTTTGTTTAGGTACGCCAGACGTTTCCGTGTCTGAAATGGTTAGCGGATATACGGTATTTCCAAACAAGGGTATTCGCATCGAGCCATTATTTGTAACCCGTATTGAAGATTCGTTTGGAAATACGATAGCTACATTTAATCCGCATGTAAATGAGGTTCTTACAGAAGATGCGTCTTATAAAATGCTTCATATGTTGCGGAAAGTAATAGATGGAGGTACAGGTAGCCGTGTACGTTTCCGTTACGGAATAAAAGCTCCAATGGGAGGTAAAACCGGTACATCTCAAAATCATTCGGACGGTTGGTTTATGGCCTTCACACCAAGATTAGTTTCAGGATGTTGGGTAGGTGGCGAAGATCGATCTATCCATTTCGACAGAATCAGCGAAGGGCAGGGTGCTGCCATGGCATTGCCTATTTACGGACTTTTCATGCAAAAAGTATATGCAGACAAGACTTTAGGTTATTCTGAAGATGAAAATTTCGAAATCCCTGAAGAATATGCTGATCCATGTGCTCGTGTGTATGAAAATACACATAGAGATAATCGAAATGATGTTGGTGGAATCGATAAAATGTTCGATTGATTTTTTGTTCTGTCATAATGTAAATTATTTCATTTGAAATATTATCTTAAATAGATAAAAGATTATATTTGTTGTGTTGCTAAACGAATATAATAATCAAAATGACATGATAAATCATCAACTGATTGATCCAAAAAGCATTGTTGTAGTAGGAGGTTCTAATAATGCGCATAAACCCGGTGGTTTAATAGTAAGAAACCTGATTGACGGGAAATATAAAGGGGATTTGTTTGTAGTAAATCCCAAAGAAACAAGCGTACAAGGTGTAAAATCTTACAACCATGTACGTGATATCCCTGGAGCAGATCTTGCTATCATAGCTGTTCCCGCCGCAGCATGTCCGGAAGTTGTAGAAATTCTGGCTAAAGAAAAACAGGTTAAAGCCTTTATCATGATTTCTGCCGGTTTTGGTGAAGAAACAAAAGAAGGCGGTATATTAGAAGATCAGATACTGAAAAGTGTAAACGAAGCTGGTGCAGCATTAATCGGACCTAACTGTATAGGCGTGATGAACATGAATTATCAAGGTGTCTTTACCCGTCCGATTCCTGAATTCAGCGCAGAAGGTGTAGATTTTATTTCCAGCTCCGGAGCTACAGCACTTTATATTATCGAATCAGCTCTGACTAAAGGTTTGAAATTTTCGTCAGTTTGGTCGGTAGGAAACTCAAAACAAAATGGCGTAGAGGATATTCTGGAATATATGGATAGACATTTTGATCCTGCAACCGACTCTAAATACAAAATGCTTTATATCGAGAGCGTTCGCGATCCGGACAAACTCCTTTTGCACGCTTCTTCTTTGATTCGTAAAGGATGCCGTATAGCAGCGATTAAAGCAGGCTCATCAGAGTCCGGTAAACGTGCCGCATCGTCTCATACAGGTGCTATTGCCAGTTCAGATTCAGCTGTCGAAGCGCTTTTCCGTAAGGCAGGTATCGTGCGCTGTTTCAGCCGTGAAGAGCTGACTACAGTTGCTTGTATCTTTACTATGAAAGAGGTGAAGGGACGCAATTGCGCTATTGTTACGCATGCTGGAGGTCCTGCTGTTATGTTGGCGGATGCTCTTTCAAAAGGACGCTTGAACGTGCCAAATTTAGACGGTCCAATTGCGGCAGAACTAAAATCAAAACTACTTCCAGGTGCTGCCGTAGGCAATCCAATTGATATTATCGGTACAGGAACTCCAGAGCATTTGGCAACAGCTATCGATTACTGTGAAAATAGATTTGATGAAGTCGATCTGATTATTGTCATCTTCGGTAGTACCGGTTTGATGAAACTATATGACGCTTACGAAGTGCTTCATAAGAAAATGGAAGAGTGTAAGAAACCAATTTTCCCAATCCTTCCATCTATTGTAACAGCTGGTCCGGAGGTAAAGAACTTTATCAAAAAAGGGCACGTAAACTTCTCTGATGAAGTGACGCTTGGTACTGGTTTATCTTTAGTCATCAATACGCCAAAGCCTGCAAATAATGATTTCCAATTATTTGGAGTAAATATTGCTGAAGTAAGAAGAATAGTCGATACCCTGCCTAGTGGCTATATTAGTCCGGATAATGTTAGAAGATTATTAGGTGCAGCCAATATTCCATTGGTAGAAGAACATGTATCAGCTGATAAAGAAGAACTATTGGCCTTTGCTAAATCAATCGGATTCCCTGTTGTTGCAAAAGTAGTAGGACCAGTTCATAAAAGCGATGTTGGAGGTGTGTCTCTCAATATCAATACAGAAGAGCATCTATTGTTTGAAATAGAACGTATGATGAATATGCCGGATGTTACCGGAGTCATGATACAACCGATGCTTAAAGGACAAGAACTTTTCCTTGGTGCTAAATACGAAGACCGCTTTGGACATGTTGTGCTATGCGGTTTAGGAGGTATTTTTGTTGAAGTATTGAAGGATGTGTCTTATGGTTTGGCTCCTTTGTCATACGATGAAACATATTCTATGATCCGGTCTCTGAGAGGATACCCAATTATTAAAGGAACGCGTGGCCAGAAGGGCATAGACGAACAAAAATATGCTGATATGATTGTACGTTTATCTATTCTGCTTCGTTTTGCTACGGAAATCAAAGAAATGGATATTAACCCTGTTTTGGCAACAGAAAGAGGTTTATTCGCTGTTGATGCCCGTATAAGGATAGAAAAATAAATTTTAAAATCAGTAAGAATGAGTAATGAAGAAATGATTTATGATGAAGATGATGCCGTAAGATTTATACGCAATTATCTTCCTCAAGAATTAAAAGAAAAATTCAGCGATGACGATATTAATTATATCGTAGATCTTATTTATGAGTTTTATGAGTCAAAAGGATTCTTTGACGAAGATGCCCACGCTGATGATGAAAATGTGGATATCGATGAAGAAGAATTAGTTAATTTCGTTGTTAAGAATGCACAGAAGGATGGTATAGGCAAGTTTGAAGCCGACGATATTATCTTTATTGTACAAGGAGAATTAGAATATTGTGACTCGATAAACATGTTTGATTAATATCTTGTTATTATAGCAAGAACTTTATTTTTATAATCATAAAAAGGTAAACAAAATGGGAAAAGTTAAGTTGTTATCTGTATCACTACTTTGTATGGCTGTTATTTTATCTGGTTGTGGAGCTAGTAATACTGTAAAAGGTACAGGAATTGGTGTAGGAGCAGGAGGCGCTGTTGGTGCCGGTATCGGAGCTATTGCAGGAAATACAGCTCTTGGAGCTGTTATTGGAGCAGCAGTAGGAGGTACGGCTGGTGCTTTGATTGGAAAGAAAATGGATAAGCAGAAGAAGGAAATCGAATCACAGATTCCTGAAGCAACAGTTGAAACTGTGAACGATGGTGAAGCTTTGAAAGTTACTTTCGATTCAGGGATATTCTTTGCGACCAATTCAAGTACAGTTAGTGAAGCTGCTAAGCATGCACTTGCTAATTTTGCAGTTACTTTACAACAAAATCCAGATACCTATGTGAAAATCGTAGGGCATACAGACAATACAGGTAAAGTAGATTACAACCAAACATTGTCTGAAAAACGTGCAAAAAGTGTATACGACTATTTAGTTCTTAACTCAGTAAGCACGAATCGATTGAGTTATGAAGGGAAAGGTATTCATCAGCCCGTTGCAGATAATAGCACTCCTGAAGGTCGTGCGTTGAACAGAAGAGTAGAGATACTTATTTTAGCGAACGAAAAAATGATTCAAGAAGCTCAACAAGGGACATTAAGATAATCTTATAGTGTTTTGCAAAAAGGAAAAGGGCAGTTCACTTTTGTTGAACTGCCCTTTTTAATTTAAATAGTAATTCCCATTTTATTCATTAAGAAACAGGCATTCATGTTCTGCGCTATTCCCGGACGAAGTTGATAGGTGAATGTCAATTCATTTTCTGTAATATCTGCTTCAAAGCGGAAGTTTCGGATTTGTTCGGGAAATTCATCTTCAAGCGTCCCTAAAATAAGGTCGTGAGTAGCAATGATTCCACATCCGTCAAGGCGAACCAACTGTTTCATTAAAGCAATCGATCCCTTTTGCTTGTCTACAGAATTTGTTCCTTTTAATATTTCATCAAGAATAATAAACAGTTTTTCGTCGGATTGCAAACGATCTATTATCATTTTCAATCTTTTCAGTTCAGCAAAAAAATAGGACTCATTACTCATCAAATCATCCGAAGTACGAAGACTTGTTACCAATCCTGCCGGGTAGACAGTCAATGATTCCGCACAAACAGGCATTCCACAACAAGCCATCACGTGATTCAGACCAATTGTACGCAAATAAGTACTCTTTCCAGCCATATTAGCACCTGTGATAATCAAAAAGGCGGGATGTTGTTGGATTGAAATATTGTTCTTTACACAGGTATGACGGTTCATTAACGGATGGCCGAGTTGTTTGCCTTCCATTTTAAAATAGCTATCTGCCAGTTCAGGATAGATATAGTCCGGATGATTAAAGGCAAAACCGCCCAAACTATTAAGCGCATCAAAAGTGGCCAATACTTCAAACCATTCAGGCAGATTCTTATGATATACCTTCATCCATTTCTCAATACGCATACTAATTCGCACATCACGTAAAGTGAAAATCTGCAATATTAGACCTGCGGCACTTAGACGCTGATCCAATGACCCTATTGCTCGGGATAATTTCCGTATGGCATCAGATGCTTTATCGCCATTTTCCAAAATTTCTTTATGTTTGTTAAGCAATGAACTTTGGAAAGGAGTATCTTCAATTAGTTGTATCAAAGCGGCATAAGTCTTTAACACATGCTCCAATTTATTTACATGATTATGTAAAGCCGTTGTCTGCTTTGCCTTACTAAAGGCTATAAGCATGGAAAATACTATTGCAATTGAAATAATAGCCATATCAATCAGACTCAAGGCCATACAAGTAAATAAAATAGTCCATGCGATAGGGAATACCCACAACAAAACTTTCCATATTTTCTTTTCTGAGAAGTAGGAAAGAGAAGCTGTCAATTCATTAAGTTTTTTATAATCTTCCTTTTTTGTTTCTGTCATTGAACCTTCCACAAAGAATGACTGCCTGAATGAGGAAAGGGAGGCCAGCTCTTTCACGGCTTCCTGTCTTTCTATGATGGCTTTCTTTTCGGTCAATGGGCTTAATAGCCATTCTGCCAACCGTTCATTACCAATATATGTGGTGGTCCTATTAATCGATTGAAAAAATGAGCGATTGCCAAATAAATCAAGATCGACGCTAAACGAATGTCCTGGATTTAAGAGATCCGTGGTGCCATCAAAGGCACTAAAGTCGTAATCCAGCCCCTTAAGTTCGTTTTCACAAAGCTGTCCAAGTATCTCTTGCCTTTTCCTTTTATTATACAGATGCGTATGTAACACCATCAATAAAATAAAGGGAACTGTAAACAAAAACACGATCAAACACCAGGTTGGCCATCCACTTCCACTAAAAAGATAGAGTGTAATGAATAAGCCTATAAATAAAATTAGGCGGATTGTTCCGTACAAATGGATTCGTCGGGAAAGAGTTGAAGCCTGTATTCTGCAGGTGTCAAGTGTCTCATTATAGAATGTATATATTTTCTCCATGGCGGCAAAGGTATATAAAAACGAAATCGATTATATAAAAACACTAGGTTCGATTCATTTGTTAATTAAATGATATCAGACTATCTTTATAAAAGTTAGGCAAGATGAGTAGGAGAGACGTACAAATATAAAATTGTAAGAAATGGAACAAATCGCAAATATCCCGGCTCCAGTAAAAAAAGAACGGGTAGTTATTATTGGGGGTGGTTTTGCCGGTCTTGAGTTGGCTAAGAAAATTGATAAAAAGCAGTATCAAGTAATATTGATTGATAAAAACAATTATTATCAGTTTCAACCATTACTATATCAAGTAGCTACGGCGGGTCTCGAACCGAGTTCTATTTCTTATCCTTTGCGTAAGATGTTTCAGAATCAGAAAGATTTTCATGTGAGGATGTGTGAAGCAACACGAATAAATTCTTCTGAAAATAAAGTAGAAACGAATATAGGCTATATAACCTACGACCATTTGGTGATTGCAACCGGATGTGACACCAATTATTTTGGAAACGAATCATTGAGAGATTCTACTTTTTCGTTAAAATCTGTATCCGAATCGCTATCCATTAGAAATCGTTTGCTTTTGAGTCTAGAACAGGCATTAAGTGCAAAGGATAACGATGAATTTAAGGAGCTTTTTACGTTTGTTGTAATTGGTGGTGGGGCTACAGGCGTTGAATTGGCCGGTGCATTGGCAGATATGCGAAAAGCCATCTTACCTAAAGACTATCCGGAGCTTAACTTCCGGAAGATGGAGATTCACCTGAT
Organism: Bacteroidota bacterium; assembly: GCA_023429375.1. Classification (GTDB taxonomy): domain Bacteria; phylum Bacteroidota; class Bacteroidia; order Bacteroidales; family Tannerellaceae; genus Massilibacteroides. The sequence continues at coordinate 128,549 of JAEYVY010000006.1, read as the reverse complement.
TGATGCAGCCCCCCGATTATTGGGTGCCATGTCTGAAAAGTCCTCGGAAAAAGCAAAAGACATATTGACTAAGAGGGGAGTCATAATCCATCAGGGAGTGCATGTAAAATCGTATGACAAACCAATCGTATACTTAGAAAACGGAGAACAGATCCGTTCCAAAAACGTATTTTGGGTGGCTGGAGTCACTCCTAAGCCTATTCCCGGAATCAATGAATCATCATACTTAAGGAATCGTTTGCTTGTAAATGAGTACAATCAAGTACAAGGATATAGGAATGTTTACGCATTGGGCGATACTTGTTTACTTATTACAGATGAAACACCCAAAGGTCATCCACAAGTTGCCCAGGTTGCTCTCCAAATGGCACGACGATTAGCCAAGAACCTAAATGGCAAGGCAAAAGGCATTCCATTTGAACGATTTGTGTATAAGGACAAAGGATCTCTGGCAACTATCGGGAGGAATGCTGCTGTTGCCGATCTAGGGAAGTTTCATTTCGGAGGAACTTTGGCTTGGTTGCTATGGCTCTTCGTACATATCATGTCCATTGTAGGAATGCGTAACCGGGCGGCCATATTGATAGACTGGGGTTGGAATTATTTCAATTACGACTTATCATTACGACTATTAATTCGCCATAAAAAGACCAATATGCAATAAATCACATTACTTATTCTTTTAAAACACACCGTTTTACCTTAAACTTCAGGAATACATATACAGACGTACGATTGTCTGTATATGGCATTTAATACCTTAACTTTCACTTTTAATTCAATTTGTAGCTGTTTTTATTATGTTAAATTTCTTCGTATATTAGCAATTTATTTAAGAATTGTTTTGACATTTACGTTGCTATATCAACATTCTGTATCATCAAGTCAAATGACAAAGAAAAACACTTTAGCTTATACAGACAGCCTCAAAGGCAATTTCGATCAAATCTACGTATTGTATTATGCTCGAATGCACCGCTTCGCAAAACAATATGTATTGACCGACGAAGATGCAGAGAACATCGTTCAAGACGTTTTTTTGCTGCTATGGGAGCGAAAAAATGTGTTAGATATACAAATTAACCTTGTTTCTTATATTTTTTCATTGGTTAAAAATAAATGTTTGGATTTTCTGCGTCATCAATGTATCGCAAACGAGGTTAAGCAAGAACTATTCTTAAAATTATCAGCTTTAGAGGAGTTAAATCATACTATGTCATCAGAAGATGACATAGAGCGTATCGTAAGAGAAGCAATAGACAAATTACCAGAACGTTGTAGACTTATATTTCTAAAAAGTCGAATAGAGGGTAAAAAATATAAAGAAATTGCAGATGAATTATCTATCTCTGTCAACACAGTAGAAAATCAGATGGCTATTGCATTAAGAAAGCTTCGAATAGAACTAAAAGACTACCTCCCGTTATTTTTCTTTCTTATCAATTGTTAATTATAGTTTATTTTCACATATTGAATTGGTGGTAATAACCCCGTCAAACGCTCTTTATTAAAACACGCATAGAATGCATCAACTCATTTTAAAGTTTATTGATAAAACTATTAACGCTGATGAAATGGAAGAGTTGAATAAACTCATTCATTCAGATCCTGAAATAAAGATAGAATTTGCGAACGCACAAAATATATACGCATTATCGACCTTATTAGGAAATGATGATGACGAGCAAATAGGAATTGCGCAGCTAAACAAATTCAAAAAACGAAAAAACAAAAACATATATCTGCCGCTAATTAAGAGTTTTCTAAGATATGCAGCAGTTGTATTAGTAGTTTTTTTTTCGACATGGTGGATTTTAGATGATCGGCAAACCATTCCGGAATCGTTAGTTGTTTTTGAGGAGTTTTCGACTCCTTCCGGACAAAGAGCGAAGATTATTCTACATGATGGAACTGTTGTCTGGTTGAATGCTGCTTCAACATTACGTTACCCAAACGTGTTTATTGGAAAGACACGTAAGGTTGAATTGGATGGTGAAGCCTACTTTGATGTAAAGCATAATGAAGAGGTGCCCTTTGTTGTTTCAACGGAGAAATTAGACATTCAGGTTTTGGGTACACGCTTCAATGTATTCTCTTATAAAGGAAGTTCGGAGTTTAAAGCATTCCTTGAAGAAGGAGCAATTAAAATCTATAAGAGCACCGACGAAGCCCATGCATTACATCTACACCCAAACGAAGTTGCTGAGTTGAAAGAAAACAGACTTTCTAAACGGGTTCTTACCAATAAAGATTTCCTGTTGTGGAAAGATGGAATATATGCTTTTGATGATATCCCATTTGGTGAAATTATAAAGAGATTAGAGCTTTATTATGATATAACAATTGAAATTGATAATCCTGCTTTATCAAATTACCGCTTCAGTGGAAAATTCAGACAAAGAGACGGGGTGATAAGTGCATTGAGAACTTTTCAGAAGGCTTATCCTTTTAATTTTCATAAAGATGATGACTTAAATCATATTACTATAAAATAGTAGAATATAATATTATTAATCTGAATTTATAAACTTTAAATCGTGCCTATGAGAATATAAAAGAATTTTTAAAAAACAGAACCGGCAGATGTTGCAGCATCCACCGGTCGGCTTGTGTTAACACAAAATTATCTAATTCAGTATCAACAAGTAAATGTAACAAAGTTATGAAAAAAGAATCTTTGTCTAATCTTTTATTATATCAAAATTATCACAGATTGAAATTTTTGAATATTATGAGAATTTCAGCTTTCTTTCTATTCCTTTGTATCTTCTCAGCCTATGCTTCCAAAACAGTTTCGCAGAATGCTAAGGTGAGTATTAAAGGAAGCAATCTGACAATAGCAGAGTTTATTGATCAGATAGAAGACCAAACGGATTATTTGTTTGTTTATAGTAAAAACGAAGTTAACCCCAACAATCCTTTAGAAATTAATCCTGGAGAAAGGACTGTTGCCCAATATTTGAACGAGGCATTCGTAAATTCGGACGTTAAATATGCTTTTGAAAATGATTATATCGTTCTGACGAAAAATACGATTGCTTCAATCGCTCAACAAGGCAAAAATATTACCGGAAAAGTTACTGACAATAGAGGAGAAGCCATTATCGGTGCCAATGTTATCGTAAAAGGTACAACCAATGGTACTGTAACTGATTTTGATGGTAACTTCTCTTTACAAGTGCCTGATAATGCAGTTCTTCAAATCACATATATTGGCTATTTGAGCAAAGATGTTCCTGTTGGTAATCAAACCAACTTCAATATTCAACTTATTGAAGACACTCAAAATCTTGACGAAGTAGTTGTTGTTGGTTATGGTACGCAACGTAAATCGGACGTTACCGGTTCTATTGCTATCGCCAATGCAGAAGATATCTTAAAGACATCCTCATTCAATGCGCTTGCCGGATTGAAAGGAAAGGCATCTGGTGTTAATATCTTTACAAACTCAGGACAGCCAGGAGGTGCTACACGCGTTATGATTCGTGGTATCGGTACAATCAACTCTTCGTCCAATCCTCTTTATGTTGTTGATGGTGTTGTTATGGAAGATTTCCAATTCCTTAACCCTAACGACATTGAGCGTATCGAAGTATTGAAAGATGCATCAGCTACAGCTATTTATGGTGCTCGTGGTGCAAACGGAGTAATCATGGTTACTACAAAACGCGGGTTAAGTGGTGAGGGAGTATCTATTAGCTATAACGGATATGTAAGTTTATCACATAAAGCAAGCAAAATGGATGTCATGAACTCTGCTGAATTCTTGGATGCTTTACAAAAGAGTTTTGACAACTATAATAAATGGTATACAGCTGATGCCAATTATTCTCCTAAAACATTGAATCTGTCGGATCGTCGTTTGTTCAATGCAGACGGATCACCAATTTACGACACCGACTGGCAAGAAGAAGCTACTCGTACAGCTATTTCACACAACCATCAGTTAAGCATTCAGCAAGGAGGTAAAAACTCATCTGTAGGTGCCTTCTTGAACTTTACAGATCAACAAGGTGTCATGTTGAATACTTATATGAAGCGTGTGAATGCAAAGATGACTTACGATGCAAAACCACTTGATTGGTTATCTACAAGTGTCAATATATTATTAAACCACACTTGGCAAAATGATACAGATGATGGAGGTGGCGGTCAGGTGCCTCGTCGTACAATGATTGAAATGCCTTCCATCTTCCCTGTTAAATTTGATGACGGAACTTGGTCAAATTCATTCTCTTCTACAGACGACTTCCGTTTTGAAGCAATGACCAACCCTGTACATGCTTTGACAGAAATGCAACGCAAACGTTACAGAACACAATTGTTTGGTAATGCTGCTCTTACCTTCCACTTGGCTCCAGGCTTAGACTTAAGAACTCAATTTGGTGTGGACAGCCACTTACGTAAATGGAAAGAATACACACCGAGCGGTATGATCAACCTATCAGAAGATGGATATGCTTATATGAGCGATACACAAATTTTATTCTGGCAGGAAGAAACATACTTAACGTATAACAATGTATTTGGAAAGCACCGTGTAAATGGTACGTTAGGTATTTCTTGGCAAGAACGTACAGCTACAGGTTCATCAATCTCTACAAGAGGTTTTGCCGATAATTTCTTCGGATTTGACAATATGGGTGCCGGTACAACTCCGTCATCACCTTCTTCATCTTACGAAAATTGGGCTATGAACTCTTATTTCGTGAGGGGTTCATATACATACAATGATAAATATCTGGCTACGCTAACAGCTCGTATGGACGGTTCTTCACGATTCGGAAAAAATAGCAAATATGCATTCTTCCCATCAGTTGGTTTGGGATGGATCATTTCTAACGAAGACTTCATGAAGGACATTAACTGGTTAGATCAATTTAAACTTCATTCAAGTTACGGGGTAACTGGTAACAGTGAAATAGGTACTTACCGTTCATTGGCTACAATTGCTTCAAGCACCTACCTGATCGATGGCAAACGTCAATCTTATTCTTATGTATCACGTCTTCCAAACCCAGACTTGGAATGGGAGAAGACTCATCAGTTTGACTTTGGTTTTAACTTGAACTTATTTAAGAATAGATTAAACTTTGATGTTTCTTACTATCAGAAACTTACGAAAGACTTACTTCTTGAAAGACCTGTTCCATATAGCACCGGTTATTCGTCTGTAGTCGATAATATTGGTGAAGTAAAGAATACAGGGGTAGACTTTATGATGAACACAGTAAACATCAAAACGAGAGATTTCTCTTGGAACACTACGTTAAACGTAAACTACAACAAGAACGAAATCAAGAAGTTGGGTGAGAACGATGAAGATATATTCCCTGGTCCAAACTGGGTATCTGGTAGTCAGACAATCCTTCGCGTAGGTGAATCATTGAGCTCATTCTACGGTTATGAAAGATTAGGTGTATGGACAGAGCAAGAACGTGCTGAAGCTGAAGCAGCAGGTGCTAGAGTAGGGCAGGCTAAACGTTCAAAAGATAAAAAGATATTAGGTAAAGGTGTGCCTGACTTTACAGGTAGCTTTATCAACAATATTGCATATAAGAACTTAGATTTGACCGTAGATATTCAATTTGTAGCCGGTGTAGACATCCTACAACAATACTATCACTCTGCTGAAGACCGTTTTGGTTATACAAGTGGTTTGAGAAGCATTCTGTACGATGGTTATAATGGATCAAATCCGAATACGATGGTTCAAGCTATCAGAAATGCTAACTTATCCGGACAAAGCTCTGAGCTGGATTCACGCTGGGTAGTTGACGGTTCGTACATCCGTGGTAACTTGATTCAATTGGGTTATACGTTCGAACCAAAAACGTTGAAAGCATTAAAACTTTCTGCTTTGAGAGCATATTTCAGCGTTAATAATGCATTCGTTATTCATTCAAAAGATTTCCAAGGATATGATCCTGAAGGAACTTCTCATGGAGATAATCAATGGGGCCAAAATATGTTCTTCTTCCAGTATCCTAAACCAAGAACATATACCTTGGGAGTTAATGTAACATTTTAATAACCTTAGATTTTATTGAATATGAATAAGATATTATTAGGAATAGCATTGTGCGGCTTTATCGGACTGTCAACTTCATGTGAGAGTTTCCTTGATGAAAGTCCAAAATCTGAAAAAGGTATCAACGAAAACTTCCAAAGACCGTCTGATGCCAGAAGCGCAGTCAATGGTTTATATAGAAAAGGATATCCGGAATTTTTCGGTAACAACGGCGTTTATATGCCTGTAAGTGCTACGTTAGGTGGCTTTATTTCCGGATTTTTTGATAATGAATATAAGGGACAAGAAGTTGTTTGTGACTATAGTCAAAAACTAACTATTACTTCCCAGAATATTTCAGGAACATTGGATAACGAATGGAATAACTCTTATGAAGCTATCTCGAGAGCAAATAATGCCATTAAGTATCTACCTGAAACCCCGGGACTGTCTGACGCAGAAAGAGCTCAGCTAATTGCTGAAGCAAAATTCTTCCGTGCATTGAACTACTTCCATTTAGTTAGATTCTTTGGTGATGTGCCTATGCCACTTAGTCCTTATGAATCATTGAATGACCTTTATTTGCCACGTACAGCTTCTGCTGATGTATACGACCAAATCATTAAAGATTTGACTGAAGCTTCTGCAGACCTGCCAAACGAAGCATTTACTTCAAATGCACATCGTATCACTCAAAATACAGTTCAAACCGTATTGGCACATGCTTATTTGACAATGAGTGGCTATCCTGTACAGAAGAACTCTTATGCTGCAGCAGCTGCAGCAGCCCGTAAAGTGATTTCAAACGGCAAACATAAGTTAATCCAACATGGTGAAACACCTGAGACAAGTGCATACAACGTAATTCGTACGGAAGATAACAATGTAGAATACATTTATACGTATGAATCAGATCCAACCATTGCGTCGAATGCTCGTCCACAATGGTCTATGCCGAACGAAGCTGCTACTTGGGGAATATTCAGATATTCTATTACAAATAATGCATATCGTCCAATTCAAGAATATTTGAATATCTATGATCCTGCAAAAGACCTTCGTATTCAGGAACGTCAATTCTTCCATTCAGAATATACATATGAAAAAGACGGTCAGGTAATTACAAAGAAGTTCACCTCTGGAGTTGCTCCTTGGTTATTCTTTGATGAAGATGCTATGTTGAATACAGGTCGTAGCGGTAAAGATTATGCAATCTATCGTTATGCTGAAGTTCTTTTGATGGCAGCCGAAGCAATTGCACAGTCTGAAGGTGTTACGGATGAAGCTGTTAAGTATTTGACAGATGTGCGTGCAAGAGCTTATACAACTACGAATCGTTCTGAAATTGAAAATTCTTTACGCGGTTTATCTAAAGATGATTTCGTGAAAGAAGTATTGATTGAAAGAATGAGAGAGTTGCCTCTTGAAATGCGTATTTGGCAAGATATCCAACGTACACGTCTTTATCCTGTTACTTCTTCTTCTGCAAAAGGTACTGTTAGCTTTGTCAACGTGATTGGAGCTAAAAATCCTTGGGGTCAGACATTTAAGGAAACTCACCTGTTATGGCCTATCTCAAAGAATGAAATGCAACGTAACCCATCATTGGTTCAAAACCCTGGTTACGAATAAGAATTACTACTATACTGAAAGGCCCGGGAGTAACCCTTCCGGGCTTTTCTATCTAAAGGAACGCAAGCTCAAATAGAAGTTTGGTATCCGCAGATTCAAGAAAGTTTTTGTTTCTTTGCACTTAGATAATATCCATATATTCAAAATTATTTTCAAACATGAGAAAAAGAAGAATTGCTAAATTGGTATTAGCCTTAGCTATTGCTTTTGCTTTCAAACCGGTGTATGCCGTGGGTGGGGATGCTTTCGACCCGGTGGAATATGTAAGTCCGCTGATGGGAACTCATTCTACTTTCGAATTATCGACCGGTAATACGTATCCGGCCATTGCACTGCCTTGGGGTATGAACTTTTGGACACCTCAAACCGGAAAGATGGGCGACGGATGGGCTTATATCTACACAGCTAACAAAATCCGTGGTTTTAAACAAACACATCAACCTAGTCCTTGGATCAACGATTACGGACAGTTTTCATTAATGCCTGTAGTAGGCAAACCGGAGTTTGATCAGGATAAACGCGCTAGCTGGTTCTCACACAAAAGTGAAGTGGCAAAGCCTTATTATTATAAAGTATATCTCGCTGAACACGATGTAGTGACCGAAATTACGCCAACTGATCGTGCAGCTATGTTCCGTTTTACATTCCCTGAAAATGAACATTCTTATATTGTTGTTGATGCATTTGACAAGGGGTCGTTTATCAAAATTGTTCCGGGACAAAATAAAATCATCGGCTATACCACACGCAACAGTGGGGGAGTACCCGAAAACTTTAAAAACTATTTCGTTATCGAGTTTGATAAACCTTTTACCTATAAAGCAACAGTAGCTGACCAGATAGTGAAAGAAGGTGAAATCGAGCAAAAAGTAGATCATGCCGGTGCTATCATTGGTTTCAGCACAAAGAAGGGAGAGGTGGTACATGCCAAAGTGGCTTCTTCATTCATTAGTTATGAGCAAGCAGAAATCAATCTGAAAGAATTAGGAAATGATTCATTCGATCAAGTGGCCGAAAAAGGTAAAAAAGCTTGGAACGATGTGCTCGGTAAAATTGAAGTAGAAGGTGGTAGCCTTGATCAATACCGTACGTTCTATTCTTGTTTATACCGTTCGTTGTTATTCCCTCGTAAATTCCACGAAATCGACGCCAAAGGCGAAGTAATACACTACAGTCCGTATAACGGACAAATCCTGCCGGGCTACATGTTTACCGATACAGGTTTCTGGGATACGTTCCGCTGTTTATTCCCATTCTTAAACCTGATGTACCCTTCTATGAATCAGCAGATGCAAGAAGGTTTAATCAACACGTATAAGGAAAGTGGATTTTTCCCTGAATGGGCAAGTCCGGGCCACCGCGGCTGTATGATTGGAAACAACTCTGCTTCAGTGCTTGTAGACGCTTACTTCAAAGGGGTGAAGGTTCAAGATCTTGAAACGCTTTATAAAGGTTTGATTCACGGAACAGAAAATGTGCATCCTAAGGTTTCTTCTACCGGACGCCTTGGTCATGAGTACTACAACAAGTTGGGTTATGTTCCTTACGATGTGAAAATCAAAGAAAATGCAGCTCGTACATTAGAATATGCTTATGCTGACTGGTGTATCTGGAAATTGGCGAAAGACTTGAAACGCCCGAAGAAAGAGATTGACCTGTATGCTAAACGTGCTTTGAATTACAGAAACCTATTCGATCCGGAAACCAAATTGATGCGCGGTAAGAATGCAGATGGTACTTTCCAATCACCATTCTCCCCATTGAAATGGGGTGATGCCTTTACAGAAGGTAACAGCTGGCATTACACTTGGTCTGTATTTCATGACCCTCAAGGACTTATCGACCTGATGGGAGGGAAGAAGGAGTTTGCTACAATGCTTGACTCTGTATTTATCGTTCCACCGGTATTTGATGATAGCTATTACGGATTTGTTATTCACGAAATTCGTGAAATGACCATCATGAACATGGGTAACTATGCACATGGTAACCAACCAATCCAACACATGATCTATCTATATAATTATGTAGGAGAACCTTGGAAAGCTCAATACTGGTTGCGTGAAGTAATGGACAGAATGTATACGCCGGGTCCTGATGGCTATTGCGGCGACGAAGACAATGGTCAGACTTCTGCTTGGTATGTATTCTCTGCTTTAGGATTTTATCCTGTTTGTCCGGGTACAGACGAATACGTAATGGGGGCGCCATTATTTAAGAAAGCAACACTGCATTTTGAAAATGGTAACTCGTTTGTTATCAATGCTCCCGAAAATAGCAAGAATAATATCTATATGGAATCGGTTAAGCTAAACGGACAGAATTATACGAAAAACTATCTGAAGCATGCCGACCTACATAAAGGGGGAGTGCTTGACATTAAAATGTCTGACAAACCTGCTCTGAACAGAGGAGTTAATGCGGAAGATTTCCCTTATTCATTCTCTGTAAATGAAAAGAAAAAATAAAACTCACATCCCGATGTGAGTTTTAAAAATTTAGGCATTGAATATCAATGCCTAAATCGTTATAAAAAAAACACCCCGAACGTTTTAAAAAAAGACCGAGATGGTTTTTAAAAACGTTCGGGGTGTTTTTTTAAAATCATCGGGATGCTTTTTTGACATTGAATTTCATAACAAATTAACATCGAGATGATTTGCCGGAAAACATGCTTAAAATGTTCCGGATTTATTAACAGTGTAAGGCTTCGACTTCTTCCGTACGCAGAGGAAGTTTCTTTCCTAAAAGTCGGGCTCCATTTTCTGTAATCAAATAGTTTTCTTCGTTTCGGATTCCTCCGAAATCTTTATATGTCACAAGCTTATCATAATTGATAAATTCAGCAAATCTGTTTTCGCTTTTCCAAAGGTCAATCAGTTCTGGGATGAAATAAATACCGGGTTCAATAGTAAGAACAAAACCGGGTTCCAGTTCTCGTCCTAAACGTAATGACTTACGTCCGAATTGAGTGCTTTTGGGCTTACCGTTATAACCTACATATATTTCGCCCAAATTTTCCATATCATGTACATCGAGTCCCATCATGTGACCAAGACCATGAGGCATAAACATGGCATGTGCACCGGCTTTCACGGCTTCCATAGCGTCTCCCTTCATAAAACCAAGTTCCTTAAGGCCTTCAACTATGGTTTTAACAGAAAGATCGTATACCTCTTCAAATTTTATTCCCGGGCGCAAAGCAGCAACAGCAGCTTCATGTGCAGCATTACTGATGTCGTAGATTTCTTTTTGTCGTGCCGTGAATTTCTTATCTGCAGGAATCGTAGACGACATATCACCGGCATAGCCCATTTCTGTTTCAGCACCGGCATCTAACAACAGCATATCGCCACTCTTTATCATATTTCCATGATAATGATTGTGAAGCGTCTGTCCGTTGATCGTTGCAATAACAGGGAAGGAGAGTTGATAATCATTAGCATAAGCTACTTGTGTTACCGCAGCAGCTACTTCGCTTTCCTTTATGCCGGGACGCACCATGCGCATAGCTGTTAGGTGCATATCTGCTGTCACAATGCAAGCTTTTTCAATTTCTGCAATTTCTTCGTCTGTTTTATAAATACGCTGATTTACAACGCCTAAAATGAAGGGTACAGAAGGTTTTTCAGTTCCCGGATATATACTTAACCAAGATTGTAATTTGATTTGATGTTCCGGTCTGTAAGTTGGAAGATAATGAATCGTTTGCTTTTTGTCTTGCGCATTCTTCAGATAGTCTGCAATCGTATTAGCAGGCAAAACATCTGTAATTCCAACCAATCCGGATAATTCCTTCAGGCTGGGTTGAACACCCATCCAAACGATGGCATCGATTGTCAATTCATCACCAAATATAATTTCCCGATCATTGTCAATATCAATAATAGCTGATAAGCCGGCATGAGCTAAACCAAAGAAATACAAGAACGTAGAGTCTTGTCTGAAATGATACGTATTGTCGGCATAATTCATACCGCTTTCTTCATTTCCTAAGAAAAGCAACAATCCTGATCCGATTGTTTGTTTTAATTTAGCCCGTCTGGCAACATAGGTCTCTTTACTAAACATATGCATAATTATTGGGGGTTTTTATGTTTTTTATCAAAGGTAAATAAAATCTGCTGAAACGAATGTCAAAATATCCCATTATTATTTACCATAATCAATATTATGTTTAATATACAATATGAAGTTATTTATCTCCAACTCCCATGTGCAATCAAATTACTTATCTGTGATAGAAATCTATGGATACGGTTGTACCCTCATTCACCTTGGAATGAATGGTAACGCGTGCTCCGTAAAACTGAAATATGCGTATAGCCAAGCTCAATCCGATACCATTACCTGAGAATTCGCGTGTATTGCTGGCTCTATAAAATGGTTGGTATATGTTTTCTAACTCATTCTCAGGAATTCCAATACCATTATCAATTATTTTTAAAACTGTTCCGCGCAAATCCATATACACTGGTCCTTCTGAATATTTACAGGCATTGCTAATTATATTGTCTAAGGCCATTTTTAACAATTGTGGATTAGCATTGATGGTCAACGCAAAATTGTCCATTGAAAAATGTACCCGTCCTTGGGCATATTCCATCAGATAATTGGCCAATTGAATGGGCTCAGTATTATTTCCCAACATCTCTTTTTCGCCATGTGCCAAGAACAACAAGTGCTTCATTAGTAATATCATACGCTTTGTTTCCGAAGCAATTCTCCTTAAAGCATTCTGATATTCAATCGGAGTTCTTTCTTTCATCAAACTGATTTCACACTCTCCCTGTATGGCTGTCAACGGATTATTTACTTCATGTGACGCATTTCGGATAAATGATTTCTCGCTCTCGTAAGCTCGATCAATTCGTTCGGAAATTCGTTTGGCGTAACGTTTACTAATAAAGTATGCAGGTATCCCACTTACACAGATAAATAATACGGAAATCCAGGCGATCTGTATCAATACGTCCTTTCTGATAGATTTAAGCGTCTGTATATCAACTGTAGAATATTGTCCGTAAATAGAGTCTATCCTATAGGATACGAAAAATGAAAATAGGACAAAGGTTATCAGAATGATTCCTATGGTAACACAGGTATAAAGAAGTATTATTTTACTGTCTGACTTCATGCTTCCATCATATAGCCTATCCCAACAACCGTTTGGATTAATTTCTTTTTCTGGCCTTTATCAATTTTTGCTCGTAAATAGTTTACATAAACATCTACTACATTCATGTTTCTTCCGGCTTCTTTTTCCCAAACTTCCTTTAATATGTCAGCACGACTTAATGCTATCCCTTGGTTAGTAATTAGATATTCCAGTAAGCGGAATTCTCTGACAGTAAGGTTGATGGGGTTCCCATTCCTTAAGGCTCGATGAGAGTTGATATCTAATACCAAATCACCGCAAACATGCGTATTCTCCGTACTATCTTGTGGTTTGATCCGTCTGATTAATGCTTTAATACGTGCTTCAAGCTCTTGAAAGCTAAAGGGTTTTACTAAATAGTCATCGGCTCCGGCATCCAAACCATTTACTATATCTTCAGTTGTACCTAAAGCTGTTAGCATAAGCACCGGAGAGGAATAGCCTTTCAATCCTCTGAAGTCTTTACATAGCTCTAAGCCGTTTTTCTTAGGCATCATGATATCCAGAATCAGCATGTCGAAGTCTTCTTTTAGGATATACTCCCACCCTTCCATTCCATCGTAGGCAACACGTACCTGATGTCCGAATTCTTGTAATCCCCGTTCAATGAAAGAAGAGATATTCCTTTCATCTTCAACTAATAATATTTTCGCCATGACTAACCTACCCCCTATCCTAACGTATTAATTATCCCAATATGGATTATAAGCGACAAATGTATTTGCCCCATTGCCTAATCCTATATACATCTTATTATCAAGTAAATAAACACAATGTATCTGGTTTCCTAATACGGATAGATGATATTTCTTATACCATTCATTTTCTCTTGGCGAATACTTCCATATTTGCCCCGTGTTATCTACTACATAAATTTCATCATTGAATACAACTCCACCTATAATCTTAGAGGCATCGTTCGGGATTGCCTTGCATTCAACCCAAGTTTCATCTGTAATACTGGATGACCATAATAGCTTGTTATTAGTCGTACCTTGAAGATCAGTCATGCCCAATCCGACATAAATCTTATTGTTTACAACCAAAGCAACACCTCCGTATTGAGCTCTGGGTAAATTATTCTTAATGGTCCACACGTCATCTTGGATATTATATTTGCTTACTTCGTTTATTATGGTATTATTTCGAATTCCTCCGAAATAATAGGCACTTTGTCCCAAATTACATCCAGCAGCAAAAGAGACAGGCCCTGGTGTACCTGCAATTTCCAACTTACTCCAACGATCATTATAAATATCGTATTTATAGAATGAGTTGGTATAAGTGATGGTTAAACCAACCTCATTCTGTCCACCAAAAATATAGACACTATTACCTATAACAACTGAAGTTTGCCCATTAATAACCAGAGATTCGGGATAATCTGTACGTTGCACCCAGTTCCCTTGTGCAAGGTTATATCGCCATAATTCATTCGTATAAACTGAACTCTTTTTACCTCCAAGAATAAAGCCTGCATCTTTCGTGAAGAAAAACGATGCACTTCCTTGAATAATATCCTGATTCAGCGGCATCATAGATGTAAATATCGCTGGAGTTTTAAAGCTAATAGGCGCACTATATGCTAACTTAATAGAGTTTTTAGCATAAGCTCTTATATAATAAGTTTTATTCCCAACGAGTTTATTTATCGATACCGTAAATGGTTGGCTTGGATTGATTGCAATATGATTATCAGTCGAGTCCGGTAAACTATTCGTATCTGACCAGCAAAATCCATATTCTATAATATCACTATGACCTTTATCCAAGACTTCAGCCATAACTTTTGCTGAACCCAAAGCTAGTTCTACTTCAGGATTCATCTGCACTGTAGGATAATCGCTCTTAACTCTGAAAATAGTATCCGTAGAATAAACGACACCAAAACTATTTACTGCAAATGCACGGACGATATACCTGTTTTGATTGGTCAGGTTGGTAAGTTTCCCTTCGAATGTACCGATACCCTCTCCACATAGAACCGTATCATTCTTAATGGTTGGCAGTTCTCCATCTTCTATACTATAGCAAAAACCTCTTTTTGTAACAGGCGCATCGCCTTCACTTTTTACTTCAGATTTGAAGATAGCATCATAAAATCCTATATCTACCTTTGTTATTCCATTAAGCACTGGCAGACCAGTTGTTGTCGTAAAGGCTTTTTCTTCACCAGAGAAGATGCCAAAACTGTTTTCGACAAAGGCAGTCACATAGTAAGTCATATTTGGATTTAGGTTGATGGCATGACATATAAACGAATCGGTAGCCATCTCACTTACCAGGATAGTATCAGGTTGCGCTGCATTAGGCTTTTTTGAAAGATATACGCCTCGTCTTTTAATCTCACCCTCACCTCTTCCTATAATCAAACCACCAAGATCTGCACTGACTGCTTTCAAATTCTGTGGATTAAGCGTAGTAACTGTTCCTAATCCAAGGGAGGTTACCACCTTTTCAGTTTCACCTAAACCAATCCCCTTATTGTTTTTTGCGTAAGGAGCAATGTAATAGGTTGTATTGTTAGTTAACCCCTCAATTGTAACTGTAAATTTTCCTTTACCCTGACCTGCACTAATGCTTTCAGCTGTATTTATGTCGATTGGAGTTGTTTTACTCCAGTATACCCCATAATCGGTCACACTTGAACCATTTTCCTTCTGCACTTCAGCTGTTAACGTAATAGTTGTTGCGGTTTGTCCATCTACTTGTAATGTTTTAATATCCGGAACTTTTGCATTTATCATTTCAGATGGCAGATCCGGATCAGAAAGGCAGCTGCTTAAGCTTAGTAAAAATAAAGTGATTAATGTATAATATGTAGATTTCAATTTCATATTTCTAAGTGCTTAAAAGTAAATACCAAATCCAGCATTAATATCGACATACTTAAAGTTCATTGTGTTGATCCCTGTACTCACAAACACCTTGTTGAAACTCCATACTAAATCAAGCTCAGCAACAACACCTTTGTAAGAAGCTTCGGTATTTTTACTCCAACCGTCATTACTCTTTATATCGTTGGCGTAGATATTATAATGCCAAAGTAAATCTCTCATTCCATAACCGACTCCAACCGATGTGCTTATCTGATCAGACCATTTACGCAGCACTCCTACTGTTCCGATATGGCAATTCACCTTTTTCTTATCGAACTCATATATATCCTCAATTTGAGGGGTGAATCCTTGATTATTGTTCTCTACTTCTGTGCTTAGAAATGATAAATTGGATTTTACTCGCATATATCCTCCCCACTCCTGTCCTACCCAGCCAAAAGTCAAACCTATAGGCGCTTCAATGGAGTAATTCAAACCCATGAAATAGGTTGTGGTCCTCTCTACCTTGTTAGTACCCGGATCATATAAACCGGTAAGATCTGCATCTTTTGATAGATAAGATAGACGTTGGGTCCAATAAGATGCTAGCGTTTTGTTTTGTGGGATTCCTATTCCTTCTTTGTGATAAAGAATCAATGTTCTGATGGCTATCGTATCATTCTCTGAACTTCTTGTTGTAAGACAATCATAACATCTGGTGATTAATGAGCGTAAGGATAATCGCATATCCGGTGCTATCTTCCAAATTTCAGTAATTTGGTTTATACTATATAAATCACAGTTGGCAACACCCTCTTCATACCACATTTTGGCATCGCTATAGTTAGCGGCAGCCATGGCGTCATCACCTTTTTTATTATATTCTGTTTTTACCTGTTGTCCATTTACTGTGATAACAACTAAGTTAAGCAGTAAAAATATCCAATACTTCTTCATTTATTATCAGTAATAGGTTAATCCGTTTCCTAATAATTCTCCGTTCTCATTATATATATCGAAAAGGTGGTCTTCACGTTCAAAAGCACGACCGTTTGCACTTCGTCCCACAGTAATGTATTTGCAAGGGATTATTTCTTCGGCTTTATCGTTTATTGCACCATATCGTTTTGTGTTCTTGTTAGTAACGATTTTCAACCCACCAAAATCCATCTTAAATTCATAAGATTCCATTTTCAGGGCAATTTGTCTCTCCGCTTCATTCGTATCACAACTAATCAACAACCGCACGACTTCTTCTGTCAAACGTATCGCTTTTGCTTCGGAGAAATCTTTTCTGGCTCCTTCAAAATCAAATATATTCATTTTCTCTTTACCTGAAGCAATTAACTGATTATAATTTGCTTCAAGTTCAGACTCATTAGGCAATTCTGCTACAATTACTTCTTGTTCTTTAACCTCTGTATTCTCATTCTTTTTAGTGATTACTGGTTCAGCAACATCTTCTTTTGCAGGTACAGTTAATTCTTGTTGACTATTAGCTGGCAACTCTTCTTCTACAGATTCAGTATTGAGTACTTCTTTTGGTTCGGCGTTGTTAAAATCATCCTCTCTCTGTTGATTTATCAAGCCTTCCTGAGCGGAATTATGTTGTACGATAAAAAATACGGCAGAGACTATAATGGCAGACAACGCAACCAATACACTGGTTCCTGCTATCCACGTTTTTTTCTTTTTATGAGCTGAAGGTTTAACTTGCTTACTATAATTTTCATCAACAGGCAGAAGAACAGTTTCCTCTCCTGATTCAGGAAAAGTTTGCTGCAGATCATTAGAATCTTGTGTGTCTTCAACAGGAATATCTAATGCATCCAGCATTTCTTTTGCCGATTGAAATCTGTTTTGAGGAACAATCTCCATTGCTTTCAAAATGGCAGCTTCTGTCTTCGGAGAAATAGCAGGATTGAACTCAGAAGGTCTTATCAATGGACGGGTTGCACGGAGGATAGATTCTACCGGTGCTTTTCCGGTGATAAGATTATACATCGTAGCCCCCAGAGAATATATATCCGGGCATGGAGAGAATAGCTGCGTTCCTTCGCTATCATATTGTTCGATTGCTGCAAAGCCTTTAGAAAGAGTAAGCATGGTGGTACTGGTTTCCTCTGATTCGAGATCGTACCTTTTACTTACGCCAAAATCTATCAAACGGGCATTGTCATTTTTATCAATGAGGATATTGCTCGGCTTAATATCTAAATGAAGAATATTGTTTTGGTGCACAAAGACCAGTGCCTCACCTATTTGACGGGTATATTTCAGCAGCTTAGATTCCGACAATACCCCCTTCGTTTCCATCATATACTTAAGTGAGCATCCGGAAATATATTCCATCACAATATAAGCGGTATTGTTTTCCTCAAAAACTTCTAATACATTAACTATATAGGGATGGCTTACATCAGATAGGATTTTTGCCTCTTTAATTTGCTTTTCTTTGAATTTGGCAAATAGAATATTGCCGGTTTCAGAATGCACTTGTACAGCATTCGTCTGCGGATCACGAAAACAATAATCTTTAAAAAAGTATTCCTTAATACATACTGGGACTTCAGTTTTAAGCGTACCAAGCGGACCCTTCACTTCGGTAAACCATACAGCATTATAAGTTATGCCAAATCCTCCTTGGCCAACTACATGATTTAATCGATATTTCCCATTCTGAAGTATATACCCACTAGGAAGATTCATACTTTTGATATTAAAACAATCAAAAGTACGTTTTTTAAATCAAAGAATAAAAGAAAGACAGAATATTTTGCGTCATCGTCCGACTATCTCGAACATGGTTAATTGGTATGATATAGAAAGAATAATTATCTTTTGTTTTGCCGTTACATTTCTCAATCAGCACATCCTTACAGTTTTCCGAAGATAAAGAACCATCAAACAATGATGCTAGTTCTTCGTCATTAAACTGTTCCAAAAGACCGTCACTACAGATAAAAAAGATATCGCCATCTTCGATGTCCGTCAATAGGGTTACATCCGCTTCAACAGGGTTAGATCCGCCTTGTATGGCTTTGAGAATTACATTCCGTTGAGCATGCGTACGCATCTCCTCTTTTTTAATCGCATTTAGTCTGTAAAGGGAATTAACCAACGAATGATCTTCCGTTTGAAACATGATTTTCCCTTTTCTAAACTGATACACACGGCTATCACCGATATGTGCAACGGTAACTCCTCTTGCTCCAAGGTAAACCATGGCCAAAGTTGTAGCCATACCGGCTGCAGAAGGATTGTCTTTTATATATTCGTTGAAATGGACTTGCGTGTATTGTACAGCCTTGTTAATGATTTCAGCATCGATTTCTCCAGTTGCAAATGAGGCCAGGTATGTTTGTATTAGCTCGCAAGCCATAGCACTGGCTATCTCTCCCTTTTGAGCTCCCCCTACTCCATCACAAACTATAAACAGCTGCTGATTTTCATCGATAGACTCTGGTATTGGGTATATAAAATCTTCATTATTCGCCCTTCCTCCCTTTTCAGAAGCAGCATAAGGTTTGCTTGTCGTTATATACATATCAATAACTTTTATGCTTTAAATCGAAGACTGGTTTTCCCTATCACAATTTCATCATTATCGTGCAATACGACCACCTCTCCGGCTTCAAGGTATTTGTTATTATATAACGTTTTGTTTTTACTATTATTGTCTGAAAGATAATGTTTGTATCCGCCTTTTGAATCTTTTTTTACCTCTATGATAATATGACTACGACTCATCAATTTATCAGTAGTATCGATTGCAAAAGTAACATTGGAAGTGCTTGATTTTCTTCCTATTGTAATCATGCCCTCATGTAGTGGGAATAATTGTTCGGCAGTTCCTTCGGAAGGAATAACAAGAATACGACCTAATTCGGTTCTAACTGGATTCAGCAGAACCGTATCAGATGAATTACTCTCGTTCTTGAGTGAGTCGAGTAAAGTAATGGGAATTTCTTTTTTGCATTTAGGACATTTAAATGCATCAATACCCTGAGGTAACTTCGTTTCGTCTACCTTCAGCTTAACTTGACAATGTGGACACTTCAGCGAAATCATAGTATAACAGAAATATCCGCATCGTCAATTATATCCGATGATATAATGTCTGACATATCTGTATCAGACAACAAGATTGTATCATCTGCCAAAGTAATGAAATCACCTTCCATTGAATCAGTATCAATAGTCACGGCAGCGAATAGATCTTGATCATTTTCAATATCTATGATAACGGCATTATTCTGCGTATACTCATCATCCCTATCGATTGTCACGAATGTATATTCAGTATCTTTCATCATAACTAATTATTATAACTCCAACAAAAGTATAAAAAGGTTTACATTAATAGATTCGATATCCTTCCTTATAATCAAACAGTTGGAGTTCCTGTACGAAATACGTGATAACGGATACAAAAGGGTTATTCATTCACCCATTTTGCCTTACATGAAGTGCATTGTTTTTTGTTCGCCAACGACTCCCAAGGTATCTCACCCAAAAAAGCGCCACACTTCGGACATACATATTTTATTTTAAAACCATCGGCCAAAGCTTGCAGCAAAGAAGGTACTTTTGAGGCTTGTTTGGCTCCAAGGTAAATACCTATAGTTGGTGCTAAAATAGTAATAAATAAGCTGATGCCAAATACCTCTGGACTTGCTTGCCCCATAAAACCAATAGTAACCCCAACGATACCGGGAAGAGCGAATGGTGCAGATTGCAAAAGCCTAGTTTTCATCTGATTAGATGATTGTATCTTGACCTTTTGTTTAGTATATTCTTTATAAATATCCTTCAGTGATTCAAACTCCAGGCTGTAGTCATTATTGTGATGCAAGATATCACCAAGAGAATATATTTCGCTGTTGCCGAATCTGATCCGGTCAGTCGGCGAAACACTTATCTTAACTATCTGTATATCATTAACAAACGTCCCATTTGTTGAATTCAAATCTTCCAACATCCATCCGGAGGCGTCGTCCGAACAGAGACGTGCATGCTTTCTGCTGACAGAAGCATTCTCTATCACCAAATCATTCTCTGCCGCTTTTCCTATATTGATGGTCATTCTTCTTCAACATCTTGTTTGTACACTTCCTTTTCCAAGGTATCTTTCAACACTTTCAAAGGATCTTTGGAGATCACCAATTCTTTAGGTTTACCATCTGATGATAGCAATAATAATTTTTGCTTCGGTAAATTGATCTGTAAGATATGATTCTTATTTATGATATGACTTTTACCTACTCGAATTAGTGTAGAATTGCTTCCGGACACTTGTTTTTCCATGATTTCTTCAATGCGTCCGATGTTGATAGCAAATGTAAACTGAATGCCGTTCGACAAAAAGAGTTTTGTATAATTCCTATCAGCTTCAAAATAAAGTATTTGTCCTGTCTTTATGCGCAACAATTCATCTCTAGTCTTAATAATCAAATACCTATCCATGTCGTACGTGATTTTTCATTACATTATTAATTAGCACAAAATTAGATTTAATAATACATATAAACAAAAACAATCTGAAAAAATACGACATTAAAAAAATGAGTTTCATTGATCTTTTACACTTAGCGACCATCTTTCAAGACGTTTACATATTTGTACATTATTAACAATTATCAAACAAATAAGTACATCAAATTTGTATCTCATCACGATGTGAGACTGTAAAGTAGCAGACATTGAAAATCAACACATAGACAACTCTCAAAAAACATCCCGAACGTTTTAAAAAAACACCTCGATCTTTTTTAAAAACGTTCGGGATGTTTTTTTAAAACGATCGAGATGCATTTTTAATATTGAATATCAACATAAAATAACATCGATATGTGAGTTTGAAAAAAATGCTTAAAATAGACTATTATTTTAGTGTTATGCACGTAGCCAACAAATCAACAAATTCCCTTTATCATGTGATTCTCCTTCTTTCAATATTTCTTTTTAATTTTGGCTTCAATTAAACAGTGTAACATGCAAAAACTAATATCTTATCCTTTATCCGTTATTTATTATCTATTATTCGGAGCAACTTTAGTTATCTTCCACCCTATTCAATGGATTTGTTTGAATTTATTTGGCTATCAGGCTCATAAGAAGAGCGTGGATATTCTTACCTTCTTTTTGGTGGCCAATACCTATGTATTGGGTACAAGATACAAAATTGAGAACCGTGAGAAATTACCCAAAGGTGTTCCGTTGATTTTAGCTGCAAATCATCAAAGTTTATATGATATAACGGCTATGGGATGGTTTTTGCGTAAAGTGCATCCAAAATTTATTAGCAAAATAGAATTGGGAAAAGGCATACCCAGCATTTCGTACAACCTAAGGAATGGAGGCTCTGTATTGATTAATCGTAAAGATGCCAAGCAGTCGCTAACCGCCATACGTAAAATTGCCGAATATATTGAAACAAACAAACGTTCGGTAATTATTTATCCGGAAGGAACAAGAAGCAGAACAGGCAAACCGAGACCTTTTGCCGAAAATGGTCTCAAAATCTTGTGTAAATACGCCCCTTCAGCCTATATGGTGCCGATAACGATTAATAATTCGTGGAAAATGACCAGATGGGGATCTTTCCCGATGGGAATTGGCAATACCATCCGTCTGACTATTCACGATCCATTTCCGGTAAAAGACATGCCGTTCGAAGCTGTCTTCGAAAGAACGGAAAGAACTATTACTGAAGCTATCATATAAGATTAAGGGATAATTATTCATACCTTTGTATAGTCTTAATAGGTAACAAAAAAAGATTCGTATGAAATACAAATTATTAGTTCTCGATGTAGACGGTACATTAGTGAACAACGCAAAGGAAATCTCCAAGCAAACATTGGCTACTCTCCTGAAAGTTCAACAAATGGGGGTACGAATCGTCTTAGCATCAGGCCGTTCTACGTTCGGACTGCGCCATCTCATTGAAAAGTTGGAACTCAAAATCAACGGAGGATACATACTTGCATACAACGGAGCACAAGTAATCGATATTAAAAATGATGAAGTGCTTTTCGAAAAACGCATAGATCCGCAACAGATCCCCTATCTGGAAAGAAAAGCTAAACAAAACGGATTTGATATTTTCACCTATCATAAAAATCAGCTAATCACAACGAATCCGGATAACAAACATATCCGTGACGAAGCCGAACTGAATGGCATGGAAATCGTTGCCGTCGATAATTTATCTGAGGCGGTTGACTTTTCACCTTGCAAATGTGTATTGGTGAGTGACGATGAAGAGGCGCTGGTTGGCTTGAAAGATCATTGGAGAAAACGTTTGGGCGGTGTGCTCGATGTTTATCGTTCTGAACCTTTCTTCCTGGAAGTCGTACCTGAATTTATTGATAAAGGCAATACATTAGGCGTATTAATTGACAATCTGGGTATAGGTGTAGAGGAAGTCATGGCTATTGGTGATGGCCGTCGAGATTACTCTATGATTCAGCTTGCCGGACTTGGTATTGCTATGGGCAATGCACAGGAATCAATAAAAGCCTGTGCCGATTTTGTTACGGCCGATAACGACAACGATGGTGTGGCTCAAGCAGTACAGAAATTTATTCTGGCAGAGGTTCGTCCTACCGATGTGCCGCTCGATGAACTCAATTCCAGCAGTCGTCATGCACTAATGGGTAATTTAGGTATTCAATATACGTATGCATCTGATACGCGTGTAGAGGCTACCATGCCTGTAGATAAACGTACGCGTCAACCCTTCGGTATTTTACATGGAGGAGCTACCTTGGCACTTGCCGAGACCGTAGCTGGACTAGGCTCTATGATTCTTTGTGAGCCCGACGAAATTGTAGTGGGTATGCAAGTGAGTGGTAACCATATGTCGTCTGCCCATGAGGGTGATACAGTGCGTGCCGTAGGAACGATCATTCACAAAGGTCGCTCGTCACATGTATGGAACGTAGATGTCTTTACCTCTACAAACAAACTGGTATCATCAATTCGTGTTGTAAATAGTGTATTAAAAAAGAGATGACAGCTGAAAACGCGCACCTGACATTAGATGCCCTCATTAAGCAGGACAAAAGCTTTGCAATTTACCGCTTGCCGGGAGAAACAGTTCCGCGGTTTGTTATGCAAACGACAGGTGCCTCCCTTCTTTTTGAAGATATCGAAAAGCTGAACGGACAAAAGGGATTTGTTATCGCTCCGTTTTGTGTCGATGATAAAAAGCCTATCCTGTTAATACAACCGGATTGTACGGATCTATCAGAAGTGGTGATAGATGACAATATACTATTTGAAGCTGCTCAAGATGAAGAGAGTCAGTCAACAGACAATCAAGTGAATAAGGAAACGTATCAAATGCATTTCGATCGTTTTCATACCCAATTGATGAATGGAGAGTTTGAAAAATTAGTGCTGTCGAGAAGTAAAACGATTGATAGGAATGCATCATTCTCTCCCGGACGTTCGTTCTTTCATGCCGCAAAGAAATATATCTATTCATACGTATACCTCTTTCATACGCCACAAACAGGTACCTGGCTGGGAAGCACTCCCGAAATATTACTATCCGGAACGGGCAACGATTGGAAAACGATTGCTTTAGCAGGGACTATCTTCCCCGATTCAAACAGAAACAGTTGGGATGATAAGAATTATCGTGAACAAGAACTTGTGTCTTCTTACCTTTCAGATCAACTGGCTGTCTTTGATATTTCACCCGAACGAAATGGTCCTTATACGGTTAAGGCAGGCGAACTGGCTCATCTGAGAACGGATTTTAAATTCAATCTTCCACCTGATCCGGCAATTGGGAGTTTGCTGAAGGCCCTCCATCCTACTCCGGCCGTCTCGGGCCTTCCCAAAGACAAAGCATACGGCTTTATTCGTGAAAACGAAGAATATGACCGCCTCTATTACTCCGGTTTCCTCGGAATGCTCGATCCCGATAAACAGACGGATATATATGTAAATCTGAGATGTATGCATATTGAAAAAAGTTCGCTTACTTTGTTTGCCGGTGGTGGCTTGCTCGCCTCCTCTTCGATTGAAGAAGAATGGGAGGAGACGGAACACAAAATGAAAACGATGTTAGGGATACTCAAATAATATAGAATTATGTATTCAGATATAGGGAATGTCTTGCAATTAGTGGCCTTGCTTAAAGCTCATGGCATTAAGCATGTGGTTTTATCGCCCGGTTCAAGAAATTCCCCGCTTATCCATTCATTTGCTACGGATAAGGATTTTACGTGCTATTCGATTGTAGACGAGCGTAGTGCAGGCTTTTTTGCTTTAGGCGTTATCCAGTCTACGAACCAGCCTGTGGCTGTCTGTTGCACGTCGGGTACGGCAGCGTTAAACCTGGGCTCATCCGTTGCTGAAGCTTATTACCAGCAATTACCTTTATTGATTATTACCGCCGACCGTCCTCAGGCATGGATTGGGCAAATGGATGGGCAAACTATACCGCAAATCAATATGTTTGGACAAATAGTACGTCATGCCGTTCATCTACCACAAATTCAGACGAAGGAAGATGCCTGGTATTGCAACCGATTGATAAACGAAGCTATTCATGCACTGAACAACCACGTAGAAGGTCCGGTACAGATTAATATCCCGCTGGCAGAGCCACTCTTTGCATTTAACACCCCTGAACTGCCGGAAGTACGGGTTATCCGTCAATCTTCGGCAGGTTATCTTCTGAATGAAGCAGATGCGTACAATAAACGTTTTAATAAGTATAGCAAACGAATGATTGTGGTTGGGCAATTACCTCCTGAAAATGGATTGGCCGATGCACTGAAAGCTTTGTGCTATGATTATGGGGTGGTTGTGTTGACTGAGCAACTGTCCAACATACAACTTGACGAGGTAAGAAGTTTCGACACAGCACTTTCCGTAGCTTCCGAAGAGGAACTGAATGAACTGGCACCGGAATTAGTGATTACCATTGGCGGACATATCGTATCGAAAAGGTTAAAGCAATTCATACGTAAGCAGAAAGTCTGCGAACATTGGCATATCTCTCCTTCGGGCGAAGTGACCGATACGTTTCAACAAGTAACAGATATCATTCGTTGTGATGACAAAACTCTTTTGGTGTATCTGATTGCGAACGGAAATAAATGTAGTCCAGCCTATAGGGACAGATGGTTTGACGCTTGTGCAAGGATTTCAACTCCACAGGCCTCCTTCTCAGATTTATCTGCTGTTGGTGCATTCATAAATAGCTTGCCTACGGATGCAGTTTTACAGTTAGGCAATAGCAATAGTGTACGCCTAGCACAACTCTTCTCTTTATCGCCTACCGTACAGGTATTCTGTAATCGGGGAACAAACGGCATAGACGGTTCTCTTTCTACTGCTGTAGGGTTTGCTGCTGCATCTGATAAAATGACGTTCCTACTCCTTGGCGACTTGAGCTTCTTCTACGATATGAATGGGTTATGGAATAAATACAAAAAGAAAAACTTGCGTATCCTGCTCAATAATAATTCAGGAGGCGAAATCTTTCATGTGCTTCCGGGACTGGATAAATCGGAGGTTTTAAGCGAATATATTGCAGCATCACATCAGACGGATGCCAAGGCTTGGTCCGAACAACAAGGCCTTACCTATTTATCTGCCAGCAATGACAATGAATTGAAGCAGAACCTCCCGCTTTTAATGGATGCAAATCATGAATCTCCTGTTTTGCTCGAGGTGTTCACTTCGATTAATCAAAACACGGAACAACTTAAAGCATATTATAAACAACAACAAAACAAGATACAATAATGGCAAACAGAGAATGGACAACGATAAAGGAATACGAAGATATCCTTTTCGATTTTTATAATGGTATTGCTCGTATCACGATCAACCGCCCTCGTTATCGTAATGCCTTTACACCTACTACAACAGGCGAAATGAGCGATGCTTTACGCATCTGTCGTGAAATGGCTGAAGTAAGCGTGGTCGTAATCACAGGTGCCGGCGACAAAGCATTTTGTTCGGGTGGAGACCAAAACGTGAAAGGTAAAGGCGGTTATATCGGCAAAGATGGCGTTCCACGCCTAAGTGTATTAGATGTACAAAAACAAATCCGCTCAATTCCGAAACCGGTAATTGCTATGGTAAACGGCTATGCTATTGGTGGTGGACATGTGCTGCATGTAGTATGTGACCTCTCTATCGCTTCCGATAATGCTATCTTCGGGCAGACCGGTCCTCGTGTAGGTAGTTTCGATGCAGGCTTTGGATCTTCTTACCTTGCACGTATAGTTGGCCAAAAGAAAGCTCGTGAAATCTGGTTCCTTTGCCGTCAGTATAATGCTCAAGAAGCATTGGAAATGGGCTTGGTTAATAAAGTTGTGCCTTTCGACAAGTTGGAAGACGAGGTAGTAGAATGGGCAGAAACCATGATGCAACATAGTCCGCTTGCTCTTCGCATGATTAAAGCCGGATTGAATGCCGAATTAGACGGACAAGCTGGTATACAAGAACTTGCCGGAGATGCAACCATGCTTTATTACCTGACTGAAGAAGCGCAAGAAGGTAAAAACGCATTCCTCGAAAAGCGTAAGCCTAACTTCAAGCAATTCCCAAAACTTCCTTAATTTTATAGGCCCGTGTTTCGAATAGATATCATACCACATACGCTGGTTTTCAAGCAACCGGCCGGTACCTCCAGAGGGATTTATACGGAACACCGGGTTTGGTATGTCGTTTTCATTGATACGGAAGACGATTCGCATTTCGGTATTGGCGAATGTGCTCCCTTGCATGACTTGAGTTGCGACTATAATGCAGACTATGAAGACAATTTAGTTTCTTTTTGTCGGATAACTGAAGAAACACAATCAGTCGATACGGAACTGTTGCGTGCTTATCCATCTATTCTTTTTGGCTTGGAAACGGCCATGCGCCACTATCAGCAAAAGAGTTGGAAGCTATGGGATACGCCCTTCACAAATGGCGGAAGAGGAATCGAAATAAATGGTCTGATCTGGATGGCAGACTATAATCGTATGCTCGAACAGATTGAGTCCAAATTAAAGCTTGGCTTCAAGTGCATAAAATTAAAGATTGGAGCCATAGATTTTGATAAGGAACTTGACCTGCTTCGCTTTATTCGTCGTCACTTTAGTGCAGATGATATAACCATTCGTGTAGATGCAAACGGCAATTTTTCAAACCAGGAAGCGGCCGATAAGCTCAATCAATTGGCAGATTTAGCGATTCATTCCATCGAGCAGCCTATAAAAGCCGGTCAATGGATTGAAATGGCTCGTCTTGCCTCCACCACTCCCCTGCCTATAGCCTTGGATGAAGAGTTGATAGGTATCCATCATCTTTCGGACAAACGCAAGCTGTTAGAAACTATCCGTCCGCAATATATTATTCTCAAACCCACCTTGCATGGTGGTTTGAACGGTGCTTCCGAATGGATTGCTTTAGCAGAAGAAATGAAAATTGACTGGTGGATTACGTCTGCTCTCGAATCCAATATCGGCTTGAACTGTATTGCACAATGGTGTTCTACCTATGCCAATTCATTGCCTCAAGGATTGGGTACAGGAATGCTCTATACGAACAACATAGAAATGCCGCTGACGATTCAAAAACATGAACTATGGTTTAATCGAAACGGTATCTTCCCCAGCAAATCTATATTCTAATGAATAAGGGTATACAGCAGCAAATCAGCGAATTTATGGAGGAGTGGAAATCTGACTCCCCAACTGTTCGTGTGCAAACTTCCGGTTCTACGGGCATACCTAAACAGATGGATGTCTTGAAATCCAAGATGTTGGAAAGCGCGAAGATGACCTGTCATTTTTTGGGTTTGAAGCGAAACGACAAAGCCTTACTCTGCTTGCCTTTACAGTATATAGCCGGGAAAATGATGCTTGTTCGTGCGTTTTATGCCGGATTGGATATATATCCGGTAGAGCCTTCGGGGCATCCTTTGGCAGATGTTATTGTCGATTTTGATTTCGCCGCAATGATACCGCTTCAAGTCTATAATTCATTGCAAATACCCGAGCAACGCCAACGTTTATCCAACATAAAAAATTTAATTATTGGAGGAGGCGCTATTGATGAAGCATTAGAGCGCGAACTTGCAAACTTCCCAAATGCTATTTATTCTACATACGGCATGACTGAAACGCTCTCTCATATCGCCCTACGCAGAATCAGTGGACCGGAAGCCAGTTTCTATTACACCCCTCTGCCTAATGTAAGTATAAGTTTATCAGACGAAAATACTTTGATAATTGATGCTCCGCTTGTAGCGAACGAAGTATTGGTAACAAACGACATTGCTGAGATACGACCTGACGGCACCTTCCGTATCATTGGCAGAAAGGATAATGTAATTAACAGTGGAGGCATTAAAATACAGATAGAAGAAGTCGAGCGCATTCTCCATCCGCATATACAGGGAAAGTTTGCTATAAGCAGTATTTCCCATCCCAAACTGGGTGAAGCTGTTGTTTTATTGATTGAAAATGCAACGAGTTCTGAGTTAAGAAACCTAATCGATCAAGTCCTTCCGCGTTATCATCAACCGCTGCATATCCTTGCAGTAGGTGCTATTCCTTTTACCGGCAATGGAAAACCGGATCGGGCGGCCATAAAAAAACTGGCAGCACAAGTTTGTCCCGCCAGTTCCATTTAATCAAATATTTATTTTCTCTACTGACTGATATTTTTCATCGTGTAGTGTAGGATAATAATCGTTGTTCACCTTCCAGCGACCGATAGTGGGTCAAATCTTGAGTACATTCGATGACACCTAAATATTCACCCGCTTCATTCCGCAAGGCAATGTACTCGATATACACAAACATGCCTTTGAAATTAATCCAGAATGCAGCATTCGATTCTTTTCCACTTTTGAAGTCGTTCAATATTTGTTCAACGACATGTACGCTATGTGGCGGATGACAGAGTTGAACGCTACGCCCGATGATTGCCCGGTTACGGTCAAATATGCGATGCGGGCCTAATGAAAAGAATTTTACTTTATCGTCTTTATCTACAAAGGTGATATCCATAGGCAGCAGACTAAATAAGGCTGTCAGTTCTTCCGTCGAAAAACTTCCGGTAGGCAGCTTGATACTTCCTTTGCCTGAATAATTAACGTCACTAACCATCCTATTCTCCGGAATCCACTCCTCTTTCGGATCATATAAGCAATAGCCAAATTCGATGGTTTGTTCGTAGATATGATACCAATCTTCCTCTGTCAAAACATCCAGACACATCGGCAATAATATCTGCTCTTCTTTAAAGATCATGCCTTCGACCGCTGCTACCGCAGGTTCCAGCACATCGACAATGGCTGTCATCAGATTAAGGGGAATATTCGCATTGCGGGTATCCAGAAAATCATGGGTAGATTTGAGTAATTGCCGAGTCTCATCGTGTTTACCCCACATCACCTTAGGAGGGCCCGTAATGCCGTTCTTTTCCAGGAATGGGAACACCAGATACTCTTTTCGGCGATAATGCTTATCCACATCAGAAAGTTCATTGAATGCCCCTTTCAATGAAATCATATAAGGAATGAATTCTTCTTGAGTTAACGCAGGTGCTTTTGCAAACAAACCACGAATGTGTTCAATAACTTTTGTTAATTCTATATTTTCTTTTTTGAATGTATCGACAGGATGTCCGGGAGGGTAAGGAAGACTGCCGTCTTGTGAAATATGGCCGTCTAATACAGCTGTGTGAATATCGCAGAATTTTAAAACTTCTTCCTCAGGGAGGCCTTCTGCTATTAGTTGTTGCTCCACTTCCACTACATCGCCGTAGGGTATTTGAGCCAACAAGCCGATTAATTGATTTTTTACTACTGAAGGAGCATCGCCTCTATGTAGTTGCCAGATCAAGTGCTTTAAAAGTTCTTTTCGCTTTTCCGAATTATTAATTATTTCACTCATAGCTTTATCCTGTATTAAGTTTACAGGACAAAGCTATGAATAGCTAAACGCTTAATAATGTCTCATTTGTTACACCTGCTCCACTTTTTCGTGATGTGGTAAGATCAGGTTTAAAATAACGCCTATAACGGCAGCCAATCCGATTCCTGTCATTGAGAATTCACCAAGCTGGAAGATAGCACCACCAATACCAAAGGTCAATGTCAAAGAAACAATGATAAGATTACGTGTATTTCCCATGTCTACTCTTGAATTAACCAAGGTGCTGATACCTACAGAAGCAATCGTTCCGAATAGTAACAACATGATTCCTCCCAACACTGATTCAGGAATAGATTTCAGAACAGCGCTGATTTTCCCTATTACAGAAAACAGAATACCTGCGATAGCTGCAATTCGGATAACAGCAGGGTCGGTAATCTTTGTCAATGAGATAGCTCCGGTTACTTCAGCATAAGTTGTAACAGGAGGTCCACCAATAAATCCGGCAACAGAACAAGCCACACCATCACCTAAAAGCGTACGGTGCAACCCTGGATCTTGTACGAAGTCCTTGCCTGTTACCCCATTGATAGCATATACACCACCAATATGTTCGATTACCGGTGCAATGGCCACAGGAGCCATAAACAAGATTGCTCCCCATGAAAATTCCGGAGTAACCACCTGTGGTAAGGCAATCCATGCTGCTTCTTTGATTGGTGCATAATCAATAATTCCAAAACAAGCCGATGCGATATATCCTACGATAATACCCATAAAAATAGGGATTAGCTTTAATAAGCCTTTCCCTAACATAGTAACGATTACCGCAGTTGCTAAAGCGATTAAAGCTATAATCCAATTGCTCTTCGCCATATTAACACCGGTTCCGGCTAAGGAAATACCAATTAAAATAACTACTGGCCCGATTACGACCGGAGGAAACAAACGATTAATCAGTTTCAGACCCTTCCATTTTACCAGCCAACTCATGATTGCATAGACAGCACCGACAGCAATTAAGCCCGACATTGTACCTGCCAAACCGTACAATTCAGTAGCTTTGATGATGGGTGCAATAAAGGCAAAGCTACTTCCGAGAAACAGAGGAACTTTGCCTTTTGTAATTAAATGAAAGATTAATGTACCTACACCTGCTGTTAACAGGGCTGTCGATGGATCTAAACCAACTAATAAGGGTACTAAGACGGTGGCGCCAAAGGCCACAAAGAGAAACTGAACGCCGACTATCGTTTTCTGTATCGGATTCAGAGATTGTGTATTTTCCATTCGTTAATAAAGATTATATTTGTGCAAATATACAATAGAATTTTAAATTTTTATGACATCTCAAATAAATCAAACTGCGACGGCGTATTTTGCTTCCGGATGTTTCTGGGGTACGCAATATTATTTTGATAAAGCACCGGGAGTTCTATCTACGCGTGCAGGGTTCATGGGTGGACATGTTGACAGGCCATCTTATCCGCAAGTTAAAACCGGACTGACAGGCCATTTGGAATTGGTAGAGGTTGTTTACGATCCTACCCAAACTACTTACGAGGCGCTTGTCCGTCTGTTTTTTGAAACACATAATTTCACGCAGACAGACGGTCAGGGTCCTGATATAGGCAGTCAATACCTTTCTGCTATCTTTTATCAGGATGACAGCGAATATCAAACGGCACAAAAATATGTGGATATTCTAAAAGAAAAAGGCTTTGAGGTTGCCACTGCTTTACGTAAAGCAGAAACATTCTGGCCGGCTGAAGACTATCATCAGCATTATTACGACAAAAACGGATCAACTCCGTATTGTCATATCTACAGAAAAATCTTTTAATAAAAAAAGAGTCATACAGCACTCACGGCTTGTATGACTCTTTTATCTATTATTTAATTCTTATTTCTTTTCTTGTTCCTCTTTGGGGAAGTTTATTTTTTCGTCAACAATATATTCAGGTCGTGCTTTGACCTCGTCAAATAAAATACCTATATATTGACCTAACACGCCTACGGTTAGCAGTTGCACGCCACCGAAGAACGTAATTATCGTTATAATTGAAGTCCATCCTGATTCGGCATTGCTAAACCCATAAATCTTTCCTAAGGTAAACCATAACGCCAGAAACAGTCCCACAAAGACGGATAAAAATCCGAGGCTTGAAGCCAAACGCAAAGGTTTCTTAGAAAAATAAAGCATGGCGGTAGATGCAAATTTCAGCATCTTGCTTAACGGATATTTTGTTTGGCCGGCAAATCGTGCCTCGCGTTCGTAATAAAAAGGAACTTGCTTAAATCCCACCCAACTGATTAATCCACGGATATATTTTCCATGCTCCTTGAAGCGGTCGAATTCATCCATAACCTTCCGGTCTATCAATCGGAAATCGCCCGTATCGAGTGGAAACACCACTTCGCTCATGTAGTTGAGCATCCGATAGAATAATTTGGCTGAAATCTTTTTGAAGAAACTTTCACCATCACGCGATTGCCTTACACAGTAAACCACATTGGCTTCTTCCTTTTCCTGAAGAGCTAACAGATCGGGAATCAGTTCGGGTGGATCTTGCAAATCAGCATCGATTATGATGGCCATATCGGCATCACAGTAATTGATACCTGCCGTAACCGCCGGCTGATGACCAAAGTTGCGCGAAAAATGCAGCACTTTCACCTGTGGGTCCGAAGCAGCTATCTCATTTAGCAAGAACCGGGTATTGTCCCTACTCCCATCGTTGATATAAATAATTTCAGCAGGAAGAGGCAATTTCATGATTACTTCCTTGGTCCTCCTATACGATTCGAGTATAACTTCCTCTTCGTTATAACAGGGAACGATGACGGCTACTTTTTTCATTCAGCACTATGATTTAAAGGTATAGAATTTATTCATCACAAAATTGATAACCGTATAGAAAACCATCGCAATCAGCTGATTGTAATAAGGATCTATCGTCAACGTCTTGTTCAGATATAATAATACCCCAAGTTGTAACAAATAACAAACTATAAATACGACACCAAACTTAACAGCTCCTGAAACCCAGCTTACCGAGCTTTCAAATGTCCATTTCTTATTCCAGATAAAACTATTTATCAATCCGGCAATATATCCGGTTATATTCGATAATACATCGGAAGCTCCGAATATTTTCATCATCACCCAAATAACAGCTGCTGTTATCAAGGTATTCACCACACCTACTAGGCCGTACTTAATCGCCTGTTTGATTATTCCCATATTTCTTTTTCAAAACATCACGTATCTCTTCTTCAGTTAGTTCTTTAACGTTTGTAATCGTATAAGAATCATAAAGAAAATCACCATAAAGATTGCATTCTTCTATAATTTTATCAAGCACCTCCTTGATATTTAGCCTGACAGGTATTAATACAACCATATCTACATACACATCATGAATCGTCAACCGTTCGATTTCGCAATCTTCATGTTCCATGTAATAGGAAAATTCACGCTCGATGATTTGTCTCTGCAGGTTATCGAACTCTTGATTTCTTTTTGATGGGAAAAGGATAAAAAATCGAAGCTTCTCTCCTTTTCCGCCAAGGCCGGTTGAAATATAGATTTGCTTTTCATCAGACAATTCTGACTCTAGCGATATCCGACTTTCCATCAGCGCCATATAGGCCCAGTCAGTCACATCCTCCGACGAATGGTTTACATAATTTTCCAAAGCTCTGTAAGCCCTTACCTGCCGGGATGCCGCCAATGATGAAAGCACATAACGTTTATATTCCGTACTTGTCTCCTCGTCGTTCAATGTATCGATAAAAGTGTCATATTCAATATCTGACAATTCACTCCGTTCCTTCCGAATCTGCTCGGAATATTTAAAATATTCCATTTGTAATTCGACCGGTACGCGTTGCTCCAATATGTGAAGACGACCATCAATCTTACTGAAAGAGTCACGGAATTTTGAGAAAATATCTTCTTTATCTTTCATAACCCTTCATTTTAATTAAAAAACTTATCCTCAAGAACCAGTAACAAAGTTAGTGATTTTTATAAATAATAGTCGCTTACTTTCTAAAATATACTTTGCAGATAAAACATCGGGATAATATATTTTTTGAGAAGTCATTTGTTTTACATCACATCGGTATGTAATTTTCCTTTGTAATTCAACGGTAAAAAAACATCTCGATGAAAAAAAATAATCATCTCGAACGTTTTTAAAAAAGACCCCGATGTTTTTTAAAAACGTTCGAGATGTTTTTTTAGAACGTTCAATATATTGATTTTCAAAGCTTTTATCTTACACAAACGACATCGGGGATGAACTATTTTTTTAGGCTTAATTATAAGCCGGACTCATCTCGATGTCAATTTTTAAGTAGAAAGCCGAATGTCCTTCCCTTTTTACTAACTTTGTCTTGCTAATCATTTGCATAATTAAGACCATGAAATTGTATTCTTCTACATTTATATATATACTATCTCTATTATACCCTTTGAATGTTTTTTCGCAAGAGAAAACGCTGCTCAACCCTTTCGACTTCCCCATTCTATTGAGCGGAAGTTTTGGTGAATTAAGGGCCAATCATTTTCATTCGGGCATTGATTTCAAGACACAGGGTGTAGAGGGCAAACCGGTTAGGGCCGTTCAAGACGGCTATATCTCCAGAATAGGTGTTAGCCCGTGGGGATACGGAAATGTGCTTTACATGAATCATCCGGATGGAACAACTACGGTTTATGCCCACCTGCAGAAATTCATCAAACCGATGGCTCAATATGTCAAGGAACAACAATATATGCGCGAAAGCTACACAGTAAACCTCGAACCTGATTCACTTCTTTTTTCGTTCAAACAGGGTGAGATTATCGGCTATGGAGGTAACTCGGGAAGTTCCGGAGGTCCGCATTTGCATTTCGAAGTGCGCGATACACAGACAGAAGAAGTGATAGACCCTCTTTTGTACTATAAAGACCAGATAAAGGATACGCGCCCACCTAAAATAACCGGACTTAAGGTTTATCCTGTCGAAGGTAGAGGAGTTGTAAACGGAAGTAGTATTCCTAAGTCTTTAAAACTTAAAACACCAAAAAATTCAAATCAACCGGTTGTCAGCGACAAGATTGAAGCCTGGGGAGAGATTATTTTTGGTATTCGTGCCTATGATTATATGGACGGAACGTCAAATATTTATGGCGTTAAGGAAGTGACACTTATGGTAGATAGTGTGGTTGCGTTTCGCAGTCATATTGATCAATATTCATTCGACGAAACTCGCTACTTGAATAGCTATACCGACTATGCCGAATGGCGAAAAAGCGGTTCGTTTTATATGAAAAGCTTTATTGAGCCGGGCAATAAGCTTCGTTTTATTGAAGGAAAGAATCGAGGTATTATCACTATTGATGAAGAGCGAACTTACCTTTTGTCTTATCTATTATCTGATATATATGGTAATACAACGATGCTGGCTTTCAAAGTGGAAGGTAAGAAGCAGGAAATGCCCGAAGTGATAAGTTCGGCTGAGTTTAACTGGACAGGTGATAATCGATTCGGAGCCAAAGGTATGCGGTTAACTATCCCTCGTGGCAATCTCTATTCTGATTTAAAGCTGTGCTACAGTTATAAGGAAGATTCAACCGCATTGGCTGGTATTCATACGCTTCACGAAGAGGCTGTTCCTTTGCACAAACAGGCAAACCTATCAATCCGCATTCAAAATGACACGCTGGCCAACAAACAGCAATACGGTATTGTTAGGATTCATAAAGGGCGTACTTACTGGATCGGGGGTGCGTACAAGGATGGATGGATGCAAGCCGATATTCGTGAACTGGCTACCTATTCGATAGATGCCGATACGGTTCCTCCGGTTATTACACCGATTGATCCGGACAAATGGGTGCAAAAAAAATGTATTACACTTCGTATTTCAGACCGGTTCAGTGGTATTGATACCTACCGGGGAGAAATAGACGGTGCTTATGCGCTATTTGAGTTTGACGGGAAAAAGGGGTTGGTAACCTATAAATTTGATGCCGAACGATTGCCGAAAGGCGCTCACGAACTGACCTTTACCGTTACGGATGCTTGCGGCAACAAAAATGTTTATACACGTAATTTTGTCTGGTAGTTTTGACTTCACACGTGGAAGTCTTACTTTTGCTGGCTGATTAATGGAATGTCTATTTGGATAAGATGAAAGTATGTATTGCCGAAAAGCCCAGTGTGGCACGTGAAATAGCTGATATTCTTGGTGCAAAGACAAGACGAAACGGTTATTTGGAAGGTAACGGCTATCAGGTGACGTGGACTTTTGGACATTTATGTACGCTCAAAGAGCCGCACGAATATACGCCCGGATGGCGCCAATGGAGTCTGACTTCCTTGCCCATGATCCCTCCGCGCTTCGGTATTAAACTTATCGACAGTCCTTCTTACATCGAACAGTTCAATGTTATCGAAAGCCTGATCAAAGACGCTGAAATGGTCATCAACTGCGGTGATGCCGGGCAAGAAGGTGAGTTGATTCAACGCTGGGTGATGCAAAAGGCCGGTTGCAAATGTCCGGTCTATCGTTTATGGATTTCTTCTCTAACGGAAGATGCCATTCGGGAGGGATTCTCCAAATTGAAAGATCAATCGGAATTTACGCCTTTATATGAAGCAGGCCTATCACGCGCTATAGGTGATTGGCTGCTGGGGATGAATGCAACTCGACTGTACACTTTGAAATACGGACAAAACAAACAGGTGCTTTCTATCGGTCGTGTGCAGACTCCTACCTTGGCATTGATAGTCAACCGCCAAAAAGAAATAGATAATTTTAAGCCTGAACCCTTCTGGGAATTGAAGACGATTTATCGGAACACGAAATTCTCAGCTACCAAAGGGAAATTTCTAAATAAAGAAGAAGGTGAATCATTCCTAAAAATCGCAGCTGAAGCCGATTTCACGGTTACCGATGTTTCTCAAAAGAAAGGGAAAGAAGGTGCGCCACGCTTGTTCGACCTGACTTCGCTGCAGGTAGAATGTAATAAGAAATATGCTTTTACTGCTGAAGATACGCTCAAACTTATTCAATCACTTTACGAAAAGAAGGTAACCACCTATCCGCGTGTAGATACCACCTATCTGAGTGATGATATCTACCCCAAAGTCCCCACTATCCTAAAAGGGTTGGAAGGCTATGAAGAGCTCACCGGGACATTGATCGGATCGAAAATACCGAAAAACAAGAAGGTGTTCGACAATTCGAAAATCACCGACCACCATGCGATTATTCCTACCGGTGTTCCGGCTCGCAACCTAAATGAGAACGAACGCAAAGTGTACGATCTGGTAACCCGCCGGTTTATTGCGGCATTCTATCCGGATTGTGATATTTCAACCACAACAGTGCTCGGAAAGGTTGACAAGGTAGACTTTAAAGTAAGCGGCAAGCAGATAATCAATCCCGGATGGCGCGTTGTGTTCGGAGCCGAACAAAAAGATCCGGATGCTCCGGAAACTGATGAAGATGCCGGCGTATTGCCTGCATTTGTAGTGGGTGAAAGTGGTCCGCACGAACCGGTTCTAAGCGAATCGTGGACGAAGCCACCGGCGCCTTACACCGAAGCTACGTTGCTACGGGCCATGGAAACGGCTGGTAAGTTGGTTGACAACGACGAACTCCGTGATGCATTGAAAGAGAATGGAATAGGTCGTCCTTCTACTCGTGCAGCAATTATTGAAACGCTCTTCAAACGAAATTATATTCGCAAAGAGCGCAAAAACCTATTGCCCACGGCTACCGGCAAAGAATTGATTGAAACCATCAACGAAGAATTGCTAAAGAGCGCCGAACTGACCGGGCTTTGGGAGAAAAAACTTCGGCAAATTGAAAAAGGACAATATGAAGCACGTAATTTCCTGGAAGAACTGAAGCAGATGGTAAGCGAGATTGTACAGCACGTATTGTGCGATCAATCCAACAGAGCCATTACCATTGAAGAAGCAATCAAGGAAGAAGAGAATAAAACGAAAGAAAAGAAACCTCGCAAACCTCGTGCAAAGAAGGAAAACACAAACGAAAAGCAAGCGCTTGTTTGCCCTATTTGCAAGAAAGGAAGTCTGTTACGAGGCAAAACAGCATACGGCTGCTCTGCCTATAAAGACGGTTGTACCTTCCGCCTGGACTACGCAACCTATGGCGAAGGATTGACCGACGAACAACTAAAAGAAATCATCAAAAAGCTGTAATTCATCCATGCAAAAGACGGAATGGTTCCCAATCGTAAATGAAGCCGGCGAGACAATCGGCAAAGCCAGTCGCCAGGAATGTCATAGTGGCAGCAAACTGCTCCACCCTGTGGTTCATCTGCATATTTTTAATGAACAAGGAGCTATCTATTTGCAAAAAAGGTCCATAAACAAAGATATTCAGCCGGGGAAATGGGATACTGCTGTTGGCGGGCATATCGATTATGGCGAAACGGTAGAAGCAGCACTTAAAAGAGAAGTTCGTGAAGAATTGGGTATCACAGACTTCACTCCCGAATTTATTACAACCTACGTTTTTGAATCATCCATAGAAAAAGAATTAGTAAATTCTTTCCGGACTGTTTATACCGGCGAAATACGCCCGGACGCTTCAGAATTGGACGGTGGGCGATTCTGGACGATTCATGAAGTGAAAAACGGATTGGGAAAAGAGTTGTTTACACCCAATTTCGAAACGGAATTTACACGCTTATTACTTGGCATTGAGTAATTTATTGTTTAGATTCGCCCTTTAAGGTCTTAATCTTTAGGGTATGATTGAACAATTTAACTTTGGAGCTGTAGGCAACTGCAGGTCTGCCGCTTTGATTTCCAATAAGGGCAGTATCGACTGGCTATGTTTTCCCGACTTTGACTCCCCTTCCGTCTTCGGAAAACTTCTTGACAACGAAAAAGGAGGCTCTTTTAGTTTTCTTGTCGATGACAAATACATGGTAACTCAACACTATATTGAGCATACCAATATTCTATCTACTTTGTTTGAATCGGAAGAAGGCAGTTTCGAAGTGATTGATTTCATGCCCAGATATAAAATGCTTGATTACGAATATTATCTTCCACCTGAACTGTATCGTATGGTCAGGCTGAAGAAGGGCAAACCGCGATTCAGTATCCATTACCAGCCGGCTATGGATTATGCTCGCCCCAAGATGAGACATGAAGTCATGACAGAATACATTAAGTCATATTGTGTTTCGGATAAATATGAGACAGTATTTTTGTATTCGAGCCTCGACCTTCAAAAGATTATATCCGGTGAAGAATTTGAATTGACGCAGGATGAGTTCTTCTTGGTGTCGTACAATCAAAAATTAATTCCAATCAATATGGACCGGGTCGATTTGGAGTTTCAACGTACACGCGTTTACTGGAGAAACTGGGTTAACCGCTCCAGAAAATATACTCGGTATAATTCCATGATAGAACGAAGCATGTTGGTACTTAAGCTGATGTCTTATCAGCCGACAGGTGCAGTTTTGGCAGCTTTGACAACGAGTCTGCCGGAATCAATCGGCGAAGTAAGAAATTGGGATTACCGCTTTTGTTGGCTTAGAGATGCATCTATGTCTATCGAAACGCTGATTAATGTGGGGCACAAAAGTGCAGCCGAACGTTTTATATCGTTCCTGACTAAAATATTGATTTCGAAATCAGACAGATTTCAGATTATGTATGGCATACGCGGTGAACGTGTCCTAACAGAAACAGAACTGACCCATCTGAGCGGCTATAAGAATTCACGCCCCGTACGTATCGGTAATGATGCTTATCGCCAGAAACAAAATGATTCGTTCGGTTATCTGATGAGTGTAATCTATCAGTACTATCTCTATTTTAAAGGCACACTGGCCGAAATTGAAGATATGTTTCAGGTGGTGAAAAACATAATCCGTACAGTAAGACAGGATTGGGATAAGCCGGACAAAGGGATATGGGAAATCCGTGGCGAAGAGAAACATTTCGTACTGTCTAAGATTATGTGTTGGGTTACATTTGATCGCGCCGTAAGCATCGCACGCTTGTTAAATCAAGATGAATTGGCCGACAAATGGGAGAAGGAAGCCCATGCTATCCGGCAAGATGTGCTTACGAATGGGTGGAAAGAAGAAGTGGGATATTTCTCTCAGACGTACTGCAACCTCGAACTTGATTCGTCATTGCTATTGATGGAAGTCTACGGATTTATCGAACCAACCGATCCGAGATATGTCAAAACCGTAAATGCCATCTATAGCAAACTAATGCATAATGGACTTATGTACAGGTATAACAATGAAGATGATTTCGGCATTCCGTCTTCGGCATTTACCATTTGTACGTTTTGGATGGTAAGAGCTTTGTATGTGACAGGCAGAAAAAAAGAAGCCGAAATATTATTCGAACAACTTCTGTCGTATGCCAACCATCTAGGCCTCTTTAGTGAAGACCTCGATTTTGAGACTAAATCACAATTAGGAAATTTCCCTCAGGCCTACTCTCATTTAGCCTTAATCAATACCGCAATGCTTTTCGGCGAAGAAAAGAGTTATTCGAAATTCTTGCGTCCTTAATCAGCTATCTGACAAAGGAATGACAAAACATCTGATTGAGCACCGATAAAGAACCTTGCAATTTCTGAAACGGAACCAACCTTAATGGTAAAAGCTTCGTCAGGCAAAGCTCGGAATGTGTCTTCATCAGTCACATCATCTCCCATGGCCAGGATAAAATCGTACTGTTCTTTAGCCATAATTCGCTGTACTTCACTACCTTTAGTAAATTGTGGTGATTTGATTTCTACAATCTTATTCCCTCGCATTATCT
The DNA here is from genome assembly GCA_023429375.1 of Bacteroidota bacterium. Lineage (GTDB taxonomy): Bacteria > Bacteroidota > Bacteroidia > Bacteroidales > Tannerellaceae > Massilibacteroides. The sequence continues at coordinate 87,192 of JAEYVY010000006.1, read as the reverse complement.
GCAGATTTAACCGGGCACAAGGTTCGATTAAGGTATTAATTAGCTGCTGTTCGCGTAAAGAAGCGAACCAGCTGTCTACGTTGCGATAATGCCAAACCAAAGCTGTTGATTTAATTTCAAGCCTTGAATGGGGTGTTTTGTCCATAAATAGCTGAAGGATTTCAATTATTTCGTTGTCAAACTCATAATCCGATACATTTTCGTACCAAACGCCATGCTCTTTATAGAAAGCACCATGTTCAGCTGCTAAATCAAGTGGTAAGTCTCCAAGCCATTTTTCTAACGTTTGCCGATCTCTCCCACTACTTATTACAACCCGATTGGAACTGTCTTTTAAAAGGATTTGAAGCGTTTCTTTTAGCTCTTCGGTCGGCTTTGCATCTTCCGCCTTCCGTTTAAAGCCCACAAGCGTACCATCATAGTCTAAAATAAATAATCTCTTTTTTGATTGACGGTAGGCTTGCCTAATTCGTTCTGTCTTTGTCTCTCCTATCCTTTTTTTGTGCAATTTGATATTCCTTTCTTTAATTTCACAGAGTTCATTAACAAAATCAGAAGCCCATTTATTTACATTCTGACGGCCAATCTTTTTTTGCATGGCCATAAGTGAAGACATCTGTTCCTCTTCAGGCATATTTAGAGCTGTCAGTATGGCACGTTCAATCTCTTCCGTATCATTTGGATTAACTATGATAGATTCGTTCAATTCAATCGAAGCGCCTGCCATTTCGCTTAAGATTAGTACTCCGGGAGTCTCTCGTTTTACTGCTAAATATTCCTTTGCTACGAGATTCATTCCGTCTCGCAGCGGGGTTACCAATGCGATATCAGCAATGCTATACATCGCCATTAGTTCCTCAAAGTCAAAGGAGTGATAAAAATAATATACAGGAGTCCAGTTAATCGTAGAGTAAAGCCCGTTAATGCGCCCAATCATTTCATCTATACTTACCTTCAGATTTGAATATTGATCAACACTCGAGCGAGAGGGAACAATGATCATAGCTAAAGAAACACGCTCTCTGTATTCCGGATTGTTCTCCAAAAATCGGTGGAATCCCTCCAAACGATGCAGAATGCCTTTACTGTAATCCAGCCGATCTACCGATAAAATAAGTTTAGAGTCACCAAAAGTTTGCTTTAGTTCGCGAGCTTTTTCTTGAATCACCGGATTCAAAGTGGCTTTGTTGTATAAATCATAGTTGATTCCCATCGGAAAAGTTTCCACATACACCAATCTGTTTTCATATCTTACCTGATCGAGTTGGAAATGCATTTCCAGCACCCGTTCAGTGGTACTAACGAAATGTCGCATGTAATCGTGCGTATGAAATCCTATCAAATCTGCTCCCAGTAAACCGTACAATAGTTCAGCCCGCTCGGGCAATACCCTGAATAGTTCATACGAAGGGAAAGGTATATGATGAAAGTAACCTATATTAACTTGTTTATTCTGCGTACGAATCATTTTGGGGAGCAACATCAATTGGTAATCCTGTACCCAAACTATGTCATCTGCGTCTAATATAGGTAATGCTGTTTCGGCAAACAACCGGTTAACTTCCTGATATGATTTCCAAAAGGAGTTTTCATACCTGATAAATGAAAAGAAATAATGACACAACGGCCATAACGTACTGTTGCTATATCCTTCGTAATATTCTTCTACCTGTATGTCCGACAGAAACACGGGGTGATATTTATAGGGAGCCAAATGATCTGTAACGCGTTGTTTGTCTTTTTCATCCTCCAAATAAATACCTGGCCATCCCACCCAGTGAATATCCATATCCATTGAGAGAGAAGCGAGTCCTGTAGCCAACCCACCTTCACTGGGCGTGAAAATAAACTCTCCATTTGATTCGGTCGTTTTTAAAGGAAGCCTATTTGAAATGATAACTAATTTCATGAGATGATAAAATAATAGATAAACCTTGACTACTGTAATTTTCAAATATACTAAAATTAGCTAGTATTTAGGCCATTAAATCTGGATTAATGTTGGTTAATCACGTATTACATTGCAATAACTACTCTTTTTCTTTTAATTTTGCATGTAATAAAAAAATAAAAGAATGGATTTAGGATTCGTAAAAGTAGCAGCGGCGGTTCCGCGATTAAAGGTAGCCGATTGCTTTTATAACATACAGCAAATAGAAGGCCTGATGCAGAAAGCGGCCTCTGAGAATGCGCAGTTCATCTGTTTTCCCGAACTTTCTGTTACAGGCTATACCTGTATGGATCTTTTTTCGCAGCAAACTTTGCTGGATAATGCGGAGAAAGCCTTGTTTGAGCTTGTCAACAAAACTTCCAGCCTATCCATTCTTTCCATTGTGGGCATGCCCTTGCGGATAGAAAATCGTTTGGTAAATGCGGCAGTCGTGTTTCAAGGAGGTAAAATACTTGGTGTCGTTCCTAAAACGTTTATCCCTAACTATAGCGAGTTTCAAGAGCAGCGTTGGTTCTCTTCCGCCAATGATATCCTAGCCGATACGATAACAATTAAGGGCAAAACATATCCTTTCGGACAACATTTGTTGTTTTCAAATAATGGTATCACTGCCGGAATTGAGATTTGCGAAGACTTATGGGTACCCATCCCACCGAGTTCGCAATTATGTATGGCAGGGGCCAACCTGATCTTCAATCTCTCGGCAAGCAACGAATTGATTGGAAAGAACCAATACCGGTTATCGCTTGTCAAACAACAATCGGCTCGTTGCATGGCAGGCTATATCTATTCTTCCGCTGGCTTTGGTGAATCGACGACAGACCTCGTTTATTCCGGTAATGCACTGATTGCTGAAAATGGAACCATTTTAAAGGCTTCCGAACGATTCAGCATAGACGAGCAACTGATCATCAGTGAAATAGATATTGCCTACCTACAAAACGACCGTATGGTCAACACCAGTTTTATGAAATGGCAGCATGACGATAGAACTAATTATCGTCTGATTCCATTCGAATTACCAGAACTCCCCCATCCCCTTCAGTTAACACGATTTGTCGATCCGCATCCGTTCATTCCTTTTGGCGATGCGCTGAACGAACGTTGTGAGGAAATATTGAAGATACAAGTACATGGATTAGCCAAACGCTATGAACATACAAAGGCCAAAACTGCAATAATAGGTATTTCCGGAGGGTTGGATTCTACTCTTGCCCTATTGGTTACGGTAATGACCTTCGACATGTTGGGTATTCCTCGTAAGCAGATTATGGGTATCACTATGCCCGGATTTGGCACGACCGACAGAACTTATACAAATGCGGTGGGTCTAATCAAAAAGCTGGGCGTAACACTCTTAGAGATTTCCATCAGAGAGGCCTGTCTACAACACTTTTCAGATATAGGTCACAATCCGGAGATTCATGATATCACTTACGAAAATACGCAAGCACGCGAACGTACAAAGATATTAATGAACATAGCCAATAAAGAAAACGGACTAGTGATTGGTACGGGCGACCTCTCTGAGCTGGCACTCGGATGGGCTACGTATAATGGCGATCACATGTCAATGTACGGTGTCAACAGTAGTATTCCCAAAACACTGGTCAAGCATTTAGTAGAATGGGTGGCCCGAAACGTTATGGAAGGTGATGCAAAAGAAATTCTGCTTGATATTACCAAAACACCGATTAGTCCGGAACTAATTCCTGCCGACTCGAATGGAAATATTACGCAGAAGACAGAAGATTTGGTAGGCCCATACGAATTGCATGATTTCTTTATCTATCATACGCTTCGTCACAGAGCTACTCCTGCTCGCATCTATTATCTTGCCAAAGCTGCCTTTAAAGATAAATACGACAACGAGACGATAAAAAAATGGATGCACACCTTCTACCGTCGCTTCTTTGCTCAGCAATTTAAACGCAGTTGTATGCCCGATGGGCCTAAAGTAGGTTCTGTTAGTTTTTCACCGCGTGGAGACTGGCGTATGCCGAGCGATGCAAGTGCTGCATTGTGGTTGAAAGAAATCGAGACACTCGACTAAGTAAATCGTAATACTAGTCTTTCTACAAAATATTCGCCCTGACTTTAAGACATCAACTTAAATTCAGGGCGATTTTATTTGGCTTAACATAAAAATACAAACTGTTTCTTTTTATCTACTAAGTGTATAAAACCGGCATTTTATTAGACTATAAGCTTACAATATTTAAACAAACACCTCTTTAAAAATTTCATATTGTAATATACAAAAAGAAAAACAATTCAATTTATCACATTTGATGATTTTTTCAAACATTAAGTTCAATTTATATCATTAAATAAATCATAAAGATATATATTTGCATAAAAATAAGACAGAAAGATTTTAACACCGAGCAAATATCAACAAAATGACAAAACGAATTGATTTTACAAAGATGCACGGAGCCGGAAACGATTACATCTATGTCAATACGTCACTTTACCCTCTAGAAAATCCGGAAACATTAGCAATCAAATGGAGTGCGCCTCATACAGGGATTGGATCAGACGGCTTGGTGTTAATAGGCAAATCCGACAAAGCAGATTTTAGTATGCGTATTTTTAACGCAGACGGATCGGAAGCTATGATGTGTGGCAATGCCTCCAGATGTATTGGTAAATATGTTTACGAATACGGACTTACTACAAACAAACTCATCACCCTTGAAACTTTATCGGGCATTAAGCAGATCGAATTGAGCGTAAAAGACTCTATCGTTACCGAAGTAACAGTCGATATGGGTGCCCCAGTAATCGAACAGGAAGAATTGGCATTAACAGCAGGCAATTCAACCTATAAGGGAACAGTCGTTTCAATGGGCAATCCTCATTTTGTGATCTTTGTTGATGATATTGCCGAGGTAGAGCTAGAAAAGGTTGGGCCGTTACTCGAAAATCATGAAGCATTTCCCAACAGAACCAACGTTGAATTCGTACAGGTATTAGCTCCTGATATGGTTAGAATGCGCGTATGGGAAAGGGGATCGGGTATTACGCAAGCATGCGGTACAGGAGCATGCGCAACAGCAGTAGCGTGTATTTTAAAACAAAAAACAAACGATAAGTTGAGTGTATCCATGGATGGTGGAAGCCTTACAATACACTGGGACAAAGATCGCTCGAATAAAGTATATATGACAGGAGACGCTGTCAAAGTATTCGAGGGAAGCATTACGATAGATGAAACGACAATATAAGAACATCAACAAAACAAGTAAAGAGTATGGCGCTGATCAATGAACATTTTTTGAAGTTACCAAACAATTACTTATTCTCGGATATTGCCAAGCAAGTTAATAGCTACTCAGTTACTCATCCGAAAGAAAAAATTATCCGCTTAGGTATTGGTGACGTAACACAACCATTACCTCCCGCCATCATAAATGCGATGCATAAGGCTGTTGATGATATGTCGAAGAAAGAAACATTTCGCGGATATGGTCCTGAACAAGGTTACTCATTTCTCATTGATGCGATTATTAAACACGACTATGCCTCACGGGGTATCTCGCTCGAGCCAAGTGAAGTATTCGTTAGCGACGGAGCTAAGAGCGACACGGGAAATATTGGAGATATCTTAAGGCATGACAATAGCATTGGGGTTACCGATCCGGTTTATCCGGTTTACATTGACTCTAATGTCATGAGTGGTCGAAGCGGTGTATTAGAAAATGGTAAATGGAGCAATGTGGTTTATATCCCATGTATGGCAGAAAACAATTTCATTCCCGATCTGCCTAAACGAAGAGTGGATATTCTTTATTTATGCTATCCGAACAACCCAACGGGCACGACTTTAAGCAAAGCTGAGCTCAAGAAATGGGTGAATTATGCGTTGGCCAACGATGTACTGATTATGTATGACGCTGCTTACGAAGCATATATACAAAATCCGGATACGCCCCACTCCATTTACGAAATCAAAGGAGCAAAACATGTAGCCATCGAGTTTCGCAGTTTTTCTAAAACAGCCGGATTTACCGGAATGCGATGCGGTTACACAGTCGTTCCCAAGGAATTAAATGGATTTACATTGGAAGGGAAAAGAGTTTCTCTTAACAAGCTATGGAACAGACGCCAATGTACGAAGTTTAATGGTGCCAGCTACATCACCCAGCGGGGTGCTGAAGCAGTCTATTCACCTGAAGGTAAGAAGCAGGTGAAAGAAATTATCAATTACTACATGACGAATGCACAAATCATGAAGGAAGGCATTCAACAATGCGGACTGGAAGCATTTGGTGGAGAAGATGCCCCTTATCTCTGGGTAAAAGCTCCCAAAGGACTTACGTCATGGAAATTTTTCGAAAAACTACTTTACGAAGTATCTCTTGTGGGAACACCCGGTGTAGGGTTTGGTCCCAGCGGAGAAGGATATCTACGGTTAACTGCTTTTGGCGACCGCAACGATACGTTGGAAGCCATGGACAGATTAAAGAAGTGGATGTTATAACGTTTTCAGTCAGTTAGACGATTTAATAAATATGAACTTTTAATATTTAATGAATTATGGCTCTCATCATTCCCAAAAGTTACAGGCAAACACTTATGCCTGAGACAACAGAACAAGCAATTCAGTTCCTAAAATCAAGTTTTCAGGAAAAACTATCAAAGACACTTAACCTTCGACGCGTAACGGCTCCGTTATTCGTTCTGAAAGGTACAGGGATTAATGATGACCTAAATGGAGTGGAACGTCCGGTCTCCTTCCCCATCAAATTCATGAACGACCGCCCGGCTGAAGTGGTTCACTCCTTAGCCAAGTGGAAACGCATGAAGTTAGGAGCCTACAGGATTCCGCCCGGATACGGACTCTATACCGATATGAATGCCATACGAAGCGATGAAGAGCTTGACAACCTCCACTCCATCTACGTTGACCAATGGGATTGGGAACGTACTATCAGACCGGAGGATCGCAACCTCGATTACCTCAAGCAAACCGTACGTCATATCTACCGACTGCTAAAAGAAATCGAAAAATCAGTTTACGAACTTTATCCTCACATCACCCCTTCCCTCCCCGACGATATTACCTTTATTCATTCCGAAGAACTCATGCTTACTTACCCGGATCTATCTCCGCGTGAACGTGAAAACAAAGCTGCAGAGAAATTCGGAGCCATCTTTATCATTGGCATTGGCGGTGAGCTGACAAATGGTGAAATCCACGACGGACGCGCTCCGGACTACGACGACTGGAGCACACCTAACTCTGACGGATTCAAAGGATTGAATGGCGATATCATCTTGTGGAACGAAGTGTTGGAATCAGCTTTTGAACTATCATCTATGGGTATTCGTGTCGACAAAGAATCATTAATAAATCAGTTGAAAATAAGAGGATGCGAAAGCAGAGCCGAGTTAGATTTCCACAAGTCTTTGTTAGAAGGTGAGTTACCTCTCTCAATCGGTGGTGGTATCGGACAAAGCCGCCTTTGTATGTTCTTCCTCAAAAAAGCTCATATCGGCGAAGTGCAGTCATCTATTTGGCCTGCCGAACACGTTGAGCTATGTAAGCAAAATAATATTTTAATTCTATAATATCTACCAGTAGTAATTATGCCAAAGTTAAGATTTAGAGTACTCGAATCTGCAATACAGAAAAAAGCAGTTGAAGTTATTGCACCAAAAGAACGTCCGTCCGAATATTTTGCATCTAAAGTGTTTAATCGCCAGAAGATGTATAAGTATTTGCCAGAGAAGGTGTTTTCAAAGATTGTTGACGTGATTGATAACGGAGCAGTGTTAGACAGAAGCACTGCGGATGCTGTGGCTGAAGGCTTAAGAAAATGGGCTTCAGAAATGGGAGTCACACATTATACGCACTGGTTTCATCCGTTGACTGACTCAACCGCCGAAAAGCACGATGCGTTTGTTGAACATGACGGCAAAGGTGGATTATTGGAAGAATTTTCGGGTAAACTACTTATCCAACAAGAACCGGATGCATCCAGCTTCCCGAACGGTGGTATCAGAAACACGTTCGAAGCTCGTGGCTATACGGCTTGGGATCCTACTTCACCAGCATTTATCATGGGCGACACCCTGTGTATTCCTACCATCTTCATCTCTTATACTGGCGAACCGCTTGACTACAAAGCTCCTCTATTGAAATCGCTCGAAGCGGTTAACAAAGCAGCTGTAGAAGTTTGCCATTTCTTTAATAAAGATGTAAAGAGAGTTTATTCATACTTGGGATGGGAACAAGAATATTTCTTGATTGATGAAGGTTTGTATGCTGCTCGTCCGGACTTGGCATTAACCGGACGTACGCTAATGGGACACGAAAGTAGCAAAAACCAACAGCTGGAAGATCATTACTTCGGATCAATCCCTACCCGTGTACTCGAGTTCATGAAAGATCTGGAAATCGAAGCCTTGAAATTGGGTATTCCGGTTAAGACGCGCCACAACGAGGTGGCTCCTAACCAGTTTGAGTTGGCCCCCATCTACGAAGAATGTAACTTGGCCAACGACCATAACCTGCTGCTGCTTACCTTGATGCGTAAAATCTCTCGCAGACATGGATTCCGTGTGTTACTTCACGAAAAGCCATTCAAGGGGATCAACGGTTCAGGAAAGCACAACAACTGGTCGCTCGGTACAGATACAGGCATCCAGCTAATGTCACCGGGTAAGACTCCGGAAGAAAACCTTCGCTTCATCACCTTCATTGTTAATGTATTGAAGGCGGTTTACAGACACAACGGCTTGTTGAAAGCAAGTATCTCGAGCGCAACCAATGCACACCGTTTGGGAGCAAACGAAGCGCCTCCTGCTATCATTTCAAGTTTCTTGGGTTCACAAGTATCGGCCATGCTTGAAAAACTGGAAAACAGCTCGTTAGAAGACTTGACCATCCAGGCTAAACATGGGGTGAAACTGAATATCGGAAGTATTCCTGAAATCTTGGTAGATAATACCGACCGTAACCGTACATCGGCCTTTGCATTTACAGGCAACCGCTTCGAATTCCGTGCCGTTGGTTCACAGGCAAACTGCGCAGCAGCCATGCTGGCATTAAATGCAGCTGTAGCTGAACAATTGATGGATTTCAAACAAGAAGTAGATACTAAAATAGCTGAAGGCAAAGACAAATATTCAGCTATTCTTGAAGTTCTTCGCAAAGACATCAAGGAATCAAAAGCCATCCATTTCGATGGAAACGGATATAGCGAAGAATGGAAAGAAGAAGCTAAACGCCGCGGCTTGGACTGCGAAACAAGTGTTCCGCTGATCTTCGATGCTTATTTAAAACAAAGCTCGGTAGAGATGTTTGAAAAAACAGGTGTAATGACCGAAAAAGAGCTTGAAGCACGTAATGAAGTTAAGTGGGAAACCTATACGAAGAAGATCCAGATTGAAGCTCGTGTATTAGGTGACTTGGCAATGAATCATATAGTTCCGGTTGCTACGAAATACCAGAGCTCATTGATCGACAACGTATTCAAGATGCGCGATCTATTCCCTACCGAAAAAGCAAAACAATTGTCTGAGAAGAACTTAGAGCTGATTGAAGAAATTGCTAAGCACACCATCTTCATCAAAGAAAATGTAGATGAAATGATCAATACACGTAAGGAATTGAACAAGATAGAATGCGAACGTGAAAAAGCTATCGGCTATCATGACAAGATTACGCCGATGCTTGAACAGATCCGTTACCATATTGATAAACTGGAATTAATTGTTGACGACGAAATCTGGCCACTTCCGAAGTACAGAGAACTGTTGTTTACAAGATAAAATAGTGTATTAGTTTTTTAGGGCTTAATTCCAGCATGCACATCGGGATGTTATTTAACATTGATTATCAACGTTAAAAATACATCCCGATGCTTTTAAAAAAACACCTCGATCTTTTTTAAAAACGTTCGGGGTATTTTTTTAAAACGTTCGAGATGATTTTTAAGAATGTTCAAGACTTTGTTTTTCAAGGCTTCTAAATCTCAGATATCACATCGGGGATGACATCAAAATTTTGAGGTCTAAAAGTTACTGATTCTCAATATCGTATTTTTATAAAAATATATCTGAATAAAGCATAAAATGCTATGCCCAACTAAATCAAGCTGAACATAGGCTTAATATACACCGATTGATTTGTAAAAAATGCTAGTAAAATATTGGAGGGTAAAAAAAGAAAGCCGCACTGAGGATATGAATAAACTCCGTATGACAGGATTTGAGTGCTTTGCCACCTTTGTAATCCGCTGTGCGAAGCATACCCGAAGGTTGCGGCCCGCCATTAGTAACAATAGCTATGTCTCGGAATATAAAAAACTGATGAGTTTCCCAATCGAATCAGTGCGGCTAAACTCATTTCTTTAATACAAAGTAAAGAAATAATATCGAAATGAACAAACAAAACCCGCATCAATACATCATTCAAACTGAAGTTTTATAACATATTTTAAAAAATAAAAAAGCATTTCCATACTGTTATACAAAACAGTATATATATTTTTAAACATTATTGATAAATCACCATACTGTTTTAACTTGAGTGAATATTTTTATTAGTACATTTGCTCAATTTTTAAAATGATGGATCTTAAAATTAACATGAATAAGTTTTTTAAAACCGTTTTAGTTACCGTTTTAATCTTTGTACCAAGCTTTTATTCTTTTGCTAATTCTGAGACTGAATCTCCTGGTGAAGTCCTTGTTTTAAACAAAGAAGATTTTTTATCCAAGGTTTATAATTATGAGAAAAATCAGGACCAATGGATTTATGAGGGGGAAAAACCGTGTATTGTTGATTTTTATGCCGACTGGTGTGGACCTTGCAGACAAGTCTCACCAATTCTAAAACAATTAGCAGAAAAATACAAAGACCAGATTATTATTTACAAAGTAAATGTAGATAATGAAAAGGAGTTAGCCTTGGCTTTTGGAGTTAAAAGCATTCCAACATTCCTTTTTATACCAAATGATGGAAAGCCACAAATGGCCATTGGAGCCTTGTCTAAAGAAGCTTTTGAAGAAGCGATTGTATCCTTTCTTCTGGGCAATCAATAACATAATGCAAGCAAAATAGATTTACTCTATACGCTGTTAAACGAATTAGATAAACAAAAACCGATATAAACAACAAGGGAAATATACTTTTGTCAAGTTATTTTTCAATAGAACTTTATTTATAATTCATATATGTTTTCTCCTTTGCAGAGACTACATATAGATACTTATAGTGTAATGGATTTAAATGTTTTTTTGACTGGTGTTGTTTTATTCTCTTCTTTCTCGCTTCAGTCTTATGGATACGCGATGAAAGTGAATGATGATCAAACTAATCATCAATCAGAATATTTTCTTTCTTCACAAAACGATTCTACTTACAGTATTAATAATGAAACTAAAATAAAATATACCCGCCCTATCGCTTTAAAAACAAACCTCCTTTTCGATTTAGCAACTGCAATCAATGTTGAAGCTGAACTACCCATCGGCAAACAGTATTCTGTGGCTGGTGAATGGATCTTCCCCTGGTGGAAATCAGATAGCAAACAGCGTGCTTTGCAGTTACTATCCGGCAATCTTGAAGCGCGCTATTGGTTTAAGCCAAACTATAGCCGGCAAGATGCTTCACTTATGCAACATAACCCAATGACCGGTTGGTTTACCGGTTTTTTTGGAGGTGGAGGTCTTTACGACTTTGAATGGAACAAAAAAGGTTATCAAGGAGAATTTTTTATTGCAACCGGTATTTCAGGAGGATATGTAGCGTCCCTATCACGCAACATCAACATGGAGTTTTCATTAGGTGTGGGCATTATTAAAACACAATATAGAAAATATACCGCCATTCAAGATGGAAATATGGAATGGCATTTAATTAAGCAGCTTGCTGGGAACTATACGTGGATTGGTCCCTTACGTGCTAAAGTATCATTGGTTTGGTATCCTCACTTCAGTAAGAAGCGTGGTCATTAATCATGAAAAGAGTTTTTGTCTATATACGAATTGTATTAATTATGGCTTTGATGCTGAATTTTGTCGCTTGTGAAAGGCGTTTGTTGGAAGATGATGTCATCATCACCAACGGAGCGAAAATTCCTCTTTCCATTTTTTGGACTAAAGCTGGCATTATTCCTCAAAACGTAACTGTACTGGTTTATGATGAAGGTGGATACCTTTATCTTGAAAAGATTTTCGAAAACAAAGGAACATCAGTTAATACAGATATCTATCTGCCTGTAGGCAAATACACACTCGTTACTTTTAATGAGAAACGAGATCAGATAGATTATGTACGTATGAGAGGACACGAACATTTAAGTACGCTGGAAGCTTTTGTTACCACAACAAAGACAACCTATAGTTCACCCTTAAGTTCAGAAGATGACATAAAGGTAGAACAACCCGGTCCATTAGCTGTAGCAATGGATACGATTACAGTGACACAACAAGATGTAGAAAACACACGTCTGAGTGCTCTTGGTAAAGCCCCTGTAGGATCAACCTTAAAAATGGAGATATTTCCTATTATTAAAACATATAAAGTAAATATTACCATACACGTACTGGGAATATGCAATTCACGTTTGCCGGTTTTGGGTGAACTAAGGAATAATGCCGGTGGCTATCTGTTGGGAGAAGATAAAAATTCGTCACAGCCTGTCACCATCCAATTCTTACTTAGCAACTGCGTCTATACGGACGAAGCAAAGAGAGACGGTAAGTTGATAACGACAATCACCTCGTTCGGTATACCGGGATCGCGACTGATGACTGACGACATTGATCGACGTATCATGCTTAACCTATCGTTTCAGTTGGTAGACAAAGAACGTACGGTGATTAGTTTCTCATTGGATGTAACAAATACATTGAAAATAAAACAAAACGACGATATGTCCATAACAATAGATTTAACAATCGATCAATCCCTATATCCTGAGCTAAAACTTCCGGATGTAATACCGGAACAAGGAGGAGGCAATGGTGGTGGTTCGGGAATGGTTTCCGAACTGATTGATTGGGAATCTGTTAGTGTTCCTATCGCATTATAAATAAGAAATATATATAGGATTAATTTTAACACTTAAATTTTCAAAAAATGAAGAAAGTAATTTTAGGCTTCGCAGCATGTGCCTTAGTTTTATCAAGCTGTACAGAGAATGACATTCTGGAAAACGAACCAGTAGCTCAAAAAATCGAATTCTCAAACTTGAATGACCGTGTAACGAAAGCGGCTAATGCTGATAAAGACAATTATGGTGTTTATGCTCTTTGGTCTGTAGAATCACCTGCATGGTATATTCCTAATTTGGAAGTAAAAACAACAGTTAGTGGTGAAACAGAAACAGATTCATATGACGGTGCATTCTATTGGCCAGTAGGTGAAGGTCAAACATTAAGTTTTTATGCGTATGCGCCTTATAAAGCTGATACAGAAGGAGTTACCGAAGGAGTTGTCACTTTACCTGCTGCTACACCAACAAGCCCTATTGGTACTTCTTTGGATATCACATATAAAGTTAAACCAACAGTTAATGAAGACTTTACTATCGCAACACCAACAGGTGGCATAAATTATAACAATACAGCAAATAAAGTTACATTAAGTTTCAATCACATGCTTTCTAAAATCAAGATTGTTCCAGTATTATCTGAAGAACTTGAAGAGGCTGGTTATTCACTTGTTGATGATAGTATTGTTGCTCATATAAAAAATGTAACTCAATATCAAGGAACAGCAAGTCTTACAAATCCTATCTGGAAAACCAGACTAGTATCAACCGGAGTAGACTATTCTAGAAATATCGATAAAGATTGGACATTTATGATCATGCCTCAAGAAACAACTGAAGGAATTCAAATACAATTAACTGGAGTTGAAATCAAGAAGGATGGAACTGTATATGCAACTGATGTTACTACTGACCCATACACTTTTGTAGCTCCATTAACAATTCCAAGTTTTGATCAAAACAAGTTTTACACTATAACATTAACAATATCAGGTTCTACAGGAGGTGTGTTCGGTTCTAAGATCGAATTCTCTTCAAGTGTTGCTGAATGGACTCAAGAAAGCAAAACTGTAGAACCATAATTAATTCCCTAAAGCTAACAAACAGCAAAACTATATCCTTCCGGACTTGCAGAAAGAACCTTCTTTACCAAATGGAGGTTCTTCACACAAAATCCGGAAGGATCTATATCGTTTGAGCATTTGGAAATCGAGACTTTTCATATATATTTATTGTCTAATCAGACAAACAAGTTAATTTTCCCATATTCGATGCCTAGGGTGTGAAACGGAAATATGTGATGTATGACGAATAAAGAAATTATATTTTCTTTCTTACTAACGGGAATCTGCTTATTTGCTTTTTCATGTAGCAAAAGCATAACAGATGAACCTGAATCCACACCGCTGCAGTTCGACACGAACTACGCACAATGGAGCCTCACACGTGGAGTAGACTATACCGGAAATGCCGGATTAAATCCTATTCCCGATATGCTTGTGTATGGCTATTATACCGGCACGAAAACGTGGATGGAAGAACGTACTCCTGCTTTTCCTTTATTTATGAGCCCAACTGAAGTCACTAACATGGGTGGTTCATGGGTGTACAATCCGATTCAATACTTCTACCCTACCGGCTACCATACGTTTTTTGCTTTTGCTCCTTATCAGTTGTTGGAGGCTGACAGCCGCAACGATTTTTATTTCCCCTCCTATTCGGAGACACCTGCATTGAAATACCATTTACCCAACGATATAACGAGTCAAAGAGACCTGCTGATTGGTTGGGCAACAGATATAGTGAACGGTACAAACCCCGTCGAAATTGAATTCAGGCATATTACCACAAAAATCACTTTCAGCGCACGAAAAGCTGACGGTTACTCGCCAAACGTTAGAATTAACTCTATCGTACTCAATAATATTTACGCAGAAGGCGTTGCAAATATCAATGAAGTAGATGGCTCGCTCAGCGTGAGCTGGAATAATCACAACAACTTGCGCACTTTCTCATTTACCACGGCCAATAACTTCTTAAAGAATATTAATCTAAGCACAACCTTTCAATCGTTATCTGATCAAAACCTATATATGATTCCACAGGGAATCAGAGCTGGAAATACTCCAACCGGAACATCTATAACCATATCAACAATCGAAGTAATCGGAGATGTTGAACGACAATTTACAAAGACATTAAATTTAGGTGCGATGACTTGGAAGCCCGGAGAATCTCTCAACTTCCAAATCGTATACAGTGGTGATGGTACCGAAATCCTTTTATTGGTTGACCCGGGTACCGGCGATCCATCTGAATTAACTCCTATTAGTTAATACGTTTACTAAAAAAGTAAAAAAATGAACGAACCCAAAAGTAGATTTAAAATACAACAAAATAGGCATCAATATAAATTGAAGCTACGTTTATTTCTTACTATTCTGTTTAGTGTGGCAGGGATAACTTCTTTATTCGGACAGGCCACAAATATCAGGGACTTTGAATATTCTGAGTATCCAATTCCATATACTGTACCAGCAGGAATAAATGAACTGGTTATCGAATGCTGGGGTGCAGGAGGAGGAGGCAGTGCTGCTATTGGTCTCCTAAACGAGGGCGGGCCGGGCGCTGGTGGAGGCGGTGGCGCACACGCTCATAGAGTAGTTAAAGTAACTCCTGGTCAAACATTAACATTGATTGTTGGTAAAGGAGGTGCCGGAGGTACAAATCCATATAGCCTCAATAGTGGTGAAGGAAAACCCGGAGGAAAGACAATAGTTCGAACTGCGGATGGTGAAGAGCTTGTTGTTGCTGACGGTGGATATGGTGCTTCATTTCGTCGATTGAACCAAGGAGGTAGTAAAGGAGGAAGTGGGGGAAGATTTAATGCATCTAAGGGAGATGTTATACATCCAGGAGGTAATGGTTCTGACGCAGGGCTCAACTATTCAGGAGCCGGAGGTGGTACCGGAGGACGTACACATGGCGGTTATAATGCAGTAGGCATAACAGCAGGTGGGCCAGGTTCATGTTATTGCGGTATACCAGGTCCAGGTGGTCAAGGACGTAATACGACCGGACACGGATATCCGGGACCAAATGATGAAAATCCGGGTAGAGGGGTTATTCGCTCCGGTGGTGGCGGCGGCGGTGGTTTAGACCTAGCCTGGGGTGTTGCAAATGGCGGAAATGGAGCTAATGGCTACATTAGAATCAAAGAACAACAGTCCATAGGCGAAATCACCGGACCGTCTTATACTGAAGTGGGCAATTCTATTCGTTTGATTCCTCCATTTTCAGGTGGAGAATGGAGAAGTTCACGTGTTGACGTAGCATCTGTTGATTCTACTGGTTTAGTTACCGGACTTTCGGTAGGCGAAACAATTATCATCTATTCGAGAGGAAACTTTTTGAGTACTCAGTCTACAGAATTTCCAGTATATGTCTATCCACAAGGACAAAGTATATCTATTACAGGTCTTAGAAGCTATTGTCCGGATGGTTCTACCAACATTATTTTGGAAGCTTCTACCGCCATGCAAGGGGATTTAATGTGGGACTGGACTGGACCAAATGGATTTAAAGCGGTTACAGCCGGAATAGCTTTGCCGGCCATTGAAGCAAATGCAGGTACCTATACGGTTAGAGTTACTAAGTTTGCTGATGGATCTGCCGGTGCAAACCTAGTAGAGAATGGTAATTTTGAAGATATATCATGCGCCATCATAGAATGGGGTAATTATCTGGGTTATAAATGCTTCAGCTCTGACTATGTCTATGATCAAAACAGTCAACCTCCAGGCACATATAATGTTCGAAACTCCATTATTAATGGGAGTCCATTTCAAGGATGGTGCCCTGACTTTTGGAACGTCAATGGTTATTTCTTCATGTTGAGAGGAAACGGTACAGCCAATACCGTATGGAGACAAACCGTACCAAACATAAAGCCAAACACCAACTATCAAATCTCGTACTTTATGCAAGCAATGCAGGGGTATGAAGTGAATACACAAATCGATATAGAAGTACAAGTTTTAATCAATGGCCAACCTGTAGGACCGGTATTCAAAAGAGAAACTTCTAAAACCTGTACAGGCTGGAACGGATTTGCATACAACTGGAATTCAGGTTCAAGCACTTCTGCCGACATTAGAATAAAGCTCAATAAGCCAATGAGTTCAGATTATCAAATTGGCTTGGATGATATTTCATTAAAAGAGATTTCATCAGGAGAATTCTCTGTTATGACAGCTAGTGTGGATGTATATGTAGGCACAAACCTAGTACCAACTATCGATATTATCTCAACTCCGCAAGTACCTTTGGTTAATAGGAACAATACATTTGTTGCGCATGTTGAAAATGCAGGTATTGCACCGACCTTTAAATGGTATATAAATGATACAATACAAGCTTCAGGGATTAATCCCGTTTTCAAAGTTTCAGGATTAAAAAAAGACGATAAGATTTATTGTGAATTAATACCAGACAGAGTGGGTTGTGGCATTTCAGGTTCATTTTTCTCAGATACCCTTACCGTACAAGACGATAAAAATTATTGGTTGGGATATGCATCCACTCACTGGAATGCTATTGACAATTGGTCAAAACTGAAAGTTCCCGGACCTGACGAGGATATTGAGTTTGCCACAATCGAAAACTATGGGCTGGAGGCTCAAAAAGACTTGGAAGTAGACCGTCCCAATGTCAGTGCGATGAACTACATCAATAAAACCGATAAAAAATTAATCATCATGCCGGATGCTTCGCTCACCATTAAAGGAGTGATCGATACGGATGGAGAAAACAAGATCATTGTTAAAGCATCTGATGATGCACCAAACGGTTCTTTGATTATAACAAACCCAGCTGCTGCACCGTTGGCAACTGTTGAGATGTGGTCGAAAGCTTGGATAGACCAGAATGCTGCATCAAATAATAAAATGAAATGGCAGTATTTCGGCATACCTGTAACCGAACTGATTGCAGCACCTACATTTAAGGATGCCTATATCCGTAAATACAATGAAGCATTGGCTACGAGTGGTCCTGGTTCGCAGTGGGAAGCGCTTACCGGTACGTCCACCATGATACCTTTTGCAGGATATGAAATCACGCAGCCAAACCCTAAAAAGTACAGTATCGACGGAGTATTGGTTAAGAACGGTTTTGAAAAAGTATTATGCGTAACACATGGTTCTTACTACAGAGGTCAACATATCTTTGCCAATCCGTATACAGCAGCTATCAATATCGAAACGATGTCATTCGGAGATGCGCTGGACGCTACAGTCTACCTTTATAACTCAGGAAGTTATGCAGAATGGACAGACGGTATACTAAATAGTGATCATAGCGGAAGTTACACAGCCATTCCACAGCACCAAGCAGAGGCTATGGGAATGAATATCCCTTCTATGCAAGGCTTTTTGATAAGAGTCCTTGACGGAACAGCATCAGACGAAGACAGAACATTGCGATTTGACTATTCTTCATTGACTTACAATACGATGCAATTGCGCTCGACCCCAAGCAAAGCTTACTTGAAAATTGATCTTGAAAGTAACCGCTATGCTGATCAAGCCTGGTTATTTAAGGAACCTCATTGCACATCCGAGTTTGACAACGGATGGGATGGCCATAAGTTATTATCATCGACAACGGAAGCTTATGTTTATATAGCTACAGACAATAATAACTTTCAGGTAAGTTCTACCAATGAATTAAACGATACCTATTTAGGATTCCAAGCAGGTGAGAAAGATGTAAATTATACACTGCGTTTGAACACACACAATCTTTCTTTGCATTATCATTCTTTGTACCTGATTGATGAAGAAACGGGCATTTCAACCGATCTGCTTCAAACCGATAGTGTGGCCTACGAGTTTACAGCCATTCCAGGTACAAAAACGACCGACCGCTTTAAGATTTTGACTTCTCCGGTAACAAAAAAACCAGGTGTTGTACTAAATAGCATAAATGCCTACCTGAAAGATGGCTATATCTATATAAATAACACGAATATGGAAGGTGGATATTTTGAAATCTATAACCTGCAGGGTCGTAGAGTAACCAATGTTTATGAGTTTGCAGGAAATACAATCAGCTCTTATCCTCTATCCTTGATTTCAGGTATTTATATTGTAAGAATCATGTGTGGAGATAAGTTGAAGGTAGTAAAAATCGTTTATCCATAATATGTCATTTATACTTCCTTCGGAGTCGGTTTAAATTTTTTGTTCAGACCATATAGAACAATAGATATAACAAACAGTTTATTCGATCATAAAAAATGCTACAAGTCATTCGAAGACTTGTAGCATTTTTTATTAATTTTGCGGTTTCTTTAAAAATACGGTTTAAGCTCTGAATAAAGTATGTCTATATCTTCAATCTAACTAAATAAATGACTAACGTATGAACATTGAAAACAACACTTTGGAAATGGAGGATGCAATCCAACCTGTACAGAAAACCGATCTAATCTACGGCATCGATGATCGTCCACCATTTAAAGAAGCTTTCTTTGCTGCACTGCAGCATCTATTAGCCATTTTTGTGGCAATCATCACTCCTCCCCTTATCATTGCCGGTACTTTGGGATTGGATTTGGAAACCACAAGTTTTTTAGTGTCCATGGCGTTGTTCATTTCTGGTATCTCTACCTTTATACAATGTAAACGTTTTGGCATGATGGGTTGTGGACTTCTTTGTATTCAAGGAACCAGTTTCTCATTTATCGGCCCGATTATCACAGCCGGATTTGCAGGTGGCCTACCTCTTATTTTCGGTGTTTGTATAGCAGCTGCTCCATTTGAGATGGTTATCAGCTACACCTTTAAATATATGCGTAAAATCATTACCCCTCTTGTTTGCGGTATCGTAGTACTATTAATCGGACTTAGCTTAATCAAAGTAGGTATCGTATCTTGTGGTGGTGGTTACGGAGCAATGGATAATGGTACATTCGGTAGCCTTAAGAACATAATTGTAGCTGCTACGGTATTATTTAGCGTTTTGTTCTTCAACAGAAGTAAAAACAAATACTTACGTATGAGCTCTATCGTTTTAGGACTTATCCTGGGATACGGTCTTTCATTTGCATTAGGCATGGTAGATACAACAGCTGCTGCATCGCAAAATTTGAGCGGCTTTACGGTGCCAGTTCCATTTAAATATGGTCTTGACTTTAATTTCTCTTCATTCCTGGCTATCGGTTTAGTTTATGTAATCACAGCTATCGAAGCGACAGGTGACGTTACGGCTAACTCTATGATTTCAGGTAAGGAAATAGAAGGTAAAAATTATATTAAACGTGTTTCTGGAGGTGTGTTTGCTGATGGTTTCAGTTCAATCATCGCTGGTATATTCAATTCATTCCCAACTTCTATCTTTGCACAAAACAACGGTATCATACAATTAACCGGTGTAGCTAGCCGTTATGTAGGATACTTCATTGCAGGTATGTTGGTTTTATTAGGTTTATTCCCTGTAGTAGGAGTTGTTTTCTCAATGATGCCTGATGCAGTATTGGGAGGAGCAACACTTCTGATGTTTGGTACTGTGGCTGCTGCCGGAATTCGTATCATTGCATCACAGGAAATTAATCGTAAGGCTACGTTGGTACTTGCAGTAAGTCTTTCGTTAGGATTAGGTGTGGAATTGATGCCGACAATCCTTGATACAGCACCAGAATTTGTTAAAGGATTATTTGCTTCAGGAATCACCACAGGTGGACTTACAGCTATCCTGGCAAATATTTTTATTCGAGTAAAAGAAGAAAAAGCAGAATAATAGCATAAAATGGAATTACTAAAAAAACGCATTGAGCAGGATGGTAAATGCTATGAAGGCGGGATACTTAAAGTAGACAGCTTCATTAACCATCAAATGGACCCTAGGCTTATGTACCAGATTGCCGAGGAGTTTGTAAAAAGATTCGAAGGTGTAAAGATTAATAAAATCGTTACAATAGAGGCCAGCGGCATAGCTCCTGCGATTTTAGTAGGTTACGTCATGAATCTGCCGGTTGTGTTCGTTAAGAAAAAACAACCAAAGACAATGGAAAATATGCTTACAACAACCGTACACTCTTTTACGAAAGATCGTGACTACACTGTATGTATTAGCAATAATTTCCTCAGACCGGAAGATCATATCCTCTTTGTAGATGATTTTCTTGCCTACGGAAACGCTGCCCTCGGTATGATTGACCTAGTAAAACAAGCCGGTGCAACGCTAGCCGGTATGGGTTTTATCATCGAAAAGGCATTTCAGGATGGAGGAAAAATCTTGAGAGAAAGAGGCATACGTGTAGAGAGTCTGGCAATTATCGATGATCTGTCAGATTGCAAGATTGTAATACGCTAAGCTATAAATTGATAATAAAGATTATATGCAAACGAACGGGTTGAAATCAATCCGTTCGTTTTGTTTTTGGGGATATCTCTTTAAAATAAGAAGACACTTTACTATTCCAAGTTTTGTATATTTGCAAGTAACTTTTAAAAGATACCACTTATGAAAAAAACACTCTTATTTTCATTACTCGCTTGTTTCTTATTTTCAGCAAGCGGTCTGGCGAATCTTACGGATACTCCTCCGCGTTTGATTGTTCGAGCTGACGATATCGCGTCATCCAGGGCTGCCAATATCGCTTGTATGCAAACTGCATTGAACGGGATAACAACTTCGATCGAAGTCATGGTTGTTTGCCCCTGGTTTCCCGAAGCTGCAAAATTATTGAACGACAATCCGACCGTCGACGTTGGCCTTCATCTAACAATTACCAGTGAGTGGGACAATATCAAATGGCGTCCGCTCACCCACTGCCCCAGCCTCACGGATCAAGACGGCTATTTCCTTCCGATGATTATGCCCAACAAGGCTTATCCCGGTTTATCCATCACAGAGAAAAAAGGTGATCTGAAAGAGATTGAGCAGGAGTTTCGTGCACAGATTGAACTGGCGCTGAGAAAGATTCCTCATATCGGACATCTTTCAGGACACATGGGTTCGATGACATTTACACCCGAAGTGGCTGAACTAGTTCAACGTTTGGCCGATGAATACAATTTGTCTACCCTCGATCATAAATCGTCAAGAGAAAAATTCAACATCGAGTTTGTTGGCTATAGCGGTTCAAATAAAACATTCGAAGATAAAGAAAAGAGCTTGCTGGCTACATTAGAAAAACTAGAAAAAGGTAAGACTTATATCTTTGTGGATCATCCGGCATTGGATAACGAAGAAATGCAGACCGTAGGCCATATCGGCTACGAATGGGTGGCTAAAGACCGCCAAGGGGTGACCGACGTTTTCACTTCCGAAAAGATTAAAAATGCCATCAAAGAGAAAGGCATTCAACTGGTTACTTACAACGAAGTTACCAAAGCGTTACCAAGAAGCACACCCGAAGCTGAGAAAGTTTCAATTAAGAATATTCGTGAATATCTGGTCGACGTTAAGAAGCATAATCAAGACCTCCACAGCTTGATGATTGTTCGTCATGGCAAGGTTGTTTTTGAAGAATGGCTTGGCGACAATGCTGCTAACATACCACATATTCTAAACTCTGTAAGTAAAACTTTCACGGCTACAGCCGTTGGTTTTGCAGTTCAGGAAAAACTGATTACTGTAAACGATAAGTTGATTGATTATTTCCCGGAATATCTACCTGCGGAAGTATCCGATAACTTGAAGGCTGTAACTATAAAAGACCTGCTCACTATGTCGGTCGGTCATGACATGGATCCAACATCTACAGTACGCGCTAATACGGGTGCAGGTGATTGGGAGCGTCTGTTTTTGGCAACACCCGTAGTTCATAAACCGGGAACTAAATTTGTATACAACAGCCTTGCAACCTATATGCTTTCTGCCATCGTACAAAAAGTAACAGGACAGACGGTTGAAGATTATCTCTACCCTCGCCTGTTCCGTCCGTTAGGTATTGTAGGTACAAATTGGCTTGTGAGTCCTACAGGCGTGAACACCGGTGGTTGGGGCCTTTATATTAAAACAGAAGATATGGCCAAAATGGGACAGTTTATGCTTCAAAAAGGTAAGTGGAACGGCAAACAGCTCCTGCCAGAAGCATGGTTTGACGAAGCTACCCAATCTCATATCCAACAACCTCCTGTTTGGTTGCAAGAAGGCACAAAAGTTAAAGACAGCGACTGGTATCAAGGCTATGGCTATCAAGTTTGGCGTTGCAGACATAATGCCTACCGGGCCGACGGAGCAAACGGACAGTTTATCATTGTTATACCCGAGAAAGATGCTGTAATCGTTACGACAGCTAATATCAATGATATGCAAGCCGAAATCAATTTGATTTGGAAGCATCTACTAAAAGCTTTAAAGTAAGATATAAAGGGATGAATTGACATCGTAATTAAATTTGCTTACAATTTCCGAAATAAGCCGGAATTATGAATCTATAAATCGAATGTCATCGCGATGTCAATTCATCAATGCAGAGACTTTGATAATCAACGCATTGACAACTTTCAAAAAACATCCCGAACGTTTTTAAAAAAGACCCCGAACATTTTTAAAAACGTTCGGGGTCTTTTTTTAAAATCATCGAGACGATTTTTTACCATTGATTATCAACCAATAATATCATCGGGATAATAAATTAAAACCTTATTTTTTCAAGTACTTTTTAGCTTCAGGCAAAAACTTCTGAATTTCGGCAATACGATTGGTATCACTTGGGTGGGTACTCATTATTTCAGGTACGTTAGCATTTGAGGCTGCTGACATCTTTGTCCAGAATGATACTGCCTTATCCGGATTATATCCTGCAATGGACATAAAAATCAATCCCATATAGTCTGCTTCATATTCATGTTTGCGTGAATATGGTAGCATAACGCCATATTGGGCACCTAATCCGTAAACAGTGCCGGCCAACGATTGCACTGCAGTTGAACTGCCACTTACCGCCTGGTCTAATACAGCCGCACCGTATTGCGTAAGCAATTGTTGACTCATTCGTTCGTTCGAATGTTTTGCTACGGCATGAGCCACTTCATGACCTACCACAACAGCTAGTTCATCGTCTGAATCTACCAAGTTCAGTAACCCTTCATACACAACAATCTTTCCACCCGGCATACAGAAGGCATTGATCTGCGCATCATTTACCAGATTGAACTCCCAAGCAAATTGTTTGATTTCGGCTTCCATTCCATTTGCTCTCAGATATTCTTCCGTAGCGGCGGCAATTCGCTTTCCTACTCGTACAACCTGATCGGTTCTGCTCTTATTGGTAGATAGTTTGGCTGTCTTGATGTAGTCGTTATACTGCGTCAGACTGGATGATAACACCTCCTGGTCTGATACTAATAAGACTTGTCTTCTTCCTGTCAAAGGCACACTACCACAACTACATAGCATAACAAGTGCTAAAATCCAAAGTAAAATTCCTTTATTCATAACTATTCATACGCTTTATTAATACTGCAAAAATACAATAATCCTAAATATAAAATAATAAGGGCAAACTTTAAGTCCGCCCTTATTTAAAAGTTCGCTTTATATATTACTCGGCAGCCAATCTTTTTTCTGCCTTTTTCTTTACGCTTACCAGTTCTTTACGCAATTGTTCAATCTCAATAGCCTGATTACGAATCGTAGTCAACAGCGAGTTTAACTCTTCATTTTCTATTGAGGTAGGGAAAAGAGCATTCACGCGAACGATAAAATCAGACAATACATTCATATAGTTATTGAATGCATCGTAGGCATTTTCGTAAGGACTAAATCCTACGTGTCCTCTTTTTGTGTTCATATAATAAAAATGATCACTGCTCTGCAGGTAGGTCCAATCCTGAAGAATTCTTCTATTATCACTCAACCTTACGCGCTCTCCTATTTCATTAATCTTCCGGAAAGCTTCTTGTTGCAATACATTACCCATCCATGAGCTACAATCTTTTTCTTCATCTACCCACGACATTGGATAAGGCACAGAAATTGTATCTACAGGTTTCAAAAGCGCAAAGACTTCAGACGGCATAGAGAAGCTGATTCCTTTTTCTGCAGCAAACCTCGGAAGAGCTTTAAAGAAGTCGAATATTCCACTTTCAGCAGCATTGAGTGTTCCCAATACTTCATAATTCATAAATAAGCTGATGATTTGTTCAGATTCGGGAGTCGATGCAATCCAAGACATATACTTATCTGCCGTCAACGGATATTCGTTCCAGCTATAATTACTGAATCGCATGGAAAGGTCTTCACTAAAGCGGTCATTCTTCAGCAAAAGTTTCAACTGGGGCTGCATGATAGACGAATAGATGTAGTTAGGACTCTTCCATCCTAACACGTGTTTTGCGCCTTCTGTAAGCATACCTCTGAATCCCATATCGTAAACGACCTCAGAAATTTCATCCGAATAGATCAATTCTGTATTTCTAAACACTTTAGGTTTTACACCAAACAGTGTATATATCTTTTCTTGATGCCTTTTTACTTGTACTTTGAATTCTTCTTGATCCCCCAGAGAAGCCAAGGAATGAGCATAGGTTTCAGCCAAAAATTCCACATTCCCCGTTTGCGCCAATTCCTTGAAACTGTCTATCACTTCCGGAGTATAGATTTCCATTTGCTCCAATGCAGTTCCTGAAATGGAGAAGGCTACTTTGAATTTTCCACCGCTGGATTTTATCATATCCATAATAGCTCTATTTCCAGGGAGATAAGTCTTTTCTGCTATACGACGGATGATTTCTTCATTTTGAAAGTCATCATAATAGTAATGATCGTTTCCTATATCAAAAAAACGATATCTCTTGAGCCGAAACGGTTGATGTATCTGAAAATAAAAACAAATCGTTTTCATACTTATCTTATTTTTTTATTTATTCATTACCTGTTCGTAGATGCGACGAACCTTTTGTCCGGCGTATTCCCACTTGATATTATCTACTTCCTTCTTTCCTTCAACTTTAAGGAACTCATGCATTGCCGGATAAGTAATTATGGAATACATGGCATCGGCCATAGCTTCAATATCCCAATAATCTACTTTAACGGCATAGTTCAGAATCTCTGCACAGCCGGACTGCTTGGAAATAATAGTAGGCACACCACACTGCATGGCTTCCAAGGGTGAAATACCGAAAGGTTCGGAAACTGACGGCATAACATAGACATCACTTGCTTTGAGCACCTCGTATACTTGTTTCCCTTTCATAAATCCGGTAAAATGGAAACGGTCAGAAATCTTACGCGAGGCAGCAAGACGAATCATCTTATCCATCATATCACCATTTCCGGCCATAACAAAGCGGGCATTAGGCGCTTTGGCCAGTACTTTTGCAGCAGCTTCAACGAAATACTCCGGTCCTTTTTGCATGGTAATACGTCCCAAGAAAGTAATAATCTTGTCATTCACCCCTTTCTTATCCTGTATGGCCAAAATCTCGGGACTCAACGGTTCTACGGCATTATGTACCGTAGTGACTTTAGACGGATCCTGGTGGTATTTATCGATTACTGTCATCCGCGTCAGGTTGCTCACGGTAATGATATGATCAGCATGATCCATTCCGTTTTTTTCTATGTTATAAACATCCGGATTCACATTTCCGCGGCTACGATCGTAGTCCGTTGCGTGTACGTGAATAACCAATGGTTTGCCAGAAATATTTTTGGCATGGATACCGGCCGGATAGGTTAACCAATCATGCGCATGAATAATATCATACTGTTCAGCCCGAGCAATCACACCGGCTACTATCGAATAGTTGTTTATCTCTTCGAGCAGATTATCCGGATAACGGCCTGAGAATTCTATACATCCTAAATCATTTACATGCCTGTATGAGAAGTCTGCATAAATATGGTTTCTATAGTCAAAATACAATTGGGGATCCATAAATTTGCCTAAGCGCTCACGAACATAATCCATATTCACATCACGCCATACGATAGGCACATTTCCAACACCTACGATCTTCAAAAAACTCTGGTCTTCATCTCCCCAAGGCTTAGGTATACAAAACGTTATATCCATATCCGGTTGCATGGCCATTCCTCTGGTCAATCCATAGCTGGCCGTACCTAATCCTCCTAAGATATGAGGTGGAAACTCCCACCCGAACATTAATGCTTTCATAATAGTATACCTTTATTCATCATTATATTTCTTCAACAAATCAACTACCCTCAGGATAGAAGCCACATTCATCGCAAACGAAATGGCGCCGCGACTTGTAAACGGTGGATTGCCATCAAACATTTCGGAGATAGTACCCGAGCAATGTAGCGACATTTCTTCTTCCATACTGATTAGCATTCTTTCCACAAATGAGACACCACTCATGCCAAACACCTTGAGATAGGCTTCAAGATAGGCTCCGAGCAGCCAAGGCCAGGCTGTGCCCTGATGGTAAGCCAAGTCTCTTTGATCTTGCGGTCCGAAGCAATAAGGCATATATCCTTCACTTTTCGGACTAAGTGAGCGTAATCCTTTCGGCGTTAACAATTCTTTGGTGACATAGTCCAAAACAGCACGTTTTTGTATTCTCGTTAATGGAGAATATGGCAAGGCTACCGCAAAGATCATATTCGGACGTACACTCCAGTCTACTGCAGATCCTGTAACTGAATCAAACAAATAGTTGAAACCATTGAGAAATACTTCAGGGAAAGAATGTTCAACAGTTAGAATCAATTTCTCAATCCGCTCATTGACTGTCCCTTTATTTAATTCTTTGTAGAAACATAGCATGTTATACCACAAGGCATTGAACTCAACGATATAGCCCGTACGCTTCACTACCGGTTTCCCATGATAGGTAGAATTCATCCAAGTAACAGCTTTGTTCAATCCATTGACATAGAGCAGTCCGTTATCCATCAATTTCATATCCGGATGTCTTTGCCCTATGATATACTCAACGGCTTCAGTCAGAAAATCACCAAACAAGGCTTCTGCCTTATCCAGACCTTCTGAAATCGCATATTGCTGCATAGCCCAAGTAGCCCATAATAAGATATCCGGATGCTCAATCTCTTTGATGACTTTGTCTGGCAATTCCTTTTGCATAAAGTTGCGTAAAGCAGGAATGGCCGTATTCATAATCTTTTCAAATCTAACAGGATCATCTATTGACAGTGTACTGCCCGGCAAAGCTATGAACAAATCGCGGGCACGCACACCAAACCAAGGATAGCCGGCCAATAAATAAGCATCATTGTCGGTTGGTCTGTAATAAAATTGCTCAGCTGAATTCTTCAGACAGTTATAAAAACTTGTACGCGGTGTACGAAGCTCTACTTCCGTTTCATATAAACACTTCAGTTTGGATGTGTCAACTAGCGTATCTCCGGCACTGAAATAAATTGATTCCCCTTTTTTGATAGGTACTTCAAAATAGCCGGGTACATACAAGTCTTCTTTGTACGGATATCCTCTTTCTTGTTCTTTGGGATACTCTATGTCATTATACCAATAAGGTTCGAAAACAAATTTGGCTTTCTTGCTGAATTGCATGTGCAACTCCGGATACCCCTGATACATACGAGTCTTTATTCCATTTGGAATCTCAGTATAGTTTTGGTTTACGTAGGCATTCTGACTTGTCAAATCCTTAACATTACGAAAGGCCAAAAATGGACGGAATCGCAATGTCGTTGGTGAATGTGCATCCTCCAACGTATATTTGATCATAATCCTGTTTTCATACATAGAGAAGACCTTCTCTTTAGAAAAGATAACCCCTCCTACCCGGTATAAAGTACGTGGCACCGTATCGGATGTAAATTCTCTAATATATTTATGTCCTTTCGGGCTAAAATTATCACCGGAATACTTATGAATACCCAAGTTAAATTCAGCGCCATGCTGAATTACTGTCTCATCAAAAGATGAGAGTAAAACATGGTTATCTTCTCCCAGTTCAGGAATGGGCATAACCAATAAGCCGTGATATTTTCTGGTATTGCAATCCACGAAAGTGGTGCAATGATAAGCGCCAAGCCTATTTGTTCGAAGAATCTCTCTTGTCAAAGACTCTTCCAAATTAATCATGATGGTCTTATCAAATTTAAGATAACTCATAAGGGCTCCGATTATTTATAAAATTCATACGTTAATCTTGTTGTATATTAACAATGTATCAAATATATCATTTATAAAACAGAAAAGCAAACCTTCATTACGATAGATTTGCTTCGATTTTTATTTTACTTTCCTAAAGTTTGAGAAACAATCGCTTTACTTTAAGTAGGCTCCTTTATTATGTTTTCTAACACATCTTAGCTTATCAGATTAAATTACATGAGCCCCTAATAATCATAAAGAGGGCCTTTTCTCAAAGGCCCTCTTTATAGGTTCTTAATAGGTATTAGTCTTTAAGGCAAAAAGATTGTTTAGGTTATCTGACACAAAGATGCTTCAATTAAACCGACCTAGCAAATAAAAAAATATATTTTAAAACACATTTTTATACTTATCGGCATTTATTAGCAGCTTCTATATTTTTTTAACAATATCAATTTTGAATAAACGCTTTTAAACATATCGCACTTCCATTCCTTTGACTGTATCATCTATATTTTCCCCATCAAAAACAAGGAATCCGTTAACATAAGTCCGATTTATGGCATGCTTAAAAGTATATCCTTCGAATGGCGACCACCCACATTTATATAATAGTGATTCCGGAGTAACTAAAGTCGGTTTAGCCGGATTAACCAAAACTAAATCGGCATAATATCCGGGGCGAATATACCCTCTCCGATCAATTCCAAATAAGTCTGCCGGCATATGCGCCATCTTCTCTACTACTTTTTCGTAAGAGAAACATCCCTCCGCAGCCAAGTCAAGCATAGCCAACAGAGAATGTTGTACCAAAGGACCACCAGATGCTGCTTTCAGACAGCTACCTTCTTTTTCTGATAAAAGATGGGGCGCATGATCAGTGGCTACGATATCAATCGTATTATTATTTACAGCTTCACGAAGCGCTTCACGATCTTGTAATGTCTTAATTGATGGATTCCACTTAATCCGGTTCCCCATGCGTTCGTAATCTTCATCGTGGAACCATAAATGATGCACACAAACTTCCCCTGTGATCTTCTTTTGACTTAAAGGCATTGCATTACTCAACAAGCCTAATTCCTTAGCGGTAGAAAGGTGCAAGATATGTAATCTGGAACCCAGACGGATAGCCAGCTCTACGGCTTCGGAAGAGGATGCATAACAAGCCTCTTCGTCACGAATCTTGCTATGGAATGTTATATCTAAATCCTGACCGAATTTTTCCGTATAATAAGTCGTGTTACGACGAATCACATCTTCCTTTTCTGCATGGATAGCAATCAGCATATTGGCTTCACCAAATATACGCTCAAGCGTTTCTTTGTTGTCAACCAACATATTACCGGTAGATGAGCCAAGAAACAGTTTAAGTCCCGGAATGCGTGACTTATCCAATTTCCGGATTTCATCCATATTGTCATTAGTTCCACCGAAAAAGAAGGAATAGTTTGCCACTGACGCTTCCGATCCACGTTGTAGCTTCCATTCGAGCTCTTCAATTGCCGTAGTTTGGGGTTTTGTATTCGGCATATCCATAAAGGTAGTCACTCCACCAGCAACGGCAGCTTTACTCTCGCTGGCTAAATCACCTTTATGCGTAAGTCCGGGCTCACGGAAATGCACCTGATCATCAATTGCTCCGGGCATTAACCATTTGCCTTTAGCATCAACTATAGTCTTTGCGTCCTTTTCAAGTGCAGGCAAAAGTCCATCCCCCGTCTCTCCGACAGCTTGTATGAATGCACCATCGATTAATACATAACCATCAAAGCTATGTCCTTCATTAATGATACGGGCATTCTTTATCAGAATTTTACTCATACGTAAAAATTATTGTTTTTTCTGAGGGTATTTGCGGAAAAAGCTCCACCATCTTAATTGAAGTACACCAAACAAAGCCTCTCCGAAAATAGATGAATTCATCTTTGAAGTACCTAACACACGGTTTATAAAGATGATTGGCACTTCGATAATCTTAAATCCGCACTTGTAGGCCGTGAACTTCATTTCTATTTGAAATGCATATCCTTTGAAATGGATGCGGTCCAGATCTATCGTTTCAAGTACTTCGCGACGATAGCACTTAAATCCGGCAGTTGTATCACGCACATCCATTCCTGTAACGAAACGAACATAAGTAGAGGCAAAATATGACATCAGCACGCGTCCTAACGGCCAGTTGACTACATTAACCCCATTGCAATAACGGGAGCCAACAGCTACATCACCTCCTTGTTCAGCACAAGCAGCATAAAGCTTAGGAAGATCGTTTGGGTTATGACTGAAGTCGGCATCCATCTCAAAGATATAGTCATATCCTTGTTCTAAAGCCCATTTGAAACCACATATATATGCTGTTCCAAGTCCCAACTTACCTTCGCGTTGAACCAAGAATAAACGATCAGGGAATTCTGTTTGCAATGATTTTACAATATCGGCTGTGCCATCAGGAGAGCCATCATCGATAATCAGGACATTAAACTTCTTTTCAAGCCCGAATACCGCTCTAATAATGTTTTCCACATTTTCCTTCTCGTTATATGTGGGAATAATCACAATACTATCTGACATAAATCTTCGATTAATGATGAAACTTCAATCAAAACCAAAAGTACAAAAAATATTTGTAGTACAGATGTTTTTATAGCTCAATATAGATTAATAGAATTTTCATATCTTTGCCCAGATAACGTGTTGTTTTTATCAAATTACTTTGAAGTTAGACTCATAAAACGACAGATTAAAATCGAGCCATGAATATTCAACAGTTGGAGTATATTTTAGCAGTAGATCAGTTCCGGCATTTTGCAAAAGCAGCCGAACATTGTAGAGTGACTCAACCTACATTGAGTATGATGATACAAAAACTTGAGGAAGAGTTAGGAATTAAGCTTTTCGACAGAAATACGCAACCCGTACGACCTACTCCTTCCGGCAGAAAAGTCATCGATCAAGCACGTATCGTATTGCAGCAAACAGCATTGATCAAAGATATAGTGAACGAAGAAGAACAATCGTTGAAAGGAACATTCAGGTTGTCTGTTCTCCCTACGATTGCGCCCTATCTATTGCCACGTTTCTTCCATCAATTAGGTGAAGAACATGCAGATTTAGATATCCGAGTTCAAGAATTACAAACGGCTCCAACCATAAATGCGCTTTTAAATGGGGACATAGATGCTGCTATCATTGCATCCTATCCTTTAGAGCAGCAATTACAAGGTGAGACTTTATTTTATGAAGAGTTTTTTGCCTATGTATCGCCCAACGAGTCTGTATTCAAAAACGAACTGATTCGTACTTCAGATATCAACGGCGAAAGGTTATGGCTTTTAGATGAAGGCCATTGCTTCAGAGATCAGTTGATGCGCTTCTGTCAGATGGAAAAGGTTAAGATTCATCAGGCAGCCTATCGTTTGGGAAGCATGGAAACCTTTATGCGTATGGTAGAAAGCGGAAATGGCATAACATTTATTCCGGAGTTGGCAGTTCATCAATTAAGTGATGAACAGAAAAAGCTGGTTCGTCCATTTGCTATTCCTAAGCCAACCCGCGAAATTGTTTTTATCACACGTAAAGACTTTATCAGGCATTCTATTGGAAAAATCCTGATCGACTCGATAAAGAAATCTGTGCCCAAAGGAATGCTGGCGCTGAAGGTAAATCAGAAAGTGGTATAATCACCACTATTGCTTTCAAAGCCAGTTATAGATAAAATTTATTGCATTTAGTCGACAAAAAAATTCCATTTTGTTTTTATTTTAAAAAAAAACCTTACTTTTGTCGCAAACAACAAAAAGAGATAACAATGATTCGATTTAGCTTTACATATTCTTATTTTTACTTTTACTTTAGCGGTAAGGGCAGGAATTTATATGTAAAGAATTGATAAGAATACTAAATCAATAGAATAATATAAAGTCCTGCCCTCATGAGGGTGGGACTTTTTTTATTTCTATTGTCAAGAAATAGAAGAAGAAAAGCAAATGAAAAAAAGAATCGCAATTCAGGGTATCGCAGGATCATACCACGACATAGCTGCCCGAAACTATTATGAGGGTGAAGAAGTTGAGATAATCGGATGTAATTCGTTTAAGGATGTTATCAAAACGATTAAGAAAGACCCGTCTATCATAGGAATGATGGCTATTGAAAACACAATTGCCGGAAGCCTATTACAAAATCATGAACTTATCCGTGAGAGCGGCTTCAATATAATTGGAGAATACAAACTGCGTATATCCCATTCGTTGGTGGCATTACCTGGCTCAACCATCCATGACATTACAGAAGTTAATTCTCACCCGATAGCCCTGATGCAATGTGCCGATTTTTTAGACACCATTCCTAGAGTAAAAATCGTTGAAAAAGAAGATACAGCGATGAGTGCCAAGTGGATATCGGAAAACAAGCTGGAAGGTCATGCCGCCATTTGTGGCAAACTGGCAGCCGAGATTTACGGATTGGAGATATTGGCAGAAGGAATTGAAACAAACAAACGTAATTTCACGCGTTTTCTGGTTATGGCAGACCGATGGACGTCCGACGAGCTGCAGCAGGGATGCGACAAAAACAAAGCATCCTTAGTATTTTCTCTTCCACACACTTCAGGCAGCCTGTCTAAAGTCCTCTCCGTCCTCTCCTTTTACGACATGAACCTCTCAAAAATACAATCCTTACCCATAGTGGGTCGCGAATGGGAATATCTCTTCTATATCGACCTTACGTTTACAGATTACACGCGTTACAGACAAGCGTTGGATGCCATTGGCCCGTTGACAAAAGACTTTAAAATTTTAGGTGAATATGAAGAAGGAAAGCAAAGTGTTTGAGATAGTTCCCGCCACACGAGTAAATAGCATACAGGAATACTACTTTTCAAAAAAGCTGAAAGAAGTAGCAGAGATGAATGCTGCTGGCAAGAAAGTAATCAATCTGGGTGTAGGCAGTCCGGACATGCCCCCTTCGCAAGAAGCAATCGAAGCCCTATGCCTGCATGCCCGTAAAACGGACACTCACGGCTACCAACCCTACGTTGGTATTCCCGAACTGCGTGAAGGCTTCGCTAAGTGGTACAAAGAATGGTATGAAGTAGAGCTCGATCCGCGCACAGAAATACAACCTCTTATAGGTTCAAAAGAAGGAATTCTTCATATTTCACTGGCATTTCTAAATCCGGGCGACGGGGTACTGGTTCCGAATCCGGGCTACCCTACCTATAGCTCCGTCAGCAATTTAGCCGGAGCACGCATTATCAGCTATGATCTGAAGGAAGAGTTAAACTGGCAACCCGATTTCGATGCGCTTGAGCAAATGGATCTTTCCGGCGTTAAACTCATGTGGACTAATTATCCGAATATGCCGACAGGAGCCGATGCCACGATGGAGCTTTATGAGAAGCTAGTCGATTTCGGTCGCCGTCACCATATCGTGATTTGCAATGACAACCCCTATAGTTTCATTCTGAATGAACATCCAATCAGTATATTGAGTGT
Organism: Bacteroidota bacterium; assembly: GCA_023429375.1. Classification (GTDB taxonomy): domain Bacteria; phylum Bacteroidota; class Bacteroidia; order Bacteroidales; family Tannerellaceae; genus Massilibacteroides. The sequence goes on along the minus strand of JAEYVY010000006.1, from coordinate 52,665 downwards.
ACCCGGAGCTAAAGACATTTGTATTGAACTGAATTCGATGAGTAAATCACATAATATGCCGGGCTGGCGTATGGCCATGCTGGCCTCGAACGCACAATTCGTACAGTGGGTTTTGCGCGTGAAGAGCAATATAGACTCCGGTCAGTTCAAGCCCATGCAGTATGCGGCCGTAGAAGCATTGAACGCTCCAAAATCGTGGTACACAGAGATGAATAAAGTCTATGCGAAGCGTCGCCACTTGGCTGGTGAAATTATGCACGCCCTAGGCTGTGTATACGATGAAAAGCAAACCGGCCTATTCCTTTGGGGACGAATCCCATCCGAAATAAGCAGCAGTGAAGTCCTTGCAGACAAGGTATTATATGAAGCCAACGTATTCATAACCCCCGGATTCATATTCGGTAGCAACGGCGACAGATACATACGTATTTCACTGTGTTCCAAAGAAGAACAATTACAAGAAGCATTAAATAGGATTAAGCATACAATAAAGAATCAATAATATGGAAATCAAATTAGAAGCAATCACACTACCGGGAGTAGACACAAAGCGCCCCATTGTAATAGCAGGGCCATGTAGTGCCGAGTCGGAAGAGCAGGTGTTGGAAACAGCACGTGGCCTGGCAGCCAAAGGTGTTAAACTATTCCGGGCAGGAATTTGGAAACCGCGTACCAAACCCGGAGGATTCGAAGGTGTAGGTGCCGTTGGATTACAATGGCTTAAAAAGGTAAAAGAAGAAACAGGCATGTATGTTTCGACCGAAGTAGCCACAAAAGCGCATGTGGAAGAAGCCCTAAAAGCCGGTATGGACTTGCTTTGGATTGGTGCACGCACCACGGTTAACCCCTTTGCTGTACAGGAAATAGCCGATGCATTAACTGGCGTAGATATCCCCGTTCTCATCAAGAACCCTGTCAATCCCGACCTTGAACTGTGGATTGGAGCTATCGAACGTATCTATGGAGCTGGCATTCGTCGTATCGGTGTGATACATCGCGGATTTAGTTCGTACGACAAAAAGATATACCGCAACCTGCCCCTTTGGCATATCCCTATCGAGCTTCGCCGTCGTATGCCTGAGTTACCTATCTTCTGTGATCCGAGCCATATCGGTGGTAAGCGTGAACTGATTGCTCCGCTATGCCAGCAGGCGATGGACCTGAGCTTCGACGGACTGATTGTTGAGTCGCACTGTAATCCGGATTGTGCACTGAGCGATGCTTCGCAACAGATTACGCCTGATGTACTTGATTATGTACTCAGTTTGCTTGTGATCCGTAATGAGACACAGACTACCGAAAATCTCTCACAACTGCGTAATCAAATCGATAGCATCGACGAACAACTACTCGAACTTTTGGCAAAACGTATGCGTATCTCACGAGAAATCGGAGTATACAAGAAAGAACATAATATGCCGGTTTTACAGTCTCCACGTTATAGTGAAATACTTGAAAAACGTGCCAGCATGGGACAAAGCATGGACTTGAGCACCGAGTTTGTAAAAGAAATACTTAAAGAAATACATGAAGAGTCTGTTCGTCAACAGATGATAATAATGAACCAATAAGGATGAAAATTCTAATTCTTGGTGCCGGAAAGATGGGATCTTTCTTCACCGATCTACTTAGCTTCGATCATGAAGTAGCTGTTTTGGAGAGTGACCCGAAACGAATGCGTTTTATTTACAATGCCCTCCGTCTGGAGAAACCTGAGCAAATCAAGGAATTTGCTCCCGAGCTGGTGATTAACTGTGTCACTCTCAATTACACCATCGATGCATTCAAGTCTGTATTACCCTATTTACAGCCTTATTGCATTATTTCGGATATAGCTTCTGTTAAGACCAATCTGCAGGAGTTCTATAAGGGTTGTGGCTTTCCTTATGTATCTACCCACCCGATGTTTGGCCCTACATTTGCCAATCTGGGTAACCTGCAAAAGGAAAACACGATCATCATTTCCGAAAGCGATCATTTGGGAAAGGTGTTCTTCCGCGATCTGTACGCTAAATTGAAACTGAATATTTTCGAATATACGTTTGACGAGCACGACCGCGTGGTAGCTTACTCACTGGGTATCCCATTTGCTTCGACCATGGTATTTGCAGCCATCATGAAGCATCAAGATGCACCGGGTACTACTTTTAAACGCCATATGAAGATTGCCCGCGGCTTGCTGGCTGAAGATGATTATCTATTGACCGAAATCCTTTTCAATCCCCGCACGCCACGACAAATCGAGCGGATTCAAGAAGAGCTAACCGCCCTGCAGGAACTGATTAAAAATAAGGATACGGAAGGAATGAAAGAATACCTGACCAAAATTCGAAACAATATCAGTTAAATAGGTTTGGTCGAATAGACTATTCAACAACAAAAAAGATGTCTGAATAAACGACAGTTAAGATGAAATTAACTGTTCTATTTATTCAGACATCTTCATTTTCACTTAAAACGTTACTTCTACCCCACCCATTACAATCGCCTTAGGCATTGGGAAGCCTTGATTGATTTCATAGCGAGTAGCTGTCAGGTTTTCACCTTTCAGGAATAGAGTCAGCCCCTTGTCACGTGTACCAAATAGATAGGCAGCTCTGGCATTAACCAAGGTATAGTTTTCTTTCTTAGCCGTAGCCTCATTCGTATCGGTATATAGACCAGAGATAGACTGCATATTCAGACTAAAGTTAAATCGCCCTGGTGAATAGTTTACGCCGGCAAAAAACTGATTCTTCGGAGCTGCCAATAAACGTTTATCCGTGTTCAGATAACTATAGTTGGCATCTATGCTTAAGTTACTTAACACCTGAAACCGAAGTTCTGCTTCAATTCCCTTATTTGTAAATTCGCCCACATTCTGATTCAGAGGCTTACCGTTTAGTGGTCTAACTTCAATCAAATCCTTTCCGTCAATATAGAAGCCCGTTAGTTCAGCAAATAGCCGGTTGTCGAGAAAACTTTGAGAAACAGCCACCTCATAATTATACATTGACTCCGGCTTTAAGTCTGCATTTTGAATCGGATACATATACATCTCACGAATATTCGGACTTCTGAATCCTCTTGATAAGGAAGCGCGGATGGTATTCCCCTCAAATAGTCGCGAAACCACACCGGCTTGTGGCACCCATTCGCCTCCAAATACGGAGTTATATTCATAACGCAAACCGCCATTAACAGTAAACAAGCCCATAATATCTTGCTGCATAATCAAGTAACCGGCCGTTTCATCAATCTTCTTATCCACTATATCTTCACGTTTTCCGTCAAAGTAAGCGTTCCAGGCCTCTCCTCCCCAATTCTTATAATCTAAACCAAGCATAAAACTATTGCCCGGCAGCAAACGGAAAGACTGATAAAGCAGCAAGCCATAATTATGGTCTTTCGAATTGAAAAGGAATGTTCTGGGTTGGCCTCCCTGCGTATAGCCATCGTTTATTTCATGATCACCCCAGTTATAGAAAGCACGAACAGCTCCACTTGTCTTTCCATAATTATTTTCAACGGCCAAGGAGGTTGTCCCTCTAAGAATATCCATATCATTATCAATCATTGGAGCGGTTACCGCACCCGGATTCTGATTCTTAAATTTAGCCAGACTTACATCTGCTGTTGCATTAAAATGATTGCTCAGCTGATACCCCACTTTACCAAAACCATTGGTAATTTTAAACTCTGAATTTGGGCGGTGGCCGTCTGTACGGTCATGATTCAAAGAAATGAAACTGCTGAACTTGCCGCTATTAAATCCATTGTTAACCATGTATTTCTGCGTATTGTACGAACCATACATCACGCGTGCCTGCGTACGGCGTCCTTCCTGATGATGCTTGCGCGTGATGATATTGACCACCCCTCCCATTGCATTTGAACCATAAAGCAAGGAACCGGGCCCACGGATTACTTCCACACGGTCCACATCCGATGCCACATACGTATCGGGCAGTGCATGACCGAACAAACCTGCCCATTGAGGTTGACCGTCAAAGAGCATCAATACTTTATTCCCTTGTCCTACACCACGGATATTTACCGTCCCTGCTGCACCGGTCGACACACCGAATCCGGTTATTCCTCTTTGCGTCACAAACAATCCCGGCACACGTTGTGATAGCACCGGTAATAAAGCTGATTCACTGCTAGTTTCAATGTCATCTCTTCCGATAACACTGATGGAAAGAGGTACACTATTCCTATTTACAACAATCTTATTAGCAGAAACAACAACTTCTTTTAAATTAATCAGGCTATCCACCTTTTGCACTTCATCGGCATGAATAGAGTTACAGAGTAATAAACTAAAAACTGCGATAATTACTTTTTTCATATAATTTAATAGTATTTACATCAGATAAAAACAGTAACACCTTTTACACAAAACGTGTCACCTTTTCGATAAAAAAATATCAATCTGCACGCCCCATGACTAATTTTCCATGGCGAATACCTTTGATTGTTGTTAGTTTGTCTGCCAGCTCAGTGAGTGTATGTGCCTCCCCCATGACAGCAGTAACGTGTAAACAATTTCCTTGATTTATATAATGACTAACAGATGAAAGAACAACATGCCTAAACAGCCCCTCAATAGTAGAAATACGCGATGTAATGTCCTTTTTTTCTTGCTCATATAAAATCACAATTGTTCCGGCCACAATATGATTGCATTGCCATTTCCTTTCAGCTACATTCTTCTCTATCAGAAAACGAATAGCTTGAGAACGATTCGCAAAACCATTCCCATCCACATACGTATCCAACTCTTCGAGTAATGAATCCTCCAGTGAAACTCCAAAACGTTTAATAGCCATAACGATATCTATGATTACAAGGGATAAATATAAGTAAATAGTATACAATACTGATATCCTCTACCCTTTTTTTGTGAAAAAATTAGAAGGTTACAAATTGAAACTGTCATTTTGTCATCAAATAAATAGCAACAAAAAGCAATAATATTTGTAAAATGAAAAATTTATCGAGATGTGATTCAAAAAAGAGAGATAGCCTGTCAAAAAACATCTCGGACTTTTTCAAAAAGCATCGGGATACTTTTTAAAAAAGTCCGAGATGAAAATTTAAAACGTTCGAGACATTTTTTGACAACTTATTAGATTTATAAAAAAGAGCTCTTTTAAAAAAACGACTTCTCAAAAAACAGAGTTTTTCTTCGTTTTAAAGCATCTATTCGCAATTTGGGGCCAAAGGTCATTTTGTGAAAAACACGAGCTAAAATCAACCAACAGAAAATCGGTCAAATTGGCATAGATTATTTGAAAATAAGCTTTCAATTTTTTATGGCGTTCTCTTTAATATAAATATCAAAATTGTCACTTCCGGCAGATTCCTGATAGATAACCAGACCAAAGTCTTTAACAACAGTAATCAAATGATTGACCACTTCGGCTACAGTTATCTCATATTCTGCCCAAACTGTCGTATTCGTAAACGCATAAAGCTCGATTGGAATTCCTTGAGTAGTCGAAGCCAGTTCTCTTACTAATAATGTTAAGTGTTTGCTTATCTTATGATGCCGACGAAGATAATCCGTACAATACTGAATAAATAAATCAACGTTCGTAATCGCTTCAGGTCCGGCCATAAAAGATTCATTTTCTTTTATATCTACGTAGTTTGCCTTCTGTTTGGATTCAATGTAATTTTTCAGCGCATCATTTTTTTTAAACTTTTCCAACTCTTCATTTGTCAGAAACCGAACGCAATCATATCTCAGATGAAACACACGTTTGAATCGGCGTCCGCCTGTTTCTTTCATTCCTCTCCAGTTCTGAAAAGAATCAGAGATAAGAGAATAAGTAGGAATTGTAGTGATGGTCTTATCAAAATTTCTCACTTTTACCGTGGTCAAGTTGATTTCTTCCACATCACCGTCGGCGCCATATTTGTCCATCGTGATCCAATCACCTAATCGCACCATATCATTTGTAGATATTTGAATGCTTCCGACAAATCCCATAATCGTATCTTTAAACATCAACAGAAGCACAGCCGACGCAGCCCCCATAGCAGCAAAAAATGCAGTTGCCGAATTACCGGTCAGGATTGCATAAATGACGACTGCTCCGAATATAAATAAGATGATCTGAATCACCTGGTAATAGCTCGTCATGGGTTTGTTCTTGAATGCAGGTTTTTCTTCCAACACATTCCCAAATGAACGGATTAAGGACATTATGGTCCAAATCACCATAAAAACCAAATAAACATCTACCAACTTATTTGCCGGACCTATTAATGATTTGAAATCATAAAAAATAATAGGAATACTTGTCTTAACAAAGGTATAAGGGACAACCAAAGCAAGATAATGCGGAAGTTTATTCGTTATAGCAAATTTAAATAAAGACAGTTTGGTGACGTTCCCTATTCGTTTAAATACAGAGGTTAGCAATTTCCTAACCAAGAATTGCAATAGAAAAACAAGTGCGGCAGTTAATACCAATAAAATGAACAACTTAATATAAGCTATCCAAATATGTGGCAGTCCCCAATTAGTCAGCAAATTATCCATCCATACTGCAAACGAATCGGTCAATGTTCCGTAAGATTGTTCAATTTGTTCTAATTCTCCCATAATCGATCTATTTTAAATGTGGTCATGTTACTTCGAGATTCATGATATAGTCATTCATATAATACCCATTTCCGATGGCGTGGTCACGCGTGTCGACCACTTTAAATCCGATATGTTTATAAAAATCCACTGCCTTATTCGACCGGTTTACATAAAGCTCAACGGTGAAAGGTGTGTGGTAATGTTCTTTTAGATAAGAAATGCCTGATTCTACCAAAAATCGCCCAATCCCCTGTCCGTGTACCGAAGGAATTGTATAAATCTTCTGGAAATTAAATAGCTTATCCTCTTTTTGTTCGATTGAGAGGTAACCCACCGGCACTTCATCCTTCCATACAATAAAAAAACAATGTCCTCCTTCTGCCATCTGCCTGTGGAGGCTTTCTATGGAGTACATCATTTCAAACATATAGTCTAATTGATCGGGCGATAATATGTTTTTATAGGTATCGCTCCAAACTTGTGAAGCCAGTTCACGAATTAGTGGAGCATCAGCTAGCGTAGTATTTTTTAAATAGTACATTTTCAATCTTTGTTAGATATACAAATATACTTATTTATATATTTTGAAAGTAGTCTATTAAAATAGAAATCAAAAACAGGTAGATTTATAATTAAATCTGACATCTTCCATAGATTGTTAAATTAATTTAGTTAATAATCCCGTTGTTACTACATTATTATATATCTTGTTCCAGACTTGCTAAATTCGTTCTCCAAATAAGTGAAGCATCATTAAGAGTCGCCGTATTAATTAAGACTAAAACACAATCAAATCAGACCAATAAATTAATTATTTACAACTGAAAATCTTATTTTAAAATCATTTCACATATATTTTTAGTCTTTTTCAGTTAAAAATATAACTTTGTGGTTACTTGAGAAACGAATACAACTAATATCATATACAGAAATGGACACTAAGATTCATGAACTAACCGAAAAAATCTATCAGGAAGGGATAGAGAAAGGTAATAAAGAAGCTGCAAAAATTGTTGCTGAAGCCAATGCAAAGAAAGAAAGTATAATTGCTGAAGCAGAAACTGAAGCGAAGCGACTTATCGCTAATGCAGAAAAGCAAGCACAAGATTTAAAGAAAAACACAGATACCGAAATCAAAATCGCAGCATCACAAGCGATAGATTCATTAAAGAAAGAAATTACAAATCTTCTGATGGGTGAGCTTGTAAACTCGAATGTAAAGCCTGTAGTAACAGACAAATCTTTCATGCAGAAGGTTATTCTTGAAATGGCAAATTCGTGGGCTAAGAATGAAGCTTTCACCATACAAACAAGTGCTGCCGAAGATCTTAAAGTCTATTTCGAAGCAAATGCAAAAGATTTACTAAATAAAGGAGTGAAAATTGAAAAGGTAAACGGTAAAGAGACTTCATTTACCATTCAACCTATTGATGGCTCATATAAAGTTAATTTTGGTGAAGAGGAGTTTACCTTGTTTTTCCAAGAATTACTACGCCCTTTACTGGTCGATAAATTATTTAAAAAATGAGTGAATATCATTGCCTTATAGCAGGACTTCCTGATATTAAGTTGGATGATAGCAAGCAAGTATATTCTGTAGAAAGCTTTAAGGAAGAGGTATATCCTCTTTTATCCCGTAGCGATAAAAAGTTGATGAATCTATTCTTCCTCAAGTATGACAATCAGAATCTACTTAGCTGGCTTAATAATCCTGTGGGAAGCGATTCTTCTGTTTATGACAACCGGGGTACTATTCCGGTCGAATCCTTTATCCAACTTCTTGAAGCCTATAAAGAAGGAGAAAATATAAAGAAAAAGATACCTTCTTATATGATGGATTTTCTAAAAGAAAATTCAGAAATGAATACAGAGACCGAGAAAGAAATCGAGACTATTGATGAAGAAGAAACAGAAACCTCACCACTTTCTTTGGAGGACAAATTATCTGCTCTTTACTATGCGTACGCCATCCGACAAGGAAACAAATTCTTCTCTGCTTGGTTTGAATTAAATCTGAATATTAAAAACATATTAACGGCTGTTACCTGTCGAAAACACGGTCTCGACACAAACCTATATATTGTAGGAGATAATACTGTAGCCGAAAATCTACGCAAGTCGACAAGCCGTGATTTCAATTTAAGTGACGAAGTAGACTTCCTGCCCGAACTTATGCGGATTGCGGAAGAAACAGATTTGGTTTTACGTGAGAAGAAAATAGATATATTAAAATGGGAATGGCTTGACGACAATACCATTTTCAAGGTTTTCGGTATTGAAAGCGTCTTTGCTTATCTATCAAAGATTGAAATGATTGAACGATGGACGAATTTAGATAAAGAAACAGGTGAAGCCACGTTCAGAGAGTTAATCAGTGCCATGAAGAAAGAAAGTAACACGGTGCTGAACGAGTTTAAGAAGAAGAATAATAAAATATAATTTATGGCTACGAAAGGAATTGTAAAAGGAATCGTGTCCAACCTGGTGACAGTGGAGGTTGATGGACCTGTTTCCCAAAATGAGATCTGTTATATCTCTGTCGGGGGCGTAAAGCTGATGGCTGAGGTTATCAAGGTGATCGGAGCTAATGCTTTTGTACAGGTGTTTGAAAGCACCCGTGGTATGAGAGTAGGCGACGAAGCCGAGTTTGCTGGACACATGCTCGAAGTAACCCTTGGACCCGGGATGCTCTCACGCAACTACGACGGATTACAGAACGATTTGGATAAAATGGAAGGAACCTTCCTAAGAAGAGGAGAATACACTTATCCACTGAATGAAGAGGCTAAATGGATATTTAAGCCTTTAGCTAAAAAAGGTGATGTGGTACAAGCCGGCGATTGGCTGGGCGAAGTGGATGAAAACTTCCAACCACATAAAATCATGGTTCCATTCAAATTAGAAGGCCATTATAAAGTTAAGTCTGTCGTATCTGAAGGAGAGTATACCATAAATGATACGATTGCCGTACTTATCGACGAGAAAGAAAACGAAATAGCAGTCAATATGATTCAAAAATGGCCTGTAAAACGAGCCATTACTTGCTATAAAGCTAAACCTCGCCCATACAAACTACTTGAAACCGGTGTGCGTACGATAGATACCGTAAATCCTATTGTTGAAGGTGGTACAGGATTTATTCCCGGTCCGTTCGGAACTGGAAAAACCGTATTGCAGCATGCTATTTCTAAACAAGCAGAAGCAGATATCGTTATTATCGCTGCCTGTGGTGAACGCGCCAACGAGGTTGTAGAGGTATTCTCTGAATTCCCTCACTTGATAGACCCTCATACGGGACGTAAATTGATGGAGCGTACAATTATTATTGCCAACACATCCAACATGCCGGTAGCCGCCCGTGAGGCGTCAGTTTATACAGCTATGACTATTGCTGAATATTATCGTAGCATGGGGCTGAAAGTCTTACTTATGGCAGACTCTACTTCACGTTGGGCTCAAGCGCTTCGTGAGATGTCTAACCGCTTGGAAGAACTGCCTGGACCAGACGCTTTCCCAATGGACCTTTCAGCCATTGTTGCCAATTTCTATGCTCGCGCAGGCTACACAGAACTTAGAAACGGCGCTTCAGGCTCTGTAACTTTTATCGGAACAGTTTCACCAGCCGGTGGTAACTTAAAAGAGCCGGTAACAGAAAACACAAAGAAAGTAGCGCGCTGCTTCTATGCATTGGAGCAAGAACGTGCCGACCGCAAACGATATCCGGCCGTAAACCCGATTGATAGTTATTCAAAATATTTAGAATACCCTGAATTCCAAGAATACATTGCCAACCACATTTCTCCTACTTGGATTGAGAAAGTAAACGAAATCAAAACACGTTTGCTTCGTGGTAAGGAAATTGCCGAACAGATCAATATCTTGGGTGACGATGGTGTGCCGGTAGATTACCATATCACACTTTGGAAATCTGAATTAATCGACTTCGTAATCCTTCAGCAAGATGCTTTTGACAGTATCGATGCTGTTACCCCGTTGAGCCGTCAGGAATTCATGCTAAATCGTATCGTCGACATTTGCCGTTCTGAATTTTCATTCGAAAATTTCCTTGAAGTAATGGACTATTTCAAGAAGATGATCAACATATTAAAACAAATGAACTATTCGGAATACGAAAGCGACCAGTTCAATGCTTTCAATAAAGAGTTAGATGAATTATTGAAGGAGAGAATCGTAAAATAAATTAGATATGGCAACAAAAGCATTTCAAAAGATATATACGAAAATCACCCAAATTACAAAGGCAACCTGCTCTTTGAAAGCAACGGGTGTAGGCTATGACGAACTGGCATCTGTAGATGGAAAATTAGCTCAGGTCGTAAAGATTATTGGAGACGAAGTCACCCTGCAAGTCTTTTCTGGAACTGAAGGTATTCGTACGAATGCTGAAGTAGTATTCATGGGCAAAGCTCCATCCTTAAAGGTAGGCGACCAGCTGGCCGGACGATTCTTTAACGCATACGGAGAGCCTATTGATGGTGGTCCCGCTCCTGATGGAGAAGAAGTTGAAATCGGTGGCCCATCGGTAAATCCGGTACGCCGCAAACAACCATCAGAACTAATTGCCACCGGTATTGCCGGTATCGACTTGAACAATACGCTGGTGACCGGACAAAAGATTCCTTTCTTTGCCGACCCGGATCAACCGTTCAACCAGGTAATGGCACTCGTAGCTTTACGTGCGCAATCAGATAAGATTATTCTTGGTGGTATGGGTATGACAAACGATGACTACCTGTTCTTTAAGAATGCATTTACGAACGCAGGAGCACTGGATCGCATCGTTAGCTTCATCAACACCACAGAAGACCCTTCAGTAGAGCGTGTATTGATTCCTGACATGGCGCTAACTGCTGCAGAATATTTTGCCGTTAAACGCAATGAAAAAGTTCTTGTTCTATTGACAGACATGACGAACTATGCGGATGCTTTGTCTATCGTATCCAACCGTATGGACCAAATTCCTTCTAAAGACTCCATGCCGGGTTCATTATACTCAGACTTGGCTAAGATTTACGAAAAGGCAGTTCAATTTCCCGAAGGCGGTTCAATCACGATTATTGCTGTGACAACACTATCTGGAGGAGATATTACGCATGCCGTACCCGATAATACCGGATACATCACAGAAGGACAGCTCTATCTGCGTCGCGATAGTGATATTGGTAAAGTAATTGTCGACCCATTCCGAAGCTTGTCTCGTTTGAAACAACTTGTTACAGGTAAGAAAACACGTGAAGACCATCCACAGGTAATGAACGCTGCCGTACGTTTGTATGCCGATGCAGCCAATGCAAAGACAAAGCTGGAAAATGGTTTCGACCTGACAGATTACGACAATCGTGCACTCGCATTCGCAAAAGAATATTCCGATAAATTATTGGCAATTGATGTGAACTTGAATACAACGGAGATGCTTGATGTGGCTTGGGGCTTATTATCAACCTACTTCTCTCCGACAGAGGTAAACATTAAACAATCATTGGTTGACCAATACTGGAAGAAAAAATAATTTATGGCAATTAAGTTTCAATATAATAAAACATCACTTCAGCAACTTGAAAAACAACTCAAGATTCGCGAACGTTCCCTGCCCACAATAAAGAGTAAGGAAAGTGCTTTGCGTATGGAGGTTAAACGTGTCAAGGACGAGGTGAACAGATTGGAACTTCAACTTGAGGAAGAAATTAAAAACTACGAAAATATGCTTTCCCTTTGGAAAGAATTTTCACCTGACTTGATCAATGTTAAGGACCTTGAAATTACTACACGAAAAATTGCCGGAGTAATTATTCCTATCCTTGGCAAGATTGATTTTGAAGTCAAGCAGTTTAGTCTCTTCAACTCTCCGTCTTGGTTTCTCGATGGTATCGAACTATTGAAAAACCTAGCAAAGACCGGCATTGAGGCCGAATGTGCGGGAGTAAAGTTGGAGTTATTGGAGCATGCCCGGAAAAAGACAACACAAAAAGTCAACCTTTTTGAGAAAGTCCAGATCCCGGGATATCAAGATGCTATCCGGAAGGTGAAACGCTTCATGGAAGATGAAGAAAGTCTTTCAAAATCTTCACAAAAGATTATGAGGGCTAACCAAGAAAAACGTGAAGCAAAAGAAAAGGAGGCTAAGGTATGATAGTAAAGATGAGCAAATATGCCTTTTTGGTGTATCATAAAGAATATGAAGATTTCCTTTTGCAACTGAGAGACTTGGGGGTCGTACACATCAAAGGAAATCATTCCATGGACGATAACGAAGAGGCTCAATCCTTGTTACAACAGCGCAAACGGGTTGATGATACGCTAAAAATCTTGAAGGTGATTAACACCGAAAAGGAGAATACACAATTGGCAATAGGTTCAAAGATTTCTCCTGAGGAAGGATTCCGTATCATAGACTCGGTAGATGGCTTGCTACAACAAAAAAATGATTTGCAAAACAAATTGCTGTCAGTTGAGAAAGATATAGACTACCTGGATACTGTTTGGGGAGATTTCAGCTATTCTCTGCTAAAAAAGATCAAGGAATCAGGCTATTCTGTAAGGTTTTATAGCTGCCCTATAGCCGAATATAAACCTGAATGGGAAGAATTGTATAATATAGTCCATATTAATACAATACAATCTGTTGTACACTTTATCCTTATTGGTCCGACCAATCAGGTAGTGGAGATACCCATTGAACAAACCAAACTTCCTTCTTATGACTTCAGAACCCTTACTGCTGAACATAATCGATTGATTTCGGAGTTGAATGGTACGAATGAAGCTCTTCAAAAAATTGCAAGTGAGCAATACAACTCACTTGTAGAAGTAGATAAAGAGCTGCAAGACATGTTTAATTTTAAGCATGCACTTACGCAAACATCTGTTGAAGTAGACGACAAATTGATGCTATTGGAAGGATGGGTACCAACGAGTAAAAGTACTGAACTGGAAGCTGCGATGGATCAAAAAGGATATTTCTTCCGTAGGCTTGAGATTGAAGACACGGATCAGATTCCTATTATTCTTCGTAATAATCGTTTTGCTAAGTTATTTGAACCAATATGTCGTATGTTCTCTCTTCCTAATTACAGAGAGTTCGACCCGACACCCCTATTTGCACCATTCTTTATGCTGTTTTTTGGCATGTGCTTTGCTGATGCAGGATATGGATTACTTATGTTTACTGTATGTACGGTGCTTAAAGGAAAGGTTGATCAGGATATTAAACCTATTCTTTCACTATTCCAATATTTAGGGATATCTGCCTTTGTGGTCGGTTCGCTTTCCGGTTCATTATTTGGAATTGAACTGATAAAATTACCTCAATTTGCATCTATCAAGGAGTATTTCCTCACAAGCGATAATATGATGACAATCTCTTTGGTGATTGGGCTCTTACATGTCCTATTTGGAAAGGTAGTGGCAGCCTTAAAAAAAGCATCTCAAAGAGGGATCAAGTATGGTATTGCACCATTTGCCTGGGTTTTTGTCATTCTTTCCGGTGTGTTGATTTATGGCCTTCCAGCCTTAGATATCCAGTTATCAGATTCGATAAAGAACATTCTAATGGGTATTGCCGGAGTAAGTCTGCTAGTTGCCATGTTGTATAATACACCTGGTAAGAATGTATTCCTTAATGTAGGAAGCGGTCTTTGGAATATGTACAACATTGTTTCAGGATTACTAGGAGACACATTGTCTTATATCCGTCTTTTTGCTCTCGGATTGACAGGAGCTATTCTTGGAGGTGTATTCAACTCATTGGCAATGCAAATGACTGCTGATATGAGTCTTATCCCAAAAATTATTCTGATGGCATTCATCCTATTGTTTGGTCACTCCCTTAATTTTGGACTTTGTACGATCAGTTCATTAGTACATCCACTCCGTTTGGTTTTTGTAGAATACTTTAAGAACTCGGAATTTGAAGGTGGAGGAAAACCTTATGAACCATTCAAAAAAGCTTAAAAAAGAAAACAAGTAAAATATTAAATTAAAACACAATTAAATTATGGAACCAATCTCAGTAGCCTATTTGGGCATTGCATTAATTACAACTCTAGCTTTTATCGGTAGTAGCTACGGTGTAACCGTTTGTGGTAACGCTGTAGTAGGCGCAATGAAGAAAAATCCGGGTGCACTCGGTAGTTACATTGCCTTATGTGCTCTTCCAAGTTCAAACGGTCTTTATGGTTTTGTTGCCTACTTTATCCTACAACCATTTATTGTTCCTGATATGCCAATGATTACAGCTCTTGGTATTCTTGCTTCCGGTATAATTCTCGGAGTCGGTGGGTGTTATGCATCAGTTCGTCAAGCAGATGTATGTGCTAATGGTATAGTTGGCATTGGATCTGGATATAATTTGTTTGCTGCAACCATGGTAATGGCTGTATTCCCCGAATTATATTCAATTTTGGCGTTATTGGTATCGATACTTATTTCATTCTCTTTCGCTGCTCCTATCGTCATGTAATTTATAAGATTGATAATAATCATAGAAGGCGTCTTTGTTAAGACGCCTTTTTTTTATAATTTTGCCTAAAAGCAGAGCTTAATGGGTAAAAGTGGGAAAAGTATAGCATTTTATCTGGTAATGATTTTGGTTTTCGGGTTGATGATTCATTATGTAATCAGAGCCGGAGAGCATTTCCAACAAGGAGAAAATGCGCTTATACTTAATTCACCCAGTACGCTAGGCGATGGTTTTGATGCTTTCATTCAAACGGTTAGTTCTCATGTTAATTCTTCACTAGGCATCCTCTTATTACAAATCATCGTTATTCTAATTACCTGCCGAATATTCAACTGGTTATTTACAAAAATTGGCCAACCTACAGTTATCGGTGAGATTCTTGCCGGGATTGTACTCGGACCCTCCATATTAGGTTATCTGTTCCCTGCCTATTCTGCCTTTTTATTCCCTCCGGAGTCATTGGAAAATATAGCCTTATTAAGCCAATTCGGCTTAATCCTGTTTATGTTTGCCATTGGTATGGAGCTGGATCTGAAAGAAGTAAGGGCTACCTTAAAGGAAACGATTTTAATAAGCCATACAAGCACCATCGTTCCTTTTACATTAGGGATGATTTTAGCTTATTTTGTATTTGATTCTTATGCAAATCCCGATACTCCTTTTCTTTCATTTGCCCTATTTATCGGTATAGCGATGAGCATCACGGCCTTTCCTGTTTTGGCCAGAATCATTCAAGAAAAGGGTTTGACTAAAACACATTTAGGCACACTTTCATTAGCGAGTGCAGCAAATGGAGATATTACAGCCTGGTGTTTGCTGGCTGTGGTTGTATCAATCGCTCAGGCCGGCAATATGATTGGGGCTACGTTCAACATACTCTTCTCTATACTTTATATCTTATTTATGTTTCTAGTGGTACGCCCTTTCTTGCGTATGATTGGAAATATCTATCACAACACTGAAGTCATAGCAAAAGGAGTCGTTGCATTGATCTTCCTCTTATTAATTGTTTCTGTTTATTGTACAGAAATCCTTGGTCTCCATGCCTTGTTTGGAGCATTTGTAGCCGGATTGGTCATGCCATCCAATATAAAGTTTCGCAAAATTATGACAGACAAGGTAGAAGATCTTTCCTTGTCGCTTTTCTTACCTCTCTTTTTTGTATCTACCGGACTACGTACACAAATAGGATTATTGGATGATGCAAGTCTTTGGTGGATGTGCGGACTGTTTACACTGGTAGCCATCGTTGGAAAATTTGGTGGAGCCTACGTTTCAGCCAGAATATTAGGAGAGAGTCAAAAGGATAGTCTTTATATTGGAGCATTGATGAACACCCGCGGTTTGATGGAGTTGATAGTCCTCACCATCGGTTATGAAATGGGTATATTATCTCCTACTGTGTTTGTCATGCTCGTGTTGATGACGCTTGTAACGACATTTATGACAGCACCTTTACTTTCGTTCATATCGTTCTGTTATAAAAAGTTTCAACGATATAACGAAAAAAATAATTTCATTTTTTCTACCAACAAATTCCGTTTGTTATTGCCTTTTGGACGGGCGCATAACGGACAGATTATGCTCAATGTGGCACATCAACTTTTTACTGAAGGAGAAAAAGAATTGGATGTTACAGCTTTGCATTTCACAGTAGGAACCGACGTTAGTCCGCTAAGAACAGAAAATTTTGAAGAAGTTAGTTTTGCTCCTATTCTTTCGGGAGCTACAAGATTAGGAATAACCATTAATCCGCGCTATGAGATTTCGAACAAAGCGGAACAAGATATTGTATCGATAGCCAATAAGGAAAAGTTTGATTTCCTACTTGTAGGGGCTGGTATTTCATTAAGTAATAATCCTGAAGATATCGAGGCAAATCAGGTTAAATATTACTTATATAATAGATATCTTAAATTATTTAAAGCTCCGGAATCATGGTCTCCTGGAGGTTTGTTGAGAGATAAAACAAAGTTCTTTATTGAACAGACACGCTGTTCGGTAGGTGTATTTGTAAACCGTGACTTTACGAAAGCTAATAATGTGATTATAGTCATTGAGGGCCAGGACGACCTCTTTATGTTAGAATACATTCCTGCTTTGTTAAAGAACACAACTCGTTCAGTTTCATTCCTGGTTAAGATGAGTCAATCTCATCCTGAGCTCCAGCAGGTACTTATCTCATTACATGAATTTATTGCGCATACGCCTCAAGCTACCATATTATCAGAAAGAGACCTCACTCCTTCTCTATTCCATGGCTACTCCTTGATGTTGATCAGCTATAACACATGGAAAGATGTTTCACACACGAGAAAAGAGGCATTACATCGCATGCCGTCTACATTAATTATTAAACATTACGATAATAAGAATACGACTCCCAATCTCTAATGAAAGTCGTATTCTCATCCCGTTCGTTTTCTTTAAATTTCCTTTAAATACTTATCAATTGCATCAGCCGTTTTATGTCCGGATGCCATCGCACGTACTACAAGGCTTGCTCCTGAAGTAGCATCGCCACAAGCGAATACTTTATCACGCGTAGTCTTACCGTGTCTATCAATTACAATATTTTTACGATCATTTGTATCCAGTGATAGTTCAGAAATAAGTCCTTCTTGTTCCGGATGAAGAAATCCCATAGACAAAAAGACTAGGTCTACTTCTATGACTTCTGTCTTACCTGTACGCTTCATTTCCTGTCTGCCCTCATTCACAACCCATTCTACTTCTTCAATCTCGATTGCTTTCAGCACATTTCTTTCTCCGATAAATCGATTAGTGGTAAGACACCATCTCCTTTCGCATCCTTCTTCGTGGCTGCTGCTCGTTTTCAGTACCTTCTGAAACATAGGCCAAGGTGTTTCCGGGTTATGACCAACAGGTGGTTTTGGTAAAATCTCTATCTGCATGATGCTTTCAGCCCCTTGTCTAACGGCTGTTCCTACACAGTCACTACCCGTGTCACCTCCGCCAATCACGACTACACGCTTTCCTTTAGCATTTATCTGATTACTTGGACATACATGTATATCTTCCAGAATTCTGTTCTGCTGACCTAAAAATTCCATAGCAAAGTGAATACCTTTCATATTGCGACCTTCTATAGGTAGGTCTCGAGGGACCTCTGCCCCGATGGCAACGCATACGGCATCATATTCTTTTACAACTTCTGCCGCCAGTACTTCTTTTCCAACCATGGTATTTGTTTTGAATACCACGCCTTCGGCTTGCATCAGATTTATACGCCGCTGTACAACGCTCTTTGAAAGTTTGAAATTGGGTATGCCGAATCTCAATAGACCACCGGGCAATTCATCTTTCTCAAAAACGGTAACAGAATAGCCTTTGCGATTTAATTGATTAGCCACAACCAAACCGGCAGGGCCACTACCTATTACAGCTACCTTCTTTCCATTTCTTGGTGGAATATCCACTTTTACATAACCTTCACGAAAGGCTGCTTCCGCAATGGATGCTTCATTTTCACGAATGGTAACAGGCTCGTCTGCACTTAACTTAAGAACACAACTCTGTTCACAAGGGGCAGGACAAATACGTCCTGTAAATTCCGGGAAGTCACAGGTAAGCGATAAAACTTGATATGCTTCTTTCCATCTTCCTTGATAAAGCAAATCTTGCCATTCAGGTTGCTTATTTCCTATCGGACAGGCCCAGTGACAAAACGGAACACCGCAATCCATACAACGTGAAGCCTGTTTGAGACGGTCACTTGTATTCAATGTTTGCTCGACTTCGCTAAAGTCTTCAATTCGTTCCAATACGGGGCGATAACCAGCTTCTTGCCGGGGTATATATATGAATGCTTTTGGATTTCCCATTTTTTAAAAGATGATTTAACAGTAATCTAATTGTAAGTTTCTATTTGAAAACTCTTTATCAATAAATTAACTTCTATGGATTAATAACTTGAATCATCAATAATCACGTTGTACTTCAGCAATTTTTTGCTTCAGCTTCTTCATTTGCTCTTCATGCAATACTTTCTTGTATTCAATCGGTGTTACCTGAATAAAATCATTCAAATAGTGATCCCAATCATTGATCATTCGTAAAGCGACTTGACTACCTGTGTGTTGATAATGTTTGCGGATAAGTTCAAGAAGTTCTTTGCGGGATGACCGATCTTCGATCAATGATAATTCTACCATTTCCATATTGCAATAATAATCGAAGTCGCCTTCCGGATTCCATACATAGGCTAAACCACCACTCATACCGGCGGCAAAGTTTCTGCCTGTTCTACCCAAAACGACTACTCGCCCTCCTGTCATATATTCGCAACAGTGATCACCGACACCTTCAACTACGGCTATAGCTCCACTGTTACGAACACAGAAACGTTCGCCGACACATCCATTTATATAGGCTTCACCGCTTGTTGCTCCATATAAAATTGTATTTCCTGCAATTGTATTTTGTTCGGCGACAAAGGTAGACTCAGCTGGTGGCATCAAACTAATTTTACCACCACTCAATCCTTTTCCTAAATAGTCATTGGATTCTCCTTCCAAACGGAAATGGATTCCATGAGCAAGAAAGGCACCAAAACTTTGTCCGGCAGATCCTTTAAATTTAACAGTCAATGTTTCATCCGGAAGTCCTGCGTTACCGTATCGCTTAGCTACCTCGCCTGATAACATAGCTCCTACTGAACGTTCGGTATTCATTATGGTATATTCCAACGAAACAGGTATTTGTTCGTCAAGTGCTGCCAATGATTGGCTAATGATTAATCGGTCTTTTACTTCATCAATAGGATGAACTTGATCAACCACACGTCGGATGGCATTTGTTTTACCTGCTTCAGGGAAGTATAATAATCGGCTAAAATCTAATAAATCATGCTTTGGGTTGCCCGTTTCAGGTTTGCGTTCTATTAATTCTGTATGTCCGATAATATCATCCAGCTTTGTATAACCCATTTCTGCCAAATATTCGCGCACCTCTTCAGCCAAGTAGTTAAAGAAATTCACCAGATAAGCTTGTTTGCCAAGAAATCGTTTACGCAATTCTTCATCTTGCGTAGCTACACCCACCGGACAGGTATTAATATGACATTTACGCATCATAACACAACCTAACACGATCAAGGCTGACGTTGCGAAACCGAATTCTTCAGCTCCAAGCAAGGCCATAAGCACGATATCACGGCCAGTTTTCAATTGTCCATCTGTCTGAAGGCGTATCTGACCACGTAGATTATTCATCACCAACGTTTGTTGGGTCTCTGACAAGCCTAATTCGGGTGGTAAACCGGCATAACGAATTGAACTGATGGGCGATGCCCCTGTTCCACCTTCTGCTCCAGAAATAATCACACGGTCTGCTTTTGCTTTTGCCACCCCTGCAGCAATTGTTCCAACACCGCTTTCAGCAACTAGCTTAACACTGATTTCGGCTTGTGGATTAACATTTTTCAAATCGAAAATCAACTGAGCTAAATCCTCAATAGAATATATATCATGGTGAGGAGGCGGAGATATCAAAGAGATACCAGGTATAGAGTGTCTGGTCTTTGCAATAATATCATCGACCTTATAACCAGGCAACTGTCCACCTTCGCCAGGTTTAGCTCCTTGAGCAATCTTGATTTGTATTTCGTCTGCATTGACAAGGTATTCGGTAGTCACACCGAAACGGCCCGAAGCAACTTGTTTGATTGCTGATCGTAATGAGGAACCATCTTCACGTGGAATAAAACGTGCAGGGTCTTCTCCGCCTTCGCCTGTATTACTCTTTCCATGGATAAAATTCATGGCCAAAGCAATCGTTTCATGTGCCTCTTTGCTTATCGAACCATAGCTCATAGCTCCGGTAACAAATCGCTTCATGATTTCTGAAGCCGGTTCAACTTTATCTAATGGGATAGATTGGCCTTTTTTCACTTTTAAGAAATCACGTAAAAATATCGGATCGTCTTTTTCATCTACCAATCGTGTATATTCTTTGAACTTCTTATAACTACCTAAACGTGTAGCCAATTGTAAAGCAGTGATCGTTTCCGGATTCCAAGCATGTTTCTCGCCATCCATTCTGAAACTATAAAGCCCCTTGTGGTCAAGGATATCTTGAATTTTACCAGAATAAGCCTCCAGATGTAAAACTTCAATATCATGAGCCAATTCTTTCAAACCTATACCTCCTACATTGCTTGAAGTGCAGCCAAAATAGGTCTTGCTCAATTCATTGCTTAAGCCTACAGCTTCAAACAACTTGGCCCCACGATAACTACGAATGGTACTGATACCCATCTTACTAATCAGTTTGTAAAGACCTTTACAAACTGACTTCACATAGTTCTTTTCAGCTGTCTCATAGTTAAGTTGTATCTCTTTTTTCTTAACGATATCATCCAAGATGGCAAATGCCATGTAAGGATTTACTGCACTAGCTCCATAGCCGAGCAATAATGCGGCATGCATTACTTCACGGATTTCACCGCTTTCAACGATTAATGCCGTTTGTACTCGTTTTTGTACAGATATCAGATAATGATGCACCGCACTTACCGCCAATAGAGATGGGATTGGTGCCATTTTTTCGTTTACATCCTTGTCTGTCAATATAATATAGTTCACACCGTCTGCAACCGATTGTTCGGCTTGCTTGCAAAGTTCATCCAAAGCAGACTTCAAGCCGGCCTCACCTTTTTCAACTTCATACAAGGTTGGTAGCTTTATTGCTTTAAAACCTTTATACCGGATGTTACACAATATATCTAACTGGGTATTGGTTAAGATAGGATGATTTAGGCGAACCATCTTGCAATGACTCTCATTGGGTTCAAGAATATTATCACCTACAGCACCAATATATTCGGTAAGGCTCATCACCAATTCTTCCCGGATTGGATCAATCGGAGGATTAGTCACCTGAGCAAATTGTTGTCTGAAATAATTGAATAATAACTGTGGCTTGTCGGAAAGAACTGCGAGTGGCGTATCATTTCCCATAGAACCTACCGGCTCAGCGCCAGTTGAACTCATTGGTATAAGAATGCGTTCAATATCTTCGCGTCCGTAACCAAACATACGTAACTTTCGTCCAAAATCAGGAACCACATTGCTTGCTTTACGTCCTGATTTGAGCTCATTCAACTCTACTTTGTTATTGGATAGCCATGATCTATAGGGTTTAGCTTCTGCTAATTGTTTTTTTAGTTCTCCGTCATAATACACCTCTCCTTTTTCGGTGTCAATTAAAAGAATTTTACCCGGCTGCAAACGTCCTTTTTCTTTTATCAAAGCCGGATCGATATCCATCACACCCACTTCAGAAGATACTAACATTGTATTATCTTTCGTAATCAGATAACGTGCGGGACGCAGTCCGTTACGGTCAAGCATTCCTCCCGCATAACGACCATCACTAAACAATAGCGCAGCTGGTCCATCCCATGGTTCCATTAAAATGGAGTGATATTCATAGAAAGCCTTCAGATCTTCTGATATAGGGTTGCTTTCATTGAAACTTTCAGGTACCAGCATGGACATAGCATGAGGCAGGCTTAGTCCGGATGCGACAAAGAACTCCAATACATTATCTAATGAAGCACTATCGCTCATACCCTTTTGGATAATAGGTTTTATACTATCGATATCAGGAATCACCGATGTTGATAATACGCTTTCACGAGCTTCCATCCATCCTCTATTACTGCGTATGGTATTGATTTCACCATTATGCGCCAATAAGCGGAAAGGCTGTGCTAAGCTCCAAGTCGGAAAAGTATTTGTACTGAAACGAGAATGCACAAGTGCTATACCACTTGTAAAATAATTATTAGTCAAGTCTGGGAAATATTGACGTAATTGCATGGATTCCAACATCCCTTTATACACTAATATTTTAGTTGATAAGGATGAAATGTAGAAGTCCTTTTTGTGGATCAAGGTTGTTTGCAAAACTTTTTTCTCTACTCGCTTACGAATCAAATAGAGTTTTAACTCCAAAGATTGTTGGTCAGAACATCCCGTTACAAACACTTGCTTGATATCGGGTTCGGTACTGCGTGCTTCTGAGCTAAGAATAGATGAATTGACCGGTATCTGGCGAATATGTGTCAATGCAAGCCCTTCACTTTTAACTTCCTCTTCGAGAATAGCAAGTAGTGTCTTTTGCTCCAGTTCATCTTTTGGAAAGAAGACCAAACCTGTTCCATACTTTCCTTTTTCAGGCACAGGTATTCCTTGAAGGAGAATAAACTCATGAGGAATCTGAATTAATATCCCTGCTCCATCACCTGTTTTGTTGGCTCCTTCAGCTCCTCTATGTCGCATATTTTCCAAAACACATAAGGCAGAGTCAACTATTCCATGCGATTTTTCACCATGAATATTCACCAACATACCCACACCGCACGCATCATGTTCATTAGAGGAATCATACAATCCTCTCGTTTTATCAAAACTCACCATATCCACTATATATTACTGACTATATGACTACAAAATAAATACAAAACAATCTTTTTGCTAGGCAAATATAGTTTTTATATTTCATAATTCACATAATCAATAAAAATAAACTTACATTTTTTCTTCAAAATTTTGATATTATAATAAATTATTATGCGAATTAGAGTGTTTTCTTTCAAATCGAAACACAATACACAACACCACTTTTATATCGAAAGAACAAACAGAATGCCAGCTCAATGAACCAATAAATATCATTAAGATATTTTTATATATGCATCGAATAAATTATGGTCAATATTTTCATTTGAGATGTTTCTATATTATAGATTGTCCGTATCTTTGCACCGGTATTAACGAATACAGTATTTTTACATGGAAGAACTTAAGCACGAATGTGGCGTTGCGATGATACGGCTGCTTAAACCGTTGGAATATTATCAACAAAAATACGGCAGCTGGATGTATGGGCTTAACAAACTCTATTTGCTGATGGAAAAGCAGCATAATCGCGGACAAGAAGGTGCAGGTTTAGCCTGCGTCAAATTGGAAGCAAGCCCCGGAAACGAATATATGTTCAGAGAAAGAGCGGTCGGAACGGGTGCAATTACAGAAATCTTTTCTGCTGTACATCAAAACTACAAAGATGTTCCCATAGAAAAACGGGAAGATCCATCCTACGCTAAAACAACACTTCCTTTTGCCGGTGAACTTTATTTAGGACACCTTCGCTATAGTACAACCGGCCGATCAGGCATTTCATACGTTCATCCTTTCCTTCGCAGAAACAATTGGCGTGCAAAAAATATCGCACTTTGCGGCAACTTCAATCTCACCAACGTTCATGACATTTTTAATGAAATAACGGCAATCGGGCAACACCCTCGTCAATATGCCGATACATTTATAATGTTGGAACAAATAGGCCATCGCTTAGACAGAGAGGTAGAAAGACTCTATCAGCTAAGTGAAGCCAAAGGGCTTGCCGGAATGGATATTACACATGATATTGAAAAGCATGTAAACATGGCCAATGTCTTGAAACGTTGTGCACCAACGTGGGACGGAGGATACGTAATCTGTGGTGTAACCGGTAGCGGTGAAGCCTTCAGCGTACGCGACCCGTGGGGCATACGTCCTGCATTCTATTATGCCGATGATGAAATAGTAGTTATCGCTTCTGAACGCCCCGTTATCCAAACGGCCATGAATGTAGAGGCTGCTAAAATAAAGGAGTTACAAAGAGGTCAAGCCCTGCTAATCCGTAATAATGGAGAAGTAATACTTGAACAGATTGTAGAACCAAAAGAATTGAAAGCATGTTCTTTCGAACGGATTTACTTTTCACGAGGCAGCGACGTAGATATTTATAAAGAACGCAAGAACTTGGGTCGCAACTTGACAAAACAGATTCTTAAAGCAATAGACTACGATATACAACATACTGTATTTTCATTTATCCCTAATACTGCCGAGGTCGCCTATTTCGGTATGCAGGAAGGATTGGAAGATTACCTGAATGAAAAAAAGAAGGAAGCCATTTCAAATTCTTCCAAGCTCTTTGCTGAAGAACTTGACTTGATTCTTTCAATGCGTGTCCGTTGCGAAAAGGTTGCCATCAAAGACATCAAATTACGTACCTTTATAGCCGAAGGCAATAGCCGTAATGACTTAGCGGCACACGTTTACGACATCACCTACGGTAGCATTGAACCGTATGTAGACAATCTGGTAGTGATAGATGATAGTATCGTACGAGGTACGACATTAAAACAGAGCATCATAAGCATCTTAGACAGATTAAATCCCAAGAAGATTGTTATCGTTTCCTCTTCTCCTCAAGTAAGATATCCGGATTATTACGGTATAGATATGTCGAGGATGAATGAATTCATTACCTTCAAAGCAGCAGTTGCTTTGTTGAAAGAAAGAGGCATGGAACAGATTATTCTGGATAGCTATAAAAAGGCCAAAGAACAACAACAATCACAGAAGTATCTTGTTAACTATGTGAAAGATATCTATGCTCCTTTTACAGATGAAGAGATATCTTCCAAGATGGTAGAATTGCTTACTCCTAAAGGAACAAAGGCTAAAGTAGAGATTGTATATCAAACGATTGAAGGCTTACATGATTCTTGCCCTAACCATCCTGGAGATTGGTATTTTACCGGTGACTACCCAACACCGGGTGGAACACGCTTGGTGAACGAAGCATTTATCCAATACATGGAAAAAGAATATTTAGTCAAATGACACTATATAGTTTTTTTATATGCAGATAGACAAAACAGCAATTTTGATTCTCGACGACGGCAGCGTCTTCCATGGCTATTCATTTGGCTATGACAAGTCTGTTGCTGGCGAAGTGGTCTTTAACACCGCAATGATGGGCTACCCCGAAAGCCTTACAGATCCATCTTATGCGGGTCAGTTGATGACTTTAACCTTTCCATTGGTAGGTAATTACGGGGTACCTTCACGAACATTCAGTGACAACGGAGTAGCAACCTTTATGGAAAGTGAGCGAATCCATGCTGAAGCAATTATTATCAGTGATTATAGTCGTGAGTATAGCCACTGGAACGCAAAGGAAAGTCTGGGCGAATGGCTTAAAAGCGAAAAAGTTCCCGGCATCTACGGAATTGACACACGTGCACTTACTAAATTGCTCCGCGAAAAAGGCAGTATGAAGGGTAAAATAGTGATTGATAATCAAGATGTTGAATTTGTAGATCCCAACTTAATCAATCAGGTTGCTCGCGTCTCCTGCAAAGAAGTAATCACCTACCCTGGTCCGGAAGGCAGCAAACGTGTCGTACTTTTAGATTGTGGTGTAAAGCATAACATCATCCGCAGCCTGTTAAAAAGAAATATTACTTTGATTCGTGTGCCTTGGGATTATGACTTCAATCAATTGGAATTTGACGGCCTATTCCTTTCTAACGGTCCTGGTGACCCGGATACTTGCGATGCAGCCGTTCAAAATATTCGCAAAGCATTGGATGGAGACAAGCCTATCTGCGGTATCTGCATGGGTAACCAATTATTGGCTAAAGCAGGTGGTGCTAAGATTTACAAACTTAAGTACGGACACCGAAGCCACAATCAGCCGGTACGCCTCGTTGGAACCAATCAATGTTTCATCACATCTCAGAATCATGGTTACGCGGTTGACAACGAATCTTTAGGTATCGATTGGGAGCCGCTTTTTATTAATATGAACGACGGAACGAATGAAGGTATCAAACACAAGACCAAACCATTCTTCTCTGCTCAATTCCATCCTGAAGCCTGCAGTGGACCGACGGATACGGAATTTATGTTTGACAAATTCGTAGCGATGTTATAAAAGAGTAAGCATGAAAGATAATATAAAGAAAGTCCTGATACTTGGATCAGGCGCATTAAAAATCGGAGAAGCAGGCGAATTCGACTATTCGGGCTCTCAGGCACTCAAGGCCATTAAGGAAGAAGGGATCAAGACAGTCCTCATTAATCCGAATATTGCTACGGTACAGACCTCGGATGGAGTCGCGGATACAGTATATTTTCTGCCCGTTACTCCATTTTTTGTAGAAAAGGTAATCGAAAAGGAACGTCCGGAAGGAATCTTACTCGCATTTGGAGGACAAACAGCGCTCAACTGCGGTGTTGCACTCTATCAAAGCGGAGTACTTGAAAAATACAATGTACAGGTTTTAGGAACGCCGGTACAGGCTATCATGGATACGGAAGACCGTGAGCTCTTTGTTCGCAAGCTAGACGAAATCAATGTCAAGACAATCAAGAGTGAAGCAGTCGAAAATATTGAAGATGCTCGTCGTGCAGCCAAAGAATTAGGCTATCCCGTTATTATACGTGCAGCCTATGCACTAGGTGGACTAGGTTCCGGATTCTGCGACAATGAAGAGGAACTGAACGTATTAGTAGAAAAAGCATTTTCTTTCTCTCCGCAAGTCTTGATAGAAAAGAGTTTGAAAGGGTGGAAAGAGGTGGAATATGAAGTTGTACGTGACCGTTTTGATAACTGTATCACGGTTTGTAACATGGAAAACTTCGACCCACTAGGCATCCATACTGGCGAAAGTATCGTTATCGCCCCTTCTCAAACATTAACCAACTCCGAATATCATAAGCTACGCGAACTGGCTATCCGCATCATCCGCCATATCGGAATTGTTGGAGAATGTAACGTACAATATGCCTTCGACCCGGAAAGTGAAGACTACCGCGTCATCGAAGTAAATGCCCGTTTGAGCCGCTCATCGGCTTTAGCATCAAAAGCAACAGGCTATCCGCTAGCTTTCGTTGCCGCTAAGCTTGGTTTAGGATATGGACTTTTCGACTTGAAGAACTCTGTAACCAAAACAACTAGCGCTTTCTTCGAGCCGGCATTAGACTACGTAGTCTGCAAAATTCCTCGTTGGGACTTAGGTAAGTTCCATGGCGTAGACCGCGAATTAGGGTCAAGCATGAAATCTGTTGGTGAAGTTATGGCAATCGGCCGCACATTCGAAGAAGCTATTCAGAAGGGTCTAAGAATGATTGGCCAGGGTATGCATGGCTTTGTTCAAAACAAAGAATTAGTCATTGAGGATATCGACAAAGCGTTAAAAGAACCGACCGACATGCGTGTATTTGTCATCAGTAAAGCATTTCGTGCCGGATACACAATTGATCAAATTCATGACCTAACGAAAATCGACAAGTGGTTCCTACAGAAATTATACGGAATCATGAACACCTCTTATGAGCTGGAAAGCTATAATAAGCCTGTTGATATACCAGATGAGCTATTCCGTTGGGCTAAGAAACAAGGATTTTCAGACTATCAGATAGCAAAGGCCGTCTTAAAAGACACCTTGAGCGATTCTGAATTAGGAATTTTACAAGTACGTCAGGAACGTAAAAGACGTGGTATCTTGCCTGTAGTTAAGCAAATAGACACGTTGGCAGCCGAATATCCGGCACAAACCAACTACTTGTACTTAACTTATGGAGGAACGGAAAACGATGTAAAATACCTTGGCGACAAGCGTTCCATCATTGTACTCGGGTCAGGAGCTTACCGCATTGGTAGTTCCGTGGAATTCGATTGGTGTGGAGTACAAACACTGGAAGCTATCCGTAAGGAGGGTTGGCGGTCAGTCATGATCAACTACAACCCCGAGACTGTATCTACGGACTATGATATGTGTGACAGACTTTATTTCGATGAACTTACCTTTGAAAGGGTAATGGATATCATCGAACTAGAGAATCCACATGGAGTGATCGTATCAACTGGTGGTCAGATTCCTAATAACCTGGCAATACGTTTGGACGAACAACGCGTAAACATCCTGGGAACTTCGGCAAAAAGCATTGACAACGCCGAAGACAGACATAAATTCTCTGCCATGCTTGACCGGATTGGTGTAGACCAACCCAGATGGAAAGAACTGAGCAGTTTAGAAGATATCCATCAGTTTGTAGAGGAAGTAGGCTTCCCTGTGCTGGTAAGACCAAGTTATGTGCTGAGTGGTGCAGCGATGAACGTCTGCTCGAACAACGAAGAGCTGGAACGATTCCTACAGTTGGCAGCTAATGTAAGTAAGAAGCATCCGGTAGTTGTTAGTCAATTCATCGAACATGCCAAAGAGGTTGAAATGGACGCTGTAGCCGATAATGGAGAGATCATCCTTTACGCCATAAGCGAGCATATCGAATTTGCCGGCGTTCACAGTGGTGATGCCACCATCCAATTCCCGGCACAAAAGCTATACGTCGAAACCATGAGACGTATCAAACGCATCAGCAAAAAGATTGCCAAAGAATTGAACATCTCCGGACCGTTCAATATCCAATATCTGGCTAAAGGAAATGAAATAAAGGTAATTGAATGTAACCTGCGTGCTTCACGAAGCTTTCCTTTTGTCAGCAAGGTTTTAAAAATCAACTTTATCGAACAGGCCACACGCGTTATGCTGGGCTTACCCGTACAAAAAGTATGGAAGAATGAGTTCGACTTAGATTACGTGGGTATCAAAGCATCGCAGTTCTCTTTCAATCGTCTGCAGAAAGCCGACCCTGTCTTGGGTGTCGATATGGCTTCTACAGGTGAAGTAGGCTGTTTGGCTGATGACACAAACGAAGCCGTACTGAAAAGTATGCTTTCTGTGGGCTTACGCATACCAAACAAAGGCATCCTGCTATCAACCGGTACACCTAAACAAAAGGTTGATATGCTAGACGCAGCGAAGATGCTTCAAGAAAAAGGATATCAGCTCTATGCAACTGGCGGAACACATCGTTTCTTAACAGAAAACGGTATTCAGAGTACACGTGTAAACTGGCCAAGCGAAGTTGGAGAGCCTCAGGCATTAACCTTGATGCGTGAGAGAAAAATAGATATGGTTGTAAATATCCCGCGTGACTTAAGTGCCGGTGAGCTGGATAACGGATATAAGATTCGTCGCGCTGCGGTCGATTTGAATATCCCTTTAATCACGAATGCTCGTTTGGCAAGCGCATTTATTCAGGCTTTCTGCACCTTGAGTATTGATGATATTCAAATAAAGAGCTGGCAGGAATACGGTGCATAAAAGATAATTCAGGATAGAATGATTGAAAAAGCGATAGAGCATTATCTCAAACAACAAAATCAAACAAGACTTACGCCCAAAGCTGTACTTTTCGACATGGACGGGGTCTTGTTTGACACCATGAAATTTCATGCTAAGGCATGGAAGGAAACGTCAGACAACTTTCAGCTGATCTCTACCTTGGATGATTTCTATTTATTTGAAGGCAGAACAGGAGAAAGTACAGTTAATGAGTTATACCTCCGAACATTCAACCGCAAAGCGACTGAAGAGGAAAAGCAAATGATGTACAAAGAGAAGGCGGACTTGTTCAATAAATACAATGACGGTAATGTGATTCCGGGTGCAATCGATGTGGTACATATAGCATTACAAAACAATTTGAAATGCTTGATAGTCACCGGTTCGGGACAGCATAGTTTATTCGATAAGTTAAACGAATCCTATCCCGCCTGTTTCTCACCCGAGTTGATGGTAACTGCTTACAATGTCAAATATGGCAAGCCTCACCCCGAGCCCTATCTGATAGGACTTGAAAAAGCCGGAGTGGCGGCCAATGAAGCAATCGTAGTAGAAAATGCTCCTTTAGGTGTAGAATCGGCCGTAGCAGCAGGAATATTTACTATTGCAGTAAACACAGGCCCCTTGCCCGACAGTGTCTTACTAGACGCAGGGGCTCACCTACTCTACCCCGACATGGCCAGTCTTGCTTCCAATCTTCCTCAAATTATTAAAGGACAATAAACAAAAAAGCAGCAATCTGATGATTGCTGCTTTTTTGTTCTTATGATCTATCTAATTAATAAACATATTCAGCTTTGTTCAAGAAATCAAAACTTTCTTGTACGCTAGCAACCGGATCATTGTTTGTATATTGTTCTACTTCAACATACCAGTCCTTAACATTGTTAGCTTTCATTTGTTCGAAGATAGGTTGGAAGTTCATCTTACCGCTTGCGCCAATTTCTTTTTCATCCTTAATGTGGATAGTCTTGAATTGGCTAGCACGATTCTTCAAATATTCTACTGGATCTTTACCACCCATCATTACCCAATATACGTCCATTTGGAAGAATACGTGGTTCGGGCTTACGTTATCCAACAAGAAGTCATAAATCACTTTATCTTCGATTGTGCGGAATTCGAAATCATGATTGTGGTATCCGAAAGCTATACTTGCAGCAGCTGTCTTATAACCTACTGTATTGAAATAGTCGCAATACATTTTCAGATCGTCCAAAGTTGTTTGGTCGTTAACTGGCATCCAAGGTTGAACCATGTATTTAACGCCTAATTCATTGTGAGCTTCAATAGCTTGATCCCACCATGCCATTACTTCAGCTTCTTTTTCTTTTGTGAAAGCTTGTCCTAAGTGAGCACTTGTACATTTCATTCCAAGGTCGTTCACCATCTTTTTGAATTCAGCTGGTACCAAACCATAGATCTTACCATTGTCGTAACCTGCAGTTTCTAGGTTCTTATAACCCATTTTTGCAGCTGTTTCAAGAACTACTTGAATGCCTGATTCCTTTACAAGATCTCTCAAAGAATATAATTGAAGACCTATTTGTTTTGTAGAAGCAGCCGAAGAAGCAGTTTTACCTGCACATGAAGATAAGATTTGTGGAGCTACAAGTCCACCGGCCAACATCAGAGAAGCACTTTTTAAAAAATCACGTCTGTTTTGCATAGTATTATTTTTATAAGATTGTATTCATTAGGGCAAAATTATAATTATATTCTCACTTTCTCACCTTTCCCAACGATTTTTTCACTCATTAGCAAAGATAATATCGATTTTATTTTTTACAAATCAAATCATTATATTTCAAACTTCTTATAATTTGATATCTATAAATTATACAGGCTAAAATAAAATATACCCCTGCTTGTACCCAAAGCAAGCGATATTCATTAGCTACCTCGTTCAAGCTCGCTCCGGTAGTGTTAATCCTAATGAATCCTTGTACACCCGGTGTTGATGGGAATATATAACCTAAGATACTCCAAAACTCAGGAATAGCTTCTTTTGGCCAAGATATACCCGATATAAAAACCAACAATACGGATGTAAAGACGAATACAAGCATTGGTGATTCACGCGAAGTCATAAAGCCAGACAGTGTCATAGCAAAAAAGATTGAAGCAGCCAAGAAAGGCAAAAGAAACAACAAGACTACCATAGGATGGCCTATTTGTGGAAATGCAAAAAGCCTTGGCACAATAGCTATTACCCAAACACAAACTACAACATATAATATCAGGTAAGACAATGATTTTCCAAATACAATACGCAAAGTACCATTAAAATGCCTGTCTTCCGGGACCAATGTATGGAATTTATTCTTTTCACGGGCCGTTCCTCCCAGCATACCGATTCCCAAAATCAAGGTTTGCTGAATCAACAGTACGAGGATGGCCGGAACAAGAAAACTGGCAAACCCCATTTGTGGATTAAACAAGGTGATAGATTCATAGGGAACAGGATCAATCATAATCTGTTCCAATTGTCGCGAACCGGACGGATTCAGCTCGGATACAAGCTCTTTCCCTAACTCAAAGGATACTTCTGTCGAAGCCAGCAGAAAAGCTTTATAAAAAAGCAAACTACTCATATCAGCATACAACGAAAGATGGACCTGCTTGCCCGAGTTCAAATCCTTACTGAATTCAGACGGGAAATGCAAAATCCCATAAGCTTCTTTCTCATCCAACATGCGCTTGGCTTCATCCATGTCTTTACAAATCCGGACCACCCTCACATCCGGAGTGGCATCTACCCTGCGTATAAATTCACGGCTGAGGTACGTATCCGAATTATCCACAACAACCATTTTGGCTTCATGAACAACTTCATTATTATATATAAAGGCATAGAGCAAAGGATATGCAAGGGGTACCAAAAAGAAAAACACAATGACACCACTATCTCTGAAGACATTCTTCAACTCATCCTTCCAAATATAGAAGACATCTTCTATACCTTCTTTTATTTTTTTTCCTAAACGATCTTCATTTAACATAGCTCAATCTGTTTAAGGAATATATTTCATATAAAGCAATACATTCTTCAATAATCTTCTCACCAAGAAGGGAAGAATCAAAAAGCCCAACAACCAAACGTATTCACCCACGCTATAATACAAGTCACGTCCATTTAACGCCTGATCCACATAAATCAAAAAATAATGTCTAAGTGGAAACAAAGTTGACAAGGCTTGTAAGCTTGGATGCATAGCTAATACAGGGAAAGAAAAGCCCACAATGGAAAACGAAACCATGCCAAAGAGACTCGCAAAACTAAGTCCCAATCGCAAGGTTGGCAGTACGGCAATCATAAATATACCCACCGCCTGTGAGGCTATCACCAGGAAAAACATGGCTGTCAGCATCGGCAACCAACCCGACTGTAGCGGAAACGAATTATATCCGTACAAGACGGCACAAAGCATAAACCCTACCAGGGTAAAGATTATAGTATGAGGTAACAATTTCCCTACTAGTGATGTAAAAAGGTTTCCTCTTCCCATCGCCAGCCATTGGCGGGCTGTATCTTGTTTAATCTCAATTCCTATACAATAGACTGTAATCAAGAAAATCATCAATTGCAAGATACCTGGTAAAAGTGTATTATTCAGGTAGACCGAATAATTTAACCAAGGATTTCCCAACGCGTGTGTTTCAATCACAATAGGTTGGAGTTTTGCCTTTATTTCGCTCTCCGTTTTTCCTTGCGCCAAGCCGGTTTGCAGTCCCACGGCTCCTCCTGCCAAGACAGACATAGTCTTCATATCTCGAAATAGAAGTGATGCGGCAACCAGGTATGTTCCGTTTGTATAAAAGGATAATTTGGGTTGTTTTCCGGATGCAGCATCTACTGAAAATCCTTCCGGAATATAGTAAATACCATAGATTTCCCCCTTCTGCATGGCAATCCTAGCCTCGGTAAACGAGTTCAATTGTTGCACAATCTTTGTCTGCGAAAAGGCATCTAATTGTCGTACCAGGTTTCTTGAATTTGACGTACGATCTAAATCAACTACTGCCACAGGCAGATCAGACGGTAGCCCACTACGCATCAATGAGATAAAAAACACAAGACTGATTAGCGGAGCAAAAAGCATACAGAAGAAATAAAGACGATAGGACATCAAGCGTTTTATTTCCCTGATGGCTATTGCCACTATCCCATATTTCTGCTCTTTCAAAGTCATAATTGATTATGTCCCTTTTTCTTCAATACCACAGACATTCCCGGGCGCAGTCCATCTACGAGTTGATTCGGGCGGGCACGAACCTCGAAAGTTTTCACATCAAATTGACCGGTAGTTTTCGTAGCTTTCCAAGCAGCATACGTACCCATATCTTTCATATAATATACAGTCAACACAACAGGTTGATTGCCCAGTGCCGGAATGAAGGCATTTACTTCACTACCTATTCTTATGGACGATAAAAGATCTTCTCGTACGCTGAAGCTAATCCATATATCGTTCATATCGGCTATGTTCATAATGGGAGCTCCAGAACCTACCAACTCTCCTACTTCTGGAAAGCGTTCTACCACCTCTCCATTTATGGGCGATACTAGCACAGATTCGTTCAAGTAAGCTTCTACTTCGGCAACGGCTCCAACAGCTCGTTCCAATGTGGCCTCGGCGGCAGCCTTGTCTTCTCGGCGTGCTCCTTCTAGCGCCATTTGATATTGTTGTTCAGCAGCTTTAGCTGTCGCTTCTGCGGCTTTGTAGTTTGCTTCTGCCTCGTCTTTCTTTTGTGCCGACATCACTCCTTTTTCATATAAGTTCAGCACGCGGTCATACGATTTCTTTGCGATTTCGAGTCCGGCTTGTGCTTTGCGACTCATCTCATAGGCCGCCGCAATCTCTTGGCTACGAGCTCCGGCCATTGCTTTTTGTTTTTGGGCTGCTGCAGCCGATTGCATGGCTTCTGCCTGACGAAGTTTAGCATGAACTTCCGGAGTATCTAGTAAAACTAATGTATCACCTACTTGCACACGGTCGCCTTCAGCTGCTTTGTAAGCGGCTATACGGCCCGCCAACTTACCGGATACACGCACCTGAGTTGCTTCGGCCTGTCCGATAATCACATCATCGGGCGGTGTCAAAAGGAAAAAACCGGCAAGGGCCACTAACCCAACTACGACCAGTACAGTAATAAATGCTAACATCATATTACTCATCGATAATTTCTTTGCTTCGCTCATATATTTTCCTTTTTATGTCGTTATTCAATAGTTAATTTTCCCATAGACTTCATCAGATACACCTGAGTAAGTTTCACCTCTATTTGCGCATCAATCAGATCTGATCCGGCCGACATCCAAGCCGTTTGTGCTTCCATCAGGTTTAAAGCCGGAATGACACCTTCTTTAAAACCTAAATCGGCATGACGCAGGTTTTCTTCTGCTCTTTCTTTATTTTTCATGGAGGCCTTCAGTTTCTTATTAGCCTCGTTCACTTTGTATATCGACTGATTTACCTCAAGTTCGATTTTTTCTTTTGCTTCTTCCAGCTCCAGACGTTTGATTGTCGTTTCTGCTCTGGCTGCATTTCTTTTATGGGCTCCCTCCCACCAGCCCGACAAGGGCACTTTTAAGGCAACGCCTACATTAAACATGCCACCGAATTCATGCTTAAAGCCATTAAAGGAACTGGGATTAGTCACCAGATAGTTGGCCATTAACGCTAGGTTAGGCAACATATCCGCCATTACAATTTGTTCTTTTTTCTTATAAATACGTGTGGCCAGATCCAAACTTTTCAACTCCATCCGATTCAAGTATGCTTCATGGATATCGCCGGCAGGAAAATCATCGTCCATGGGTAGGTCTACAAATTCTTCGTCTGCTAATTGCATTTCTTCTTGCATTGGCAGACCACATAATTGAGCCAACAGCATTCTCGACAAAGCAAGCCCGTTTTCCACTTTTGTTTGCGCCATCTCGGCTTCGTTCAGACGTACCTTTACTGAAAGTCCGTCGGCCTTCGTAGCCACACCTTCTTCAATCATTTCAGACACATCCGCATCCATCTTTTGTAAAAGGTTAACGTATGCATCTGCCAGTTTTTTCTTGTTTGCCAAAGAGATTACCTGCCAATAGGTTTCGTCTGTTTTATAAATGATTTGTTGAAGTTTCAAGTTATTCATCGATTCGGCCAGCTCTTGGGCATATTTGGCTATTTGATTGTATGACACAATTTTTCCACCCATAAAGACGGGTTGCACCAAAGAAACGCCGCCTACCCATACGTTTTCAATATCCAATCGGGTTGCTTCCTTGATTTGTGGAGGAATCATCGCCGATATTTCCCCTAATTGAGTATAATCAACAAGTTCCAAATCTTTTTCGTTCCATAGATAGGTGCCTGTGGCAGATAGTTGCGGAAAATATTTAGTAAATGCGGCTTTCCGTTCAGAGGATGAAATCTTAACTTTTTCACCAGCAATCTGCAACTCCTTATTATTTTCGACAGCCAAGCGCCTACATTCTTCAAGGCTTAGCGTTTGTTGCGCGCTCAAAGAGGATGAAAGTGCTATTACAGTTAACAGAAATACAAATCGCATATGGAATCATTATTTAAATATTAGACAACAGAAGAAAAGGCTTAACAAAAAAGCAATGATATGGAATCTTATTTTTCCAATACAAAACTTTTCTTACCTATAAGGTTACCGTCAGCAAAAATATCTACACGATAAGTGCCCGGAGATAGAAATTCTTCAATATCCCAATACATCACGACAGGAAGTTCCTCGCCTTCGTACTCAACAACTCTTTTGATCGAATAATTTATTTCTTTTCCTTCAAACGCAAAAACGTTCGTTCTGTTCTTCACCAAAATATCATCATCAGGTTTCATGATACGTACGTAAATCGTTTTCTCACCAACCGGTGCAGTGATGTTTTTAGTAATTGTAAACTTAATCACAAATTGTTCCATTCGCTTGATACGATCTACAGCCTTACCCCTTGAGTTTACAGGAGTAATCGAAATGGCTGCTGCATCAAGCTTGCTTGCTAAGGTTACACGCTCGGTCAATTTTTCTTTTTCTTTTGATAATTGAGCGGCTGTAGAAGAAGCTTGTTGGTATTTTCTTACAACTTCTTTATTTTCTTTTTTCAACTGTTCGTTTGCGGCATTCAATGAATCAATCTGAATGACATAGTTACGCATAATTTTACGTAGAGTTGCCAATTCTTTCTTCAGTTCATTGATTCTTTTGGCGTTAGTAGCTTTTACGGTACGAAGCTCTTCAAGTAAACGTTGTACTTTTGCCTGTTCGGTAGAAAGCAAGGCTACTAATGAATCGTTTCCTACCTGAAATTTATACCCTTCATATTGCAGAGATAGCTCGTTATATTCATCCTCCAAGGTTTCTTTTTGTAAATCAAAGGCCTGTGTAATATCGTTTATCTCTTGTTTTTGGTGATAGATATAATAACCTCCTCCCGCGACAATCAAGGCCAATACAATGATAGCTACAATAAGCATCGAAAGTTTTTTTACTTCCTTACCCTCATTCTTTTCTGCGTTCATACGGTAAATATTCTGTTTTATTCTTAGATACAAAGGTAATCTTAATCGTATGATTAAGAAAGCATATAACTTTTATTTACATTTTTTCTTAAGCAATATTGCATTTAGTACCCATTTTTAGCTTTTCCATCAGAGGATTATCCCGATGCTGTTTTAGCTTGAATTTCAACATTAAAAAAACATCCCGATGATTAAAAAAAAAACACCATTAATATGATGATTTTCAATGATTATTTTTCAATAAAAAGCATCGGGATGATACTTGATTTTAAATCGTAAGTTTGATGCAATTAATATCAGATTTATCGCATCTATTTTTCTCAATAATTTGTATAGAGATAACGCTTAATGCTCTTTTTAGGTGTCTTCTCGAATTCAGTCGGATATACCTGGATAGAAGATACAGATTCATAAGATGCAAGTATCTTGTTCAGCTCAACTCTGTTTTGCTCCATTATCTCAGGCAGGTTTACATGTGCAATTCCGGCATTATCTACTGCATCATAATCAGGATATACCAAAGCCACCAGCTTACCTCCTCTTTCAACTACAACACTTTCGAGCACATAAGGCAGGTTATTCAATTTTGACTCTATCTCTTCCGGATATATATTCTGTCCGCTGGCTCCAAGAATCATTGTCTTGCTTCGACCGCGAATGAAAATACGTTTCTCATGATCAATCGTACCTAAGTCGCCCGTGCATAACCATCCATCTTCTGTAAATACAGCCTTCGTAGCTTCACGGTTCTTATAGTATCCTTTCATGACATTCTCGCCGCGAACCTGTATTTCACCAACAACATTGTATGGATCTTCCGAGTCTATACGTACATCCATAATACCTTTCAATACATGTCCGCATGAACCGGGCACATAGTCTTTATGGTTGGTATAGCTAATCAGCGGCCCACATTCTGTCATACCATAACCTACGGTAAAAGCAAAATTTATTCTATGCAGAAAATCTATCACCTCCTGATTCATTGCAGCACCACCCACAATTACTTCGCGAAATTGTCCGCCCAAGGCTTCTGTCAATCCTTTTCTGATTTTCTCATAAATACGCTTATCGAGGAAAGGAATATTCATGGCAATACGAACGGTCCGTTTGTTTAATTTCGGAATAATCATCTTCTTATAGATTTTCTCCAAAATCAAAGGAACGGTTAGGATAAGGTTCGGTCTCACATCTTCAAAGGCCTTGAGCAGAATCTTTGGTGATGGAACCTTG
Source organism: Bacteroidota bacterium (assembly GCA_023429375.1). Taxonomy (GTDB): domain Bacteria; phylum Bacteroidota; class Bacteroidia; order Bacteroidales; family Tannerellaceae; genus Massilibacteroides. Next base: position 13,786 of record JAEYVY010000006.1, on the reverse strand, counting down.
CCAAGCATGTAGACATGAGCTCCAACTGCCATCGGAACGAGGAAATTGAATGCACAACTATAGGCATGTGCCAAAGGGAGAAAACATAAAGCTTTGTCGCCTCTAAACATGAGATCGAGAGTCTTCGAATAGGTCACGTTGCCAGCCAGGTTATTGCCGGTAAGCATTACTCCTTTGCTGAAACCTGTTGTACCCGAAGTATAGTTTAGAAGAACAACCTCGTCATTTGATTGGTCCACATAGTGAATGTCGACAAATGAAAATCCGGATGGATATCTTTCTTTCATTTTATCATCCAACGAGCGCATGAACTTTGTCAGACTATCCGAATTTCTTTCATATATACAGCTGAACTCAGATATTAAAAATACAGCTTTTACACCCTTTATTTTTTCTTCCTCCAGTGTATCCCAAATGCGATTAGTCACAAAAAGAAGTACTGACTCAGAGTGATTGATAATATGATGTACATCATTTGGATTGAAATCTTGAAGAATCGGGACGATTACAGCACCATAGGTTATAGCAGCCATATAGATTATACACCAATTGGCAGAATCTTTTCCAATGAGAGCAATCTTATCGCCTTTCTTTATATTAGCTTCTTCAAAGACTATGTGCAAACGAGCTATTTGTTCAGCCACCTGCCCAAATGTGTAAGTAGTATTCTTACTGTAGTCCGTTAAGGCTGGTAATTCCCAATTTGCCTTAAAACTCTCTTCGTAAATTTTTATAAAGTTCTCTTTTATCATAAGCACATATCTGCAAATAGTGAGCAAAAATACATAGTAGAAAGCAGATATACAATTAAACGAAGCATTAACTTCGGGGTTTTATGTAACTTTGCAACCAAATATTCTTTATTAAATGATAGATACGACTGTTTTTGAAAACAAAATAGCGGCCTATTACACACTTGGCTGCAAACTAAATTTCGCAGAAACCTCAACCATTGGCAAAATGTTGGCGAGCAAGGGTATCAGAAAGGCCCGTGCCGGAGAAAAAGCACATATTTGTGTAGTAAACACCTGTTCTGTAACTGAATTGGCAGATAAAAAGTGCCGTCAGGCTATTCGAAAGATAAACAAACAGCATCCTGACGCATTTGTCGTTGTTACAGGTTGTTACGCTCAATTAAAGCCGGAAGAAGTAGCGGGAATCGAAGGGGTGGATCTCGTTTTAGGAGCCGAACAAAAATTAGACATACTAGAGCACCTCGAAAATCTGGACAAGAAAGCCTCCGGAGGTACTATCGTTACCTCGAAAACTAAGGATATACGTCTATTCACCCCATCGTGTTCGTCGGACGACCGCACACGTCATTTCCTGAAAGTACAAGATGGCTGTGATTATTTCTGTTCGTTCTGCACCATTCCATTTGCCCGTGGACGTAGCCGAAACGGTTCAATTACAAGTATGGTAGAGCAAGCAGAAGATGTAGTAAAAAAAGGTGGTAAGGAAATTGTATTGACCGGTGTAAATATTGGCGACTTCGGCAGATCGACCGGCGAAACGTTTATCGACCTGATCCGTGCCCTTGACAATGTTGAAGGCATTGAACGCTACCGCATCTCGTCTATCGAACCAAACCTCATCACCGACGAGGCCATCGATTTTGTATCTACAAGCAAGCGATTTGCCCCTCATTTTCATATTCCATTGCAGAGTGGCAGTGATGCAGTATTAAAGCTGATGCGCCGTCGATACGATACTGCCTTGTTCCGTCATAAAGTGGAAAAGATAAAAGAAGTTATTCCTAATGCTTTTATTGGCGTTGATGTAATCGTTGGTACACGTGGTGAAACGGATGAATATTTCAATCAGGCTTATGATTTCATCGACAGTCTGGACATTTCACAGCTGCATGTATTCAGCTATTCGGAACGTCCGGGTACGCAAGCGCTAAAGATTGAATATGCCGTAGATGCTAAAACGAAACACGAAAGAAGTCAGCGTCTGCTCGACTTATCAGACGTAAAACTTCAAAGTTTTTACAATCGCTATATTGGTCAAGAAGCGATCGTCTTATTCGAACATACACGCAAAGGTGAGCTGATGCACGGGTTCACGGAAAACTATATTAAAGTAGAAATGCCGTACGATAGTTCACTGATCAACAAACCGAGGAAAATCATTTTAGGTGATTGGAATGAAGATAAATCGGCACTGACCGGAACATTAATTTAATTGAAGGATGTGGACGAATATTGAATACTATATTTTATATGCATGGACAAAAGCACATGCTGTTTTCCCACTGAAAGCACTCTATATGCTTTCAGATATATTGTATTTCTTTATTTACAAGCTAGCACGATACAGGGTTCGTGTAACAAGAGCCAATCTAAAAGCGTCGTTTCCTGATAAGACGGATGAAGAACGACTCGATATAGAGCGTCGTTTTTATCATCACTTTGCGGATTACATCGTCGAAACAATCAAATTAGGGCATATCTCGCTGAACGAAATAAAAGGCAGAGCAATCTTAAACAACCCAGAACTGATTGATAAACTGATGGATGACGGTCATCCTTGCATTATCTTACTATTAGGGCATTATGGCAACTGGGAATGGTTTACCAGCTCAGGTTCTTATTTTAAAGAAGCAAAGATATATCAGGTATATCGTCCGCTGAAAGACAAAGCTTTTGATCGACTTTTCATCTATCTGCGTACGCGATTCGGCTCGGAGGGTATCAAGAAAAACGATACGATTCGTGATATCATCACCTTGAGCAAAAGCAAAAAACGCTCTTGTGTCATTTTAATTTCCGATCAGACACCCAGCAAAGCCAATCTGCATTATTGGACAAACTTCCTGAATCAAGACAGCAGCATGCTGACCGGTGCGGAGAGAATTGCCAAAAAGCTAAACCTCCCGGTAGTATTCTGCGATACAAAGAAAACTGCGAGAGGGTATTATACGGTTGACCTCAAAACAATCACCGATAAGCCCCAGGAAACACCCGAATTTTGGATTACCGAACAATATACTCGATTGATGGAAGAATCAATCCTTCGCGATCCGGCGTATTGGTTGTGGACTCATAAACGCTGGAAACATAAAAGAGAGAACGTATGAAAAAGGATGTAGCTGTAGTGATTTTGAATTGGAATGGAAAAGCCTTGATGGATGAGTTTCTCCCTTCAGTAATTGCCCATACTCCGGCCGATAAGGCTGAAATAGTTGTTGCCGATAACGGTTCAACAGATGGATCAGTCGACTTTCTGAAGGAAAAATTTCCGGAAGTACGTATTATCTCATTTGATAAAAACTACGGTTTTGCCGAGGGTTATAATCAGGCTTTAAAACATATTGATGCCAATTATTCGGTATTACTAAATAGTGATGTAGAGGTTACGCCAAACTGGTTGAATGCTCCGCTAAAGGCCATGGAAGCCGATCAGCAGATTGTAGCTGCTCAACCTAAGATTCTGGCACAGAAAAACAAACGTTTTTTTGAATATGCCGGTGCTTCGGGAGGTTTTATGGATCGCTATGGCTACCCCTATTGCAGAGGAAGGGTTCTGCATGCGATAGAAATGGATGAAGGGCAATACGACTCACCAATCGATGTGCTTTGGGCTACTGGTGCCTGTCTGTTTATTCGTACGGAGATATTCAAACAGGAAGGTGGATTAGACGGACGCTTCTTCGCTCATCAGGAAGAAATAGATCTATGCTGGAGACTCCGTTGTCGCGGTTATCGGATTGTGTGCACACCGGATTCTATCGTCTATCATGTGGGTGGTGCAACTCTCCGAGTGGAAAGCCCGCATAAGACCTACCTCAACTTCCGGAATAACCTGCTCATGGTTTATAAAAATATAGATAATGCCCATCTAGGACACGTTATGCGTTCTCGTTTTGTGTTAGACTACCTGGCCGCCCTGAAGTTTGCATTGACCGGCCACCTCAAGAATGCAAAAGCAATTTATAAGGCAAGACAGGATTTTTATGCTCTCAAGGAAGATTACAGACAAGTCCGGAAAGAAAATCTGCAAAAAACAGTCATTGATAAAATACCTGAACTGACTAACACAAGTCTGATCGTCTCTTTTTACCTCAAAGGACGACGCAAATTTTCTGATTTGTAAGGTTCTTTTACGGAAGCAATCCAACTATATCCCAAAGCGAGTCGACCGTAAAAAGTCGTGGGCTCTCAACCGGCTCATCTACTCGTTCATGTTCCCAAGTTGTATGATAAGGCACGTATACAGCATAACTACCTAATGCCAAAGGCGGCAGTATGTCTGAACGCAACGAATTGCCTATCATCATAAACTCTTCCGGCAGGACATTGATACGGCGTAACAGTCTTTCATACTCTCGCTTGGTCTTGTCGCTCATTATTTCTACATGATGAAACAAATGCTCTATGCCGGATAAAGACAGTTTACGTTCTTGATCGAGCAGGTCTCCTTTTGTTACCAAAATAAGTTCGTAGCGTCCAACTAGTGCATTCAAGGTATCTTCTACCCCATCAAGCAGTTCTACTTTACGTTGCAATTGGTCCTTGCCCAATTTAATTATCTGATCAACGATATTTGGTGACAACTTATCTCCTGCAATCTTATAAGCCGTTTCTACAACGGAGAGAATAAACGCTTTTACTCCATATCCGTAAAGCTGCATGTTATTCATTTCCGTACGGTAAAGTTCCGTCTCAATCGTCTTTTCGTCAGCAAAATCGGACAACAGTTTATAGAATTTCTGTTCAGTCTCTCTGAAAAAAATTTCGTTCACCCACAAGGTATCATCGGCATCAAAACCGATTTTCTTTATTCCTTCAATCATCAAACTTGTCGTAATATATCAATCAACACCGGTTTTAAACCACTCACAAAACATTCAATGGCAATAACCATCAATATCAGCCCCATTAATCGCATCATAACGTTATTCCCCGTTTCGCCCAGAACTTTAAGTATACGTGTAGAGGCACGTAAGATCACAAAAGACAGGATATAAACTAAAGCAATAGAGCCAATAAGGATAGCCTTTTTCGACATATCATCAGCATCTTCCATCAAAAGAATTGCATTTGCGATAGCACCAGGCCCGCACAACATAGGTATAGCAAATGGCGTTACTGAAATATCTTTCGCATAAGTCTTTATCTCTTCTTCCTTAAGTTTTACTTTAGCAATTCGAGCTTGTAACATATCGTAGCCAATGACAAAGATGATGATCCCCCCGGCCATACGTAGTCCGTTTGTCGATATTCCGAAAAAGCGAAATAATAGCTGACCCGTAAAAGCAAAAACAACGAGTGTAATAAATGCAACTATCGTAGCTCGTTTCACAACTGCTTGGCGTTCATTCTCAGACATACCCGATGTCATCGTCAAAAATACAGGCATCGTACCTAAAGGATTGGTTAAGGTAAAAAATGAAGTGAAACAGAGTAAAGCAAAAGGTATCAATGTTTCCATATAAGCGTTTTAATAAGTTTGACGTACAATAACTGAAGCACTACCAACTTCTCCTTCAATCGGGGGATTTATTTTGGTAATCTTTAATTCTATGCTCTTGATTTGAGAAAATGTTTTTTTAAGTGCATCAAGAATCCGACCGGCCACATGCTCAAGCAGATTAGATGGCATATTCATTTCTGCCTTAATCACCTCATAGATCAAAGCATAATTGATTGTATCATCCAAATTATCAGTTTTCATAGCATCTTCCAGCGACACATTTAACAGAACATCGACAGCAAATTGATTCCCTACTGTCCTCTCTTGTTCCATTACACCGTGAAAAGCATAAAATCGGATATCTTTTAACTCAATAAAAGTTTCCATTTTTTTGAATTTAGGTGTAAAAGTAGCGAAAAGTAGTTTAATCAGCCAAAATATAATTTTATATTTGCAAAAGACTAACATTTTGAGACTATGATTGGAAACAAAAACAAACCGGAAGTAACATCAGGAGGACTTCATAACACACTGTCTATCGGGACTGAAGTCAAAGGAAATATCGTTTTGGATATTGACTTCAGGCTAGACGGACAGGTTGAAGGCGACATAAAATGTGGAGGCAAAATTGTTTTAGGCCCCAAAGCGGTTGTTAAAGGAAACATAGAATCTGTAAATGCTGAAATCTCTGGAGTCGTAATAGGAAGTGTGCACGCAACCGAGAAGTTGATTATCAGATCAACAGCAAACATAAAAGGAGATGTATACACACAAGTCCTGGAAATTGAACCAAATGCGAAACTGAATGGCGCATGCAATATGACTCAGGACAAATTGAAGAAATAAATATTAATGAAAAAAATAGCTGTATTTTGTGCGTCAAGCACAGGCTTTGACTCAATCTACGAAGAACAAGCCTACCTGTTAGGCAAAACATTAGCCCAAAAGGAAATTGAACTTATATATGGAGGAGCAAAAGTCGGACTAATGGGAGCCGTAGCTAACGGAGTTCTCGACAATCAGGGAAAGGTAATAGGCATACTTCCCCACTTCCTCAAAGAAAAAGAAATCCAGCACGACAATCTGACAGAACTGATTCTAGTCGACACCATGCACGAAAGGAAGGCCATGATGGCAGATTTATGCGATGGTGTAATTGCCCTTCCCGGAAGCTTCGGAACATTGGAAGAGTTGGCAGAAGCATTGACATGGGCTCAGTTAGGATTACATAAAAATCCGGTAGCTATTCTGAACATCAATGGTTTTTATGACGAATTCATTGCATTCATCCAAAAGATGGTTGATAAAGGCTTCCTAAAACAAGTCTATAAGGATGTTCTCCTTATTGATTCAGATATCAACCGCTTGCTTGAGAAGATGGAGAAATACCAAGCTCCTACCATTTCCAAATGGATAACAAAAAATGAACATAAATAAAAAGGCTGATTAAATCAGCCTTTTTTTCTGTATCCAAGTACTGCCAAGGTGTTAAATACGACGGCAAAACCACATATTATCAGGAGATGGCCTAATATATCGCTTAAAGTACTCCCCTTTAAATAGACCATTCGCATTACTTCCACAAAATAACGGACAGGATTGAACGCTGTAACCCATTGAGCCCATTCGGGCATACTGCTTATAGGTGTAAATAATCCGCTCATTAAAGCAAAGAGAATCAAACAGAAGAACATAGTAAACATAGCTTGTTGTTGTGTAGATGATATGGTAGAAACCACCAGTCCCAACCCGGTCAGCGCAATAAGGTATATAGCGGCAAATACATAAATGGTCAGAATATTCCCCTGAGGTAAGAAGCCATAAATAATCCAAGCGACTAACATGGCTATAGTTAACAATACAAAGCCAATGATCCAGAACGGAATAAGTTTAGACAACAAAAAGACAGGCTTAGGAATTGGAGTGACATTTATCTGCTCTATAGTGCCTTTTTCTTTCTCACTTACAATATTGAGTGCAGAAAGAAACCCACCGACTATCGTAAGTAAAAAGGCCATAATTCCTGGTACCATATAGGCTTTATAATCGAGATAAGGATTAAACAGATGGGTAGTTTCTATACGGACCGGAATTGTGGCCGGCGTTGAAGCTTGTTCTAAGCTATACTGACGCAAGATGGATGAGAGATAGGATGTACCAAGTCCTGCCTTCGTTCCATTTACAGCATTGGCAGTTAAAGAGACGGTTGCACTCCCTTCTCGTACGAAATCTTTCTCCGTCCCCAACGGATACTCCAGAATAATATCGACATCGTTATTTTCCATATAAGTAAGGGCATGATAATAGGTATTTTCCCTAGCAGCATCTCTGAAATAGCCTGATGAAAGTATCTTTTCTGTTAGCTTCATCGTTGTTACCGAATGATCGTTATCAATAATCGCCAGGTTAACATTTTTCATTTCAAAATTTGCCGCAAACGGAAGTATGATTAACTGAATAACAGGCATCAGCAAGATTAATCGCGGAATGATGGCATCGCGTTTAATCTGTTTAAACTCTTTTTCTAAGAGCAAGCGTACTATTCTTAGGTTGTTCATGATGTCTATTCTAATCTGATTTTAAAACGTTTCACACTCATCACTATCAAAACAACTACCATAGAAAAGAGAATCATAATCTCTTGAAGTATATCCATTACACCTAATCCCTTAATCATCACATCTCGTAGGGCTACAATATACCAGCGTGCCGGAATCAGATTTGAAATGACCTGCAATATCCACGGCATATTTTCAATGGGAAATATCATTCCGCTCAGCAGAATAACGGGCAACATCAACACTAAGGCACAGATTAACATGGCTGCTTTTTGTGTATTCACCACCGTCGACACAAACAGACCAAGACAAAGGGCCACAAGGGCATAGAGCAAAGACAAGAGTATCACCAACATTACACTTCCTCGGATGGGAACATCCAATAAAAAGGTAGACAAAAGCAAAATAATCAGTATATTAACCAAACTAATCAACAAATAAGGAGTTGCTTTGGCCAGAATAATGTAGATAGGTTTCAATGGGGATACCAACAGCACCTCCATACTGCCATATTCTTTTTCACGAACGATGCCGACCGATGTCATAATCGAACAAATAAGGATGAGTATCATGCCCATTACTCCCGGCACAAAATTATACGCGTCTTTCATTTGAGAATTATACAACAGCTTCACAACAGGTGTAATACCCTGTGTTATAAATGGTTTATCCTTATATAGCTCTGCATTGATAATCGCTGTGGCATATTCTGCCACAGCAGTAGCTTCATTGGGGGCAGATGCATCAACAAGTAGTTGTATTTCACTACCTGTTGCCATTTGCTCAGTAAAACCTAGAGGAAAGACTACTGCAATCTTTATTTTTCCTTTTCTGAATAAACTTTCAATTTCAGAGTAGTCTTTAGCCTGCTTATAGAAGTCAAAATATTCGCTCGAAATCAAACGATTGGTAATTCGTTGTGTCACTCCATCACGGCTAGGGTCCAGCACACAAATCCCCGAACTCTTGATTTCTGTCGAAATAGCATAACCAAACAGAACAACAAGGACTACCGGCAAAGCAATCATGATAATCATTGTTCTCACATCCCTTAGGATATGGTAGAATTCCTTTCTCAAAAATGACAGAAACTGCTTCATACCCTTACTCTCCTCTCTTGGCATTACGTGCCAATGCATAAAAAACATCGTCCATACTGCTGGTATTGAACGTCTTTTTCAATCCGGCAGGACTATCCAAGGCTGCTATGCGTCCGTCTACCATGATCGATATCCGGTCGCAATACTCTGCTTCGTCCATATAGTGCGTTGTTACAAAAACAGTTATTCCATGTTCTGTAGCCTGATAAATCAGTTCCCAAAACTGTCGTCTGGTGACCGGATCTACTCCTCCGGTAGGTTCGTCCAGAAAAACAATCTTTGGTTCATGAATGATAGAGACGGAAAAAGCCAGCTTCTGCTTCCATCCTAAAGGGAGTGAGTCGACCAATAAATCCCGTTTGTCTTCCATCTGAAGAACAGACAGCAGCCTTTCGGTTTTCTCTTCCAGTTGCTTGTCAGTCAAGCCATATATTCCTCCAAAAAGGCGGATGTTTTCCCATACTTTCAAATCCCCATACAGCGAAAACTTCTGGCTCATATAGCCGATTTGTCGTTTAATCTGTTCCGATTCTTTATAGATATCATAACCGGCCACTCGAGCCTGTCCGGAAGTCGGCTTCGAAAGTCCGCAAAGGATGCGCATGGCTGTCGTCTTACCTGCACCATTGGCGCCCAGAAAGCCGAATATCTCCCCAGGCTTCACTTCAAAACTGATTTCATCGACAGCAGTGAAATTGCCAAAGCGTTTGGTCAGTTTATCTACTTCAATCACACGCATGACATCCCCTCCTCATTATTCATAAAGCAATCTTCCACAGTCGGAGCCAGTGGCTCGATGACGATATCCTGATGTCCTCTTACTGCAAGAAATGATTTCAGCCCATTCGCATCCGGTTGATCCTCATTCAATACTACATGATGCTTGTCGCCAAAGGCAAAACAAGAATAGGTTCCCCGATAATCTCGAATATCCAGCAGCAAACGATAAGTATCCTTTCCGCTGACTGCCCAAAGCTTATATGGAAACGAAGCACGTATGACTTCGGGGGTATCCGTACGAAAGCAAACTCCCTCACGCATCAGCGCTATACGGTCGCACCGTGAAGCCTCATCCATATAGGGAGTCGAAACAACAATGGTTATTCCTTCATTTTTGATACGTGACAATATATCCCAAAATTCATTACGTGAAACCGGATCTACCCCTGTAGTCGGCTCATCCAGCAGCAGCACACGAGGGCGATGTATCAAGGCACAGCAAAGCGCCAGCTTCTGTTTCATTCCACCCGACAATTTGCCTGCCCGGCGTTTGGCAAACGGTTCGATTTGCACATAGATATCGTGAATCAGATCATAATTTTCTTTTACAGTAGTTTTAAAGACAGTAGCAAAAAATTGCAGGTTTTCTTCAACCGATAAATCTTGATATAACGAAAAACGACCGGGCATGTAACCAATACAATTCCTCAGTTTACGCCAATCCGTTGTGACGTCCATACCACAAACGCGAACCTCTCCCCGATCTGCCAGCAACAGTGTGGCCAGAATTCGGAATAGCGTAGTTTTACCCGCCCCATCCGGACCGATAATGCCGAAGAGTTCTCCGGAATTGATGGCTAACGACACGTCGTTCAATGCCATCACCTTTCCGTATGACTTGGCTACCTTGTCAATTTGTATGCTGTTCATCAGAATATAACTTCTCCGTATTGTCCGATTTTCAAGAAGCCATCATTCTTAACCGCAACTTTGATGGCATAAACCAAATTGGCACGCTCGTTTTTCGTCTGTATACCCTTAGGCGTGAATTCAGACTTATCGGATACCCAGGTAATCGTTCCCGGATATTCACGCTGGTTGTCTTTCCCAAAATCAGAGAAAACACGAACTGTCTGCCCTAACTTCACCTGCGATAGTTGATCTGCCGTTATATAGGCTCTTAGAAATAACAAATCAGTATCCGCTATTTTATAAAGTGGTTTTCCGGTGGTTGTAACTTCTCCCGCTTCAGCATATTTCACCAAAACAGTACCGGTCAGGGGATTGATTATTTTGCATTTTGCAATCATATCGTCCAGTTGCATAACTTGAAATACCAGCCCTTCAGCCTCGGCACCAGCTCGCTCGAAAGATTTATTCAAGGTAGACTGTTGAGCCACCAACTGCTTACGCAGATACGCCAGTTGATTCACCATGTCATCCAGTTGTTTCTGATTGCCGGCTTTCGCCTTTACCAGGTTTTCCATGCGTCGGCATTCCGATTCGGCAGTAGCTATTTGCTGCTCCAACACCGCTATTTGTTTGCGGATATCCGGTTTCGCGATATCCACCGCACGAAGTCCGGCTCTAAGCTGTTCTTTTTTATAATACAGTTGCAGACTGTCAACGCACCCTACCAATTCGCCTGCTTCCAGTCGGTCGCCCTCTTGTAGGTCAAGCCAAAGGATTTTACCTGTTGCTTCGGCCGAGACGAGTACTTCTGTCGCTTCAAATGCCCCGGTAGCATCACCGGCATCTTTCGATGAATCACAAGAACTAATTAAGATTGCTGCTATAAAAAGAGCCAAAGATATTTTTTTCATAAATCAACTCATTAATTCGTTAGGTACATTAATTGATAAATAGCCATCAAATATTCCATTTGATGTATCGCAGCAGCCTGCCGTGCCATATCTTCGGCATTGATATCTCTTATCAGGTCGGATACGGCAATCACCCCATTCTCCAGTTTCACTTCTGATGCTTTCTTAACATTAGAGCGAAGGCGCATAATATCCTGATCGGCATTCATTAACTCTGCCAGTTTCCGTATCTCTTCATTTTGATTAATCAGCTGAAGTTGTGTATTAAAAAGAAAGGTTTCACGGTTGATATCCACGTTTCGACGGGCCACATCCAACTTTCTCCGGTCGTTCTTTACCGTATACAATCGTCCCAAGTTCCAATTCATTCGGATACCGGCAATATAATAGGGATTAAACTCGTCTTCGAGCATATTCAATCCCGGTCGTCCGTATCCGGCTTGTAGAAAAGCTCCGATACGAGGCATCATACTTGCCGAGATGGCCTTGTCTTGCCTATCGAGTAAAGCCGTTTGCGCTTGAAATGATTCCAGTTCCGGACGGTTAACGGTCCTAGACATTGACAATGCCGGCAGTTCGGGTTTCACTAAGTCCAATTTATCCAATCCTTCTTGCCCCGTAAAATAGGAAAGCATACGGATATACGCATTACACGAAGAGCAGAGTTCCAACTCGCGCTGGCGCACGTTGAGAAGTTCTACTTCTAACAAATCCTTATCCGATTCATTGGCCATACCATTAGCCATCATCGCCCGGATACGTTCCAAATTAGTTTCCAGATCTTTTTGCAGTAAGCTATTTTGCCCGATTAACTCTTTATGCAATAAAATCCCGAAATAAAGTTGGTTGATGCGATTCTTTAACGTGTACAACTCATTCTGAACCTGCTTTCGGTTGAGCTCGGCCTCCGCTTTTGTCAGAGCTCTTTGTGAGCCGGCATTCCCTCCATCCCAGATGGTCTGACTCAATTCGGCAACGGCTTGAAACTGATTTTTACTTAATGTAGGTATCGACATATCGCCGGGTAGCTTACTAAGATCAATAGGTATCTTTGTCACATCACTTTGGTGGCTAAGTTTTGCCGACATATTAATCTGCGGCAGCCACGACTTGCCGATATTCGCCATTTCGTATTTCTCGGTCTGATCAATAAGGCCGTACTGACGAATACGCGGGTAATTCTCTTCAGCCCATTGGTAGCATTGAGAAATGGTGACCGTATGCTGCGCTTCCATCCAGCAAGGAAGCAGCATTAAAAAGGATAGTACTAACGTTTTTTTCATACCCTTATGATTTCGTTTCTGGTTTCAGTAAATTCTCTATCACCCCATGAATAAAACAAGTTCGCCGATCAAGAAAAGCCTCAAAATCAGCATCTTTATCATCTAAGAATACAGAAGTCAGTGGCTGGCGTATTAGAAATGGAAATACCACAAGACTAATCATGGTAGTAAACAAATCGATGAGCGGCATTTTACGTATCGTGCCTTTTTCCATTTCGTTTTCAATGAATACCCTAAGTTTTAGGAGTGGCTGTAAACGCACCGGGTCACGAACCACAAAGCTGATCAGGTGTTGCGGATCACGCTTTAACTCACTGAGTATAAACAAAGGAACTTCCTCATTCTTACGGATAAGACCTAAGTACAGATCGATTATCTTCTCAATCTTCACGATGTACGACGAGTTTTCATTGACGATCTGTTCTACATTAGGCAATATCTTTCCCATCAAGTCGCCCAAAATCGCTTCAAACAACATCTCCTTCGTGCGGAAATAATAATTCAGTGAAGTTCTTCCGATTCCCGCCTCATGGGCAATATCCACCATGGCAGCGTTATCAAAGCCTTTCTTTACAAAAATCTGTTCGGCCGCTTTTAGGATACGAGCTTCTATATCTTTATTTTTATCTTGTTTCATAGATTAATTTACGTATTTAACATTTATGTCTGACATACACGTTTGACATACATGTCAAATATATGAAATTCTTTTTCCTTCAAGCAAAATAAGACAACAAATAACATCAATTAACTAAATATGGAAAATCCAGTGAGCGTTGCCCCCTCGTGCCAGTCTAAATTGACCCCATGTACCAAAATATGTTTGACCCTTTTCGCCAAAATAAAAATGTCCCCTGTCGGAATATAAACCAACAGGGGATTTT
>JAEYVY010000003.1 GCA_023429375.1 Bacteroidota bacterium | reverse complement strand
AAAATCCCCTGTTGGTTTATATTCCGACAGGGGACATTTTTATTTTGGCGAAAAGGGTCAAACATATTTTGGTACATGGGGTCAATTTAGACTGGCACGAGGGGGCAACGCTCACTGGATTTTCCATTATTACCTGAATTTGTCATTTTATCTACTCATATTTGACAATTTCCTCATTAACAAAAGTGGCTTCGTATTCCCGTGGACTTAAGACTGTGTCGTATAACCCAATATCTTCTCCTGCATGTTTGTTGATACCTATATATTCCAAACTTGCATCTTCATATCGTTTGAATTTGTAAACAGCATCATTCATTAAAGCAGAGTTGAACACGCCAAGGCTTACCAATAATTCAAAGTCTTTCACTGACAAACCTGTTACTTTCTTGAAAAGCCCAGGCTCTAATTGTGTGATTACGTCTCTCAAACTTCGTTCTCGGTAGTCTGTCAGATACATAAACACAGGTACACGAGTAGCGAACTTGATTAGCTTTTCTTGGATTTGCTTTCTTAGGCTCTTGTATTCTTTTTCTTCGTCTGAAAGTTCTTTTTTCTCTTTCTTGGTCAGTTCTCGGTCGTTGGCTTCTTTCTTTGCTTTTTTAACTGCTTCTGATTTATTGATAATAGTTTCAATGTCCTGATTCAAATTCCTGAAGCCTTCAATGCTCATTAAAGCTTTCATTGCCTCTTCGTTTGCCATTAAACGGGCAAGTGTATTATTGTCCACATTTACGAGTAAGGCACTTTCCCATCGTCTTGCTAAAAGCGTTGCGGTTGTGCCACTCATTGCCATATCTAAAATTCCCGCTGCATCCACTTGCTTCATTGAACTGCCGTCATAAGCCAATACTGGTAGGAAGTTGATAAACTCAGCAACTTTTGCTTCGGGGTTTGATTCGTTTACATTAAGTCGGCAACTGTAATCGGCAATTTGCCTTAATGCACGGTCGGGAGCAAAGTCAAAAACGTAACATTCTTCTTTCAGTATTTCTTCTTTGTTGGGCGATTTGCTGTCTGGGTTTTTAATAACCCACGGTGTTTGTACTCGGAATGCTGCTTGGAAATACGTTTCTGGACTGGAAGAATTACGCAACATAAAGATACCTGTCCACGGCTTTACGGAAACACCTGTAGTCAATTTACCACAAGAGAGCGTAATAGTTTTAGAATCCAGTGGATTGTCTGTCATTGCATCTAATACTGGTTGCAATGCTTCTACGCCAATTCCTGCTTCTGTTCCTGCTGCAACTACTACTTTGTAATCATGGTAAAATTTATTCTGTCTCTGTTTCAATAGATTGGCCATTGCGTTACAGGCTGCAACGGTTGGTAAAAACCAAAAAGTGTGATTTAGTACTTTGAGCAATGGAGCGTGTGAAAAAGGAAGTGGCGGTTTTTTGGCTCCCATTTTCAAATGGTCAACGGTAGTTTCGCTAAATGCGCCTCGGATTAAATCTAACCATTTTTGTACTTCGTCTTCGTATTTGAATCGGGCATTTCTTCCTTCTCCTTCGGCCGAAAAGAAAACATTCAAGTCAAATCCGTCAAACTCACCTTGCATCGCAATCTGGCGAATGGAGTCCGGAAGTTGATACGTGAGCATTACCATTCTCGGCAAGGATGCATAGGGATTCGGTCCTTTGGATTCATCCCAGTTTTCCTTAGCTCGTTGCTCATCAGAATATGTCCAATTGTAAATTTGTTCTTCGATAAATTCACCTGAATTTATCGCCCGAAAGGGTGTTCCGGATAAATACAAAAAGTGATTGGCTTTGATAGGCAATATACCTTCTAATACTTCGGCTTTTTTATCTTCAGCAAACCCTTCTTTTTCTATTTTTTTGAATTCTTCCATTTCTTTTTCAGCATCGCTGTCTCTATCAAAAAGGTCTTTCGCATTGTCCCGCCAAGCCCCGAAATGGTATTCATCAAATACAATGCAGTCCCATTCTGTTTTATGAACCCACTCGTTTTTAACTTTAATACTGCCATCTTTTTGTGTTCCCAAATAGTCTTGGAAGGAACCAAAACAAACCAAAGGTTTATTGTTATCTATATTTTCGCTCGTAAGTTCATCTGATTGTTTGGATATAAACTGCCAACCTTTAAAGTCCACATGAGACAATAGATCTTCTTTCCAAGCATTTTCTACTGCAGGCTTGAAGGTTAGCACTAACAATTTTTTCCACCCCATTTTTTTAGCCAATTGATAACTGGTAAAGGTCTTTCCAAAACGCATTTTAGCATTCCATAAAAAATGGGGCGTTTTATCGGGATTTTCCTTTTTGAAACTCTCGAAATAGGCAATGGTCTTGTCAACGGCGGCTTGTTGCTCTGGACGCATACTGTATGTATGCACACGGTTTTCTTCTGTTCTTTCTCCTGTTTTGATTTCCCACATCGCTCTGCGTAAATCATTCAGACTGCATTTGAACCATTCGCCTTCAGGATTGACAAAACCTTTCTTGCGCAGATAGCGGTGAATATCACGGTCGGTAAAAGAACTGCCGTCGCGCTTCATTGCCGATTCTTCAAATACAATTTTGTATGGTATGGCTGCCGTACCTAACTGTTCTTTGATACGTTGTTGGGCATTGCGGTCGGTATAGCCGATTTTGAGCAAACCCTTGTGCGTAGCCACACCCACCAATTCATAAGCATAAATGGTTGGATTGGTGGACGGGCGTGCTGGGAAAAATTCTCTCTTACTCATTTCAATAATTTTCTGTTTTCAGCCTCTTTCAAAATCTGCATCTGTTGTATAGCTATTTTATTCAAGCGAATAAGTCGTTCTTGCTGCGGCATTTTT
The DNA here is from genome assembly GCA_023429375.1 of Bacteroidota bacterium. Classification (GTDB taxonomy): domain Bacteria; phylum Bacteroidota; class Bacteroidia; order Bacteroidales; family Tannerellaceae; genus Massilibacteroides. Next base: position 169,872 of record JAEYVY010000003.1, on the reverse strand, counting down.
TCATTGATAAAAACAGCATTCAAATTTTCCATATTTGCCAAACAGATCAGTTCATTGATAGATGCATAATCACGGATATTACCTTTTACATCTTTGTTTGCATCTCGCCATTGCCTGGCTGTCATGCCGAATAAAGCCACATTCAACACATCTGCTTCATTTGCATAGATAGCGGATATTTGGTCAGGTGTAAGTTCTTTCGGAATAAGATTTTGCTTTACGGCATCTGTATGAATACGATAGTTGATTTTGGTTAATTCTCGTTTGGCCGACCATCCCAACTGTTTTTGTTCCTCGTCTTTGAGGCGTTGGAATTCTTTGATAAAATAGAGTTTGAATTCAACAGACACCCACGAAGCAAATTCAAAAGCAATATCCTTGTGCGCAAAAGTACCGCCATATCTGCCCGATTTTGATATAATTCCTATTGCTTGGGTAGTATCAATCCATTTTTTAGGTGTTAAAACAAAACTGTTCAGTCCCGCTTCTCTTCTAAACCCGTCGAATTCGACGGGTTTAAAATCCGGGTTATGGATGGTTTCCCACAACCCAAGTAATTCAATGGTGTTGCGGTTGCGCATCCAGTTTTTGATCACATCATCTGCGTTGTTTGGATTTTTATACTTAGCAATATCTGTAATCGATATAAAATCAGTCTCCGCAATGCTGATAATTGAAATTTCCTTGTCCTTTACGTTAATTTTTGCCATAATCTTGTAAATCCGTTAATCCTGAAAATCTTGCTTCAGACAATGGTCGGGGCGGAAAAAATTCTTTTTTACTCATCATCGTAATCCATTGGGCGAACTAATGATTCTATGAAATTTATTTCTTCATCAGTAATGCCATATTTTTTATATAATTTCTCATCTGTCCAAGTTTCTTTAAAATCTTGAATTGGTGCAAATGTGTATACTTTACTTGTAGCGTGTTGAGTAGGTTTATTAAGTAAAACCAAAAATCTTAGAAATCTTGTAGTCAAATATTTCGCAAGGTTTTCGGCTTCTTTTCTATTCTTAAAAACTCCTGCAACTAAATATGTTTCTGTGCAAGCACTATTTGGTTCTACTACAAACGGTTTTCCAAGAATAGGGTGTGGAAATGAATCACTACCGCTACCAAGTGGTGGAATTAATGTTTTGTAAAATTTGATAATTCCAATATTGGTTTTGATTTCGGTTTCTTTTATATAACCTACACCGCCATTCTGATAAAGAGTTATTGCATTTTCAAATGATTTAGGTTTTCCTTTGTAAGTGGTTTCTAGACCAAATGGTTTACGAGCACTTATCATTTCTTTTAAAGATTTTTCGTTCAAAGATTGAACTTTTTTCAAAATTGAAATTGCTTCATTGTATCTAATAAAAGTCTCACAACCTTTCTCCAATAAAGGTCTTGTCATTTGAGACACAATTTCTCCTTTTCTAGAAGTTGAGACTTTGCATAATCCTTTATTATCTCTTTCCCATAGGAAATAACAAACACCACCTTTAATCTGTACACCTGGGAAACAATCAATTGCTTCTGGGTAATCAACTATCTGACGAAGGCGATTATCTTTAAGCATTTCATCTCTAAATTCATCCATTCCTTTACCACCACTATACCACCTAGCGGGTATAATCATAGATAAATATTTTGGGTTTAGTTTCTTCGCTTGTTCTACAAATTTGTGGTAAATGGGAGTTGCACTCGTCCCAAAACCACCATCACTTAATTGATAAGGTGGATTACCAACGATAACATCAAACTTCATATTGAATATTTTTTCAGGGTTGTCTGTGTGAATAAAATTGTAAGCATATGTTTCCAATGATTCATCACGGTCATATTCTGATTGGTTAGCACCACAATATATGCATCTACCGTTTTGCCAAGTGTGTTTCATTCGTTTGTAGCGAATGTTTCCTTGCTCATCATTAAAGGTTTCGCAAATGGAGTATTTGCCATTGGCTGTTTTGGAGCAATACACGCTTCTGCGGCTTAATAAGCTGGTAAGTTCGGTAATGGCAATTCCATAGAGTTGTTTGCCAAAAATGTGGTTAATACGTTCCTGCTTGTCGGGTATTTGGATTTCCAAACCTAACATTAGTCGCTTTGCCATTTCACGCAAAAACACACCGCTTTTTGAAACGGGGTCTAAAAACTTGGCGTTGGGGTTGCTCCACAATTCGGCAGGGAGCAAGTCCAAAATATCGTTCACCAAACTAGGTGGCGTAAACACTTCGTCATTGCTCAAATTGGCAAGGCAAGAGAGTACATCAGGGTTATAGTTCGTTTGTATCATCTTCGCCCAATTTTAAAAAATGAATAAGCGGAAAATCCTTTACAGGTTCGTCAATTGCTGCTGCATTGCCTTCGTCATTGAACATTGAAAACTGGTGCGTTTTCTCCACTAAAAACTTGAACATATAATCTCTACGCTTCAGCATAAAGCCGTTAACGGCACTCCATTCTGAAAACACGATCGGTTGTTTAGTCACAGGATTGGTAAAATCCAATGCGTCACCCCAAAGAATGTTTCTGCTCAATAAAAATCGAACAGAACGCATACACTCATTTTTTACCTGCTTGAATAATTTAGAATACCAATCGGTATATATACCAAGTAATCGGTCACGGCATTCTTGAGCGTTGTCTTCCAAAATATCTACACCGTAAATGCTCGATACCGCAATCACAGAATAGCGTTCCCATTCCACTTGACTTTTGCTGTATCGACTGTCAACAATTGCTAATTTTCGTCTCAAAATTTCGGCTAAAAAGTTTCCGTTACCACAAGCAGGCTCTAAGAAACGAGAGTCAATTCTTTCGGTTTCGTGTTTAACCAAGTCAAGCATTGCGTTTACTTCACGTTCGTTGGTAAACACCTCTCCATGGTCTGCAACCCGCTTTTTTGATTTTACTTGCTTTGTTTCAGCTAACATCTCCACTCCTGTTATTTCTTTTGATATTATTTATATCCTCAATTAGTTCTTTCGCGTTCACCTCCAAAATCCTCGCAATCTCAAACAGCACCTCCAATCTCGGTTGTTGCCGATTCTGCACGTATGCATTCACCATGTTATAGCTTTTACCCAATTGCTCGGACAGCCACGTTTGCGTTAACTCTTTCTCCTGCAATACGGCTTTGATTCGGTTCATTGTTCAGCTTATTGAAATTGCATCACAATATATGCAAAAATCTTTTATCATCTCATTTTGTGAGATACAATTAGAGTCGACTTAGAACGTGGCATAACCAACTGATACTAGGTCACTCAAAAATAGTCGGGGGAGCATGTTATAAATTACTGGAAACCAGAAATAGCTTATTTGAAGTTTATAACCATCGGTTCATGTGCCAGTTGGTAACGGTCATTCAATACACTAGCGTTTAAATAGATTGTCTCGTCTTTAGTATCTTGGCCGTAACCCTCATGAATATGGCCAAAAAAGTGATATTTTGGTTTGACTTGGTTAACCTTAACCAATAAATCCATACAGCCTACGCATTGAGAACATGAATTTTCATCCAATATTCCCATAGGTGGCCCATGTGTGATTAACACATCCGTATCATCCGGTATCAGCTCCCAGTGTTTCTTTATTTCCTCTCCCCTTTCCCGATTGAACGCCCAGTTGTGGAACCAAGGTGTAATGGGCGATCCCCAAAATTTGATTCCATTGATTTCTGCACCGGAATCGTTCAGGTAAATCACACCCTTAGGGATCATTTGCTCGATAACCCTTGGATGCGCATGTTCTAAGAAAAAATCATGATTACCGGCAATGAAAATCTTATACTTGAATTTTAGCTTGCTGAACCAGTCAAGAAAATCCTCAATCTCCACCGGATGGCCGCTCTTACTGATATCGCCTGCATGGATGATAACATCTCCTTTAGGCAACTTTAACGAACGATGCTGCCCATGGGTATCGGATATAACAACAAACTTCATCGATTAAGTCTCGGAATTAGGTTACAAAATAACCATTTTTTGCTCAAAAACACCTCTAACATGCTTCTTTTCTGTAAATTATTGAACACCCCAATCAGTTTGCACCATGGAATACACAGCTGATTTTTCATGTTACAATGTTAGTATGTTAGGATGCTATAATGTTATAGTGATACAATGTTATAGTGATACAATGTTATAGTGTTACAGTGTTATAATGTTATTGTGTTATAATGCTATCATGTTATACTCTTACCATAATCCAGACTAGCGCACGCATGACCGTTCGCGGCTCGTTTTGCCGCATTGTATAATCTTAATAACAGATTCATTTGAGAGATTAAGTTTCCGTTTGGCTTTTGGATTTATTCAGCCATACTTTTTGGATTTTGAGTTGCGATAAATCCTTTCCGAGCATTGGCAAGATACTTTTTGTGATAACAAAAATACATCTTGCAATGTAGAAAAGGTGCGGACTAAAAAGAGAAACATGGTTCTCCGTATCCTTCTCTTTTAGCCAGCAAATTTTTTTAAAGTTTTTGTGTAGTAAGATGCTCATCCTACTACGTTACTACAAATTCCGTAGTAAGTAGTAAGATGTAGTAGGATTTTAAAACACAATCCTACTACACTTATTCTATTTTATATCAATACGTTATACCATCTGTAGTAGCGTAGTAGGATTATTATACTTTACAAAATAAATTTTCACAGGATAGGGTGAATTGTTGTATCCCCTTACTGAATGCTGGAAAAAACCGAGCTTCTTTAGTGCAACGCCTACATTCTTGGTATTTAACCGTATACGACCGTTGCTTTCCTCACTTAAATACCTCACAAAGTCTGAATTTGTGAATTGCGCATCATGGTCAGCCTTTGTTCCTGGCGAATAGTATTTCTGTATAAGCTCTATTTCGGGCGTAATAACCCTAAACTGTTCGTTGTGACGTTCGTTTTCCTCAATTTCCTCTTTGGTCATCTCGTACCTGAATCCGCTTTTCCATAAACGGTACGCATGACTCCAAACAATGTCAATATCGATATTCTCTTTGTACGACCAGTCAATTTTTTCAATCTCAAAACACAGCCAACGCACGTTAGCTTCATCGGTCAAGAACTCTGTTAAATTGGTGGAACCGAAAAAAGATATCCGTCTTGGTGTCATCCGCGCGCGGCGTTCATACGGATGTCTCACATTCACATACAGCTTGCTCATAACGGATTTCAGTGCGTTGATTTCAAATTTGGATAAGGTTGATAATTCATCCAATATTCCAATAAAATTGGCGCTTAAAGCAATCAAGCTGTCTTTGTCCACGCTTATATTCTCAACGGAATAGCTTTGCAAACAGGGGGGTACCAAAAAACGGCTGAACGTGGTTTTTCCACCGTTCTGCTTATCGGACACCAATACGAACGCCTGTTTATTGAAATACTCGGGTACTAACGCGCAAACAACCGTCCGAACCAACCATTTTTTAAACTGGATGTTAAATCGTCTTTGATCAAAGGCGTGTACATGACATGCCAGCCGCTCAATGTAATCGCCATGTATATCAGGCGAATACAAATCCCGTATCCTGTCGAAATAATCCGAAAAAGGGTCAAACTCCTGAATATAATCAGACCCTAAAAATACCATCACATCAGTTAACGACGCTTTAATTCCTGCGCCCACCCGCAATTCTATGTACAATGTATTCTCGTTGACCTCTTTAAAATTATACTCACCTATCTTTCTATATTCCAAGTCGTTCGTTACAATATTCTTTCGAAACTCATAATTTTCAGAGAAATACTGAATGACCTTGGCAATGGAAGGAGAAGAATCTAAAACTTTCTGGTCTTTAGGCATACCACAACATTTTTTATTGTTTAAAATTGTGGAATTGCTACTTTTGTATTGAGCAATAAGCGTAGCAATCCACGCTAAAAGATTTAAAGGTAATCGGGCAGGATTGCCTTTTTACTTTTTTGCATAACGTTTAAAGGATTTCGCGACATAGGCGCTCGCTTCCTTTGACACATCGTCTATCGTATCTACTTTTCCAGCCTTCAGCCATTCCAATAATTCCTGACGAGAGAAGTATAACCGATTTCCTCTTTTGATATGCGGTATCTTTTTAGTGGAGCATAACGTGTAAACCCGCGACTCGGATAATCCAAGTATTTCCCTGGCTGCTTCCTTTATTCCAATCAGATATTCGGGCTCTGGGGACGATTTTTGACCAATTGATTCTCTAACTACTTTACGTACGCAATTCTCTATCATTAATGATAGTTCATCTTTCTTAATTGTCGTTAACATCAAATTTTCCATAATAATAAACGTTGATTAACAACAACAAAGAAATGTGAAACGGATGCGCTACTTTCCAATTAGCGTAATGTCATACATCGAAGGAAGCATCAAGCTTTAGGCTCTTTTCGCGACGTGTTAGCGGGCCCTTCAACTTATCTTCAATAGTACGTTCTGAATTGAGTGGAAATAGCTCTCCTTTCCTTTCAACCCTGAATTTCCGGTGAAGCCATCTCGCCATATCCCTGTTTGACATTGAAAGTTGGTATCGCTCTCTTAGTATCTTGAAAAATAACGGAATTGTATTTGTACTTATTCCAGTCAATCTGTAATACTCGAATACTGACGGGCGACCATATCGAAGTTCCTGCATCAGCGCATAGTATTCTTTCTTATCTAAGCAGCTGCGCTCAAAAAAAGCGAAAATATCCGATAACTCATCATCCCCTATTAAACCATCCAGTCTTAAAAGTCCCTTATCCGCTATGCTTTTATGAACATAACTCTTATGGTGTTTGATTTTCAGGCATTCGTCTACCCGGGCAATATGGTTGTCTAAAATGGGAACAAACTGTTCATCACAAAATCTCTTAAAATCTCTTACCGGTTCGTCTCTATTATTTATTAGCAACAATTTTACAACTTCATATTCCGCTCTGCACGATTTCAGCAACTCGTACCGCTTGTAAAGGTCTTGGTCTTCCTCGATCACTTTTAATGCTTCAAGCAATAACGTACGTTGTGCAAGGAAAAGCCGTTGGAACCCTGCTAAACCGACCCTGTCATTGACCATAATATGCCTGTCTCCGAGCGATAAACGAAGTTCAAACTCAACAGGTGTACCTATACCCATTAATAGATTATGGCTTTTTACAATCTGTTCGGAAAAAGACAGAAATAAATGGGTGAATTGTCCTTTATGGTTAAAGACTATCTTTTTCATTTTTTACAACTGAATCCGGCTGGCTGCTTCAATTTTTTTCTTATCGATTACCTTGGCATATATTTCCGTTGTTTTCAACTGACGGTGGCCCAACAGCTTTGATACGGTATAAATATCCGTGCCCATTGTCAATTGCAGAGTGGCATAAGTATGCCGGAAGCAATGGAACGTAATTTTTTTCCGGATCCCTGCATTCATTACCCACCGGGCTAATATTAAATTGGTATATGCAGAATATTTCAGGCCAGCAAAAATCAGTTCCTTGGCCGACTGTGGTTCCCCTAATAAGCAGTAAGCCTGTTCAGAAATGGGCAGAATTTCGGCACCCTTTGTTTTTTGCTGGGTGAAACGTATGTAATAGCCATCCACTACGGAATGAAACACATCTGCCCATGTCAGTTTCATAATATCTGACCATCGTAAACCGGTGAGAGCTGAAAACAGTGCGGCTGATTTTAATACAGGGTGTTCGCATACGGTATCCCTTAAAGCCCGGATTTCTTCAATTGTCAAAAACTCGCGATGGGTTTCGTCCTGCGGAATCCCTTTAACTCTCCTTGCCGGATTTTCCACGAACAGCTTTTCTTCAAAGGCCTCTTTAAGCGCTGCTTTAAATTTATTGAAATAACTATGTTGTGAATTTTGCGACAGCTTGGCCCACTTACTTTTAATCGTGGTGGTAGTCTTAAGATATTCCCTAAACCGCTCGCAAAATTTTTCATCAACGTCCTCAAATAGGCATTTACCTTCGGTAAACGCCTCCAAATAATTATACGTCGAAAGCCAGTTATCATAGTTCCCTTTGGACGTATAGCGCTTACGAACCTTTTCGTAAAAGTAGGCCAAGAAATCTGCTTTGCCGGCAAAGCGGTCCACCAGACCGAAAGACTTATTGAATAAGCGTAACTCATACTCGGAACGGATTTGTTCCGCTTTCATTCGGGTAACTTGATTATGCTCCTTTTCAATTCGGTCTTTTGGTTTTTCATATAAGTAAATATTGATAAATTTTCTGCGGGTTTCTTTCTTTTTGTCCGCATCGTAAATGGGTGGGTAAAAGTCCAAGTATAAACTGATACGACCTGACTTGTTTTTTTGCTCTCGTAATCGAACCTTAATCGCTTTTTCCATAGTTAAAATTTGTACGTATTTGTACGTCACTGAAAAAAGTACGGATGACGTACAAAAACTGAGTAAATACCTGCAAACAAACATAATGAAAACGTAACAAAAAACGCTGAAAATATTTCATTTTCAGCGTTTTACTTACTATTGTTTGTTATTGTTTATCGTTATTTTCCGCCGGTTACTTGCCGACGCAAAACTTCGAAAATATATTTCCTAGGACTTCGTCGTTGCTGATTTGGCCGGTTATTTCGCCTAGGTAGTGCATGCATTCGCGGATGTCTTGACTTAGGAAGTCGCCCGAGATGTTGGCTTCCAAGTCTTCGCTTACGCGGTGGATGGCGGCACGGGCGTTGGTTAGGGCCTCGTAGTGACGGATGTTGGTGATGATGATATCGTTTTCCGACTGGTCGGGCAGGTTGGCCGAATGGATTAGCTCTGCTCGCAGCTTGTCTACGTCTTGTTCTGATCGGGCAGAGATATAGAGTCGGGGAGAGGCCGAGTCGTTAAAGAGCTCTTGTTTGGCTTTTTGTTCGTCGACGGATAACATGTCTGTCTTGTTAAACACGATGATTAGCTTTTTGCCTTCTGCCTTCGGTAGAATGGTTTTGGCTAACTCTAACGTGCTTGCCGTCGTTGAGGTTGAGTCGATCACCCATAAGATGATGGATGCTTTCTCCATCTTTTGGAATGAACGTTCAATTCCCAAACTTTCTATGGTGTCGCTTGTTTCGCGAATACCCGCTGTGTCGATAAAGCGGAACAAGATACCGTTTATCGTGATTGTGTCTTCTATCACGTCGCGCGTCGTTCCGTGAATGTCGGAAACGATGGCTTTCTCTTCGCCCACCAATTGGTTCAGAAGGGTAGACTTTCCGGCGTTTGTTTCTCCGATAATGGCAACGGGGATACCGTTCTTTATGGCGTTACCTACGCTAAACGAATCGGCCAGTTTGCCTATCAAGGTCTCAATTGATTTGGCCAAGGTTTTAAGGTGTGTACGGTCGGCAAATTCCACATCCTCTTCACTGAAATCCAGTTCGAGCTCGATGAGGGAGGTGAAGTTTAACAACTGTTCGCGCAGCTTCATCAGCTGATTGCTGAAATCGCCTCGCATCTGGTTCAATGCCAGTTTGTGCATGCCCGCAGTGGTAGAGGCAATCAGGTCGGCCACTGCTTCTGCCTGACTCAAGTCCATCTTGCCGTTCAGGAAAGCCCGTTGGGTGAACTCACCGGGTAGGGCCGTGCGACAACCGTTTTCGATTAATAGTTGAAGAATCTTTTGTTGGATATAAACGGAGCCATGGCAGCTTATTTCCACCGTGTTCTCGCCCGTAAATGAGTTGGGACCATGAAAAACTGCCACCAGCACATCATCGACAATTTCTTCACCATTCAGGATACTGCCATATCTCAAGGTATAAGCCTTCTGCGTAAGTAGGTCATTTCCTGCCTTTTTCGGAAGGAAAATACGGTTGCAGATAGTCAGCGCATCCTGGCCGGACACACGAATAACAGCCACGCCACCGCTTCCGGGGGCAGTTGAAATAGCACAGATAGTTTCCTGATTAATCATATCGGTAAACAATTTTTTCTATGCAAAGGTATGAATAAAAATGCTACTTTTGAAGTCCCAATTAGATATCTAACAGATGGCAGAAGCAAAAAGAAATACTGGAAAATCGAGACAAACAACTGTGGTCGTGCCCGATATGGGTCGATTGCAACCTCAGGCACTTGAGTTGGAAGAAGCTGTGCTAGGCGCACTGATGCTTGAAAAAGACGCTTATTCTATTGTCAGCGAAATCCTCAAACCGGAATGTTTTTACGATAAGGCACACGAAATGATCTATAGTGCGATTGTAGATTTGGCGATAAGCCAGCGTCCGGTCGATATGCTTACTGTTATTGAGCAATTAAGGAAGCGCGGTGAGCTCGACTTGATAGGTGGGCCTTTCTATATCTCGCAGTTGACTAGCAAGGTGGCCAGTAGTGCACATATCGAGTATCATGCCCGTATTATTGCGCAGAAATATTTGGCGCGCGAGCTGATAACTTTTACAGCTAATGTACAGGGCAAGGCATTTGATGAAACAATCGACGTGGAAGACCTGATGCAGGAAGCCGAAGGTAAGCTCTTTGAGATCTCTCAGCGAAACGTAAAGAAAGACGTTACGCAGATTAACCCTGTCATCAAAGATGCCATGGAATTGCTTCAAAAAGCGGCCAACCAAAAAGAAGGGCTTAGCGGATTGCGTACCGGTTTTGAGGCGCTGGATAAGATTACTTCAGGATGGCAAAACTCAGACTTAGTGATTATCGCTGCCCGTCCGGCTATGGGTAAGACGGCATTCGTCTTGTCTATGGCCAAGAATATGGCAGTCAATCATAATACCCCGGTAGCCTTGTTCTCGCTTGAAATGAGTAACGTTCAGTTGGTCAACCGTTTGATTGTGAACGTTTGTGAGATTCCAGGCGAGAAGATTAAGAGCGGACGTCTGGAAAGTTACGAATGGGAGCAGCTCGACTTTAAGATTAAGGAACTTTACGATGCCCCTATCTTTATTGATGATACACCCAGCCTTTCTGTGTTTGAACTCAGAACAAAGGCCCGTCGTCTGGTACGTGAGCATGATGTGAAATGTATCATTATTGACTACTTACAGCTGATGAATGCCAGTGGTATGAGTTTTGGTAGCCGCGAGCAGGAGGTAAGTATGATTTCTCGTTCATTGAAAGGGTTAGCCAAAGAATTGAATATCCCAATCATAGCCCTCTCACAGTTGAACCGTGGTGTAGAAAGCCGTCAAGGGGTAGAAGGAAAGCGTCCGCAGTTGGCCGACTTGCGTGAGTCTGGAGCTATCGAGCAAGATGCCGATATGGTATGTTTCATTCACCGTCCGGAGTATTACAAGATTACCGAAGATGAACGAGGTAATTCGCTAATCGGATTGGCCGAAATCATCATTGCTAAGCATCGTAACGGTGCTACGGGCGACGTAAGGTTACGATTCAAAGGTGAATTTGCGAAGTTCATGAATATTGATGAAGACGTACAGATACGCGAGTTTACGTCTTCCATAAGTAGTATGGACAATCTTCCGCCTATTCAGGTCGGTGGAGGTGTAGATTTTTTGAATCAAGGAAGCAGTAGCGACGTACCGTTTTAATACGTGAACTTAGTTTTAGGTTTTCGTAATTGCTTATCTTTATTATCTTTGTTCAAAAAGAAATCAATACAATTTATATCATATAATTTATGTCGGACGATAAGAAAGTTATCTTTTCAATGGTGGGGGTATCAAAAACATTCCCTCCTCAAAAACAAGTTTTAAAGAATATCTATCTGTCATTCTTCTATGGAGCGAAAATCGGTATTATCGGTTTGAACGGCTCCGGTAAATCAACCTTGCTCAAGATTATTGCAGGGATTGAAAAAGAATATCAAGGCGAAGTTGTGTTTTCACCCGGCTATTCGGTAGGCTATCTGGAACAGGATCCTAAATTAGAGTCCGGCAAGACCGTTAAAGAAATCGTTCAAGAAGGAGTACAGGCTACGGTTGATATCCTTCGTGAGTACGAAGAGGTAAACGAAAAGTTCGGTGATCCGGAAGTACTTGACGATCCGGATAAGATGGATGCCCTGATTGCTCGTCAGGCCGAATTGCAGGATAAGATTGATGCTACGGATGCATGGAATCTGGACAGCCGTCTGGAAAGAGCGATGGACGCCTTGCGTTGTCCTCCAGAAGATCAGATAGTTGACACCCTTTCGGGTGGTGAACGCCGCCGTGTGGCTCTTTGCCGTCTTTTGTTACAACAGCCGGATGTGTTGCTGCTCGACGAGCCGACCAACCACTTGGATGCCGAATCTATTGATTGGTTGGAACAACACCTGCAACAATATGAAGGTACGGTAATCTGTATTACGCACGACCGTTACTTCCTTGACCACGTGGCCGGTTGGATTTTGGAATTAGACCGTGGCGAAGGTATTCCATGGAAAGGAAACTACTCTTCTTGGTTGGATCAGAAAACCAAGCGTATGGCTCAAGAAGAAAAGCAAGCCAGCAAGCGTCGTAAAACGTTGGAACGCGAGTTGGAATGGATTAATATGGCTCCAAAAGCACGACAAGCTAAAGGTAAGGCCCGTCTGAATTCATACGAAAAACTCTTGAATGAAGATATTTCCGAACGCGAATCAAAACTCGAGATATTTATTCCTAACGGTCCTCGTTTGGGTAACAAGGTGATCGAAGCACAAGGAGTGGCAAAAGCCTTCGGAGAAAAGCTGTTGTTCGACAATTTGAACTTTATGCTTCCTCCAAACGGAATTGTTGGTGTTATCGGACCGAACGGCGCCGGCAAGACTACACTCTTCAAGATGATTATGGGCATGGAAAGTGTAGACAAAGGAACCTTTGAAGTAGGAGAGACCGTAGCCTTAGGTTATGCCGACCAGACTCATAAAGATATAGACCCGAAGAAGACGGTTTACCAAGTCGTATCCGGTGGTAATGAATTTATACGTGTAGGCGGAAAAGAAATCAATGCGAGAGCTTATCTGTCTAAGTTTAACTTTGCCGGAGCCGATCAAGAAAAACTTTGCGGTGTGTTATCCGGTGGAGAACGTAATCGCTTGCATTTGGCAATTACCCTTAAGGCAGAGGCCAACGTACTGTTGCTCGACGAACCGACCAACGATATCGACGTGAATACCCTTCGTGCACTGGAAGAAGGTTTGGAAAACTTTGCCGGCTGTGCTGTGGTTATCTCGCACGACCGTTGGTTCCTTGACCGTATTTGTACGCATATCCTTTCATTCGAAGGTAACTCTGAGGTTGTATTCTATGAAGGAAGCTATTCGGATTACGAAGAATATAAGAGAAAGCAATCCGGTTATGAAGAGCCTAAGCGCGTTCGTTACCGCAAATTAATTGTTGACTAATCAATAAATTGTACTATCATGAAAAAAAGTTTCTTTTCTGCTTTACTGATGGTTGTTGCCGTATTTATCGGGGCCGGTTCGTTACAAGCTCAAAAAACCATTAAGCTGTTTAATGGCAAAGACCTGTCAAACTGGGATTTCATCGTTGATAAGAATGCCGTACCTGCCGATCAGGTATTTGGTGTACGCGACGGAGCTATCCACATTAAAGGTCAACCTTTTGGTTATATGTATACGAAAGAAAAATACAGTAACTATAAGTTGAATGTAGAATGGCGTTGGGTAGGAGAAGCTACGAATAGTGGTATATTCTTGTTGATTGAAGAAACAAAGAATCCTTTCCCTAATGGTATTGAATGCCAATTGGCAGCTGGAAAAGCTGGTGACTTTGTACTGTTAGGCGGTTCTGATTTGTTTGAATTCCATCAACGTCCGGGTACTGAACGTCCTGCGTTTCCGGTTGTAGAAAGAACAAATCCATCTAGCGAAAAGCCTGCCGGAGAATGGAACAGAGCTACGATCTATGTGAAAGACGGTGTGATTACGGTATTTATCAATGGTGTCTATCAAAATACAGGTACCAACAAGAATAAATCCGGACATATCGGTTTGCAAAGTGAAGGCAAAGATATCCAATTCAGAAATGTTGTTTTAACACAGCTATAAGATAGCAATGAGAAAGGGGCTTTTAAAGCCCCTTTCTTTTTATCCTTATTCTGCAATTTCCAAAACGGCCGGACAATGATCCGAATGAATGGCCTCATTAATAATGTAAGCTTCTTTAATCATCGGCTTCATCTGTTCGGTAACCATACAGTAATCGATTCTCCATCCTTTATTTTTTGCTCGTGAGTTAAAGCGATAGCTCCACCACGTATACTGTTGCTTGTCTGGATGTAGATAACGGAACGTATCGATATATCCGGCATTCAGAAAACGACTCATCCATTCCCGCTCTTCAGGCAAGAACCCACTGTTCTTGGCATTCCCTTTGGGGTCGTGGATATCAATCGGTTCATGACAGATATTATAATCACCGCAAAGAATCAAGTTCGGTCGTGATTTTTTTAACTCTTCTACATAGCGTTGAAAATCTTCCAGCCATTCCATCTTGAAATCCTGACGTTCGTCGCCGCTTGTTCCCGAAGGATGGTAAACGCTTACGATAGATAGGTCACCATAGTCAGCGCGGATAAACCGGCCCTCATTATCATATTTTTCGATGCCCATGCCATATTCGATATGGTCAGGTTCTTTTTTTGTCAAGATGGCCACACCGCTGTACCCTTTCTTTTGTGCACTAAAAAGGTAGGCTTTGTATCCTGCTTCCGTAAACACTTCGGCCGGGAATTGGTCGGGTTGCAACTTCGTTTCCTGTATGCAAACCACGTCTGGTTGCTCCTCTTGAATCCAGTTGATCAGTCCTTTTGTTACGGCTGCTCGCAGTCCGTTAACATTATAAGTAATTATCTTCAATGTGTTGTCTATTAAATGATACTATAGCCAAATATACAATATTTTTTGTGATGACGACTCTATCGCACCTAGCAACGAGGCTGTGTCGCTTCAAAATTGAGGCTTCACTAGTTAATTACAAATAAATACCTATTTTTGCCTGCAAAGGATAAGATTATGGTTGAATCTATTATGAATTATTTATCGGATTTGCTGGATGAAACATTGATTACACCGGCAACCGTGGTGATTAAGCTATTAATCAGTTTTATCTTGGGTGCTGTAATTGGGATTGAACGGCAAACAAGGCGTCGTGATGCAGGTATGCGAACGTTTACCTTAATCTGTATGGGTTCTACGGCAGCTATGCTTATTTCTATCTGGATTCCGCAGTGTTATCCTGATTTCCTAAATGGAGATCCGGGCCGTATAGCTGCTCAGGTATTGACGGGGATAGGTTTTTTGGGTGCAGGTGCCATCATACAAAGCCATGGTAGTGTACAAGGACTAACAACAGCTGCTTGTATCTGGGTGATGGCCGTGATAGGATTGGCCGTTGGGGCAGGTATGTACCTTGCCGCCTGTATGACAACCTTGTTTACCTTATTTGTGCTGGTTTCACTCGAACGCTTAGAGAAAAGGATGTATTTAGACGGGGTGAATAAGATACTGTGTATCTATTGTTCGGTGTCGACTCCTGATTTGAAGTTGATTCGCAAGACCTTGGAATCAAGGAATGTATATATCGTAAGTGTATCGTACGAGCAGGATTATCAGACGAATACCTCTGTCATCACTTACAAAGTGAATGTAAATATGAATTCATCCTATTCAGCTTTATTTGAGGAAATACGCAAAATGGGGTATATCACTCAAATAAAGCTGCTTGCTTGATGGGATTAAAATTCGTAATCCACACAGGCTCTGTCTGCTTTGACAGGGCCTATTAATTGTTTGGCCACAGCTACATGATCCGGATGGATAGCATAGGTGTTCAAATCTTGAAGAGAATTAAACTCAGTCGTAAGGATGATATCCCAACTTTCTTCCGGATTACAGTTGAAATCCACTTGGATAAACTTTAATACATCGATCTTACCAGAAAGACTTTCAAGTGCATCTTTAATGCTTTGCATGCATGCTTTTTTCGCTGCTTCAGATTCAAATTGAATCAATTTGAACATGACAATATGTCTGATCATAATCTTGTTATTTTATAATAGTTCTTCATCTAAATACGAATCTTTGTATCCTAAGAAGTAGAGAACTCCGTCTAATCCAATCGTTGAAATAGATTGTTTAGCTGTTTCTTTTACCTTAGGTTTGGCATGGAAAGCGATACCTAGCCCGGCAAGACTTATCATCGGCAGATCGTTGGCTCCATCACCGACTGCAACTGTCTGGCGAAGGTCAACGTTTTCCACCTGGGCTATCAGTCGCAGCAGTTCGGCTTTTCTTTTTCCGTCTACTATATCGCCCACGTGGTTGCCTGTCAGCCTACCATTTTCAATCTCAAGCTCATTGGCATAAACATAATCGATATTGTATTTCTGCTTCAGATAATTGCCGAAATAAGTAAATCCCCCGGAGAGGATAGCAATTTTAAATCCTATCTTTTTGAGGATACGCATCAAGCGGTCTACCCCTTCGGTAATAGGCAGGTTCTCTGCAATTTCTTGCATGACAGAAGCTTTGAGCCCTTTCAGTAAGGCACAGCGTTGCTTGAAGCTTTCATTAAAGTCTATCTCGCCACGCATGGCTGCTTCCGTAATCTGTCTGACTTGCTCGCCTACGCCGGCCCGTTCGGCCAATTCATCAATCACCTCGGTTTGAATTAGAGTTGAGTCCATATCGAAACAAATCAAACGGCGCATTCTGCGATACATACTGTCTTCCTGAAAGGATATGTCCATTTCCAGTTCGGAAGAGAGCTTCATGAAATCGGATTTCATTTTTTCCTTATCACGCGGATTACCGCGAATCGAAAACTCGACACTGGCTTTAGGTGTGCGTTCATTTTCGTCCAACGGAATACGTCCCGTCAATCGCTTAATATCGTCGATGTTCATGCCTTGTTCGGCAACTATACGCGATACACCGGCTATTTGTTTGGCTGTAAGTTTACGTCCCAGAATCGTTACGATATATCTGTTCTTTCCTTGCAGATTAACCCACTTACTATATTCTTCTTCTGTAATCGGATTGAAGCGGATGTTTACACCGAGTTCATACCCTTTAAAAAGAACATCTTTCATAATGATACCCGAGTTAACGGATGTAGATTGAATTAAGATACCAAGTGAAAGGTTATTGTGAATATCGGCTTGCCCAATGTCTAAAATGACGGCATCGTTTTTGGCAAGGATTTCTGTCAAGGCGGCGGTCACTCCTGGTCTATCTGTACCACTGATTGTGATAAGTATAATTTCGTCTGTTTGTCCCATTATTAAACGTTGTGATACTTTTTTACGGTGCAAAGGTACGTAAAGTTTTGGTTGACAAAATAGAAAGACCGTATCCGTTTTTTAGAAATATACCTATCTCTTTTACCAAACATAAGGATGTTTTTTTATTTCCATATATATAGAAAAACTTTACTATATATATGGAAAAGATTTACTATATATATGGAAATAGAAAAAGAAAGGGAACGAATTGAAAAAGGAATGGGATGAAAATTGAAAAAGACAGGGGGTAAAATGAAATATCTACTGTTTATATATATTAACAAATAGGAGAGGTGTTTTAATTGCCAAAAATGCCGATAGAATGTGCGATGTAAGCCAAAAAAAGCCTCAATATTTTCTTTGAAAAAATGCAATATAACATGTTAAAAAAGTTGCTTTTAACCAATTTATTGTTATCTGATTAGGTTAGAATAGTGATTAGTTTTATCTTTGCGCGTTCGAATAAAATCCGTCCTTAGAGAAGGGTGGTTTTATTTGTCCTGAAAGTCAGGAGTCGGGTGCTTTTAAGCTTAAAATCATCCGATTAGGTTTAACGAAAAAACAAAATTATGAGTAAAAGAACTTATGTTCCTGCTGTATTAGCGGTCTTATTAATAGCGATATTAACATTGTCGGCAAATACAAAAGAAACAAGATTATCAACCGGAATCAACCCCGGCGATCTTGCTCCAGGAATAGAGTCTTTGGAAAGTAAGTATAAACTTAATTTCCACAATCATTCAGGACGTTACACATTACTTAGTTTCTGGGCTGCTTATGATGCAGAATCTCGTGCGCGTAATGTTTCGTTATCGAATGTAGTCAATAAATTGGATCCGGCAAAGATTGCAATGTATTCAGTATCATTGGATAAGAACCGGGCGATTTTCGAAGAAACCCTAAAGATTGACAATCTGGATGAAACCAGACACTTATGGGAAGGTTTTGATTCGAGGTCAGCTTTATTCAAAGCGTATAAGTTGAATAAGGGTTTAAGAACATTTCTGATTGATGATACAGGAAAAATCGTCGCAGTAAATGTGGGCCCAAAGGAGTTGGCCGAATTTATGGAAAACAGTTAAATTCGACATGTATTAAAAGCTCTATCATAGTTAGGTATGGTAGAGCTTTTTTTTGTTTACCTTTACATTAAAAATATATTCATGGCTAAGGCTAAAACTATATATGTCTGTACGAATTGCGGAGCCGATTCTCCTAAATGGGTTGGCAAGTGTCCCTCGTGTGGAGAATGGAATTCGTATGTTGAAGAAATAATAAAAAAGGAATCTCCCGGACAGAAACAACTTATTCCGGGACTGACGGATAGAGAGAAGGCTCGTCCCGTGCTTCTCCGCGATATAACATCGCATGAAGAAGTGAGACTGGATATGCAGGATGGCGAGCTTAACCGGGTGTTAGGTGGCGGATTAGTAAAGGGTTCGCTCGTTTTGATTGGAGGTGAACCGGGTATTGGCAAGTCTACCCTCGTGTTGCAAACAATATTGAAACTTCGTGGTGTTAAGACACTTTACGTATCCGGAGAAGAAAGTAGCCGCCAGCTCAAACTCCGTGCCGACCGTATGGAACATGAGAATCCGGATTGCTTTATCCTTTGTGAAACCAACCTGGAGCAAGTTTTCGTTCAGGCTCAAAATATCCAGCCCGAACTGTTGGTTATCGACTCGATACAAACCATGTTTACAGAACAGGTGGAGTCATCGCCGGGCAGTGTTTCTCAGGTTAGAGAATGCAGTGCGGCAATATTGAAATACGCCAAAGAATCCGGTGTGCCGGTTTTACTGATCGGTCATATTAATAAGGAGGGAAGTATTGCCGGACCGAAGGTACTCGAACATATCGTAGATACTGTATTGCAATTCGAGGGTGATCAGCATTATATGTACCGCATATTGCGAAGCATTAAAAACCGATTTGGTAGTACAGCCGAATTGGGTATCTATGAAATGAGACAGAATGGATTGCGCGAGGTAAGTAACCCCTCTGAGTTGCTTTTGACGCAAAATCATGAAGGACTCAGCGGAGTGGCTATTTCGGCAGCTATCGAAGGGATACGTCCCTTTTTGATTGAGACGCAAGCCTTGGTGAGTTCGGCTGTTTACGGTAACCCTCAACGAAGTGCAACCGGTTTTGATCTGCGTCGTATGAATATGCTACTGGCCGTACTCGAGAAAAGAGCCGGATTCAAACTGGCCCAGAAGGATGTCTTTCTGAATATTGCAGGAGGATTGAAAGTAAATGACCCGGCGATAGACTTGGCTGTTATTAGTGCTGTTCTTTCTTCCAGTTTGGATATCAGTATTGACCCCGGTGTTTGTATGGCGGGCGAAGTAGGTTTGTCAGGCGAGATACGTCCGGTCAACAGAATTGAGCAACGTATTTTTGAAGCAGAGAAATTAGGTTTTTCTTCCATTCTTATACCTTATAATAACCTGAAGGGTTTAGACACTGCTAAATGCAAGATAAAAATCATTCAAGTAAAAAAAGTTGAGGAAGCGTTCAGACAATTGTTCGGTTGATTTGTTCTATAATAGATGAATGTAAAAATTATATATGATAAAAGAGTTACAACTACGTATATTGCCTTTTGAGGCTGCAAATGAAGATTCACTAAAGACTGTGGTTGCTCGTGAAACCGGCGCTGCTATTCATTCCATACAAGCTGTTAGGGTAATAAAGAGGTCGATTGATGCCCGTCAGCGTACGATTTATGTCAATGTTAAGCTGCGTGCTTTTATTGACGAACTACCAACCGAGCCTGAATATCAGTCGGTCGACTATAAAGATGTTTCCAATGGCAAAGCCGTTGTCGTTGTCGGTGCAGGCCCAGGTGGTTTGTTTGCCGCTTTGCGTTTGATTGAACTTGGCCTTCGGCCCATAGTGCTGGAAAGAGGTAAGAATGTACGCGAGCGCCGCAAAGATGTTTCTTTGATAACGAAAGAACACCGCATCGATCCGGAATCAAACTACTGTTTCGGAGAAGGTGGGGCAGGTGCCTATTCGGATGGTAAACTATATACACGTAGTAAGAAAAGAGGCTCTGTCGATAAGATACTGAATGTGTTCTGTCAGCATGGAGCCAACCCTTCCATATTGGCTGATGCTCATCCCCATATCGGGACAGACAGACTTCCTATGATCATTGAAAAGATGCGTAACCGCATCATCGAATGTGGGGGAGAGGTTCATTTCCAAACCTGTATGGAGCGTTTTATCTGTAAAGGTGATCATATAGTAGGTGTGCAGACCGCTAACGGTCAGGAGTTTATGGGACCGGTCATTCTGGCTACCGGACATTCGGCCCGAGATGTATATTATTATCTATATAATAATAAGATAACGATCGAAGCTAAGGGATTAGCCATGGGGGTTCGCTTGGAGCATCCCCAAATGTTGATTGATCAAATCCAATATCATAATCCGGATGGTAGAGGAGCGTATCTGCCGGCTGCTGAGTATGCTCAGGTGACACAAGTGAAAGATAGAGGAGTTTATTCCTTCTGTATGTGTCCCGGAGGATTTGTAGTTCCGGCGGGTAGTGGACCGGAGCAATTGGTTGTAAACGGCATGTCACCTTCTAACCGTGGATCCAAATGGGCCAATTCGGGGATGGTAGTTGAAATTCACCCGGAAGATTTTCCGGAATATGCAAAATATAAGGAATTGGCATTAATGAAACTTCAGGAAGATCTGGAGAGAAGATGCTGGCTGGAAGCAAATCAGATGCAGACGGCACCGGCACAGCGAATGGCTGATTTCGTGGCCGGTCGTATGTCGTCAGACTTGCCTTCAACCTCGTATGGTCCGGGCTTGATGAGCTCTGATTTGAATAAGTGGATGCCTGAGTTCATCACTTCTCGATTGAAAAAAGGATTTGAAGCTTTTGGAAAGACGTCAAAAGGATTTCTAACGAACGAGGCTGTGATGATTAGTGTGGAAACACGCACATCGTCTCCTATACGTATCGTTCGCGATAAGGAAACATTCGAACATTTACATCTAAAAGGATTGTTCCCGTGTGGTGAGGGGGCGGGTTATGCCGGAGGTATTGTTTCTGCGGCTATAGATGGTGAACATTGTGCCGAAGGAGCTGCCGCTTATTTGGAAAGTTTAAACTAAGCAAATATAGTAAGTAAGGAGCCAAGCCATTCAACGGCTTGGCTTTTTTATAATGATACGATCTTACGAATCCCTTCAACCCAAGCATCATCGGCATTCAGGCTTTCTACCCAAGTCAACTCTTGACCACCATTTTCGATAAACAGATCTTTATATTCGACTCCGAGTTCTATGATTGTTTCCAGACAGTCTGCCACAAATGCCGGGGCAACGACGAGCACCCGTTTACATCCCATGTGGGCCAGATCAATCAAGGTTTTATCGGAAAAGGGTTCCAGCCAGTTTTTCGACAAACGCGATTGAAAGGTGGTAGTGTAGCTACTTTCCGGCAGATTTAACTGTTCCGCTAATAGTTTTGTGGTATGATAGCAGGCTGCCCGGTAGCATACTTTGCAATGCTCTGCAGTATCATTTTCAGGATCACAATCGGGTAGGGCGTACTGTCTATGAATCTTTTCGATATGGCTATTGGGTAATCCATGATAGGAAAAAACGATGTGATCGAATCGTTCAGGCTTGTACGAATTAATCTTATTGGCAAAGGCCGTCAGGTAAGCCGGGTGGTCATGAAATTCCTCAATAAACTGAATTTCCGGTTTTTCGTCCCAATGTTTGATGACTCGTTTGACTTCTTCCAAGGTTGAAGTCGTGGTAGAGTCGGCAAAATGCGGATAGAGGGGTAGCACCACTAACTTATCGAAATTTTCTGCCTTTATTTTTGCTAGCGTCGAGGCTATGGGCGGATTTTGGTAGCGCATCGCTGTGAATACCATTGTGTCAGGATTGAGCTTCGCTTGTAGTTTGTGTTTTAGACTTTCTGTGTAAAGCGTAAGCGGAGAACCTTGAGGAGTCCAGACCTGCTGATACAAGGCGGTCGATCTTTTTACTCTGAAAGGAATAATAATCCCGTTGACCAATATTTTACGAAACAGCCAGGGAATGTCGATAACGTACTTGTCGTTTAAGAACTGAGTCAAATAACGCTTAACGGCAGGCCTGGTAGGTTCGTCAGGCGTGCCGAGATTGATTAGAAGTAAAGCCATACGTTTCTGACTCATATACTGGTGTTATTGGTACTCATTAAGCCGCTTTCTTATCTCGTCCAACAGATTCATCCGTTCAATGGAATAAGTCTTATCGTGTTGTTGGATATAAAGAAGAAGTTCTTGTGCTTTGTAAAGCTTATTCTTATCGTTGTTGAGATAGCTATCTTCAATTAGTACTTTTGCCGCAATTTCTGTTTGTTGTATGCCCGTGTTTTCTTTGTCTAAGGTGGCCTTTATTTCATCCGGTGTGTGAGATAATAGAAAATCCTTATCGACCTGAAGTGACGAATAGATGGATTCAAGCATTTTGTCAGCTTGCTCTGTATCTCCATTTTCCCTGTAAAAAATCAATTTAGCTATAGCCTTTGTAAAAGCTTCAATTTGAGCTAAAAGAAAGTCTTTCCTTAACATGACTCCGTTTATTATCTGATACGAACAGAGATGATCTTGATATCCTTCTTGGGGCGATCATAACTGTCTTTAGGTTGCGATGCAATCTTGTCAATGACGTCGAAGCCTTCAACCACTTCGCCAAATACAGTATAAAATCCGTCCAGATGATGTGCTCCACCGATTGTTGTGTAAGCTTCACGTTGTTCGGGTGTGAAAATTAAATGACCGGGAGTGGCACGGATCACAGAATCTACTTTGCTGTTTATTTCAACAACATGTTGGTTGTATGTTTTTACATCCTCGGTTTTAAGGCGTTCCATCTCTTCTTTAACAGGTGTATAAAATTCAGCCATGGCTTTTCTGCGAATAGGCAGGTTGGTCGCTTTCTCTAAGGTATCGAGTTCGCCTGGACGATAAACCTTACCTTGTACGATGAAAAATTGAGATATATCTGACTTCTTTTGAGGATTTACATCATCGTTCTGACGCGGTGCAGCTAATGCCCCTTTCTTATGAAAATAATGCGACTTGAATTCGGGCATGATTTCGGAAAACCGGTCTCCATAACCAATTCGAGCTCCGGCTGGTGCATTCTTGGAATCAGGCGAACCTCCTTGTATCATGAAGTCCTTTATAACACGAGTAAAGAGAGTCCCGTCGAATTTCCCCTTTTGAGCACGATCGATAAATGCCTGAATATGTTTTGGAACATCATCATAAAGTATGACCTTCATGGTCCCTTCACTTGTTATAATATCAGCAGTTCTTGTTTGTGCGTCTACAGAGGCTCTGCACAAGAGGAATAGAAGTGTGCATACGAAATATTTCATGGTTTTTTATTTTTCTTGTAAAGGTAAAAAAATATGTTGTAAAACACAAACTTAATCTCTATATTTGTCGCCCTATTAGAGGCAGAAGATTATACATAGGTTAAAAAAGAATTAATAAATGGAATGGATTAATGAATTGCTGTGGGGTCAGGGTATTGCACACTCTTTCCTACTCTTGTCGGTTGTTATCGCCGTAGGTATCTTATGTGGAAAAATTAAGATCTTCGGGATATCATTAGGTATTACAATGGTATTGTTTGTCGGTATCATTCTTTCTCATTTTGGATTTACGATCAATTCGGAAATCAATCACTTCTTTAAGGAGTTTGGTTTGATTTTGTTCGTTTATTCTGTAGGCTTGCAAGTTGGGCCTGGTTTCTTTTCTTCTTTTAAGAAAGGGGGCATCACGCTGAATATGCTTGCTGTAGGTATTGTCTTGTTAGGTGTAACTGTTACGTTGATTATTCATTATGTAACCGGTATTCCTATGCAGACTATGGTTGGTATCCTTTCAGGTGCGGTAACAAATACGCCGGGACTTGGTGCTGCTCAACAAGCATTTGCTGATACTCATGGAAGTGTTGATGATACGATAGCCCTTGGTTATGCTGTTGCTTATCCATTAGGTGTTGTAGGTATTATCCTTTCAATTTTGGCTATCAAAGGTATCTTCAAAGTATCTATGGAGAAGGAACAAGAGGAACTGAAGAAAGAAGATGAAAAATCAAATAATGGTGCAAAAACCGTATCCTTGGTTGTAAAGAATCCAGCCGTTTTCGAAAAAACAATTAGTGAAATCTCTGCCTTATCTGAGCATACTTCGTTTGTTATTTCACGTGTATGGAGACATTCAAACAAACAAATTGAAATTGTTGATGCCAACACAGTGCTTCACGAAGATGATAAGATTTTTGTCATTACAACTAGCCAGGATATTGACTCCATTGTTTCTCTTATCGGTGAAGTCATCAATATGGAGCGTAAACAATGGATTCGTTTGGAAAGTCAGTTGATTAACCGTCGTATCTTGATTACCAATCCAAAACTGAACGGAAAGAAATTGGGTGAACTTCAATTACGTAAGATTTACGGTATCAACATCACACGTATTCAACGTGCGGGTGTTGAACTTTTGGCTACTCCTTCGCTTGCCCTACAAGTAGGTGATACGGTATCAGTAGTTGGTACAGATTCTGCAATCGCATCTGTAGAAAAAGTATTGGGTAACTCTATGAAGAGATTGAATGAACCTAATCTGGTTTCAATCTTTATCGGTATCGGTCTAGGTATGTTGTTGGGAAGTATTCCTTTCGTATTCCCAGGTATTCCACAGCCGGTAAAACTTGGATTGGCTGGTGGTCCTCTGATCGTCGCTATCCTATTAAGCCGTTTTGGTTACAAACTCAAATTACTTACCTATACCACACAAAGTGCTAACTTGATGTTGCGTGAAGTAGGTATTACTTTGTTCCTTGCTTGTGTTGGTTTGGGTGCAGGTGAAAAATTTGTTGATACGGTTGTGAATGGTGGTTATGCATGGATTGGTTATGGTTTCCTTATCACAACAATTCCGTTGTTGATTATCGGAATTATTGGACGTAGCGTCTTCAAATTGAACTATCTGACTTTGATGGGATTGATAGCAGGTAGTACAACAGACCCTCCTGCATTGGCTTACTCAAATGCAACTGCAGGTAATGATGCACCGTCTGTATCTTATGCAACGGTTTATCCGCTGACCATGTTTATGCGTGTGTTGACGGCGCAATTACTGATCTTGTTGTTCCTCTGATAAGACTAGATATATCGAATATATCCTAAGGAATAAGTTTCATACAAACGGTCTTTCATTCCATGATTATAACGGAAAGAAAGGCCGTTTTTCTTGTACTCGTAGGTGAGGTTATTCCTCAAAATCATGGGGCGATCTCCATTGTTTTCATATCCATGGAGTCCTGAAAAATCTGTTTGAAGTGTAAAGTTCTTAACCTTTCCTGTAAATCCGATGGCATAATGAAAAGCATCATTCTGACGATGCACACGATCGTTGGTCATCCAACAATAGAAGCCAAACAGGCCTTGAACAGAAAAAGAAACTTTGGATTCAGGATTATTGTATAAACTCCTTCCGGCGGTCAGGTCAAACCAATAGGTTGCAGCATCCGTAAAACGAGCGTCAGCCAATCTTCCTCCACTGGCTGTTTTTAAATTCAAGCTAACCATCAGATCTACCCATTCCGGCTTTTTAAGTAATTGAAAAAAGGTGCTCACTACAATATCTCCGTTGTATTTGTTGGGGCTTTCGGTTTCTGCGGCCATCCGTTCATCTCTTGTTTCCGGAGTCAGCTTATATTTTTCGACAACCACTGCACTGATTTCAATAGCCGCTTTTTCTTTTACGACTGGAATCATGACGCGAGCGAATAAATCTTTGGTTTTATCGCCTGTGTAGTGATGGTATTGGCCTCTTACTTCAAATTCAAAACGATTGGCAACCGTACTTGATCTTAATTCAGGAATGGGAAATGCGGTTGGACCGAAATACCTTGGCGAATAGACAATTGAATTCACTCTATCACGCCATGCTTGGCTATGGGCAATTGAAGAAATAATTGAAAAAAGGAATAGAAGTATTAGAGGTTGTATGTTGTGTCTCATCGTTTTTTTTGCTGCAAAAATAAATAATATTGCCTTATCAACAAGTCTGATACTCGTAGGCAAAGTATATAATACAATAAAAGCGACCCGTAAGTCGCTTTTATTGTATTAGTTTGTTTGATTGCTTATTTGATTAAATCGAATCCGGTGTAAGGAACCAGTGCTTTAGGTATGCGGATACCTTCAGGCGTCTGATTGTTTTCAAGCAACGCTGCTACTATACGTGGCAATGCCATTGCACTACCGTTAAGGGTGTGACAAAGTTGTGTTTTATTATTTTCGTCACGATAACGGCATTTCAAACGGTTAGCCTGATAACTTTCGAAGTTTGATACGGAACTTACTTCTAACCAGCGTTTTTGTGCTGCTGAGAACACTTCAAAGTCGAATGTAAGTGCTGAAGTGAAACTCATATCACCACCACAAAGACGAAGAATACGCCAAGGTAATTCTAGTTTTTCTACTAGCGACTGAACGTAATTAACCATCTCTGTCAATGACTCGTAAGAATGTTCAGGTTTGTCAATACGAACGATTTCTACCTTATCGAATTGGTGCAAACGGTTTAGTCCGCGTACATCCTTGCCATAAGAACCGGCCTCACGACGGAAACAAGCTGAATAGGCCGTGTTCATAATTGGAAGCTCAGATTCTTTTAGTATCACATCTCTGTAGATGTTTGTTACTGGCACTTCTGCTGTAGGAATCAAATAAAGATCGTCTGCTGTAGCGTGATACATTTGACCTTCTTTATCCGGTAATTGTCCCGTTCCATAACCTGAATCAGCGTTTACAACGTAAGGAGGTTGTATTTCCAGATATCCCGCTTCACGAGCATTGTCTAGGAAGAAGTTGATCAACGCACGTTGCAAACGGCTGCCGTAACCTTTATAAACCGGGAATCCTGCTCCGGTAATCTTCACGCCTAATTCGAAGTCGATAAGGTCGTATTTCTTTGCCAAATCCCAGTGAGGAAGAGCATCTTCTGATAGCTCAGGCATAACTCCACCTGTTCTTTCGATGATGTTGTCTTCTGCTACTCTACCTTCGGGTACGCTTTCGTGAGGAAGGTTAGGAATCTGAAGCAATATGTTTTGGATTTCCTGTTCAGCATTCGTCTTCGTCTGTTCGAGCGCCTTATTACCCTCTTTCATTTCATTGACTTTGGCACGAGCTGATTCGGCTTCATCTTTTTTACCTTCTTTCATTAGTTGGCCGATAGACTTCGATATATTGTTCAGCTCTGCCAGATTTGCATCAAGCACAGCTTGCGTATTACGTCTTGTCTTGTCTAACTCGATAACTTTCGCTATCAATTCTTTTGCATCAAAATGCTTTTTTGCCAATCCCTTGATAACTGCTTCAGGATTTTCCGTAATTACTTTAAGCGTCAGCATATTTAAACCTATCTATTAATTTATTCTTTTAGGAAACAAAGATAAATAAAAAGCAGGTGTGGTGTAATATAACGGGTAAGAAAAACTATTTTACTCTTCCACCGGTCACCCAAGTTCGCATATAATAAGGTTCGTCTAAGCGGCTGACCATTACGCCACGAGAGGTGCTTACGTGGATAAACCGATTGTTCTTAAGATAGATACCAACGTGGTTGGGCTTTTTTTTGCTCCCTCTGCCGGTTTGAAAAAAGACCAAATCGCCTTCTTGTAGCTTTGAACGGCTGATTTTTCTGCAATCACGCTTTAGCATGTCTGCAGCCGATCGTGATAAATTTATCCCATACACATTCCTGAAGAGGATATGTACGAATCCCGAACAGTCCACTCCCTGTTTGCTCATGCCACCCATACGATGGGGCACACCCAGCCAATGGGCTCCTGCATTATATAAATAAATATTGTCGTTGGGAGTCAAGCGTACACCATAAAGCCTGCTTAATTCTTGAGGCCCTTTAAAGTCTGGAGGAAGAATCACCTCTCGCTTACTTCCGCAAGCCGACAATAAAAGGACTAGAAAGAAGAAGGTCAGACGGTAAAACAGGCTATTGATGGTTGGCATGACGATACTTTTTGATTGTATATCCTTTCTGCAAAGATAGTGGAAGCAATGTACTAAGCAAAAAGGAATGTAAGTGTAATATAAAAAGTCTTTGTTTATCATCAAATCAATCATCTAATAGAAAAATGGATAGAAGAGGCAGAGAAACATTTGTCTCTTTAATTGTTATATTTGAAAGTTTAATAACAGATTTTATGGCACATATACATGAAGAAAATACATCTGCTGGGTGGAGAATTTATCTACCAGCGGGTATTAGTTTTATCATGCTTCTAACTGGGTTGGTATTTGATTATTTATTGCCAAATTCATTTTTCAAGGATTATATTCGATTGATATGGTATGCTTTAGCCTATCTGCCCGTAGGATTGCCTGTACTAAGGGATTCATGGAAACTTGTCTTAGCAAATGATATATTTAATGAATTCACATTGATGTCGATCGCTAGTTTGGGCGCATTCGGTATTGGTGAGTATCCCGAAGGGGTTGCAGTTATGTTATTCTATTGCGTAGGTGAATTGTTACAAGAGTCAGCGGTATATAAAGCGAGAAGGAATATTAAGGCATTATTGGATATTCGGCCGGATGCGGCTTCCGTGTCAAGAGACGGAAAGTATGTAACCGTCTCACCCGAAAGCGTGAATGTGGGCGAAAAAATACAAGTTAAGCCCGGAGAAAGAGTACCACTTGATGGCGACCTCCATAAGTCGGAAAGCAGTTTTAATACGTCTGCACTTACCGGAGAAAGTAAGCCAAAACGTATCAGAGAAGGGGAAGAAGTGTTGGCAGGTATGGTCAATTTGGACCATGTGATTGAGCTTAAAGTGACCCGGTTATATTCGGATAGTTCTTTGGCTAAGATATTGGATATGGTACAAAATGCAACGTCTCGCAAGGCAAAGACGGAATTGCTGATACGTCGTTTTGCACGTATTTACACGCCTTTGGTATTCTTCCTAGCCTTGTCGTTGACGATAATTCCCTATTTTATTGTTGAAGATTATCATTTTGCCGATTGGCTTTACAGGGGACTGGTGTTTTTGGTTATCTCCTGCCCATGTGCTTTGGTCGTTTCTGTTCCTTTAGGTTATTTCGGCGGGATAGGTGCTGCTTCTAAAAATGGAATTCTTTTTAAAGGAGCTAATTTCTTGGACTTGATGACCCGGATTAATACGATTGTGATGGATAAGACGGGAACACTTACGCATGGTGTTTTCAAAGTGCAAGAGGTATCTGCTGTTGATGGAGACAGTGATAAATTACTCCAAATGGCAACGGCTTTGGAGTCGTTCTCTAATCATCCGATTGCTAAGGCAATAACAAACTATGCTGGAAAAGATGGACAAATCCTATCTGTCTCAAATGTGATGGAGTTGCCCGGGCTAGGATTACAAGGTGAGCTAGATGGAAAAGTTCTTTTGGTGGGGAATGCGAAACTTTTAAAGAAATATGTTATTACTTACGACAACAAAGTCGATGAAATAGTAGATACAATCGTGTTGGTTGCTTACGATGGTAAGTATATGGGGTATATTCGGATAGCCGATGAATTAAAAGAAGATGCCGTGTCTGCTATAGCCGGATTTAAAAAGCATGGAATTAAGAAAACAGTCTTGCTAAGCGGGGATAAAACCGCTATAACAGATAAATTGGCTAAGCACTTGGGCATAACCGAAGCATATGGTGACTTATTGCCGGAAGAGAAAGTGTATCATTTGGAAACTTTGAAATCAGATCCGACAAATTGTATCGCATTCGTTGGTGACGGTATTAATGATGCCCCTTCATTGGCGTTAAGTGACGTAGGCATAGCCATGGGCGGAATGGGTAGTGATGCTGCAATCGAAGTGGCCGATGTAGTTATTCAAACAGATCAGCCTTCTAAAATCACGACCGCAATTAATATCTCAAAATACACAAGAAATATAGTAGTTCAAAATATTGTCTTTGCCATCTCCATCAAACTTTTCATTTTACTGTTGGGAGCAGCAGGTTATGCAAGTATGTGGGGCGCAGTCTTTGCTGACGTAGGAGTAGCTTTGTTAGCTATCCTCAATTCAGTGCGAATTTTGAGTGTGCGTTTTTAATTAACAAACAGCTTTAGGATTCTCAAGAGGATTGATTCTTGCTTTGGTGGAGCAAAGAGTTCGTTTTCTATACGTGCCTTATTCTTTTTTAGATAGGTAGAGGCAACAGTATAGCCTAATTCATATACTTCATGGCTTTTGCTCATGTCAAAAAGAGGATAGCTGCCTATATCTACAGATTCAATCAGATAGTCACAAAGTTCGCGATCGACAAGGGAATTGGAAACCATGAGATAATGTAACGATCGTTCTACCACGTACTTGAACGATCGTTCATATTTTAAAGGGCAAAGCGGACTAACGTTTACACCGATTACATAGGAGCAATCTTTGCGAATGGCAGTTGCAGGCAAATTTTCGAAAAGGCCACCGTCAACAAAATGGCGCTCTCCAATTTTTATAGGTTCAAACATAATCGGAAATGCGCATGAAGCCAGGATAGGAGGAATTAGTTCGCCTTGGTCAAAAAGCACTTTTTCGCCCTTTTCGATGTCTGAAACCATGACACGTAACGGCGTTTTTAGCTCTTCGAAAGTTTTAGCACGTAGATGTTTGGCTAAGAAATCGCCTAAACCATTCATTTTGAAAAAACCGTTTCGAGGAATAGCTGTAGTTACTAATTCTCTGAATTTTACGTCATCAAATAATTCAATGATTTCTTTTGGTGAATAGCCATCCGCATAAAATGCACCGGCTAAGGAGCCTGCACTGGTTCCTGAGATCAAATCGGGTTTGATCCCAAATTCCTCTAATGCTCTCAATACACCTAGATGAGCAAACCCACGTGCTCCTCCACCTGCAAGGGCTAAACCGATTTTATACTGTGGCTTTTCATTCATGTTGTTCAAATTCTATTTAATAGATAATCGTTCCCATATCCAACGAGGTATCAATCTCCAAAAGAAAACAAGCGTTCTATATCTATAGTCAATAATGGCTACTCGTTTATTTCTATCTATAGCCTTCACTATTTGTACGGCCACTTTGTCTGCTTGCATTAGTAAAGGATAACCTCTGTCTTTCAGCAGGCTGGTTGCCACAAACCCGGGACGGATATCTGTGAATGTAATAGGGAGTTTTTCGATATGGGCCAACTGAGCCAAGGCATCGATATAATGGCTTTGGAATCGCTTGGTAGCCGAATAGGATGGAGCAGCCCCTAGTCCTTTTGTTCCTGCAATAGAACTGATTACGGCGATATGTCCTTTCTTTAGTTCTTTGAAATAATTAAATGCAGCAGTAACCATACGGGTAAAACCTTCTGCATTGGTACGGACGGTATCGAGTTCAATTTGCGGTAATAAATTGGTGTTTTGACTACCAATACCTGAGCTTAATAGAAAGATATCCATCCCTCCGTTTTTCTCAATCAGTGAATTTAATTTTTCTCCAGCATCTTGAGAGGTGACATCTATCGTTTCGTATACAATCTGATTGGGTGCTGATTCCTTTAATCGAATCAATTCCTCTTCACGTCTGCCGGCAACACCGATTTGCCATCCTTTGCGTACATAACACCGGGCAATCTCCAATCCGATTCCAGACGTAGCTCCTATGATTATAATACGTTTTATAACGTTAGTAATTAAAATAGGAAATATAGTTTTTTTGAGTAAGGAATGGGTCAATTGGAGAAACAATTAACTTTTTCCCATTACGAACGCATGAGAAAGATTTTTTGTGAAGCTCACGTTTTTCGAAGTCGAAAAATAGGTTTGGATTTACATGCTCTCCATCAATTCTTATTTCAAAATGTAAATGCTCAGTAGTAGCCCGTCCGGTCCGACCAGTTAGAGCTATGGCTTGTCCGGCTCGTACCGTATCGCCTGCATTCACAAGATTTTTGGAATTATGACTGTAGACGGTTTCAAGGCCGTTGTAATGACGTACGACAATAACATTACCATAAGCAGCATAAGGATGTGAAAGCCGAACAATACCCTCAAATGCAGCTACAATCGTGTCGTTTGCTCTTGTTTTTAGATCAACGCCAGAATGCCTACGTCGCCCAGCATAGGGAGAGATTACTTTAGCTCCCGGCAATGGGAATGCATACTGATCTTCGTCGATGCTTTTCAAATCGATTATAATCATATTTCCTGAACCAAAAAGAACCGGATCTTTAGAACGAACATGTTGTTTGTCGAAAGAAGAGAAGTTTAAAGTTACAGGTTTTCTATCTGTTTTATACTGTTCCGGTTTAGGAGTGGGAAATTCTACAAGAAGCGAAGCTTGTG
Organism: Bacteroidota bacterium; assembly: GCA_023429375.1. Lineage (GTDB taxonomy): Bacteria > Bacteroidota > Bacteroidia > Bacteroidales > Tannerellaceae > Massilibacteroides. The sequence continues at coordinate 137,310 of JAEYVY010000003.1, read as the reverse complement.
GAGAAGGTAATGTTAATGAAGGATATATAATTTGTGATGGATTATTTCTTTCGATTGTGGTCGTTTGCTTTGGTACCGAACAGGTTACCCCTCCGATAATCAGGCAAAGAACAATGAATATGAATAATCCTTTGTTTACAGAAGTCATGTTAATTTAGTATGAAATTTAAACAAGTTTTGCATATTTTGTGCAGTCGTCAGTCGCAAAAGTAAGAAAAAAAACGAGTGTTGGACATAATTTTAAATATTGAATGAATAGTTTAGTAAATTTTGATTTTGATTATTTTGGACTATTTGTGTTTTAAAAAGCAACTTTTCGATGAGAATCTAATAACCATTATAAAGTCTGATTTCATCCATTAATTTTTTGCGTAACTGGGTGGGTGTCATATTGAAATGGATTTTACAGTAGGTGGTAAAGTGGCCGGAAGAAGAAAAGCCAAATTCTTCAATAATATCACAGATAGGAATATTGGGGTCTCTCAACTTCATCTGAATATGTCTAGCTTTCTGTTTCTGCATCCATTGGTATGGACTATCATTAAAGAAGAGTTTAAATTTACGATTGAATGTGGAGAGAGAAAGGCAACAAATCTCTGCCAATTCATGAACTTTTTTCACTTTTTTATAATGATCTAAAACCAAATTTTTGAACTCAATATTAGAGTTTATAATGGGATAAAAGAATTCTGCACATTCTTCTTTAGAATAAAATAATCTGAATAACATTAACATTTCCGCTTGTTTAACTTCATGCATATGTTTACAGTTTATTTTATTGTTTAAGTAGAAAACAATCGAATCAAGAAAGGGGTTAAATGCAGGTAAAAGTTTAGTAGGACCAAACTTATATTTTTTTTTATCAGAATAGACAAGTAGTTTTTCGAATGCCAAATGGTCATATAATTTCTGGATACGTTCAAAGCAATGAATCACAATATCTGTGTTGGCGATACCTTTAATGGCAAATTCAGATGCTTTAGGAATTAGAATAATCTCTCCGGATTTCAGTATCCTAACATGTTCATTGCAAAGGAGCTCAATTTCTCCTGATCTGATAAAAAGAATATAATTGTATGCCTCATGAAAATAAGTTAGTATTTCATGTTCTTTTATGCCATAATGCATAAATTCTAGATTTGAGTTAGCAATATAGTTACCACATAATTTGTGTTCTGTTATATTGTGAACTTTCATAGTCGAGAAAATTAAAGTCAAGCAATTTTTTAACGAAATATAATTATAATAAGATAATCGCTAAAAAAAAGCACCGACATGTATTGAAACAAGCGGAGCTTTTTTTATTAAAATCCAGTTAAAGTATTGGTCATTGATTAATTAAGCTTATTACTATTTTCTTAATTTCTAAAATGTCAAACTGATTTTTTCTGATGACCAATATTAGATTCTTAGTTTTTGTTTTACAAAAATAGAAAGAATGAAATTGGATTATTTACAAAATCCATCCATAGTTTTATAAAATGCACCCAAGAATAAGTTAAGTGGAACTTTTTTTGGTCGTATAATTGATTCAGATTATTGTACTTTTGCCTAAGTTTTTCGTGAATAAATAGATACTTATAACTAAACAGCATGAATAATCTTTTGCCAGTTAAGCGGTTTGTTTTCTTTCTTACATTGAGTATGTCGTTAACCATCCCTAATTTTTCGGTTATTTCTCAGATTTCCACTCAAGTTTACGAAGATAATAGAACTATATCTCCAGATAATAAAGGGGCTTTAAGTGTAGAGATTGATAATATTACATTTTTCAAAAATAATGAATATGACGGTAATATAATGAAAGGCTACACCCTACCGGGATTCTGGCTAAACGGAAAGGCAACTTATCAGCCGCTGACGAACGTGAAACTTGAAGCTGGTATTCATACACGCTATTATCATGGAACCAAACAATACCCAGCCTATGCCTATCAGGATATTGCCAAATGGAATCCGGATAGCTATCAGTCTGGGATGAGGTTATTACCGTTCTTTCGTGCGCATGTTGTCTTATCTGAGCATTTTGATATCATAATGGGGAATATCTACGGAGGAGCCAATCATCGTTTGATTGAACCGTTGTATAATCCCGAATTAAATCTGACTGCCGACCCGGAATCTGGTGCTCAGATTCTCTATAATTCACGATTTTTTGATGCGGATTTGTGGGTAAACTGGCAGAGTTTTATTTTCAAGAATGATACGCACCAAGAAGCCTTTACATTTGGTTTTGCCTCTCGTATTAAATACAATAATCCACAATCGACGGTACATTTTTATTCGCCGATACAGCTGTTAGCTCAGCATAGAGGAGGCGAAATCGATACATTGACCGTTAGCTCGGTTCAGACTATGATGAATGCCGCTATTGGCGTTGGAATGGTTTGGCATACCAACTATGGTGTCTTAAAGAATGTGACGCTTGAACTAAATAAACTAGGGTATTACCAGCAAGCCGGAAAGCTTTGGCCCCTTGATAATGGATCTGCGTGGCATGCCTCATTAGCTGCTGAGCTGAATAATTTCAGAGTCAAGACCGGCTATTGGAAGGGCAATGATTTCATTTCTCTTTTTGGAATCCCTTATTATGGAGTGGTGTCAACTACCGAGGAGGGACGTGTTTACTCTAATCCGTCTACTATTTATGCCGGGTTTGAATATACGCGTACATTTGGAAAAGGCTATGCTCTGGGTGTAGATGTTGACTTTTTTAAGCCTAAAGCTTCTGATGTAAAACAAAATACTGCTTTTTCTGCCGGAATTTATTTGCGGATTAATCCCTCTTTTCTGCTTAAAAAGTATTAGTTCGTTATCTTTGTACCCGTAATTAAAGCAAACAAACAGAATGATCGACTTCAACAAGATTCCTTCACCTTGCTATGTGATGGAAGAGAAACTGTTAAGAGACAATCTAACGCTGATTAAGAGCGTAAAAGACAGAGCCGGTGTAAATATAATTCTTGCATTCAAGGCTTTTGCCATGTGGAAGTCATTCCCAATCATACGGGAATATATCCCTTATTCAACAGCAAGTTCAAAGTTCGAAGCCAGATTGGCCTATGAAGAAATGGGTAGTCCGGCTCATACCTATTCACCCGCTTATACCGAAGCTGACTTTCCTGAAATATTGAAATACAGCAGTCATATCACCTTTAATTCGGTAGCACAGTTCAAACGGTTTTATCCGATGGTGCAAGCCGATGGTAACCGTATTTCGTGTGGTATTCGTGTCAATCCTGAATATTCTGATGTGGAGACAGACCTTTATAACCCTTGTGCTCCGGGTTCACGTATGGGCGTGATTGCCGAAGTGTTGGGCGATGAACTGCCGGAAGGAGTAGAGGGACTGCATTTTCATACCTTATGCGAATCCACATCATATGATTTGGAAAGGACATTGAAGGAAGTGGAAGCACGATTCGGCCATTTTCTGCCTAAGATTAAGTGGTTAAATATGGGTGGGGGGCATTTGATGACTCGTAAAGGATACGATGTAGAACATCTGATTTCACTATTGTTGGGCTTCAAAGCCAAATACCCTAACTTGGAACTGATCATGGAGCCCGGAAGTGCATTTGCCTGGCAAACCGGTTTCTTGTTGACTACCGTTGTAGATATTGTAGAAAACAAAGGAATCAAGACTGCCATTATAGATGCGTCATTCACTTGCCATATGCCTGATTGCTTAGAGATGCCTTACAAACCGGCCATTCGATTTGCAACAGATGCCATAGAAGGTAAGCCCACCTATCGTATTGGAGGAAACAGCTGTCTGAGTGGTGATTTTATGGGAGACTGGTCGTTCGACAAGCCCCTTGAGATAGGAGATAAAATTATATTTGAAGATATGATTCATTACACCATAGTAAAGACCAGTATGTTTAATGGTATTCCTCATCCGGCACTGGCGCTATGGAGCAAAGACGATGAACTGATTGTTTACCGTCAGTTTGGTTATGAAGATTATAAGAACCGGATGAGCTAATCATCCTCTTCTACTGTAGATAAACAAAACAGGGCAGCCATAATTGACTGCCCTGTTTTTGTTTTATCGGAGTAATACGGATTATTTAATTCCAAGTTTGCTCTTAATTGCGCTTGGGATAGCGTTTTTATGAACAACGATGCTCATAGTCTTGTAAGCAACAAATGATTCAGAAGCATACCATGTTCCTTTGTATTTGTTGTCAGTACCCCAAGAGTTCTTTACCATGTAATATTTTGTACCCTTTTGATCTTTTGCGATACCGTAGATTTGCATACCATGATCATCAGTAGTTTGGTAATTATCGTAAGCTTGTTGGCGTAATTCTTGAGTTACAGCAATTTCTTTGCATGGGCTTTCAATCATCTTTGTGATCATATCATCTTTTTCCTTACGGCTTAGACCTACCCATTTATCTTGGTCAGAACCTGAAGTTTCCATTGCTTCGATATCCGGAGCTACAGCAATACCGTTACGAGTAAATCCTTTTTCACTTACGTCTGATGCCCAAGCGATAGTGTAACCTGTATTGATGGCATTGTCGAACACTTGCATAAGTTCGTTAAGTGGAAGGTTGTAAGATTCAGCCCATCTCCAGTTGTCTTGGATTTCCAAAGCAAAGCTTGAGTAGAAAGGATGATGTGTGTAAGAAGTAAGCGATACATAATCGTCCGGGTTAACACCTAATTCTGCAATAAAGCTCTTAGGAGTATATTGCTTGCCTTTATAAGTGAAATTTTCAGGAAGTTGACCCAGGTAAGCATCAATAGTTCCATTGAATCCCTTTTTCCATGCGGTAGAAAGTTTTCCGTTCTTATTGGCAACAACGGCTTGCAGATATGCACCTGTTACGGCTTCCAATTCTCCGTGAACGTGATTGTCTTCACCATATTCCAAACCTTTCATCGTTTCTTCGGGAACAATGCCGTAATTCTTTAAAACATATAATACGTCATAAAACGAACCGCCTTGTGAATAAGGAGATACACCGTGCGTACGCACATACTTATCACCTTTGTCACGGTAGGTATGACTTACAACGAACATTTCAGAAAGGTTATGTTCGCCTTTACCCATACGGATGAGTTCAGATTCGATAAATGCTAATCCTGAATATGACCAGCAGGTTCCTGCTCTATTCTGATTCTCAACAGGGGTGATTTTCAGTTCTTTAACAGGAGTAAATACGTAGCCTTCTACATTTTGAGCATTGGCAGTCGAAAATGCGACCACAGATAATAAGGCTGCGGATACAATTATTTTCTTCATTATTTTATATGTTTTAAATGGTTCAATGTTACAAATATACAATAAGCAGTCGATACCGTCCTGCATTTTTTGCTTACTTTTGTCTAAAATGTTAAACAAATTTTAATTGAAAAAGATGAAAATAACCATAATAGGAGCCGGAAACATGGGTTTGGCTATTGCCCGCGGACTAGCTAAAGGTAGTCATGTAGTATCATCCGATATAACCTGTACGGTGTTTTCGGAAGCTTCATACAACAAACTGTCTGCCGATGCGGATTTTAAATTCGGGTTGACGCGTGATAATGTTGAAGCAGTGAAAGGTGCTGATGTTATTATTCTGGCTGTCAAACCCTGGCGGATTGAAGAGGTAATTATTCAAATCAGACCAGTTTTGAATTTTAGCAAACAGATTATAGCATCGGTTGCAGCAGGTATTACATTCGAACAACTTAATTCCTATCTGTTGAATCCGAACGATTTGGACAGCCTTGAACTGCCTCCTGTTTTTCGCATCATGCCCAATACCGCTATTGAAGTACAGAGCAGTATGACATTTGTCTCCGCATGTAATGCTACGGACGAGCAAACGAACTTGATTCTTTCTCTTTTCCACGAATTAGGCAATGCCATGCTTATCGAAGAGCGGCTAATGACAGCCGGTACAGCCTTGGCATCGTGTGGTATTGCATTTGCCATGCGCTATATCCGTGCCGCCATTGAGGGTGGGGTAGAACTGGGTTTTTATCCGAAGCAGGCACAAGAAATTGTGGCTTACACGGTAAAAGGAGCGGTCGATTTATTGTTGGCCAACCAGTCTAATCCGGAAGCTGAAATAGATAAAGTAACAACGCCGGGAGGAATTACTATAAAAGGGTTGAATGAAATGGAGCTGGCTGGTTTCACCGCTGCCGTAATTCGTGGACTCAAAGCAAGCAAATAAGTCCGGAGTAGTGGCTTATCCATCTTTTTATATCTATATTTGTTTGCTATTTGTTTATCATAGTACGAACAAAACTAAATAAGAATGTAAATGGATTCAATCAAGCAAATATACAGGATTGGGCATGGCCCATCCAGTAGCCATACGATGGGGCCTAAACGTGCTGCCGCCATCTTTGGGGCACGACATCATACTATTGATCATTTTGTAGTGACCTTATATGGTAGTTTGGCTGCCACAGGAAAAGGACACTTAACCGACAAAGCTATTCTCGAAGAGCTGGAACCGATAGCTAAGACCTCCATTGTATGGGAACCGCGTATTTTCCTACCTTTTCATCCGAACGGAATGAAGTTCGAAGCTGTTAATGCAGAGGGTGAAGTAAAGGACTCGTGGACCGTGTTTAGTATTGGTGGAGGAACATTAGCAAATGAAGACTTCAACGAACAGCAATCTGCTCGAGTTTATGAAATGGGGAATATCCGCGAAATTCAGACATGGTGCGAAAAGTCAGGACACTCATACTGGGAATATGTAGAGCAGAATGAAGGTTCTGCCATCTGGGATTATTTGGCAGAAGTATGGGGTGTGATGCAAAGAACCATCGTGCGTGGATTGGAAACCGAAGGTATTTTGCCAGGTGGACTGGGTCTGCGTCGGAAGGCTTCAGACTATCTGATTCGCGCCAAAGGATATGGCAGCAATATCCGTAGCCGAGGTATGGTTTATGCATATGCCTTGGCGGTATCCGAAGAGAATGCCTCGGGAGGAGAAATCGTTACTGCGCCCACTTGCGGTTCTTGTGGAGTACTACCTGCCGTTTTGTATTATCTGAGAGAATCAAGAGAATTCAGAGACTCACGTATATTAAGAGCATTGGCTACGGCCGGACTTTTCGGCAATGTCGTTAAAACGAACGCATCAGTTTCTGGTGCCGAGGTAGGCTGTCAGGGTGAAGTAGGGGTGGCCTGTGCCATGGCTGCCGCAGCAGCTAGCCAGCTGTTTGGCGGAACGCCGGCTCAGATTGAATATGCCGCCGAAATGGGGTTGGAACATCATCTGGGATTAACGTGCGACCCGGTTTGCGGTTTAGTACAAATCCCCTGTATCGAGCGAAATGCATTTGCAGCAGCACGTGCCCTCGATGCAAACACATTTTCGAACTTTTCCGATGGCAGACACCGCGTAAGCTTTGATCAAGTAGTAGAAGTAATGAGGCAAACCGGAAATGACTTGCCCAGTTTATATAAGGAGACATCTGAAGGAGGCCTTGCCAAACATGTATTAACTTGCTAATTCCTAATATTTAATGAAGAAAGAAAACATTCTTTTTACGGTACTTGCGTTTGTGATTTTAATAGCTTCTTGCGGTAAATCGGCTAAGAAGGAAGAAGTGGTGAAAAGTGGTAATCCAATTTTTGAGGGTTGGTATGCCGACCCTGAAGCAGTTATTTACGATGATACGTATTGGATCTATCCCACCTGGAGTGATTTGTATGAAAACCAGATTTTCTTCGATTGCTTCTCATCGAAAGACTTGATTACGTGGACAAAACATTCCCGTATTTTGGATACGACCGAAGTAAAATGGGCTAAGCGTGCTATGTGGGCTCCAGCAGTATTACGAAAAGACAATAAATACTATCTCTTTTTCGGTGCAAACGATGTGCATGAAGGTGAAGTAGGAGGTATAGGTGTTGCCGTTAGCGATCGCCCCGAAGGACCGTATAAAGATTTGATTGGCAAACCGTTGATCAACGATATAGTGAATGGTGCTCAACCGATTGATCAATATGTATTTAAGGATAAAGACGGTACGTACTATATGTACTACGGCGGATGGCGTCATTGCAATATGGTAAAATTGAATGACGATTTTACCGGAATAGTACCTTTTGACGATGGTGAACTTTATAAAGAAGTTACCCCTGAAAGTTATGTAGAAGGACCGTTTATGTTCATCAAGAACGACAAATATTACTTCATGTGGAGTGAGGGAGGATGGACCGGTCCAAATTATGCCGTAGCCTATGCTATTGCAGACTCTCCTTTCGGACCATTCGAACGTATCGGCCGTATTTTGGAGCAAGACTCGACAGTTGCCAGAGGTGCCGGACACCATTCGGTTATACAGATTCCGAATACAGAGGATTATTATATCATCTATCACCGCCGTCCTTTGGGTGACGATGCTCGCGACCATCGCGTAACCTGTATTGAGAAGATGACTTTTGATGAAAAAGGATTCATTAATCCGGTGAAAATTACCTTTGAAGGAGTAGAAAAAAGAGAAATAAAATAAGCTACCAAAAAATACTGTCATCGCGATGTCAAATTCGCAATGTAAATCTGTTGAAGTTCAACTGTATTTATGCTTCTGAAAAAACATCTCGAACGTTTTAAAAAAAACATCCCGATGTATTTTTTTCATTGATATTCATGATAAAATCACATCGGGATGATTCTAATTATAATGAGTACATTAATTGATCCAACATCAATGGGAATTCTTCTTCCTCAATTCCGGCTTGCATCAAATCTTCTTTGTCCTCATAAAAGAGTTCTTTAAAGCGGACGATGTCCCCATTTTCAAGTCTTACCGCTTCTTTATAATATTGAATGGCTCCTTTCAGGTTTTGTAAGGCCCATTCCGTATGGCCGGCATTCAGATAATCTTGCGAAGTAGGAGATTCCTCCATAATCTTCTTGTAATAGTTTCTTGCCTGATCGTATTTGCCAATTAAGAACGAGCACCAGGCAATAGGACGCCACGCTTTATGGCTCTTGTTGTCTAAGTAATCAACTTTGTAATAGTATTTTAGAGCTTCATTGTAATCTTTTAGTTCCAGGTAGCAATGTCCGATACTGCTTAAAATGGACAAATTGTCAGGTTGAAGTTTGTCATACTTCAAGTAGTATGAAAGTGCTTCTTCCGGTTTTTTTAGCGCTTTATAGCAGAGGGCAATCCTGCGTGTCAACCATTTATCAGGTGCAATCAAATCGGCATGTAGATAATCTTTCAATGCTGCCTCGTAGTCGCCGCTCATCTGATGACAATACCCTGTTTTTTGGAATAAGATCGGGTTATCTACTTGTTCATCAGACAATCTTTCGTAGATGGCCAAAGCATCAGAGAAATAATTTTTACGTAGATAGTATTCGGCTATAATAGTGAGACTTTCTTCGTCCGATAAAAATGGTTTGAGTATCTCTAAATTGTGAAAATCAAGCGCATAGTTAAATATATCGTCAAAATCAAGATGAGCCGGATGCAACTTATAAAAACGGTATAAGTCCTGAATATATTGACTGGCAATTAATGCTGTGTTGTCAACATTATTGGTCAGGTCGGCTTTCGTTTGATTAATCATCTCGTCGGTCTGACTGCTGAATTGCGTGAACATCATCGAACGATGACTTTCCGGCAATTGCATCATGCTTAAATACAGTGAATATTTATCCGAATTACACATAAATGGAGCTGCCGTAAGCATATCCAACAGTCTGTTTTCCTTATTTTCTGACGAATTGGTCGCTCCAAGAGCTGTATGGTAACGATAAAAAGGAAGGAACCAGTTTGCAATCTTGGAGAAGAAGGCAAACGATTTTAGATGGGCGAAGGTAGAGTGCATCAAGTCGGCTCCTTCTTGTTGAAGCTCACTCACTTCTTCTATCTTCTTGTTGATTTCACTATCGTTAATCATATCCATCCATTCGGGATTCATTCCTTCACCCAGCTGCTCGGGGTTGATATTGGTAAAGTCTGTCTTCTTGTTGATACGCGCATTTAGCTTAATCATTTCGGGAATGATTTCGTCTTGCAGTTTGCGGGTAATTTTTTCTGTTTCCCTGGATTGAATGAAACGTAAAGTAATAGTTCTTAAAGTGCTTTTAAATTGCTTATTGTCAGATAGTAGTCGCAGCCTTTCAGGGATGGTTGGATAAAGCGAAATCCGTTTATTATAGGTGTAAAATGTAAGAAGCAGTCCGATATAGGCCCTTACCCTGATTTCATTTTCGGGATGAGCAGCCGCGTTAAAAAGGAGCATAATTTTGTTGATGTCAAACATGGCTTGCAGCCCCATGGTTAAGGCCGAAACAAGCTGACACCCTACGATAGGAGGCAGAGATCTGTCATAAATAATATTGGTGATTTCATCCGTCTCTTGCATGTTTAAGGTGTCAGACAACCATATTCTATTGAACAAATCAGTGAGACTTTTTTCAAAACCTATTCTATTCTTCACATCTAAATCGGTTCTGAGTTGCACCCCTGCTTGTTCGTACGATGTATAGATCGAACTATTTGTGTTTCGCAGATGCAAGTAATAGCTCAATGTCGATTCTTTCTGCAGCAATTTTCTTTGGACTGTATCAATCAGCTCATAAATCTGTACTTGCAAAGTCCTGTAGATATGCTCTTCCATAGGATCTTTGGCCCCTTCAATACGATAGCGGAGCATATTTTTGTAGGTCTCCTGAATATGGTCCAAGCTATCTTGAAGCGCATATAATTGATTGCCTGAAATCAGCCCCTGCAAATGATCCAAAGCATTTTTCAGCTCTTTATTGTTTATGGATCTAATAGCTCTGAAACAAGCTTTATTTATTTCTTGTAGTGTCATATTTGTGTAATAATATGGTATGTCAAAAATATAGTATTTGCCCTAAAATTCCTATCTTTGCGCACTTATAATAAAATTAGCAGATGAAGAATATTCGCAATTTCTGTATTATTGCCCATATTGACCATGGGAAAAGTACCTTGGCCGACCGTTTGCTTGAGTATACAAAAACCGTTGAAGGTAAAGATTTGCAAGCTCAGGTCTTAGACAACATGGATCTGGAACGCGAACGTGGTATTACTATCAAAAGTCATGCCATACAGATGAAATATAGTAAAGACGGTGAAGAATATATCTTAAACCTTATCGATACTCCGGGGCATGTTGACTTCTCGTACGAGGTGTCCCGTTCAATAGCTGCGTGTGAAGGAGCATTGTTGATTGTTGATGCGGCTCAAGGAATTCAGGCTCAAACAATATCAAACCTGTACATGGCAATTGAACATGATCTGGAAATCATTCCGATTATCAATAAGATTGATTTGCCAAGTGCTATGCCTGAAGAAGTAGAAGATCAGATCGTAGAGCTTTTGGGTTGTCCGCGTACAGACATACTTCGTGCCAGTGGAAAAACAGGTGAAGGAGTCTATGATATTTTGGATGCCATCATAAATAAAGTTCCAGCACCAAAAGGCGATCCTGAGGCTCCGCTTCAGTGTTTGATTTTCGACTCAGTTTTCAACTCATTCCGTGGTATTATCGCTTATTTTAAAGTTGTTAATGGTGTAATCCGTAAGGGCGATCTCGTTAAGTTTATTGCCACAGGAAAAGAGTATGAAGCCGATGAAGTAGGGGTACTCAAGCTTGGAATGTCTCCAAGAGATGAAATTCGTACCGGTGATGTAGGGTATATTATTTCTGGTATTAAGACTTCACGCGAAGTACGTGTAGGCGATACCATTACGCATATTAAGAATGGCGCTACTGAAGCAATTGCTGGTTTTGAAGAGGTAAAACCGATGGTGTTTGCCGGCGTTTATCCAATCGATAGTGAAGACTTTGAAAATCTTCGCAGTTCGCTTGAAAAGCTGCAGCTAAACGATGCTTCACTAACGTTTCAGCCGGAAAGTTCTGCTGCATTAGGATTTGGTTTCCGTTGTGGATTCCTTGGACTCTTGCATATGGAGATAGTACAAGAGCGTTTGGACAGAGAGTTTAATATGGATGTGATCACCACAGTGCCTAACGTTTCGTATAAGGTATACGATAAAAAGGGTGGCTGTATAGAAGTACATAATCCGAGTGGACTACCGGATCCAACCTTGATTGATCACATAGACGAACCTTATATACGTGCCTCTGTTATTACGAATACAGCCTATATCGGTCCGATTATGACACTGTGTTTGGGTAAGCGAGGCATACTTTTGAAGCAAGAATATATCTCGGGCGATCGTGTTGAGATCCATTACGATTTACCATTAGGAGAGATTGTGATTGACTTTTATGATAAGCTGAAAAGTATATCAAAAGGATATGCTTCATTCGATTATCACCTGCACGATTATCGTCCAAGTAAATTGGTTAAGTTGGATATCCTGTTAAATGGAGAATCGGTGGATGCCTTGTCTACACTGACGCATTTCGATAACAGTGTCAGCTTTGGCCGTAGAATGTGCGAAAAGCTGAAAGAACTTATCCCCAGACAGCAATTTGATATAGCCATTCAAGCAGCAATCGGTGCTAAAATTATTGCGCGCGAAACGATTAAGGCTGTTAGAAAGGATGTAACTGCGAAATGTTACGGAGGTGACATCTCACGTAAGCGTAAACTCTTAGAAAAGCAGAAAGAAGGAAAGAAGAAGATGAAACAAATCGGTACAGTTGAGGTTCCTCAAAAGGCATTCCTTGCTGTGCTTAAATTGGATTAATTTTTTCATCCACTTATGCAGCGTTTTATCTTGTTTTTTTGTCTATATATGCAGAGAACAATGATATGATTAACTAATTACGTTAAAGTATCTGTAAATACTTGATACATTTAGTTTAATTTTTATATTTGTATAGGATGAGGTATCCCCGAGATTGTAGATAATTTTTGCCATTCGGGTTAAACCTTATTCTGCATAAATGGTCAAAGAGATAAGAGTCTTAATAATTTAAAGTAGAGGAGAAACAAAAATGAAACCTAAGAAATTATTATCATTATCGATGATGCTGTTGTTAGCTATGAATGTGGCTGCACAGGATGAGTTTTTCGATGATGTGTATTTCTCTTCCAGTAAAACAAAAAAACAAGATAAAGTAGAAGAGAAGAAGATCTCGCAAACTCAAAAACTGGTTTCGTCAGCTACTGATGAACGTAGTGTTGATGAATATAACCGTCGCTATGTTTCTCAAGATGATTATGCCTACGAAACAGTTGATACACTTGTGATAGAAGAGAATGGTCGTCGTTCAGATACAGAATATACTGAACGTATCATTCGTTATCATTCTCCGAGTAAAATTACTATTGCCGGTGCTGATCAAATAGATATCTATCTAAGTGATGGTTACTATGGATATGGCTACGAAGCCTATGATAATGGATATGGTGGTGCCAATGTGAATTTTAACTTGAATGTTGGAACAGGCTGGGGCGGATACGGATATGCCGGTTGGTATGATCCTTGGTTCTATAGCTACAGCCCTTGGTATTACTCTTCTTATTATCGTCCATGGCGTTGGGGCTTTGGTTGGGGCGGATTCTATGCCGGTTATTATTCACCATGGTATGATCCTTGGTATTATGGCGGATTCTATGGTCCTTACTACGGCGGATTCTATGGTGGCTATTATGGCTATCACCATCACCACCACTATTACCCAAGCTATCCTGCTTCGGGAAGACGTTCAACCGGTGGAGTATCCACAGCTTATGGACGTAGCGGGCGTACATCTGCTTCTATAAATAATAGCACTACAAGAAATTCTAATTCAAGTGGTCGTGTTTCAAGCAGTTCAGGCAGAGTGCGTAGTTCATCTTTGAGATCAGAAAGTATCAATTCTATGGATCGGGCAAACAGAGACCGCACTAGCACTAATGCAGGAAGAAGTAACACAACTGTACGTTCCGGATCGAATGCCACAAACTCAAATAGCCAAACAATTAATTCTGTTGGTAGAACAAGAACTGGAAATAGTCAAGGAACAATCAATTCTAGTACGACCAGAAGTCAACAGAGAGTGGCTACAACCCCAAGTGGAAGTAGCAATAACCGCTCTTCTGTAGGAAGAACTTCATCGTCATTAGGTAGAACATATAGCGCTCCAAGTTCTGGTAGTGTGAATAGTTCTTCATCAAGCAATAGGGGACGTTCGTCTTATAGCTCTTCTCCTTCTAGTACTCGTTCAAGCGGTAGCTACAGTAGTGGAAGTAGTAGCAGCGGACGCTCTTCATCCTCTTCTTCATATAGCGGAGGTGGAAGCAGCAGCAGTGGTCGTTCAAGTGGCGGTGGTGGACGTACAAGATAAGAAACGCATACTGTGAATATAACAAAGGGCATTTTTAGGTGCCCTTTTATTTAGTACTATACTAAAAGATTATGATGATGAAAAAGGTTGTAAGTTTATTTATTTCTTTATTTCTGGCAGGAGGTAGCCTCTACGCTCAGGAAATGCTGGATGCGTATAAATATTCTCAGAATGATTTGCATGGTACAGCCCGCTTTTCAAGTATGGCTGGTGCATTTGGCGCATTAGGAGGGGATATCTCAACCATGGCAACGAATCCGGCTGGTATCGGTATATATAGAAGTTCTGAAGTAGTAGCAACATTAAATCTTTCTTCTATAAAAGCAAATTCAGATTTGTCAGGTTCTAAAATTGATCAAAGTAAAACCAAGTTTAACTTTGATAATATCGCTTATGTTGGTTATTTTCCAACAGGAAACTATAGCGGTATTAAAGGATGGAATGTTGGATTTGCCTATAATAGAGTAAAGAATTATGCGCGAAGCTATAGAACTAAAGGCAAGCCAGGAAGTTCTTTGTCAGACTATATAGCTGCATTAACAAACGATTTGGCTATAGGAAATAGTGACTACACAGGGGATAACTTGTGGTTGACTGATAAACATGACCCATTCAACTCAAACTTAAATCATATATCAGTTGCAGGTTATAGTGGTGGTCTGATCGGTGCTGATGACCCGAATGTAAGAGGAGGTTTCTTTAATCCGTTTAGCGCAATTCAACAAGCTGAATTGGAAGTTGTAGAGAGAGGTGCTATAGATCAATACGATTTTGTGTTGGCAACAAATGTTTCTGATATCGTATTCTTAGGTGCAACGTTTGTTCTTACCGATATTGATTACGGATATAATTCATTTTTCCGTGAAGACTTCAATAATAATGAATACAGTGAAATGTATAATTCATTGAATACGGAAGGAAACGGTTATTCGTTTAATGTTGGTGCTATCGTTCGTCCGCTTGAATATTTGAGATTAGGTGTAGCATATAACTCACCTACATGGTATAAATTGACTGATTTTTCATATGTTGAAGCAGGCTCTTTTATCCCAGGAGATATTGAAATTGAACCTGTTTACAACAATCCTGCCCCAAAGGATTACAAGTTGAAAACGAATGATCGTTGGATATTTAGTGCTGCTGGTTTTATAGGACAGTATGGATTGATTAGTGTAGATTATGAACTCAATAATTACAAAAACATGAGTTTGTCTAACTATAACGGCTTTGAAATGAGTGGGCCAAACGATAACATAAAACAGGCATTTGGTACTTCTGGTACATTGCGTATAGGCGCAGAAGCAAAAATCACACCTCAGTTTGCTGTTCGAGCAGGTGGAGCATGGGCAAACAGTCCTATCAAATCACATATAAAAGAAAACACACAAGAAGTGTATGTTGCAGGTACTATACCTCATTATGCAATAGATAAGGGTGTAAATTATTATACAGTAGGTTTTGGCTATCGCTTTACACCGAACTTCTATGCAGATTTGGCTTGTGTATATAAAACTCATAAAGAAGATGTATATTCATTCTCAAGAATATATGATCCTGAGTTGAAAAAGGATATACTTTCAACACCAGCCACAATGAAGACAAATACAACAAGAGTTTCTCTAACTTTTGGATATAAGTTTTAAGTTTAACTTAAGTTTTGTGTAAAAAAGTCCCTGGTTTGTACTAAAAAGTACGGATCAGGGACATTTTTTTGTTGATTTCAGTTGGAATAGTTGCTATTTACAAATAAATATTGTTCATTTGTAAATAAGAAAAATTAAGTCTCACCATTAAAACGAATTGCCTATTGCATAACATTACTTAATAGAATCTTAAAATAGAGAGTAATGAATACATTAAAAAAGATGACCGATGAGGAATTGGTTGTCCTTTATGCGGAAGGTAATAATGCCGCTTTTGACGTATTATTGAATCGTCATAAGAGCAGTATCCATTCTTACATTTACTTTATCGTACGAAACAAAGATTTGACAGAAGATATCTTTCAAGAGACTTTTGTCAAGGCGATTGTTACTATCAAACAAGGTCGCTATACAGAAAACGGAAAGTTTAAAGCTTGGATTACCCGTATTGCCCATAATTTGATTATTGATAACTTTCGCCAAGAACGAAGTGAAAATACCATCTCTAATGATGATGTTGAAGTAGATTTGTTCAACAATATGAAACTATGTGATGGAACGGTAGAAGATCGCTTAGTTAAACGACAGGTACTATCTGACGTTAAGAAGTTAGTGCAACATTTACCGGACAATCAAAGGGAAGTGCTGGAAATGCGGTACTATAAGGATTTAAGTTTTAAGGAAATTGCCGACATTACCGGGGTTAGCATCAATACAGCTCTTGGGCGTATGAGATATGCTATTCTTAATATGAGAAGAATGGCCGAAGAGAACAAAATGGAACTTTCGTTAGTTTAATTGAAAATATTCTTAGGGTCCACACAATAAGAAAGTTTCTCCTTCGTTTTTAGGTATATAAACTTGATTATGCCTATGAAGAAACTTTCTACTCGGACTATAATTGAAAAGAACAACACAAATGAAAGACCTTTAGAAATGAAGACGTCTCCGCACCAAAAAACGATTGACTTTTTGTCTCAATTTGCGCGGGTCTATTGTTCAGAAAAGACATTAAATGCAGGACATTGTAATTTTGTCTTGAATTAAAAAGATTGAGAAGAGAGAATCATAGGGTTCTCTCTTCTCTTTTTTTGTTACTTTTGTATTATAATTTAGTGAACTATGAAACATTTAATTGCTCCTTCATTACTTGCGGCCGATTTTCTTAACTTGCAAAGCGAAGTAGAGATGCTGAATGAAAGTGCGGCCGATTGGTTGCATTTGGATATCATGGATGGTGTCTTTGTGCCAAATATATCATTTGGTTTTCCAATTTTAGATGTATTGAAAGATGTTACAAATAAACCCTTGGATGTACATCTTATGATTGTAGAACCTCAAAAATTTATCAAAGAGGTTGCTGCTACAGGAGCATATATGATGAATGTACATTACGAAGCATGCACCCATCTTCATCGTACGATTTCTGCTATAAAGGATGCCGGTATGAAGGCAGCGGTTACATTGAACCCACATACACCTATATATCTGCTTGAAGATATCCTACATGATCTGGACATGGTGTTACTCATGTCTGTTAATCCGGGCTTCGGAGGACAAAAGTTTATTGAGCATTCTGTAGCAAAAACCAAAGCGTTGAAAGAAATGATTACCCGCAGAGGCCTGAATACATTAATTGAGGTAGATGGGGGAGTTAATCTGGAGACAGGTAAGAGATTGCTTGATGCAGGAGCCGATGTGCTTGTGGCAGGAAATTTTGTTTTTAAATCAACCAATCCTAAAAAAGTAATCGATGACTTAAAGAATCTCTGAGCTTTCTAATTAACCAAAATCGACATGATTGAAGAACTGCAAAAGCGACCCTTTGTGCGGCCACTTTTTTTATGGATTACCGGTATTTGCTGTTATGTTTTTCTGCCCTTTCAATGGGTGATACCGGCTTTGTTGACTTTTCTTCTTGTTTCGTTGATTTTATCGAATAATGAGGCGATTCCAAAATACAGCAATCGTTGGCATTGGGGAATTGTCTTTTCACTACTATTATTGACTTTGTCCATTTTATTTTCAGCTTGGAGGGATATGTACGGAGGGAATAACGGTTGGATGATGCAATTGCAATCTCACGCCGTATTTGCAAGAGAAGCCTTACTAAGCCGGTTGAACCTGATTGAGATGGCAGATGATAAACGAAAAGTATTAGGAGCGATGTTGCTTGGCGATACAGGTATGCTTGATCGACAAATACGCATGCAGTTTTCGGTTACAGGTGTGGCTCATATCTTGTCTGTCAGTGGATTTCATGTTGCAGTTGTCTGTGGGTTCTTTTCATTTCTATTGCGGCCATTGCCTTCAATAGGTCCATTCAAATGGATTAAATACATAGCCACCCTATTGCTTTTGTGGAGTTTTACCCTCATATCGGGGTTTGCGCCGCCTTCGGTCCGCTCAGCCTTGATGTTGACCTTCTTTCTAACCGGCCAGGTTATTAATCGCACAACAGATGGTTATAATACCTTGGCAGCTTCTGCATTTATTATGTTAGTCTACAATCCGTTTTTTCTGTTTGACATCGGATTCCAATTAAGTTATCTGGCCGTTTGGTTTATCTTGCTTCTACATGGCCCTTTAGAACGTTTGATGGAAATACGCAACCCTTTGTTGGCCGAGCCTTACGGATGGATTGTTGTGTCTATTTCCGCTCAAATAGGGACATCATTTCTGTGTATGTATTATTTCAGTCAATTTCCTACGCTTTTTTTATTTACCAATCTTCCATTTTCGTTAGTTAGTATGATACTTATACCTGCAGGGCTGATTTATATGCTGCTTCCAACATCATTTCCGGGAGTATCACTCTTAGGGGAGGCTTTAGATAAGATGATGTCTTTTTTGATGTATATCGTAGAGTCGTTTAGTGCTTTTCCTTGGGCATCCTTTATTGTGCCGTTTGACTTCATTGATCTTATACTGGCCTATACGTTTCTTTTCTTTGTTGTGCTTTTTCTCTATAAAAAGCGTCCTATGAATTTATTACTGTCATTTATTTTTCTTGCATTACTTTTTATTAAACTTCTTATTGAATCACTTTGGCTTCCTGCAATATAAAAAATACTACCTTTGCAGATATAATATTAAGATAGCTTTATGATTACAAAGATTATAGCCGAAGAAAGGATTCAAAAAGCAAAGCGATACGTTGAAAAAGGCGAGAGATTCGTCATAGTTACACACGTTACACCGGACGGTGATGCCTTAGGATCTTCGCTCGGGCTTTATCATTTCTTGTTGGAATATGGTAAAGAAAATGTTCAAATCGTTGTACCGAATGACTTCCCACAGTTCTATAAGTGGATGCCCGGAGCTAAAGATATTATAGTTCATGAAAAATACCCTGATTTTTCGGAAGAATTGATTCAAAATGCAGATGTCGTTTTCTGCCTGGACTTTAATGATCCGAAGCGAATCGAAAAGCTAGGAGGCCCTGTTGTAGCATCAGATGCACGCAAAGTGATGATCGATCATCATTTAGATCCCAGTGATTTTTGTAATGTGACGATTTCACACCCCGAAATGTCATCTACGAGTGAGATGGTTTTTCGTTTTATTTGCCGCATGGGATTTTTCGATTTACTGAACAGGGATGCTGCCGAATGTATTTATACAGGAATGATGACCGATACCGGCTCATTTACATACAATTCCAATCAACCTGAAATTTACGTAATCATTAGTGAGCTATTAAAAAAAGGCATTGATAAGGATTTGATTTATCGTAGAGTGAACCAAGTCTATTCCGAATCACGATTGAGACTGATGGGATATGTCTTGTACGATAAGATGAAAGTATATCCCGAATACAGTACTGCCTTAATAACCCTTTCAAAGGACGAATTAAATCAGTTTAATTATGTATCTGGTGATACAGAAGGCTTCGTGAATTTACCTTTAAGTATCGAAGGGGTACAGTTCAGCGTCTTTATACGTGAAGACCAGGATTATATAAAAATTTCGTTACGTTCGGTAGGTGCATTCCCTTGTAACGTCTTTGCCCAAACCTATTTTAATGGAGGAGGGCATAAGAATGCATCAGGAGGTGAGTATTATGGTAGCCTCGAGGAAGCAATCGCTGTTTTTGAGAAAGGGTTAGCCTTATTCAATCCTAATAAAACTGAAGATTTTGGTACAATTATTTAAAGAATGGCAGATATTGCATACATTTGTCTCATAGATAAACAAATAAAGATTCATAGATGAAGAAAGGATTTAGCATTTTGATGATGATCACAGCAGCTATTCTGGTTATGTCTGCATGTAGTAAAAGTCAACGGACATATACAGAAATGCTTAACGATGAGCGTAAAGCAATCAATAAACTGATAGACAGTTTGGATTTAAAAATACTTGATGCATATCCGGAAAATGGCGTTTTTGCGGATAATGAATTCTATAAATTACCGAGCGGGTTATATTTGAATGTAGTAGATTCAGGAAATGGAAACCGAGCCGTATACAACTCTACAACAATTTTATGTCGCTTTACGTTTGATTACATTACGGGCCTAACCGGTACTTATGAAACAGTTGATGGATTTGATAATACTTTTTATCCATTGATTTTCACATATGGAGGTTCTACAGCATATGGCGATCAAAATTTCATTACTCTTTATGGACAAGGGTTAGTAGAACCATTAAGCTTTGTAGGAGATAGTTCTATTGTGAAACTGATTGTTCCATTTAAGGTGGGAGGAGAACAACAACAATATAACGGTGATCCGATCTATTACAAAAAAGTCAGATATGTATTTGAAAAGTAAACGATGCTAAAACTATGACTCTAATTAAATCTATTTCCGGTATCAGGGGAACAATCGGTGGTGCACCGGAAGATGGCCTAAGCCCATTGGCTATCGTCAAATTTGTCTCCGCTTATGCAACCTTTATTAGAAAAAACACAAAGTCAAAATCCAACAAAATTGTTGTTGGACGCGATGCCCGTATTTCAGGGCCAATGGTAAAACAGGTAGTGATTGGAACCCTAACTGGAATGGGGTTTGATGTAGTTGATTTAGATTTAGCTACGACTCCAACAACCGAATTTGCTGTTGCTCAAGAGAAAGCTTGTGGTGGGATTATACTTACTGCCAGCCATAACCCAAAGCAATGGAACGCCCTAAAATTACTAAACGAACGTGGCGAATTTCTTAACGCTGCTGATGGAGCTGAAGTACTTCGTTTGGCAGAGGCAGAGGAATTTACTTATGCTGATGTAGACCATCTGGGTAAAGTAACTGTAGACCTTTCGTATAAACAAAAGCATATTGAAAGTGTTTTAGCGCTTGACCTAGTTGATGTTGAAGCCATCTCTAAAGCGAATTTCCGTGTAGCTATTGACTGTGTAAACTCGGTTGGTGGTATTGTAATACCAGACTTGTTATATGCCCTTGGAGTTAAGGAGATATTCAAGTTTCATTGTGTTCCTCATGGTAATTTCTCTCACAATCCGGAACCTCTGCCCGAACATCTTACAGAAATATCAGCACTGATGCCACAGGCAAAAGCCGATGTAGGCTTCGTGGTCGATCCTGATGTAGATCGATTGGCAATCATCTGTGAGAACGGAGAAATGTTTGGCGAAGAATATACGTTGGTTGCTGTAAGCGACTATGTATTGAGCCATACTCCGGGAAATACAGTGAGCAACCTGAGCTCTTCGCGTGCTTTACGTGACGTAACTCGTTCATACGGACAAGAATATAACGCTGCAGCAGTAGGAGAGGTGAATGTGGTTACCAAGATGAAGGAAACGAATGCCGTTATCGGTGGTGAAGGAAACGGAGGAGTAATCTATCCGGCCAGCCACTACGGTCGTGATGCCCTTGTTGGTATTGCTTTATTCCTGACCCATCTGGCTAAGAAAAAAATGAAAGTAAGTGAGCTACGTGCCACTTATCCACCGTACTTCATTTCCAAGCAAAAAGTAGAACTGACTCCGGAAATTGATGTAGACGGAATACTTGAAAAAGTAAAAACGCAATTTGCGCAATATGATATTACTGATATCGATGGTGTGAAAATTGATTTTCCTGACAAATGGGTACACTTGCGTAAGAGCAATACAGAGCCCATCATCCGAATCTATTCTGAGGCTCATACAATGAAAGAAGCTGAAGAGTTAGGAAACCAATTGATTCAGATCATCAAAGATATGTGTTCTTGATTTTTATCTACTTAATGCATAAAAAAAGAGACATTCTCATCAGAGAGTGTCTCTTTTTTATTGTGTCCTGTTAGATTAGCTTACTTCTTTTTACCTTGGTTAGCCACAGCATCCATCAATTTTTTGATTTCTTCCGGATCACCAAGGAAATAATCATTCACCAAATTCAAATTATCATCAAACTCGAATACATAAGGAACTGCTGTAGGCAAGTTTAGATGAACGATTTCCTCGTCAGAGATATTTTTTAGGTACTTAATGATACCACGCAAGCTATTACCATGAGCAGCAACCAATACTTGATCGGCAATCTTTAACGTAGGGAAAATAACTTCTTTCCAATAAGGAAGGATACGTGCAACAGTATCTTTCAATGACTCAGTAGCAGGAAGATCGGCTTTGTCAACTCCTTTGTAACGTATTTCATTACCGGGATGACGTGGATCACTTTCTGCAATAGGATTCGGAGCGATATCGTAGCTTCTACGCCAGATTAAAACTTGTTCGTCACCGTATTTAGCTGCTGTTTCAGCTTTGTTAAGCCCTTGCAAGTCGCCATAATGCTTTTCGTTCAGTCTCCAGTGCTTTTCAACTGGGATCCAATCCAAATCCATACGGTCAAGCACGACATTAAGGGTTTTAACGGCACGTTTCAAATAAGAAGTATAGGCCTTTTCAAATACAAACCCCTTTTCCTTCAAAAGGTTACCTGCTTTTGTAGCTTCGGCAACACCCTTTTCGGTCAAGTCTACATCTGTCCAACCTGTAAATCTGTTTTCTTGGTTCCACACACTTTCACCGTGGCGAATTAGCACA
The DNA here is from genome assembly GCA_023429375.1 of Bacteroidota bacterium. Taxonomy (GTDB): domain Bacteria; phylum Bacteroidota; class Bacteroidia; order Bacteroidales; family Tannerellaceae; genus Massilibacteroides. The sequence goes on along the minus strand of JAEYVY010000003.1, from coordinate 114,410 downwards.
ATTGTTTTCATTGTCAATCTAAATTTTCTTATATCGTTACTATTTCAATAATTCAATTTTCAGCATTTAGGTATCACATCAAAAAAATGCTGATAAAAAAGGGAAATTCCATAGCAGAATCGTCTCTACTAAGAATTAACAAAATTGCACCCCGTATAGTTTTGTTGATTGGCAGGTATTTTTTTGTTTAGAAAGTGAAACTTGAGATTTAAAATTGAGAATGTAAAAAACAAGATTCATCCCGATGTGAATTTTCAAAAATAGTGCATTGAAAATCAGTATAAATATCGTTCTAAAAAAACATCCCGAACGTTTTTAAAAAAGACCTCGATGTTTTTTAAAAACGTTCGGGATGATTATTTTTTTTTCATCGGGATGTTTTTTGCTTTGAATATCAAGTTGTTTTAACATCTCGATGAGTGTGTAAATTTTGCATGAAAAAAGATGGGTAAAAGAGACTGTAAAATATAGAAACAGATAATGGTATTTTGCCTATTTGCATTTAGATTCAAATACCTTAGACTTAGAACCCTAATAGATATTGTTTATAAACGAACTTCTAATAACGATAGGTAGGGAAAGGCAAAGCATATATAGATTTAATTAGCTATATTTGATGACTAATTGATGTCATGTATAACTCTTTTTCCTGAAGCTTCATGAAATTATCATTGCCTAAAAGAATAAATAAAAGAGCTGACGAAGTATTAGATACGCAGAAGGCAAATACCGTAATTATTGTCGGGGCAAATGGCGCCGGTAAAAGTTCTTTTGCAAAAGAGTTAGGCAAAAAATATTCAGGGCCCACCGAGTATATATCAGGTGTTAGTTCCCTTTATTTAAAAAGAGAAACGATAGATGACATGCCGGTCAACAATCTTTCGCTGCTCCAATCGGCGTTGTCAAAAGATTCGGTACCTGTTTTATCTGAATACGAGAAGTTGATGATCAGGCTGCAAACAGAGGAATTTGATGCAGCACTCAAATACAAAGAGGAAAGTAAGCACAATAGAAATATTGAGCCACCTTCTACGAAGATAGACCGTATACAATCCATATGGGAACGACTTTTTCCTCATAATCGATTGATTCGTACTTCCGGGTCGATTGAACTTGCCTCTGCCACAAACTTGGGAACCCATTATAGTGCAGAAAGGATGAGTGATGGCGAGCGGATTGTGTTTTATCTGATCGGATCTGTTCTATGTGCCCCAAAAGGAGCATTACTTATTATCGAAGAACCTACCTTGTTATTGCATCAGCTGATCAAAAACAATTTGTGGGACGAAATTGAGGCTCTTCGACCGGACTGTACGTTTACCTACCTCACACATGACGTAGAATTTGCTTCTTCACGTTTGACGGCCAAACGGATATGGGTACGCGCCTTTTTAGCAGATGAACATGAGTGGGACTACGAGATACTGGAAAGCGATGAATCATTTCCTGAAGAGGTTTATCTCACCTTGTTGGGCAGTCGCAAACCGATTCTCTTTATTGAAGGAACCGAATCGAACAGTATTGACAATAGACTTTATCCGTTGATTTTTCCTAATTATTTGGTCAAACCAATGGGTGGTTGTCAAAAAGTTATCGAAACGACAAAAGCTTTCAGACAGTTGAAAGACTTTCATACGCTCGAATCAATGGGTATTGTTGATCGCGACAGACGCACGAAAGGAGAGGTAGAATATCTTAACGACCAACATATCATGGTGCCGGACGTGGCAGAAGTGGAAAACTTACTGTTACTTGAAGAGGTTATAAAGGTAGTAGCCGGCAAGCTGATGTTTGATCCGGATAAGATATTTAATGAGGTAAAAGAAAATATCATTGCTTTATTTGAGAGAGATCTAGATGAGCAAGTGCTCCTGCATACAACGCATAGAGTACGTAAACGTCTGGAGATTGCCGTAAATCGGAAGATTACATCAAAAGACGAATTGTCCGAGCATATACATAATCTTCAGGATACCATAGATGTTTCAGACATATTCAACCGATTAAAACAGAAGTTTTCTACCTATATCGAAAACAGAGATTATCGTTTAATCTTACGCGTATATAATCAGAAGGCAATCATGGGGCAAAGCAAGTTGTGCAGCCTGTTAGGTATTAGTAATAAAGGAAGTTATCTCAATTTGGTAATTTCTATTTTGAAAGAGAATAAAAAAGAGGCAGAAAGAATTCGAACTGCTATTAGACAGTCATTAGGTTTAAATTAACGATTATGCGAACACCGAATCTACAATCTTTATATTTACAGAAGCCAATAACATTTATTGTTGTTCTATGTATCATCTCCATATTACCTTGGCTAATATTGGGTGACTTCTCTACCAAGGGGGAACCCCGTGAGGCAGCTGTAGCGATATCCATGCTGGAATCCGGAAACTGGGTCTTACCTTATGTGTATGCTGATGAATTTGCTTATAAGCCACCTTTGGCACATTGGCTGATGGCTATTTGTTCCTATCCTCAAGGATATGTTTCGGAATTTACATCGCGCATTCCTTCGGCTGTAGCTTATATCGGGCTGTTAGCCTCTGTTTTGATATTCTTTGGTAAACGGATCAAGTTTCAGCAGACGTTCATATCGGTTTTGTTTCTGTTGACCTGTATTGAGATGCACAGAGCAGGAATGACAACCCGTGTGGATATGCTTTTAAGTCTGTTTATTGTGTTGAGCTTGTTCGCGCTCTATCGATGGGAAGACAATCTTCAACTTAAAGGGCTACCTGTCATTATACCCCTTTTGTTGAGTGCAGCCATCCTCACAAAAGGACCTGTTGGAGTAATTCTTCCTTTATTTGTATTTGGAGTCTACCTGTTGGTTTTGAATAAATATAGTCTGCTTACGGTATTTAAGGCGTTACTTTATGCAGGTGTAGCTTCGCTATTCCTCCCTTTATTATGGTATATCGCTGCGTGGAAGCAAGGAGGAGATGAGTTTTTGAATTTAGTTTTGGCTGAAAATTTCGGACGATTTTTTAGCATTGACAATTTGGATATCAACTATGAGTTAGGTCACGAAAATGGCGTATGGTATAATTTCATGACACTGCTTACAGGCTTTGTTCCTTGGACATTGCTATTTGTCTTTTCATTATTTGGGTTTAAACTGGCTAAACCGGAAAAGTCGCTGAAACAAATGTTGAAAGATGCTTGGGTGCGTTTTCGTTCATCTGATAAAGTGGTGATATTTAGTATCGTTGCGATTGTCTGTATCGTGTTCTTTTATTCTATTCCTTCAAGTAAACGAAGTGTCTATCTTATACCGGCATATCCTTTTATAGCTCTATTCTTAGCGCAATATGCACTTTACCTTACGGAATACAGACGATTGGTTACGCGTTTCTTCGCCGGTTTCCTAGGCGGGATAGTATCATTATTACTTATCGTGATAGGACTTATTATGGCTGGTGTATTGGATCCTATGTCGATAGCCGGACAATACACCTCAAAAGAAAGCACCCTTGATAGTGTACGCCTCTTTACGGACGTGCTGACTGAACCATCCACACTTACGCTAGTTATCTTGTTTATCAACTTATTTGCAGTAGTCTGCCTATGGTACCAAATGTTTAAAAAGATCAATATCAAGATATTATATGCTACTGTAGGCTTGGCTTTGGCTGTTAACTTCATGATTGATGGAGTGGTGATGTATAATCTTCGTAAGGCAACATCCTCACGTCCGTTTGCCATGCAGATCATGAAAGATTATCCACTGAACGAAACGAATGTTTATGTTACGAATAATTTGCTGGAATTTCCTAATCTGTACGGAATGAACTTCTATATGGGGAATATGTTCCGGGATATTGCACATGAAAATCCGGAATCAGGTTATTTCCTTGTTACAGAAAAGAATGTGGAGAAACTCCTAAATAAATATGGAGGGCAATATGATTTTATTCAATTGACCTCCACACCCAATCGCATAGCTGATGTACGCGATAAAATTGTCCTCTATAGTATCAAGCGTAAATAAACTCTTATTTCAATTCCTTGATTTTGATATTGCGGAAAGCAACTTCATCGCCATGGTCTTGAAGAAGTATATGTCCTGATACAGCTTCACCGAAAGGTCCGGCTTCATTATATGAAGGAGCTGCATATTTGCTGCCTTTTACTAATTCTCTGAATTCGGCACTGCCGCGTTCATATTCAAGAACCTTGGTTCCGTTTAACCAATGTTCAACGTGGTTATTTGGAAATACTTTAATAACGGCTGTGTTCCATTCGCCAACCCCATTGAAGTTTACGTTTTCGCTTTTCTTCATATCGTATAGGCTTGAAAGAGTACGTGACCCGGGGACAGTTGTGTACAACTTGGCATCCGGATGTTTGGCGTCATCAAGAATTTGGAATTCCAAACCGTATGCCGATCCTTTTTGCTTTTCTTTTTCGGTGACAAAATATTTGATGCCGCTATTGGCACCTTCCGTAATTTTGAAATCCACGCTTAGCTCGAATGCAGAATATTCACCTACCGTTACGATATCACCTCCGTTGGTAGACTCAGAACCATCAGATTTATGAACAATTAATTGTCCGTCGCTTACTGTCCAACCCGATTCAGGGAATGCCTCTTTGTGAGCACCTCTCCATCCATCTGTTGTTTTTCCATCGAATAGGAGTATCCAACCGTCATTTTTTTCTTGTTCTGTCAAAACATTAGCAACTTCAGTAGCGGGAGCTGTAGATTCAGCTTGTTCTGAAGCATTTTGCGTGCCTTTTCCTCCACAAGCACAGAGTAGAACGGAACAGGCTGTAACCGTAGTTAGAAGTGTTTTCATCTTTTTATGAATTAGATTTGAAATAATTGTGTTCGCCCACAAATATAGAATTTTTTGTTGGAATAGTACAAAGAATGAGAGAAACGAGGTATCTTTGAATTGAAAATAGCTTTTACAAATAATTGAATATTGATGAACAGAATGAAAATAGCCCTTTTTGACTTTGATGGTGTATTGGTTGATACGGAACCGATTTATGATAGTTTTTGGAATGAGGCCAGTGTTCGTTATGAAACAGGTATCGAAAACTTTGCTGAAGTTATTAAAGGGACTACGCTTCCCGCTATAATAAATAATCACTTCTCACATCGTTCCGAAGAATTCAAACAGATGGTGATAAGGGATTCTATGGAATTTGAAAAGACAATGCCTTTGCCCCCTATGCCAGGCTCAATTGAGTTTTTGCTTTTGCTGAAGCAAAAAGGAGTGAAGACCGGGTTGGTGACCAGTTCGGATGATATGAAAGTAAATCGCGCCTTTTCTGAATTAAATATCGAAGGTATATTTGATACGGTAGTAACGGCCGACCGCATTGAGCGCGGTAAGCCCGATCCTTCCTGCTATTTGTTGGCTGCCCGTGATTTAGGAGTAGATCCTGCTGATTGTCTCGTCTTCGAAGATTCTTTCGTCGGCATAAAGGCCGGTACAGACGCCGGAATGCGTGTTATTGGTTTAGCCACAACAAATTCAGCCGATTCGCTCCGGGATAAGGTTTATACTGTAATTCCAGACTTTCGTTCTGCTACGTTTGATGATTATCTAAGCTGGTGTAAAGACTAATCTATTTGTAGTTTTACACCAAAAGCAATACTGAGATAATCTTTCGGCTTTAAATAACTATTGGTTATCGCATTAATAAGATACAAGTCAGATGTGCTTAGTTCGTAAAACATAGTTGCGGATTTAGCAAATCTGTCTTGACGCTTAAATTTATACGTGATGCGCTCTCCAGCGAAGATATGTAAACGTATTTTCGTTGAAAAACCATAATACCCTTTCGGATACCTTTCTGGTTCTTTCACCCAGAAATCGCCATCTAATAGCGTATTCATGAAAAGTCCGCAGTTCAACGGTTCAAAAGTAATTTGGTCATTTACCGGTAATTTCCACGGCAAATAGTTTTGTTTAAGTGTCAAGGTGGCCATGACATGACGGTCGGTGTTTTTGGGTATATAACCCAATAGCACATCGGTTTCCCAATGATCTTTTCCATAGTTCCAACCTACTCCTGCAGAAAACATGCCTATGGATCCAGCAAACTGTCCTTTTATGTACTTGGGGAATAACTTATTCCAGACCGTATGGTACTTAATTGTTTCCGGCTCTTCTAACCCGTTTGTGATTTGTGCTTTCAACCCAAACGAATTCCACAATAAACTAATCAATATCAACTTAAAACTCAATCTCTTCATAGCTATAGCCGTTTGGAGTTAGTGTAAACATATAATACCCGCGCTTTGCGATTGTAGTGCATCTTACCTTGAAGCTATGTTCATGTCCATGCAAGCAAAAGAGTAGAGTAGGAGCACGTTTAATGACGATGTGGAAGATATCTTCTACATTATTATTGAATTGCTCGTTTCCGGGAGGTGCATGCATAGCAACAATGGTACGTTTAAATGAAGTTGATTCTTCAATCTCCTTGCGTATAAACGAAAAATCCGGAACCGGGTAGCTATAGTCATACTCAATAGCATTTGTATTCAGGCAGATTATCTTTACATCTCCAACAATTAGAGAGAAATTAGCCTTACCGTACATTTTCAAAAATACTTGATCACCATTTCCGATGATATCGTGATTGCCGATAAGGGAGACATAGGGTACTTTAAGCTTCGACAGAATCTTATGCGCCCATTCAAACTCCTTTTTTAAACCGAAGTCTGCAATATCTCCGCCATGCAGGATAAAGTCTACGTCTTTGACATTACGGTTGAAATGTTCAACAAAATCTGCCGTTTCATCATAGCTGCGTTGAGTATCGCTAATCATCACAAAGCGAATCGTATCTTTGTCTTTACACAGCTCTTCAATCTTAGCTATATTTTTTCTATTGATATCTGTCTCTGTTTCTGGGTTCAATCGCCCATCATAAGGATGATAGTCAATCAAATCACATGAATTTATGAATAGGAGTAGCAGAGATATAATGAAATAATTTCTATACATCTTATGCAAATTATATATGTTAAGCAAATGCTGCTTTAAACTATACTAATAAGCTTTGTTCAAGTTCGTTAAAATCGGAAATGATAATATCTGCAGTTTCATCTCCTTTGTAATCTTCCCAACCAATGTTCTTCAACCAGATTGTTTTGCATCCTACCTTAGACGCAGGAATGATATCTTTATCATACGAATCACCGATAACGACGATATTTTGAGGCTCCATTTGGAGCTCTTTCACTCCCAGAGCAAATATCTGAGGATCTGGTTTTCTTACACCTACTACTGCTGATTCAACAATTGATTGGAAAAAACTGTCCAGTTGAAAGTCTTTTAATACCGCTTCTATGTTTCCATAAAAGTTGGAAACCAAAACCATAGGATATCTGATAGCTAATTTTTCTATCGTTGCTTTGGCTCTCGATGTAGATTGACGAGCAAAATTATAACACCAAGCGGCAATAGCTGCAGATGTGTCTTCGCAGAAATAGTTTGCAGGCAGTTTGTCGTTAACTTGAAGCCATTGTATCTGTATATCTATCTTTATACGTAGCATATCCTTAAATGTATGATTCGGCTGAATCAATGGATTTTTGGCTAATGTACGCTCTCCATAGACGTATGCCTCACGGAATACCTCTTTGCTGACCGGCACAAGAAATGTCTCGTATGCTTCCCAGATTACTTCAGCCCAATGTAAACCATTGCTGTCAATAGTTCCTCCGTAATCAAAGATTATCCCGGTTATGTTTTCTAATTTAGTCATTGGCTTGTTTTGTTGATAAGATTTCTTTTCTAAACTCTTCACAGAATGATTCATGGGTCACGACCATGTAAACGAGCATGATATTAAGAACAGTCAATTCAAATACGAAATAAATCCAAGGTAAATTTATGAAAAGGCTTATGAATAATGCGATTACACGTGTGTTAAAAGAAAGCATATTCGTATATTTCATCAAAGGCAAGCTTTTTGCACGGAATCTTTGACGAAAATCTTCGGGTATATTATCTGTATATACCTTATTAAGCGTTTCCATCATTTTCTGGAATTTAGGAGTAAACTGCTCTTGTCCTTTTGTATAGTTGATATAAAAGAATCCGAAAAGCTTATAAATAAAATCTTTGCTCCATGACAATTTAGCTTGTTCTATCACTAATTTGTCTGATTTGGACAATTCACTGCCCGATTCACCTTTCAGGAAAAGCAGGTGGACGTTGCGATAATAGTCTGCCATTGCTGCCTGTTTGCTGTGGAAATAACCGGTTATGGCTGCTAATACCCAAATCCAAATACCCCACTCCGGAGTAAGACGCAAACAGATGGCTGCATAAATACTGATAAACCACAGGTCGCCACAAGCGCCATCCAATACACGTCCAAGCGCACTTTTCTTTCCTGTCATTCGCGCTAACTGCCCATCGGCACTATCATAAGAATTGGCCCATATAAGTAATAACATACCAATAATGTTGGTCATTAGGTCCTCATAGTAAAAGCAAATCCCTGCAGCAATACCGATAAAGATAGATGCTATGGTTACCGCATTAGGAGAAACGTTAAGCTTATTAAATAGTAATGCCCATTGATAACCTATTGGTCGATAAAAATGAATATCAATAAACTCTTCTGTGTCTAGAGACTTCAGAGTGGATTCAAACTTTTGTTTTTTATTCTCTTCCATTACTCATTAATCATCATATAAATACGTTCCGCTATATATTTTGAGGCTTCATCTCTGCAAGGAGCAAAGCTTGGCCAGTCATTGAAGTCGATGATTTGTATTTTCCCATCTTCTGAAATGATACAATCTCCTCCGTAAATATTCACGTTTAAGACTTGTCCTGCTCGTGAACAAATATCTTTAAGTTCATTTTCATCAAAGGGTATGCCTTTCGCATTACCATTAATCGTTTCTAGTCCAAATTTACTATGGTTTGCATTCGTTGGATAGAACCAAAAGAAGAAGTTGGTGTCTTTCACGCCATAAAATTTCACTAAATCTCCCGTCAGATGTTCATTTACCACAGCCGTTTGGATGCCTCTGATTGCATATTCTTTTAAGATGCCTTTTGCTTCTTCCAGATGGCGAACATAAGTTACATCCTCTCGGTGAATAGCATGGAAATCTCCTCTTTTGATCCAGCAATTCTGCATTCCGCTATTTTTCAACTCTTCTTCCGGATCTTCATTTGTGTTAAGGAACAGACTCCGTGGGTGAGGAATATGATTGTTGATTAACAAGCGTGTCATCTTTTCACGTGTGCAATTATCAATACCATACGCCGAATTGATTACCTTAACTCCTTGATCTTCCATTTCCTGTAGTTTATGAATGGATTGCCATTCACGCACCATGTTAAAGATATACTTTTCTTTAATATCACCAAGTATCAGGTCGGACTCAGTATATTTATTTACTGTACATCCTATCTCCTTTAAATGTTCTGCAGTCAGATTAAAGATAGCAGCATCATTTCCGATATGATTTGGAGAGAATTTGTCTCTACGACAAATTCCGGCTATTGTAATATTTGTCATGTTCAATGTTGTTTCAGAAAAAGTTCAGCTTTTTGTATGTCTTCAGCGTGATCTACATCGATGATTTTCTTGAATGGGCAGGCTTTTAATTGTAATCCTTCCTTCACAAGCGTTTTTTGATAATTACGCATCCTCGACATTCCGGATTCCAAAGCGACCTTCAAAACACTAATTGCGTTTTGCTTCAGGCAATAAATACCTCCGGAAATATATTTACATCCGCATTCATTCGTATCATAAAAATTACGGATGGTAAGATTTTCATCAACATCTATATAGAGAGGCTTTTCATCATCTATATAGTCGGTCACAGCCATCAAGCCATCAAACTCTTTATCTTCAATGAATTGATTGATGTAATGTTTGAATTCATCTTCATAAAAAATGGTGTCTACCGTAGTTAAGCATAATTTTTCACCTTTAATAAATCGGCTCAGTTCATAGAAACTATGCATCGAGCTAGGAGTGCTCTTAATACAGATATTTAAAGGAATATCAAGCTTTAACGCCTTTAGATGCTCCTGTACTTCCTTCATCTCCTCATTCACAATGATGCTGATTGAGGAAGCTTTATTTTCTTGAAAAATATGTATCAATCGGTCTATCAGGGCTACCCCATGAAGACGAATCAATGGTTTCGGAGTTTTGATACCTTCTTGAACCAATCGGGAACCTTCTCCAGCTGCTATTATTGCGTAATCCATATTAAGTTGTTTCATGAAAGCAGACAGACAATAGATTTTCTACCTGCTTGGATATTTTATTAATCAAGATAATCGATAGTGTATTCACCGATTACCATCTTTGGAAATCAATCTTTGGATTTCCATAAAAATTGAATAATCAAAGTTTATAATAAACAAAACGCAAAATTAACCTTTTAACCTATCTCTTTTTGGTTTTATGTGCTTTATAATTGGTCAAAAATACTATATTTTTTGTCACTAAAAATGGATAACACAACGTTTGTGTATTGATATTCATTTTTCATCCTTCTATGTTTCAATAAACAACCACTTAATAAGGGTGTAAATACTTATCTTTGCATTGAAATACGAATGTCTATATGGCTATAATTAAACGAGAGCATACACTTATACATACACTACTCTTAATTGGGGTTATTCTTACATTCACTCGCTGTATGCCGGAGGTAGCGCATACGTCTACGATAACGATAGATATGGAAGTCACTCCGACAGCTGTTAACCCTGATTTATACGGATTGACAATCGAAGAGATCAATCATGCTATTGAAGGAGGTTTATATGCAGAACTGATTCAAAACAGAAGCTTTGAAGACGGTATATTACCCTTACACAGTGCATATGACAGGACACGAGGCGTATTGGTAACTCCTAATAAATGGACTTTACCGATTCCTTCACCAGATTCTGTTCCCGGATGGAGACGATTGTCGGATTATACCTATCTTTCATATGATATTATAAATCCTATTAGCGAAAATAACCGTCGCTCGTTAGCCGTAGCTGTCTACAGCAAAGAAGGACAAAGGGGAGGGCTTGTTGCAGAAGGATATAAGGGAATACCCTTAAAGAAAGGAGAGCGTTATAATCTCTCGTTCTATATTCGATCATCTTCGATGAATCCGGCACAAATAACGGTTGCTCTTGAAGATAAGGACTGCGAGCGTTTACTCAGTGACACGTTTAGCGTGACACCTTCATATGAGTGGAAGCAATATCGACATGTATTTACAGCAACGGAAGATGTGAATAATGCTAATTTGACATTTACAACGACCGAAAATGCCTATTTCTACTTAGATGTTGTGTCATTGTTTCCACAACAAACCTGGATGGAGCGTCCGAATGGACAGCGGAAAGATTTGATGACCGAACTATCCGAATTAAACCCGAAGTTTATCCGTTTCCCTGGAGGGCTATTTGTTGAGGGGTATACAAACGGTACTTTTCCTGTTTGGAAAGAGACAATTGGGCCCATTTCAGAAAGAAAACACTTCTGGAATATTTGGGGATATGGCACATCAAACGGAATGGGTTATCATGAATACCTCCAACTTTGTGAAGATTTGAAAGCAGAACCTATTTATGTCATCAATAGTGGGGTGACTAATCAAGATCGTCGTCCACGTTATGAAGTCATTAATGAAATGGACAAATGGGTACAAGAGGCGATTAACGCCATAGCCTATGCCAATGCCCCGGTCGATTCCTTGTTTGGTGAAATGCGTGCTAAGAATGGGCATCCTGAACCGTTTAATCTGAAATTTATTGAAATAGGAAGTGAAAATTATGGAACAGAATATCAAAAACGTTTCCAGCTGTTTAAAGATGCCATAAACAAGGTATATCCGGAGGTGACCGTAATCAGCAGTTCGCAGGTATCCGATAAGTTGAGAGGAGAGTGGATTGACTCGCATATTTACTCCAATCCGGGATTCTTAATTGCAAACAATCTGCGTTATAAACAGGAGCGTCCTTCCATAAACAGAACCTCTGTTTTTATAGGTGAAATGGGTGTGACTTGTCCTCGTTACGGAGGTACGTTGAGAGCGGCCCTTGCTGAAGCTTGCTTTTTGATTGGCATAGAAGAAAGCCCTCAGACGGTTAAGAAGGTTGCATTTGCTCCAGTGCTTGGAAATGCAGAATATGAGATAAACAGAAATCCAATACTGCTATTTAAAAAGGACAGTATTCTGCGTACACCATCCTACCATCTGTTTAAACTTTTTGGATCGCATAGAGGGGAGCAGTTGTTTCCAAGCGAAGTGGATACTTATTCTAAGCCCTATGTGATGGAAGGAAGAGCATCGATTGAATTGTTTGATGATAGCTACGAAATAAAAGATGTAAAAATAAATGGTTCGACGATACAAACACATAAAATAATCTCTGGTGACTGGATGATAGATAACGATGTGCTTCGACCGGCTGTTAACCGTTGGAATTATATTCTTTTGGGCGACTCGGGACAATATAATTATGAGTTTGCTGCAACAATAAAACGGACAAAGGGGAGTGATCCCATCCAACTGAGAATCCGGGATAATGGGCTTAGTGGCGATCAAAGCAGTCATATAGGGCTTACTATGGGAGCAGAAACTTTATACTTCTACCATCAAGCCGGAAGTGTAAAAGATACGTTGGTTACTCCTAAATCTTACATTTTTGAAAGTCATCGTGAATATAAAATATCGCTTAAGGCAACAGATGATTTGCTGCAATGCAGCATAGATGGTGAGTTAATTTATGAAGTGCAGATGAAGTCACTGCCATCCCTTGTTTCTGTTGCAACAGTCAACGAAGCCAATCATATGCTCTATCTGAAAGTTGTCAATACGACAGACCACGATGAGATTACGGAATTGAAGATTAAAGGGGCAAATACAAAAAGTGAAATAGAAGTGATTGAAATCAAAGGAAAGCCTGAAGACAAGAATACCTTTGAAATGCCAGATTTGATACAACCTGTGACCAAACATCATTCGTTTACGATAGGTATGCCTATGATTTATCGTTTTCCTCCAAACTCAATCAGTGTTTTGAAATTCGAACTAGACTAATTATCGGGAAAAATAAAAGACCCCAACCGTTAGATTTATCATCACGGTTGGGGTCTTTTTTATATTGTTGATTTAAAATTCTTCAGAGAAATTAAGAATGCTCTTTTAGGATAACATCGTGAGCACCACCCTCTACGATACTAGTAGACGAAACTAAAGTAATTTTAGCGTTTCTCTGTAGTTCATCGATTGTTATACTACCGCAACTGCACATAGTCGCTTTAATCTTTCCGAGAGTCATCATCAGATTATCTTTCATTTTACCGGCATAAGGAACATAGCTGTCCACACCTTCTTCAAATTTAAGATTTTCTGTTCCACCCATATCGTAGCGTTGCCAGTTTTGAGCACGGTTAGAACCTTCTCCCCAATATTCCTTCACATAATTGTTTTTGATACGTAGAATCTTAGTTGGAGATTCGTCAAATCTTGCGAAGTAACGTCCCATCATTAAGAAGTCTGCACCCATAGCCAAGGCCAATACCATGTGGTAATCGTGTACAAGGCCACCATCACTACATATTGGGATATAGATACCTGTTTTCTTCTGGTATTCATTTCTGGCTTCAGCAACATCGATCAAGGCTGTAGCCTGACCACGGCCAATACCTTTCTGTTCGCGTGTGATACAGATTGAACCACCACCGATACCGACTTTTACAAAATCAGCTCCGGCTTCTACAAGATAAAGGAATCCTTCTTTATCAACCACGTTTCCTGCGCCAACAGCAACTTTGTCTCCATAATTGCTTTTAATCCATTGCAGCGTTTCTTTTTGCCATTCAGAATATCCGTCTGATGAGTCGATGCAAAGTACGTCTACACCGGCTTCAACCAACGCAGGTACACGTTCTTTATAATCTCTTGTATTTATTCCGGCACCAACCAAAAGGCTCTTGTCAGGTCCTGACAGTTCGTTCGGGTTCTCACGGTGACTGTCATAGTCTTTACGGAAAACAAAATAAGCCAGATTGTCGTTTTCGTCAATAATAGGCAGCGTATTGAGTTTATTATCCCAAATAATCTGATTGGCGTCAGACAAGGTCAATCCAACTCTTCCAACAATCAGTTTAGAAAATGGGGTCATAAATTCTTTAACCTTCTTATCATTCGGATCTTTCTCAACGCGATAGTCACGACTAGTAACCATTCCCAATAACTTGCCGTTTGGAGTACCATCATCAGTAATACCTACAGTAGAGTGACCTGTTGTTTCCACTAACTTAACCACGTCTGCTAATGTATGCTCGGGTGTAAGATTTGAATCACTCACCACAAATCCAGCTTTGAATTTCTTTACCTTACGAACCATCTCAGCTTGGCTGTCGATAGGTTGCGAACCAAAAATAAACGATAATCCACCATTGCGAGCCAATTCTATAGCCAGTTCCGGACCGGATACAGATTGCATGATTGCTGAAACAAAAGGAATATTTAATGTGATTGCTGATTGCTCGCCAGCTTTATACTTAATCAGAGGAGTTTTGAGCGAGACGTTACTTGGTATACATTCTTTGGTTGTGAGTCCGGGTATCAGTAGATATTCACCAAAGGTTCTTGATACATCGTTTAAATAAATTGCCATAATGATTAATTATTTTGCGGATGAATGATTAATCGCACAAAAGTAATCATTTCTTTTCAAAATTGTATTTCTAGAATTTTATTATTCCTCAATAATTATTCTTCATCAGTGAGAAATGCTACCATCTGTAGAATAGCACGGGTACAGGCAGCACAAAACGGAGCAAAATCTCGCATCATGCAATGGTCTGCCGGGCGAAAAATCCCTTTTGACAAATAACCACCACCTTCAAATACACCTGTCTTGTTTTTATATTGATCAGTCAATGGAGTAGGAATGGGGGTGTCTGAAGAAAGCAGGTCTTTCCATTTCTTGTCAAAATCTACCAGTGTGGTGATATTGGGCTCCCAAGGTTCATGCTTGAGATTGTAAAAATCGTTGTAAGCCACTTCTGAGGAGAAGTATTCGTCGCCTAAACCGGCAAAACTGTGTCCGAATTCGTGCACAAATACTTCACGCGTACGTTCATTATCTGCCGATCCAATTGCATAGAAATTATACATTCCGCCTCCTCCATACGTATCGGTGTTTACCAATACAAAGATGGCATCACAGGGTACATTCCAAACCGCATTTCTGATTGAACGGTAATCTGGTGTAGTCAAATAACGATCAACTCCGAATGTGTAATAACCGGAGTTGAGTGCTGTATTTTTAAAAATGCCTTTACCGGAACTATCCGTACCCGATTCTTCGGAAATTAGTCCAACACCCCAGATGTTGAATTTATCCTTGCAAGAATCAAACGGAGGTATCGTAAACAATGATTCAGCAAAACGCTTGGCATCAGCCTCAAATTTACCTAGTTCGGCTTCGGTATAGCCTTCAGCTATAAATACGAGGTCTACCTTAGAAGAAGGCTCGCCCATTTTTTGAATACAAAACATATGGTGCTCATGCTTTTTGCTTCGGTCAATAAAAATTGATTGGGGATCTATCGTTTGTTTCAACAAGGATTTGAATTGCATAGTTTGTTTATCACGCACAAGAAGTTCGAAAATTATTTCTTGTTTAGGATAGGGAATTGAAATGGAATTTGGCCATGCCTGCGTTTCTTTTTTGGCCTGTTCCGTTGTCAGCCATTCTTCAAACAAAGTGTTAAACCCACGTGAATAGATAAGCTCGTTACTCTCCTTATCATATACGTGTACAAAATAGCCGCCATAGTTAAACTTTTCTATCAAATTCTTTACCGGACCTCCCCATACAGGTTCTTCACTTAACTTTTCGATGGCAGCCATTTGAAAAGAGGAATTGCCACTTAATGTGAAGTCTACACGCAACGATTTAGGTTCGAAATATTTATAAAACAGTTCTTGTGAATATCCTTCGTTTAAAAAAGAACAACATATAAGTAGTAAGATTAACTTCAGACGCATGGTAGATTATTTAAGATGATTTATGATATTAATACAAATATATAAATAAATAAAAAAGCTTCGATAAGTTTTTATGAAACGTCCGTGTTGTTTCTCTACTTTCATCCCAATGTTTTTCTATTTCCATATATATAGAAATAGAAAATGAAACTGATGTAAATGAATTTATAACGGGATTGTTTATTAAAAATACCCCTATCTTAGGAGATAAACTTGCATAGTCTTTTGATATTTGAAAAACAAGAAGAGGAAGTTTTGGTATTTGGATTTTTTTCTAAAATAGAGTGGCTAATGTTATTTTTTTTAAAAAATGTGTTTATATTTGACGGCGGATTCAAGTTTTTTTATCATTTAATGGAATGAGTCTTGAATCAATTAGTTTTGTTTTAACTCTTAAATTTGATAATATATTTGCTCAGGTCTCTCTTGTGATTTTTGTCGTTAACCTTTGAAATACGATTTACCAATTATGAAAGAGATTTAGTTTTAGCTAACCCAAGGTCTATCATTATTATGATTAAAATGAAAGACACATCATGTGTTATTAAAAACGAAAGGGAAGATGGCCACCCTTATCTGTTAACTGACTAATGAATTGAAAAGCTGAAACAAGAGCATAACCATTTGATTTACGGCCGAGCATAAAATTACCCGCAACTTTTTTTAAAACAATGAAAACAACTTATTTCTTTCTATTTTGAACTCCAACGTACCCATGTATTCCTTAATGCGTCTGACTCACTGACTTTGTCGTGAGGATTTGCTATGTACATTGTATTTCAAATGGAAGAAAGCTTCTTAACTTTAATTAACCTCACTCCAATGATTAATTGGATTTTGAAAATCTTTTAATTAATTTCGTATGAAAAACAGTATTATCGCTTTTTTTGGCAATAAGCGGTCAAGTCTACGAATCACACTACTTGTAAGTCTCTTTACAATGTGTGGTCTTGTTTCTGCTATTGCTCAAAGTTTAGTTAGTGGTAAAGTCGTCGATCAAAGTGGAAACCCATTAATCGGGGTAACGATCGTAGTGGTTGAAGAAAACACGAAAGGTACTATTACTGACATTGATGGTCAATATAGTATTAGTGTGGGATCAAACCAAACTTTACAATTTTCGTATATTGGTTACGAAACAGCTAACGTAAAAGTTTCAGGAAAAACAGTAATTGACGTTGTTCTTGAAGAAAACGTAAACGAACTCCAAGATGTTGTAGTAATCGGTTATGGTACAGCTCGCAAGGTTGACTTGACTGGGTCAACAGCATCCTTGAGCGGAGAACGTTTAGCAAACAAAAACTCTCCTCAATTGTCTACTCAGCTTCAAGGTCAGATGGCCGGTGTACAAATCACCCGTTCAAGTGGTGACCCCTCAAAAGGTGCGTCTATCAAGGTTCGTGGTGTGACTACTATGTCAACCAACGACCCCTTGGTAATCATTGATGGTGTTCCTGGAAGCCTTTCAGACGTTGCTTCTGAAGACGTTAAAGATATTCAGGTATTAAAAGATGCTGCATCAGCAGCTATCTACGGTTCTCGTGCAGCTGCCGGTGTTATCTTGGTAACAACAAAACGTGCTAAAGTAAATGAGTTCCGTCTATCTTATAACTTCGAACAAGGTATTGATAAACCAACAGCTATGCCACGCTATTTGAGAACAAAAGAATGGATGGCCGGTTTGAACGAAGTTAACATGAACGATAGTGGCGTTGCCGACTATAGTGTTTATGACAAACAAACAATTGACAATTTTGAACAATTGCACCTACAAGACCCAGATACTTATGTTGACTCTGATTGGATGGGCGCTGTGTTCAAAAAAAACACAAACCATCAAAACCACTCTTTCTCTGTAAGTGGTGGTACGGAAAAGCTAAAAACAAACTTCAGCTTGAACTATTATAAATCTGAAGGCCTTACAGAAAAGAAGGATTACGAACGCATGAATATTCGTATGAATAACGACTGGAAGGTTAATAACTGGATTCATATCAATGCAGATATGAACTTGGCTTACTCTTCATTGCATAATCCAACGTTCGATCCTTTCACCGCAACAATTCGTGGTCCAATCTGGCCTATCTATTGGTCTGATGGCCGTATGGCTCCAGGTAAAGATGGTGATAATACATTGGCCGGTATTCTCTATGGTGGTTTAAGAACTGATCGTAACTACCGTGTGTCAGGTAAATTACAAGCTGATTTTACACCTATTGAAGGTTTGACAATCACAGCAATTGCTGCTCCAAAATATACGTTCTACAAAGCAAAGAATCACTCAAAGAAATATGAGTTGGAACGTTATGATGGTTCAACTGTTACAGGTTATGACCATGGATCAACTAGCTTATCAGAAAGCCGTAACGATGCAAATGAAATGACCGTTCAGCTTTATGGTAACTATTCATTGCAACTTGACCGTCATTCTTTCAGCATAATGGCTGGTTATGAAGATTTTATTAGCAGATGGGAAAATTTGGGCGCAAGTCGTACAAATTACACCCTTAATAACTTTCCTTATTTGAACTTAGGACCTGCTGATATGCAATTTAACTCAGGTGTAGCTGGTCACAATGCTTATCGTTCTATCTTCGGACGTTTGATGTATTCATATAATAATAAGTATATGGTACAGGCTAATATCCGTTCGGATGCTTCTTCTCGTTTTGCTGATGGTTATCGTTGGGGTACCTTCCCTTCAATTTCCGGAGGTTGGGTAATTTCTGAAGAAGGATTCTTCAATAAAGAAGTTGTTGATTTCTTGAAGATCAGAGCTTCTTACGGACAGTTAGGTAATGAACGTATCGGTTCTGAATTCCCTTATGCTGCATCACTTCAATTTGGTAACTCACTTATTCCTACAACTGCAGGTTCTGTGGATGTACAACAAACAGCTTATCAATCAACTTATGCATTTAGAGATATCACTTGGGAGACTACAACAACTTATGGTGTTGGTGCTGATTTGAGATTGCTTCAAAGCCGCTTAAGTGTTACTGCTGACTGGTATTACAAGAAAACAGAAGATATGTTGTTGACCATCGGATTCCCATCTTATTTTGGTTACAATGCTCCTGAAAATAATGCAGCAGACATGCATACAAAAGGTTGGGACTTAGAAATTGGATGGAATGACCAAATAGGAAAAGACTTCAGCTATGGAATCAGTGTAAACCTTTCTGACTTCCGCTCAAAGATGGGTTATATGGCAGATCGTCAATCTATCAGCGGTGGAACAATCACAGAAGAAGGTTCTCACTATCAAGAATGGTACGGTTTCAAGAGTAAAGGTATTATCCAGAATGAAGCTGCTATGTACGATGAAAACGGTAATAAAATACCTGTTTATACAGCTAAAGATAAACCAGGAGCACTTGCTTATGTAGATATCGATGGTGATGGTAAAATTACTGAAACAGGAGACCGTGTATATCTTGGAAACTCTCTTCCTGAATACTTATATGGTGGTAATATCTGGGGAGCATACAAAGACTTTGATATGAATATCTCATTCCAAGGTATTGGTCATCAGTTGAAACGCTTTAGCTTCACTGGAACTTCATGGAACCAAAATGCTTATGCGGCTGAAGTTGAACGTTATAAATATCGTTGGAGTGTTCATAATACAGAAGAGCAAAATGCAAAAGCGAAGTATCCTTTGCTGACAACAGCTAATACTACTAACACAAATGCGGTTAGTGACTTCTGGTTGTTCAATGGCGGTTACATGCGTGTAAAGAATATTACTTTGGGTTATACAATCCCTAAAGCAATTACTGAAAAGGCAAAACTAAACAGACTACGCGTATATTTCAGTGCGAATGATCTTCCTGCATTTTCAAGCTATCCAAAAGGTTATGATCCAGAATGGAGCAACTATAATGATTTTATCATGACATCATACGTTTTTGGAGTTAATTTATCATTCTAAATGAACAATAATTATGAAAAAGATATATAAATATTTATTATTAGGATTGATTGGCACAAACATGTCTTGTGCTGATATTGACCTAAGCCCCCTTTCTGAAGGTTCGAGTGAAAACTGGTATCGTGACGTTGCGGAAATTCAGATGTCTCTGAATGATTTGTTAAGACCGGACTTTTATCCTATCGATTCATGGATGTGGGATGACGATATGGAACGTCGTGACGTTCCTAATGCCATGGTTGCCGGAACAATTACTTCAAAGACTGCTGATGTTGTTAATCGTTGGACAGCCCTATACAAAGGTATTTCACGTTCTATCAAGATCGTTGAAGCTTTAGAAGCTGGAACAGCTGAAGGTTTGTCTGCTGACAAAATCAATCAGTTCAAAGGTGAAGCTTATTTCTATATGGGATTTGCTCATGCTACTTTAGCTACTTATTGGGGAGACGCTATTATCAATAAGACAGGTATGTCATTGGAAGATGCCTATACTGCAAAACGTTCTCCTAAAGCAGAAGTATTGGCTTGGGCTTATGAATGTTTTGATAAAGCAATCGAACTCCTTCCAAGTACAATGAGTTCACAGATGCGTCCTACTAAAGGTTCTGCATACGGTTTTGTTGCACGTTTTGCCTTGTTCCATGGGGATTGGCAGAAAGCAGCAGACTATGCTAAAAAATGTATGGATATGGGTGTTTACCAATTACATGCAGACTATGGTGACCTATTCGTAGCTGACAAATCACCTGAATTATTGTTCTACTTCAAAGGTGACAAAGAATACAATGGTGGTGTAGGTTATGGTATTACTGCCGACGTAATGCAGTTTACTCCTCGTCAATACGGTGCTTACTGTAATAGTGGACCATCTTTCTCCTTGTTCTGTGCATATCCTTGTATCGATGGTAAGCCAATCGACGAATCACCTCTTTATAATCCTAAAGATGGTTGGGCAAACCGTGATCCACGATTCTATAAAGTTATTGCTCCTCAAGTGACAAAGTATTCTGATAAATTTGAAGCTTATGAAGCTGCTCGCGCTGATGGTACATTCGGTGAAAAATTCCCAGAGTATATCCTTATGAATCATGAGTGCAACCAGAATCCTTATGCAACTTTAGTTTATGAGGCAACTACTGGTAAAATGGTAGCTAACCAAGATAGTCGTGCGGTAAATGCACATGCCATCTACTCAATTATGATATTGAAGAAATACGTAAAACGCGATTGGGTTGACTATAAGATGTATAAAAATTCATCTGATAACGTTACTCCTTACTTACGTTATGCTGAAGTGTTGATGACTTATGCAGAAGCAATGAATGAAATGGGAAAATGTACTCAAGAAGTATTGGATATTACAGTAAATAAGATTCGCGAACGTGCTTATGCTGGTTCAGGCCTTCAATATCCGAAAGCTGTTGCAGATACTAAAGAAGCTCTTCGCTCATTAATCCGTATCGAACGCCGTATTGAGTTCCCATTCGAAGCACTTCGTTATCGTGACTTGTTGCGTTGGAAAATGGCAGAAGAAAACTTAAGCGAAAATGTATATGTAGCTATGGAAGCTTCTCAAAATGCTCCTGCAGGTTGGGATGGTAAATCTACTGACAAGCTTTCTGACGCATTCAAGCGTATCCTTAGAATGTGGGATGATGGTAACTGGCCATTGCGTGGTACTCCGGAAATTGACGAAAACGGTACGGCAAACTTGAAACCGCAGCTTGAAGTTGTTAATGGATATCAACAATTATTGATCCGTAATAAACGTATGTTTGGCCCTCACAATTATCTGTGGCCAGTTCCTGCAGATGATATCTTGGTGAACCCGAACTTAACTCAGAATCCAGGCTATTAATCCATAATTAATGGATAATAATCTCGAAAATAAAGAAGATACCTGCGACACTGCTCGCAGGTACCTTCTTGTTTTATTTCGTTACACTGAATGGTTTGTTTTCTAAGGCTCTATTCAGACTTAACTATTCTGAGTAATAACCATTGTCTTAAGCTAATTTGTCTATAAAATCGCACAATTATATGGTTGTTATTCTTAATAATTGTCTATCTTAATGCGATGATTTATAGCTCTTTTGTTAAGTACTTAAAACTAATTTTATACACATGATAACACGTCGTAGTTTTTTGAAAGTAACAGCCGCGAGTGGTGCGTTAGCAACATTCGGTAGTTTAAAGGATGCAAAGGCATCTGTACAAACTGTTCTTCCGAATGCAGACTTTTGTATGGAAGGTGAACGCAAAATTCCCGTGATTGCGGATGTTGACATAGTTGTTGTAGGTGGAAGTTCAAGAGCCGTTGCAGCAGCTGCCGCAGCAGCTAAAAGTGGAAGTAAAGTTTACTTAATCGGATATTTACCCTATTTAGGTGAAGATATTTGTGGTTCCTATCTGTATGACCGTAAAAAAGAGGAAGTTGCACAAACATCTTTAGCCCAGAAAATATTTAAAGATAAGAACTACCCAACGCCATTACATGTAAAGAAAACGTTGGAAGACGAACTGATAGACAATCAGATACAGTTCTTATATAGTAGCTATGTCACAAATACTTTGGTTGGTTCGGATAATAAGCCGGCAGGTGTTGTTATTGCCAACAGATCGGGTAGGCAAGCTATTCGATGCAAAGCAATTATTGATGCTACGCATACTGCAGCAGTTGCTTCTATCTTAGGAGCTGCTAAAAGCGATTTTATCCCCGGAAATCAACAGTTTTTCTATACAGTAGTTGGGAATACCCTAAAAACAGATTCAACGATTGTAAATGCAGAAACGCTTTCTTTACCTATAAAAGTGGGAGAGAAGACATATCCTGTAACTCGATATACATTCAATCTGCCGATGAAGGATGATTCTTATGCAACCTTATCGGAAATAGAACAAATTATTAGAAGCAAGACATGGGATATCGAACAAGTAGATAGTTCAGATTTACTTTGGTATATTCCGCAGCAAACCATAAAGAGTGAATATGCTTATAACGATCGGCCTAAATCATTGAGACAAATTCCTCTGAAGACCTTCAAGCCCAAAAATACGGAAAACGTATGGGTATTGGGTCCATGTGCAGAATTATCAAGAGAATTGGCAGCAAGTGTAATGCGTCCAGTTCCTGCGTTATTCCTAGGAGAAATGTTAGGTGAACATGTAGCCGAAAAATGTAAGAAAATAGTTCGCTCTTCTTCAACCGTTGTTCTTCAGAAAAAAGAAAATGCGATGAATTATGGAGAAGCTAAAGAATTATTGGCACCTCTCCGTCCCGCATTAAAGAAAGGATTAGTAGATTCTCCTGCCGGAGCTATTCCTGTATTAGGTACTTATGACGTCGTTGTGATGGGAGGTGGTACGGCTGGTGCTTCAGCAGGTATCACAGCCGCAAAAAATGGTGCAAATACTCTGGTTTTGGAATATCTGCATGGATTAGGAGGACTAGGTACACTGGGTATGATCGGTGTATATTGGGATGGATTTAGAGAAGGATATACAGCCTCAATTGATAAAGGAGTGTATGGCATGGCACCTGAAGATCATCCAAGACAACCAAAGAAACCCGGTCATTTCCCGTCTGATTGGAAGATGGAATGGCTGCGTAAAGAATTACTGAATGCCGGTGGCAAACTTTGGTTCGGCGTATTGGGTTGCGGTGCATTAGTAGAGAACAATCAAGTAAAAGGAATTATCGTTTCTACTCCATTTGGAAGGGGCGTAATTTTATCTAAGATTATTATCGATAGTACGGGTAGTGCAGATGTCGCTATAGCCGCAGGTGCAGCATACGATTATACAGGCAAAAAAACATTGGCTGTACAAGGTGCAGGAACAGGCAAATGGGCTCCAGGCGATTACTACAACAATAACGACTGGTTGTTTGTAGACGACTCAGATATCTTAGATGTTTCACGTGCCTATGTTCAAGCAAAAACTAAACTTGTAGGTCAATTTGACTTGGTAAAGATGCCGCAAACGCGTGAACGTAGACGTATTATCGGTGATTATACGATTTCTGTTTATGATGTAATCAACCAACGCCGTTATACGGATACGATTTCTTATCATAAGAGTTCGTTCGATACTCACGGTATGATTATAGATCCGTTGTTTATTTTAAATCCACCTGAAAAAAGGCATATGATTTACGATGCGGATGTTCCTCTTCGTTGTTTATTGCCTAAAGGATTGGAAGGCATTATTGTGACTGGTCTTGGTGCAAGTGCACATAGAGATGCGATGCCGGTAATACGTATGCAACCTTGTTTGCAAAACCAAGGATATGCTGTAGGTTATCTTTCGGCTCTTTGTGTCAAAGAAAACAAGATGCCGCGTTCTATCGATATCAAGAAAGTTCAACGCCATTTGGTGAAAGTAGGCAACCTGCCTGAACGAGTTTTGAAAGACAAGGAATTCAAAGAATTCAGTAATGCTGAAATGAAGAAGGCATTAGCAGAAGTGACCAATAACTACAAAGGATTGGAAATTCTGTTGACAGATCCTAAGCGTTGCGTTGATTTGATTCTTAAAAATATCGGCCAAGCAGATGATAATGGCAAAGTTATTATGGCTAGTATTCTTTGTATCCTAGGTAATAAGGATTATGCATCTGTTATCGAGAAAACAATTGAACAAACAAAAGAATGGGATGAAGGATGGCATTATACCGGAATGGGACAATTTGGTATGTGTCTCAGCCGTTTGGATGCATTGATTACGGCACTTGGTAATACGAAAGAAGCAAGTACATTGCCAGCTATTCTTGAAAAGGCCAAACAATTGGAACCGGAAGATTACTTCTCACACTTTAGGGCTATTGCTATGGCTACGGAAGCTATTGGTAAAAACCCGGAATCGGTGGCGGTATTGAGTGAAATGTTGACTAAGCCGGGCGTACGATTCCATTCTATCAATTCATATGTAGAAGCACGTAATAAAGCTGTTCCTGATTTGAATGATACGTCAACGCGTAATGCTGCATTAAAGGAATTGCATTTGGCTAAAGCGCTTTATCTGTGTGGTGATAAGGACGGTATTGCTAAGGAAGTCCTTCTGCGTTATCAGGATGGATTACAAGGGCATTATGCACGTTTTGCCAAAGAAATTTTGGAGGCGTAAACCGAGCAAATTTTTCTATATAAAAGAAATAGCCGTTACGGAATTATTCTGTAACGGCTATTGTTTTATATAGAGGTTAACTTTTATTTCTTAATGAGAGAACGAGCAATACCCATTTCAAGTCCTCTAAGTTCGGCTAGACCGCGAAGGCGACCAATACATGAGTATCCAGGATTAGTCTTTTTCTTCAGGTCATCAATCATTTGATGGCCGTGGTCAGGACGCATAGCAATGGATCTTTGTTCTCTTTGTTGCAGATCAAGCAGTGCTTTCATTACACCATACATATCTACGTCTCCTTCTAAGTGGTTGGCTTCGTAGAAATTGCCTTCTTCGTCGCGTTGAGTACTGCGTAAATGTACAAAATCAATGCGATCACCGAAACGTTCCATCATACCAGCCAAGTCGTTGTCGCTGCGTACACCGAATGAGCCGGTACATAGACAAAGTCCGTTGCTCTTATTAGGCACTTCCTTAATCAAATTGAGGTAATCTTCTTCTGTACTCAATACTCTTGGCAAGCCTAAGATAGAGTAGGGAGGATCGTCCGGATGGATAACCATTCTGACATTGGCTTCGTCGGCCACAGGAGTGATTTCACGCAAGAAATAGATTAGATTTGAACGTAATTTTTCTCTGTCAATATCCTTATATCTTTCCAATTCTTGGCGGAACTGATCAAGTGTGAAGCTTTCTTCTGATCCGGGTAGTCCGGCAATCATATTGCGAGTAAGCGTGTACTTTTCTTCATCACTCATCGATTCAAAGCGTGCTTTTGCCTTTGCTTTGTCGGCTTCAGAATATTCTTGTTCAGCAGCCGGACGTTTCAAGATATACAGATCGAATGCCATGAAAGCAGCACGCTCGAAACGCAATGCTTTTGAACCATCAGGCATTGTATATGCTAAATCCGTACGGGTCCAGTCTAATACAGGCATGAAGTTATAGGTAACTACATGGATACCCATTTCACCCAGGTTGCGGATGGATTGTTTGTAGTTTTCGATGTGTTGTTGGAAGTTACCTGTTTGAGTCTTGATATGCTCGTGTACGGGCACGCTTTCGACTACACTCCATCGTAGCCCAACAGCTTCGATCATTTCTTTTCTGATCTTGATCTCTTCTTTCGTCCACACTTCTCCGTTAGGAATATGATGCAATGCGGTAACGATACCGGTAGCACCAGCTTGGCGAATATCCCAAAGGCTAACTGGGTCGTTAGGGCCATACCAGCGCCATGTTTGTTCACATAAATACATAAGATTATTGTTTTTAAGTTAGTTAGTTAATTAAATAGAGAAAGCATCAAATCCACCGTCAACAGGAATTACTGTACCTGTAACAAAGGCAGAAGCGTCGCTGGCCAACCATTGTAAAGTACCTAATAGTTCTTCAGGTTTGCCAAGTCGGCCAAAAGGAGTATGAGCCATAACAGTCTGACATCTTGGTGATGGCGTACCGTCAGGGTTCGTCATAAGTGCACGGTTTTGTTCTGTGAGGAAGAATCCGGGGGCTATTGCATTTACGCGAAGACCTTCACCAAATTTGATTGCCAATTCGCCGGCCATGTATTGTGTAAAATTGCTTACGGCAGCTTTCGCACAACCATATCCAACTACTCTTGTCAACGGTCTCAAGGCAGATTCAGATGAAATGTTGATGATGCTACCTTTCTTTTGGTTTACCATAACTTCTGCAAACACAACCGTAGGTAGGACAGTTCCAAATAAGTTTAGGTCAACTACGCCACGAAAAGCATCGATATTGAGGTCGAATATAGTTTTGTCGGGTGGTATTGTAGCACCGGCTTGATTACCTCCTGCCAGGTTTACTAATACGTCGATTCGTCCATATGCTTTAAGTATCTCGGCTTTGTTTGATTCCAAAACTTCTTTTTTAAGTACGTCTGTCAGAAGGAATAAGCCCTTTCCTCCTTCGGATTTGATTTCTTCCATTAAGGCGTTTCCTTTTTCCTGATCACGGTCAAGGATTACAACAATAGCACCTTCTTTTGCGAGATGCTTTGCCATGCAAGCACCGAGGATTCCGCATCCCCCGGTCAATAAAACTACTTTTTCTTCTACACTAAATAGTTGATTCATGATATTAAATATAATTGTTATAATATTGTATGTTCTCTTTCATTAAAATATCGATTGGCATATAGTTAATCAGTTCATTCTTCTCTTTTAATACTAAGTGCCTGAATAATGCTTTTATGGAGTTTACACCTTGAACTTCGGGCCTTTGGGCAATCAGATGGGTGATGCGTGCTTCTTTCAGGTATTTAATATTTCCCTCAATAGCATCATAGCCAACTAACTTGAAATCCTTATTGATATTGATCTCATCCAGATAATTACAAATGGTATATGCCTTAGAATTAAATAGAATACCTCTTTTTATTTGCGGATTATTCTGGAGGAACTCTTTGATGATAGCTTTGTTTTCTACATCATTACCTGCACGGAAATGCAAGTGATGGATACGTCCTTCATATCCTTTCTCTGCCAGGTATTTGTGAAATCCTTCTTCACGAATCCTGCCTTGTGTACTTGCTTCGTTATCGACACGTACATATTTGAAGATAACCAAATCTTCATCCTTTTTAATTTGATTAAAGATCAGTCTTCCGGCTATATAACCCGAATCGAAAGAAGGGGTTCCGTAATAGGATATAGCTTGCGTTCCCTCGATAAAGGCATCAATAAGTACATAGGGTACTTCCTTTTTGTCAAGTAGTTGTGTAAGTTTCAACACACTGTCCTTGAATAAAGTGGCTATTACAACTCCTTGACAATCAGTATTGTCGATTACAGGGATAAGATTGTCGAAACTTGTTTTATCATATTGGTCAAAGTAAAGGCGTTTAACCTTTACATTATAGCTGAATAGATCATTTTCTGCAGCGTCAATGCCCACGCATAATTGATCCCAGTAGCTGCCGGGATGAACTACCGGCGTAACAGTAATCAAATGGTATTGTTTCTTTAGTGCAAGCGAACGTGCAATCAAATTCGGATGATAGTCTATTTCCTTCAGTACCTTTTCTACTTTTTCTCTGGCTTCAATAGATACTTTTCCTCGCTTATGCAAGATTCTATCAACTGTTCCGGTAGAAACACCGGATAGCTCAGCTATATCTTTAATTCTATAATTCTTTTTCATAATTGATCTATGATCTATACTTATGTGTTCGGACACAGAACAAATATATAGCAAATAAATCACTACCTCAAATAATTAAGTAAAATATTGTAGCTTTTAAAGATTTAATAAAAATCAGGTCTTACATAGAATTATCTCTTACTTATCGGAAGTCGAGGGAATAATTTCCTCAGTCGCACGATATACGCCTCCAAATGGTTAGCCGCAACAACAAACGTTACTGATAGAATAATAAGAACTATTCCAACCATAAGTCTTGGGGTTAGTATTTCATTGAAGATGGTTACACCTATGACTACGGCTGTTACAGGTTCTAATGCCCCAAGAATGGCTGTCGGAGTAGACCCAATATAATTAATTGCAATGGTAGTGAACAGAAAAGATATGACAGTAGGGAATATAGCTAAGGCGAGTATATTGCCCCATGAACACCACTGGTCAGGGATAATAAGGCTATGTCCGAAATCTACGCGAAATAGGAAAAGAAAAAAGCCGAATAATAATACGTAAAGTGTGATTTTCAACGTAGCAATATCCTTAAGTATTGATTTGTTTACTAAAACCATATAGGAGGCATAAGAAGTAGCTGATAAAAAGACCAGTATGCACCCGGTGAGACTGAGTATGGCACCATCGCTCCCTTTATAAAGCAGTCCGATACCTAACAAAACAAGCAGGAGGCACAATTTAGTCTGCCAGGTCATTTTTTCTTTAAATCCTAAAATCATGATTAAAGCCACGATAAGTGGGTAAATGAATAGTAGGGTCGATGCAATGCCTGCATCCATATAATTGTAGCTACTAAATAAAGTTAGTGAGGATACAGATACAAGAATACCCGCTAAAACAAATAATTTGAATTCTTGCCATTTTAATTTAAAATCTCGTCCTCTTGCTTTTAACATGATTCCTAAAATTGGTATGGCAAGGAGATAACGAAAAAATAATACAGAATCAGGATCCATTCCTTCTTTATACAAAGGAAGAGCGAATAGTGGATTCATGCCGTATGTGGCAGCTGCAATAATCGCCAGGATATAGCCTTTTAGCTTTACATTCATAAAATAGTTTTAGCAAATGTACTAAAAACAATCAATCCGGAAACGTATGGTCTCCGGATTGAATTTCTGCTATTATATTATTATAAAGGAATTAAACTTCCTCTGCTTCTTTAACTTCCTCAACAATTACAGGTGAATTAAGTATACGATACACAATCAAGTACATTGCATAGATAACAGGTGTAGCAATAAAAATGCCTACTCCAAATAAAAGCATTCCTATGATTATGATTAGTATCATAACAAGTCCAAGAAGGAACAATTCCATTGCGTGATCTTTTGTGATTTCCCAACTACGTTTTAAAGATTCGATAGCTCCACAATCTTCATCGACAATAAATGCTTGATAGAATTGTAGGCGAAGAGCCAGATAAATACCTGGGATTATTACTAATGCAAAACCTACAATAACAATGAAAGCGTATATGATTGATGCTCCAATGTATTTTAAAAATTTACGGCTTTCTTGTCCGTAGGCTGAGAATTGTGGTTCTTCTCCATCAAGTGCTTGAAAAATGTTTCTGTAATAACCTAAGGTAAATATTGACCCTAATATGATGGAAATGATACTTGCCATTGAGCTGGCAGTAGTAGAATCGCCCATGAGCAAACTTAACGTAAACGATAGGATTGTGTATCCGATTAACAGACCAACCAATACCCAAATGTTTTCCTTAACAGCTTTCCAGGCTTTTGAGTAGGTTTCTTTGATACTAAACGTAGAATTCATATTGACATGTTGTTTTAAGTTAATATACAAACATACAATATTATTATTAAAATGAATAAAATCAGAACTTTTTTTATGTATTCATAAAGAAAAGGAGCTGACTTAAACAAGCCAGCTCCTACATACTTATAGAACTTTATAATTAAAGAACGTTGATTTCTTTAAGAACAGCATTTGTTGCACGTACTGCATCTGCACTCTTAGCAAACAATTCTTTTTCAGCATCATTCAAGTTCAGATCAACAATGCTTTCAACACCGTTTTTACCTAAAACTACAGGAACACCGATACAGATGTCTGATTGTCCGTATTCGCCTTCCAATGCTACAGAACAAGGGATAAGTTTCTTTTGGTTGTGGATGATAGCTTCAGCAACAAGAGCTCCTGCTGCACCTGGAGCATACCATGCAGATGTTCCAAGAAGACCAGTTAAAGTAGCACCACCTACCATAGTAGCTTTTACTACTTCTTCAATCTTTTCGGCGCTCAATAAGCTTGTTACAGGAACACCTTTATAAGTAGCCAAACGAGCTAAAGGAATCATAGTTGTATCACCGTGTCCACCGATTACCATGCCTTCTACTTCGTTAGCATTGCAACCTAATGCTTGTGATAGATAATATTTGAAACGAGAGCTATCCAAAGCACCAACAATACCGATGATACGGTTCTTTGGCAAACCTAATGACTTTAGTGCAAGATAAGTCATCGTAGCCATTGGGTTAGAAATTACTACGATGATAGCATTTGGAGAAAACTTCAAAGCGTTTTCAGCTACAGTCTTAACAATACCTGCATTAACACCGATCAATTCTTCACGAGTCATACCTGGTTTACGAGGAATACCTGAAGTGATGATGATTACGTCAGAATCAGCTGTTTTTGCATAGTCGTTTGTGCATCCTACGATTGTAGAATCAAAACCAAGCAATTGAGCTGTCTGCATCATATCCATTGCTTTACCTTCAGATACACCTTCCTTAACGTCAAGCATAACTACTTCATCAGCCACTTCATTGAACGCAAGAACATTTGCGCATGTAGCACCTACATTACCGGCACCAATAACTGTTACTTTAGACATAATAATTTAATTTTTATATGTTATTTTACTAATACTACTTCCTTATTAATTCATTTGATACAAAGGTACAACCCTATTATTAAATAAAGAAATTTTTCCGTATATAAAACGAGGTTTGACTTAATGTAAATATGTTAATCTTTCTTTTTTAATGATTACTCAACATAAAGTACAAGGCCTTTCAGATATTCTCCTTCTGGGTGATAGATGTTTACTGGGTGATCTGCAGGCTGTGTCAATTGATGCAAAATGCGCACGTTACGACCCGATTGGGCAGCAGCACTGAATACAGCCAAACGGAAATTTTCTTTACTAACTACTTGCGAGCAAGAGAATGTAAACAAGATTCCTCCGGGCTTTATCTTTTCAAAGGCAATTGCATTTAGTTTGCGATAGCCCTGTAATGCGTTTCTTAATACATCCTTATGCTTGGCAAATGCAGGAGGATCAAGAATGATCAGATCATAATTATTACCCATTCTATCTAAATACTTAAACGCATCTTCAGCATAAGCTTCATGGCGTGGATCACCGGGGAAGTTTAACTCTACATTCTGTTTGGTCAATGAGATTGCTTTGGCAGAACTGTCTACCGAATGCACTAATTTTGCTCCACCACGCATCGCGTAGAATGAGAATCCCCCGGTATAGCAAAACATATTCAATACAGAGCGACCTGTTGAATAGAATTCTAGTAAAGAACGGTTTTCTCTTTGGTCAACGAAGAATCCTGTTTTTTGACCTTTTACCCAGTCAACATTAAATTTCAATCCATATTCGAGAGCTGTCTTGATATTGTCTCCACCATACAAATAACCGTCCTCATTATCCAGGTTGGCTTTGAACGGGAGGGTAGCGTCTGATTTATAGTAGATGTTATCTATCTCGTTGATGATGGAGTGGATGGCATCAGCAATGTTTTTACGTGCATAATGCATCCCTACCGAATGAGCTTGGATCACTGCCGTATTGGCGTAGACATCCACAATCAATCCGGGCAAATTATCTCCTTCGCCATGAATGAGTCGATAGGTATTATTGTTTTCTACACCAGTCAGTTTGAGTGTACGCCTTAATTCGTAGGCTATACGTATACGTTCTTCCCAGAAGTGTTTGTCAATATTGATTTGTTTGAAAGATAATATTCTTACAGCAATACTTCCGATCTGATAATGTCCGATGGCCAGGAAATTTCCGTTTGCTCCATATACTTTTACCAAATCACCTTCTTCGGGTTGACCTTCTATTTTATGAATTGCACCCGAAAATACCCAGGGGTGAAATCTCAATAAGGATTCTTCCTTTTTGGGTTTTAGAAATACTCTGATATCACTCATTTATCCTTGTTTCAATTGATTATATATTCTTAGACAAGCCCATGCATCTAAAGCCGCATATTTTTGTTGCGACTCTGATAATGTTTCAGCTTCCCAATTTGTCAATCGTTGACCTTTTGATATTTTTTTGCCAAACAATATTGCATAGATTTTCTGGAGGCTAGTTTCTTTAATATTGTATTTTACTACAAAATTTTGCAAATCGATAAAGTTGGTTGGATCTATGTCCATACGTTTTCTCATCGCACCAAAGTCATCTCTTAATGAAAGACCAATCTTTAATGTTCTATCACTAATCAAAAAATCACTTAAAATCGGAGGGATGCCTACCTTGTTCAACCGAATTAGAAAGCATACATCATCGGTCGCCAACTGCATTAGGGCAACTTTGTAGTTTTGTCCTTTTTTAAAGGAGGGACGGGTCTCTGTATCGAAACCTACACATTCGAAATTGAATAAATACTCAACAGCTTTGGCAACATCCTCTTCCGTATCAATAACAATGATACGTTTTGTAAATTCTTCGACCGGAAGTTCTGCGATCTGATCTTTCGTTATAGTTTGCATGTACTGCATTATTCTTCTTCTTCATTTTGCTCGGAATCCAAATTGGAACTATATCTCACTGAATGCAATGCCTTTAATGCATTCAACAAAGGTTGTCCCCAGAATTCCATAAAGTTTGTACGGCAAATGGCAATTGCTTCCTGCATAATTTCTTCGTTTCCCTGTCTGAAAAGGGCTACGAAATTACCTGTATCCTGATATACATCAGCCAAGTTTTCAGATATAAATGCAGCAATAGGAGCATCGCTATATTGCATGTCAGGATGGAAAGTTTCGAGGTAGGCATCGTATTCGCCTAAAAGACTTGAAATACTATCTCTTACAGATTCATACATGTCTTCTGTAACAGTCAGTTCAAGTTCGATATCCTCATCATGTTCTACCTCTGGCAATAAAGCAGCCTTCAAATACAGCAATGGCAAAAGTTTGGTTGCTTTGTCTGTAAAGTCAAAAAGTGACATTTCCTTTGTCTTTTCGATAAAGGCACAATACTCTAACGCAATTGTTACAAATTCCAGCGTATTACGATCATAAATTGGATTGCTCTCTTTCATGCCAATTGTAATAGGTCCTATTTTAATTGGCAAAAATAGCAATATATTGCGATTTATTGATGATATGTCTACTATTAAATGTGAATCTTTTATCTTTACAATCCATAACTTAAATAGTAAGTAAGATGTCTGTTATTACAAATTTCGACCTCCATATAGAGCAAGCCCGTGAACGAATCAGAGATGCCGTTCAAAAGACACCATTACAATTAAATAAGCGTATTTCCACTCGGTATGAGGCAAATGTCTATTTGAAAAGGGAAGATTTGCAGGTTGTCCGTTCCTATAAGTTACGAGGTGCATATAATATGATAAAAAGCCTCGAACCGTCTATGTTAGCAAATGGAGTAGTTTGTGCAAGCGCAGGAAATCATGCGCAAGGGGTAGCGTATAGTTGTTCAGAAATGAAGATTCGTGGCGTGATTTTTATGCCTAAGACAACGCCCAAACAGAAAATTAAACAAACAAAGATGTTCGGTAAAGACTTTGTCGAGATAATTCTGGCCGGAGATACATTTGATGATTGTGCCGAAGCAGCCAAAAAATATACAGCTGAACATCAGATGTCATTCATCCCTCCCTTTGACCATCCTCGAATTATAGAAGGGCAGGGGACTATCGCTCTTGAGATTCTTGAAGACCTTAAACATGTCGACTATCTATTTATTCCTGTTGGCGGTGGGGGGCTTTGTGCTGGTGTAGGTGCTTATATGAAAGAACATTCACCGAATACCAAGATAATAGCTGTAGAACCTGAGGGTGCCGCTTCTATGAAGGCTGCATTTGCGGCAGGAGGGCCTGTGACGCTCAATAAAATAGATAAGTTTGTAGACGGAGCTGCTGTTAAACGTGCAGGCGATGTTACCTATCCCATTTGCAGGGAAGTGGTTGATGATATATGCTTGATACCGGAAGGAGAGGTTTGTTCGGCTATCCTGCGTATATATAATGAAGATGCCATCGTAATTGAGCCGGCAGGGGCTTTAGCTGCAGCAGCTATTAAGCATTATGCCGATGAAATCAAAGGGAAGACAGTTGTTTCTATTATTAGTGGCAGCAACAACGATATTGACCGGATGCAGGAAATAAAAGAACGGTCTCTTCTGTTTGAAGGATTGAAGCATTACTTTATCATTCGTTTTACGCAACGACCCAGTGCCTTGAAAGATTTTGTTAATAAAGTGTTGGGACCTCAAGATGATATCGTTCGTTTTGAATACATGAAGAAGAATGAAAAAGAAAGCGGTCCTGCATTGGTTGGGATAGAGTTGAATTCTCGTGAAGATTATGACTCTCTCATAGCGCGTATGTATGAATACGAATACGATTTTACCGTACTCAATAAGGATAGTGATTTATTCGGTTATTTGGTGTAATTGACGGCGTTTATCGTGTTTTTCTTTATCTTCGCATCTATAACATAGATAATATTCTCTCTGTTCGATTCACAATTTTAATTTTGAAATGATGAAAAAAATTATTCTTTTTACCGGCCTTGCCATCCTTTTAGCTGCTTGTGCTGAAAAACCGGGCTATAAAATATCAGGGACTGTAGCTGACGCAACATTAAATGGCCAGTATGTTTATTTATATCCTTATGGAGAACGTGACGCAGCTCC
The DNA here is from genome assembly GCA_023429375.1 of Bacteroidota bacterium. Classification (GTDB taxonomy): domain Bacteria; phylum Bacteroidota; class Bacteroidia; order Bacteroidales; family Tannerellaceae; genus Massilibacteroides. The sequence continues at coordinate 79,211 of JAEYVY010000003.1, read as the reverse complement.
TCTGGATAGCGCACTTGTTAGCAATGAAACATTTGCATTTGCCGGTGTTCAGGAAACACCAGCTCTTCGTGTCCTTCGTTTTAGTAGCGAAGTAGTAGAACCTGCTCGTACTACATCAGGATTGAACGCTCCTTTTTCTGCCATATTTACCTTAGAAAATGCTAAGCTTGCAGCTGTACTCGATAAGAACTCTTCAGTTACCGGTACGCCTGAGAATGATGCGTTTGCTGCCTTTCAAAAAGAGCTGATTGTATTGAAGGATCAAATTGAAGCTGTTTTTACCAATGCAAATGAGGAAGATACTGAATCAATGAAAGCTGCAGAAGCAGAATACATGAAATTGGCAGAGAAGCAAAGTGGAATTGCAAAAGCTTATCTTTTGTCGAATAAAGATAAACTGATTGCAGGAAAGACTTTATATGATTTTCGATACGAACTGAATGAAGAAGATCAAAATGCTATCCTTTTACAAGCTGATTCAGTATTTAAATCTGCTCCTGGTGTTGATCGCTTGATTGCTCATCTGGATATTTTGAAAACGGTTGCAGTTGGTCAGAAGTTTACAGATTTCGAAATGGCAGATATGAAAGGAGAAGTAAAGAAATTGTCTGATTATGTTGGCCAAGGCAAATATGTATTAGTCGATTTCTGGGCTTCTTGGTGTGGACCTTGCCGTAGAGAAATACCTAATATGGTCGAAGCCTATAAGAAATACAAAGCAAAAGGATTTGAAATCGTTGGCATATCTTTAGATAATGACAAGGATGCTTGGGTAAAAGGAACTAAAGATTTAGGCATTACCTGGCCTCAAATGTCAGATCTTAAAGGCTGGCAGAATGCAGGTGCAGCTATTTATGGCGTAAATTCAATTCCTCATGTATTGCTAATCGATAAAGAAGGAACGATTATAGCTAAGAATTTACATGGTGAAGAATTGAACAAGAAATTGGAAGAACTTTTCAAATAATATAGATCATGAAGAAGAAGTTGCTTACACGTATTTTACTAATTATTATTGCTCTTATAGTTTTAGCAACTGTAATTGTTTATTTCGTTTATCAAGGCGAGAAGCCCTTATTTGCTACCTTTCTTGCCTGTTGTGGAGGAATACTTGTATTAAACTTCTCCCTTATATTATTTTTTATCCGAAAGAATTTCAAATAAAATCTGAAGGACAATTATCAACTTTAAATATTATATGAAGAAGAAACTTTTTATTGTTGCAACGGCATTAGCCTTTGTTTCTGTTATGGAAACGATGGCTTGTACCAGTTTTCTTGTAGGTAAAAAGGCCTCTGTAGATGGTTCGGTTATGATTAGTTATGCAGCCGATTCACATGGATTGTACGGAGAGCTTTATCGTTGGCCTGCAGCTGTATGGCCAAAAGGTAGTATGTTGGAAATACGCGAGTGGGATACGAATAAACCATTAGGCAAAATTCCTCAGGTAGAACGTACTTATTCAGTTGTAGGTAACATGAATGAGCATCAGGTAGCTATCACGGAAAGCACTTTCGGCGGAAGACCTGAGTTAGTGGATACAACCGGAATAATGGATTATGGAAGCCTGATTTATATAGCCTTACAACGTTCAAAAACTGCTCGTGAAGCGATTAATGTAATCACCTGTTTAGTAGCTGAACACGGTTATTACAGCAGTGGTGAATCATTTTCGATTGCAGACAAAAACGAAGCATGGATCATGGAAATGATTGGTAAGGGAGTAGGAAATAAAGGCGCTGTTTGGGTAGCTATTCGTATCCCTGACGATTGTATTTCAGCTCATGCCAACCAGTCTCGTATCCAACAGATACCATTTGATGACAAAGAAAACTGTCTCTACTCACCAGATGTAGTCTCTTTCGCACGTGAAAAAGGCTATTTCAAAGGAAAAGATAAGGATTTTAGTTTTGCAAAAGCATATTGTCCATACGACTTCAGCGGTTTGCGTGGTTGTGAAGCACGCGTTTGGGCATTCTTCCGCAAATACGATAAGACGATGGATAAATATACCGACTTTATTAAAGGAGACGCCAGCAAAGAGCCGATGCCTCTTTATATTAAGCCGGATAGAAAACTGTCTGTTCAAGACGTTCAAAATGGAATGCGTGATCATTACGAAGGTACAGATTTGGATATGACTAAAGATGATGGTGCCGGGCCATTTAAGGTTCCTTATCGTTGGAGACCAATGAACTTCACTGTAGATGGAAAGACATACGTAAATGAACGTGCCATTGCTACACAACAAACAGGTTTTGTAATTGTTCCGCAAATGCGTAACTGGTTGCCTGATGCAATTGGTGGTGTGCTTTGGTTTGGCGTTGATGATGCTGATATGGCTGTATTTACTCCAATCTATTGTTCAGTAACAGCTTCTCCTGAATGTTATCGTGTAGGAAATGGTGATATGATGAACTTTTCTTGGACATCGGCATTTTGGATTCACAACTGGGTGGCTAATATGGCTTACCACAAGTATAGCTTCATGATTCAAGATATACGTAAGGTTCAACAAGAACTCGAAAACGGTTTTCAAGCTCAATTACCTGCTATTGACAAGGCAGCTTTAGAACTGTATCAAAAGAATCCGGCAGAAGCCGTTAATTTCTTGACTTGGTATAGTACTACAAATGCGGACGAAGCCACTGCACGCTGGAAGAAGTTGGGCGAGTATCTGATCGTTAAGTATATTGATGGTAATGTAAAGAAAGAAGCAAATGGACGTTTCTTAGATAATGGCTACGGCCTGTCTGCATATCCTGATTTCCCAGGCTATGATGAAACATATTACCGTAGTATTGTTAAAAGCGCCGGAGAACGCTTACGTGTAAAAGAATAATTCTATTATTGAGGTCATTTAACCATTTTAACAAATTAGGAGATTAATAAGGTATGAGAAAAATGATGATGCTGCTCGTATTTGCAGCTATTGTGACGTTAGGTTATGCGCAGAAGGGTAATACCTCTGCCGGATTTACATTGGGGCATGCTGTTGACACAGAAAATGCCATTGCAGGACTTGATTTTAGATATAATGTGACAGATGAGTTGCGCTTAGCACCGAGTATTTCGCATTATTTCAAGAACAATCATCTGAGTGCATGGGCTATTGATGTTAATGCGCACTATGTGTTTGCCTTAAATGATTTATTCGGTTTCTATCCGTTAGGAGGAGTCGGACTTACATTTTGGGATAGCAAATGGTCATCTTCTAATGTAAATCGTTTAGGCCTTAACGTGGGATTGGGTGTTGAACTCTATGCGACAAAAGAAGTAACTGTAGGGTTGGAGATGAAGTATTACATTACTTCGAGATTTGATCAAGCTGTTGCGGGTCTTCGCGTAGGATATAATTTCTGATAAATAAAGAAATTAATATAATAGAAGTGAGGGCTGAACTGTAAAAGGTTTGGCCCTTTTCTTTTGGACTACTTCGTACGTTCTTTGTAATAAGTGTAGCGGTTCATAACTTGTTTTACGTAGTTTGCCGTTTCCGAACCACGCAGATAACCATGCACACAAACCGAGTCATTATAATAGTAGGGCTCGCTTTTTAACCGGATATATTCAGCCACATTGTTATCCCAAACAGACGGGTCTTTGCCGTACTTGATGGCTAACCGTTGTGCATCGTAAATATGACCAATTCCGGCATTATAAGCAGCTAATGTGAACTTGATTTTTTCTTGAGGATCGGATATCTTCTGAAACCCTTTCCGGAATTCGATAAGGCAACGAACGGCTGTGGCAACCGAGATATCCGGGTCGAGAAGCTCGTGCGGACTCACTCCGAAACCTTTTGCGGTTCCCGGCATAATACCCATCAGTCCCTCAGCTCCTACCCATGATACTACGCGGGTATTAAATCTCGATTCCTGATAGGCAATTGAGGCTAATAATTGCCAGTCCCACTTAAGAGTAGGAGCGTGCTTCTTGAATGTGGAATCAAACGGAGAGATAAAACCATTCTTTATCTCCGGAATTTCACTTAAGTCCGGTATTTTACTCAATTCAAAATACCGTTTGGCAGTTGCTCTGAACACTCTTTTTCCTGTATTATTGGACGACCATTCGTTTATCGCTTTAGCTAGTTCGGGACTGTTTTTGTTGACAATCCACGAAGAGCGTTGCATGAAGCTTATGTTCAAATTAATATTGATATTCCAATGATAGGTTTTATTCAGTCGAGCCAGGTTGTCGTCACTCACCGTATACCGGATTTCACCTTTTGATACTTTCTCAATCAAATCTTCCGTTGTGATCGAATCTTCTTCAATTTCTACTATCTGAATTCCGCCACCCAGCTCTTCATTAAGGTTATGGAGCCTTTCTGCATATTTGGTATTTGATTTTACATGAATCTCTTTACCAATTAGCTCAGTTACATTGTTGAGCAGGGTGTCTCCTTTGTTTGCGCGTTGAACTAAGACCTGGCTGGTCAATTCTTCAATACCGCAAGCAAGGACTTCGTTTTTAAGTTCATTATTAATAAAAACAGGATAAGCGGCAACATCCGCTTCTCCTGTTTTTACCATTTCAATCAGCTTCGGTAAACTTTCAGCCACAAGGATGGTTAGTTTGAGGTCGTTTACGTTTGCAAAATCATGAATCAAATCGTATTCGTAACCCATGTCCTCCATCTTATATTGAAAGTACGAGGTCGAGCCGTATAATGTGACAGCTTTAATTTCACCAGACTGCTTTATTTGAGCAAAATCACGTATCTCGGACTCACTCTTGTGAGTGATGGAACATCCGTTTAACAAACATAAAGAGGTGAAGTATAAAAGCCCTTTTTTTATCATAAGATAAAGCAATACTTTATTTCTTTTCTAACAAGACCACGTTTTCCACGTGATGGGTATGAGGGAACATATCCACAGGCCTTACCTTCTTTACGTCGTATTTTACGCTTAGTAGATTAAGGTCTCTAGCCTGTGTTGCCGGATTGCAGCTAACATAAACGATACGTTTAGGTTCAGCATTGAGGATTGTTTTAATCACATCGTCATGCATACCTGCACGGGGCGGGTCGGTAATAATGACATCCGGTTGACCATTTTCTTTAATAAATTCGTCTACCAAAATATCTTTCATATCACCTGCATAGAACGTTGTATTGGAAATATTGTTCAATGCAGCATTCACTTTTGCATCTTCAATTGCTTCGGGTATATATTCAATACCGACCACCTTCTTTGCTTGACGAGAAACAAAGTTTGCGATTGTACCTGTTCCTGTATATAAGTCGTAAACAATTTCGTTTCCGGTCAGTCCTGCAAAATCACGTGCAATCTTATACAAATTATAGGCCTGTTCGCTATTTGTTTGATAGAACGATTTGGCACCGACTTTAAACTTAAGTCCTTCCATCTCTTCTATCATGTGGTCTTTGCCGGCATATACAAGAATCTCCTGATCTGTGATCGTATCGTTACATTTTTCGTTAATCACATATAGTAAGGAAGTGATTTCGGGGAATTGCTCTTTCAGATAGTCCAGCAAGGCCACTCTTCTGGCTTCGTCTTCATAGTAAAAGACAACCACAACCATCAAATCGTTGGTAGATGACGTACGTATCATTAATGTACGTATGAATCCCTCCTGATTACGAAGGTCAAAAAACGGATATCCTTCATGTGAATGGCAAAAATCCTTTACGGCTAATCTTATTTTGTTGGAGATATCATTTTGTAACCAGCACTTATTTATATCCAGAACCTTGTCGAACATACCGGGGATATGAAATCCAGCCGCATCCATGCAATCGAATTTTTTCCCGGAAGAAACTTCTTCATCCGTAAGCCATTTCTTGTTTGAAAAAGTAAACTCCAGTTTGTTGCGATAAAAAACGGTACGTTCAGACCCAAGAATAGGTTGTATTTCCTCCATTTCTATCTTACCGATCCGCGTAAGATTATCTATTACTTGCTTATGTTTATGCTTTAATTGTTCTTCGTAAGGAAGATGTTGCCATTTACAGCCTCCACAAACACCAAAGTGTTCACAAAATGGTTCCGTACGTTGGGCAGAATATTCATGAAATTTGACAGCGCGTCCTTCAGCATAACTGTTTTTCTTTCTTGTCAACTGGATGTCAACCACATCTCCCGGGGCTACGTAGGGTATAAAAACTACGTAATCATTCACCTTCGCAATCGCTTTACCTTCAGCACCTACACCGGTAATCATTACCTTCTCTAACAGAGGTAATTGTCTCTTTTTCTTAGCCAATTTCTTAATATTTAATTTTTCGCCACACAAATGTACATATTTACTTGAAAATATTTTATTAGATAGTTATAAAACACATTTTTTCATGATAACACTTTATTACTAATAAACATTAAATAGCATATATTTGCATAAATGTAAAGTCGAGATTGCAAAACAAATCTAATAAGAACTATCTAAATTTTATGGAAAAGAAAAGAGTGTACACCTTTGGGAATGGAAAAGCCGAAGGGAATGCGGATATGAAAAATCTGCTTGGCGGTAAAGGCGCAAACCTGGCTGAAATGAACCTAATCGGTGTTCCGGTTCCTCCGGGATTTACGATTACTACTGAAGTCTGTGCCGAATATTATGAATTAGGGCAAAATAAAGTAATAGAATTATTAACTAAGGAAGTTGAAGCTGCCATTGCGAATATTGAAGGACTAATGAATTCCAAATTTGGAGATGTTGAAAATCCACTTTTGGTTTCTGTTCGTTCAGGAGCTCGCGCATCTATGCCGGGTATGATGGATACCATCCTTAACCTAGGGTTAAACGACGAAGTTGTTGAAGGTTTAGCTCGTAAGACAGGAAATGCACGTTTTGCGTGGGACTCATACCGTCGTTTCGTTCAAATGTATGGTGATGTTGTGTTAGGTATGAAGCCAACAAATAAAGAAGACATCGATCCATTTGAAGCAATTATTGAAGAAGTAAAAGAAGAAAAAGGAGTTACTTTAGATAATCAATTAACAGTTGAAGATCTGAAAGAACTAGTAGTGAAATTTAAAGCCGCAGTTAAAAAACAAACAGGAAAAGACTTCCCAACTTGTGCATACGAACAGTTGTGGGGAGCCGTTTGCGCTGTATTTGACTCGTGGATGAACGAACGCGCTATCCTTTATCGTAAAATGGAAGGAATCCCTGCAGAATGGGGTACTGCTGTTAACGTACAAGCGATGGTGTTCGGTAATATGGGTGATTCATCAGCTACAGGTGTTTGCTTCTCAAGAGATGCAGGTAACGGTGAAGACCAGTTCAATGGTGAATACCTGATCAATGCACAAGGAGAAGATGTTGTTGCCGGTATTCGTACCCCAATGCAGATTACAAAAATCGGATCTCAACGTTGGGCAGAGCTTGCCGGTGTTTCTGAAGAACAACGTGCAAAAGAATATCCTTCTTTAGAAGAAGCTATGCCTGAAATTTATAAAGAGCTAGATGCTATCCAGACAAAGCTTGAAAACCACTATCGCGATATGCAAGATATGGAATTCACCGTACAAGAAGGTAAGCTATGGTTCTTGCAAACACGTAATGGTAAACGTACAGGTTTTGCAATGGTTAAGATCGCTATGGACTTGTTGAAACAAGGCATGATCGATGAAAAAACAGCGTTGAGCCGCGTTGAACCTAATAAGCTTGACGAACTTCTGCACCCAGTATTCGATAAGAAAGCATTAGCAAAAGCAAAAGTATTGGTGAAAGGTTTGCCCGCTTCTCCGGGTGCTGCTACAGGTCAGATTGTATTCTTTGCTGAAGAAGCAGCTCGAAGGGCAGAAGAAGGAAAGAAAGTCATTCTTGTTCGTATTGAAACATCACCAGAAGACTTGGCTGGTATGGCAGCTGCTGAAGGTATCCTGACTGCACGTGGTGGTATGACATCACATGCTGCTGTTGTGGCTCGCGGTATGGGTAAATGTTGCGTTTCAGGAGCTGGAGCGTTAAAGATCGACTACAAGAAAAAGACGATTGAAATAGACGGTAAAGTTCTAAAAGAAGGCGATTACATTTCGATCAACGGTACAAACGGCGACGTTTACGACGGAAAAGTAGATACAATTGCAGCTGAAGTTTCAGGAGAATTCGAAGAATTGATGAAACTGGCTGACAAATACACAAAATTGCAGGTAAGAACAAATGCTGACACACCTCACGATGCAGAAATTGCTCGTAAATTTGGTGCTGTAGGTATCGGTTTGTGCCGTACAGAACACATGTTCTTTGAAGGAGATAAGATTAAAGCTATGCGTGAAATGATCTTGGCTGAAAACGCTGAAGGACGCAAGAAAGCATTGGCTAAAATCCTGCCTTATCAACTTGAAGACTTCAAAGGCATCTTCAGAGCAATGAATGGCTATCCAGTAACTGTACGTTTGCTCGACCCACCATTGCATGAATTCGTTCCTCATGATATTAAAGGCCAGGAAGAAATGGCTAAAGCAATGGGTGTTTCTGTTGAAGTAATTCAACAACGCGTTCATTCATTGAGCGAACAAAACCCAATGTTAGGCCACCGTGGTTGCCGTTTAGGAAACACTTATCCTGAAATTACAGAAATGCAGACTCGTGCTATTTTAGGAGCTGCTCTGGAATTGAAGAAAGAAGGTGTGGTTGCAAAACCGGAAATTATGGTTCCTCTGACAGGTATCTTGTATGAGTTCAAAGAGCAAGAAGCTGTAATTAGAAATACGGCTGAAGCTTTATTCGCAGAAAAGGGTGATCGTATTGAATTTAGTGTTGGTACAATGATAGAAGTTCCTCGTGCTGCCTTGACAGCAGATCGTATTGCTTCTTCAGCTGAGTTCTTCTCATTCGGTACGAACGACTTGACACAGATGACCTTTGGTTATTCACGTGATGATATCGCTTCATTCTTACCTGTATATCTTGAAAAGAAGATTTTGAAAGTAGACCCATTCCAAGTATTGGATCAAAAGGGTGTAGGACAATTGGTTCGTATGGCTACAGAAAAGGGTCGTGCAGCTCGTCCGGATTTGAAATGCGGTATTTGCGGCGAACATGGAGGCGAACCTTCATCAGTTAAATTCTGCCACCGTGTAGGATTGAACTATGTATCATGTTCACCATTCCGTGTGCCTATCGCTCGCTTAGCAGCAGCTCAAGCAGCTATCGAAGGTTAATCTATAACATTGAAATAGAAGATGGAAAGGGCGTCCTAAGGGATGCCCTTTTTTTGATTTATAATAGTACTCTTGATGACTATCTCTTTTGATGAAAATAAATAGCATGCCTGGTGGATTTTATTACCCTCAAAAAGGAGTTTTTTTTGAAGGTAATTTTATGCTGTCATCTCGGTGTGAAAAAACTATGATTATCAAAGCAAAAAAACATCCCGATCATTTTTAAAAAACATCCCGAACGTTTTAAAAAAACATCTCGGTCTTTTTTTTAAACGTTCGGGATGTTTTTTTGATAGCATAATAGTCATTGATTTTCAATGTTGTAATATTGAAGAAATTAGATCGGGATGTAGTGTTGAAAGAGGAGAGGAAAAACATAGGTTAATTTAGGGAAAAGACAATTAAAGATAAGTCGCAGGCAAATAAAAAGATGTACTTTTGTAGGCTGTTAATAATAATGTATATGGCTTGTATAATAAATATAGAAACATCGACAAAAGTTTGTTCGGTTGCACTTTCAATCAATGGAGTTACAGTATTCAATGAAGAATCGTATGAAGGGCCTTCTCATGCAGTTTCACTTGGCCTTTATGTAGAAAAAGCATTGTCTGAAGCCAAATCAAGAGGATTTCTACCTGATGCTGTAGCCGTTAGCAGCGGTCCGGGTTCGTATACCGGTTTACGTATTGGAGTATCGTTGGCTAAAGGGATCTGTTTTGGGTATTCCATTCCGATCATCAGCGTGCCTACCTTAAAGATTATGGCTCATACGATCATGAATAAGCAAAACGATAAAGAGGCTCTTTATTACCCTATGTTGGATGCACGTAGGATGGAGGTGTATTCGGCTGTATTTAAGGGAGATGGAACTGAACTTCGTGAGACGAAAGCTGAAGTCATCGATACGGATTTTCTAAAGGATATGCCCGCTGATAAGACCATTTATTTATTTGGCGATGGGTCGGACAAATGTAAAGACTATGTGTCATCTGCCAATGTGGTGTTACTAAATGGTATTGTGCCTTTGGCAACGAATATGGCTGCACTTGCAGAAGAGGCATTCCAAAAGAATGAGATACACGATGCCGCCTATTTTGAGCCCTTCTACCTGAAAGAATTCCAAGCTACGGTAGCTAAAAATAAAGTGTTAGGAAATTCATAAGTATAAGTAAACTTATTAACTTTCTTTATTGATGCGATTTGTCTATATGCTTCTTGGCTATGGGCAAATCGCATATATGTTATTTAACACACTTAACGTATTTTTACATATAGCTTTGTTTATTTCTACAAGGGTCTACTAAATTAGATTCAAATCCGAATGCCTGTTTCAAATATGGAAAATGTTATTCCGAATATGGAAAAAAGTGAAGATAATTACAAGGTGCCGAATCTGGAAAAAGGGATTGCTGTACTTGAGTATTTATCTTTCAGGAAAGGAGGAGAAACCCTTCAGGTTATTAAATCTGAGTTGGATATTTCTCAGACTACGGCTTATCGTATATTAAATACGCTTGTACGTTTGGAATATCTTGTATATAATGAAGATACTAAACGCTATCGGATTTCCCGTAAACTACTCACCCTTGGTTTTCGTTCGTTAGACGAACATAATCTCTTGGAAATCGTATTGCCACGTTTACAGGAATTGAGAGACAGAGTAAAAGAAACTGCCTGTTTTGGTGTTTTAGGCGAAGAAAAGGGTATCTTTATAGAGCAGGCGTTAGGAAACCATACATTCCGATTCTTTCTGTCTCCGGGGAAACCATTTGAGCTTCATTGTTCGGCACCGGGTAAAGCCATTATGGCCTATCTACCTAATATAGTACGTAACAGGTACATCTCTTATATGAAGTTTACCCGTTATAATTCAAAGACTATTACTACGGTAGAGGCATACCTTAGCGAGCTCGAGAATGTGAGAAAGCTGGGATATGCTATTGATGACGAAGAAGAGTTGAGTGGTGTAATTTGTATTGGAGCTCCTTTATTCAATTATACAGGTTATCCTGCAGGAGCAATATGGATTTCGGGCCCTAAGGACAGGTTGACGCCCGAAACGATTCGTGATTCGGCCGGACATATCAAAGATATCGCCCGTTTGATTTCGACAGAATTAGGATATAGAAAAGCATAAATAATATCATGGTAATGAAAAGCACTATTAAGAAGTTTGTACTAATCATGGGTCTGGTTGGCTGTTTTGCGCATCTTTCTGCACAGCAAGCTCCATTGTTTACTACAGATATTCAGTTAGCATCTGACGGAAACCTTATCTTAACTCAAAAGGGTAAAAAGAGCGTAGATATCTTTTCTGCCGACGGTAAGTCGTTATTGCAATCTTATCGCTTGGATGAAATTCCTACAGGAATAACCATTAGTGGCAACAAAGCGTATGTAACGACCTTCGAAACCAGAGGGATGTTACATATTATGAATTTAGAGAATGGAAAAACAGAGCTTTCGATTCCAACCGGTTCAGGTGCCTGCTATCCAGTTCTATCTCCTGACGGTAAAAAAATCTACGTAAGCAACCAATTCCAGAATAACGTAGTAGAGATTGATCTGGACAAAAATAAAATTGTTCGTTCTGTAAATGTATTGCGTGAACCACGATCGATGGTGTTTAGCAAGGATGGAAACTTTTTATTTGTTACCAACTATCTTCCGGCACAACGAGCCGACGTAGATGTGGTTACTTCTTGTGTTTCTGTCATCGATGTAAATACATTCAAAAAAATAAAAGATATACCGCTGGCCAACGGAAGCAATGCCTTACGAGATATTTGCCTTACCCCGGATGGTAAGTATATTTACGTTTCACATAACCTGGGCAGGTTTACGGTTCCTACATCGCAATTACAACAAGGCTGGATGAATACCAGTGCATTTAGTGTCATAGATGTAGCAGCCAAAGAATTTCTGGGAGCTGTCTTAGTTGATGAGCCGGAAAGGGGAGCTGCTGGTATTTGGAGCATAGTCTGTAATAATGATCATCTTTATATTTCTCACTCAGGGACGCACGAGGTAAGTGTGATAGATCATCAGGCGATGATTCGTAAGTTTGAGGCTTATCCTATAAAAGAGAATTTAGACTATGATTTGCAGTTTTTATATGGATTACGCGAACGTATTCCTGTAATTGGCAACGGACCACGCAAGATGTTGCTGACAGATAAAAATCTGATTGTTACCACCTATTTTGCTGATCAGCTAAACTTTCTGGATGTGAAGACAAATGAACTTACTGCCGTAGATATAAATCCGGGCCGTATAGAGAGTATAACTCAAAAAGGAGAACGAATTTATAACGACGCAACCAACTGTTTTCAAGGTTGGCAAAGTTGTAATGGTTGTCACCCCGGAGAAGGACGAATGGACGGCATGAATTGGGACCTGATGAATGATGGCGTTGGTAATCCCAAAAATTGCAAGAGTCTTTTATATAGCCACGTAACTCCTCCGGCCATGATTTCGGGTATCAGAGAGTCTTCATACCGGGCGGTAAGAACAGGATTTCAGTTCATCCAATTCTTTAAGATAGATGAAGAAAGTGCCTCATTTGTAGATGAATATCTTAAATCGCTTCGCCCTGTGCCGAGCCCTTACCTTGTAAATGGCGAATTGTCAGAGAAAGCGAAAGAAGGACGAAAAGTATTTGAAAAACTAAAATGTAATGAATGCCATAGCGGTCCTTATTTTACGGATATGAAGATGCACCGTATTGGAGACGATATCGAATTTGAAAAAGGATGGGATACACCTACACTTATTGAAGTATGGCGCACGGCACCTTATCTGTTTGATGGTAGAGCGGCTACGATGGAAGAGGTATTTGAAGTGCATAAACATGGAATAGACAAGAAAGTATCAAAGAAAGAGATTGAGGCATTAGTGGAGTATGTAAATTCTTTGTAAATAAATAGAAATGAGTTATTGCAACAAGATAAAATATAGATTAGCGACAACAAAAAAAGCAGATTTTTCGACGATGGTCGATGATCTGCTTGCACAGTTACCACAGGGTGAAACAATCGTGCGGTTGACTTTTTTTGGTACCCCTGCAGATAATGACGAATATTTGCTACGTCGTTCCATCTTGCGTGAAAAGGTGAATAGCTTTTTTGGAGAGGTAAGACCTACATTGAGTTATGTATCTCAACCTCCGTTGAATACGCCTTTATTATTGGAAATTCACAGCTATGAAGCGTCGATAGACGATCAAATCAAATATGGTACGCATCATGAATTGCCCTATGTGGTAGTAGAAAATGTATGGGGCCGCTTTTTGTTTGCCGGTGGATTTCAGGGTGATGTGATAGGTACGAGCATGAATGAACAATCGGAGGAGGTGTTCAGACAAATTGATGGCTTGTTGACAAAAGAAGATTTCCCTATCCATAGCATTGTTCGCCAATGGAATTATATTGAAAGGATAACGGCTTTTGAAGGTAAAAGCCAACATTATCAGTCGTTTAATAATGCCCGGGCTCAATTCTATAAAAAAACGGATTGGCCTTTGGGTTACCCTGCAGCTACAGGAATAGGGGCTAATCTGGGTGGTGTATTGATTGATTTTGATGCCGTACTTTTAAAAAAGGCTGATGATAAAATAAAACCGATTGACAATAAATTGCAGATTGCAGCACATGCTTATTCCGAACAAGTGCTGAAAGAAGCATCAGAAAAGAAAGAAACACCCAAGTTTGAAAGGGCAAAGAGCTTGACTATATCGGGTAAAGAGTTGATTTATATATCGGGAACGGCAGCTATTCGTGGAGAGGAAAGCTTGACTAATGTAGGCGTCGAAAAGCAATTGTATATCACTATGGAGAATATTGCCGAACTGATTGGAGCTGCATCGTTGTCCATGCTGCGGGTATATATCAAAAACAAGGAAGACTATCAAGTTGTAGAGGATATTCTGGGAAATATGCATCCGGATTTGCCGATTTCCTATATGTGGTCTGACGTATGCCGGGATGAATTGCTAATAGAAATAGAGGGAATTGCTGTGAGAGACTAATCAATTACAAACAAAATATACTTATGAGGACAAAACAAAATTTGAGATTATTGCTTATTGCGTTATGTGTAATAACGCTTGGAGCTTGTGGTAACAAACAGGGTGAAAATGAACCATGCTGTAAAAATGAAACGACAAATATAAATTGTACAAAAAAGGAAAATATGACTTACTCAAAGAAATTTACAAATGCCGACTTCTATAAAGACGGTAAATTCGATCAAGAAGTAGCTATGAATGCTTTCAAAGATATGTTTGCATTTTATGGCGTGCCTTTTACTGAACTAATGGCAAAAGATATGTGGGTGACCGACTTCGGACTGGGTGATTTTGAAAATGTAGGTATGGGTGGTATCTTCTGGGTAAACGACCAGGAACATAGCTATTTCGCTCATGCTATCTATTTGCTGCCTGGACAAATGATTCCAGAACATGCCCATGTGAAAACCGAATTTCCTGCTAAATTCGAATCATGGATGGTAAATCATGGATGGGTGTATAATTTCTCGGAAATAGGAGAGGAAACACCAAATGCACCTGCAATTTCTCCGGTTCATGGTCCGATTGTATCTAAAAACTTTGTAAAACAAAATGTAGGTGAAGTTCTTCATCTGAAGAAATCTGAAACGTTCCATTTTATGATGGCAGGTCCGGAAGGAGCTATCGTAGACGAATGGGCAAGCTATCATGACAATGCGGGATTACGCTTTACAAATAAGAAAGCAGCCCTCTGATATTTAGTGAATTGTTAACTTATTTTGGAGTAAGAATAACATGAAAAAAACTTTATTGTTAATTACTCTTTTAATTCCTTTATCCCTTTTCTCTTCTGTTTCTGCTCAAAAGAAAAAGACGCAGGAAACCTGGATTGATCAGGTTGTTAAAGAAAAAAAAGAGCTTAGAAAAGTTTTGAAAGACGCCGGATTGCCTGTGGAAACACAGTGGATAAAGGCGCAGCAACCAGCTGTGCCGATATCAGCCAATCTGAATGGTCAGGACAAGCTTGTTCTTGTAACGTCCGGCGGACCGGACGGTATAGACTGGGACTGGGGAGTCTGGGCCAATGCTCGTCTGTTCAAAGCGGATGGTACCTTTGTCTGGCTCGACGAACTGACACCGACGTATGCACATACAGGCTCGGGTGGAATTCGTAAGAATACAGACTTGTATGGTAATCCGATTGTGGTAAATGGCAAAAAATATGAGCATGGAGTTGTAAGTCACGCCAATGGTGTGATTGTCTATAAATTAGATAAACAATTCGTGCGCTTCGAGGCTGAAACAGGTATCTGTGACCAGTCTAAAGTAGGAAGTGTTTATTTCCGTATCTTAAATGTTTATCCAAAGGAAGTAGTAAACAAACTGTTCAATGCCTATCCTGATCAGATTGGGGCATTGGGTGCAAACTTCGGAGAATTGGAAAACTGGTTGGCAGCAAGCGATGCTTCGGCTGAGCGTGATGCTATCCGTACATTAAGTAGCAGGCTGAAGGATAAAACTTATTTCGAAAATGAAATAAAACGCATCGAAGCAGAAAAGGATGTTGATAAACAAATCCGTGCTTATCTGGAACTCTTTGAAGTAGCTAAACGTGTTAGCGACATTCAAGAAGAATTGGATTGGTTGAATATGGAAGCTATCCGACTTGCTTTTAACGATATGAAAGCTATGAAGGATTTCGATGCATCCAAATACCAGCCTTTACTGAATGAACTGGAGACGTTGGTAAAAAATGGATTCTCGGGTATTTATGCGGCTGATGAAACTGTATTGAAAAATGCAGAAAAAGCAATCGCAAATAAGAAAGCGATATTATTAGCCAATCCATTCTTGAAAGGGGATAAGATTGTAGCCACTCGCTTTAAACTAGGTACAACAGCCCGTACAGCCATGGCTCCGGCGTTAGGCACGCAAGCCAACAACTGGAGCAACCAGCAATCGACTCGTCGCGAAGGTTTTAACGCAGAGATTGTTGAGCTATCCAATCTGAGCGGTGATATCAACATGAAGACTATTTTCAAACCTGAGGGAACAGCTTCTATTGCTGATTTGAAGCTGCATTGGGATGGTAACCGTTTGATGTTTACTTCATTGATGCCGGATAAACGCTGGAATGTTTTTGAAGTGAAAACCGATGGAACCGGATTTAAACCTCTGGTAGAAACGGTAGAACCGGATTTGGAGTTTTATGATGGTACTTATTTGCCCGATGGTCGAGTGATTGCAAATGCAAATATCGGTTACCAAGGTGTCCCTTGTGTAAGCGGTGAAGACCCGGTAGGAAATATGGTGTTGTTTAATCCGGAAACTAAGGATCTACGCCGTCTTACTTTCGACCAGGATGCAAACTGGAACCCGGTAATCATGAACAATGGTAGAGTCATGTATACACGTTGGGAATATACCGATTTAACGCATTACTTCTCTCGTATAGTTATGCACATGAATCCGGATGGAACGGAGAATAAGGCTTTATTTGGTAGTGGATCTATGTTCCCTAATAGTACGTTCGATATTCAACCATTGCCCGGACATTCGTCTGCATTTGTGGGTATTATTTCCGGACATCATGGAATTGCCCGTTCAGGACGTATCATTCTTTTCGATCCGACAAAGGCTCGTAAAGGTGTTGAAGGTATGATCCAGGAAATTCCTTATCGTAACCGTAAAATCATTCCTGAGATAAAAGACGAATTGGTAGATGGCGTATGGCCTCAGTTTATAAAGCCTACACCTCTTAATGATAAATATTTCCTTGTTGCTGCGAAATTGAATCCAAATGATCTTTGGGGATTGTATTTGGTGGACGTATTCGATAATGTGACTTGTCTCGTTAAGACAGAAGGAGAAGGGTATATCAGCCCGATACTTCTACGTAAGACAACGACTCCTCCTGTAATTCCTGATCGTGTGAATTTGGCTGATAAGGAAGCAACCGTATTTATTCAAGACTTGTATGAAGGAGAAGGATTGCGTGATGTGCCTCGCGGTACAATCAAATCGCTTCGTATTCACGCTTATGAATATGCTTACTTGAGTACACCGTCTGACCATTATGCACAGGGTATTCAAAGTGGCTGGGATATTAAGCGTTTGCTAGGCACCGTTCCTGTTGAAGAGGATGGTTCGGTTATATTCAAAATACCGGCAAACACGCCTATCTCTATACAGCCTTTGGATAAGGATGGAGCGGCCGTACAATGGATGCGTAGCTGGTTTACAGGAATGCCTGGTGAAGTAGTATCATGTGTAGGCTGTCACGAAGATCAAAATAAGATTGCTATACCAAAACGTGTAATCGCTTCACAAAAAGCTCCTTTGAAATTAAAGACTCCTGAAGGAGGTGTACGTTCGTTTACATTCGATCTTGAAGTGCAACCAATACTTGACAGAGCTTGTATTGCTTGTCACACAGGTGAGGGTAAAGCCTTTGATCTGCGTGGAGGAGAGAAGGATAAACGTGGATACGGCACATCGTATTTGAATCTGCATCCTTACGTACACCGTCAAGGACCGGAAGCAGATATGATAGTGCTTCAGCCTTATGAATATCATGCAAATACGAGTGAACTGATTCGTCTTCTTAAGAAGGGTCATCACAATGTTACCTTGACCGATAAAGAATGGCAAACCCTTTATAACTGGATTGATTATAATGCTCCGGATAAGGGCTATTTTAATGCTAGTCTGTACGATGCATTCCCATACAAAGGGTTTGATCAGATAAGTCGTCGTAAAGAACTGTCAGATAAATATGGCAATGGGGCAGGTGTGGACTGGAAAAAGGAAATTGCAGACTATGCTGCATATTTGAAGTCGCAAGGTGAAATTACTCCGGTGATGCCTCCTAAATCAGCTCCGATAAAGGAGAAGAACATTAAAGTTAAAGGTTGGCCGTTTGATGCTCAAGCTATTAAAACTATGCTGGCAAATGAGAAGGAAACACGTAAGTCGATAGAACTTGCACCCGGATTGAAAATGAATTTCGTCCGTATTCCTGCCGGTGAGTTTGTAATGGGTAGCTCAAAGGGTAGTAGCGACAATGCTCCAGCTACCAAGGCAAAGGTCGACAAACCTTTCTGGATGGCAGAAATAGAAGTAACGAACGCGCAGTTTAACGTGATTTTCCCGGAACATGATAGCCGCTATGTGGATCAATTCTGGAAAGATCATACGCGTGCCGGGTATAATGCAAATTTACCTGAACAACCGGTAATTCGTGTGAGTTATGAAGATGCCATGGCATATTGTAAAAAGCTAAGTGAGAAAACAGGTCTGAAGATTACTCTTCCTACAGAAGCTCAATGGGAATGGGCTTGTCGTGCAGGTAGTGATAAGGATTTCTGGTATGGTGACCTGAATTCAAACTTTGCTTCTTTTGAAAATCTGGCAGATAGTCAATTGTCTAATATGGCGGTAAGTGGTATCGATCCACAGCCAATGGCAAAGACTAATCCTTGGTTCAAATACTACAACTTCATTCCGAAAGAAGAAGGTGTTGACGATGGCCATATGATTCAGACAGATTCGAAAGTGTTTACGCCTAATCCATTCGGATTGTACAGTATGCATGGAAATATTGCAGAATGGACACGATCTGATTATAACCCTTATCCGTATTCAGAAAAAGTTAAATCTTCTTCAGAATACAAAGTTGTGCGAGGAGGTTCGTATATTGAACGCCCAAAATTCGCCACCTCTTATACACGTAAGGCCTATTATCCATGGCAACGCGTATTCAATGTTGGCTTTAGAGTTATAATTGAAGATTAATAAAAAGCTGATTGTCTTCGTGGTGTCTTGTATGCCACGAAGACAATTAAAATTTAACACGAAGACAAATGAAAGCAAGAATTGAAGGTATCCTTTCTTCTTATGTGACAACGATTTTTTTGTTGATTATTTATGCTTTAGGCTTAGCCTTTGCTACTTTTATTGAGAAGTATCATGGTACAATAGCTGCTAAAGCGATGGTCTACTATTCGCCTGTATTTATTTTCTTACAGTTTATGATGATCGTCAATTTTATTTATGAAGTGATTGAGCATCAATTGTTGAAAAAGAAGAAATGGGGCTTCATCATTATTCACTTTGCTTTTATTGTTATTCTTGGCGGTGCTTTAGTTACGCATCTTTTCGGTACAGAAGGAATTCTTCATATACGTGAAGGTGAACGTGAAGACCGCATGGCTATTCAATCTACTAGTGGGACGGAATATAAGACGCTTCCTTTTGCAGTTGAACTGGTGAAGTTTTCGTTGGTTCGCTATCCGGGTTCAAGCAGTCCGTCATCTTTCGAAAGTGATTTGATTATTCATGTGGACGGTAAAAAGATAAACGACCGTGTATTCATGAATAATGTAATTGATATTAAAGGTTATCGACTGTTCCAAGCGTCATATGATAAAGACGAAAAGGGAACGGTTTTATCGGTTAACCAAGATGTAGCCGGTCGAACGATTACCTATTTTGGTTATGGTTTACTACTTATTGGATTTGTTTTAAGCTTTATAGGACGCAACTCCCGATTCAGACAATTAGGGCGTCAGCTAAATGATTTAAGAAGCACAGTTAAGACAACAATTGGCGCGTTGCTACTTTTATTTATTTCTTCCCTTCAAGTGAATGCCCAGCCGAATGCATCACAAATGGCAGATGCTATATTAAAATATTCGGTTAGTCCTGAACATGCAGAGAAATTCGGCTCATTGCCCATTCAATCTGCAAATGGACGCATGATACCTGTCAATACTTTTTCGTCTGAAATACTAAGAAAACTACATAAAGAGAATACCTATAAAAACCTGAACTCTGATCAATTCTTGCTAAGTGTTTTGGCTATGCCGGACATGTGGATGCGTATTCCTTTCATCACACACAAAAGCGAAGAATTAGCAAAATATTATGACCTGACAGATAAAGCCTGTGCTTATATTGAAGTATTTGATAGTAACGGGCAATACAAGCTGCAAGAACGACTAGAAGAAGCCTATCATAAAATGCCGACCGAACGAACCCGTTTTGATAAGGATTTGATGAAGTTGGACGAACAGATTAATATTCTTCATCAGCTATTCAATCATCAAATGTTGAATCTCTTTCCTAAAGAGGATGACCCATTACATACATGGTATGCTCCTGGAGATGATTTATCCTCTTTTTCCGGTCAGGATTCTATGTTCGTTTCACGTATTATGCAATGGTATATAGGAGAGGTACAGAATGGGCTTCAAAGCCGTGACTGGACCAAAGCCGATGAAGTGTTGGAAATGATTCGTACGTATCAGAATGCCAAAAATAAGACAATTACCATCGATCCGCAAAAGATTAATGTGGAACTGATGTATAATAAATTGGATATATTCCGCTATTGCAAGATATTCTATTTGATATTGGCCGGACTCTCACTCGTGTTGGCATTCCTGTCTTTGTTTGAATCAAAGAAATGGATGGTATGGGCCAAATGGATTCTGGCCTCAGGAATTATTGCCGTCTTTATCTATCACATGACGGGTATGGGCATGCGTTGGTATATTGCAGGTTATGCGCCATGGAGTAATTCGTATGAAACGATGGTATATGTGGCATGGGCTACAGTTGCAGGAGGGTTGATATTCCTTCGCAAAAGTACGATGACCTTTGCCTTGGCTACCTTATTTGGAGGTATCATTCTATTTGTTTCGGGATTAAATTGGATGGATCCGCAAATCAATCCATTGGTGCCTGTTCTTAAATCGCCTTGGCTTATGTTCCATGTTGCAGTAATTGTAGCAGCTTATGGTTTCTTTGGTATTAGCTGTCTGATTGGACTCACGAATATGATTCTGATGTGCTTTGGACGGGTTAAGAAAGAAGATCTGTTGATTGCCAGAATGAAAGAATTGAGCTTGATAAATGAGTTATCGCTTCATGTTGGAATTGCCCTTATGACGATTGGTACATTCTTAGGTGCTATCTGGGCGAATGAATCATGGGGGCGTTATTGGGGCTGGGACCCAAAAGAGACGTGGGCCTTAATCACGATAATCGTTTATGTGACGGTAACGCACTTGCGACTAATCAAAAAATGTCAGAATTATTGGTTGTTCAACTTTAATTCAGCTATTGCTATCTTTTCTGTGTTGATGACATTCTTTGGTGTAAACTACTTCTTGAGCGGTATGCATTCGTATGGTGCAAACGATGCCATGGGAGGAGTCTTTACCTATCTGTTTGTCGCTTTAGCCGTTATCGTTTTGCTGGCCATACTGTCTTACAATGGATGGAAAAAATGGCCGAAGGAAAAGAAGAAATTTATTCAATAACATAATTATTAACATAAATATTTAATATCATGAGAACATTTAATCACGTAGGTATTATCACTAAAGAAATCAAAGAAGGAGCTGTTTTTAATGAAGGACTAGGGGTATGGTTAACAGATTATTCTAAAAGCCCGAATAAGATTGAATACTTGAAATTTGAACCAGGTAGCTGTATACCTGCATTAGTTCAAGATAACGGACATATTGCGTATACTGTACCTTGCTTGGAAGAAGCCCTAAAAGGAGCAAATGTTATATTTGGCCCAGCTGTATGTGACGAACATCTTACGATTGCATTCATTGAAGAAGAAGGCTTAGCTATTGAATTAATGGAAATAAAATAAAACGATTAAACCTGAAAAGTATCATGAAAACAAAATTTATCAACGAACCTGAAAATATCACGGCTGAATTGCTAGAAGGATATGTTTTAGCTTACAAAGATCAAGTAGCATTAGGTGGAGAAAATATAGTAGTAAGAGCAAATCCAAAGTCAACTGATAAAGTAGCAATCGTTACCTTAGGTGGATCAGGTCACGAACCAGCGTTAAGCGGATTTGTAGGTGATGGTATGTTGGATTGCTCTGTGGTAGGTGATATTTTTGCTGCTCCAGGAGCTCAACGCCTATTTCAAGCATTGCAATTGATGAAGCGTGAGGCTGGTATCCTATTAGTTGTGTTAAATCACTCAGGTGATGTGATGAGTGCTAATATGGCATGTCAACTGGCAGAACGTGCAGGTATTAAGGTAAAACAATTACTAACGCATGACGATATCAGCGCCGGAATTGATGCGCCGTCTAATGATCGTCGTGGTTTGGCCGGATGCGTTCCTCTATATAAAATATTAGGCGCTGCAGCAGATGAAGGAAAGTCTTTAGATGAATTGGTAGAGCTTGGACAGCGTTATATAGATAATGTAGCGACTTTGGCTGTTGCTATGCGTTCTTGTACACATCCACAAAATAATGCCATTATAAGTGATCTTCCTGAAGGTATCATGGAGATTGGTATGGGTCAGCATGGTGAAGGTGGAGGAGGGCGTAAGCCTCTTGTATCTGCTGATGAAACAGCTGCCGAAATGGTAGATTTGTTGTGTCAACAGCTTAAACCTAAAAGTCGTCAAAAAGCGATGCTAATAATCAATGGCGTAGGGGCTACAACACAAATGGAATTGAATATCATTTTCCGTAAAGCATATAAAGAACTTGAAGCACGTGGATTGCAGGTTGTACATTCTCGTATAGCAGAAATTCTGACTGTACAAGAGCAAGCCGGATTCCAAATGATCATTGCCCTATTAGATGATGATCACATCGATTATTTAAATAATAAACCAGCAAACGCTCCTTATTGGACAACTATTGGCAAATAATATGGAAATACTTTCTATAGTTGATTTTAAAAATATGTTGGCTCATGCGCTGAAGCAGATTAAGGCAAGAGAAAATGAATTCTCTCAATTGGATGCCGTAATCGGCGATGGTGATCATGGAACAGCAATGGTCACTGCTTTTTCGGCCGCTGTTAAATCGGCCGAAAAAGGCGCTGAGTTTAAAACTATGCTCAGCGATATGGGTTTTGCTGTCATGTTGGAAACTAGCGGATCGACCAGTACATTGCTTGGAGCCTTCTTTTTGGGTATGAGCGATGGAGTCTCTGGAACGGAGTTAGATGCCGACGGCGTAAAAGCCATGTTTCAATCTGGATTGGCTAATGTTCAGAAACAAACACAAGCCAAGCCTGGAGATAAAACGATGATGGACGCTTTGGTTCCAGCAGTAGAAGCAATGCAATCAAGTGACTCTAAAGATATAAAAGTATTGTTACAGCAAGGGGCATCTGCAGCATTGCAAGGTGCTGAAACGACTGTATCAATGAAAGCAAACTTTGGTCGTGCACGAAATTACGGTGAACGCTCCATCGGTTTTGCTGATAGCGGAGCTACTTCATGGAGCTGTATGTTTGCAGCCTTTGCAGAAGCGCTGTGAAATCAATAATGAATTAATTTATATAAAAAAATGGCGGATTTAGACGATTTAAGAGAAGGAAAGAATTTTGGATTAGGTGTAAGTGTAAATGATCAATCATTTCATGTAAAAGGGGCAAGCAATCTACCTTGGGGCATGAAAGACAGATTGTCACGCATATTCAATCCGAAAACAGGGAAGACTGTCATGCTGGCGTTTGACCATGGGTTTATCATGGGGCCTACATCCGGATTGGAACGAATAGATCTGAATATCCTTCCTCTGATTGAATATGCCGACTGCATTATGTGTAGCCGTGGTATTCTTCAATCTGTAGTACCTCCTAATACCAACAAACCAATTTGTTTAAGATCGGATGCCGGAACTACGATTTTGACATCATTGAATGACAATGTTTTAATAGAAATCGAAGATGCGCTCCGGTTGAATGTATCTGCAATGGCGATTATGCTTGCTATTGGCGATGAAGCTTATGAAGCAAAGACTATTGCAAACTTATACAAAGCGGTTGATTTGGGTACGCGTTATAACATCCCTGTGATGGGGGTTACGGCTGTAGGTACGCAGATGGCACGTGATGCACGTTATTTTGGTTTGGCTTCACGTGTATGCGCCGAAAATGGAGCTAACATTGTCAAGACTTACTATTGTGAAGGATTTGAAAAGGTAGTAGCCGCTTGTCCGGTTCCTGTTGTTATAGCAGGAGGGAAGAAGCTTCCTGAAAAAGAAGCTCTTGAGCTTTGCTATAATGCAATAAATGAAGGTGCAGCAGGCGTAGACATGGGACGTAACGTATTTCAGAGTGAAAACCCTGTAGCCATGATTCAAGCCATTCATGCTGTTGTGCACGATAATTTGAATCCGGAGCAAGGTTTTGAGATGTTCTGTGATTTAGCTAAAAAATAACAATTGATTATTTAATTATCTGTAGAGGCGCACCGATGAGTGCGTCTCTATCTTTTTCAGAAACTAATTATGCATACTTTAAAGCTGATATCAGCACTTTTTGCCTCATTGATTCTTTTCTCTTGTTCATCCACTTCAGAAAAACTGCTAATGGGAGGATCCGGTTGGAACAAACTGGTTATTCTTGATAAAAAGACCAAACAAATAGAATGGGAGTATCCTTTGGAAAAAGGTTGGGAATGCAATTCTGTGGATTTTGATAAAAAAGGGAATATTCTATTTTCCTATAGTAAAGGAGCCAGACTACTTACTCCAGAAAAGGAAATAATATGGGATATCCTTGCACCCGAAGCTTGTGAATTACAAACAGCCAAGGCATTGTCTGATGGAAACTATCTGCTAGCCTGGTGTGGTAATCCGGCAACAATCATAGAAGTGAATAGCCAAGGAGAAATCATTTCGAAGACCGAATTTGATACCGGTATTGAAAACCCTCATGCTCAATTCAGACAAGTTAATAAGAATACACAGGGAAATTATCTGGTCCCATTATTTCAATACGCTAGTGTATGGGAAATTTCTCCCGAGGGATTATTACAAAAGCAATATCAAGTAGAAGGAGCACCATTTTGTATCACCAAGAATCAAAATGGAAACTACTATGTCGCATGTGGTGATGCACATAGCTTTGTAGAACTGAATCCAGAAACTGGTGAGATTATCAGCAAAATAGCTGCCGATGATATAAACGGTATCTCCTTGATGTTTGTAGCTAACCTTTTACCTACCAAGGCTGGAGGTATGTACCTCTGCAATTGGCAGGGCCACGGCAAAAGTTCCTTACAATCAAACCCGCAGTTGGTTGAACTAGATGCAAACAATAAGATTATTTGGAGTTTGAATGATAATACGTCTTTCGGAATGATATCTAGCGTAAGTGTATTTGAAAAGTAACGGTTTATTTATACGAGTTATAAGCAATTACTTTTTCTGACTCTTTGCGCTTTTTGGATCGTTTGGGTTGTTTTGAATATCCTATGACGATATCCAAAATAACTCTTTTTCCGGAAGGAATATTCAGCAGGCTGCGTATTTTATCTTCGTTAAACCACCCGAGGATACAGCTGCCCAAACCTTCATCTTCTGCAGCCAGACAAATATGAGCTGCAGCGATGCCTATATCTATCATG
The DNA here is from genome assembly GCA_023429375.1 of Bacteroidota bacterium. GTDB lineage: Bacteria > Bacteroidota > Bacteroidia > Bacteroidales > Tannerellaceae > Massilibacteroides. The sequence goes on along the minus strand of JAEYVY010000003.1, from coordinate 53,651 downwards.
GAGAATGTTTTGTTTTTCACCAAACCACCGAAGCCTGACGAGAGATTCACGCTTTCTTCTACAATGAGGAGATGAACAGGAGCTTGCTTGGTGAAATGGTTTAATCCCAAAATTCGATTAGATGTAGCATCTGCTACTTTATTTTTCAGTTCAGGTTCATCGACAACGATAAACTTCCAAGGCTGAGCGTTGCAGGCCGAAGGAGCCATTGTGGCAGCCTGCAATATACGCTCCAGTTTTTCCCGTTCAACAGGGCGATCCGGGTCGTAAGCCCGGTCGCTTTGCCTAGATGAAGCTAATGTCAGAAAATCTTTCATTATAATCTTATTTGAAAGAAATCATTTTACTGATATATTTTCCTACAATATCGAATTCAATGTTCACGACGGTACCTTCTTCAATTTGGTGGAAATTTGTAAAGTCATGAGTGTATGGGATAATGGCAACTTCAAAACTATTATCTTTTGAGTTGCAGACGGTCAAGCTAACTCCATTAACACAAACAGAACCTTTTTCAACGGTCATATATCCCTTCTGAGCCATTTCTTTGTTGAACTCATATTCGAATGTATAATACCAGCTTCCATCTGCTTCACGCACCCCTTTACAAATAGCAGTCTGATCCACATGACCCTGAACGATATGTCCGTCAAGACGGCCATTCATAATCATGCTGCGTTCCAAATTAACCTTGTCTCCAATATTAAGTAAACCCAAATTAGAGCGTTCCAAAGTTTCTTTAATGGCCGTAACAGTATAAGTGTTTTCTGTTTTATTTACGACAGTCAAACAAACACCGTTATGAGCTACACTCTGATCAATTTTCAGTTCATTTACAAAAGAACACTCCATAGTAATATGAAGGTTTCCTTTATCTGATTCCAAGGCAACAACTTTTGCCGCTTCTTCAACGATTCCTGAGAACATGGTTATATTGCTTTAAATTTGTATACAAATAGGTTAATTCTTGAGAACTTACTTTATCAGTTTATTCGTCTTCGTATCCGGAAATACAACTGAAGGTTTGAAGTTCTTAGCTTCCTCAAAATCCATCAACGCATAAGCCATAATGATGATGACGTCTCCCGGTTGTACTTTACGAGCAGCAGCACCGTTCAGACAGATTACGCCTGAGCCCCGTTCACCTTTGATGACATAAGTTTCAAATCGCTCTCCATTATTGTTGTTGACAATAGAAACTTTTTCATTTGCGATGATATTGGCAGCATCCATTAAGTCTTCATCAATTGTAATGCTACCAATATAGTTTAAATTGGCTTCTGTAACGGTAACCCGATGTATTTTTGATTTTACAATTTCTACAAACATTGTTTAGATATGAATGCGTTATAAAGATATGTAGTGAATATTATCAATAAGTCTGACTTGTCCGCAATACACGGTGATACATCCCACAGGATCCGAAGAATCTGACCAGTTTTTTATCGGTTGTAGCGTTTTACCATCAACGATTTCATAATATTCAACTCTCATTTCAGGTTCTTCATTTATACCATTGACCACAAAATCGATAGTCTCCTGGACGCTTTTTCCGATAGCAAATTTAGTGCTTTCTTTTAGAAAATGAGCAATACGCGGAGCTTTTCGGCGTTGCTCCGGAGTAAGCCTTGTATTTCTGCTGCTAAGCGCAAGGCCATCTTCCTCACGTAGAATAGGGCAGGCAATTATTTCGACCGGTTGGTTCAATATACGTACCAATTCGCGTATTACTGCGATTTGTTGGAAGTCTTTCTCACCAAAATAAGCCTTTTGAGGTTCAACAATATCAAAAAGTTTGCTGACGATTTGGCCTACACCATTGAAATGCCCGGGTCTATATTTACCCTCCATTACTTCAGCAACCGGTCCGAAATCAAAAATGCGTGTATCTTCTTCAGGATACATTTCATTCACACCCGGAGCGAACACGCAGGTGCACCCAGCAGACTTAAGTAAAGCATAATCCTGTTCCGGGGTGCGAGGATAAGTTTCCAAATCCTTTTTGTCATTAAATTGTGTCGGATTTACAAAGATACTAACAACGCATACATCATTTTCTTCTACACATTTACGTACTAAACTAATGTGTCCTGCATGAAGTGCGCCCATGGTTGGAACGAAGCCTATACGTTTGTTATCTCTTCTTTCTTGGTCAAGATATTGTTTTAAATCCTTAATATTATCTGCTATTTTCATAACGTTCATGCTTTAGAAGCTGCAAAGCAACTAAATAATTGCCGTAAATGAAAGAAATTTATTATCTTTGTACCAGCTTTATCAAACTAATTTAAAAGAATGGACGCAAAAAAAATCTTGTTTATAGCTCAAGAAATAACCCCTTACTTACCTGAATCAGAGATCGCGACGATTTGTAGAAACCTGCCGCAAGGCATTCAGGAGCGCGGAAGAGAAATAAGAACTTTCATGCCAAAATTTGGGAACATCAATGAGCGCCGTAATCAACTTCATGAGGTAATACGATTATCGGGGATGAACTTGATTATAGATGACACCGATCACCCTTTGATCATAAAAGTTGCGTCTATTCAATCTGCTAGAATGCAGGTTTATTTCATAGATAATGATGATTTCTTTCAGCGGAAAGGTACAGTTATCGATGATAACGGTAATGAATATGAAGATAATGACGACAGATCCATCTTTTATGTTAGAGGTGTATTGGAAACTATTAAGAAGCTGCGTTGGATACCAGATGTGATTCATTGTCATGGATGGATGTCTGCGCTGACGGCTTTATACATCAAAAGAATGTATGTTGACGATCCTTGTCTAAAAGATGCGAAAGTAGTATATTCAGTGTATGGAGATGACTTCAAAAATGTATTTCCTGATAAATTTGCTGCTAAACTAAAAATGGATGGAGCAAAGGATGCAGATGTGAAAGGATTAAAGGATGAAGCCAACTTCGTTTCACTAACAAAACTTGCAATTGATTTCAGTGACGGCGTTATACAGGGCAGCGAGCATATAAATCCTGAAATTTCGGAATATATAGCTTCAAAACCTGATACTCTTTTCTTGCCATATAAGACAGAAGATATTTATATGGATGCATTTAATGAATTCTATGATTTAGTAATGAATACTAATAAGAAGTAATACAATGAAGTTAAGATCTTTAGTGTTAGGCTTGATGCTGATAACTGGTGTTTTATCCAGTTGTGATGATGATTTGAAATATGTTGGTGGAACAATTCAGCCTGATGGAGATAAGATTAATGTAGCGGTCGACTCTTTTATGATGACGGCTTCGACCATTAAGATAGACTCAATCTACGCAAAAACTTCTGTCGGATATTTAGGGCAGTTCTATGATCCACAGTATGGAGAATATAAAGCAGACTATATCTGTCAGTTTTATTGCAAGGAAGATTTTAAATTCAAAAATGAACCGATAGAAAACGGTATTGATTCTGTGAAATTCATCATGATATTCGATGAATTTATTGGAGACTCTATTTCTCCAATGAAAGCCGAAGTTTATCCGGTTGTTAAGTCCTTAGAACGTAATTACTACACAAATATCAACCCTGAAGATTATTGTGATATACAGAACCCATTAGGAGGGAAGGCTTATACTGTATATAACGTTGCTAATTCAAGTAGAAACGATAGTATCGATATATTTTTGGATAAAGAATTAGGAATACGCATCTATAATGAAACAGTTAATAATCCTTCTTCTTTCAAAAATCAGGAAGCATTCAACCGTTTCTTTCCAGGTCTTTATGTGACAAATACATTTGGTATGGGAACTGTAATTAAATCTGCCGGTTCTTTCTTGCAGATTTATTATAGATATCAAGCTACAGGAAAAGATGTAAACGGAAACGATTCGACGTATATTGCTAACGCTAGAGAACGTTTTATGGTAACTAATGAAGTTATTCAGATGAACCGTATGAGTAGTTTGGGCATTGATGATTTGTTGAAACCAAACGATAATGTTACTTACGTGAAGACCCCGGCTGGAGTATATACTCGGATGGTGATTCCGGCAAAGGAAATTTTTAATCGTGTTGGCGATCGAATAATTAATAACTTGCCATTAGTTGTCAAGCCACTACCAAAGGCTGAATGGGCATTTGCAAGTGCACCAGCTGAATACATGTTGTTACTGCCCGAAGATTCTTTAAAGACATTCTTTGAGAACAACAAGCTAAAAGATGATATTACCTCTTACTTAGCTACCTATTCCTATTCTCAGAACGAAAAGATCTATCTGTATAATTTCGGTAATATAGCCAGACTAATGAAGGCTCATAAAGAGAATGCACCAGATAAAGATTTGAATTTGTTGTTAGTTCCTGTCCAAGTAACAACTTCAACATCTTCATATGGCGGTACAGTAATCACATCAATCTCTAATTATCAAGCTCCAATGGGGATGACGCTTAGAAAAGAACAGGAATTGATGAAGATTAAAGTGACGTCAAGTAAATACAACAACTAAACGTATTTCTTTAAGATATTAAAAGGGCCGTAATCAATTTGATTACGGCCTTTTTTGTATATAATGGAGTAAAATTATCCACATTTTGAAGCACCACAATTCGCACAGATCAAGCATCCTTCCTGATAGGTGAGTGTTTCCATATCACAGTTAGGACATTTCTGACCTTTTAGTTCTGTTCCATTCGGCAGATACTTTTTCAAGGCACGTTCTACGCCGTTTTTCCAAGTATTAATTGAAGCACTGTCAAGTTCCATACCTTGAACTAACTTAATAACTTGGTCAATTGGCATACCATAACGTAGTACTCCGGAAATTAACTTCGCATAGTTCCAATACTCAGGATCAAACTTGCCGTCCAATCCTTCTATGGTCATCTTGTAGCCACGCTTGTTGGTGAACTGGAAGTCATAATGCTTGTTGCCGTTTTCGTCGTAGCTCTTAATTATTTTCCCCTTAGAAACATTCTTTGGCAACATGATTCCTTCTTCGTCATCAGCCAAACCTGTGAAGATCTCATAAGGACGACCATTAACCAAACCTACGAATGCAATCCATTTTTCACGGTTGTTCTGGAACTTAACCACGTCTGCTTCAAGTTCTTTCGGACGTTTTGATACGATAACAGGTGGTTCCATGCAATTACAATCGTCTTTCTTCTTCTTGTCTCCACCAGTCGAGATTAGGACGCCCGAGCGAGAGCCGTCACGATATACGGTACAGCCTTTACATCCACATTTCCAAGCCTCGATATACAGTGTGTTGACTAATTCTTCAGAAACGTCGGCAGGAAGGTTGATGGTCACACTGATTGAATGATCCACCCATTTTTGGATACGTCCTTGCATTCTTACTTTCTGTAGCCAGTCAACATCGTTAGAGGTAGCTTTGTGATAAGGCGATTTCGCAACCAGTTCGTCCACTTCTTCTTGAGTATAGTGTTTGGTGGTATCATAACCATTGGCTTTCATCCAGGTTAAGAACTTATGATGGTATACGATATATTCTTCGAATGCATCTCCCGTTTCATCCACAAAGTCAACTCTGATATCCGCATCGTTAGGATTAACCTTTCTACGTCTTTTATAGACGGGCAAGAATACAGGTTCGATTCCTGATGTGGTTTGCGTCATCAAACTAGTTGTTCCGGTCGGAGCAATCGTCAAACAGGCAATATTGCGACGTCCGTATTTAACCATATCTTCATACAGTTTCGGATCTGCTTCACGCAAGCGGTTGATAAACGGATTGTTCTCTTCACGTTTAGCATCGAATATTTCAAATGCACCACGTTCTTTTGCCATTTTAACCGATGAACGATAAGCGGCAAGAGCCAGTTCACGTTGGATTGTTTCGGCAAAATCAGTCGCTTCTTCAGTGCCATAACGCAGGTTAAGAGCAGCCAACATATCTCCTTCGGCTGTAATTCCTACACCTGTACGGCGTCCTTGAAGTGTTTTCTTTTGAATTTTCTCCCACAGATGGCGCTCTGTTTGTCTTACTTCCATTGATTCAGGATCTGAATCGATCTTTTCAATAATCTTTTCAATCTTTTCAGATTCAAGATCAATGATATCATCCATAATACGTTGAGCCAATTCGACATGGGTTTTGAATAATTCAAAATCGAAAGTAGCTTCTGGTGTAAATGGGTTTTTTACGTAAGAATACAGGTTTATGGCCAATAAGCGACAGCTGTCGTACGGACATAAAGGTATTTCACCACAAGGATTCGTAGAAACGGTGCGGAAGCCCAGGTCTGCATAACAGTCAGGAACTGATTCCTTGATGATGGTGTCCCAGAAAAGAACACCCGGTTCGGCTGATTTCCATGCGTTGTGAATTATTTTTTCCCAAAGTTCAGCTGCGTTAATATCCTTTACGTAAGATGGATTATCCGAATTGACAGGATATTGTTGTCTGTATTCCGTGCCGTTGATCACAGCCTTCATGAAATCATCGTCAATCTTAACAGAAACATTAGCTCCAGTCACTTTGCCTTCCACCATCTTCGCATCGATAAAAGATTCAGAATCTGGATGTTTGATCGATACGCTCAACATTAATGCACCACGACGGCCATCTTGAGCAACTTCACGTGTAGAATTGGAATAACGCTCCATAAAGGGAACCAAACCGGTAGAAGTAAGGGCCGAGTTTTTTACAGGAGACCCTTTAGGACGGATATGAGAAAGATCGTGTCCTACGCCACCTCTACGTTTCATCAACTGAACTTGTTCTTCGTCTATACGAATAATAGCGCCATAAGAGTCCGCTTGTCCATCTAAACCGATGACAAAGCAATTGGATAAGGAAGCAATTTGGTAGTCATTACCTATCCCTGTCATTGGGCTCCCTTGCGGTACGATATACCTAAAACGGTCAAATAACTCGAAAAGTTCCTTTTCCGATAATGGATTAGGATGTTTCTTTTCAATACGGGCAATCTCAGATGCCAAGCGATGATGCATGTCTACAGGAGACTTTTCGTAAATATTCCCAAAAGCATCCTTTAGTGCATATTTATTCACCCAGACTTTTGCTGCTAATTCATCGCCCCCAAAGTAGGCTAAAGAAGCTTCAAAAGCTTCATCGAATGTGTAAGTTTTGCGGTTCACTATTCTTAGTTTTTATTACATGCAAGTTTAGTGATTGTTTGTTTATTGGCAAAATAAATAAAGAATAAAAATATATTTTTTTAAAAAGTTTTCCGTTTTTGTTGTGTAATCATTTGATAATCAATGATTATTTATTTTTAATGTATCGTAAAGTTTTCCAAAAAATAAATTTAGTATATTATTGGGTTTTCAGATTGGGAGAAGTGTTGCTGTTTGTTTCTTAACAATTGGGCATAAAAATATATAAATCAATAAGTTTTGATTCACACAAAAAAACACATTAACGAATAGCTTCTTCTTATCCTATAATTGCAGCATTTTAGTATCATACTGATACTAAACTCCGCAGCTCATAGAATTAAGAAGAAAAACAAATTCGTCAGGTCTTTATCTGTTAATTTAGAATTTTAATTGTGAGTTCAATTCCGGGAATTGAGCCTGATGCCAATAAGGGTAAATAGAGTGTTGATGGCTGGCATTATCTAGTCGTTTAACTTGTTCTGGCGTCAGATTCCAACCGATGGCACCCAAGTTTTGTTTAAGTTGCTCTTCGCTACTTGCGCCAATGACCAAGCTACTCACTGTAGGACGTTGTAATAGCCAGTTTAAGGCAATCTGAGCAACGGTTTTTCCGGTTTCGGCCGAAAGTTCGTCTAGTACATCCATAATCGAATATAAACGATCGTATGAAGCCACTTCTTCAGGAACAGGACTTCCGCCGCGGGCTACGCGTCCATCGGCAGGGATAGGTTGATTTCGTCTGTATTTACCACCCAGGCGACCGGCTGCCAGCGGGCTCCATACCAATGATCCTACCTTTTGATCGATACCTAATGGCATAAGTTCCCATTCAAATTCACGATTGAGAAGGGAATAATAAACCTGATGCGCCACGTAACGGCTCCAACCGTATTTTTCAGCGATTGAGAGCGACTTCATCAAATGCCATCCCGAAAAATTAGAACATGCGATATAGCGCACTTTGCCACTGGTTACTAACGTATCCAATGCATGCAGTGTTTCTTCTATCGGTGTATTGGCATCGAAACCATGCATATGGTAGATATCGATATAATCCGTTTGTAGTCGTTTCAAGCTATCTTCACAAGCCTTAACGATATGATAACGTGAAGACCCCATTTGATTGCGGTCGTCGCCCATGCTAAAAGTTGCTTTTGTGGAAATAAGCAATTTATCCCGTTGTCCTTTTACTGCTTTACCTAAAATCTCTTCGGATAAACCTCTAGAATAGACATCTGCCGTATCAAAAAGATTTAGCCCGGCATCCATACATAGATTCACCATTCTTGTGGCTTCTTCTACCTGAGTAGATCCCCAACCTTCAAAACCGTTTGTGCCACCAAAAGTGGCTGTTCCCAATGTCAATACTGGTACGTATAATCCGGAAGCTCCTAATTGTCTATATTCCATAATCTATATGTTTATTGATAAGTTTTGTACAAGTGAATTTCTACAAATATATAGAAATAAAACCATACCTTTGTCGCCTGTAATTGTAAATTAATATACATTATGTCAGTAGCAAAAGCAGATGAAAACAGGAAAGTGACCACTCATCGCCTTACAGAAATGAAGGCTAGAGGAGAGAAAATTTCCATGTTAACAGCCTATGATTATTCCATGGCTTCTATTATTGATCAGGCAGGTATGGATGTAATACTTGTCGGTGACTCCGCATCAAACGTAATGGCCGGTAACGTAACCACATTGCCCATCACGCTCGATCAGATGATTTATCATGGCAAGTCTGTCATGAAAGCTGTTAAACGTGCATTGGTCGTTGTTGATCTTCCCTTTGGTACTTATCAGGGAAATTCGAAAGAAGCGCTGGCTTCTGCCATCCGTGTAATGAAAGAGACCCATGCTGATTGTATTAAGTTGGAAGGCGGTTCGGAGGTGAAAGAGTCGATTGAACGTATTTTATCTGCGGGTATTCCTGTTATGGGACATTTGGGTTTAATGCCCCAGTCGATTAACAAATTTGGTACGTATACGGTTCGTGCGCGTGAAGAGGCCGAAGCTGAGAAATTGATTAGTGATGCGCATTTATTGGAAGAACTAGGTTGTTTTGCCATCGTTCTTGAAAAGATTCCGGCTGCTTTGGCAACGCGTGTAGCCAGTGAGTTGACAATTCCGGTTATAGGAATTGGTGCCGGCGGAGGAGTAGACGGTCAGGTTTTGGTAATGCATGATATGCTTGGCTTAACCAAGGAATTTAATCCTCGCTTTTTGCGTCGTTATGCCGATTTAAATAAAATAATCACTGAAGCTGTTGAAGCCTATGTCTCTGACGTTAAAAGCAGTGACTTTCCAAACGAAAAAGAACAATATTAAGCAGGATAGGGGGGTGATGAGTATAATTTCAAAGCAGTCAGACTTAATGATGGATTAAAACAAAAAATTGGAGAAATAAAGCCTGTTTTGGAGAGTTATAAAAACAATCGTCATCCCTATGTCATAAATAAAAAATAGGCCTTTGAAAATCAGCATCTAAATGGTTGTAAAAAATCACCCCGATCGTTTTTAAAAAACACCTCGAACGTTTTTAAAAACGATCGGGATGTTTTTTTTAAATCATCGGGATATTTTTACGCTTTGATTATCATGAGCTAGAGGCATCGATATGTTGGTTGAAAAATGAGGTGATAAAAAGCGAAAGCCCTTGCTAAAAGATATAGGCAAGGGCTTTTATATGAATATGTGATAAAGTTACCAGGCGAAAAGAGGGTATTCGCTCATGATACTGTTTACTTTAGCACGAACTGTAGCAATTGTTTGATCATTTTCCGGAGCAGCCAATACGGTGTCGATAAGTTCAACGATCTCCATCATCAAATCTTCCTTAGCGCCACGAGTCGTGATGGCTGGTGTACCTACACGAATACCTGATGTTTGGAATGGAGAACGGCTGTCAAACGGTACCATATTCTTATTTACCGTGATATCTGCTGATACCAATGCTTTTTCAGCAATCTTACCGGTCAATTCGGGGAATTTAGTACGTAAATCGATCAGCATGCTGTGGTTGTCTGTACCATCAGAGATGATTTTATATCCCTTATCCATAAATGCTTGTGCCATAGCTGCTGCATTTTTCTTAACCTGTGATTGGTAGGTGATATATTCTGGCTCTAATGCTTCTCCAAAAGCAACAGCCTTGGCAGCAATAACATGTTCCAGTGGGCCACCCTGAATACCTGGGAATACGGCAGAATCCAACAATTGAGACATCATGCGGATTTCTCCCTTTGGAGTCTTCTTGCCCCAAGGATTTTCAAAATCCTTACCCATCAAAATGATACCACCACGTGGGCCACGCAATGTCTTGTGGGTTGTAGATGTAACGATATGTGCGTATTTCAACGGATTATCCAATAAACCTGCTGCAATAAGTCCGGCTGGGTGAGCCATGTCGATCATCAATAAGGCGCCAACCTTATCAGCAATCTCGCGCATACGTTTATAATCCCATTCACGAGAATAGGCCGAGCCACCGCCTACAATCAGTTTAGGACGTTCGCGAAGTGCTACTTCTTCCATCTGGTCGTAGTCTACGCGTCCTGTATCTTCTTTTACATTATATTCTGTAGCCTTGTATAGTATGCCTGAACTGTTTACAGGTGAACCATGAGATAGGTGTCCGCCATGAGCTAAATTCAAACCAAGGAAGGTATCCCCAGGGTTTAATACTGCTAAAAATACAGCTGCATTAGCCTGTGCTCCAGAGTGTGGCTGCACATTTGCCCATTCGGCATTAAATATTTGTTTCAGACGTTCAATAGCAATTGTTTCGCTTTGATCTACTACCTCGCACCCGCCATAATAACGTTTCCCCGGATATCCTTCGGCGTATTTATTGGTTAAACAACTACCCATGGCTTGCATAACCTGCTCGCTCACGAAGTTTTCGGAAGCAATCAACTCAATTCCTTTTAACTGACGCTGACGCTCTTTTTCAATGATGTCGAAAATGATATCGTCTCTTTTCATTTCTTAATCTGTATATCAATTGTTATTATTGGGAATACACTTTTGAAAGTGAATAGCGCAAATTTACGATTAATTTTACTTTATCAAGGTGCGATATGTTAATAAATTGTTAGATTTGTAAGGAGACGCAATAATTATAACTATGACAGATTACACAAATTATCTTTATCTGGCTATTCGTGCAGCCTTGGATGCAGGACATGAGATTATGAAAATTTATGTTGATACAGATAAGGATTTTGAAATAGAGAGGAAGGGAGACAATTCACCTCTTACCAATGCCGATAAGGCGGCCAATGAAATAATAACTAAAGCTTTGTCTGTTACTACATATCCTATATTAAGCGAAGAAGGTCCGCAAGTAAAGTATGAAGACCGGAAAAAATGGAAGACATTTTGGATGGTGGATCCGTTGGACGGGACGAAAGAATTTATTAAGCGTAATGGTGAATTTACCGTAAACATTGCGCTGATAAAGAATAGAATACCTGTATTAGGGGTGATTTATGTTCCGGTACGTAAAGAACTGTATTTTGCAGCGGACAACTTCGGTGCATACAAGATGGAAGGTGCCCATTACAACAGTCAATTTGCCTATGGCGAAATACATCGACAAGCCAAGCCATTACCCTTAAAACTGCCGTATCATCAAGGTATAGTGGTCGTTGCTTCACGCTCAAATAAAACAGAATATTGTATCAACTTCATCGAAAATCTGAAAAAACAGGGACAACCGGTTACTGAAATTAATAGCGGCAGCAGCTTGAAAATATGTATGGTGGCTGAAGGTACAGCAGATATATATCCTCGTTTTGGTCCTTGTATGGAGTGGGATACAGCTGCAGGACAAGCTATTGCGCGGTCGGCCGGATGCGATATCTATCAGGTAGACGAAAAAACACCCTTGATTTATAACAAGGAAAATCTACTAAACCCCTGGTTTATAGTTAAATCGAAATCGGCTAAATTCTAAGGCCGTATGTGTGATTATCTGCATGGAATGCTTTCTGGCAGATACGAACTAATTTGTTGGCTGCGAAGAGGAGTAATTAACCGAATTGTGCCTCTTCATCTCTTTGTTGTTTACAATAAAAGCAGTAAATTTGCACCAATTTTTAAGTGCAAGATAAACTACGACAACAATGAGTAAGAAATTTGCCGAATATTCGAAATTAGATTTATCGAACGTAAATAAAGAGGTGTTGAACAAATGGCAGGAAGGAGATATCTTCCGCAAGAGCCTCGCTATCCGTGAAGGTCATCCTTCATTTGTGTTTTACGAAGGTCCGCCTTCAGCAAATGGTATGCCTGGTATTCACCACGTGATTGCTCGTTCGATTAAGGATATTTTCTGTCGCTATAAGACGATGAAAGGTTTTCTCGTTCAACGTAAAGCGGGATGGGATACCCATGGTCTGCCTGTTGAATTAGGGGTAGAAAAATCTTTGGGTATAACAAAGGAAGATATCGGCAAGAAGATTACCGTTGCAGAATATAATGCCGCTTGTCGTAAAGATGTGATGAAGTTTACCCGCGAATGGGAAGACCTGACCCAGAAAATGGGATATTGGGTAGATATGGACGATCCGTATATCACGTACGATAATCGTTATATTGAAACTTTATGGTATCTTCTTAAAGAACTGTATAGCAAGAATTTATTATACAAAGGTTATACGATTCAACCTTATTCTCCTGCTGCAGGAACGGGGTTGAGTACGCACGAATTGAACCAGCCGGGTTGTTATCGCGATGTAAAAGATACAACTTGTACGGCTCAATTCCTTATTGCTGATCCAAAGGCAGAAATGACCGGATTTGGTGATGCGTATTTCCTTGCTTGGACCACTACACCTTGGACACTACCTTCAAATACGGCCCTTTGTGTGGGACCAAATATTACGTATGTAGCTGTACGTACTTATAATCCGTATTCAGGTGTGCCAATGACCGCTGTATTGGCTAAAAATCTGGTGGATGTTTACTTTAACCCGAAAGCAGCCGAATTAGCTCTTGAAGATTATAAGCAAGGCGATAAACTTGTTCCATTTAAAATCGTAGGAGAGTGGCAAGGCTCAGAATTGGCCGGTATGAAATACCAGCAGTTAATTCCTTGGGTTAACCCGGGTGAAGGCGCATTCCGTGTGATTACGGGCGACTTCGTTACTACTGAAGATGGTACGGGTATTGTACATATTGCACCTACATTTGGCGCGGACGACGACCGTGTAGCTAAGGCAAATGGTGTTCCTCCATTGATGATGATCGATGCTGACGGCAACAAACGTCCGATGGTGGATATGACTGGTAAATACTTCTTGTTGAGTGATTTGGATGCTGAGTTCGTGAATTCGAATGTTGACGTGCCTTTGTATGGTGACTTTGCCGGCCGTTACGTGAAAAATGCATACGACTCAAATTTGACGGATGCAGATGAAACGTTGGATGTCAGTATCTGTATGATGCTGAAACAACAAAATTTAGTATTCCGTATCGAAAAGCATGTACACAATTATCCTCATTGTTGGCGTACTGATAAACCGGTATTATACTATCCGCTGGATAGCTGGTTTATTCGTACAACAGCTTGCCGTGAGCGCATGATTGAACTGAATAATACAATCAACTGGAAACCGCAAAGTACGGGAACAGGCCGTTTTGGCAAATGGTTGGAAAACCTACAAGACTGGAACTTGAGCCGTAGTCGCTATTGGGGTACGCCATTGCCAATCTGGCGCACAGAAGACGGTGCAGAAGAAAAATGTATCGGTTCTGTAGAAGAGCTATTTAATGAGATTGAAAAGGCTGTTAAAGCCGGATTGATGGAGTCAAATCCGTTTAAGGGCTTTGAACCAGGGGTATATACACAAGAAAATTACGATAAGATTGACCTTCACCGTCCGTATGTTGATAATATTATTCTGATTTCAGAAAGCGGAAAACCGATGAAGCGTGAGACCGACCTGATCGATGTTTGGTTTGACTCAGGTGCCATGCCTTATGCTCAGATTCACTATCCGTTTGAAAACAAGGAAAAATTAGACAACGGAAGTGTATTCCCGGCTGATTTTATTGCTGAAGGGGTAGACCAGACACGTGGATGGTTCTTTACCCTACACGCTATCGCTACGATGGTATTCGATAGTGTATCGTATAAGACTGTAGTTTCCAATGGTTTGGTTCTTGATAAAAACGGCAATAAGATGTCTAAGCGTTTGGGCAATGCCGTAGATCCATTCATGACAATCGAAGAACATGGATCAGACCCATTGCGTTGGTACATGATCACCAATGCATCGCCATGGGATAATATCAAGTTTGACGTTGATGGTATCGAAGAAGTACGTCGTAAGTTCTTTGGTACGCTATATAATACTTATTCATTCTTTGCTCTGTATGCGAATGTGGATAATTTCACTTATGCAGAACCGGATGTTGAGTTTAACGAACGTCCGGAGATTGACCGCTGGATCTTATCTCTTCTGAATACGTTGGTTAAAGATGTGGATGGTTATTATGAAACTTACGAGCCTACACGTGCGGGACGTGCGATTGCAGACTTCGTAAATGATAATTTGAGTAACTGGTACGTTCGTTTGAACCGTCGCCGTTTCTGGGGTGGTGGAATGACACCGGATAAGCTTTCGGCTTACCAAACATTGTATACTTGTTTGGAAACCGTAGCTAAGTTGATGGCTCCGATTGCTCCATTCTATGCTGATCAATTGTTTAGTGATCTGATTGCTGTAACTAATCGTGAGACAGTAGATTCAGTTCACCTTTCGGATTTCCCGAAATACAACGAAGCATTGATCAACAAGCAGCTTGAAGAGCAGATGCAGATTGCTCAAGACATTTCTTCCATGATCTTGGCCTTGAGACGTAAGGTGAATATTAAGGTTCGTCAACCGCTTCAATGCATCATGGTTCCTGTAGTAGACCAACATCAACAGGAAAGTATTGAGGCTGTTAAGGCTTTGATATTGAGTGAAGTGAACGTGAAGGAGCTAAACTTCGTAGATAATGCAGCCGGTATATTGGTGAAGAAGGTTAAACCGGACTTCAAGAAATTAGGCCCGCGTTATGGAAAGATTATGAAACAGTTGGCCGTTGCTATACAAGAAATGAGCCAAGATGATATTCAAGTCTTTGAAAAAGCAGGCAATTTCTCTATGCAAGTTGAAGGCCAGGAAGCTGTTATTACACTCGATGATGTTGAAATCATTTCTGAAGATATTCCAGGATGGTTGGTTGCTAATGAAGGCCGTTTGACCGTTGCATTAGATATTACCGTTACGGAAGAACTTCGTAAAGAAGGATTGGCACGTGAATTGGTAAACCGTATCCAGAATTTGCGTAAGAGTAACGGATATGATATAACGGATAAGATTTCTGTACAAATATTATCGTTAGATCAAACTGATGCAGCAATTAACGACTACAAGGATTACATTGCAAATCAAGTTTTGGCTGTATCTGTTGAAATCGTTGATGTGATGAGCGATCCGGTTATTTTAGACTTCGATGATTTCCAATTATCCGTTAAGATTGAAAAGATTTGATATGTTATAAAAAAGAAATCTCCATTGTGGGTTTCAATATAATATATGTATCTTTAGCACCTAAAAATCCGGAGGAGGAGATGATTTAAGTATTTATTATTGTAGAACTTAAAAAAGTAATTGCTATGGCTGAGAAAACAAGATATTCGGATGCGGAACTCGAGGAATTCCGTACCATCATATTAGAAAAGCTTGAAAAAGCAAAGAACGATTACGAACTCTTGAGATCCGGAGTGACTAATTCTGATGGAAACGATGTTTCAGACACATCTCCTACATTTAAGGTGTTGGAGGAAGGAGCTGCTACGCTTTCTAAAGAAGAAGCTGGTCGTCTGGCTCAGAGACAGATGAAGTTTATTCAGAGTTTACAAGCAGCCTTGGTACGTATAGAGAACAAAACATACGGCGTATGTCGTGAGACCGGAAAGTTGATTCCGAAAGAGCGTTTGCGCGCGGTTCCACATGCCACATTAAGTATTGAAGCGAAACAAGGAGGCGTTAAATAAATGAAATACTCAAAAGGCTGGGGAGCAGTGTTAATTATAATACTGCTCCTTCTTCTTGACCAAATATTGAAAATATGGATTAAAACTCATATGCAATTGCATGAAAGCATTGAGATTACATCCTGGTTTCATATTTATTTTACAGAAAACCCCGGAATGGCTTTCGGAATTGAAGTTATCAGTAAATTATTCCTGACCATCTTCCGTATAGTAGCCGTAGGGTTTATAGGTTATTACCTGTATAAGATTGTAAAACAGAATTACAACTTCTGTTTCATTGCTTGTATTGCCTTGATTTTTGCTGGTGCAATTGGCAATATAATTGATTCTGTATTTTACGGTGTTCTATTTGATCACAGTTATAACCAATTGGCTACATTCCTGCCCGAAGGTGGAGGATATGCGGGTTGGTTGCATGGAAAAGTTGTGGATATGTTTTACTTCCCAATCATACAGACAGTTTTGCCTGATTGGTTGCCTATCTGGGGAGGTGAAGAGTTTATCTTTTTCCGCCCGATATTTAACTTAGCTGATTCGGCCATTTGTGTCGGAGTTTTCTTCTTATTGTTATTCCATAGACATACATTGTCTGAAAGCCTGTCTAAAGAACAGAAAACGAATGCTTAATAAATATAGACATAGTATTAGTATTATTTCTTGTGTCTTGATTCTGTTAGCTGCCTGTAGCAAGGTGCCCGATCATATTCTTTCTGAAAAGAAAATGCAAGATGTCATAATTGATATGCATTTGGCAGAAGCAATGATTGCATCAGATTACAAGACCTATAATAATGATTCAATAAAGAAGGTTCTATTTCAGTCTGTTTTTGCTAAACACAAGATTACGCAGGCTGAATATGATTCTGCTTTGGTGTGGTATGCCCGTAATTTGGATATCTACCTGAAGATTTATGACAAAGCTAAGATTGTGATAGAGAATCAAATAAAAGACTTGGGAGACGTACAAGCTACGGCAGCTCCTTCTTCTAATCAAGACTCTATCAATATTTGGCCGCGAAGATCATCAATGGAGCTGAATCCCAAAGCATTGTTTAATGGAGTGGCCTTTGATGTTTCGCCTGAACTTTTCTATTCGTCCGGTAGTATATTCGTCTTGGGTATGAAGGTGTGGGGATTGAAAAAAGGTATGAAGCATTATCCGGAAGTGCGTTTGAGTGCAAATCATGGCGATACTATTGTTTCTACTAACTATACAATCAAGAAGGACGGCTATCAAGAAATTAAACTGAACACGCTTCCAACAAAGCCAGTGCGTCAGGTGTTTGGCTATATACGCTTGGATAATGCGGATAATACCTACTATAAGGTGTATCTTGACAGCATCAATCTGATGAAATATAACTACGGCAGCCAGGCTTTAAATTCACCGAAAGAAGCTTTGCCTATCGAGGCTTCTAATCAATAAACTTATCATGCGCAGAATTGCTGCTCATTATATCTTTTGGAAGCAATTATTACCTCTTCATTATATGGAGCTCGATGATAATAATCTGCTTGTAGGAGTATTCCCGCTAAAGGAAGAACTGGCAGATACAGAGTTCGCTGATGGCGTAGTTTATCCTGCTACTGAGGATATGACTGGCCAAATTAATTCTTTGGAAGAATTGGAAATTTCTGGGGTGACTGATTGTGTTTATCTAGGGGGTAGGGTAGTAATCAATCAGTTACGTTGACTAATTAGAGCTGCCTCCGCCTGAATTCACTGCAAACGATAGCTGTAGCAATGGCTACATTTAGGGACTCACTTGTAACTTGATCAGCAGGATAGTTTGGTATAAATACTTTCTCGGTGATGAATGGTTTATTTTCGTTTCTTATACCATTTCCTTCGCTTCCCATGACAAGGATACCTGTTGGGCTCAGCTCCATAGAATAAAGGTTGTCTCCTTCTAAGAAAGTACCATATACATGCGTGTTTTGTTTGGCCAGATAGGCATTTAAATCGGTATAATGCACCTTTACGCGTGCTAAGGCACCCATGGTTGCTTGTACTGTTTTCGGATTGAAAACATCTACGGTATCGAGGCTGCATATAATATGCTCAATGCCAAACCAATCGGCCAGACGAATGATTGTTCCTAGGTTTCCAGGGTCTTGCACACCATCTAACGCTATAACCAGATTTGTTTCAGGGTCAACATCCTCAAGCGGATACACCGGTTGACGAAAGACGGCAATGACATCTTGAGGTGATTTTAGAAAACTTGCTTTCTCGATATCTCCATCGTCTGCTACCAACAATTCTTTTGCTGGAATATCTCCTTGTGTAGCCATCCAAGAAGGCCTTGCAAGCAGCAGTTCGCAGTCAAAGTAGGGAAGCATGTCTGAGACAAGTTTATTGCCTTCGGCCACGAAGGTTTTGTATTCATTTCTGAATTTTTTAAGCTCTAAAGAGCGTATGTATTTAGTTTTTGCTTTACTGAGCATTTGCTATCGTCTTTTTACAAAGCAAAAATACAGGAAATTGTTTTAAATCCAGTAAATTTGCCCTAAATAGGATAAATGATGAAAGTTTTCTTCATACGTATATTTCAATTATGCTTGCTGTTCTTTGTGCTTGTATCCTGCAGCACTACAAAATTTGTCAATGACGGTGATTATCTACTGGATAAAGTCAAGTTTGAAATTGAAGGAGACAACAAGAAAAATCATGATTTTTACGCATATCTAAGACAGCAACCGAACTTTAAAGCATTCGGATTGATGAAATGGCAGTTGTATGTCTACAACTGGTCAGGCCATAACGAACGTAAATGGATTAATAAACAATTACGCAGGATTGGTGAAGCTCCTGTCATCCTAGATACCCTGCTGGTAGATCAATCAGCTAATGAACTGAAAAAATACCTAATTAATAAAGGATTCCTTTACGCCGATATATATAGCAGTATAGATACTTCAAAACACAAGAAAGCCGTTGTAACGTATCATATCAAAACCGGTGAACCGTTTTTGATTAGCAATTATGTTATGAAACTGGACGATAACAAGATTGACAGTATTGCTCGTCTGACACCACCTAAACGACATTGGCTGACCTCCCCATTTCAATCATCTTTGGATCAGTATACCGCAGTCGTACAAGAAGGACATTTATTTGACCGTGATCAGTTAGAAAAGGAAAGGCAACGCATTACCTCCTTACTGAGAAGACAAGGATATTATGGCTTTAATAGGGATTATCTTGTCTATCAGGCTGATACTACCGTTGAGAAAAATAGGGTTGAATTGGATATGCATTTACGTCCGTTCAGAAAGATTGATACTGCTGGAAATGTGGAAGAGGTGGAGCATAAGCAGTATTATATCAAAGATGTATATATTATTAACAACTTTGATGCCTTACAGCAACGAACAGAAGAATCTTTGGCGGAATATACCGACACGGTAAACTATAAAGGATTGAAATTCCTTTATAAAAGTGAAAAGCAGCCCATACGCCGCTCTGTATTATATAATAGTACACATATCACACCAGGCCAACTGTTTGATGAAAAAGATGTGGAAACGACTTATTCGTCTTTTTCAGGCTTGAGAGCTCTGAGGAATGTAAATATCCGTTTTGACGAAGTGGAAGAAAACGATACGTTAAAACTGAATAGTTACATTTATACATCTCCTGCAAAGATTCAAGGGATTGGGGCGGATTTGGAAGGAACCAACTCGTATGGTGACCTGGGTTTTGCAACCAGTTTAAGCTATCAGCATAGAAACTTATTTAGGGGTTCTGAAGTGTTTTCAGCTAAAATTCGTGGTGCTTTTGAGTCATTGGCCGGGCAAAAAGGAAGTGCCGGTTCTGATTATTATCTTGAAATAGGAGGAGAGACCTCCTTGTCGTTTCCCCGTTTTGTTTTTCCATTTATAAGTGCTGATTTAAAGCGTAAATTAAGGGCTACAACGCAATTAAATGTAAGTTATAACAGACAACGTCGTCCGGAGTACAGTCGAGATATCTTTTCAGGTGGATGGAGCTATATTTGGCAAGATCGTATAAATACACAAGCACGTCATACATTCAAACTCATTGATGTGGATTATGTATTATTGCCAACTATCGATTCTACCTTCTTGAACTTATTACCGGAGACTACGGCGCGTTATTATTACAGTGACCAGTTTATTCTGGGTATAGGATATAATTATTCGTTTAATAACTATTCGCCGCAGAATCGGATGCGAAACACTCATTCACTTCGTTTCTCTGTTGAATTTGCGGGAAATACGCTATATGCCCTATCCAATCTGTTAGGTGCAACTCCCAATGAAAATGGTGAATATGAGTTATTTGGGATAAATTATCAGCAATTCGTAAAGACCGACCTGGATATAAGCAAGGGATTAGTTTTAGATAATAGAAACAAGATTGCGTTTCACTTAGGCATGGGCCTTGGAATGCCTTACGCAAATAGTAAACGTTTGCCGTTTGAGCGCCGTTATTTTGCCGGAGGTGCCAATAGTTTAAGAGGTTGGTCTGTTCGTGATTTAGGCCCTGGTAGTATGTCAAAAGATTCGTCTAGCTTCGTTACTCAGGTAGGAGACATCCGCCTGGATGCAAATCTGGAATATCGTACAAAATTGTTTTGGAAATTTGAATTGGCGGCCTATCTTGATGCAGGGAATATATGGACAATTCGTCCGTATGAAGAACAAAAGAACGGAAATTTTGATTTTTCTCGTTTCTATAAAGAAATTGCTTTTTCGTATGGATTGGGCTTGAGATTGGACTTCGATTTCTTTCTTCTGCGATTCGACACAGGGTTAAAAGCCTATGACCCACAAAGAAAGGGTTCGGATAAGTGGGCAATTGGCAAACCTAATTTTGGAAGAGACTTCGCCTGGCATTTTGCAGTTGGTTATCCTTTTTAAAAAAAATGAGTTTAACGTTTGCTGATTTTAAATAAAAGATTTACCTTTGCACCACAATTCAAGGACGGTCGGGTAGCTCAGCTGGATAGAGCAACAGCCTTCTAAGCTGTGGGTCCTGGGTTCGAATCCCAGCCTGATCACCATTAAAAAGCCTGATACTGTTTTACAGTGTTAGGCTTTTTAATTTCCACATTAATTCTGATTAAAAAGCGTACCCGATTTGAATAAATCCGGTGTGGGTTAATCTGTATTTGTCTACTTGATGACTGAAATCAGTCATAATAGCCAATAGAAAGAAATATCGGACAGAGATATAGTGTGTTCCATATGTCTTCAGGCTGGTGTACATCCAATCTATTCTTTTTTACTCAAATGTTCGACAAGAATATTGGATTTACGCTTTTCGCTGCTTAGAGGCAGATATATACCGGACTCAATATTCAAGACAAAAATATCTGTTTCGTTCTGCCTAACTAACGGGACCCTAAATCGGAATGCAGGACGCAGTAGGATGGTCTTGATATCCAAAATCCTTGTTTCATATTCGTTCGTCAATTCATTTAAAAAATCACCATCCGCAGCACCATATACCATATTTAACCCTCCAGTCATTCCAAATCGGGAATTAAATATATACGAATATGACGGTTCCACTTCAAAATAACAGTTCCCATTCAGTCTCCCCCGGCAAGATTAAACTCCTGCTATTTTCTCTTTGGTAACGATTCCAAACTTTCTTTTACTCCAGCCCAACTAGTGGATGAAAAAAATAGAAATACCCAAATTATTAAACCTCATACAATTGATTGTTATAATCTTCAAATAGTAGACATTCAATATTGGAAAAACCACTACTCGAAAAACAAAAAAGCCTTAGAATAAAAATCCTAAGGCTTTTTTAAAAGATCCTTTTCTTTATTTGAGTAAAGCTCCGGTCAGTTCGGATACGGATTTAAAGCCGTGACGGTCACAATACTCGTTGATTCCATCAATAACCTTGATTGAGACAGCCGGATCGATAAAATTATACGTACCGATTTGTATGGCAGTAGCACCAGCCAACATAAACTCAACAGCATCTTTCCAATTGGAAATACCTCCCATACCAATAATAGGGATATTTACCGCGTTATACGTCTGCCAGACCATTCTGACAGCGATTGGCTTAACACATGGACCAGATAGTCCACCCGTTACAGTTGATAGCACAGGGCGTCTCTTTTCCACGTCTACCGCCATTCCCAAAAGGGTATTTATTAAGGATACAGCATCCGCTCCTTCGGCTTCTACGGCGCGAGCTATCTCTGTAATGTCTGTTACATTTGGCGACAGTTTGACAATCAGTGTTTTAGGATATACTTTTCTAACAGCTTTAACAACAGATGCTGCGCCTTGACAAGTAACACCAAATGCCATGCCACCTTCTTTTACATTTGGGCAGGAGATGTTTAATTCGATTGCCGGAATACGATCCAATTGAGCAATAATCTCGGCACATTCGATATACGATTCAAGCGTCGATCCGCTGACGTTGACAATCATATGTGTATCAAAATCTTTAATAGACGGATAAATATGATTGGCAAAATATTGAGCACCTTTATTTTGAAGGCCAACTGCATTCAGCATACCTGACGGGGTTTCAGCCATTCTAGGATAAGCATTGCCTTCTCTGTGTTCAACTGTCGTGCCCTTTACGAATATACCACCTAAACGGTTGATATCCATAAAATCTGTATATTCCAGTCCATAGCCGAAAGTACCCGATGCAGTCATTACGGGATTCTTTAGCTGCAAATTGCCAATATTTACGTTTAATTCTGCCATGTCAGTTTCTTGATATTAAAAACAGGTCCTTCTGTACATACACAAATATGCCCTTCTGTGGTTTTCTCCACACAACATAGACAGGCTCCTATACCACAAGCCATTGTATTTTCAAGAGATACCTCGCATTCAATAGAAGCTTCGTGAGCCATTTTCGCTACAGCCATCATCATAGGCTTAGGCCCGCAGGTATAAATGCGCTCAAAACGCTTATTTTTAAGTATGGAGTGATTGGTAACATATCCTTTCTCACCGTATGAACCATCTTCTGTTGTGCAATAAACTGTTCCAAGTGCTTCAAATTCTTCAAGTTGCAAAAGGTCTTTTCCTGAGCGAGCACCTAATAGAAAGGAAGGATTAAATCCAAGTTGTTTCAGATGATGCCCAAGATATAGCATAGGAGCAGTCCCCACGCCACCTCCAATTAAAAGCAGTTCCTGACCGGCTTCTTCCTGAGGAATCGTAAAACTATTTCCTAAAGGTAATATGATATTAACCACATCACCTTTTTGCAAGTTTGACATGCTTAATGTGCCATCACCCACAATTTGTATCAGCAACCAAAGTTCATTTTTCGAGCGGTCTATAAAATTAATAGAAATAGGCCTACGTAGAAAAGTGGTTGCATTATCTACTTTTACTTCTACGAATTGTCCGGGTAACATCTCTGGTAGAATTTCTTCCGGCGTTAATTTAAGAAGGCAATAATTTTGATGAAGGCGAATATTCTCCGTTACCTTCATATCCATGATGTACTTCTTCATATAAAAGGATTACTCAATATTTATACAAAGATACATGAATATGATTGATGGGGGAAATTTGGGCTTATTCTTTCTTGCCTTTTTCGGGAATAAATGTCTCGTAGGTGTCATCCCCATAGAAAATTACTATTTTGCTAATTTTCTTAGCTACAACTTCAGTGCGTATAACTACCTCTTTTTCTGTTTGTTTAGGTGTATTTTCAGCTTCATTAACCCTATTTTCCCTGCGATATTCAGAATCAACCCGTACAACGGGCGGAATTACGCTCGTATTTGCGAATAAATCGGGCTGAGAAATGCTTGACTTACTTGTTGGGGTTTTCATCATTTCACCTTTTCCGAAAAGAAGCCAGTCGGAATCGATGTAAGTGAACTTCTCTAAGATTTTCATAAACACATCAAGGCTGGGATTATTTCTACCTGAAATAATATGAGACATGGCAGACCTTTGGATGCCTATTGTTTCTGCGAACTTAGATGGAGTAAGCCCTTCTTTCTCCATTACTTTTAATATACGCTCTTTCATTTATGCTTGAAAGTTTAATAATGTATCTAATTAAAGAGATGTTACAAATATAAATAAAAGAATTGAACTGGTGTTATATATGTGAATTTAATTTTATATCGATAAACAGTTTATATAACTACTGATGTAAACAGAGGGCGTTACATATGTTTCGTTTATTTACGTAAACTGCGAATACAGATGTAATATGTGAATATAAGGTCTAGAAGTATTGTTTCATGTATTTTGCGTAATTAACTCTTATATAATAGGTTGTTATATCCTTAAACCATCAATATATAAATGAATATTGAGTTATAAGGTGTATTTCGCCTTATTGAAGTGAAGTATTACTTCGATATATATACATAACTTATTGGTATATAGCGTATAAGCATAGATGAATGATCATTATTTAAAGTGTTAAACCAACTTGATAAAATTAACACATGTGAATAATACTGTAAACTACACAAATGTTTCATACGACTCTCTTATGTTTATTTATGTGTACATGTGTGTAATTTATATTACATATGTTTCAATCACGTCTATTTATGTATGTAAATTATATTATTGTAAACTCTAAATTATCTATGCGCTGTAAACATATGTATCTGTTTTTACTTTTCATCTAACTTGACTTTTCTTCTTGAGGTAGAATTGTAAATACGAAATGGGTAAAGAAGAGATTTTGGTATACTACATATGTAAATGTTCGTATAAAAGTTCCTAAAACTTTCTCAGATTGGAATATTTGTGACCTATTACTCGAAAAAATAAAAATATCGCAAGGATTTGAGGGTAAAAAGATGGTTTATCGCTTATTTTAGACTATTCTAAAACAGAATTTATCTAGCTTGGCTATAAATGATGAAGATTTGAATATCAATGTCTTAAATACGCTAAAAATGGATCGTTTTTCGCTGAATAGCACGCAAAAATACGTGTTTAAAAGCAAAAATGAACGTAATAAAAATTTTGACCAACTAGATTTATACAACGCGTAGTTTTGGATGCTATAAAACCTTCAGACTCATCATTTTTTTAGGTTTTAATCGTAAAATAAAGGTGAAAATGAGTAAGTTATAGGATAAATGAGGTCATTTTTTAAGGAATTCAGAAGGAGTTTTCCCGTATTGCTTTAAAAAACTAGTAGAAAAATAAGAAGGCGACGAAAAACCACACTTAAATGCGATTTCATTCATCCTCGTTTCTCCTTCCTGCATTAAACGAACAGCTTTCTTTAGTCGTGCAATCTTAATAAACTCTACCGGTGGTATTCCTGATATGCCTTTCACCTTTCTATATAGCCCTGATGTGCTCATTCCTAACTCTGAAGCAAGCATTTCCACCCCTAAATGCTGGTTTGTAATATTCTTTTCTATGCACGTAGTCAGATTCTTCAGGAATATGTCATCAGCCGGCGATGTAGACAATTCTGATACCTCCGTTAGCGGCTTTTCTTTATAGGCTTTATTCAACAACTCGCGATTCCTTAACAAATTATCGGTTTGAGCCAGTAGTAAATCTATTGAAAAAGGCTTTTCCATATACGCATCTGCCCCTTGATTCAACCCTTTAAGGTGAGATTGTAAGTTATGTTGCGCTGTGAGTAAAATAAACGGTATATGACTGTAATTTACATCGTTTTTTACAGCATTACATAGCTCAAAACCGTCCATATTAGGCATCATTACATCGCTTATAATGAGATTTACCGCCCTTTTTGCCAATATCTCTAATGCTTCTTTCCCGTCAGCTGCCTCCAAGACAGTATATAGTGCACGCATCTCCTTGGCAATAAAGCTGCGCATCTCATCCTGATCTTCTACAATTAAGATAGCCGGTTTGCCGGTTTCCTTGACTTCTGTCCTTATTGTATCTGCTGTAATAGACTCATCCTGAATGCGATGAACAGGAAGCGTCAACGTAAAACAATTCATACCATCAGCGGTCTCCGTACAAGTCAAAGTTCCTTGATGAAAGTCTGCCAGCGTGCGCGACAATGCCAGTCCAATACCGCTACCTTCCTTATGAAGTGATTCGTCTAAACGGTAAAATGGCGCAAATATCTTTTCACGTTCTGATTCCGGGATTAAATTACCATCACTTATCACCCTAATAGAGAACGTATTATCTTTTTCGTTTATTTCTACAGACAGACTAATCTGTTTATCTGCATATTTTACGGCATTACTTAATAAGTTACTAATGATTTTAGAAACGGCTTCTCTATCGATCAGTGCAGTCAGTCGCTTATCTGGCATTGAAGAGGTAAATTCCTTATTTTTCAGCTTCATAACCGTTAAGAAAGACTGTAAAACCGTCTTAATCCACACCAAAATATCCGTTTCAATATAGTTTAGCTTAAATCCTTTACTTTCTGTCTTTCTGAAATCCAGCAACTGATTGCTTAGATTAAGTAATCGGGTTGTATTTCTGTCTATTGTCTCCAGATTTTCTTTTGTTTCGGCTGATCCGTCACCTGATTGTATGATCTTTTCCAGGGGTGCCTTTATTAACGTCAAAGGGGTTCGTATTTCGTGCGTAATAAATGTAAAAAATTGAATTTTAGCATCATATAGTTCTTTTTCTTTGCGTGATTCAAACCGTTCCTGATCCAGTTTGTGTTTCTCTTCCAATCGCCGTTTTTTATAATTGTAAAACAGAAATACCAAGGATCCGGCTACTAATAAATAAACCATAAATGCCCAACCTGTCAACCAAAACGGAGGAGTGATAATGATTGGCAAGGTATACTCATTTTCTTCCCATTTGCCTGTACTATTCGTCGATTTTACCTTAAAAGTATACTTCCCTGGTGATAGATTAGCGAATGTAACATCCTTATTACCATCCATGTAGATCCAGTCCTTATCAATATTCTCCAGTTTGTAAGCATACCGAATGGCTTCGGGCGACGTATAACTCAAGGCTACAAAAGAGAGGCTAAATGTAGCCGCATCATATGGTAATTTCAGGATTTCGAGCGCCTCGGCCGGAATAGATTTATATTTATTACTCTTACTGTCAGGCACATTTACACCCGTGATAAATACCGGAGGTACATATTCGTCCTCTTTAAACCGACTCGGATTAAAAGCGATCATCCCACTGATTGTTCCCATATAAATGGTACCATCGGGTGCCTGATACGATGAACTATAGTTGAACTGAGCCTCATGCAATCCATCCGTATATGAAAACACACGTATCGCATGCGTTTCCGGATGAAATCGAACGAGCCCATTGGCCGTTGACAGCCAGAAATAGCCATTTTCATCCTCTACAATCCGGTAGATGATGTTACTTGGCAGACCGTATTCTGTTGTAATTCGGCTAAACGAATCATCTTCTTTATTGTAAAGGGAAAGTCCATTAACGGTACTGATCCAGATACGGCCTTTCGAATCTTCAAATACTGAAGTGGTATTGTTGTCGCCCAAACTTTTAGGATCAGAATCCACATAGGTATAATGATGTAGCTCATCCGATTGAGTTTCATAGTGATAAATTCCATTGGCCGTTACTGCCCAGAGGTTTCCATTTCGGTCTTCAAAGATCTGTCTCACCAATGAATGGATATCTTTCCAACGATTAAATTTATTGTTTGTATCGTCGTAAACACTTATTCCAGAAGAAGTTCCAACAAATAGAACACCCGAACGCGTTGCATAAAAACAAACGATAAAATCGCTACTCAATCCACCGTCTGTATTTTCCCGTGTATATCGTTTCACGATTTTTCCGGAAGGAATATCCAGCACGTCAATACCTTTATTATAAGTACCAACCCACAGTTTGTCGCCAATTGCAAGGAGTCCATGAATATTTGTGGCCGACAAAGGACGATTTGGATTATTGTAAGAAAAATTGACGATCTCACCGGTTGCCGGATTATATCTATTGATGCCATTATCTTCCGTACCCAGCCAAATCATACCGTATTTATCCGGACAAATCTCTCTGACAGCATTCCCTGGCATATCTGTATGTGTCTTACCACCAATGAAATAGCTAAAAGGAGTATATTGTTTTGGTAAATAACTAACACCACCAAAAAACGAGCCGGCCCACATACCGCCTTCACGGTCTTTAGTCAGCGAATAGATGGCATTATCGGCCAAGGCATATTCATTGGTCAACGATTTGCGAAAGTTGACTACGCTTTTATCTAGGATATCGTAAATGTATATCCCTGATTCAGAGGCAATCCAGTAAGTATGCTTGTTAAATGGACAAATATCCCTGATTTGCGTATCGGAAATAATCGTTTCTGTTGTTTGCGTACGATAATTGTAGAATTTCAGTCCCACTTTGTCTGTTCCAATCAATACACCAGCGTCTGGAATTTGACAAATAACGTCGATATGTATTTGATCTTTAACTTCTTGAGCAGTTAAAATAGATGTACGCGTAAAAGAATCCGTTTGTTTGTTGTATTCATAAAGGGCGTTACCATCCGTTAATAAAGGAGTACCATCTTCCGTCATAGTAATTCTATTCGGATGGAAATACGTGCTGGCAGAATATTCTTTAAAAGATTTATCTTCCGGGTTATACCTTACAATTTGATTCGAATTGATAAACCAAAGCTTATGTTGCGCGTCTTCTTTTACCTGATGAAAATAGTCGATGTTATCTTGTTTTGGATCGAGACGAAAGGGGTGGAAAGTATCCGTCGCAAAGTCGTAATAGCAGACTCCTCTTTTAGTACATACCCAAATGCGTTCATTAGAATCTTCAAAAATACTGATTATGAAGTTGTTAGGAATGCAGTTGTTGGTCGAAGAGGTATATCTGTATACCTTAAATGTATGACCGTCAAAACGATTCAAGCCATCTTCAGTCCCAAACCACATAAATCCTCTTTTATCCTGAAGAGCTGCATAAACCGTGTTGTGAGACAAACCATGTTTATTATTGTAATGCCTGAAATAACGATTGTCAGTATATCCCTCTGCCTTCAAGAAGAAAAGAAAAACAAGTAAAAATGACAGTAGGACTTTGATATTCATGAAATAGTAATAAAATTTCTTTTTTTACAAATTTATCAAGATTTTTCTAAACAAATATAATCATATTTATAGAAAACTAAAAACCTTTTGAAAACTCGCTTTGTTGAATGAAAGTAGATATATTTGTATTTGAGAGATATCTATTCATTAATGAAAAAATTATTGCTTGTGGCACTCTTGACACTAAGCGCAAGTGCGTATTCCGCAGAAATACCGGAATCTCTTCGCGTAAATGAATATAAATTGAGTAATGGATTAACGGTTTGGCTAAATGAAGATCATAGCCAACCCAAAGTTTTCGGTGCTGTTATAGTAAAAGCCGGAGCAAAAGACTGTCCGAATACAGGGATAGCGCATTATTTTGAACATATGATGTTTAAAGGAACCGACAAGATTGGTACGGTTGATTATGAAGCCGAAAAGGTCTTATTGGATTCCATATCTGCAAAATACGATGAATTAGCCCAAACGAAAGATCCGGCTGAACGTGAAAGAATTCAGAAGGAAATCAATCAAATAAGCGTTCGAGCCGCTGAATATGTCATTCCTAATGAGTTTGATCATTTGATAACCCGTTATGGTGGTAGCAAGTTGAATGCGGGGACATCTTATGATTTTACAGTGTATTTTAATATATTCTCACCCCAATATATGGAGCAATGGGCGCATCTCAACAGTGAGCGTCTTATTAATCCTGTGTTCCGTCTTTTCCAGAGTGAGCTTGAAACCGTTTACGAAGAAAAGAATATGTATACGGAACGGATTGGCGGACAAGCTATTGAAAGGCTTACCTATCGCTATTTTTATCCGCATCCCTATGCCTATCCGATTGTAGGAAGTACAGATAATTTAAAGAATCCTCGTCTTTCTGAGATGAAAAAATTCTTTGAAGATTATTATGTTGCTTCAAATATGGGACTAATTCTGAGTGGTCATTTTAAATCAGAAGAAGTATTACCTATCCTTGAGGCTACCTTTTCGCGTATCAGACAAGGTGAACCACCTGTAAGAGAGAAGGTTGAATTGCCTTCATTCAAAGGAAAAGAGACAGAGAGCATTAAGTTGTCTATACCTTTTATAAAGGTGGTAGCCTTAGGGTTTCGTGGCGTTCCGGCTAATCATCCGGATGAAGCTGCTCTAAAGATTGCCGTGGGGCTTTTAAATAACGAAAATGGGACAGGCTTTTTAGATAAACTAATGGTAGACCGTAAGTTAATGGCTGCCGTAGCTATGAGTGAAAGCCTGAATGAAGCCGGAATATTAGGGGTAGGTGTAGTACCAAAACTATTGTTCCAGACCTATAATTCGGCGACTCGTTTGGTTTGGAGGGAGATAGAACGTGTCAGATCGGGCGAATTCTCCGATGAAATGTTTAATAGAATCAAACTGGAGTCGGTGCGTTCTTATAACGCAAGTCTGGAAGATATGAGTTCACGTGCCCAGACGATGATGCGTCTTTTCTCACAAGGCATTTCTTGGGAAGAATACGTAACCGACTTGGATAGAATCAATGCACTTACGAAAGAAGATGTTGTAAATGCAGCTCGTAAATACTTTACTGATAATCATTTATATATCACAAAGAAAACAGGAAAGTATCCGAAAGATAACTTGCCTAAACCAGATTATGAGCCTATTACGCCAAAAAATGCAGAAGCAAAATCCGAATTTGCAAAGTATTTGGAAACTATCCCAGTAAAGGAAGAATCGCCACGTTTGCTTGATTTCAAACGTGATGTTCAAACCTTGGAATTGTCTCCACTGACTACTCTTTATGTAAAGCAAAATACTGTAAATGGTATATTTACGTTAAATCTATCCTATAAGATAGGTACGTTGAAAGCACCTATTCTAAAACAGGTTGCCAACTATCTGCCTTATCTAGGAACAGAGCAACAATCTTTCCGTGAATTCCGTGAAGCCCTACAGTCTTTAGGTGCGTCATTATCTTTTGATGCATCTGAGCACTTCTTCACGATTAGGGTGAACGGATTTGATGAGAAATTCGAACAAACAATCCGTCTTGTCGGCAACTTCATGGAAACCGTTAAAGCCGATAAAAAGAAGATTGGCCAATTGAGAGATGCCGAAAAAGTAACGCTGAAAGCATTTCCGAAATCAAATGGAGAAATTGCCAATGCTATGGTCGAAATGATAAAATTTGGCGACGAATCTAAGTTTTTGAAGAAGGTGTCCTATTCGGAGTTAAAAAAAATGACAGGCGATGAATTGGTCAATTCTTTCAAAAAAGCACAATCCATTGCATGCGATATACATTATTGTGGAACTATTCGCACTGATGAAGTGATAGCATATCTGAACAAGAATATACCTTTAGATAAGATCACTAAAGAGTCTACGTCACCATATTATCGTCCACTTAAAGTGTATGATGAATCGCAAGTCTTTTTCTACAATATGCCAGATGCAGCGCAAAGTGTTGTCTATGCCTATGTTCTTGGCGAACCGCAAGAAGAACTTAAAAAAAGACATGCCGGAAAATTGTTTGGAGGTTATTTTGGAGGAGATATGTCATCATTGATGTTTCAGGAAATCAGAGAGTTCCGATCCTTTGCCTATCGGGCAGTTGCGAATTATACCATTCCGCCGTTGGTATATAGAGATAAACCAGGTGATTTAACGGCCAGTATGATTACGCAATCAGATAAAACAACGGATGCAATTAAAGTATTAGATTCGTTGATCAGAAAAATGCCTGTCAAGCCCGAAAAAATGGAAACGATACGTCAAACCGTGCTGAATCACGCCAACAATAATTATCCTTCTTTCCGCGAAATATCCGAAAAGATTGGTACTTATCGTATGGAGGGATACGAGGAAGATCCGAACCATCAGTTCATTAAAAATCTTAAAGAACTAACTTTGGATGACATGCTTAGGTTCTATGAAGAAAATGTGGCCAATCGACCGGTGATTTACATGGTTGTAGGCAATTCAAGAAAAATAGACATGAATGAATTGGCAAAACTAGGGGAAGTGGTTTATATTCGACAAAAGGATATCATCAAATAACCCGATCAGCACAATTATGATGATATAAAAAGCGAGGATGTTTATTTATAGGCATCCTCGCTTTTGTTTTATAAAGATCAACCTCTAGGCTTATCCATTACCTTGTCGAATTGATAGCTTGCAAAACGACCTGCGTTTTTGTCATTTATGATGTCAGACTCTTGTTCACCCCATGGCCATCCACCAAACTGTGTACGCTGAAATTCATCAAATGACTCCATCAATTCTTTTTTTGTATTCATGACAAAAGGTCCGTAAGCAGCAACCGGCTCATTAATCGGTTCGCCTTCCAATAGCAATAACTTTTCCGAAGAATTACCTGAGCGTATCACAATTTCCTGATCACCAGCCAAATCTGCCATATGACTCTTGGCAATCTGTGTGCCTTCGATATTCAGCACATCTTCTCCATCATAGTAAAATAAGTAGCGGTTCATCGTAGGAGATACCTTTTCTAATTTAAATTCAGTATGGGCATCCATGTCTATTAAAGCAATACCCATGTGATGTTTAGGGTCGGCTGCCCATGAATTTTTCAATGCTCCTAATGCTTTTACTCCATAATACTCCCCTATAATAACTTTGATTTTCACTGTGCTTCCTGCGGAATTTGTGATTGATGCCACTGGGATATCTTCAGACCAAAGCATCTTATA
Organism: Bacteroidota bacterium; assembly: GCA_023429375.1. Taxonomy (GTDB): domain Bacteria; phylum Bacteroidota; class Bacteroidia; order Bacteroidales; family Tannerellaceae; genus Massilibacteroides. Next base: position 20,787 of record JAEYVY010000003.1, on the reverse strand, counting down.
ATCCGGCTCGGACATTTTACTTTTAGCCGGAAGATTTATCCATATTTGAAACAAACGTAGTGTATTTGGCTTGTCATCATGCAGTAACGGAAACATTTCCGAATGCATAACGCCCGATCCGGCACTCATCAACTGCACATCGCCGTTGCCATATCTGCCTTTCGAGCCTTTCGAATCGAAGTGATCTACCAAACCTTCTGGAACAATAGTTGCAATTTCAAACCCTCTGTGTGGGTGTTGTGGAAATCCGGGGACTTTATCTCCATGATACATTCTCCAAGGTGCTGTATCACTAAAATCGCTGCCTATCATACGTCCCGGTATATAAGATTTAGGAGCCATCTTTCCATTACCCTCAGGATATTTATCATAATGATTTGCACCTAGGATAAAGGGGTCTCTTATATCCAATCTACCTGACACTTTTGATACCTTTTTAATTTTCATTGTTCGGTCCCTTTCTGTTTTGAATTAATAATCAGTTAATTATAAGGGGCAAATACTATGCCAAAGTAAACCTTCATCTATCAGCCGATAGATGTTTCAACAATACTAAAGATTACTTTACATAAAACCACTTGTTACATATTTAACATTAACAAGATAGCATTTTTCACGTAAAGTCAATCATCTGACAGATGGCTTTTAATATATTTGTTAGCAATTAGTTAGAGAACATAAATACTTAGGAATGGATGTAAAGACTTTTATAAATAATTACAAGGAGGCATTTGGTGAAGGAGCAGAATTACCTGTTGTCTTTGAATATGCAGATAGCCCAGTCAACGACGACCTTGGAAAAATTAACGGATGTTTTTTCAAAGCTTTTGAAACACTAAGAAAAGGGGAATCAATTTCTCTGAGTGTTGAAACATTAGGCTGTATGGGAGGAAAATTCTACACTGGATTTTCAGAAATGCATCCTCAAATTCCGCATTTTGTCTCATTGAAAGAAAAATACAAAAAAACACCTGAGATGGTTCATGAATTTATCAAAAACTTGGGTGTACCTATGACTGATAAGAAATTTCTGAATATTTCACCAATCGATAAAATTGAAAACTTTAATCATATACTTGGACTGATTTTCTTTGCTACGCCTGATATGCTATCAGGGCTTACTACATGGGCTTTTTTCGACAACAATTCTGACGATGCTGTAACGGCAAAATTCGGATCCGGATGTTCAGCCATTATTACCGAAATTGTTGTTGAAAATGGTCGTGAGGGGAGACGTACTTTTATAGGATTGTTTGATCCATCAGCAAGGCCCTATCTTGAGCCTAACATACTGACGTTTTCTATTCCAATGTCTCGATTTAAGGAAATGTATTATACCATGCGACAATGTAGCTTATTTGATACGCACGCATGGACAAAAGTCCGTAATCGTATTACATCAAATAAATCAATCAATCATGGAAGCTAAAATGCTATTAAAAGAGGCAGATATATTTCCAACGGACGAAATTCTGAAAGAAACTTTGGGTGAAGGCACCTCCAACGTATTGAATACCTTTCTGAAAACAATCACCAACCACGAATATGGTTTGACTTTTGAATGGCGATATTATAACGATGGAAAAGCCTGGCTTGGGAAAGCAGTATCAAAGAAAAAGACTATTTTCTGGCTTTCCGTTTGGGAGGGATTCTTTAAAACGAGCTTCTACTTCACAGAAAAGAATTTAGAAGCTATCGCTGCACTTCCTATCTCCGAGCAAATAAAAGAAGATTTTTCAACTGCAAAGATGATAGGAAAACTAATGCCCATGATAATCGATATAAAATCAGACAATGAATTGGCTGATTTATTGACCGTTGTCAACTATAAGAAAAGTTTGAAGTAGCAGCCACAAATAGCAGTGCGAAATTCCGTAAGATGTATAAGCGATCTTATGGAATTTTAGAGCGCTTTCTTCAGCATGACCATATCTTTTAGCATAATCCCATTTTCATGAATTGGACTATCATAATTGTCTATGAAGAAGTTCTCTTTAACGCCATATTTTACAAATCCATTCTTTTCATAAAACCGGATTTGTGAAAAGCCACAATCACCGGTACCGACAATCATTTCTTTATATCCCTTTTCTCTGGCCATCTCTACAGCACGATCAATCAAATAGCTGCCTACACCCTTCGATTGATATTCATTCGCTACGGCAACATTCTTAAGCTCTATCGTATCCCTGTCGATAGCATAGAGACAGCATATGGCAATTGGCGTGTCATTGTCCGGATTTATCGCAACATATACCTCAGAATCTAATAGATATTTATGGATGGCTGTTATAGTCTCGTCTGCCAATAATAATAACTGGTAAGGATAATCTTCTGTAATCCTTTTAATTCTTAAATTCATATTCAGTTCTTTCATAATTCATTCAAAAATAGAACAAACATTAGATTATAAAGAAAACAGATGCCGTTTTTTTTCTTATCACACAAGCAAGTATGGAAATATCGCTTAACCGGTTTTGAACATATCCCTTTGTTTTTTAGACAACAACAATATGTTTTTTAAGATTTATATCGTTGTTTTTCTATTTCTATATATATAGAAAAACTTTACTACATATATAGAAAAGTTTTTTCACGAATATAGAAATAGAAAAGGATAGGGGAGGTTTTTATTTTTCATCTCGAACGAAATTAAAAAATATCGTGATGTCAGGAAAATATCTTCTTTATAGTAAAATAAAAAAACTTACTGACATACTGTTGTCAGTAGCATAGCCTATATTTGTAATATAAACCAATAAATAATTGATATTATGAATATTACACCGTATCTATCTTTCAATGGACAAGCCGAAGAGGCTGCCAATTTTTATGCCGATGTATTAGGCGGAAAAGTAGAATATATATCCCGCTATGAATCGATGCCTTCTGTAGAAGGGATGGAAGTGCCTGAAGATTGCAAGCAATTGATTTTGCATAGTACCGTTACTTTTCCGGGTGGCTTTATAAATGTTGCCGATGCATTACCTGGTGATAAGCGTAACTTTGGAAAAGGCTGCATGCTTACGATTTATTGTGATTCGATTGCTCACGCAGAAGAAGTTTATGCAAAGCTGATAAAAAATGCTCAGGAGGTCCATTGTGAACTTTGTGAATCATTTTTCGCTAAACTTTATGCTGAACTAACCGACCAATATGGCGTACTTTGGAGCATTTACCTTGGATGTGAATGTGATTAATTGAATTAAACTATGCTGAATCGACTCGACCGCATATCTGCTTTACTCGTGCAGTTGCAATCACGGCCCGTGGTAAAGGCATCTGAAATGGCTGAACGCTTTGAAGTTAGCCTACGTACCATCTATCGGGATATACGTACACTGTCAGAGGCAGGAGTGCCAATATGCGGTAACTCGGGGGTTGGATATTCTTTGGTAGAAGGGTATAAACTGCCATCGCTTATGTTTACCAAAGAGGAAGCTATGGCTTTCCTCACAGCGGAAAAGATGCTAGAGAAACTTACCGATACGCAAAACAGCAACTATTTTCGTCAGGGGATGGACAAGATACGTGCTGCATTGAAGGCGGTTGACAAAGAGTATCTTTATGAAATGGATGATGCCATAACCGTCTATAAAAGCAGAAACATAAAGGATAGCTTACCCAATCTGACACAAACAATACTAAGCAGTATTACTGATAAATTGATTCTGAAAATAGAATACACCAATGCTGATGGAAACATTAGCCAAAGAGAGATTGAGGCCGTTGGCATTACTTATTCTTATCCGAACTGGTATCTTTCGGCATGGTGTTACTTACGTAATGAATACAGGTTGTTCAGGCTTGACCGTATTGGTAAAATAGAGATAACGACGAAAAAACATAACAAAATTCATCCACCACTTGAGAATATGCTTGATGAAGACACCACAAAATGTCTTACAAAAGTAGTTTTGATAACCAGTAAGGAAGTAGCCAGATACAATGCTGACAGATGCTATTTTATGGGATTAACCGAAGAAAAAGAATTGGAAAACGGACAGATTGAACAGACGTATATGGCTTATTCTTTGGAACCTTTGGCAAGGTGGATTTTAGCAAATGCAGATACAACAACAGTTGTCACCCCTCTTGAAATAAAAGATATTATTAAGAAAATCATTCAAAAACTAGACTTATGAAAGTTAACAGTACAGAAATAAAGAATTTGGAACCGATTAAGACCATTGTCATTTCTCATATTGGTGATTATACCGAAATTGGTACAACATTTGACAAATTAGCAGTATGGGCAGGAGCCAATAATCTATTTGCAGCCAATCCTAAGATTATAGGCGTCTATCATGATGATCCAACGAATACTCCAACTGAAAAGTTACGTTCAGAAGCTTGTGTGGAGAATATCTCTAATCTAGAACCGGGTGAAGGGATGAAACATTATATGATTAGCGGAGGTAAATATTTTGTCATGCAGGTAGTAGTCACTATGGCAGAATGTTACAACGCTTGGATGAAGGTGTATGAAGTCATTGAAGAAAAGAAATATGAATGTGATATGCGAGACCACTATGAACTGTATGTAAGCTGTGAAGGTGATCTCCAAGACCCTAATGCTCCATGGATAGTAGACTTGTGCATTCCTATTAAGTAAATAGACATTGGCCCTTACAAATACTATTCATTCAGACAGCTGTATCGTTGATACGGCTGTCTGTTTTTTATGGATGACTTGTTTTCAATCTAATAGCATTATTATGAGGGAAATAAGATAAATATTTTATATTAATCATTCAGTAAATAAATACAACTTAATCTAATCGAATTAAAAAAAATATACAATTTAAAAAAGTTGTTTGTGTTATGAAAATTATTGTGTATAAATATGTTAACGATAATATTTAAAAAGTTGTTTATTGGATTTTAGTAAATGTTATCATTAGTGTCCACTAAAAAATGGATACTAATGGGGGTGATTAGGTTATGAAAAATATCCAAGAAGTCTTTGTGTAAATGACTATTATGCATACATTTATTCAGACACATCATATACGTTTTCTTACTTGCTGAAATTATTATGAAGAGACTACAATATTTTATTACCAGCTTATCATTCAGCTTGATGATAGTTTTTACCGCTTGCGTGAGTCAAGGAGCTAAAGTCGACCAGAAATTATGGTATCATGAACCATCTAATGTTTGGGAAGAGGCATTACCCCTTGGTAATGGTCGTTTAGGAGCTATGGTTTTTGGCAATCCTACAGACGAATTATTTCAACTGAATGACAATACGTTATGGTCTGGTTATCCAAAGGAAAGTAATAACCCGAAAGCCCTAACAGCCCTTGCCGAGATTCGAAAAGCTATATTTGAAGAGGATTATACCAAAGCAACTGATTTATGGAAGAGAAATGCACAGGGCCCTTATACGGCTCGATACCTGCCCATGGCAAATCTGCATGTAAAAATGCCTGATTTGGGAGAGGTGAGAAACTTTTATAGGGATCTGAATATATCTAAAGCTATTTCAACCGTAAGTTTTGAAGCAAATGGCATTAAATATAAACGTACTAGCTTTATTTCCTATCCTGATCAAGTGATGGTAGTTCGATTTGAAGCTGATAAAGATAAATCTTTAAACTTCGATGTAGGTCTTACGAGCAAACTAAACTATGCAACTGAAACAAAAGCCAATGATCTTTTGGTACTAAAAGGAAAAGCACCCAGTTATGTAGCTCATCGTAAATCAGAGGCAGCACAAATTGTGTATGATGAAAATGGCGAGGGAATGGACTTTGAAGTTCATCTAAAACTAAAAACAGATGCAGGAGAGTTGCTATCGCATGACAGTATACTTACCGTCAAAGATGCTAATGCTGTCACGCTAATACTCTCAGCAGCGACTAGTTTCAATGGCTTCGACAAATCGCCCGGACATGAAGGCAAGAATACAAATGAAATTGCATCTGTACAACTTCAGAAAGCCACAAATAAAGGCTATAAGAAATTGCTAAAGGATCATTTAACCGATTATCAGTCTTTATTTGATAGGGTTGAGTTTAATTTAGGGAATATAGACCCTAAAAAAGAGGCTATACCTACGAATGAGCGCTTAAAAACTTTTCAAAATGATGATTCAGATAATGGCCTAGTAACTCTTTATTATCAGTTTAATAGATATCTCACAATAGCATGTTCGAGGATAGGAGGGGTACCCTCCAATTTGCAGGGATTGTGGAACGAACATGTTCAACCGCCTTGGGGATCTAATTATACCACCAATATCAATACAGAAATGAACTACTGGGGAGCAGAACCTACCGGATTGCAAGAATGTCATATTCCATTGCTTGACTTTATTGGCAAATTAGCTATCAATGGTGCAAAAACTGCACGTATCAATTACGGCATTGAAGAAGGTTGGGTGGCCCATCACAACTCTGATTTATGGGCACAGACTGCTCCAAGTGGTAATTTTAACCAAGATTTGGAAAATAGCAATCCAGCCTGGTCTTGTTGGCCGATGGCCGGTGTGTGGTTCTCCAAGCATCTTTGGGATCACTATATGTATGGGGGCGATACAGATTATCTGAAGACAAAAGCCTATCCTTTGATGAGAGGGGCAGCTCAGTTTGCATTAGCTTGGTTACAAGAAGATAATAACACACCTTACTTGGTCACTATTCCATCTTCATCTCCTGAAAATAGATTTAAATACGTAGATAAAGAACATAAAAATCAGACAGCAGGTATTACTAAAGCTACAACGATGGATATGGCGCTAATCTGGGATTTATTTACAAATTGTATGCAAGCTGCGAATACGCTGAATGTAGATGGTGATTTTGTTGAAAAACTAAAGTATGCAAGAGAAAAATTATATCCGCATCATATTGGGCCAAAAGGTCAATTGCTAGAATGGCATACTGACTTCGAAGAACCGGAGCCTCACCACAGGCATTTGTCACACTTATTTGGATTATACCCTGGCAATTACATTAATCCACGATCAACACCAGAGCTTGCCAATGCGGCAAAACAATCTTTACTATTACGTGGAGACGGTGGTGGCGTTGGATGGTCTACAGCTTGGAAGATTGGCTTATGGGCTCGTCTTGAAGATGGTAATACTGCATACGAAAATCTTAAAAATGGATTGAACTATGTGGATGCTTCAAATGAAATCTCGATGAAAGGAGGTGGTTCATTAGCGAACCTATTCAATACGCATCCTCCCTTTCAAATAGATGGAAATTTTGGTGGGCTGGGAGGAATTACAGAAATGCTACTTCAATGTCATAGAGATGAACTATTTGTCTTACCAGCATTACCGGACAAATGGCCAGATGGTGAGATAAAAGGAATAAGAGCCAAAGGAGGCTTTATATTGGATCTTGTGTGGAAGAACGGTGCACTTGTTCAAGTTTCCGTACATTCAACTTTGGGAGGAAATTGCAGGATTAGAAGCTTTAGCAAATTATCATCTTCCTCCGGCTTCACCATAAAAGAAGCAAAAGGTTCAAACCCGAATCCTTTCTATCCTCAGGTAGATACACCGAAATTCGAACTATATGAAAATGGTATACTCCTAAATGAAATAAAAGTCAAAGAAACTAACTGTATTGACTTCGAAACCAAGCCCGGAGAAACGTATATTCTCAAGCCCGCCGATAGTTGGTTTGTAAAATAGAGCATTCCTTAAACAAAAAACTCCTAAATTACAGTGCAACTTAGGAGTTTTCTATTTCTAAAAGTGGTGCCACCAGGAATCGACCTAACGATTTAAGTGGCTATAAGTCTGAATAATATCTTTTTCGAAAAGAAAAGTAATCTCTAAAAAGTCACCCAAAATATACAATGTTTTGCACTAATCTGCTTTTAGGCTATTTCCACTACAAAAGTACGAAAAGGTATTGATATTTGAAAATCGGATTGTTACTCCGAATAATATTCATCAAACATATATTCTATTGTATCTGCAAAGCCATAGCCGCAAGGAGATGCCCAGTTCACGCATCTTTCTACATTCGGTCGGAAACAGTCCAGTAACCCATTCTTTTTCATGAATTTCAAAGCTCTGTTGAAATTGTTTTCCATTCCAGTATAAAACGATTCGGTCATGTCTCCGTATTCATTCGTGTACCTACAGCCGCATTCTACAAGAAAGATCATAAGCTCCGCTTCCAATTCAGGCGAAGGTTTTAGCTTGGAAAAATCAGAAATTGCTTTCTTGGCAACAGATAATCGCTCTTTAGGCCAGCCTTTTGCTGGAAAATATTCGTCTTCAATAATTTTCTTAGCCTTAAGAAACTGTTCCTTTTCGTTCGGACTGACATAATAGTCTAAATATTCTGCTATCTCTTTCTTCGTACTATACATTTCAAGGATAAGCGAAACAAGTTCCGCCTTATCCATTGACTGTAATAACTTTTTCAATTCTAACTTTTCCATAAATTATTCAATAATAATCCATTTACCGGCTCGATCTGAACCCTCTCTTTTGATAAACCCTTTTTTTGTCAACTGCAATAAATGATATTTTATGCTGTCTGGAGTACGATTTAAAAGAGCTTCTAATTCTCTACGAGTAATAAGCGGATTTAGCCTTATTAATTCTATTATTTCATTTTGAACGTTTCCGGGTGTTTTCCGGGTGTTTTCTGGGTGTTTTCTGGGTGTTTTCTGGGTGTTTTCCCTATCACCCAAATGCTCTTGGGTGTTTTCTGGGTTGTCAGCCCCAAAGCCTTCCTCGAAATACTTCTTTGATATATTTTCCACTACCCTGAAAGCAGTACGCAAAGAGAAATCAAATTTGGCTTCACCATTCCCGTTATCCTTCAATTCCTTTTGAACCCGATAAACACCTCTACTAAAACGGTTCACGTATCCCAAGACCTTCATTGCCTCTGCAATAAACGGATTCCGATAATCACTTACATTAGGGAAGTTCTCCGGACTAACCTTACCATACAATCCTCCCGGATTTTGAATTTCAATCCGGTCATCATATTCATAGAACTGAATGGGCGAATTCGAGTCATAGTCACGGTGCATGATTGCATTCATCAAAAGCTCACGTGTTGCCCAATAGGGATAGGTGGAAACAATCTCTTCACGTAGAACACTCACCGGAATAGGACGCTTAGTCGATACACTTGTTTCAATAAAGGTATCTATCTTCGGAAGTGATTTACATAAGTTTCCGTCAAACTTAAACTCATGAATAATATCGCCTGACCGCTCTAAACCTTTAAAACGCACATATTGAACGTACGAACCATGCACATATCTTTCCGGATTATTTCCGAAAAGAACAATCGCCCCCACAGTTGGGGAATTATATCTCAAATCGAAAAAGCCGAGTGAAGCTAATTGTTCTTCTATGGAACGTTTATCTTCCGCCAATATATCTTCCGTTACCGCTTTAGTCAGAAACTCTTTTTTGATAAGCGACACATCCAAATCTTTCAACGAAGCTCCAAGGCATGGTTTGGCATCATACGTGCGAACATTTGACAATCGTCTTTCAGTCAAAATTTTCTCCTCCATTTCAGAAGCCGGACTTTTTCGAGGTCCAACCCGTACCCACACACGTCCTCTATAACGCACCGGAGGAAATTCCGACGGCTGCACTTCCGCAACAAGTAAATCACCTCCTTCAAAAGTGAATTTTTCGACAGTCATCAAGGGTTGAGGAAGAATATTCCCATCTGTTCGGATATTGGCAATCTTCAACAATAAGGTGTCATCTACTTTCAATCCGCTTAGCTCTCCATTGTCATGTGCACCAATCATCAAATAACCATTCTTTCCATCACCCGAAAGGTCGTTGGAAAAAGCACATATCGCCTGACAAAACTTATCCATATCATTCTTGGATGTTGTCCGCTCTACGCTATGACATTCTGTGTCGGCGAGGAGTTGAAGTATTTCTTGTTTGGTGATCATATTACATTCAAACTATTACTTGTTTTATCAAACTCATGATGTATTCCAAATTTTGCGTATCGGAAACAGTCACTTCATAGTCCCCATTTCCCCAATGACCTTTGCGAGATACGTCATTGGTTATTTTTTTAGGATCATCCAAATCGCCTTTATGCATATTAATCCATATTTTCAATCCCTTTTGTTGCACATGGATGTCGGCGAGGTTTTTATCTTTTTTGAATGCAATATACAGCTTTTTGGGAAAGACCTCTATGTCTGTTGCTAAATTCAAGATCGCATGCTTATAAGCCTCATACAATTCTATTATTTCTTCTGATTTACCAGCTAAATGGTCTTCTTCCGTATATACTTTTATCTCATCAACCACTTTTCCGATAGTTGACTCTTCCTTTGTCTGCACTTGCTTGATGCTGGGTGCCGACTGTGATTTCTTTATTGGGTTAATGACAATAATCTCATTCTCAAAACGCTTTATTTCCCAAAGCTCAATAGGGAGATCCTTGAAATTCGAAGACTGTCGCTGGAAATCGGTAAACGAAGGCGCTATAAATATGACTTTGCTTTGCGACCAGTCCACATCATTACGTTTGAGATTATTCTTCTGCGATTCGTTGTATTCAATAATAAAGTCAGCTTTGTATTCCAACATCAAGTTGAGATAAGAAACACCCTGATCGACCACACTGTAGTTCCGATCACGCTTGTATTCAATAAGTACAAACGAGCGGTTTTCTTCATCAAAAGCCAGCGTGTCAATACGATTGTTCTTTATGCTAAACTCAGACTTGATGAATGTATAACCGGATATCTGCTCCAAGTTATTTTCAACGATTGTCTGAATCTCTTTTTCGAGTTTAAAAGGCTTTTCTTTTAAACCTTTCAGTTCGTTTTTATTGTGTTGGAAGATTTTCATGTCTCTTTTGTTTATGCATCTCAGTTTTTCAAAAATCCACTTTCGGTAAACCTTTCACAATTTCAACAGTTTTCAGACTAACCGCAATGATACTTAATAATAAATCAAGAATGTATCTCGGCTTGTTGTGTTCTTTAGCCCAATCGTTAGGATCATTGACGATACCGCTTTCTTTATGTGTTTTAATCTGGTAGCTTTCCATAATCCATTCAATAGCACTACGCCCATTGACCACATATTCGTAAGCTTCGGTAGGTATGTCGGTGATTGTTATAAACGGATTATAGACAATCGTACTTTTATCTTCTTTGGATGCAAAGCGCATTTTTGTCACCTCAAAATTATCGTAAACAGCATTGTTGATCTGGACAGTTACACCGGCAGCTTCGTGGGCATAATCTTCATAATGCAAATGAAGTTGCGCTAACTCACGTCCGGCTTTCACATATTTCCAGAAAACAGTTGAATCACCAACAAACGGAATACGGGGTAACATCTTTTTCAAATCGGCAGCAAACTCTGCTCGGTAATCCGGATTGTGAAGGAAGCCATATACATAGTAGAAAATATCTTCTTTCGTAGTTTTATTACCGTATAATTTTCGTGCCTGATTTAAAGCGAAATCACTTATCGCATCTCGGCGAGCATGAAATTCATTTTCGGGTTCGGACAGACTGTCGAATAATGTTCTCTCTTGTTTGGTCTCTTCGTACCAGTAAAGGGGGAAGCATTGAGTATCGCCATTAAAATGCAAGTTTGCAATTTTATCAGCAATAAGAATTGACAAACCATCATTTGGACTAGGTGATATACAAATTATCAAATTCTCAATCTCCGAAGTCGGAAATAATGTTTTGCTTAATCCTGGACGTTCAATTAGATATTTGTCGTAATACAAGGTTTGTCTAGAAAAAGGACGGTAAACACTGTTAAAAAACACCTCTTCTTTAGAAATAGGCTCACCTCTTTCTATTTGTTTTTTTAAGTTGACTGTCCAACTTATTTTTGTAGGGTTTGTATTAATAAAATCTTCAATTATTAGTTGTTGATTCGATTTCTTTTCTTCCTGATATGCTTTTGTTTGCAAATTGTAGAAATCAATCATTCCGCTTATTTGCTTAGCAAGCTTTGCTTTTGAATAATTATAGACCCAAGCATCTCTATTTGTCGAAACCCCTAACGAATACGTTGTAAACAGAGCTTTTGCTTTCGGATCAAACTTCTTTTCAGGAGCAAGCGGAATAAACTCTTTGAACTGATCATTCCGGTGGTTGATCCAATCGTTATGTTCGTTGGGTGTAAGCTCCACCCAATCCATTTCAGGATTGGCAACAGAACCTGCTTTACGAACAATTTCCAATTTCTCATCGCGACTCAGATAGTCGCCAATGTCACGATAATATATTTTTGCTTTTGTCATTTAATCAACTTTTTAAGTAAAAAATCTCCTTCCTTAAGCGATCTATATGGATTCTTATACAATACAATCACTATTTGTTTCTTCCAAATCATTTCCCATACAATTAGATTAATTGCATCAAGATCATTAAATGATAAATCAATCTGGCCTACATATTTTGTATTGGGCTCTTTTTTTAATAAGTTCTCTTTTTCGGCTATTACGAGTACAGCCGAACAAAGTTCTGTAAAGGTAAAAGTATCGTCAAACTGACAAACTAAATCATCTACTATTTGCTTTACTTTGCTTGTGTCACAAGTTAGTGATAATCTATGGGAGCCGTATTTTGTTATCATAATATTATTTTATAAAGGAAATGTTTGTTTTAACCATGTTGCCAGTTTCTCCATAGCGCTATTAAGTTCCAAGACGTGCTCATGAAACTTTTCGTGAGCATTGTATGGCTCTGATGGAGTAATCTCATGACCTCTTTTCCCTCGTGCATCTCTTAAGTTATGAATTGGTTTGATTATGTTGTTCTGAATTTCTTTAGGAAGAATTTCTTTGAGCGTATTTATTCGCTGAACATGACCTTCTCTTTTCTGAACATCTTTATCCAAAGCATTAGCAATTGCTGCCAAACAATCAATATTAATATTAGAATCAAATAGTTTAAACAATTCCAAACAAGAATTTAAGTATTGTGCTTTATGCTCAGACAACGGATAAATCAAATTAGGATTTTCAACATAATCAAATAATCTAACATTAAAATACTCCTCTGTTATTTCAGAGATCTCTTTCAACTTCTTTCCTAAATCATATAAAGGTTTTGGATATTTTGCCCAACATCCACCCCAATATTGCTTATACCAATTATCAAAATCTGGGTCATTATCAGATAAGGTGGGATTTTCTATTTTAAATAAATCCCATTTATCCTTATGTTCCTCGGCCATATCATTATAGTCTTTAAACCATAAAGCTATTACATAAGTATTATTGTTCAATTTTCGCAACCCAAACATTTTTATGTATAAAGGGCTTAGACTAGCCTGATCAAAATCTATATTACGTGACGAGAGACTTCCACTCACCCCGTCCATTTTTATTTCATATGCATGAGCATGAAGACTATAATATCCTAGGACGTCTTTTGTGTAAAAATAAAATGTTGTGTTGACTTCTTCCATTTTTATTCTTCTCCTTTCTTAACCAAAAGTGTGATTGATATTGGTGTACGACTTCCGGAACCGAATATTTTTCCACCCTCTTTACGAGATAACTCCCCACTTGTCCGTTGATTTCCTCGCAGATTAAATACATAAATAGAAGAAAACTCTTTTTCGAGACAGTGACGGAAACCATCGGTACTGTTTCCATCAATCCAGGCTCCATTGCTTACAAAGCAAATTATCCCTCCGTTCTTCGGATCAAGACGGTCGGAAGCCCATCGAAAAGCTTTAATATAGGCATCATATAATGACTTATTGAGTCCGGCGTTGGATGCTTTCGCATACGTTTCTTCTATTCGTTTTTCCAGTTTGGGGTAGCTTTGGTTTTGCGCATTGTCATTGGCCGATTTTTGTCCGATGGAATAAGGAGGATTGCCAATGATTACTCGTAAAGGCGCTTTTTGCTGTTTTTGCACTCGTTGGGAATTTTGTGGAAACATCTCACTAAACAAGTCTTCGCCATTCTTTGTCTCTCCCAACTGAAATGTATCTGTCAAACAAATACCATTAAACGGTATATAATTTTCCGAATCACCGAACTGCAAGTCATGATAAACGTTCTCTATGTTTACAGACGCAATATAATATGCCAGCAATACAATCTCGTTTGCATGTATTTCCCGTTCATATTTACGTGGTAAGTCTTCGGTCTTTATCAATCCACTTTGCAATAAACGGGTAATAAAAGTACCTGTTCCAGTAAAAGGATCAAGAATATGAATGTTTTCATCACTTAATGTCCGGCCAAACTCTTTTCGAAGTATAGCATCAACAGAATGTATAATATAATCGACCACTTCAACCGGAGTATATACAATCCCCAATCGTTCCACCATCATAGGAAATGCTGTGCGAAAAAACTTATCGTATAATTCAATTATAATCTTTTGCTTGGCCTCAGCGTTATCAATGTCTTTCGCTCGTTCCCGAACAGAGTCATAGAACTTTTGAAGGGTTTCAGTGTCTCTCTCATCTTTTTGCTCTTCTAACAAGGTTAGCATTTTCTCCATGGACTGCGAAATAGGATTATTCCTCACAAAGGAGTAATTTTCAAACAAGGCTTCAAATACCGGTTGAGTAATTAAATGTTGCGCCAGCATCTCAATGGCATCTTCTTCCGAAACAGACGGGTTGATATTCTTATGAAGGCCTTTCAGAAACTGACCAAATGCACGTTGATGTTTTTTATCATTCTCAACTAATGCACGAATATTGGCAATTTGACGTACAGCGATATCAGCCACATCCTTTGCCCATTGTTCCCAATAACGGCGTTCGCCCACTTTATCTACTAATTTGGCATAAAGAAGCGATTGCATATTATCAAATTGAATCGCCATCTGCATGGCAGCTTCAGCACTTGCTGCGCCGACAGTTTCTCGTCCAGAGTTGTCATCCAAACCATGTGAAGCACCACCGATAATAATACCTTCGGGTTTATGCTTATTGAGTTCTATTTTATTAATGGTAGCCTTAAATCGGTCATCATGAGCACGAAGTGCATTTAATACGGTCCACACAACCGCATAATCTTTATTATTACTAAGCGCTTTTTCCCCTTGTACGTCAGTCGGTACTACAATAGGAATAATGATGTATCCATATTTTTTACCGGGAGCACGTCGCATGACACGTCCTACTGATTGTACAACATCTACTTGGGAATTTCGGGCAGAAAGAAACATAACAGCATCTAAAGACGGGACATCTACTCCTTCACTCAAACAACGCACATTAGTCAGAATACGACATTGCCGGGAAGACTTCTGAACGGATTTTAACCACGATAGTTTTTGCCCTCGAGTTGTAGCCGCCATTGTTCCATCAATATGGTCGCTTTCCACTATAACCATCTTTTGTTGTTGCTCATCTGAAAGTTCTTTATAATAAAGCTCATTCATCTGATTAAATGTGTTGGTAATCTGCTTGGAAACTTTAATGCTCTGACAAAAAGCTACAGCTGTACACATCGGTTCGGGGTCGCTGGCTTTTACAGTTCCATCATCACCTACAATTTCTTTACTTAGCGCATTAACACAACCAATTAACTTGTTCACGTCATCAGCTGGAATTTCCGTTTCTCCTTGCGCCACCATATTTTGTGCAGATGCGGTCATATCATTCTCATTGACAGTCAAAATCAGAACTTTATAATCAGACAAAAGTCCTTTGCTTACCGCCTCGCCAAATCCAATATGATAAAATTCTTCTCCATAGATAGATACATCATCCATCGAACACAACACCATATCATTATCAACAGCTTTTTTCTTTGCATCATCATGGTAAAGTCGGGGAGTAGCCGTCATATACATCCTTTTCTTTGCCTGGATAAAGTCATTGTTGTGTACTTTGACAAAAGCTGACTCATCCTCATTGGAAAGTGTTACACCTGTAGTACGATGTGCCTCATCACAAACGATGAGGTCGAAAATACCTTTTTCGCTCCCCAGCTTCTTTTGGTAAGCTTTCTGTGCACGAGCAATAACATCTATAGATTGATAGGTACTGAAAACTACTGTTATTCCGGGGTCGGTGATTGCTTGTTCCAACTGCTTTATTATAACATCTGTATCAGTAGAAGCAGGCAGAGCCAAATCGACTACACTAAAACTATCTGTATCTTCATTCTTGTTTTTACGCTTACTCACCTCCGGGTCTGAACAAATGCAAATCGGATTAATCAGATGCTCTGTATTATTCAACCATTCTTGGAGTGTTTGCCCTAGTAAAGCAATAGAAGGAACTAAAAACAGGATAAGTCCTTCTCCATTCGTCATTTTCTCGGCTATTTTAAGTGAGGTAAAGGTTTTACCTGTTCCACAAGCCATAATTAGTTTTCCTCTATCCGCGTTTTGTTCCTGAAAATATTTCAAGGCTTCCGCTATAGCTTTTTCTTGATGTTTGAGTGGTTTGTGTTTTGGTCTGAGTGACTGCTCGCCAGCCAAACCTTGCATTAACTTATCCCACTCCACGCTGCTATTCTGTAAATGATACAAAGATATCCGAGAAACTGCGGGAGTATGATTTTTTATCGCTTCCTCAGCATTACTTCCCCATTTATTTGTTGTGGAGATCCATAGACAATGTTCAAAGCGGGTAGTCATGCCGTATTCATCCATGAACGAACGCCCTGCAGTAGTTAAAAAGCTATCAACCTCCGCTTTATTTATTGTTGCTGATTCCTGATAACATTTACATTGAATGGCCCAATAGGCACCGTGTGTAGTTTGAGCGACCAGATCAATACCGGTATCGGAACCTCCTAAATCTTTTCTGAAGGGAAACTCTTCCCATAGCCACACGTTTTTAAAACGGGATGCATAAAATGGCTCGGTTCGTAGATATAGCTGCATCAAACGTTCAAAGCGTGTTCCTTTTTCTTTTTCTGTGACAGCTTCCTTGCGGAAGAGGGTTAATATATCTTGGAAAGAAGTCATATCTATTTATCCTCGTTTTTATTATCCACAATCAAATCCTTAACATTCACACTCAATAACTCCGCAATCTGAAAAAGTGTCTCCAAACTCGGCTGTTTCCGGTTGCAAGCATACGCATTGACCATTTTGAAACTCTTGCCCAGTTTTTCGGCAAGCCAAGTTTGTTTGATCCCTTTTTCATTGAGAACCTCTTTGATTCGATTCATATATTAATAATTTTAATTTGCTCTCAAAGTTAGGAAATATTACGGGATAATAATGAGAATCATCTTCTTTTTAGATATTCCTGTTCAAACCTCTGCGTCAGTTCAATTATTTGTTGGTTTGTAGTAACTAATTCGATTGTGATTTTCTCTAATTTATAAAGCATGGAAAGTGCGGCCTTCTCAGAATAATGACTGTGAAGTTGCTTCACTATCTGATTATAATTGACACCAATTGCACGAAATTGAGCGTACAATTGAGTTAGCTTTGAGATATACTCAATAGCTCCTTTATCTGTTTTAACAACATGAAACGACTGCTTGAAAACTCTCGCTTTGATAAATGTCGCTTTGGCATAAACACCGGATTCTTCAAACATGGATAAGAATTGGGCATATTCCTGATCCGAAAAACGAACCATGACACAGTTTTTTGCAGGATCACTTTTGGGAGGGCGACCGCCCTTATTGTATTTCTTTCGTTTTACCTCTTCCATATTATTATTCTATGTGGCAATGCCACCATTAGTGAAAATCGCACGACTTCGGAGTGTGATTATCCCCCTTGTGGGGCAAGCGTTTTGAGTAACCCGAAATGAAATGAGTTACTCAAAACACAGCTTGCTATTTGCCGTTTGCAAATACGTATCTTCGATACCATTGAAGCATAAACCTTGACAGGTAATGTTTTTACTCTATTTAGTATAGCTGATAGTTGTAGCACAACTACATTTTTCTCCAATATTCAATATCTTCGCCAAATTCTTTAAGGTGATGAATAGCCATATTCTCTAAAAAGCCGGAAGCACTCATTCCTTTGTTCCCAAGCCTCCGCGCAATCTCGTCCAATTGTTCCCTTAACTCTTCACTGATAAAAACAGGCTTTCGGTGTTTGATCTTTGGTGTTATAAGATACAGGTCTCTATATTTCTCGAAAGCGGCTTTTCGTTGACGAGAGCTACTTCTTTTCGTATTACCATCAGTTACACTTAATTTATCTGCTGAATTAGCTGTATCAGAGTTGCTATCTACATCACCGGTATCAGCAACAGTTGATTCATTCGCTGTATTAGATAAATTACTTTCCTTTTGAGACTTTTGAAATCTCTCCTCTTCCTGAGGTGGAAGTAGCGGACGGGCAGGCATGCTTGGATTATTTAGCCTCTCTTTGTTTTTGAAGGAGGATATGACAAAATGAGCATCAATATCGTTCATATTCACTTCGTCTTTCTTTTTTCCCATAATAAATTCTGTTTTATAAATTAATACTATTAGTTGTAGTTAATAACTCGGATATATTAACTCTCGCAAATAAAGTAACTATTTATGAGCCAGAAGCCATAAGCGGTTCTAATGCGGCATTCTACAATATATTTCCACGCAACTCTTTCGTGAACACAGATAGGTGATTAGATGACAAAAAAAGAGATGACGCCGGAGCCAAACATACTCAAATCGGCGCCACTTGCTGCCAGCTCTTGATTATGTGCTGTTTCGGTGAAGTTCTCTACTTATATTTGTTTCGAGAAAAAAATGAACTTAAAACATAGGATATGAAAATTATTAATATCGAAGAATCCGTATTTGAAAAAATGATGGAACGATTCGGAGCATTTACCCGAAAGGTGGAAGCTATCTGTAACCGAAATCGTGACAAAAGCATGGCAAAATGGCTGGATAATCAGGACGTATGCATGATTCTAAATATCTCCAAACGTTCGTTACAAAACTATCGGGATAATGGAACGCTCCCTTATACACAGATCGGTCATAAAATGTATTACAAAGCCGACGATATTGAGCGGATCGTTCCTGTTATCACGCAGAAAGAAAAGGAATTAACTTATAAAAGAAAGGAACGTAAATAATGGACAATGATAATTTGATAACACAGAGTGACGAACGAATCGTACTTTTTTTCCAATCCCTTGAAAAGATGTTGGATGGTTTGGAGAATCTAACAGAGAATTATCGCCCTATGTTAAGAGGAGAGCGTTATCTGACCGATAAAGAAGTCTCGGAACGATTAAAACTCAGCCGTCGTGTTTTACAGAATTATCGGGATGAAGGTCGACTTCCCTATTGCAAGCTGGGCGGAAAAATTCTATATCGGGAGTCGGATATTCAGCAAATGTTGGATAAAGGGTATCGGGGCGTTCTTAGTTAATATTTTTTTTCTTCTTTTCAACCGATATGCATCTTCCATGCGGAGAACTAAATAAGCAAGACTTTTCGGTAAAAACACACTAATCCGCAGGATTCGGAAGATTTTTATCAGAAACGGAGCTTGGTCTTGCGTTTTAGAGCGGAGTATATTTTTGTATATTGGCTGAGGAGAAGATATTTTCTCAATTTATTAAAAGAGCAACTCAACTTAAATATAAGGGTTGCTCTTTCAATATCAAATAATCTGATTTGCTAACTATTCATCTTCAAATCGACCTCTTGCATATCCTTCAGAATACTCTGGTCTAATACTTTGGCATAATGTTGCGTCATTCGGGTGGAGGAATGGCCGAGCATTTTTGCCACGTTTGATAGTGAGACATTATTTGCCAAGGCTATTACCGAGGCAAACGTGTATCGGGCTGTGTGGGTCGAGAGCCTCTTGTTGATCCCGCATAAATCGGCAATTTCCTTCAAGTACGAATTATATTTTTGATTACACATAACAGGTAGTAGTGTTCCTCGTTCTTCGCAGATAGGATATCCTTCGTATTTCTTTAAAATTTGCATAGGGGTACTTAACAAAGGGATATTACACATATTGTTTGTCTTTTCACGGGTTTTGCGTATCCATAGATTTCCGTTGTTGTCTGTAACGATATGTTCTTGTTTTAGATTATAGACATCAATGAATGCAAGACCAGTCCATATTGAGAACAAGAATACATCTCGAACCAATTCTAACCGATGTATCGTAAACTCTTTTTGAGCTATCCGAGTTATTTCTTCCATGGTCAGGAATTCCTTGTTGACCGGCTTTTCATGAAATTTGATTCCGGCAAATGGGTTTCGACTAATATATTCGTTGGCAATCGCTAGATTGATTACTTTTTTGAAGCATTTCATATATCGGATAACCGTATTCTGGGCACAGCCTTTTTCCGTTTTTAGGAAGAATTCAAAATCTCGCACCAACTCCCCTTTTACCTCTCTTAGAAGTAAATCATTCTCACCGTACTTTTCCTGAATAAGCTCTTGTAGGTAGCGAGCGCAACATTCATATCGGCGAACCGTAATATCTACATAATCTATTCCAATTAATTTCCTACATTGTTCATTATGTTCATTGAAAAAAGCAATTAGCGTCTTGCGATCTTCATCATCCACACCCAAAAACTTATTCCGAAGAATCTTAGCAGTAATGGTTTTGCCGTTTTGCTCCATCTCGGTAAAGAGCTGGGAAAGTCTTATTTGCGCAGATTCAATGTAGTCGTTGACGTCACGGGATTTCCGATCACGCCCTCTGGAACGTTCTTTGGCCTGATTCCAAAGGGAAGGGTTAATACTTTTCTTTGTGCGGATTTCCTCACGCTGACCGTTTACGGTAATTCGGGATCAATCCTAAAAGTAGGTTGGTGTCAAAAATATTTATCTTTGCTTCTAAAAAAGAGAAATGGAGTTAGCCGATATTCTTCGTACAGTATTTCCTTCCTGGATATTTGATTATTTCGATGCTGTT
>JAEYVY010000010.1 GCA_023429375.1 Bacteroidota bacterium | reverse complement strand
ATTTTTGGCGATGAAATCCTTCCATCCGGTATATTTCTTTTCTGAGACAGGATTGTTTGTCTGCAGATAATGACAAAGAGCCGCCGCCAATCCGTCGGTAGCATCCAGTTGAGGCAGCATGGAGGATGACTTTATTATAATGATTGATAGTATAATTAAAAAATGAGCAAATGCTAGACCATCATTTGCTCATTCTATTTCATGTAGTAGAATCTTATGGATTAACAGAGACTGTCACCTTTTCTCCTGGTTTCAGATTAATCGGATAATAAGAATATATAGTGCCATAATCATCACCATGTAAACATTTTACTTTTTTGTTGTTTATATACAGGTATTTATGATGGCCAACAAATCCTGCATTCCATTCTAAATTCTTCTTGCCCACTTTATATGAGAAAGTAGACATTTCTTTCCCTTTGTGTTCAATATCTATTTTACAGTCCCCTATAGGAATATTTTCTACTTTTAGAAAATCAATTTCTTTAGGAAGATGAGAAATGGAATACACTTTATTGTTATTTATCATGGGTGTGAAACCCGCTAGATTGGAGATTGTGTTTGCAATCAACACATATGAGATCTCTGGATAGTTACCATTACTACCGGTTAGGCTTGTTGCCGCATGATTTTTATCTATAGAATCGATAATATATTCCATCCATTCCCAACCAAGTTCATCTTGATGATATTGAAAGAATACTTCAGGGATATAGGATAAAGCTTCTATATTCTCTGGAATATTATCTTTCGACTTTAGGTTTTCATAAATGAAATTCAAATATTTGATGTATCGATCAGATTTTGTATCGGCAATACCCTTCATTAATATGAACCAGGAATTCTCTTTTCCCCAACCATCGATAGGTATTTTCTCAATAGTATAACCTCTGTTTAGTAATTCCGTATTCTTTATTCCCCAATCGGTATTAAAATAGTGTTTTAACTCAGCAGCTTTTTTTTCGTATGCCTTGCCTTCACCTTTTCTACCTTTGATTGTAAGTAGTTTACTAAAAGAAAGCAGCGCTTGATATTGGCTAGCAATTCCATCACCTGCTTCAATTAGATGAACATCTCTTTGTTCGTTGTAGGTTGCTACACCTTTAAAAATATTCCCTTCTCCAGTACCTTCAGCAATCTGGTTAGGAAATTTGGTGTCGTGAAGTGTAATAAAATCTGAAACAGTTTTAGAGTAATAATTCCATAATATTTCATCATTTATATACTTCTTGTCACCTGTCCAACTATAAAGTTGATAGGCTTTCTCTACCAGTTCAAATACTGCTGGTACTTCGCGTACAAAAAGACTGTCATGTCTGTAGTCTAAGAGATAAGGACTACCGTCAAAATTGATGGCCCACAAAGGATACCATTTCCTTTCTTTCGTAGCTGAGGCAGCAAAAGCCTTTAGCATAGAAAAATTCTCTTCTTCAAGTCCCAATAAATGAGCTCCTACCGCTTGATGACAAAAATCCCTAGAGTAGAAGGCCGTACGTAACGGGTAACCCGCCCAATAGGATGGAATATAACTGACTTCACTGGAATCGGCATTGCGTTCAGAAATATTTATGGGGCCCTTTTTACCTGTCATCACGTATGACCGGGCTTTAACTTTTGCCCACTCAAACACTTCTACAAGTTTTTGCGACGAAGAATAGATCTTGATATCTTGTCCAAATAAAGGTAAACTAAGTAATGATATACTAAATATTAGAAGAACTCTATTCATGATATAACGTATTTATTAGGGTAATTTTACAGAAAGAGTTTCACCTTCATTGATCTTTTTATCAACTATTGTTTTTGAATTTGCGACAATGATAATCCTTAGTTTAGTTTTCTCTTTTTTTATTGTAATGTCAAATTGACTATTAAATGCATTTACTTTATTCAAGCTCATCTTATCCCATTCATTTGGTAGATGAGGAGTAATAGAGAATGACCTCAACCCTGTTGGACGGATACCAAATAGTCCCTCAGTGAGAATTCGAGCATATAGTCCGCTTTCTGCTGATAGATGTCTTTGATTTCCTTCCGGCCATGCTTCTATAGCATAAGGAACATGATCGCCCAATAAACGTTGTTGTGAATAATATTTTAAATACTCAATTCCTTTCTCAGTCGCTCCACAGGCGAAAACTCCTCTTAAAGCATAGAGTGTAGATCTATCCCAGAAAGTATTGCTACCCGCTTGAGTTAATAGACCGTCTTTACTCCATAATCTTGGAGAGAAAAGAGCATTAATAGTTTCATCCTTTCTGTCATATATACCCACTGTAAGTGGGATACAAATCCATGATCTTAAAACATCATTGCCCTTATAATATTGATAAGTCTTAAACCCTTCTACTTCCTTGCCAAAGTATTTTTCAATATTCTTTCCTAACTCTGTTCGCTGCTTTTTATAAGTCTCTAATGTACTTTGCGGTTTGTTTAGTTCTTTTCCTAAATAATAGGCAGAAAGTAATGCATCGTAGTACAACGACGAGGTACAAAGATTAGCATCTCCAGAAGGGAATCTATTTTCTAATTCATCAGAATCTGAAGCAACAACTCCTTCGTTGTTTAGTTGTCTTTTACAGTATTCAAGACACCACTCAATTAATTCCCAAAGTTCTTGAGCCTCTTGTTTGTCTCCTCTTGCCAAAGCGTATCTGGAGGCACCATAAGCAATCATGGCAGCGTCACCTCTGTCTCCTGCACCATCCCAAATATCTATACCTTCCGCAATAATAGAACTTGGCAATTTGGTATATTCAGGATTCATAAAACGAGCAAAATGCCTAAAAGAATTTAGCGCTGAAAGATTTCCGGTTTCATAACCTAAAAATGGGAAAAATGGATTGACATATTCAGCTTGATCGTTTGCCCATAATGCTGCGTAATACGATTCTCCACCAGGACCATGCATCAGCCCACCTTTTGTCTGGTATATACTTTCAGAAGCACGAATTTTAGCAAAAGCAAACATGGTGTTTATATAAGGGTCGGGAGTCTCCAATACTAAATTACTCCAGAGCTCACTAATCAATTGATTTCTTTTGATAAGTTCGTCTTCAATATTAATCGTATTCGGTGTTTCGCTTGGTTTATAACCAGAGAATGCAGCGTGAAAACAAACTTCTTCACCCGGTTGTAAAACCTTTACGGTTTGTCCTTTTATTTCTGATATTAACCTATAGCTGCCGAAAACTCCTTTTGATGCATCTGTTATCAACTCCGAAGAGGATTGAGGTATTTCTACAGTTAATTGTGAATTACCTGTATTTTTTATAATATATTTTTCACAGAAGGTAGGAAGAGAAACAGATGGAAACAAGATTCGAGTAAGTGAAATCTTTCCATTTCGGGGTAGGGCATAGTCACTTTCAACTATCATTTTACCACACAATGTGATAGATTTAACCTTTTCTTCCGTAAGTGCATTACCATTAATGATGACCATATCAGTAATATTCCAATTATTACGACGCATCAGGCTGGCGTGCGTATTATTAGGAATAGTACGAAGCAAAGGCCACACATGATTTCTGGAAAGATGAAAAGATCCATCGCTATTGACTCCATATCGTAATACCGTAGATATTTGCAATCCACTCATTTCTATGTGATCAGAATGGGGGATATTATCATTTATGATCCATGATATTGAACCATTAGGAAGAATTGTCCATCTATCAGCAAATAGTTGTACTTGGATGAATATCAAGGAGACAATCGCTAAGATTAATTTCTTCATAAAGTATATTTTTAGCTATTCCATCCGGATAAAATTCGAATATCCGGATGGAATTTATAATTAATGATTAGTTATAATAGGGATTTTGAACTAACGAAGGATTTCTTTGAATTTCTGAACGAGGAATAGGCAATAAATAATGTTGTGGCAAGAACTTACGCTCCTGTAAAATTTCAATCTTATACGTTTTCTTTTTAGTTACATCATCACGTATGATTGTTACTTTTCTTGCAGGTTTGTTCTCTGTGATATCTGCGATTTTCCATCTTCTTACATCAAAGAATCTATGATCTTCGAATGCTAATTCAATTCTTCTTTCATGTTGTATTTTCAAGAGTAATTCATTACCACTTGCTGTGATATCAGGAAGCACGTTTGGATTTCCTCCTCTAGCGCGTTCTCTAATTTTATTGATATACATGCGAGCTACATCTTCCTTACCTAAGTGGAACATGGCTTCAGCATAATTGAGGTACATTTCTCCCAATCTGATGTAAATCCAAGGTTGAGCACTTTTGTCGTTCCATGGATTTCTGTAACTTTCGTTCATGAATTTCCGAATTGTATAATGGCTCTTTGATGCATTCCAATCGTCAATACCAAACTCACTATCCATTCCAGAGTTAGCTTTGTTGCCTGTTGATGAAATGAAGAACTCTATTTCTCTGCCTCTAAATTCTTGTCCATCACACACTACAGAAGCGTAAAAACGAGGTTCCCTGTTTTGCCAAGGTGTACCGTTTGTATATTGATCTTCGTTAGGCATTGTGCCATCTGCCATTTCATATGCGTCAACCATATCATGGAGTACACAAGTTCTTGACCATCCTGTGAAACCGTTTGGAGAGTCTGTCCAATCAAAAGAATGACCATACTCACTGTTGTATTGTTTCATAAAGATGATTTCTTTACTGCGGTTGTTGATGAATAACCCTTTATAATCTTCATCAAGTTCATAAACTGGACGACCTCCTTCAGTCAAATCAAGAACAGCTTTAGCAGCATCAGCCGCTTTTTGCCATTTGCTTAGGTCGTTTGACTCATTCCAGAGAGGACTGGCTGCATATAGTAAAGCTCTCGATTTAAGAGCTAAAGCAGCACCTTTAGTCGCTCTACCATGATGTTCACTACTTTGTACTGCAGGCAGTAAAGATGCAGCCTTGTCAAGTTCTGTTACTATGAAATTAATACATTCTTCATATGTGTTCCGTTCTACCATCATATCTTCATCCAATTCGAATGTTTTCGTTATGATAGGTACACCACCAAATCTTGAAACTAAATCAAAGTAGAAGAACGCACGTAAGAATGTAACTTCTCCAGTCATACGATCAATTACTTTTTGATCGGTTTTCAGCATATGAATATTATTGAAGAAAATATTACAGTTTCTTATAGCAGCATAATATACTTTCCAAGTTGAATGATCGCCCATCTGGTCTGGTGTAACCTCACCCCTGTTGTAAAGGTATGGGCTTCCGGAGTTAAAATTGTGATAAGCCTCGTCGCTAATATGACGTAGCCCATAATTGCCAAAACCATCTCTAATTTCTGTATATCGTTTATTTACATAAGTTTCCGTAAGCTTTACATCCGAGAATACAGACTCTTCAGTAAATGAGTCTAAGGGTTTAACATCCAGATAGTCTGAACATGAAGCTAAAAAACAACTAAAGAGCAATAAAGTATGTTTTATCGATATTTTTTTCATAATTGTACTTTTTAAAATTAGAAACTAAGATTTACGCCGAAATTATATATGCGTTGTTGCGGGTAATACATACCTCCGGCATTGGTTCCTTCAGGATCTTGTATTTTAATTTTATCAATTGAGAACAAATTAAATCCGCTTACATATACTCTAAGACCTGTAATATTTATTTTTTCTAATAATGATTTTGGAACATTATAAGCCAACTCTACGTTTTTCAATCTTATAAAGGACGCATCTTTTAGCCAGAAATCAGAGTTAAATGTGTTGAACGAGTCATCACGATCAAAAGCACGTGGGTATTTTGCATTTGGAGTTTGTTCAGCAGAAATCCATCTGTTATTGAAATAAGTCACGTCTCTATTGTAACTACCCGGTTTAACCATTTGCATAGCTCTGCCTTGTCCGGTCCATAGCAAATTCAATTCAATGTTTTTCCATTTTCCACCCATATTGATACCATACACAATTTCTGGAATGGCACTTTTGTAAATACGAACCATGTCTAAACTTGTAATGCTGCCATCACCATCCACATCGATATATTTAATATCACCAGGTTTTGTATTCATCAAATGAGGTGTAGAATCAATTTCTTCTTGTGTTTGATAAATACCATCTGTTTTATAAACTAACCAAGAATCGATTTGATGTCCGGTACGACGTTGCCAATCGGGTACATTCGTTGCTTCATCAAAAAAATGAATCTTATTTCTTGCAAAGGTGAAGTTACCTCCAATATAATAATCAAAGTTTTCCACTTTGTCTTTATACATCAGACTCATTTCTACCCCTCTATTTGAAATCTCTCCAATATTTTGATCAGGCAGAGTAAGACCTGTATAATCAGGAATTGAAGCTTGTTTCTTAGTCAGAATGTCTGTACGCATTGAATAGAAATATTGGAAATCAAAACTTACTTTGTGATCTAAGAAGATAGATTCAAAACCAATATTTTTAGTATCAACCTTTTCCCATGTGATGCTTGGATTTGCCAGTCTGCCAATTGAGAATCCCTTTTCTCTTTTTGGATCAAGACCAAACATTGCACCTGTACCAAGTTCGTATGTGCTTACATATTGGAAAGGATCTACACGGTCATTACCCAGCTTACCCCAAGAAGCTTTTAACTTTAATTCATTTACAAAGCGAACTTTATCTTTGAAGAAGTCTTCCTCAGAAATTCTCCAACCAGC
Organism: Bacteroidota bacterium; assembly: GCA_023429375.1. Taxonomy (GTDB): domain Bacteria; phylum Bacteroidota; class Bacteroidia; order Bacteroidales; family Tannerellaceae; genus Massilibacteroides. The sequence continues at coordinate 4,358 of JAEYVY010000010.1, read as the reverse complement.
TGAAATACCAGGGAACCATCCCCATCGTTTGCTGCTCATAAAATTCTGAGAACCATCTCTTCTAAGAGTCAACTCTGCCATGTAACGGTCTTTGAAACTATAACTGAAACGTCCAAAGAAGTTTTGACGAGCAGAGATAGATGCTTTACCGTCATTATTCTTTTGGTTGTCACTTCCAGCAAACAGATAGTCTACTGCATTACTTAAAAAATCTCTTCTATAAGCAGAGAACCAATCTCCGGTTGATTTACTTTGTTCGTATGCAATGAATGTGTTAATACCGTGATTTTCAAAACGTTTTTCATAACCGACTTTAAAATGCAGAGACGTTGTTCGGTTGTCATCAAAACGTTGTGTCAGGTTGATGTTTGCATCACCGGTAGTTGCTCTTATATTGTCATATTCACCAGTTGAAGGATTGTAGCGATAAGCATCCCACATATCCATAAGTCTTTTTTCGTTGCGGAACTGTGAGTCGAAAGCAACAAAACCCGAAGCATAAAGTCCATCAAGAATCCAAGGCATCTTTAAGTCAAAAGCAACTTTAATATTTGAAAAGTTATCTTTTACTTTGTCATATCCTGTATCCCCGGCAGCTAATAAGCATAAGTTATTACCCCAAGAGATACCAGGTCCCGGTAGTCCATTTGGATAATAGTCATGTAAGAATGGATATGCGTGGAAAGCTTCCCAGAAAAATGTACCCATATTATAGTTCGAATTATGACGATTTTCTTGACGTAAAGCTAATTCTAAAGTAGCTGTAAAATCATTTGTGATTTTTGCGTCCAAATTCGAACGAACCTGTGCAGTATTAAAATTCAATTTCGTATTTTTTAAACCAGGCTCTTGATATAGATAACCTCCAGAAATGTAATACTTAACACGGTCGTTACCTCCTCTTACCGATAGAGAGTGTTGAGTTTGAGGAGCAGTAGTGAAAACAGCATCCATCCAATCTGTATCAGCATAAAGAAGAGGGTCGATACTTCCATCCAGATATCCGTTTTTAATGTTCTTGTATTTTTCTGTTCTTCCAAAATGAGCATTAATTTCATCATCGTAAACCATGTATTGATAAGCATTCATCAGATTAGGCGTACGAGTATGTTCAGAAAAACCTACATTCCCTTCATAGGTAATAACAGGTTTAGAATCATTCCCTCTTTTCGTAGTAACAAGAATAACCCCATTTGCTGCTTGTGCTCCATAAATAGCTGCAGAAGCATCCTTAAGGATAGTGATAGATTCTATATCACTTGGGTTCAAACGTTCAATAGTACCTCTGTTGGCAACTCCATCAATTACGTATAATGGATTGTTATTTCCCAAAGAGCCTTTACCGCGAATGAAGATTTCAGAATAATCATTACCTGGTTCACCTGTACGGTTGTTGGCAATTACCCCTGGCATACGACCAACTAATGAGTTAGAAAGGTTAGGTGATGGAGATTGTTTTAGATCGGCTCCGGATACTTGTGCAATAGAACCTGTTACAGTTGCTTTCTTTTGTGTACCATAACCTACAACCACCACTTCATCAATCACTCTCAGATCTTCTTTCATCACGATTGCAAGATAGCTTTGGTTATTAACTGGAACTTGTATGTCCGTATATCCAATATATGAAATCAATAAAACGGCATCCGATTCTAATTCAATTTCGAAAGCTCCATCTAAATCTGTTGTGGTACCGGTTCTTGTTCCACGTACGATTACATTGGCACCGATGATTGCTTCTCCATTAACATCCGTAATAGTTCCTTTGACTTTTTTCTTTTGTTGATTCTTAAAAGCCGATTGTTTGTTTAGAACTATTTGGCGGTTATTAATAACATATGAAATGTCTGTACCTTCAAATAAAGTATCTAAGATTTCTTTTATGTCTTTATTCTCAACGTGCAAACTGGTTTTATTACTAACTGTAGGAACAGTTGTTTTTGTGTAAAGAAAGCGATAGTCTGTTTCTTTCTCAATTCTATTTAGCACATCCTCAATTGATACGTTGCTGATATTTAATGACAGAATTGAAGGTTTCGCATTGCTTTCGGAAGCATACGAATTAAAAATGGAAAAAGAGAGTAGGAAGAGACATAGCTTGATGATTTGAAAAACTTTTTTTGTGCAATCACCATTTAGAAATTTATTATCAGAAATGAATTTCATATTATTTTATGGTTTAGTTTAGAAAAGGTTATTAAAACAATGTTTATTAGAAATTGAGAAAGGATTTATAGGATAACACTTTCTCAATTGTTGATTTATTTGCTGTTTCCAGTTATATCATAGGCAATTTTATTTGTGGATTTAACATGCTTACCTATATAAGACGATTCATCATAATCATCCCACAATGGCAAACAGATTTTTTTTTACGCATAGATATGAAAGGCGTATGCTATTTTTTAATGACTTCAATTTTTGTGATAGAAAATTGATCTGACTTGTCTTCTGTCTTAGGATGAATTTTAAACTGTATAGGAGCTGTCATCTCAAGTAGTCGAAGAATTTCTGGGAGTGATTCATCCTCAAAAGTTGCTCTATAAGGAGATTGTGCAATACTTTGATCTTTTAGAATAAACTCTACGTTGAATTTTAATTCTATACGTTTGAAGACAAAAGAAAGAGGATCGTTTCTAAAAATAAGCAGGCCTTCTTTCCAACCATACCATTTATAGGCATCTGTTTGTGTTATTTCAAATTGATTGGTGAATTTATTATGTAAAATTCTATCACCGGCAACCATATTTACCTCTTTTGCTTTTCCAAATGAAACATTCGTTACCCCTTCGGTCATAGTGATTGCTGTAATTGAATCTTTTTCGTAGGCTTCAACGTTAAATGCTGTACCTGTTGCCGTTACGGTTGCATATTTGGTTTCAACAACAAATGGGTTTGTCTTGTTTGCCTTTACCTCAAAATAGGCTTCGCCATCTAGTTGTACTTTACGTGCCTTTTTCCCTATAAATGAGGGGTAAGATAATTTACTTCCTCCATTGAGCCATAGTTTCGATCCATCTGGAAGGTCAACCTGCGAGATAAGCCCATGTGGAGCCGATATATGTTGTACAGTGTCATTCAAACTTTGCTCGTTTTTCGTTATAGAATAGAAATAATACATAATAACTAAAAGCGGGATAATGGCAACTGCTGCAATACGTTGCCAATAAAATAGGATCTGATGAATTATAGCTTGTTTTTTACGGGTAATCTTAGCTGTCGTTTTATGATAAGCTTTCGCGACATCAATCTTATCTGGGTCAAAAGGAGGGTTAAGTGTATTCCATAACATACATTGCTCTTGAAATGTTTGGCGATTAAGTGGTGATTTGTTTATCCATTTCATGAGCGCATCGTATTCATTTTCAAGAATGTCACCTGAAAGGTAACGTAATATATATAATTCTATGTTTTCTTTTTCTTTCATTTACCCTTTTAATTTAAAGACGATTCTAAAGTAAAAATCCACATTAAAAAGTATTGTTTTTTAGCATGTGATTGATAATAATAACACTAAGAAATCTTTCAGATGCTTTCTTAGGAGTTCTAATGTCTTACTAATTCGAACTTCCACAGTACGCTCAGATACATTTAATTTGTTTGCTATATCCTTATATTTTAGGTCATGAAACCTGTTTAACACAAAGGTCTCTCTATAGGGCTCAGGAATTTTGTCAAGAGCTTTGTTTAGATGAGTATATAAATCAGAGTATAAGATGTAATTTTCAGTGTGGTAATCTTCTAATAAAACAAATTGAGACTCATGTCGGCGAACCACTTCTTGATGTTTATATTCATCGTAACATGCATTTTTTACAGCTTTTAGTAAATAGCTTTTAATCGAGGTTACGATTGTGATTTTGTGTCTGTCATTCCATAATTTGATAAATATGGATTGAACGATGTCTTCACATGTTTCCTGTTCCTTTATGAAACACCCACAAAAAACAACTAAATCTTTATAATATAAATTGAATAAAAGAGAGAAGACTTCTTCATTATCCTGTTTGAGTCCAGTTAATAGATAAGTATCCTTGAGTACTTTGTTGCTCATCTCTTTTCTTTTTAAAATGTAGGCCTTCCCTTAGATAATGTATAGGATAAAGCTAGCAGTTTATTTTTATGCTAATATATAGATATTTTCATTATTAGTGAATTATCCCCACTAGAACGATGTTTTTTATTTCATGAATATAATTGAATTATATCTGGTTGAAAAGAAATTAGGAAGTACACTCATCTAATTTTCTTCGGATTTTTGGCGATGAAATCCTTCCATCCGGTATATTTCTTTTCTGAGACAGGATTGTTTGTCTGCAGATAATGACAAAGAGCCGCCGCCAATCCGTCGGTAGCAT
>JAEYVY010000011.1 GCA_023429375.1 Bacteroidota bacterium | reverse complement strand
GTTTTTAAACGTCCTCCCACTAATAAAAGAGGACTTGAAAAACTACAACTATGAAACAATTTTACTATGTTTAAAAATCCAAAACACTTAAGCCCTAATGGTAAACTTTAGTTTGAAGACATACAATATTAAGATAAATCAGGATCAATATATATTGCATTATAAAGAAACAGCACAGATAAATTCTATTACTAAAGCGACAAATATTGTTTATACTTCTCAAAGTGAATATGTAGCTTCTGTATCTGAATCGGGAGTTATAACGGCAGGCAGAGTCGGCGAAGCAAATATTTATCTTAGTAATATGGGAACCACAACCCATGTAACAGTAAAAGTTGAACCCGTACACAATATATATCCTGAACCAATACATGATATAGATTTTGGAGTGTCTAAAGAGTCTGTAAAATCAACTTTTGGAAACAATCCTACGGAAGAACATGAAACAGCTCTTGTTTATAGGGATTATCACAAAGACTACGATTATGTATTCTTATTCGAGGATGAGGATTTGGCAGCCATGGGCGTTTTAATTCCTACTCCATCATTACCGGATAACTTTACGGATTTCTTATTAGAAAGATATCTATTGGTAGCATTTCAAGACGGTGAGTCTACCTTTTTAAACCAACATAGAGATTTAGGTATAAGCATGGCTCCTTCTAAAGATTCATCTGAAATCATGGTCGTATATTTCCCATTTGAATCTGCAGCAAGGTCATCTTCTCCAAATTTAAACGATCATATTGGAAGCTTATAATGAGATAATATATATAGTAAAAGGCAGCTATTTAGCTGCCTTTGTTTTTTATAAGTATCTTAATATAAGATGGTTGTATGAATTTGAGGAGCGAGGCAGTCCCAAATAAGATGAGGCCGGCAATAACAAGTTGTGCTTAATTTAAAAAAGGGAGGGGGAGTAATTCACGATTACAAGTTTAACTACGACACATTTTATGCAGTTTTGCGCAATCTGGGGAAATATCATGAATTGCAAAATGCTACTTTTAAATACAAAATATTCAGGCTTTTGATGGGATTGGAGTTTTAAAAAACGACAAAAATTGACTCTGTTGTTAATTATTGCTCTTTTTAAGTGTTAAAATACGCTTATTGATTTGCGTGATTTAAAAAAATCATACATTGCACAGACCTTAAAAACTTAATATTATGAATACGAAAACGTTAGCCTTAGCCCTAGCCGCATTCCCATTGTTGTTTACGGATTGCGGTTTTAATGATTTTGACGATAACAGTATCAAGGTCAATCAGGATCAATATGTTTTGCACTATAAAGAAACAGCACAAATTAATCCTATAACCAAAGCAACAGACGTCGTTTATACTTCTGAAAGTGAATATGTAGCTTCTGTATCAGAATCAGGACTTATAACGGCTAAAAGAGTTGGTGAAGCAAATTTACATATTAGTAATATGGTAACTTGTTGTCATGTAACTGTCAAAGTTGAACCTTTATACAATATTTATCCAGAACCAACACATGATATAAATTTTGGAGAGTCTAAAGCATCTGTAAAATCAACCTTTGGAAGCAATCCTACAGAAGAGCAAACTGCGGCTCTTGTATATAGGAATTATTACAAAGACTACGATTATGTGTTCTTGTTTGAAGACGAGGCTCTGTCTGCTATGGGTGTTTTAATTCCAACACCATCATTACCAGATAGCTTTACCGATTTCCTATTGGAAAGATATCAAATGGTGGCATTTGAAGATGGAGAGTCTACATTTATAAACCAAAACAGAGATTTAGGTGTAAGTATGGCTCCATCTGCAAATTCATCGGAAATCATTGTTGCGTATTTTCCAGGCTCAACTAAAACAAAATCTTCTTCTCTTGACTTAAATGGACAAATTGAAAGTTTATAAAGTGTTATAAATTAGCAAAGTAAAGGCAGCTATTTAGCTGCCTTTCTTTTTTATAGGTCTTTTAATTTAAGAGGGTTGTATGAAATGTTTTGATCGTAAACATCGCAGCCCTCTATTTTCTTGATGTATTTTACTACACGTATCGTAAACGGCAGGATGATGACTTCGTAGAGTGATTTGAGTACGGCTTGTGTGGCAATCATAATCAAAAGCTCGTTGAAAGGGACGAGACCTGCGAAGGCAATCGGAAAGAAAAGTATGGAGTCGATACTTTCACCTGCTAAGGTAGACAGGATAGCACGAGCCGAGAAGTTCTTGCCTTGCGAGGCGAGCTTCATCTTACTCATCACATATGCATTGATAAACGAACCGGCCAAGAATGCAATCAGACTGGCTAGGGCAATTCTGGGAGCCAATCCGAAGATGAAATTAAAACTCTCTTCTCCTTCCCAAAAAGGGGCATTAGGTAAGAATAGTGCAATCTGAGCGAAAGCGATCAAAAGAAAGTTTGACGCAAATCCACTCCATATAATCAAGCGGGATTTTTTGTAACCCCATACTTCGGCAATACAGTCGTTGATGATATACGAAATAGGGAAAACGATAAGTCCGGCGGTCGTTGTGAGACCGAAAATCTGAACTACTTTAGTTTCTAAGAGATTGGATGTGAGCAGGCATACGTTGAAGAGGATGCCCAACATCATGAAGGGTACGGATACTTTTGTTTGCATATATTCTTGTTTTTAACGAGGTATTCAAGCACTCGGGGGCACAAAGGTAAGAAAAAAATGGAGTTGTTGAGATAATATCAAAAATATAAGCTGGCAAAATCCGACAGAAAGAATGGGTTGGAGTATCAATAATATTGACTTTAGTCCTTAAATGTAAAAAAACAGCAATTATATTCTCCTTTTTAACATTTAGGTATTTACTTTTATGAATACTCTTCTTTTATGTAAGTGCCTGTAATATAGTATTGTAATCTCTGATTGTATTCTGCTTTTGTTTACTCTTTTGTTTTACTAGCCCAATCCTTTGGGATTTTTGCCATCTATCTTTGTTAACAATAATATAGACGGTATTAATTCGGTATACGCCAATCTAAACGCCTGATTTTGTGTTATCGAAGATAGACCTAAATTTAATATTCACACACCATGAACGGAAAAAAAGTAAAAGAAAAGGGATGGCTTAGACTATTCCTATTGTTAATGTTGGGAATCAGCATGCATTCCAATCTATTTTCCCAAACTCCGGGAAATATTACAATTACAGGAAATATTAAGGATGCCTATGGAGAGGCAATCATTGGTGCCAGTATTCTGGAAAAAGGCACTACCAACGGAACTGTTTCCGATTTTGACGGAAACTTTACGTTAACAACCTCTGCTAATGCAGTACTTTCTGTTTCTTACATAGGATATATCACACAGGAAATACCGGTAGCGAACAAATCTTCTTTTCAAATTGTCTTGAATGAAGATGTGGAAGCTTTGGAAGAAGTTGTTGTTGTGGGTTATGCCACAGGTAGCAAACGTACAATCTCCGGGGCTGTTGAACGTGTGAAGAAAGAGGATATGAACGTGGGTATTATCAATAACCCATTGGAATCTATTAAAGGTAAAGTGGCTGGTGTAGTTATCAGCAAGCCAGGCGGTGACCCTGCTGCTTCGCCTTCTATTCGTGTACGTGGTACTACCTCGCTTTCGGGAGGTAACGATCCGTTGGTAATTATCGACGGTGTATTTGGTGACCTTGGATTATTGAATGCGTTGTCCCCCCAAGATATTGAAACATTTACTATTCTTAAAGACGCTTCTGAAACTGCTCAGTACGGTTCTCGTGGCGCTAGTGGGGTAATTGTGGTTACAACTACAAAAGGTAAAGCAGGAACGGTAAGCTTAAGCTATGATGGTACATTCGGGGTTGAAACCGTTTATAAGAACATCAATATGCTGGATGCTGCCGGATATCGTGCTGCTGTTGAAGCCGGAGGATACGTTAACGCATTGGATAAAGGGGCTAATTCGAACTTTATCGAAGAAATGCAACGCACAGGTTTTACACAGAATCACCGTATTTCTTTTGGTGCCGGAAATGATCAATCGAACTATCGTGCATCGCTTGGTGTGATTGCTAATGAAGGTGTTATCAGAGGTAGTGACATGAAGAACTATACTACAAAATTGGATGCTTCGCAAAAAATGTTTGACGACAAGCTGAAGATCGAATTTGGTATTTTCGGTTCTAAAAAGATAAATAACTATGTAAACGATCATCAGAAGACTTTCTATTCTGCAGCATCATTTAATCCTACCTTCCCAACTGCGCAAAATGCAGACGGTACATGGCCGGAAGATCCGAATGCCAACGAAATAGACAACCCGTTAGGACGTCTCACTATCCAAGATAGAGAGAATAACGCTTATATTAATGTACACGGTAAGGTTTCTTACAATTTCACTACTGATTTGGTGTTGAGCGCATTTGGTTCATATACCTACAACGATAAGAACAACTCGGTTTATATTCCAAAGAATATTAAGGCCGGTATTCGCGAAGGCGGAGGTAAAGCCATGCAAAAAGAAGAAAATAGTGATATCTTGATGGGTAATATTACGCTTACCTACAAGAAGGAAATGGGCAAACATCATTTTGATGCGCTTGGCTTGATGGAGGCTCAAACTTATAAATACAATGGGTTTGAAGCAAATGCAAGAGGTTTCGGAACGAACTACTTTGGTTACAATAACCTCAAAGCCGGAGCAAACGTAAAGTATGGCGATGTATCATCATACTCTAATTCATACAATATTGCTTCATTCATGGCTCGTCTGAACTATATGTTTGACGACCGTTATATCGCTACGGTAAACTTAAGAACGGATGCTTCATCTAAGCTGGGTGAAAACAATAAATGGGGCTTCTTCCCATCGGCTTCTGCTGCTTGGGTGATTAGTAATGAAGGATTCCTTAAAGACGTTGACCAGATAACCAATATCAAATTGAGAGTGGGTTATGGTTTAACCGGTAACCAAGATGCTATTTCTCCATACAATTCATTGTCGTTGATGCAACCAACCGGTATCACTACAGTCAACGGACAGCAAACCGTAACCTATGGCTATGCCCGTAATGCAAATCCGGACCTGCAATGGGAAAAGAAGAAAATGTTTGACGTTGGCGTTGACTTCGGTCTGTTTGAAAATCGCTTGAGCGGATCGGTAGACTACTACGTTTCACGTACGACAGGATTGCTTTATGAATATGCAGTTCCTGTTCCTCCATTCTTGTATGACAGACTATTGGCAAACTTAGGTGAAATGGGTAATGATGGGGTAGAAGTGGCATTGAACTTCGACGTGATTCGTTCAAAAGATATCGACCTGAAGATCGGTGTGAACTCTTCATACCAAAAGAATGAAATCCGTTCTTTGAGCGGAACTTATATGGGACAAGATTTGTCAACTTCTGAATACATGCGTTTGGTGAGCATCAACGGTGCCGGCTTTATCGGTGGTAATACTGGGGTAACTTATCAAATGGTTGGTCAGCCTTTAGGTGTGTTCTATTTGCCACGTTCAAGAGGTTTAATCAACGATGGATTGGGTAGCTATACATATCAGGTTGAAGACTTGGATAAAAATGGCGTAATCGATATCAACGACGGCAACGACCGCTACGTAGCTGGTCAAGCTATGCCTAAAGTTTATCTGGGCTCAAATATCAACTTCAGATATAAACGTTTCGATGTTCAGTTGCAGATGAACGGCGCGTTCGGACATAAGATCTATAACGGTACGTCACTGACATACATGAATATGAATACATTCCCTACCTATAACGTGCTTCCGGATGCTCCGAAAATGAATATTAAGGACAACACGGTAACCGATTACTGGTTGGAAAAAGGTGATTATTTGAATCTCGACTACCTCACATTGGGATATACATTTGATGTGAAAAACTGGGGTAAGGCAATTAAGAATGTGCGTTTGACAGCTTCTGTCAACAACCTGCACACGTTTACAAACTATTCGGGATTGTCTCCTATGATTAATAGTTCAGTGAATAAAAAAGACGGTAACGACTTGGGTGTTGACGACAAACGTTTCTATCCGCTCTCACGTACTTATTCACTTGGTTTGAATATCACTTTCTAATACTTAAAAAGACATGAAGAAGAAATTATTATATAGCGGTTTATTGGCATTTGCCTTAGTAGGCTTTTCTGCCTGTGATTCCTTCCTTGAAGAAGATCCAAAAGATCAGATGCCCGAAGAAGAGGCTTATAAAAGTCCAGAATTGATTTATTTGAATACAGTTGCCAATCTGTATACGCAGTTCGGTGCTACCGGTGGTGGCAACGGTCTGGGTGGAACAGACAGAGGTATGTATGATATAGTGACATTTACTGCAGATGAAGCAATTCTTCCGATTCGTGGTGGTGACTGGGAAGACGGTGGATTGTGGAAACGTTTGTATCAACACAAATGGGATAAGTCTGAAGCGCCATTCAAGAGCACTTGGGATTATCTGTATCGTGTGATCGGTTTGGCTAACCAGTCAATTGATAAATTGAGTTCGTTAATCGAAAAAGACCCAGATAATATCTATCTGCCAATCTATAAGGCTGAAGTACAGGCTGTTCGTGCCATGTATTACTATTACCTAATGGATTTGTACGGTCGTGTGCCTATCGTAGATAAATCGGATATTCAGATTTCTGACGTTAAGCAAGCTGATCGCAAGGAAGTGTTTGACTTCGTTCGCAAAGAATTGCAAGAAGCTGCTCCATTATTGAGTACATCAAACAGTTCGAAGGAAGGTGAATATTATGGGCGTATGACCCGTCCGGTGGCTTACTTCTTGCTGACTAAACTGGCTTTGAATGCTCAAGTATATTCAGACAACGACTGGACTGATAATAATGGTGCGCCAAACGGAAGCACAGACTTCGAAATGAATGGACAAAAGGTTCTTTGCTGGGATGCTGCTATTGCTTATGCTGATTCTATTACAGCTTTAGGCTATAAATTGGCTCCAACATTCACCGCAAACTTTAGCGTAGGTAATGAAACTTCTCCGGAAAATATCTTCACCATTCCAATGGACCCGGTGAAATATAATGCACAATTCTATTATATCATTCGTACCGTGCATTATGCGCATGGAAAGGCTTTCTCAATTGATGGTTGGAACGGTTCTTCTGCAACAAAGGATCTGCTGGCTACCTTCCGCAAGAGCAAGAACGATCCACGCTTGGAACTTTCATTCTACACAGGAAAGGTTGAAGGACCTGACGGAAAACCGGTAATGGACGGTGATAATGAACTAGAATACAAACCGGATGCAATTGCAATTGATGTGTCAGGTGCAGCAGAAGAAAAAACGGCTGGTGCTCGTTGGAAGAAATATGCAATTGACCCATCTGGCCAACAAGCAGGTAAATTGCAAAGTATTGACTATGTGTTGTTCCGCTATGCTGATGTATTATTAATGAAGGCAGAAGCAAAATTGCGTAAAGGACAAACAGCCGACGAACTGATTAATGAAGTAAGAGGTCGTGTTGGAGCAACTGAATTGGCAAATGCGAATTTGAATGACTTGTTAGACGAACGTGCTCGTGAGCTTTCATGGGAAGGTGTGCGTCGTCAAGACTTGGTACGCTTCGGTAAGTATACTACAATCGTTACAACTGATGGCCGTACATCTGCTCCTTATCGCAATGTATTCCCAATCCCTCATGATGTAGTGTTATTGAATAAGAATCTGACACAAAACAAGGGATACGAATAATACCTGATTTCTAATATATAAAATGAACAACATGAAAAAGATATTATATTATTTGTCTGTATGTATGCTTTTGCTGGGGACAGCAACAAGCTGTGAAGATAATGACAACTGGACAATCATTGACGAAGCTCAACCGGGTACCTACATTGTAGGTTCGGCTACGATCTTCAGTGGAGAAGCATCAACATCGGCCTTGAAACCAGTAGCTTTGGACGGTCCTGATGAAACGAAGAACGATGTAATCGGGATTTATACCTGGCTGAAAGCAGACGGTGAATTTATGATTTCTGTAGCCAAAGAAGCCGGACAAGAACCCGTACGTTTTGGTAAAGGTGAAACGGTAGAAGAAAAAGCAGAGGTAATCACAATCAGTAAATTAGATGCTTCAGCTCCAGCATTCAAAGTAGCGAAAGACGGACTCTATTATGTTGTGGTAAACACAAGCCTAAATCAGGTGTCTGTTTTGCCAGTAAGTTGGGGAGTTATTGGTGCTGCAACAGCAGGTGGATGGGATAAGGAAACTCCTTTCAATGCTCCTGTATTTAACGAAACGAGTACTTCTGTAGAATGGACAGTATCCACAAATTTGTCTGCCGGAGAATTTAAGTTCCGTTACAGCGGAGGCTGGGGATACGAAATTCCTTACGACGCAACTTCTAAAGTGAAACTGTTTACCGATGTAACAGGAACAAAGAGTGGCAATGAAAATATTTTGACCGAAGGTTATACCGACTTGCAAACAGGAGGTAGTAACTTGGTGACAAACATTGGTGGTGAATTCAGTATCTACATGAAATACGATATTCGCGCAGGTAAATTCTCTGCTCGCTATGTATTGACGGGTGAACCGGTTATTCCTCCTACCTATCCGGAAAAACTATTCTTGGTGGGTGATGCATTCAATGGATGGGAACCAGCTACAGATGCTAAAGAGTTTGTACCGGTAAACGGCACACCAAGCTCATTCTGGAAGATTGCTTATTTGAAAGAAGGAGGCTTTAAGATGACGATTAAGTTAGGTTGGGGTGGCGACTTCGGTATCGCTGAAAGCAATACAGATGCTATCGGTGAATATACGAAAGGCGGCAATAACATTAACGTGAAGACCCCAGGATATTATCTGATTTACATTAATCTGGAAGATGAGGTAATATCTGTTACTGAAGCCAATGTTTATCTCTTTGGAGATGCAAACGGTGGAGCTTGGGAATATAAAGATGAATTCAAATTCAAAGCAGAAGGTAATGAGTTAGTATCTCCTGCATTTGCAAAAGACGGCAACTTACGTATGGCTATCAAGCATCCTATGTTGTCTGATTGGTGGAAAGCTGAGTTCAATGTATTTGACGGCGCGATCGAATTCCGTGGAAATGGAGGCGATCAAGCAACAGTACCGGTTACCACAGGTCAGAAGGTCTATCTGAACTTCAATGAGGGTAAAGGTGAGATTAAATAATAGGATAGATTGGCCTAAAATTATAGAGACCGAGTTAATAATCTATGTAAGTTGAGTTATTACTAATGAAAAGGTTATCAATTTTTTTAGTAGGTATTGGGTTGTTTTTCCATCAGGTAGAAGCGCAGCAAGTCGCTTCTCCTGATGGTCAAATTCTAATGAATTTTGCCGTTCAAGACGGGACACCTGTCTATGAATTATCCTACAAAGGCAAAGAAGTTATCAAAACCAGTAAATTAGGTTTAGAACTTAAAAAAGAAAATACAAGCGCTCCGGCTGATTTCGATGATTTTGATGCAAAAGCGGATGTAAGTGATCAAGAGTTGGCTCAGAAGGCATCTCTTTATGATGGCTTTGAAATCGTGTCAACCAAGACTTCCTCTTTTGATGAAACTTGGCAACCGGTATGGGGCGAATCAAAAGATATCAGAAACCATTATAATGAATTGGAAGTAACACTGGCTCAGCCCGCTACCGGGCGCCAGATGTTAATCCGTTTCCGTCTGTTTAATGATGGACTAGGTTTCCGTTACGAGTTCCCGCAGCAAGAGAACCTCACCTATTTTATCATCAAAGAAGAACGTACTGAATTCGCTATGACCGGCAATCATCTGGCGTTCTGGATTCCTGGTGATTATGATACGCAGGAATACGATTACACGCGTTCACGACTCTCTGAAATACGTGGGCTGATGAGTAAGGCCATTACGCCGAATACGTCTCAGACTCCTTTCTCGCAGATCGGCGTACAGACTGCGTTGATGATGAAGACAGATGATGGTCTATACATCAACCTGCATGAAGCGGCTTTGGTAAATTATTCTTGTATGCATCTTGAGTTGGACGACAAGCGTATGGTTTTCCAATCTCATCTTACACCCGATGCAGTAGGAGATAAGGGCTATATGCAAGCACCTTGTCATTCACCTTGGCGTACGGTTATCGTAAGTGATGATGCGCGCAAGATATTGGCTTCGGATATGACATTAAACCTGAACGAACCTTGTAAGTTGGCAGATGTTTCTTGGATTAAGCCTGTCAAATATGTAGGTGTTTGGTGGGAAATGATTACCGGAAAAAGTTCTTGGGCTTATACGGATGAATTCCCTACCGTTCAGCTGGGTGTGACTGATTTTTCATCGGCTAAACCGAATGGGAAGCATGGCGCCAACACCGCGAATGTAAAGAAGTATATTGACTTTGCGGCTGAACATGGTTTCGATGCCGTATTGGTTGAAGGATGGAACGTTGGTTGGGAAGATTGGTTTGGAAAGTCGAAAGACTATGTATTCGACTTCGTAACTCCTTATCCCGATTTCAATGTAACCGAATTACGTGACTATGCAAAAAGCAAAGGTGTGAAGATGATGATGCATCACGAAACATCTTCGTCTGTCCGCAATTACGAACGCCATTTAGACAAGGCCTACCAATTTATGGCCGACAATGGCTATAACTCTGTAAAGAGCGGCTATGTAGGTGATATCATTCCTCGTGGGGAGTATCATTACGGCCAATGGATGGTTAATCACTATCTGTATGCCGTAGAAAAAGCAGCCGATTATAAAATCATGGTCAACGCGCATGAGGCGGTTCGTCCCACAGGGCTAAGCCGTACTTATCCGAACTTGATCGGTAATGAATCTGCTCGTGGAACAGAATATCAGGCATTTGGTGGCAACCATCCGGATCATGTAACCATCTTGCCGTTTACGCGCTTGATAGGCGGACCGATGGATTATACACCCGGAATATTTGAGATGGATATCGACAAAATCAATCCGGACAACCATTCACATGTCAATTCAACATTGGCTAATCAGTTGGCACTTTATGTGACGATGTACAGCCCATTGCAGATGGCCGCAGATTTTCCGGAACATTATAACCGTTTTGCGGATGCGTTCCAGTTCATCAAAGACGTGGCAGTAGATTGGGACGAAAGTTGCTATCTGGAAGCTGAACCGGGCGAGTATATCACCGTAGCACGTAAGGCAAAAAACACGAACAACTGGTTTGTTGGAAGCGTTGCCGGCGAAAAGGGACATGTGTCTCAAATCAGTTTTGACTTTTTGGACCCGGACAAGAAATACATCGCAACCATCTATGCCGATGGAAAGGATGCGCATTACAAAACGAATCCACAGTCATACACCATTCGTAAACAAAAAGTTACACATAAATCAAAGCTAAAGCAGCAACTGGCTCCTGCTGGTGGCTATGCAATCAGCATTATTGAAGTTCAAGATTAAGATCTCTTCATGGAAATCAAAAACCTTATTCGGCGTAGTAAAAAGGCTACGCCGAATATGAAAAAGAATAATACTATAAAACACAAAAGCAATGAACAAGACTATTCTATTCAGCTTATTGCTAACCTTACTTTTGTTTGGTTGTAGCGATAAGAATGAAGATCCGGACATTATCAACCCGGACACGCCCAAAGAGGCACCTCTTCCTAATGGATTGAAAGATGGTATAACCGTTATATCAGACGATTCATTGGCTTTTGTATTGTTCGCTCCCAGCAAAAAAACGGTTCATTTGATTGGTGATTTCAATGATTGGCAAGAATCAGATCAATACCAGATGTACAAGGACGGCGAACGGTTTTGGATTAAAATAGGAAATTTGCAAAAAGAAAAAGAGTATATATGTCAATACTTAATAGACAAGACCATTCGTGTAGCTGACCCCTACACAAATAGAATCTCGGATCCGGATTTTGACCGCCAGATTCTTACGAGCGTTTATCCCAATATGCTCGCTTATCCAATTGGTAAAACTACAGAAATTGCTATGGTGGTATCTTCCGATCGTAAAGTATATGATTGGAAGATACCCAATTTTAAAGTTGAGAACCCGGACAATCTGATGATCTATGAGTTGCTTATCCGTGATTTTACCGACGACCGCACAATCAAAGCTGTTAAAGAGAAGATTCCTTATCTGAAAAGTTTAGGCGTTAATGCGATTGAACTTATGCCTTTTAATGAATTTGAAGGCAATGATAGCTGGGGGTATAACCCTTCGTTCTACTTTGCTACGGATAAAGCCTATGGTACATCAAACGATTATAAGGCCTTTGTCGACGAATGTCATGCCAATGGTATAGCTGTGATTATGGACATGGTGTTGAACCATAGCTTTGGTCAAAGCCCGATGGTACGTATGTATCAAGATGGAGATAAGGTAAGCCCCGAAAACCCTTGGTATAATGTTAATTCTCCTAACCAGGCCTATTCATGGGGATATGACTTTAATCATGAGAGCAAGTATACCCAGCAATTTGTTGACAGTGTATGTGGCTATTGGTTAAAGGAATATAAGGTAGACGGATTCCGCTTTGACTTCACAAAAGGCTTTACGAATACGCCCGGAGATGGGTGGGCCTACGATGCAGCACGTATTCGTCTGCTAAAGCGGATGGCTGCAGAAATCTACAAACGAAAGAATGATGCCATCGTCATCTTCGAGCATCTGGCTGAAAACAAAGAAGAAAAGGAACTGGCCGACTATGGCATTTATCTTTGGGGCAATATGAACTACAATTATTGTCAGGCTACCATGGGCTGGGAAAACAATGCATTCGACTGGGGCTCGTACAAGGAGCGTGGTTGGAGTAAACCCCGACTGATAGCTTATATGGAAAGCCACGATGAGGAACGCCTCATGTATAAAAATAAGATGTGGGGTAATGAGTCCGGCAGTTATAAAGTACAGGAGTTAGCCACCGGATTGCAACGCAGTGCAGCTGCAGCAGTTGTCTATCTCAGCTTTCCCGGACCTAAAATGATCTGGCAATTTGGTGAGTTGGGCTACGATTTTAAATTAGGAAACACAGCAGAAGAGGGGCGACTGGATAAGAAACCGATCCGTTGGGATTATATGAATGTACCCGAACGTAAAGCCTTATTAGATACCTATACGGCCATGCTTCAATTAAGAAAGGATAATCCCGCATTTTCTACAACCGACTACCTGGTTCAAACCGGCGAGGGAGCCATCAAGCAAATTCTTCTACGAAGTGCAGGAAACTATATTGTGACCGTAGCCAATTTAGGTTTGCAAACCATTGAAGCATCAGTCAGATTTGAAAAAATAGGTCAGTGGAGAGAACACTTTTCCGGCGAACAAATAAATATCCAAAACAATCAACAAAAAATTATACTTAACCCTGGCGAATATCGTTTATATATAAGCCAATAATTGACGTATAACCATGAAACGATTTTATTCTCTTTTATTCTGCCTTTTTCTGACAGTAACGGCCGCAAATGCAATAGTCAAAAAGGTAGAACCCGCCTTTTGGTGGGCAGGTATGCAAAATACAGAACTACAAATTTTACTCTATGGGGATGATTTGAGCAGCTATGAGGTTTCGATTACTTCTGAAGCTGTTCAATTGAAAGAAACAGTTCGTTTAGAAAACAAAAACTACCTGCTTCTTTATTTGGATACGAAAGAGGCCATACCTGAAAAATTTGATATCGTATTGAAGTCAGGGAAAAAGAAACAAACAATTCCCTATGAAGTCAAATCAAGAAAGGCGGATTCACGTGATAGGATAGGCTTTAATTCCTCAGATGTACTTTATCTGATTATGCCCGACCGGTTTGCCAATGGCGATCCAACGAATGATGTGATTTCTGGAATGCGAGAAAAAAGCGTTAACCGTAACGAGCAATACGCCCGCCATGGAGGAGATTTCAAGGGGATAGAGCAGCATTTGGACTATATCGCTAACTTGGGAGTGACGGCTGTTTGGTTTAATCCGATACTCGAAAATGATATGCCTCATGGTTCCTATCATGGTTATGCGGCAACAGATTATTACAAGGTAGACCGCCGTTTCGGTACGAACGATGAATTTATGTCTTTAGTTGATAAAGCGCACCAAAAAGGCTTGAAGATCGTAATGGATATGATCTTTAATCATTGTGGGAGCGAGCATTATTTCTTTACAGACAGGCCTTCCAAGGATTGGTTTAATTTCCCTGAAGGCTTTGAACAAACATCGTATAATACAATTCCGCAATACGATCCCTATTATTCAGACTATGATTTGAAAAAGGCTGTAGACGGTTGGTTTGTACGATCAATGCCCGATTTGAATCAACGCAATCGACATGTGGCCCGTTATTTGATTCAAAACAGCATCTGGTGGATTGAATACAGTGGCATAGACGGCATTCGTCAGGATACGCATCCGTATGTTGACTTTGATATGATTTCTCGCTGGTGTAAAGAAATCACAGACGAATACCCTGACTTTAATATCGTAGGCGAGACTTGGTATTCAAACAATACGGCCATCGCTTATTGGCAGAAAGACAGTAAACTAGCAGCACCCAAAAATTCAAACTTAAGATCGGTGATGGATTTCCCGCTGATGAATGTGATGTCAACTGCTTTTGATGAAGAAACAGTTCATAATGGCGGGTTTAATAAACTATATGAATACCTGAGTCAGGACATTCTATACCCGAATCCATTGGAGTTGCTTATCTTTCTGGATAACCACGATACCTCCCGGTTTATACGAATCAAAGAGCAGGCAGCCAATTTGAATCGATTCAAGCAAGCCTTCGCATTCTTGTTGACAACCAGAGGTATTCCGGAAATCTATTACGGTTCAGAAATCCTCATGGATGGAGATAAAGCAAATGGAGACGGTTATCTACGCAACGATTTCCCAGGAGGATGGGAAGGCGATTCACGAAGTGCATTTACTGCTGTAGGTCGTACAGAAAACGAGAATGCTGCCTTTAATTACCTTCAGAAGCTACTCAACTGGCGTAAAGATAATAAGGTAATCTCTTGTGGTAGTTTGAAACATTTTTCTCCTGCCGCAACCGGAGTCTATGTATATGAGCGTAAGTATGATGGCAAATCGGTTGTGGTTCTGTTGAACGGTTTGGATAAAGAAGTAGATCTGCCACTTGCTAACTATCGTGAGGTATTGCCAAAGCAAACGGTAACCAACATTATCGATGATCAACCATATAATTTACAGACGGACATTCTAAAACTCTCACCCAGAGCTGCTTTGATCCTAGAGTTTTAAAGGGGAAAAACTCTGATCGAGAAGAGAGGCATTTTTTATGCCACATATCGATTTATTGAAGCCTTGAATGTCAAAGCGTAAAAACATCCCGATGGTTTTAAAAAATCATCCCGAACGTTTTTAAAAAACATCTCGGTCTTTTTTAAAAAAGATCGGGGTGTTTTTTTGTAAGGTTCGATATCATTGAAAATCAATAATGTTGAATCCGGAAATTGACATCGAGATGTGAATGTTTTGATGAATCTTCCGTTAAAGAATCGACAGCATGAATATGGCGTAGCAAACTTATTCATGTATATTTGTATATTGTTGATTGTTAACTGTCGGTAGTATATGAGAAATATTCTTTTTTTCTGTTTTATTCTTTTTTCTGTAAATATTGCTGCATCTGTTCCAAGCACGATAGACTCCCTTTTGTTGGAATTGGACGAGACTGTGAAAAATCGCCATCTTTATACAGAAGAAAAAGAAAAACAAATAGCTGAGATTAAAGAGAGACAAAAGCTTACCTCGTCCGAAGAGGAATTGTACGTCATACTCGGAGAATTATTTGAGCAGTACAAGAACTATCAGATGGATTCGGCATTGCAGATTGCAAACAAGAGGATAAAAGTGGCAGAAAAAATGATTAATCCTGAATTTCAGATTATGTCTTCCATGAATTTAGCTGAGATTCTGATTGGCACAGGCATGTATAAAGAAGCATTTGATATGCTGGATAATCAAAATAGAGAAATAGAGACGGCCGCAATAAAAACCTACCGATACCATCTTTATCATTCGCTGTATGTGTTGATGACCAACTATTCGATTACCGAAAGACAGAAGGAGGAATATGAAAAACTCACTATGCAGTATAAGGACTCGATTATAGGTATCCTGACAGTAGACGATATAGGATGGCACATGGTTAGTGCCACAAAATTATTAGCTCAGAACAAGACGGAAGAAGCCTATGCTATAGCCTTGGAATGTTATCATAGATTTGGCGTTTCAAATCAGTCAATAGGCATGTCGGCCTATACCTTGGCGGATATTTGTCGGGTAATGGGAAAATTTGATGAAGAAAAGAAGTATTTGGCCATTTCGGCATTAGGAGACTTGCAAGGAGCGGTAAAAGAATATATTTCGTTACGTGCCCTGGCCGATATATTGTATAACGAGGGAGACATAGGCCGGGCGTATGACTATACGAAGTGTGCCATGGAGGATGCGATATTTTGTAATGCTCGCCTGCGAGCGTTGGAAATCTCGCAGATGCTGCCTATTATCAATGAATCGTACGACGTGAAAATGCAAAAGGAAAAGGACAGACTTGCTCTTCTTTTAGGTATTATTTCTTTTCTGTCCTTGCTTTTGTTATGTACCCTAGTTTACATTTATATACAGCTTAAAGCGCTTTCTGTAGCGCGTAAGAGGTTAAAACAGAGTAATATGGAATTGGAGGTTTTTAATAGAAATCTCAATAAGCTGAATAGAGAACTGTCGGAATCAAATCTGGTTAAGGAAGAATATATCGGATACGTATTTAGTATGTGCTCAGCCTATATCGACAAGTTGGAAGACTTCAGAAAGAAGACCAACCGCAAACTGAAAGCCGGACAGATCGACGAACTGATACGTAGCACCAGCTCATCTTCGTTGGTGTCGGATGAGTTAAAGGAATTTCATCGGAGTTTCGACACTATTTTCCTGAAGCTTTACCCTACTTTTATTGAAGACTTCAATTCTCTTCTTCTGCCCGAAGAGGCTATTACCCCTAAAGAAGGAGATTTGCTGACACCCGAATTGCGAATATTTGCGCTCATACGTTTAGGTATTTCCGATAGTGCCAAGATCGCAGATTTTCTTCATTATTCCACCCAGACTGTATATAACTATCGCATGAAAGTCAGGAATAAATCTCGCGTGCCGAAAGAAAAGTTCTCAAGTGAGGTGGATAGAATCGGACGTATTGTCATGTAATCTGTCATATTTTCGTCGCTGTGGCTGTTGTTGTTTTTTGGCATACCATTTGTATGTTAGTTGATACAAAAATGAAAATAACAATTAAACAGATATACAGAAATGGGTAAAATTATTGGAATAGACTTAGGAACAACCAACTCATGTGTGGCTGTGCTGGAAGGAAACGAACCGGTGGTTATCACCAATAGTGAAGGTAAAAGAACAACTCCTTCTATCGTGGCATTCGTTGAAGGCGGTGAAAGAAAAATAGGTGATCCTGCTAAACGTCAGTCGATTACAAATCCAGAAAAGACAATTTTCTCTATCAAACGTTTCATGGGTGAATCGTTTGACCAGACTCAAAAAGAAATCACACGTGTACCTTATAAAGTAGTACGTGGCGATAATAATACTCCTCGTGTAGATATTGACGGACGTCTTTATACTCCACAAGAAATTTCTGCCATGGTTCTTCAAAAAATGAAAAAAACGGCAGAAGATTATCTGGGTCAAGAAGTGACAGATGCTGTAATTACTGTGCCTGCTTACTTTAATGACGCACAACGTCAGGCTACAAAAGAAGCCGGCGAAATTGCAGGTTTGAATGTACGTCGTATCGTAAACGAACCTACGGCTGCTTCTTTGGCATATGGTCTTGACAAGTCAAACAAGGATATGAAGATCGCTGTATTCGACTTAGGTGGTGGTACATTCGATATCTCAATCCTTGAACTAGGAGATGGTGTGTTTGAAGTAAAATCTACTAACGGTGATACGCACTTGGGTGGTGATGACTTTGACCACGTAATTATCGACTGGTTGGCCGAAGAATTCCTTGCAGAAGAAGGAATCGATCTTCGTAAAGACCCGATGGCTCTTCAACGTTTGAAAGAAGCTGCAGAAAAAGCTAAGATTGAATTGTCAAGCACAACAAGCACTGAAATCAACTTGCCATATATCATGCCGGTAAACGGTGTTCCAAAACACTTGGTTAAGACATTGACTCGTGCAAAATTCGAACAGTTGGCAGATTCATTGATTCAGGCTTGTATCGAACCTTGTCGTAAATCATTGAGCGACGCTGGTTTGACTACTTCTGATATTGACGAAGTAATCTTGGTAGGTGGATCAACTCGTATCCCTGCTATCCAGAATATCGTTGAGAAATTCTTTGGTAAAGCTCCTTCAAAAGGTGTGAATCCGGATGAAGTGGTTGCCGTTGGTGCCGCTATTCAAGGTGGTGTGTTGACAGGTGAAGTAAAAGACGTATTGTTGCTCGACGTAACACCTCTTTCTTTAGGTATTGAAACAATGGGTGGTGTGATGACAAAACTTATTGATGCCAACACTACGATTCCTACAAAGAAATCAGAAGTGTTTACAACTGCTGCCGACAATCAGCCATCTGTAGAAATCCATATTCTACAAGGTGAACGTTCATTGGCAAGAGACAATAAGTCTATCGGACGTTTCCACTTGGATGGTATTCCATCAGCTCCACGTGGCGTACCTCAGATTGAAGTAACATTCGATATCGACGCCAACGGTATCTTGAACGTATCTGCAAAAGATAAAGGAACCGGTAAACAACAAAGTATACGTATCGAAGCGTCAAGCGGTTTGAGCGATGATGAAGTAAAACGTATGAAAGAAGAAGCTGCTGCTAACGCTGAAGCAGACAAGAAGGAAAAAGAACGTATCGATAAGCTGAACCATGCTGACAGTTTGATCTTCCAGACTGAAAAGCAATTGAAAGAGCTGGGTGACAAATTGCCTGCAGATAAGAAAGCGCCAATCGAAGCTGCTCTTAACAAACTGAAAGAAGCGCATAAAGCACAAGATATCGCTGCGATAGATGCTGCAACAGCTGAATTGAACAGCGTATTCCACGCTGCAAGCCAGGAAATGTATAACGCACAAGGTGGTGGTGCACAACCTGGACCAGACTTCAGTCAAGCAAACAATGCCGGAAGCAGCAACAATTCAAAAGACAGCGGCGTAACAGACGTTGATTTTGAAGAAGTGAAGTAAGAGATATTGATAACAAATCAATAGTAACATAAAAAACTCGCGGAGGAATTTACCTTCGCGAGTTTTTTATTGCACATACTTGATTGAATTCTGTTTTTATAAAAGAAGAAGTTAGCAACTTCGTGTGCTGTTTGTTCTATGAATTAGAGCGTAAAGGTATCTGCATCTTTCCAGACAGGGAATTTCTCGCGCAGACGGTTTAATTCGTGCTTGTCGAGGATGCAGGTTCTTGTCGTTTCTTTATGGGCTGGGAGATGAAGGATCTTTTTACCTTTAGGACAGTAAACAGCCGAATCTCCACTATAAGCAAACCCATGTCCATCTGTACCAACGCGGTTCACTCCACATACAAAAGCCATATTCTCAACTGCTCGTGCCGGGAGTAAGGTTTTCCATGCAGTGGCGCGTACTTCAGGCCAGTTGGCTACATAGATCAACAGGTCGTACGTATTGTCTACGTTGCGGCTCCAAACAGGGAAACGCAGGTCATAACAGATTAATAAACGGATGTTCCACCCTTTGTAGTGGAATACTTCTCTGGAATTGCCGGGGGAATAATAGTGGTCTTCTTTCCCCATTCTGAAAAGATGACGTTTGTCTATGGTATGACAATCGCCTGAGGGGGTAATAAAGAAGCCTCTATTATAATAGTTGCCATTTTCTTTCGCAATAAAACTTCCGCTAATGGCTAAGTCGAATTCTTTAGCCCATCCTTTGATTGTTTGGATCGTGTCGCCGTCTGTGGTGTCAGCCAAGGAAGCCACCTGCATGGAAAATCCTGTTGTAAACATTTCCGGTAGTATGGCCAAGTCGGATTTCCCTTTCAGGCGTTTCAACTTTTCCCTAAAACAGGATAAATTCGCCTCCCTATCCTCCCAGAACAGAGAGGATTGTACCAAAGAAATGCGTAGTTGATCCATAGAAAATTGAACGGATTAAATTTTGACAAAATTATCCGGTTTGCGTGCAGTAATGTCATTGTAGGCTGCCCGAATAGCATTGATATCTGCAGTTACATCACCCGTTGGATAGAATAGGCTTTTAACACCAATCTCCTTCTTATTAAAGTCAAAATAAGCTAATAGAATAGGCACCTTTGCATTAAGAGCAATATAATAAAATCCTTTTTTCCATTCTTCTACTCTTTTACGAGTTCCCTCAGGAGTAACAGCCAAATGGAATTTTTCACGTCGGTTGAATAGCTCAACCATTTGGTCCGTAACGGATGTTTTCTTGCTTCTGTCTACTGGGACTCCACCTGCCCATTTGAAAAACAAATTGAAAGGGAAGAAGAACCATTCTTTCTTAATTAAGAAGCTGGCTTTCCGTCCGATTGATAAATAAAAAAGTTTACCGAGAACAAAATCCCAGTTACTTGTATGAGGCGCTACGCAAACTACACATTTTGGGACATACTCACCAATTGGTCCCGATTTCCATCCCATCAACTTTAGCAGCGCCTTGCTGATTGCTTTCTTCATGCTCACCCTCTTACTTCGACTCTTTATTTAGCTTTTCAAGTTCTTTAGCTATAGCATTCGCTTCTGTTTGAAGGTCTACATGCAATTTTTTATAATATTCTTTTACCAGAGCCCTATTGTCTTTTCCATCTGGATGACTAGCGCGGTTGATGAAGTTTTCTTCCATTTCCAGGATGCGACTCATTACTGCTTCTAAGCCTTCTTTATCAATGTCTTTGACAAACATGTTGCATAATAATGCATCAGTAAATAATTCTCCGGCAATGTAACTGATGTTCTTCTTTAAAATTCTAATCTTAGCCATAATTGTAAAAGTTATAATTTCTACAAAACTAAGCATTTGTTATTAATAAACCTTTTTGTTATGGGATAAAAACCCTAAATAACTTATATTTGCAGACTTATCATTTTGACCAAGAAGTTATGAATAATGATGCCGGTACTTTTGAGTACCTGTTTGAGAGTAGTTGGGAAGTTTGTAATAAAGTTGGTGGAATCTATACAGTTCTTTCTACACGTGCCCATACCTTGCATGAAATTTTTAAAGATAAATTAATCTTTATTGGCCCTGCAATACAAGGTAGAACAACAGTACCTGATTTTAAGCAAGATCCCTCTTTGTATAGCGAATGGGTTTCGTATGCAAAAGAGAATGATAATCTGAGCTTAAAAGTAGGCAGATGGGCGGTGCCTGGAGAACCTGTGGTGGTACTAGTCGATTATCAACGATTCTTTGCAGAACGGAATGCTTTGTTCTATGCCATGTGGGAAGACTTCAAAGTCGATTCTATACGTGCCTATGGTGATTATGATGAATCATGTATATTCGCCTATGCTACAGGTAAAGTGATAGAAAGTTTTTATCGATTCTACAAATTGGATGAACATAAGGTAGGTGCCATCTTTAATGAATGGATGCTTGGGATGGGGGCTTTGTATGTGAAGAAGCATTTGCCTCAAGTGTCAACGCTTTTTATTACACATGCCACCTCAATCGGTCGCTCCATTGCGGGCAACAACAAGCCGCTGTATGCCTATATGGAGCAATATAATGGCGATCAGATGGCAGGCGAATTGAATATGGAAGCCAAGCATTCAATTGAAAAGCAGGCTGCACATCATGTGGATTGTTTTACCACAGTAAGTGATATTACCGCTTGGGAAGCTACTCATTTACTGGATAAATCGCCCGACGTTGTTACGCCGAATGGCTTTGAGCAAAACTTCGTACCTCAAGGTGCGGCGTATGTTGAGAAAAAGGTGGCAGCACGCGAAACTTTGAGAAACGTGGCAGAAAAACTATTAGGCCATACTGTCAGTCCGGATGCTTTGTTTGTGTCGATTAGCGGCAGGTACGAATATCGGAATAAAGGAATAGATGTTTTTATCGAAGCCATGAATCGTTTGCGTACATCCGAAGATTATAATCGCGAAACAATCGCTTTTATTTTAGTACCTGCTTGGATGCGTGATGCCCGAGCTGATTTAAAAGAAATCCTTGTAAAAGATATTCATACCACTTCGCCCTTGCAAATGCCTTTCTTGACGCATTGGCTGAATAATATGCATGAAGACCGAGTGATGAATCAGATTCAGTACTCCGGCTTTACGAACAATCAGCAGGAGAAGGTGAAGCTGATATTTGTGCCCAGCTATCTGGATGGTAATGATGGTATATTCAACAAGTCATACTATGATATCTTGATAGGAATGGACGCGACTGTTTATCCTTCGTATTATGAGCCATGGGGATATACGCCCTTGGAGAGTGTTGCGTTTGGTATCCCTACGATTACTACAAACCTAGCCGGATTCGGATTATGGGCAAAGAAATACCTTTCCGGAGAGCGCATAGATGAGGGAGTCGTTGTAATCAATCGTACAGACGATAATTACGGAGAAGTGGCAGACTCTATTTGTAAATCATTGCGTGAACTGGCCATGTGTAAATCTGAGGAAGTCAGCCAGCTAAAAGAGCGATGCTTTGATTTGGCATCAAAAGCCGAATGGCGAAATTTTATCACTTACTATCTTGATGCGTTTCGTATTGCCTTAGAGAAAAGCGCACAAAGAACAAGATAGATTATAACTAGATATTAGCTTATTAATTTTATCTTTGTGAAAGTCACAGATTAAATTACGTTTTGAATCACTAATAAATTTCAGGATAATGAAAATTAAAGTTAATAATGCGAACAACCCCATATGGAGAGAAATCTATGCGCAGGCGCAACTTCCCCAAGAATTAAGTTCGCTATATGAAATGGCTTACAACCTTTGGTGGGTTTGGAACCATGAATGTACGGCATTGTTTAGGAAACTTGACGAAAACCTTTGGAAATCATCAGATGGTAATCCTGTAAATGTATTACAGAAACTATCACATAAACGTGTTGAAGAAATTATTTCAGATAAAGCCCTGATGGATGAAATAGCACAAGTCTATTCACAATTCAGAGCCTATATGGATGTAAAACCCAATCAAGACAAACCGTCTGTTGCTTATTTTAGCATGGAATACGGTTTGACTCATGTACTTAAAATATACTCAGGAGGTCTTGGTGTATTAGCCGGCGACTACTTGAAGGAAGCCAGTGATAGTAATATTGATATGGTCGGTGTTGGATTCCTTTACCGTTATGGCTATTTTACACAAAGCCTTTCCATGGAAGGACAACAGATTGCCAATTACGAAGCTCAAAATTTCGGAGCACTGCCACTTACGCAGGTGACGGATGATGCTGGTAATATTGTTTTGTTGGAAGTACCTTACCCCGGGCGTACGGTCTATGCCAATATTTGGAAAGTATCAGTTGGTCGCGTTCCTCTCTATCTATTAGATACAGACGTACCTGAAAATAGTGAATGGGATCGTTCTATTACCCATCAGCTTTATGGAGGTGACTGGGAAAACCGTATGAAGCAAGAATATCTGCTTGGTGTAGGAGGTATTTTGATGCTCAATAAACTGGGAATAAAGAAACAGATTTACCATTGCAACGAAGGACATGCTGCATTAATCAATGCACAACGTCTGGTAGACTATGTACAAAATGAAAATTTAAACTTCCAGGAAGCACTCGAGGTTGTTCGTGCATCTTCACTTTATACAGTGCATACGCCGGTACCAGCAGGGCATGATTATTTTGACGAAGGATTGTTCGGTCGTTATATGGGTGAATTCCCGGGAAAGTTGGGTATCAGTTGGCAGGACTTTATCGATATGGGCCGTGAAAATCCGGGTTCAAATGAAAAGTTCTCTATGAGTGTATTTGCACTTAACACTTGCCAGGAAGCAAACGGCGTAAGTTGGCTTCATGGAAAAGTATCTCAGAAAATGTTTGCACCGGTTTGGAAAGGTTATTTCCCGGACGAACTGCATGTTAGCTGGGTTACAAACGGTGTTCACATGCCTACTTGGGCTGCTACAGAGTGGAAAACGCTCTTCCGTAAATATTTTGACGAAAATTTTGTAAATGACCAGTCTAATAAAAAGATTTGGGAAGCCATTCAACAAGTACCGGATAGTGAAATCTGGGAAATCAGAAAGGCGCTTAAACACAAGCTGGTTAGCTATATAAAGGCGGAATTTAAAGACAATTGGTTGAAGAACCAAGGAGATCCATCAAAGGTGGTCTCTGTCCTTGAACGCATCAATCCGAATGCTTTGTTGATCGGATTCGGCCGTCGTTTTGCAACCTATAAGCGTGCTCACCTATTGTTTACCGACCTAGACCGTTTGGCTAAGATCGTCAACAACGAGCAATGTCCAATTCAGTTTATCTTTACCGGTAAGGCTCACCCGGCTGACGGTGGAGGCCAAGGATTGATCAAACATATTGTAGAAATATCTCGTCGTCCGGAATTTCTTGGAAAGATTATCTTCCTTGAAAACTACGATATGCAATTGGCTCGTCGTTTGATATCCGGAGTAGATGTGTGGTTGAATACACCGACTCGTCCGTTGGAAGCTTCCGGCACATCTGGAGAAAAAGCCGAAATGAATGGCGTATTGAACTTCTCTGTCCTAGACGGATGGTGGTATGAAGGCTACCGCGAAGGAGCCGGTTGGGCATTGACTGATAAACGCACGTACGACAATCAACAATATCAGGATCAGTTGGATGCTGCAACCATCTATCATATCTTGGAGCACGAGATTATTCCTACTTTCTATGCAAAGAATAGCAAAGGATATTCTCCAGAATGGATTCAATACATTAAGAACTCCATGTCGCAGATTGCACCAGATTATACGATGAAGCGTATGCTAGATGATTATATCGATCGCTTCTATACTAAACTGGCTGCACGTTCTGCGCGGTTGACTGCTGATCATTTTGCCAAAGCACGTGAGATAGCTGCTTGGAAAGCAGAAGTGGCAGCCAATTGGGATAGCTTTGAAATTGAATCATTTACGTGTGATAAGGATATCCTTCAACAAGGACAGATTGTTGGGGAAGAGAATACCTTCCATATCGTTATTGACCGTAAGGACTTAAAAGGTATGTTGGGTGTAGATATGATTGTGGCTCAAGATAATGCAGATACGCATACGGTAGATGTACTTAAAACATTCGAATTCCAATTGGTTAAGGAAGAAGGAGCGAAGTTGTATTTTGAATTAAAATTGACCTCTACCTTACCAGGGTTGAAGAAGTTGGCATTCAGGGTACATCCTGTCAATCCGGAGTTACCTCATCGTATGGACTTTGCTTATGTTCGTTGGATACAGATGCATTGATAGACAAACTCTTATTAAATAAATATTACGGCATCAAGATTCGTTTCTTGGTGCCGTAATTGTATAAAATTAGGGGTGTCCGGATTTCCGGACACCCCTATCAAATGTGTTTTACAATAATATTAGAATTTATATGACATACCAAGTACCAAATTGTAGGCACGAACGTCATAGTCACCTTCAAATCTGGTGTCCTTACCGGTTGGGTAGGAACCAATACGCCCGAAACCTGTCACGTAATTAAATGCAAAGTCTATAGAAAATCTTTGAGTAGCTTGGAATGTAAGACCTGTAGTCAAGCCCAACTTGTCCATACTTGGCGTTTCCGGATTCAAGAAAAGTTCCTGAACAGGAGATTCGTCCAAATAAGCACCCAAGCGAAGATCTAAACGTTGAGTTGCAGCGTATTCTGCACCTAAGCGATAAATACGTGTGTTAATGTATTCTTTTGTTGCGTTGATATCGTGTTCGCCCAGTACCTCACGAGGATAGAATTCCACATTTAGGGATTTATAAGCACCCCATCCAACAAATTGCACTTCACCAGATAGTGTCCAGTCTGTGTTGGGTTTATAAGTCAAACCTACATTGAAGTTTGATGGTAAAGGCAGTTGTGCCTTGAATGTTCCTTCGTCTAATGCAGGGATATTAATTTTTTTCTCAGCAGGTAAATATGGATTAACTTGTTCGAACAATGCTTCTAACTCGGTTTTATTCGCATAAGTTAATTCTGCTAATCCTTCATTTACTTTCAAATTTACTTTTGAACGATAAGAAACACCAACAGTAAATTGATCATTGATATCATACATCGCACCGACGTTGAATCCTACTCTGATATTCGCATCACCACCTAAGGTAGCAGATACAGCTGTTGTATTCTTATACTTATCAAGTTTTTGGCCCAAATCAGGAAAGAGGGGGCTAAGTTGTCTCAAACCTTCCAATCCTCCTGCAGGAATTAATGCGCGGCTTAACGAGAAGTTACCGAACATCAACATAGCTCCGGCACCAATACTTAGTCGTTCAAATGGGCGATAAGCTACAGTAGGTTGAATTGAGAAAGATTTAAGAGCAATATCTTGAATAAGTTGAGAACCTGCCCAGTTCTTTCCCCAGTTCATCGCACTACCATAAGGCGTGGTTAAACTAACACCGACAGCAAAGTTGTCATATACCTTAAATCCGGCATAAGCGTATAAAGGTGTGCTTGGTTTATTGTCTGATTTATGTGTATAGTCGCTAGTAGTTGAATGGTAGGTGAATTTTGAGAAAATACCTGCCATACCAACTGAGAAATCAACATTGTTTTCTAGGAATCCAAGACCTGCAGGGTTGAAATGCATGCTTTCGGAGCCAAGTTTCAATGCTGCTCCGACATGTCCCATTCCGGCTTGTTTAGTGCTTTGAATATTGACCTGATAGCCTTCGGCCGCGACATAAGTAGAGGGGAGCATGGCAACGCATGCATAAAGTAAAACTTTCTTCATAAATGATTTTTATTTGTTATACGTGAGTTGTCTAACATCTCCTTCGAGATAATAACGCGTCAAAGATAAAACAGTTTTTTTAAAAATTGCACACTTTGTCAAAAAATGTGCGAACAATACAAAGCCTCCGGTGAATCACTTCAGCGGAGGCTCCTTTACACATTATTGAACATTTCTAACAATGACTAATACACTTTATTTTGATTTGTTGTCTGATTTACAAAGGCATATTTCCATGTTTCTTAGGCGGATTGCTTAGGCTTTTGTTCTTAGCCATATCCAGTGCCTGTATTAATTTACGGCGTGTTTGTCTCGGGAGAATAATTTCATCAATATATCCGGCTTCTGCTGCGCGGTAGGGATTCGAGAATTTTTCTTTGTATTCCTCCATCGCTTGCTTCTTGGTCTCTTCATCAGCTTTGCGGTATAAGATATTGACGGCACCTTCGGCACCCATCACGGCAATTTCTGCACTAGGATAGGCCAAGTTAATGTCGCCACCAATTTCCTTGCTCGACATAACGATGTAAGCTCCTCCATAGGCTTTGCGAGTTATCAACGTCACCTTAGGCACGGTTGCTTCAGCATAAGCATACACAATTTTTGCTCCGTGACGGATGATACCTGCGTGTTCTTGTCCGCTTCCCGGAAGGAATCCCGGAACATCTTCGAAGGTGACCAAAGGAATATTGAAGCAGTCACAGAAACGGATAAAACGAGCCGCTTTGTCCGATGCATCAATATCCAATACCCCAGCGAGGTAGGCCGGTTGATTCGCAACGATTCCGACCGACTGGCCTGCCATACGGGCAAAACCGACTACAATATTCTTTGCAAAATGAGGCATTACCTCAAAAAAGTATTGATCGTCTACTACGGGCTCGATGATGTCTTTGATATCGTAGGGGATGTTCGGATCACTAGGAACGACTTCATCCAAGCTTGGAACTTCACGGTTAATATCATCATTTAATGGCTTTACCGGTGCATCTTCCATATTATTTGACGGCAAGAAGCTCAGTAGCTCACGAATACTCATCAACGTTTCTTCTTCGGTGTTACCCAGAAAATGTGCCACGCCACTCTTGCTGTTATGGGTATAGGCTCCGCCCAGTTCTTCCTTGTCAACTTCCTCGTGCGTTACTGTTTTTACCACTTCCGGACCGGTTACAAACATATGGCTCTTTTCTTTTACCATGAATATGAAGTCAGTCAAAGCCGGAGAATAACAGGCACCACCGGCACAAGGCCCGAGGATAGCTGAAATCTGAGGAATTACCCCTGAAGCCATCGTATTCTGATAGAAGATAGAAGCATAGCCCGATAGGCTGTCAACTCCTTCCTGAATACGGGCACCACCGGAGTCGTTCAGGGCAATAACGGGTGCACCATTCTTGAGTGCCAAGCTTTGAACTTTTACAATTTTAGCTGCATTCGTTTTGCTCAGCGTACCGCCATAAGCCGTAAAATCGTAGGCATAAACGAAGACCTGCCGTCCGTCAATCTTTCCATATCCGGACACAATCCCGTCGCCGGCAATCTTCGTTTTATCCATGCCAAAGTTTGAACAGCGGTGGGTAACAAATTTGTCCAGTTCCACAAAAGTCCCTTTGTCCAAGAGCATACCGATACGCTCGCGAGCTGACATGCGTCCTGCCTCGTGCATTTTTTGAAGTTTCTCTGCACCGCCACCCAGTTCGGCAGCCTTATCCAATTCCTGAAAGTTTTTATATAGTTGTTCCTTCTCCATTGTTGTCTTCCGTAATTAAGTCTAACGTAATAAGTACCTGATTTGCATTGACTGCTTCTCCTTCTTGTACGAGGATTTCTTTGATGAAGCAATCGGCATTCACTTTATAATTGCTTTGCATCTTCATCGCTTCGATAACGATAGCCGTATCACCTGCATTCAAACGATCGCCTACGTTTACTGGTATTTTTACCACTTTTCCCGGCATAGGCGACTGGAGGCTGTCATTTTGAATCTCTTTATTACTTTTCTTCATGCGCAGGTATTTCGCTTGTGTATCAACGATATCGACCGTGTAAGACGAAAAATGCATGTTTACTTTGTAGTTTTTGCCGCCATTTGAACGTATCAGTCCGGCATTGTATGATTTTCCATCATGAAGGATCGAGCAAGCCCCGTTTTCCGTCATGACTACATCTACATCGTAGACCACGCCGTCAATGCTGACAGATACATTATTTCCTTCTTTACTAATAAGCGATACATCCGCTATTCTGTTTCCTATATGAATTTCCATATAAATATCATTAGATTCTTAATACACCTTTCTGCAAACCAAACTCTCTCCAACGACTTATCGGACGATTATCCTGTGAGTTTTCGTTTGAGTTTTCTTCCAGATTCAATAGATAGTCAATGTAAGAGGCGATTAAAGCAATATTCTCGATTTCTTCATTGTTTTTGTTTACCTCCGGATTCAACAGCTCACTGTTTTTTGCAATAAAGGCAGTAGTGTAATTCCCTTGTACAAAGTCGGGCACGTCCATGATGCGACGTAAATAGCTGATATTTGTTTTCACACCCGCTATTTTGTATTCATAAAGAACGCGTCTCATCCGTTCGATGGCGTAGTTACGATTCGTTGCCCAGACGATGAGTTTGCCAATCATAGGGTCATAGTAGATGGGAATTTCATAGCCCTCATACGCGCCACTATCGATACGCACACCGATACCAGTCGGTTCGGTTAGTTGACGAATCACACCTGGCGAGGGCATAAAGTTGTTGTCCGTATCTTCAGCGCAGATGCGACACTCTATAGCGTGCCCACGTTGCGAGATGTCACTTTGCTTTAAGCGTAGCGGCTCCCCGTTTGCCACATGAATCTGTTCCTTTACGAGGTCGATACCTAATACTTCTTCGGTAATAGGATGTTCCACCTGAAGGCGGGTATTCATTTCGAGAAAGTAGAAGTTGCGGTTTTTATCCACAAGGAACTCAATGGTTCCGGCACCCACATAGTTGACCGATTTGGCTGCTGCCA
Organism: Bacteroidota bacterium; assembly: GCA_023429375.1. Lineage (GTDB taxonomy): Bacteria > Bacteroidota > Bacteroidia > Bacteroidales > Tannerellaceae > Massilibacteroides. The sequence goes on along the minus strand of JAEYVY010000011.1, from coordinate 175,792 downwards.
CGGCTTTCTCGCCCATTTCTTGGCGCAGTTCGGGGGTGATAAAAGGAGAGGGGCTTTCTTCTACAATCTTTTGGTTACGACGTTGAATAGAACATTCACGTTCGCAAAGATGAATCACATTTCCATGTTTATCCCCTAATATTTGAAATTCGATGTGGTGGGGCTCCTCCACAAATTTTTCTAGATAGACGGTGTCATCACCAAAAGAAGCGTACGCCTCGGAACGTGCCGTTTCGAATGCCTCGTCTATTTCCGATTCATTATTGATAAGTCTCATCCCTTTACCTCCGCCTCCCATGGAAGCTTTCAGCATGACGGGAAAACCAATTTCTTTACACATCCGATGCACTTCCGTCAGGTCGGAAATGCTGTCTTGTGTTCCGGGTACTACCGGCACACCGGCAGCTATCATCTGCTTACGGGCCATAATCTTATCGCCCATGGCAATCATGGTTTCTGCAGATGGCCCAATAAAAATGATACCCTCTTTCTCACAACGACGCACGAATTCTTCATTTTCTGATAGAAAGCCATATCCGGGGTGAATCGCATCGGCTCCATGTTTCTTGGCTGCTTGGATTACCGCATCTATGTTAAGGTAGCTTTCTATGGAGGATGCAGGGCCTATGCACGAAGCTTCATCTGCATATAATACATGCTTGGATGTGCGATCTGCTTCAGAGAAAACGGCCACCGTAGGTATGCCCATTTCACGGCACGAACGCATAATTCGTAAGGCGATTTCGCCTCTGTTTGCTACCAATACTTTTTTAATCATAATTCATTCAATTAAATTTCGGGTGTTCACTGTTGCTTCTTTCTAAGTACACAACAATTCATACAGATAGCACGGGACTATCATATATACCCAACAAACAAAAGAATACCCTTGTTCGGGAACTCCTTATTTTTTCTTCAGTATGCAAATTCTCTTAATCCTTAATGTTGATTTCACCCTTATCCTCGAGAGTATGAAATCTATATTACGAATGGCAGGTCTTCTGACTTACTCTATTTCTTCAACGCCTTCCCGGTTAACCAGTGGCAGTAGTTTGTGTTGAAGCTGTTACAGAGGTTCACAGCAGCGGGTCTGTTCAGGATTTTCACCTGATTCCCTTTTTATCTTCTTATCCCCGAACAGGAATAGAAGAACCAATTCGAGGGCAAATATAGGAAAAAATCGAATGATTGTGTTTTTTTCTTTTCAAAGAATGCGAAGCATGATTGAATGAGGGATGTTTGAAGACTTGATGAAAGGGACAAGTTAGATAAATGTTTGTTTTTGGTATCAAAATGATAGTGGATTAAATAGATTTGATTTCCGCCTCTTTTAACACTTGAGATGGGTTGCAGGTCCATTGTGGAATTGAATGGCTTGAACACTTTGTTAGGTGGTTTTTAGAAGAGGTGCTGATTTTTTAGAAATTCAAAAAAGTAGTTTTCAGGGTGAAAAATGCTTGGTTTTTCAGAGTATTAGGATGTTGGAAAATAATCACCTCGATCATTTTTAAAAAACATTGGGATGTTTTTAAAAACGATCGAGGCGTTTTTTGACCTTAAAATGAGATTTTGCGATTTGTTTTAACAGAAATTATAAATACCCTTGTTGTGTTAACTAATATTAGTGAATTGTATTTATTCAAAATGATGTTAAAATGGCTGATAGTGTGGCAAATTGTCAAAACAAATGAAGGGTGGTGATTGTACAATTTAATGGAGAATGTGTGGCCTGTTCATAGCAAATGGGGGTTGTAACTAAGAAGTTTAAGTTTGTGTCACTATTATTAAAATCTATCTATAGTTATGTCTAATTACTATTCTTTTGAGAGAAGAATTCTAATATTTTTATGCGATTCATCAACTTTAGTCGTTTTTCCGGAGCTTTATGACCGCTTGAGGCGATGTAATTATTCAATAATTCTGTATACCTTTGTAAGAGGTAAGTTCGTTTGTTTGTAGTGAACTTATAACTAATGAAACGTTTATATGGCAAAAAAGAATAGTACGACAAAACAAGGAGATAGTGGCTCTTCTGACGGGATATTTCATTCTATAAAGCTGTTTTTGACAAACGAACGGACGCAATTTGTGACCGGCTTGATTCTCATGATTATCACCTTGTATCTGGCGCTGGCGCTTATTTCTTTTTTCTTTACAGGCGGTGCTGACCAAAGCAAGATAGAGAACGTAGCGGTGAGTGATTTGCTGTCCAACAAGGGATCAGTAGCTAACTGGACAGGCGTTAGAGGTGCCTTTCTGGCTGATTTGCTGATGAATCGCTGGTTTGGTATTTCTTCGTTTATGATTCTCTTCTTCTTTGCTTCATGGGGAGCAAAATTGATGAAACTTAAACGGATAGCACTATTCAGACGCTTCCTCTTTTCGGCAGTTATGCTTATTTGGGGCTCTGTGTTTTGTGCCTTTTTCTTTATTAAAGGTTATGAAGATTCATTCCTTTATTTAGGAGGACAACATGGTTATTATATTTCCGAATTGCTGATCACTAACATTGGCATACCAGGAACTCTGCTGCTACTCATAGGTTCGTTTCTAATCATCTCAATTTTTGTGTCTAAAAAGACAATTCCTTTTTTACAAAAGGTTTTCTCTTTTTCTTGGTTAAGCAAGTTTAAGAAGAATAAGGGGGAAGACCCGGATCGCGAGGATGCTGACGGCGATTATTTCGATACTGAGAAAGAATTGGCTAATATTGAGAAAGATAAGCAAGAAAAAGAAACTATCTCTTACGCTAAGAAACCGGACACGACTATCAATATACCCGAAGATGATGACAGTATTTTTGAAGTAACCGTTCCCGGTGAAGAAGATACCTATATGCCTCCTGAATCGAATAAGGAAAGCTCGGTTGAAGAGCTCGATAGTGATAAAACGGAAGCAGACAATCCCGAATTCTCTGTTGAAGTTCCTGTTGGCGACGATGAGGCCTATGATGCCTCAGAGATGGGAGTGTATGATCCGAAGTTGGATTTGTCGTCATTTCGTAATCCGACACTCGATCTGTTGAAAAAATATGAAACCGGCGATCGTCAGGTCGATATGGAAGAACAGATTGAAAACCAGAAACGGATTAAACAGACACTGGAAAATTTCGGTATCAGTATCGCCTCGATAAAAGCAACCGTAGGCCCGACGATTACCTTGTATGAGGTAATTCCGGATATTGGAGTGCGTATTGCTAAGATTCGTAATCTGGAGGATGATATAGCCCTGAGCTTATCGGCCTTAGGTATTCGTATTATTGCTCCTATGCCGGGAAAAGGTACAATCGGTATCGAAGTTCCGAACAAAGATCCGCAGATTGTTTCCATGCAGTCGGTCATTGGTTCACGTAAATTCCAAGAAAGTAAATATGATCTTCCAGTAGCTTTAGGTAAGACTATTACGAACGAGATATTCATGTTTGACCTTTGCAAGATGCCGCACTTGTTGGTGGCCGGAGCAACGGGACAAGGTAAATCCGTAGGATTGAATGCCGTTATCACATCCTTGTTATACAAGAAGCATCCGTCTGAACTTAAGTTTGTATTGGTGGATCCGAAGATGGTTGAGTTCAGTATCTACTCATCGATCGAAAAACATTATCTGGCAAAGTTGCCCGATGCGGAAAAGCCTATTATAACGGACTTTACAAAGGTGATCCAGACCTTGAACTCGCTTTGTAAGGAGATGGATGACCGATATGATTTGCTGATGAAAGCGCATACCCGAAACATTAAAGAGTATAATGAGAAATTTATCAATAGGCGACTGAATCCGAATAAAGGACATAAGTTCATGCCGTATATCGTTGTTATTATTGACGAGTTTGGCGATTTGATTATGACCGCCGGTAAAGAAATTGAGTTGCCAATCGCCCGTATTGCTCAAAAGGCGCGTGCCGTGGGTATTCACATGATCATTGCAACGCAGCGACCTTCAACCAATATTATCACGGGTACAATCAAAGCGAACTTCCCGGCTCGTGTGGCTTTCAGGGTATCGTCGATGATCGATTCACGTACTATTTTGGATTCGCCGGGAGCTAATCAGCTGATTGGACGTGGCGACTTGTTGTTCTCGCAAGGAAACGAAATGACACGTGTGCAATGTGCCTTTGTAGATACTCCGGAGGTAGAGCAAATATCGAACTATATCGGCAATCAAGTAGGTTATCCTACAGCCTTTGCATTGCCTGAATATGTGGGTGAAACAGATGGAGACAAAATGCCTGGAGCGGTGGATCTGTCAGATAGAGATCCTCTGTTTGATGAAGCTGCCCGTCTGATTGTGATTCAGCAGCAAGGATCTACATCCTTGATTCAGCGTAAGTTTGCAATCGGTTACAACCGGGCTGGAAGATTGATGGACCAGTTGGAGGCAGCCGGTATCGTTGGTCCGTTTGAGGGCAGTAAGGCTCGTCAGGTGCTTCTGCAAGACGAATATAGCCTTGAACAATTATTAAACTCATTGAAAGAAAGATGAAAAAGATACTATACTTAATGCTTTTGTTTATTTCCGGAGGGTTGTCTGCACAAAACGCAACGACCATCTTGGACAAAGCAGCCAAAGCGTATGAAGCAGCCAACGGCATGAAAGCTGAATTCGCTATGCGGATCCGTTCGGATAAACAACAGGTGACCGAAAGCTTTGAAGGTGAGATTCAGATAAAAGGGGATAAGTTTTGTGTGAAAACCCCGGATATGCAAACCTGGTTTGATGGTAAGACACAGTGGACTTACCTGTTGCGCACAGAAGAGGTGAACGTAACGAACCCGGACGGTGCAGAGCTTCAGCTGATGAATCCGGTCTTACTTTTGAAGGATCATCAAAAAGGATTTACCGCTAAATACCAGGGCGAAAGTACAACGGCCAGTGGCAAGTCGGCCTACGATGTAACACTTATACCACGTAAGAAAGGGAATGTGATGCAAATAGACTTGCAGATAGAAAAACTATCTAATCTCCCTGCTGCTGTAACGGTAGTCTCAAAAGATGGGATGACCAGCACAATCCGGATTGTAAAGATAAAAACCGGGATGAACCAACCCGACAGTTATTTTGTTTTCAAACCATCGGACTTCCCTGATGCGGAAGTAATCGATCTCAGATAAGCATAAAAAAATAAATAAGATAAAGATATGACAACAGAAAAAGTACGTTGCCTGATTATAGGCTCAGGACCAGCCGGATATACGGCTGCAATATATGCTTCACGCGCTAACTTAGCGCCGGTGCTTTACGAAGGGTTACAACCGGGCGGGCAGTTGACTACAACGACCGAGGTTGAAAATTTCCCGGGCTATCCTCAAGGAATTACCGGTCCCGAGATGATGGAAGACCTGAAGAAACAAGCCGAACGTTTTGGTGCTGATATCCGTGTGGGTATGGCAACAAAGGCCGACTTGTCTGCTGCTCCATATAAAATTACGATCGATGACGAAAAAGTAATCGAAACCGATGCATTGATTATCGCTACAGGGGCTACAGCAAAGTATCTCGGACTGGAAGACGAAAAGAAATATGCCGGCATGGGTGTTTCGGCTTGTGCTACTTGTGACGGTTTCTTTTACAGAAAGAAGGATGTGGCCGTTGTAGGTGGTGGAGATACCGCTTGCGAAGAAGCGCTTTACCTGTCCGGTCTGGCAAAGAAAGTGTACTTAATTGTACGTAAGCCTTTCTTGAGAGCATCGAAGGTTATGCAAGAAAGAGTTTTCAAATCACCAAACATTGAAGTCCTTTTCGAACATAATACACTCGGACTATTTGGTGAAAATGGTGTAGAAGGAGCTCATTTGGTTAAACGTATGGGTGAGCCGGATGAAGAAAAGGTAGATATCGCTATCGATGGTTTCTTCTTGGCTATTGGCCATAAGCCCAACTCTGATATTTTCAAACCATGGATAGAAACCGACGAAGTAGGCTATATTAAGGTTGAACCGGGAACGCCAAGAACGAATGTGCCGGGCGTATTTGCTGCTGGTGATGTGGCCGATCCACACTATCGTCAAGCCATTACTGCCGCTGGTTCCGGATGTATGGCCGCCATTGAAGCTGAACGTTATTTAATGAACCTGAAATAATTACTAAAATCATGAATTACAGGAAAAACACTATTTTATTATTTTGCTTGTTTGCGGTCTTATCCGTTACAGCACAGAAAGCACAGGTAATTGCCCATCGTGGTTATTGGGATACCAAGGCTACTTCGCAAAATTCACTAAAATCATTGGAAAAGGCACACGAAATTAAGGTTTACGGCTCTGAATTCGATGTGCATATGACAGCTGATGGTGTGTTGGTTGTCTATCACGATGATAAAATCGATGGCCGACGCGTACAAGAATTAAACTATGCCGATCTGACCAAGGTGCGATTGCTGAATGGTGAGAAGATACCGACGCTGGAAGCTTATCTGAAGAAAGCAAAGAAACTGGACGGACTTAAACTTATTTTCGAACTAAAATCACACACTACACCTGACAAAAACCGTGAAGCTGCCCGTAAGTCAGTTGAAATGGTTGAGAAAATGGGATTAGGCAATCGTACGGAATACATCACATTCAATCTGGATGCAGGAAAAGAATTGATTCGTGTTTCACCGCATACTCCGGTGTATTATTTGAATGGTGAGTTAGCACCGGCCAAACTAAAAGAATTGGGCTTTGCCGGATTGGATTACAACGTAAGCGTAATGCAAAAAAATCCGGGTTGGTTCAAAGAAGCAAAAGACTTAGGTTTGAAAGTGAATGTTTGGACGGCCAACGATCCTGCTGTAATTCAGGAATTAGTTAAACACGGAGCCGACTTTATCACAACAGATGCACCGGTTGAAGCGTTGCAACTTGTTAAGTAAAATAGAATGAGATAAATTCGGATGAGGAAGGTATTCTTGTTGTTAGCTCTTGTGATTACTGCTTTGAGTCTGTTTGCGGAAATACCGAAAACAGAAATCAGGGCCGTGTGGCTAACGACGGCTTACGGATTAGACTGGCCTACGCGCCCGGCTAAGAATGAAACGGAATACCAACGTCAGCAGAATGAATTGCGATTATTGCTAGATAGCCTTCAGGAGGCTAATTTCAATATGATCTTATTACAGGTTCGAATACGGGGTGATGTGATTTATCGCTCCGTATTCGAACCTGCTTCTAAATATTTTTCCGGACAATATGGGGTTATGCCGGGGTATGATCCGCTAGCTTTCGCCATTAAAGAATGTCACAAGCGAGGAATGGAATGTCATGCTTGGTTCGTAACCTATCCACTTGGAACGGAAAAGACCGTCAGAGAACAGGGAAAGCTCTCTGTTGTCAAAAAACATCCGGAGTTATGCAAACGACATAATGGTGAATGGTATCTTGATCCGGGTGTGCCCGGAACGCGTACCTACCTGCGTTCGCTAGTCAAAGAGCTGGTCGAGAACTATGATATCGACGGCATTCATTTCGACTATATCCGCTATCCGGAACAAGCCCACCGTTTTTCAGATAAAGCCGTACACCGCAAATACGGAAAGGATAAATCTCTTGCCGAATGGCGCAGAGAGAATATCACACAATTTGTAACAGAGGTGTATGATGATGTAAAAAGCCTGAAGCCTTGGGTACAGGTAAGTTCATCTCCTTTGGGAAAGTTTAGCCGGATTCCTAAACGTCCAAATGCGGGTTGGACAGCATTTGAAAGCGTCTATCAAGATGTAAGAAGCTGGCTGAAAAATGGCAAACAGGATATGATTGTGCCGATGATGTATTATCTGTATGATGATTTTTTCCCTTTTGTGGATAATTGGGTAGAAAATGCAAACAATCGTTTTGTTGTGCCCGGACTGGGAGCTTACCGGATGGAAAACAAGGAAGGAAACTGGGAATTGAATCAGGTAACCGACCAGATAGATTATACCCGGTCTTTTGGGGCGAGTGGGACTTCATATTTCAGATTGACAAACGTCTTGAACGATAAGAAAGGATTGTATAGCGAACTAAAAAATAACTACTATAAGTATCCGGCTATGCTTCCGCCTCTGACCTGGCTGAACAGCGATGTGCCAGCCACCCCAGATGAAGTGAAGGTGGAACGAATAGGCGATGAGCTTAAACTCACATGGGAACAGCCGGAGGGTAGTGATGTGTCCTATTATACAGTCTATTATTCGCAGACAGATACAATTGATACCTCTACGGCGAAGTCTATTTTAGCAACCGGTGTGAGAGATTCGGTTTTATATCTGCCGGTAGGAGGAACGATAGAGCAAGTATTCAGTTTTGCTGTCTCTGCATCTTCCAAATACAGAATTGAGAGCCTCCCTTCGAAATCAACGTTTTATTACTACTCGTCCTTTGTCAAATAATTTAGAATTAGTTAAATAGTGTTTGGATATTCATTTGTATACCAAAGAACGCTATTTTTGCCTTGTATGAAACAGTTTTTCAAATATTCGCTAATTGCTTTACTCGCCGGATTGATATTTTACGGTGGGGCAGGAGTGAATTGGGTGACTGCTTGTTGTGAAAACTGTTTTAATACCGGGCTAGACGTTTCACTGCAGAAATCTTGTTGTGCGTCAGCACATGAAGATAGTCATCAGGCAGGAATGGATATGTTTGCCTTTGATGCGGTTGTAGATGGTGCACATGATTGCGGTATTGAACGCGTGGAGTTCAAATGGACCTCATTGGAAAATGATCGTACATTGGTTCAACTTCCGGTTATTGCCGACTTTGTGTTTACTCTATCTACTTTGGATTTGTTGACCCACAACGCTTCACCGCTTGTCTTATCTTATGTGGACGATCCCCCGCCCTTACTCTCTCCTCGGGAGTACTTGACCTTACTTACAACTCTTTTAATTTGATTTAAGAATTTATTGAACATTGAAGAGGTGGATGACTATTCACTTCTCATTCTGTTATGTATTAAATCCAAATCATTTTAAAAGAATAATTATGTTGAATATAAGATTATTAACCATTTTCCTTATATTAATCTCTTTCACTTCGGCAGCTATGGGTGCCAAGAAAATTTCCGGCCGTGTGTTGGACGGAGAAAACCAACCCGTTATAGGGGCTAATGTCTATTGGGAAAAAAGCCGTAAAGGAACGACGACAGACCTTGACGGACGTTTTGAACTCAACCGTGTGGCCAGTGAAAAGAAGTTAGTGGCCAGTTATATCGGATATACGCCTGCTATAGTGGAAGTAAATGATTCTGATGAAGAAATCAATATATTTCTGAAAGGAGAGATTGAGCTGCAAGAAGTGGTGGTAAGCGAAAGAAGAGCCGGAACGATTGCATCGCGCACCAGTGTATTGCAAACGCAAAAGATAACCTACGATGAATTGCTCAGAGCAGCGTGCTGTAATCTGGCAGAAAGTTTTGAAACCAATCCTTCAGTTGATGTATCCTACTCGGATGCGGCTACAGGTGCCAGACAGATTAAACTGCTGGGGCTTGCCGGTACTTATGTGCAGATGTTGACAGAAAACTATCCGAATTTCCGTGGGGCTGCCTCTTTATATGGCTTAGATTATATTCCCGGCACATGGATGGAAAGCATTCAGGTTTCGAAAGGAACATCGTCTGTAAAGAATGGTTATGAAGCTTTGGCCGGACAAATAAATGTAGAATTCAAGAAACCACCTACGGCGGATATTTTTTCGGCTAATTTGTTTCTGAGTGATGCTCAGCGCTATGAAGCAAATGCCGATGCATCATGGCATGTAAATGATAAATTGTCTACCGGCCTGTTTGTTCACTATTCAAAAGACAACAACCAGCATGATGATAATGGAGATGGATTTTTGGATCTCCCGCTGAAGGAACAGGTGAACCTGATGAACCGTTGGCATTATATGTCAGGTAATTATGTGTCTCAATATGGTGTGAGATATCTGCATGAAGACCGCATAGGTGGGCAGACGAATCATTCGGGGCATGATGAACACGATCCCTATCGAATTCAATTTAATACAGACCGTGCAGAACTGTTTACCAAACAGGCTTTTATCCTGAATCCGGAAAAGGTGGAAAGTATTGCTTTGATTCTTTCCGGTTCGTATCATCAGCAATTGTCTGATTATGACAAATCACCGTATAATGTTTATCAAAAGAACCTGTATGCCAGCCTGATGTACGAAAAGGAATTTTCGAAACAGCACTCCTTGAGCACCGGGTTTAGCTTGAATTATGACGGTTTTGATGAGAATATTACGCTTGATGGTTTGCGTACGGCATACAACCGTAAAGAGACAGTGCCCGGTGCCTATGTGCAGTACACCTATAATCTGAATGATAAATTGATTTTGCTTGGCGGTGTCAGAGCTGATTATAGTTCACTTTATGATTTCTTTGTTACGCCACGCGTACATATTAAGTATAATCCGTTTGACTGGTTTCATGTACGTGCCTCTGCAGGTAAAGGTTTCCGGACGGCTAATGTGCTTGCCGAAAATAATTTCCTGCTCTCAAGTAGCCGTAAGATGAAGATCGCCGATAACCTGAATCAAGAAGAAGCGTGGAATACAGGTCTGAATTTGTCCTTTTATATTCCACTATTTGGAAAAGAACTGACATTGAATGGCGAATGGTATTATACTGACTTTTTGAAACAGATGGTGGTCGATGTGGATAGTGATCCACATGCTGTTAGCTTTTATAATCTGACTGGTAAATCTTATTCTAACAGTCTGCAGGTTGAGGCTACTTATCCGTTTTTCAGAGGCTTTACGCTGACAGCTGCTTATCGATATACAGATGCTAAGACGGACTATCAGAAGGATAACGGTGAATTATACCGCCTGAAGAAACCGTTGGTGAGTGACTATAAGGGATTGCTTACAGCTTCTTACCAGACACCGCTGAAAAAGTGGCAGTTTGACTTGACGGGACAGTTTAACGGCGGTGGACGATTGCCCGAACCGGACGCAACTCAGCCTTTATGGGATAAAACATTTGATGCATTCACAATTGTGAATGGGCAAGTGACCCGTTATTTCCGTACCTGGTCTGTCTATCTCGGATCGGAAAATATTTTTGATTTCGAGCAGAAGAATCCGATTATTGACGCGCATAATCCCAGAGGGGACAATTTTGACGGGACCATGGTTTGGGGACCTGTACACGGACGAAAGATTTATCTTGGGTTCCGCTTTAATTTGAGTAGAGATTAATAAACAAAAACTAAGTATTATGAAACAATTAATTTTAGCATTATTCTGCGTGTTCTTTGCCAGCTCAATAGCTATTGCGCAAGACAAAACAAAAAAGAAAGAAACAGTAACGTTCCTTGTAGAGAATATTCATTGTCAGAACTGCATCAAAAAGATCGAAAAGAATATCGCTTTTGAAAAAGGAGTGACCGACCTGAGATGTAGCTTGAAGGACAAAACCGCAAAAGTGACATACAATACGGAAAAGACTACACCAGAACAGTTGGCTGCTGCCTTTAAGAAAATAGGGTATGATGTAGTCGTGTCGGACGAAAGCCAAGAAGACAAAAAGCAGTAACACCTGTGAATTTTTCTGTATAATCTTTATATTTGCAAAGCCTCTATATCAGAGGCTTTGCTTTGTTAGACGAGATGTATGAAGATTTTTTTACAAAAAATGTATTTCATATGCAGCGTTTAATAAACCATTCACATCTTAAAAATGTACACTCTCTTAATAGAGAAGTTGTAGAAAATTGACTAGATGAACGAAAAACAACTGATAGAAAGTTGTAGGAAGGGAGACCGAATCGGACAAAAAGAATTATACAACCGGTTTGCTCGCAAGATGATGGGAGTTTGCTATCGCTATGTGAACGATAAGGAAACTGCCTCAGACTTGTTGCAAGATGGGTTTGTAAAAGTCTTTTCAAGTTTGGATTCCTATTCTGGAACGGGCTCTTTTGAAGGTTGGATTCGTAAGATCTTTGTAAATACCGCATTAGAGTTTTTGCGGAAAACGGATGTGCTACGTGATGCAACAGATTTGGACAATACCGCTGAGTTAGTCCAGCCAGACAGTTCGGTGATTTCATCGATGACGGCAGATGAACTTATGCAGTTAGTTCATGAGCTGCCACCTGGCTTTCGGACGGTCTTTAACTTGTTTGCTATTGAAGGGTATTCTCATAAAGAAATAGCTGAATTAATGAATATTACAGAGAGTACTTCCCGATCACAGTTTACAAGAGCCAGACAAATGTTACAAAAAAGAGTTAATGCATTGCATTGAAAAATGAAAACAGAAGATAGAGATAATATTGATGATTTATTTCGTTCGAAATTGTATGATTTCGAAGCGGATGCTCTACCTGATGATGTTTGGGATAAGATAGAAGGTCGTTTGAATAAGCAACCAATCATGCTTCCCGCATCAACCAGATGGAAGTGGTGGAGTGCTGCTGCTGCAATCGCTCTTCTGATTTTGAGTGGTACGGTCTTTATTCTTCGTGATGAACCAGTAGATCCTCTTTTAGTAAAAGAAATTGAACAAAAGACAGATGAATTGAAGACGGGCTGGGAAGAACAAGAATATTCGATTACAACAACACTATCAGAGCCTGCTAAGCCAGTAGTAGCGAAGGTGCAAACAGCAAAACCTTCTATTTTGACAGTCGAATCAATTCCTGTTATGGTTATTCAAGAACCGGTTGAACAGATGGAAGAGCCGGAAATACTAGCTGATGCAGATGAAAATGGAGATCAGGCTAGTCAAGAAGCAGAAACGAAAACCTTCAGGAGTGCAACTATCGATGAAACGAATGAGTTACTTTCACTTGAAGAAAGCATGCCTGTTCAGAAGAAAGAAAAAATAAAACGCTGGAATTTTGGAATGGGAGCAGGAAGTCTGACCACCGGTACGAGTTCAGCGGCGAATATGTATGCATTCAGGAATACAGAAATAGAAAATCCGCAATTGGATTTCTTGAATTCAATTGTTGATAAGTCAGCCGAAACCCCAAAGACCGATATTAAACATAGTCAGCCAATATCTTTTGGACTTTCAGCCAGTTATATGCTGACACCCCGTTGGTATTTGATGGCCGGGGTGAGCTATTCTTACTTGCTGTCCGAATGGAAGACAAACGGTGTTTACAGCTCAAAAACGAAACAACGCCTTCATTTTGTCGGTGTACCTGTATCGTTGGCCTATAAAATTGCTGAATTTAATAAATTCATGTGGTATGCGTCAGCAGGCTTTAAGGCTGAAGTGAACGTTGCAGGTAATCTTCAAGAATTCAGATATACAAATAATCAGAAGATGGGCGAGCCTTTGAAGTATGATGTCAAGATGGATGAGTGGTATTGGTCGGTTAATGCCGGAACCGGAGTTTCTTATCCTTTGTGGCGCTATCTGAATGCATTTGTTGAAGTTGGGGGAAGTTATTATTTTGATAATGGAACAACGATTCAAACTATTCATTCCGAAAAACCATTTAATGTCAATCTGAGTGTCGGTTTGCGATTAGGATTTTAATAGAAACAACATATATTAACGTATAAATTTAAAACAAATGAAAAACTTTTTACTTGGTGGCCTGGTGGCGATTTGTGGATTAATAATGACCTCATGTCTTGGTGAAGGCAGTAATCAGAGTAGTGGTTATGCTTACGGTGTGGTTGAATTTAATGGCACAAAGAAATTGATCAACACAGGTGATAATTCTGTTAAGTTTTACTCTCCGACAATTAATTCAGATTATTCCATTGAAAATGGTGACTGTTGTTATTTCCATTTTGTATGGGATCAAGATATTCCTGAAAATGCCGATTGGGCAACAAAAGGCTATGCTACCGTTACTGTAGATTATTACGAACCAATTGCTTCTAATTATTATGCTACTCGATTTCTGACAGATACAACTCAGGTTGATGCAAATGAACAACTTGTTTCTGAAGCAGCTGCTGTTTGGGAGTTTACAAAAGACAGATTATTCTTTGGAGTATTACTCAAGGACATTAAGACAAAACAAGAACATAGTTATGATTTGTCATTTAACGAAGCACAAGAGCCAGTAATGGAGAATGGAGAGAAAGTATATAATTTATATCTGAGAGTGATTAAGACCAAAGAAGGTGAATCTCCTGTAAAAGATCAGGCTATCGTAAATGCCTATAACATGGCTCCTTTCTTTCAGACAATTGGACGCAAAGAACAAGCTGCAGGCAGCAAAAAAATTAATTTCAAAATTAATTATGTAAATAGTTTAAATGAAAGTAAGACAAAACCAGTTTGGAAAGCTACTGAAATGATGTCTTACACTTTCCCGGAAACTAAATAAAAAATTGTCATTGTAAGCTTACTATTAGTAAACTATCGTTTTCACATTAACATAAGGAATACTTAGTTATTCAAATGAAGAAAAGAGAATGACCGCTTACCCGGTTGTTCTCTTTTTTATTAACTTTGTACTCAACTTATTAAAATTGTAAAGTCTTTTAAAGATAGCGTGATGAAAAGTAAAGATTTGATATACGGACTTCTATTGTTGTTTTTCCCATTATTCATGGCTTCATGTCTGGATGAGGGAGGGAATGAAATTACATTGGCTTCTCAGCCGGCAGTTGTCAAGCTTGGGGCTAATAATACAAAAATGCTAATGCTCAAGGGAGGAGATAGAATTCTTTCCGAAACTTTAAATAATAATGCCGAAATTGAGATTGGCGATTGCGGTTTGGCAGACTTTGTTCTGGATTATTCGGATCCATTGAATATTAATAGCAAAGAAGATAGTATGTATACTGTCAAAAGTCTGAAGTTTGAGAAAATTGACAAAGCTCAGTTGCAATCAACGCTATCTGATACAAGCAGAGTAATGAGTGGAGAAAAAATTGTTACTGCAATTCGGGAAAAGAGTTTATTGATGGAAAATAATCTGTTTCTGTTTACCGAACATACGATGAAGTTCGATCTAGGTGAAATCAACTTTTCATACGACAAGAGCAGTGCGCCAACTGTGGAACAAGGAGGAAGCCGTGTATATACGATTTATATGCGTATAGTGGGTGACTCCATCAATACGCAAAAAGAAATTAAATATAATGTATTAGCATTAGATTCGTTGTTAGTAAACCAAGCAGGATTGGAGCAAACAGCCGGAGCTGATAGTATTAATTTCAGAATAAAATACCTTTCAGCCATCAAAAGCGACTCTACTGCAGCGTGGAAGACATCACAACAATACACAATTCGATTACCTGAAAAGTAAGAATTTAAAGATCTGACAGTAAATGTATAAGGATATATTTAAGTGTGTGATAGCCCTTATTTCACAACCAATAAAGGCGTGGAAAGAACTTAGTGAAGAACAGCATGAGGATAATGAAAAGTTTTTTACAAACTATTTTTATCCCTTAATAGCACTAGTTGCTATTGCTGCCTTTTTGGGTATTATGTTTACCCGCAAGGAATTCGATGTGGAGTTGGCTTTGAAATCATCTGTTAAATCCTTAGTCTCAGCTTTGGGGGGATTCTTTTTGGGGGCCTATATCCTGAATGAGTTTTGGAATAGTGTGTTTAAACGGGAGAAGGATGTAAGGCTATGCCAGCGGTTTGTTGGTTATGCCTCGTCATTGCAGTTTGTTTTGGCAGTTGTATTGGCCTTACTGCCCGAGTTCTTTTTTCTGAAGATATTTGTACTTTATACAGTTTATATTATTTGGGAGGGGGCAGCTCCGTACATGCAGGTAGCAGATAATGAACGAATGAAATTTGTTGCTATATCGTCGGCCTTAGTGCTATTGACCCCTTATATAATAGAGATTATCCTGGTGATGTTGATGCCGGGACTTCGCTTTTGAAACGAATTGAATGATGAAAGAGAAAATCAGCAACAATATATTAGTTAAGAATAAACGGGCAACTTTTGATTATGAACTGCTCGATACATTTACTGCCGGAATTGTATTGACCGGAACGGAGATTAAATCGATCCGTTTGGGTAAAGCCAGTTTAGTCGATACATTTTGCCTTGTCGAAAAAGGTGAACTGTGGGTGAAAAACATGTATATAGCCGAATATTTTTACGGCACATACAATAATCACTCAGCACGGCGAGACCGCAAGCTCCTCCTAACGAAAAAGGAGTTGAGAAAGATTGAGACGGCAGCAAAAAATAATGGTTTTACGATAATTCCTACCCGCATGTTCATTAACGATAAAGGGCTTGCAAAGGTGGTGGTAGCTATTGCCAAAGGTAAAAAAGAATACGATAAACGAGATTCCATCAAGGCTCGCGATGATAAACGTGAGATGGATAGAGCCTTTAAACGATAAATAATGAATAAGGTTGTTGATAGGATTTGGCGATGTGTCAAGAAAGCACTGCCCAAAGCCGGCAAAATGTGTTTATGGCTGTTTAAGATTATTCTGCCTATCTCTTTACTTGTGCGCTTATTGCAATATTCGGGATTTCTAGCAGTAATAGCCGATTTCTTCTCTCCGGTATTTTCATTTGTCGGTTTACCGGGCGAAACAGCCATCGTCTTTATCACCAGTGTTTTTACTCCCTTGTACGCTCCAATAGCCCTCATAACTTCCATGTCATTAGGCTTACGAGAAGCAACTATCTTAGCACTCATGTGTTTGTTGGCTCATAATCTGCTTGTTGAATCATCCATACAGGCGAAGACAGGTTCTTCGTTTTGGAAAGTCTCAAGCCTGCGAATATTTATGGCCTTTGTTATTGCATTTACATTAAATCTCATCATGCCGGAAAACGGGTGGGGGATGATTGAAACAACGCAAAGTGCTGAAACTTGTGATTCATGGGGGCAGGTATTCGTCTTATGGTTCACTTCTTCGATGAAAGTCGTGCTGACAATAATTATAATTGTAACGGCCTTGATGATATTGCACTATCTATTGGTGGAATTTAATCTGCTTAATAGATTCTCTGCATTTTTGTCACCCTTGATGAAAGTATTTGGTTTACCAAAAGATACGGCTTTTTGCTGGTTGGTAGGCAACCTGGTGGGATTGGCCTATGGTGGAGGAATCATGGTCGAACAGATTGAAGAAAAGAAATTGTCGCGAGAGTCCGGAAGCTTGTTGAATACTCATCTAGCCATTTCGCATTCACTCTTGGAAGACACGCTAATCTTTGTTGCGATAGGTATTCCATTTTTATGGATATTCCTTACCCGAATACTTTTTGCTATTTTAGTTGTCTGGCTTCGTCGAGGCTATGAATATTTTATTACAAGCAGGCTAAAGCATTCTTATGAGTAAAAAAAGATTTATTGAATTAATTAAAGAGCGTATCCTGATATTGGATGGTGGAATGGGTACCATGATCCAGGGCTTTAACTTGAAGGAAGAAGATTATAGAGGAACACGTTTTGCCGATTACCCAACAGCCTTAAAAGGAAATAATGATTTGCTATGCATTACTCGCCCCGATGTGATCAAGAACATACATCGTCAGTATTTGGATGCAGGAGCAGACATCTTTGCAACGAATACCTTTAATGCAACAAAAATATCGATGGCGGATTATTCCATGCAGGAATACGTTCGTGAAATAAATATAGCAGCAGCTACACTAGCTAGGGAGGTTGCTGATACGTATATGGCAGAGCATCCCGGACGCGAGATATTCGTAGCCGGATCGATTGGCCCGACCAACAAAACGGCTTCGATGAGTCCCGATGTTAGTAATCCGGCTTATCGTGCGGTAACGTATACCGATCTGTACGATTCCTATAAAGAGCAAGTAGAGGCATTGATAGACGGAGGTGTTGATATCCTCCTATTTGAAACTACCTTCGATACGCTGAACGTGAAAGCCGGTCTCGAGGCAGCAGAAGTAGCCTTGAGAGAGAAAGGCAAAGAATTGCCAATCATGTTATCATTGACCTTGGCAGCACAAGGAGGCCGCACTTTCTCCGGACAGACATTGGAGGCCTTTCTTGCTTCAGTTCAGCATACAAGCATCGTCAGCATAGGTTTGAACTGTTCATTCGGAGCTTCCGAAATGAAACCCTACCTGCAGGAATTAGCCCGCAAGGCACCATACTTTATCAGTGCCTATCCGAATGCCGGTCTGCCGAACAGTTTTGGTGAATATGACGAAACCCCCGAAACGATGGAAAAGCACGTGAAAGCATTTGTTGATGAGGGCCTTGTAAATATAATTGGAGGATGTTGCGGAACGACACCTGCTCATATAGCACGTTATCCACAGCTAATCAAAGACGGCAAACCACACGTCCCGGCTAAAGCACCGGATTGTCTGTGGCTGTCGGGCATGGAACTGCTGGAAGTCAAAAAAGAAAACAATTTCATCAATATAGGTGAACGATGCAACGTGGCCGGATCGCGTAAATTCTTGCGTTTAATCAAAGAAGGCAATTATGAAGAGGCTTTGACCATCGCCCGCAAACAAGTTGAAGACGGCGCACAAATCATCGATGTCAACATGGATGACGGTATGCTGGATACAGAAAAGGAAATGGTAACCTTCCTTAATCTGATGGCCTCTGAGCCGGATATTGCTCGTGTTCCTGTGATGATCGACTCATCTAAGTGGAGTGTGATTGAGAAAGGCCTCATGTGCCTGCAAGGAAAAAGTGTGGTCAACTCCATTAGCCTGAAAGAAGGCGAAGCCGAATTCCTATCCCATGCCAGAAGAGTGAAACAGTTGGGAGCAGCCGTTGTCGTTATGGCTTTCGATGAAGTGGGACAGGCCGATGTTTTCCAACGTAAAATTGAAGTTTGCGAACGTGCTTATCGTTTGTTGGTTGATCAAGTAGGTTTTAATCCCGAAGACATTATTTTCGACCCGAATATTCTGGCTATTGCAACCGGAATGGAAGAGCACAATGGATATGCACTTGACTTTATTTTAGCAACCGAATGGATTAAAAAGAATTTGCCAGGAGCTAAGGTAAGTGGAGGAGTAAGTAACCTGTCATTCTCATTCAGAGGGAATGACTATGTGCGTGAAGTCATGCATTCCGTATTCCTTTATCATGCTATAGCCAAAGGAATGGATATGGGAATCGTAAATCCGTCTTCGTCAGTTATATACGATGAGATTGAGCCCGATTTCCGTACATTGGTCGAAGATGTCATATTGGCTCGTCGACCAGAAGCAGCAGAAGAACTGATTGCTTATGCGCAAAACCTGCACCAAAAAAACTTTGGTAATACAGAAGAGCGCCATGAAGCTTGGAGGGATTTACCTTTGGCCGAGCGATTAGAGCATGCGCTTATAAAAGGAATTGGAGATTATTTGGAAGAAGACCTCAAAGAAGCACTGGCTACCTATCCACGTGCTGTGAATATCATCGACGGTCCATTGATGAATGGAATGAACAAAGTAGGCGACCTGTTTGGTGCCGGCAAAATGTTCTTGCCACAAGTGGTTAAGACTGCTCGGACGATGAAAAAGGCTGTGGCTATCCTGCAGCCGGCCATTGAGGCAGAAAATGCCAAAGGAGAAAGTACGATTGCCGGGAAGACAGTCTTTGCCACGGTCAAAGGTGATGTACATGATATTGGGAAAAACATCGTTTCCATCGTTTTAGCATGTAATAATTATGAGGTAATCGATTTAGGGGTTATGGTGCCCGCCGAAACGATTATCAAGAAAGTAATTGAAGAGAAACCTGATTTTGTCAGTCTCTCCGGATTGATAACGCCTTCTTTGGAAGAGATGGCACATGTGGCGAAAGAAATGCAAAAGGCAGGCCTATCTATCCCCATTATGGTAGGAGGGGCTACCACCTCAAAACTGCATACAGCCGTTAAGATTGCACCCCATTACGAGCATCCTGTCATTCATGTGCTCGATGCCTCACAAAACCCATTGGTGGCTGCAAAATTGCTGAATCCCGATACCCGCGAAGAATATATTCAATCGATCAAAGATGAATACGCTGCGCTAAGAGATTCTTTGCAAAATAAGAAAGAAGAGCTCGTTTCGCTTGCACAGGCAAGAGCCTTACCGCAACAGATCGACTGGTCGGCCTATACTCCGGTGAAACCCAACAAGATGGGTGTTCACGTGATACCTTCTATTCCGTTGGAAGATATTATTCCTTATATCCATTGGAACTTCTTCTTTAGCGCCTGGAGATTGAGCGGACGGTATGCTGAATTAGCCTATTTGCACGATTGTGAATCATGTCGGGCTGAATGGCTGAATAAGTTCGAAGGCGAAGAACGTGAAAAGGCAAAAGAAGGCATGAAACTGTATGCCGATGTAAAAAAGCTGCTTGACCGTCTGGTGATGATGAAAGTAGACTATTGCCGCGCTATCTACGGCTTTTTTCCGGCTTCAAGTGAAAACGATATCATTCGCTTGGGAGATCTGGAGATACCTGTGCTTCGCCAACAAGTGATCAAGAAAGACCGAACAGACTATAAATCGCTTGCCGACTATGTTATGCCTGCTTCTGAAGGGCGTGAAGATTATGCCGGAGCTTTTGTGGTGACGGCTGGTGCCGGAGCTGAAAAGCTACATGCCGAATTTGAGGCAGAAGGCGATACCTATAGCGCCATGTTGCTGCAAAGCCTGACAGACCGTCTGGCTGAAGCTGTGGCAGAATACGTACATGAGAAGGTACGTAAAGAATATTGGGGCTATGCTTCGGATGAAAACCTCAGCATTCCAGATTTGTTCCGCGTAAAATATCAAGGAATACGTCCGGCTATTGGCTATCCATCTCTGCCTGATCAATTGCAAAACCACCTGTTGGATAAGTTGTTGGATATGTCGCGCATCGGGGTGAAGTTGACAGAAAACGGGGCAATGCTACCAACGGCAACAGTCAGTGGGTTATATTTTGCACATCCCGAATCACAATATTTCATGATTGGAACGATCGACGAAGAGCAGTTGAAAGAATATGCTGACCGTCGAGGATATACTGTGGAGCAAACCAAACGTATTTTGAGTCGAAATATTCCTTTGGCTTGAAACAGAATAAAAAAAGAAGAAGAGTAAGGGGTTAATAAATAACCCCTTACTCTTCTTCTTTTTAGCTAATTATACTCCTTTTATCATGGTTAACAGCATCTTGAATGCCTTTGTCGCATGCAAAGCATGAGGGATATTGGCCGGCATGATAATCGTTTCGCCTGCTTTTAACAGGTTTGGCTGACCACCAATGCGGATTTCTACTTCGCCTTCCAGAACCTGCACCATAGCATCGAATGGAGCGGTATGCTCGGTCAATCCCTGTCCTTCGTCAAAGGAAAACAAGGTGATATTTCCGGCAGCATTTTTTAAGACTTGCTTGCTGATGACTCCCCCTTCGGAGTAGTCGATCATTTCGTTGAACTTGAGGATCGTACCTTTTGAAAATAATTCACTCATCGTTTTCTTGATTTATGATTAATAACTAGGATAAAGGTAGGCTATTTTATGTCGTCGAATATGTATCTATTGTTACATTCGATAGGATTTAATAATTAACTTTGCCAGTACATGAAATCTGAAAGTTAACAAAATACCATGAATAAACTAATCCTCTCTGTTCTACTGCTTATAACGTCGGTGTTTATTGTTTCTGCTCAAACTAAGGCACCCAAATGGATGGCTAAAAGCCGTAATGCAGTAGTGAAAATTACAACATACGATAGTGACAACCGCCAGCTGCAAAACGGAACAGGATTCTTTGTGTCCGAAAATGGCGAAATACTGGCTTCTTACACCTTGATGAAAGGAGCGGCAAAAGCTCAGGTAACCGATACGGATGGAAAGAATTATCCGATTGACCGTATTCTGGGTGCCGATGAGATGTACGATGTTATTCGTATGCAAGCAAAGGTTGCTAAGAAGGTGACTTTTCTCCCTCTCGCCAAAGAACCGGTAGTAGTGGGCAGTCAGGTCTTTTTAATGCCGTTTAGTACAGAGAAGAATCCGGTATTCAAAGAAGGAAAGATCACTGAAATTAGCAAATTGAAAGATCCGTATAGCTATTATCAAGTGTCTTTTCCTCTCAATGCCAAAGATGTAGACTCACCGGTGCTGTTGGCAACGGGCGAAGTACTCGGATTGGCGCAGGAAGATGCATCCGGCAAAAATGAACAGTCATACGCTGTTTCCGCCGGCTATGTACACAGTCTTCGCGTTACATCGACCGACCTTTTGGGCTCTACCTATAGTGCCATCGGCATTCGTAAAGCATGGCCCGAAGAAGTAGATCAGGCCGTAATTTCCTTATTCTTGGCCCGCTCTATGCAAACACCTCAGCAATATTTGGAAACACTGAACGATTTTATCGCTTCTTTCCCTACTTCACCGGATGGTTATCTGAGTCGCGCTACCCATTATGCATCTAACCGCAAAGCGTTGGCTTCATCACCGGCCGAAGAAACAGCCTTTCTGGATAAAGCTATGGAAGACATAAAAACTGCTGCACAATATGATAAAAAACAAAGCGATACACACTTTAATCGTGCCAAGCTGGTTTTTGAAATAGCGGCAACAGATACCACAATAAACAAGCCCGAATGGACTTTAGATGCGGCTTTAGAGGCAATTAATCAGGCCATCCAGCAAGAAGATCTGCCTGCCTATCGTCAGTTACAAGGGGATATTTACTTTTATCAACAGAAGTTCGAAGATGCTTATAATGCCTATATGAAGTTAAATGAATCAGACCAGGCAACAGCCGAATCTTATTATCTGGCAGCTAAGGCAAAAGAAAATATTCATGGCTTTAATATCGGCGATGTCATTGCTTTATTGGACAAGGCTATAGAGAAAAGCGGAACACCTCCAACTCCGGCTGCAGCAACCTATGTGCTTGAACGTGTTGAGTGGAAGATGCAGATGATGATGTATAAAGAAGCCATTGAAGACTACGACTTGTATTACAACATTGTTGGTGGTAATGTAGAAGCGCCTTTCTATTATTTCAGAGAGCAAGCTAAATTCCGTGCCGGAGATCTGGACGGAGCCTTGGCTGATATCCAGGAAGCATTGCGTCTGAACCCTGCAGCCGAATATCTGGCTGAGGAGGCATCGATATATGTTCGTAAGGAAGACTATGCACAAGCGATGGCAAGCCTCGAAAAGGCTTTGGCAATTGCCCCTGATTTTGCTTCGTGCTATCGTCTGAAAGGAATCTGTTTAGTACGTCAAAACAAGAACGCAGAAGCCTGCGAAGCTTTCAATAAAGCAAAAGAATTAGGCGATCCGTTAGCGAACCGCCTTATCCGTGAGCATTGTAAATAATTTAAAAGAATAATAAGAGAATGTGCCAAAGGGTTTTAATAAATCTCTTTGGCAATTCTGCTTACACTGTCTGTTGCCATCATGGTGTAAAAATGAAGGCTGGGCACGCCTTTGGCAATCAGCTCTTTGCATTGCTGGATAGACCATTCGATACCCACTTCCTTAGCTTCGTCGTCGTCTTTGCATTTCCTTAGTTCAGCTGCCAACGGCTCGGGGATGTCCGACCTGAAAATACGAGGCAATACGGTCAGCTGATTCTTGAACACGATAGGCTTGATACCCGGAATGATGGGCACTGTGATACCCTCCGAACGAAGACGTGCTACATAATCAAAGTATTTTTGGTTATCGAAAAACATTTGTGTTACCAGATAACCGGCTCCGTTGCGTACTTTTTCCTTCGCATAGAAAATATCCGACTCCATATTCGGAGCTTCCTCATGCTTTTCGGGATAGCAAGCCATTCCGTATGAGAAAGGCGTTTCGTTGGCTTCAAATTCAGAGCCGTCTACCGCTATGCCTCGGTTGAAATTGTTTACCTGCTCTTGTAGCTCCGTTGCATAATTATGGTAGAGGCCAGCTTCAGTGGGCGGTTCGAGTGTCTTGTTATCACCGCGCAACAAGAGCAGATCGTAAACGCCAAGGAAATTTAAATCGATCAAGGCATATTCCGTTTCATCTTTTGTAAATCCCTTGCAAATGATGTGGGGGACAGCCGTGATGTTGTACTTGTTTTGAATAGCCGAAGCAATAGCCACCGAACCGGGACGTTTACGGATGTTTACTTTCTGTATCGTACCGTCGGGAAGCGTCTTGTAGATGTATTCGCTATGATGGGATGTGATGTTTACATATTTTGGATCGAACTCCAACAGTTTATCAATCACATTATAAACTTTCTGAATACTATTGCCTTTCAATGGAGGAAGAATCTCGAATGAAAAGGCGGTTTTTTTGCTGTTATTTATAAGATCGATAACTCTCATAGTACAATAAATTTTCAGACAAATGTAACGATTATCGTTCTAAATAACTTACATTTGTGAATGTTAAATCTTAGAACGATGAGATATGGAAAATATTAACTGGTCTGATTTATCCTTCGGATATATGAAGACTGACTACAATGTACGATGCTATTATCGTAATGGGAAATGGGGAGAGTTGGAAGTATCGTCTTCTGAAACGATTAATATTCATATGGCAGCCACTTGTCTGCATTACGGACAAGAAGCCTTTGAAGGATTGAAGGCGTTTAGAGGCAAGGATGGTAAAATCCGTGTCTTTAGAATGGACGAAAATGCAAAACGTATGCAAGCGTCTAGCCGTGGAATCATGATGGCTGAGTTGCCTGTTGAAAAATTTGAAGAAGCGGTACGTAAAGTTGTGAAGCTAAACGAACGCTTTATCCCTCCATACGAAAGTGGATCTTCCTTGTATATTCGCCCGCTACTTATCGGTTCGAGCGCACAAGTAGGTGTTAAACCTGCTGATGAATATTTGTTTCTTGTATTTGTAACTCCTGTTGGCCCTTACTTTAAAGGTGGGTTCAAGCCGGCTCCGGTATGTATCATGCGTAACTACGACCGTGCAGCGCCTCATGGCACAGGGACTATCAAGGTGGGTGGTAACTATGCCGCCAGTATGGTAGCAGGAGATAAGGCGCGTAAAGGCGGATATGCTGCAGTGCTTTACCTTGATCCGAAGGAAAAGAAATATATTGACGAATGCGGACCGGCCAACTTCTTTGGTATACGCGGAAATACGTATATCACTCCTGCGTCGCAATCTATCCTTCCGTCTATTACGAACAAGAGTTTGATTCAGCTTGCAGAAGACATAGGAATGACCGTTGAGCGTCGTCCTGTACCGGTTGAAGAATTGGCAACATTCGACGAAGCAGCCGAATGTGGAACAGCAGCCGTTATTGCTCCGATTTCTTATATTGACGACCTTGACGAAAACAAGTCGTACGTCTACTCAAAAGACGGGAACCCCGGACCTATCAGTGAACGTTTATACAACAAACTGCGTGGAATCCAGTATGGAGATGAACCGGATGTTCACGGCTGGGTACAGATTATTGAATAATAGCTTCTGAACGAAAGTTAGCTAAGCAAAAGAAATAAGCCAAACAAGGAATTACCTAATAAAAATAGACAGGTAATTCCTTGTTTGGTTTTTGTGTTTTTTCAGAAAATACATCCCGATGTTTTTTTTAAATCATCGGAATGATGTTTTTATGTTGAATATCAATCGAAAATAAGATCAGGATGAAGGCTTAAAAAATGCGGAATAAATAACTTAATTTTACGCTTAAAACTTGATTGGATGATTTGGCGAAATATTCTTCGTCTGTTTTGCTATTGCTGAAGATATCGCCAAGTGCATAATAATAGCGTCCTTCCAGACTGAATGTGCCTATGCCGGTTCTGAGTTCAAAACCCGGTCCGCCACATAATCCCCAACCAAACTTATGCCTAATCGCCATGGTATGCTGCTTATAAACACCTTTATCCGTGTTAAGGCCATCCAGGCTCTCAGTCGTGTTTTCGCTTAGCATATAGCCTACCTTTGGGCCGAGGTTGATAAAGAAACGTGTTCTTTTCCCTCCGAAATAGATATGTGTCAAGAGGGGTACCTCTAAGTAATTGATGGTGCGGGTATATTTAAAATCATTTTCACCAAGGTCGCTGAAATCTTCGTCCCAACCGTTCTGGCTGTAATTGACTTCGGCTTGCAGGCCCAAATGGTTCTCGGTGTTCCATCTAATTGATAGTCCACCGGAATAGCCCATTAGCAATTTAGTGCTTACACGTGGTGCAAAAGAAACCGATGAGTAATTGACACCAAACGACGGACCTACATAAAGTTCCTTTTTATATGGGGTTTGTGCTTGTGCTATGACAATGGACAATAAGCCGCTCAGTAGTAAAAATATCTTTTTCTTCATAGCTCTACTTCTTCACGGGTTATTGTGAAATCTTTTCTGTAGTTGACCAGGAGCAGTTGGGTATTGATGAATCCGCCCCAGTTATTTACGCGATGGAAGTCAAAACTCGTCTGCAAGCTTTTGTATTTAATCTTAGACAGATTGTTTTCGAAATTCGTTCCATACTTATTCAATGCTGTCAAGAAATACATACCCGTATCAAATCCAAGTATTCCGTATTTTGGGAATGAGTTGATCAACGTTTTTGAATACCAGGTTTTATACTTGGCGTAAAAATCATTGACTTGAGCAGAAATATTGTCTGCATAGAAGTAGGAGTAGATATGTGTGTTCAGTGCAAAGAAGTCTTCCAGACAATCACGCGTATAAGTTTGCCATTCCGGATAACCGTAAAGTGTTAGCCCATATTGTGGAAACTCATCCGACAAACTGCGTAATGTAGTTCTAATCTTGTTCAATGCGTCGAACGAACCTGAGTAAGGGATAATCACATTGCTGCGATTCTCATCAAGTTTTGCTGTGATATCTGCTCTGAAGTTTTCATCCGACCAAATGCAATCGGTGTAAGTGATGTTGCGTTGATTCATCTCTTCTTTGAGCGTTTTGATATAGTCTGTTTTGTTGTCCTTGTCATTGGTGTTTACAAAGATGATGTTTGCATTGGCAAACAATCTACAGCCTAACTGAGCCGCTTTGTCATGTAGATAGGAGTGAGGCGTATTCACTTGGAAAACATAGGCGTTTGACAACACATCGTCGTTTCTCGAAGTGAAAGGAATGACGTATTTGATTTTGTGCTTTTTAGCAAATTCTGCCACCAAAGCGATTTGATCGTTCTGAACAGCACCGATAATCAGGTTGGCTTCTTTCAGCTCTTTGGTCTTGAGTATCTCTTTTGTTCTATTTGTTCCCGATTCGGTATCGAAGACAGATAGTTCGATTGATACTCCTGTATTTCGTAAACTGTCTACCGCTAAAAGCAACCCTTCATAATATTCGATAAAACGAAGTGAAGCCTCCGAACGCGTACTTTCTTTCGCCATGAAAGGCAACATAAGTACCACCTTAATGGTATTGACGCGATCAATCATTTTAGGTGCTGAAAGCAGTGCGTTAACTTCTTTTTCTTGTGGGGCCACAACGGTACTTACAACCGTTTCATCTGTTTTTACCGGGATTTTCAATATCATGCCGGCTTTAACTCCTTGTTTTAACTTCGGGTTAATCCGGGTGAGTTCTGCACTCGAGACATTGAACTTACGGCAGATGCTGTACATCGTTTCCTTACTCTGCACGCGATATTCGATTTCTTTCGTAACCGTTTTGACTTCGGTTTGTGGGAGGTCGTCGATTTTTGTCGGTGGTATACGTATGATTTTGCCGATAGTAAATGTTTCGACTGATAAGCCCGGGTTTGCTTCGACAAGAGCTGCTGCCGGGATATTGTATTTAACCGTCAAAGAATACAATGTTTCTTTGGGCTGAATAGTATGATAAGTATAGATATCTTCCGTGCTTACATCCGTTCGTGAGGATGCGTCTTTCTGTGGGATGACAAGAACGGCACCGGCTTTGATTGATTCCTTGCTGCCCGGATTCAGCCTATAAATATCGTTTTCCGTAACGCCATACATGGTTGCGATAGAGTATACGGTTTGTCCACGTTCTACTGTATGATGAAATATATTGCCTCCGGCAGCGTTAATAGTAGTATCCGGTCTCACCTGTTGAGCATATCCGGAAATCAACGAAAAACTAAAGAAGAATAAGAGTATATTTATACGTATCTTGTTCATTTGCTGAAAGGATTATTTACGGCAAAGATAGTGTAAGTCCGTATAAAATGCTAATTTTGGAAACTAATTACCGGAGTCCGATATGTTTAAAAAAAGATTAATAGGATTAGGATTTTTAATCGCTTTACTGCTGGTTTCTTGTAATGTATATGCCCAATATACGGTAAAAGGGGGAACGGTAACTCCTCTGTTGGCCAAGGCCGAACCGCAAAATGATATCGATATTTTTCTGGTGTACAGTACTGAAGGTGTAGAAGTTAGCTACACTTCGTCATCTACTTCTCATCAGTGGTTTCGTTATAAAACAAAAGCGCTGGAGGCCGAACCTGTCAGTGCCGTGCAACAAGGGACGACTTCTATTATCCGGAATCCGGAGGAAGGGTACGGCTATTTTGTGAAAGAGTCAACAGGTATCACCAAATATGTTTGGATTATTGATTATAGCAAGTATAAGGCTGAACTGAATACCCTTCGTGTTGAGGCGATAGAGGGCGATTGTGCACAGCTCAGATTGAATGGAGAGGGAGTAGTGGAACCAATGTATTACTATACGCCACGAGGATCCAGATCCGAACTGACCCGCTCTTTTGAGTTGATCTATAATACGCAAGAAATCAATCGTAGCGAACAGGCTATCTCTGTTGTCCATAAGCAACAGACAGATACGATTACGGGTAAGCCGTTTGGACTATTCATTGCCTCACCCTTTGCGGATACGGATTTTACACTGAAGGGTGATTTGTTTGCTCGTCACTTTAATGTCGAGCAGCAAGTCGTTTCGGATACGTATACAGCTACAGCCCTGTTGGTAGCTGTGGATACGACCTATATCGATAATGGTGACGGTATAAAGTTGTTGGAAGATGGATTTTTCTCGGCACCCTTAATGATGCGTTTCACGGCTTGGGCCAACGAACCCGTAGCCAATGCTTTTACTTGGAAAATCTATAACAAGAACGATTCCTTGCAAACACCATTTATCTATCGTGGTGTTGAGGCCGAACATGAATTTATGCGTGAAGGTACGTATGGCGTTGAACTGCAGGTTTTGGATCGAACAGGGAAATGTGAGTATATTTCAAGCGATATAGAAATAAAAATAAGCAAGTTCTATTGGGATGCTCCTAATGTGTTTTCGCCCGAAGCTTCGCCTGGAATTAACGACGAGTTTAAGATAAAGTATAAGTCCATTACATCGTTCAAAGGTTGGATATTTAACCGTTGGGGGAATGAAATCTTTTACTGGACCAATCCAGATTTGGGATGGGACGGAAAGAAGAATGGAAAATATGTAGCACCCGGTGTTTATTTTTATGTGCTGGAAGCAACAGGCTCGGACGGAAGAACTCATAAATTGAAGGGGAGTATAAGTATACTCCGTTCAAAAACAGGAAGAAATGAAATTATTGAATAAAGAAAGAATCAGCTATCTGGCAGGAACATTTATTTGTCTCTCTGCCTGTATTTCTTTGGGGTCGAACGATCCTTCCAATATAGGTAAAGAAGTTCAGCAAGCGAATCAAGAGGGAGTAAAGCAGGCGGTAACGCTCAATCCGGAGATACCGGCTTCGGCCTTTTTCTGCGGAAATGAAATCGACTTGACGCGGTACAATATGCGTGAAGGGCTTGACCGGGAATTGTCGAGCTTTACTTATTTCCATTCTACGACTATGCTGTTGATAAAGCGGGCCAACCGCTACTTTCCGATTATCGAACCTATTCTGAAGGCTAATGGCATTCCGGACGATTTTAAGTATCTGGCGGTTATAGAAAGTCATTTGGATCCGCAGGCAACTTCTCCGGCACGTGCAGTCGGAATGTGGCAATTGATGGAAGGAACGGCCAAAGACGAAGGGCTGGTTATCTTACCAACGGTCGACGAAAGAAGACATGTCAAGAAATCAACAGAAGCGGCGTGTCGTTATCTGAAGAAAGCGTATGATAAATATGGCAATTGGGCCGATGTGGCGTCTTCGTATAATGCAGGGATGGCACGTATATCCGGCGAATTGCAAAAACAGAATTCAGAGAGTTCATTCGACCTTTGGCTGGTGGAAGAGACCTCGCGCTATATTTATCGGATTATGGCCATCAAACTGATCTTCGAAAACCCATCTAAATATGGATTCGTTTTAAAGGCAGAAGATTTATATAAGCCTATCCGCGTAAAACAAGTAAAGGTTACAGCCGATATTCAAGACCTGTCGGCTTTTGCTCAAGAACAAGGTATTACCCATGCCGACCTGAAGCGTTTCAATCTGTGGCTGAGAGACCGAAAGTTAGCAACAGGAGGCAAAACATATTTTATCGATATCCCTGAGAAAGAAGACATGTTTTATAAAGGACCGAATACGGTTGTGCATGATCCTCGCTGGGTAGTAAAATAGGATGATTGATTACAATGAATGATAATACAGCTTTAGAAGAAGGGCTGATTTCCGTACTGGGAGCCCGGGTTCATAATTTAAAGAATATAGACGTCGAGATACCACGCAACAAGTTGTCCGTTATTACGGGAATGAGTGGTAGTGGAAAGTCATCCTTGGCATTTGATACGATATTTGCTGAAGGACAACGTCGCTATATAGAGACTTTCTCGGCCTATGCCCGCAATTTTTTGGGGAATATCGAACGGCCGGATGTAGATAAGATAACCGGTCTGAGTCCTGTTATCTCTATTGAACAGAAAACGACTAACCGTAACCCACGTTCTACTGTGGGTACAACAACTGAAATTTACGACTTTCTGCGTCTTTTATACGCTAGGGCAGGAGAGGCCTACTCTTACTTGAGCGGCGAAAAGATGGTGAAATATACCGAAGAACAAATCCTTTCCTTGATTCTTGAGAAATACAGAGGGAAGAAAACTTATATCCTTGCTCCGCTGGTAAGGAACCGTAAAGGGCATTATAAAGAGCTGTTCGAACAAATACGTAAAAAGGGATTCTTGAATGTACGGGTCGATGGCGAACTGCGTGAGATTATTCACGGCATGCGACTGGACCGTTATAAGATGCACAGCGTAGAGGTGGTAATCGACAAAATGGTTGTATCGGCTTCCGACGAAAGACGATTGAAAGAAAGCCTGCGCATAGCCATGAAACAAGGTGACGGGCTGGTGCTGCTGCTCGATGCCGATACGAATGAGGTAAGACATTACAGTAAGCGTCTGATGTGTCCCGTAACCGGACTATCCTATAGCGAACCGGCTCCGCATAATTTCTCCTTTAATTCGCCGCATGGAGCTTGTCCGAAATGTAAAGGACTTGGGCTCGTCAATCTGCTGGATATGGAGAAGATTGTGCCGGATCCCTCCCTTAGTATATATAATGGAGGTATTGTGGCGCTTGGTAAGTATAAAAACTCATTGATCTTCTGGCAGATAGACGCAATCTGTGAAAAACATGGCGTGACTGTTAAGACGCCTATCAAAGATATTCCTGAAGAGGCTATTGATGAAATAATGAACGGAACCGACGAGCGTCTGCAAATTAAGAATGAGTCTCTTGGCAATTCGAATTATTTCATGACCTATGAAGGGGTTGCCAAATATATCCTGATGCAGCAAGATAGCGAGGCATCAGCCTCTGCTCAGAAATGGGCGGGACAGTTTATAAAAGAAACGACCTGCCCCGAATGCAATGGCGACAGGTTAAATAAAGAAGCCCTGCATTATCTGATAGACGGTAAGAATATCGCAGATATATCAAAGATTGATGTTTCCGAACTGAGTGAATGGTTGGATGGACTGGAAGATCGTATTAATGAAAAGCAAAGGCTGATTGCTACAGAGATACTAAAAGAAATACGCTCGAGACTGAAATTCTTGTTGGATGTTGGCTTGGATTATCTGGCGCTGAACCGTGCTTCTGCTTCATTGTCAGGGGGAGAAAGCCAACGTATACGTTTGGCTACACAAATAGGCAGTCAATTGGTGAACGTGCTGTATATCTTGGATGAACCAAGTATTGGTTTGCATCAGCGCGATAATGTGCGACTAATCAATTCGCTGAAAGAGCTAAGAGATACGGGCAACTCTGTGGTGGTAGTAGAGCATGATAAAGATATGATGCTTAATGCTGATTATATTGTGGATCTTGGTCCTAAGGCCGGCCGACTAGGTGGCGAAGTTGTCTTTGCGGGTACTCCTGAAGAAATGCTTAAATCAGACACCCTGACTTCTGCCTACCTCAATGGAAAGATGAAGATTGAAGTGCCTGCCGAAAGGCGAAAGGGTAACGGATCGTTCATCAAATTGATCGGAGCTTCAGGTAATAATTTGAAGAATGTGACCGTCTCTTTTCCTTTGGGTACTTTTATCTGTGTAACAGGTGTCTCCGGAAGTGGCAAGTCTACATTAATCAATCATACCCTGCAA
Source organism: Bacteroidota bacterium (assembly GCA_023429375.1). GTDB lineage: Bacteria > Bacteroidota > Bacteroidia > Bacteroidales > Tannerellaceae > Massilibacteroides. The sequence goes on along the minus strand of JAEYVY010000011.1, from coordinate 143,492 downwards.
CCTATCATTAGTCAGAAGTTCTATCGTTCGTTGACGGAACCCTTGCCTTATGAGGCCATAGAGGGACTAGAGCATATTGATAAGATTGTCAATGTGGATCAATCGCCTATAGGCCGTTCACCACGAAGTAATCCGGCAACCTATACCGGCGTCTTTTCAGATATTCGCAACCTGTTCGTTGAACTGCCCGAATCAAAAATGCGTGGCTACAAACCCGGACGTTTTTCGTTTAATGTTGCCGGTGGACGATGTGAAACCTGCAAGGGGAATGGATACAAGACGATTGAGATGAATTTCTTGCCCGATGTGCTTGTCCCTTGCGAGGATTGCTTGGGTAAGCGTTACAATAGGGAAACACTGGAAGTGCGTTTCCGAGGGAAATCTATTGCTGATATATTAGATATGACTATCAATATGGCCGTAGAATTTTTCGAAAACATACCCTCCGTTTTGTCTAAAGTTAAGGTGTTGCAAGATGTTGGTTTAGGTTATATAAAGCTAGGTCAACCATCAACGACCTTATCGGGAGGAGAAAACCAGCGCGTTAAATTGGCTACGGAATTAGCTAAGCGCGACACCGGACAGACTCTATATGTGCTTGATGAACCTACTACCGGATTACATTTCGAAGATATACGCGTATTGCTTGGCGTATTGAATAGACTGGTAGATAAAGGGAATACGATTATTGTGATCGAGCATAACCTGGATGTGATAAAGAGTGCAGATTACCTGATTGATATAGGTCCCGAAGGCGGACGAAAAGGAGGTGAAATTCTCTTTGTGGGAACTCCGGAAGAAATGGTTGCTTCGAATGCAAAAAGCTTTACAATACCATTTCTTAGAGAAGAGTTAAAGCAAGGTTAAACAATAATAGATAAATACTAAAGAAAACAGAGGAAATTGGTAATGGCGGAAGAAGATAGTTATAGAACCATCAAGCAAGTCTCAGAGGGCTATTATAGCGAAAAAAGAAGTCGTTTCATTTCTTATGCTATTCCTGTACGTTCGGTAGAGGATGTTAAAAGGGAGTTAGACAAATACCGTAAGCAGTATTTTGATGCCCGACACGTCTGTTGGGCCTATATGCTTGGACATGCACGACAAGAATTCCGTGCTAATGATGATGGCGAGCCTTCATCCACTGCAGGGAAACCCATACTCGGACAGATCAATTCGAATCAGCTGACAGATATCCTGATTATCGTAGTTCGTTATTTCGGGGGCATTGAATTAGGCACAAGTGGTTTGATTGTAGCCTATCGAACAGCTGCGGCAGAAGCAATAGCTGCTGCTGAAATAGAAGTACGTACAGTTGATGAAGATATTACTGTTTGTTTCGAATATCCGTTTTTGAACAGTATCATGCGCATCGTAAAAGAGGAAGGTCCGGAAATTATCTCTCAAACATTCGAGATGGATTGTGAGATGACCCTCCGTATACGTAAAGGTTGTGCAGAGCGGTTGAAAGCAAGATTAGCCAAAGTAGAGACCGCTGTGCTCAAAGGTGAGGATGAGGAATGACCCTTATCCCACCAGTTCGACAAGCTGTTCCAAATAGAACGAATCTTCTTCGTTGAAGTCGTTTAGTTTATCACTATCTATATCCAATACAGCAATTACTTCGTTGTTCCGTATAACGGGAATTACAACCTCCGATTTCGAATCGCTGCTGCATGCAATATGGCCGGGAAACTGATCCACATCGGGTACCAGAATGGTCTCTTTTCTTTCCCAGGCCGTTCCGCAAACACCCTTTCCCTTCTTTATGCGTGTGCAGGCAATCGGACCTTGAAACGGACCTAAAACCAATTCGTTACCTCGAACAATATAAAAGCCTACCCAAAAGAATCCGAATGTTTGTTTAAGTGCTGCTGCTATGTTGGCCATATTGGCTATCTGATCGGTTTCGTTGCCTACCAATGCCTTAATCTGAGGAAGTAAAGTCTTGTATTTCTCAGATTTAATGCCTTCGTTAATGATTAATTCTTCTGCCATAACTAAACTGTTTAATAAAAAGCAGGTGAAGATATAACAATAAATCAAATAGCAGAAATAATGATGATTATTGTAATATAAATACAATATAATATTGTATATTGGCACAACCCACTAAAATGATTAAACTATGAAGACAAAGTTTAAAATTACAATTGGACGTCAATTTGGAAGTGGCGGATATGCAGTAGGTCATAAATTGGCAGAGCTGCTAGGAATCGCATTTTATGATAAGGAATTGATTGTACTTGCTGCTAAAGAAAGTGGCTTGAACAAAGCTTTTTTTGAAAAGGCTGACGAACGCTCTTCACATGCTTTGTCTCATGCTTTTACCGTAGGACTGCCTTATATGGGAATGTTTACACCCTATTCGGATATATTGACCAATGATGGTTTGTTCAAGCTACAAAGCGATACGATACGTAACCTTGCCAATAAACATGCTTGCGTGTTGGTAGGGCGTTGTGCCGACTATATTTTAAGAGACGATGCCGATTGTTTGAGTGTGTTTATACATAGCCCAATGCCGGAACGCATAACCCGTATCATGGAAAGGTATAACTTAAGTAAAATGCATGCTGAAGAGCTTATTATCAAAACGGATAAGGAAAGGGCAGCATACTATAATTATTATACCAATAAGATTTGGGGAAGCGCACTATCTTATAACCTGTCCATCGATTCATCCCTTTTGGGAATCGATGAAACAGCTGTTTATATTAAAGACCTTATTCTAAGAAAGTTCTATTAAGATAAGGACTGGATGATTTCCCTCTGTTTATTCAGATATTGGATGCGTTGCATCTCTGCACTTTCAGATATTAATGTTGAATATTTCTTTAATGATTGGATGAAATCCCGATTAAATTCATAAAGGAACGGATCAGGGGTATAGATTGCATTTATACCGTACAACCTGTATGATGCCAAATTATGCATGGGGCTGGTTAAGTATGTGTAGGTTGCTTCAAAATTAATATTCGATATATAGATTTGGATATTTGTGCCAGTTTTGAACTTTCCTTTAGTTGCAAATTCTTCAATTTCATCTAAAAGCTCCAACAATTCAGTCTTAATCTCTTCAATTTCTTGTTTGTTTATAAGACCTATATTGATAAAATAGTGTACGTCGTTGATGAAGCTATCGAATATATGGTTATCGAGAATATAAATGGTCGATTTAATATGCTGAACTTCACGGACGTATTCTTTTTGTAAACTACGCAATTTGTCGCTTACTACAAAATTGTAGGTGTTGTTTTTGTCATTTTGATATAGCCACTTAAATAGTCTGAGTTTTGCCAAGTTAGAATATTTAAGGAATAAACCATGCGGAATGATATTGGCTGCCAAGCCTAATTCTGTGTTCTCAAAATTACGCAGTGATTTATATAAATCACAATATCTTTTGACAATCTTTTCGTAGGTAATAATTGGATCTTCAATATCCACAATACTCAAATTAAACAATGCACTCTTGTTGTTTTTGGTACCAATGGTATTGTCCAATGAGATACCTAATTCCTGGGCAATTATGGCTGCTTCATTTAAAGTAAACGGTACTTCCCCTCGAAGCCTTCTGTAGACGGCTTCTTTTCCAATAAAAAGTATATCAATTAGTACATTCGCTAATCTGGTTCCGTCTGGAATCTTACTTTCCATGGCTTGGATAAGTAATTCGTTTAATGATTGAGCAGCCATATGTGTCCGTTTTTGATTATTAGTAAGTATGAATTTATACTGTTTCTTTAGATTTAAAGTGTGACTGCGAAAATAAAAAAATTATTTTTTTAATAAATTTTTTACTGACAAATATTCGATTTTTTCGTTTCTAATATTCATGTAGTCGATGATGGCTAGGCACGAATCATTCTTAAAATACAACAAGCTATCTATGTCGGCTGTATTATCGTCATCACGTAAAATTTCCGGATGATCAGACAAAAAGTCTCGAATACAGAATGTTGTTACAAGGACTGAATCTCTCTTCAGGTAGAGCGAATCCCCTTGAATAACCGGAATGAAATGGGAATCATACAATTTGGTATATCCGTCGATTGCGATTATAGAACCTCCAGTTCGCTGTATATATTTAACTTTATCAAATAGGCCAGACTCTTTAATATAGTCAGGCGTTTTTTCAGCAAACAGACCTTTATTCAGTTCGACAACTGAACTGTATCCGTATTTATCTTTCATATATTCTCCTGAAGTCTGGCTGGTCAGGTATCTGAAAATATCGACCAACTTTTGATAATCCTCTTTGGTCGAATTGCTCATGAAAGATTCTGGGATATTCTTTGTTCTGATAAGTCCGGTTTCCGGATCTTTTAGATCAAATGCTTTGATAATACCATTCAGTCGGCTTTCCTGAGACATTACCCCCAAACTCTTTGCACTGATGGGCGGGATGTAGGTAAATATCGCCAAAAATCCTATAACGAAATAAACGAAATAAAGGTACTTTGTGGTACTGAATGGAAGCAACGATACCACTGAAATAAGTATGGCCAGAAGAGACAGATACACGCGTTCTTCCGTAAATCCATATTCCTGAATCCTATATAGAATACCTACCCAGAAGAGGATGATAATCGGAATGGCAATCAAATGGAATTTTGTGTAGAACCAGGAATAAAATTCTTTCTTTAGCAGCTTTTGACAGGCTCTTGCAACTACAGCCAAAAAGAGATAAATGGATATCATATAAGACAACATCCCTTTCGGTAGATCCCAAGTCAGCAGTATTTTGAGACCATAAATGTAGAGCAGTGTTGTATAGGCCAATAGAGCCGGTGAAACAATCCAGTTATTTAAAATCTCAAAAAAACGATTGGCAGACCATTCGTACTTCTTATCTTCCCTATTTTGGAATAAACAAAAGAGAAATGGGGCTACGATTGTTAGTGGGAAGATGAACAAATAAAATATGACATGATCCATATGAGTCGTGTCGAAGTCAAAGATATAGACCAATGATGCGTAAATCCCCATAAGTAAGCCAGCCAGCGACAAGGTAAGGATCCCGCTGATGGCTATATGATAAGGAACACGCAGCGTGTCTATCGTAAAGAAAAGGTTGTCCTTTTGCATCCGGCAAACCAACAAGGCCGAGATTCCAATTATCCAGGTGATACCATATGCTAGGCCCGGAGGATCTCCTACGGCAATGAATGGTGTGAAACATACGAGGAATAGACTGGCATAATAGACCCATCTTGTGCGACGAGAAGTAAGCAAGTGATTGAGTGCAAAGCTAATGATGCAGCATAAGGGGATAAGCAGTAACGAATTATAAACATAATCCGAGTGCCAGGAACTTGCTTCCTTTTTAATTGAAGCAGCAACAAACATGCAGATACTTAGCACAATCTCAACCGGAAAGGCTTCTACCGTCGACAGTGCGTCTGCTCGTAATTTATTCCAGTCTATTCGCTTCATACATAATTGATTATTGTAGGTTTATGGAGGATAATTCCTTTGTTTTCTTGTTGAAGCTGTCCATTATTTCGGCCATGACTTCTTCAACAGATTGTTCCTCTTTGAATAAAGAGGCTACTTGACCAATCTCAAGCTCGCCTTCTTCCAGATTCCCTTCGAAGATACCCTTTTTTGCACGTCCTTTACCTAAAAGTTCTCTTAATTCTTCGACAGAGGCACCTCTAGCTTCCGCTTCTTCCACAGCCGAGGTGAACGTACCTTTTACCAGACGAGTAGGTGAAAGCTTTTTCAATAAAAGTTTTGTGTCACCTTCATTGAGGTTGAGACATAGGTTTTTGAAATTCTCGTGCGCCGAACTTTCTTTGGTTAGTGCAAAACGGGTTCCTATTTGAACACCTTCAGCCCCTAAAGCAAATGTGGCAAGCATCGCCTCGCCCGTTCCGATACCTCCGGCAGCCATCAATGGGAGAGAGGTGGCTTTCCTGACGGCAGGAATAAGGCAGAGCGTAGTTGTTTCTTCACGCCCGTTATGTCCCCCTGCTTCAAAGCCTTCGGCAACGATTGCGTCTACACCGGCTTCCTCACATTTGGCGGCAAACTTAGAACTGCTTACTACGTGGGCTACTTTAATTCCCTTTTCTTGCAGGTGTTTCGTCCATGTTTTCGGATTACCTGCCGAGGTGAATACAATCTTGACACCTTCTTCTATGATGATATTCATGATTGTTTCAATTTCGGGATACATCAAGGGTACATTTACCCCGAAAGGTTTGTTTGTGGCGTCTTTACATTTGCGAATATGCTCACGCAACACTTCTGGGTGCATTGATCCGGCCCCGATTAATCCTAATCCTCCGGCATTGCTCACCGCTGAAGCTAATCTCCATCCACTGCACCATACCATACCCCCTTGAATAACTGGGTACGTTATGTTAAATAATTCACAAATTCTGTTCATGATTCGTTTCTATTTAGTGTTTTATCGTTCAAAGAAATACAAAAAACTCCTATATTTGTATCAAACTAATATTAATATAAATTATTATTTGCGGATGAAAAAATTTGTCATGGTTGCAGGTATCGCTGTTGCACTTAGTGCATGTGGCTCGTCTGATAAAAAGACAGCCGGCGGAGAAAACGATAACCCGTTCTTTACGGAGTATACAACCCCATTCGGTGTGCCTCCTTTTGATCAAATCAAACTGGAGCATTATAAACCCGCTTTCCTAAAAGGAATGGAAGAGCAGGTTAAGGAAATCGATGCTATTATTAATCAAACGGATGAACCTAATTTCGAAAATACGATTGAAGCATTAGAAAAGAGCGGTGCTCTCTATCGTAAGGTAGCTATCGTTTTCGGTGGACAAAATTCAGCAAGCACAAACGATGAAATGCAAAGTTTGAGCCGCGAATTGTCACCATTGCAATCAAAACATTCTGATGATATCAGCCTTAACCCTAAATTGTTTGCACGCGTAAAAGCAGTTTACGAAAAACGTGATCAATTAGGTTTAAATAAAGAACAAGCAAAATTACTAGAAGAAACCTATAAAGATTTCGTTCGTGGCGGTGCTAACCTAAGCGAAGAAGATCAAGCGAAATTACGTGAGCTTAATAGCCAAATAGCTATGCTTCAGCTTACTTTCGGCCAAAATATGCTGAAAGAAACCAATGATTTCAAGTTGGTAGTTGAAAAAGAAGCCGATCTGGCCGGTCTTCCTGAAAGTTTGATTGCTACTGCTGCTGCTACAGCAAAAGCAAATGGCATGGAAGGCAAATGGGTATTTACGCTTCACAATCCAAGTGTAATGCCATTCTTGCAATATGCTGAAAATCGCGAGCTGCGCGAAAAGATTTTCAAAGGATACATCAACCGTGGCAATAACAATAACGATGCAGACAATAAAGAAGTGGTTCGTAAGCTGATCAGCCTTCGTCTTGAAAAAGCGAAACTGATGGGTTACGAAGACTATGCTTCATTCGTTTTGGAAGAACGCATGGCTAAGAATGCTGACAATGTATATAAGTTGTTGAACGAAGTATGGACTCCAGCATTGGCTAAGGCAAAAGAAGAACTTAACGATATCAAAGCTGAAATCAAGAAAGAAGGCGGTAGTTTTGAACCGGAAGGTTGGGATTGGCGCTACTATTTCGAAAAGGCTAAGAAATCTAAATTCGACTTGGATGAAAATGAAGTACGTCCTTACTTAAAACTTGAAAACGTTTATGAAGGCGTATTCTATGTAGCCAATAAATTATATGGCATCACCTTTACTCCAATCAAAGATATTCCACTTCCTCATCCAGATGCTGTTGCCTTTGAATGTGAAGATAAAGACGGTACGCACCTAGGTGTATTGTATATGGACTTCTTCCCACGTGAAAGCAAACGTGGAGGTGCATGGTGTGGTACTTATCGCTCACAAACTTACAAAGATGGCAAACGTTTAGCTCCGGTTGTGACTATCGTTTGTAACTTCACTCCTCCTGCAGAAGGACAACCAGCATTGTTGAGCGCAGACGAAGCAAATACGTTATTCCACGAATTCGGTCACGCTTTACATAACTTATTCAAGGATGTACATTATTATGGTGTTTCAGGCGTACCTCGCGATTTCGTTGAATTGCCTTCACAAATTATGGAACATTGGGTATTCGAACCGGAAGTGTTGAAAGTATTTGCTAAACATTATCAAACAGGCGAAGTAATTCCTGCTGAACTAATTGACAAATTAGATAAGAGCGGTAAGTACGGTCAAGGGTTCGTAACAACCGAATATGTGGCAGCTTCATTATTGGATATGGATTTCCATGTGATGAAAGAAATTCCACAAGACTTGAATGTGATGGATTTTGAAGACAAGACTTTAAGCAAACGCGGATTATTGAAGCAAATACCTTCTCGTTATCGTACAACTTATTTCAACCACACAATGGGTGGTGGATATACAGCTGGTTACTATAGCTATCTATGGTCTGAAGTGCTCGATTGCGATGCATTCCGTGCATTTAAAGAAACCGGTGATATCTTCAATCAAGAGGTGGCAACTAAATTCCGCAACTATGTATTGACTCCAGGTGGAATCGATGACGCTTCAGTTATGTATGTAAACTTCCGTGGTAAAGAACCGGGAACAGATGCATTACTTGAAAATAGAGGCTTGAAATAATCTAAAATAGTATTATCAAGATAAAGGCTAAAAAAAACAAGGCTCATCCCGATGTGAATCAGAAGGGGTAGACGCCTTGAAAATAAAGGTCTATAAGGCTCAAAAAAAACACCCCGAACGTTTTTAAAAAACACCTCGATGGTTTTTAAAAACGTTCGGGATGTTTTTTTTTAACCATCGAGGTGTTTTTTACGCGTTGTAATTCAACAGAAAATAACATCGGGATGAGAGGATTTATTTTATGTCGGATTACGTTGCGAAAAGGCAACAAAAAAGGGCGCCTTCATCAGACACCCTCTGCCTTAAAGCTCTTTTCTTTCTGATTATTCTGCTGGAGCAGCTTCAACAGCAACAGAGTCAGCAACAGCAGCAACAGAGTCAGCAGGAGCAGCTTCAACAGCTACTTCTTCTACTACAGTTTCAGTTTCTGCAACAGCTTCAGTTGTAGCTTCAGCTGATTTGTTTGCGCAAGAAGAAAAAGAAACAGCTGCAATAACAGCTACGAATGCCAATACCTTTTTCATTTTAGTTCAATTTTTAAATGTCTATAAGTGTTTGTATAATTACACTGCAAATGTATGAATATTTGAAATATGTTATACAACATGGGATATTTTTTTTTAATAAATTTCAAAAAATGTCATATTTATAAGTTTTATAATGAAGATACTGAAATAATTAGGCTGAATTACCGGAAATATCAGAACCGATAACTTTTATTGAGCGGTTAATCCCCCATAAACAAATAACAAATGAATACTCGAATTATCTTGCTGTTAGTCAGCGGGTTGTCTGCTTGTTTTTGTGCCGCATCCGGACAGAAAAGCTCTAAGCCGAATATACTATTTATCATGTGTGATGATTTAGGGTATGGCGATTTAAGTTGTTACGGGCAGACACATATAAAAACGCCCAATTTAGATAAAATGGTTGCCGAAGGTATGCGCTTCATGCAAGCTTATGCGGGAAGCCCCGTTAGTGCTCCGTCGCGTGCCGCTTTTATGACCGGACAGCATACCGGACATACCGAAGTGAGGGGAAATAAAGAATACTGGGCAAACTCCCCACGGATCAAATACGGAGAGAATGATGATTATTCCGTAGTCGGACAGCATCCTTATGACCCCGATCATATCATCATCCCCGAAATAATGAAAGACAATGGCTATACAACGGGTATGTTTGGAAAGTGGGCGGGTGGCTACGAAGGTTCTACATCGACCCCCGATAAGCGAGGTATAGATGAGTTTTACGGTTATATCTGTCAGTTTCAGGCACATCTTTACTATCCCAACTTCCTAAATCGTTATAGCCGTTCGATGGGGGATACGGCAGTTATCCGAATCGTGATGGATGAGAATATCAAGTATCCGATGTTTGGAAAAGATTATTTGAAGAGAACGCAATATTCAGCAGATTTGATTCATCAAGAAGCAATAAACTGGTTGGAAAAGCAAAATAATAAAACGCCATTCTTCGGTTTATTTACTTATACTTTGCCTCATGCAGAGTTAGTGCAACCCGAGGATTCAATTGTAGAGGCCTATAAGTCGCAGTTTTTTGAAGACAAGACTTGGGGTGGACAGGAAGGATCACGATACAACCCGTCGGTACATACGCATGCTCAGTTTGCAGCTATGGTAACTCGTTTGGATGCTTATGTAGGAGAGATTCTAGCGAAGCTGAAGGAAAAGGGATTGGATGAAAATACGATTGTCTTTTTTACAAGCGATAACGGCCCTCATCAAGAAGGTGGTGCTGATCCGGAATTTTTCAGAGGCAGCGGTGATTTGCGTGGGATAAAACGTCAGTGTCATGAAGGAGGAATTCGTGTTCCGTTTATTGTTCGTTGGCCCGGACAAGTTCCTGCCGGAACGACAAATAATCATCCCTTGGCCTTCTACGATGTGATGCCTACCTTCTGCGATTTAGTAGGGGTAAAGAATTATGTAAAGAAATATACGAATAAGAAGAAAGAAGTAGATTATTTCGATGGGCTTTCGTTTGCCGCTACCTTATTGGGTAAAGAAGGGCAGAAGATACACGATTTCTTCTATTGGGAGTTTGGTGAGACAGACCAGATGGCCCTTCGCATGGGGGATTGGAAAATGGTTGTCAAAAAAGGTCGCCCTTACCTGTATAACCTGGCCGAAGATGTGTCTGAGAAAAATGATCTATCTTCCGACCAGCCTGAGTTGGTGACAAAGATGATACAGATTCTTAAGGAACAGCATGTTTCTAATCCCTTTTTTACGGTTACTCTTCCTAATTAAATAAAAATAGCCTGCAAGCAACAGGCTGTTTTTATTTAGATTTTCTTATCCTGCCAATTGGCTTTCTTTAGGTATAACCAGCTCAAAATGAACAATCCCGTGAAATAAACGAATTCCGTTGTGAAACAGATTTCGACAGGCATACGAAAGTGTACAGCAACGAAATATAGATAGGTTACATAGAATGAAAGGGTAACCATCTCTAAGGCTAAAGCCGATTTCGTATTGCCTGTGCCGGATACGCCACTGAATGCTATACTGCCAATCGAACAAACCAACATGGCTGCAGAGATGACGTAAAACGAGTTGACGGATGCATCGATAAGTGTCGGATCGTTTGTATAAATCGACACCAACAAACGTGGAAATAAACAAACGACAAGAGAAAGCAGAGCCATGAATACGAAGGATAATCCCGCTATCTTCTTAATAATAGGGATAACCCTTTCGGTATATCCTGCACCAATGGTGTTGCTGACAAATGTGTTTGCAGTTGTAGATAATGCATTGATCGGTATAAACAAAACCATATAAATACTGCGGACGATATTGGCTACTGCCAGCTCGCGTTGTCCTAAACGTTCCACGGCTACGAAGAACATAAACCAGGTACTCATGGATACGAAATATTGTATCATCGTAAAGATGGATATACTTAATATTCGTTTGAGTATCTTCCAATCGAACGAGCGGAACTTGTTCAATCCGTATTTCTCCAGATTAACATTGTAATAGGTATAAATCACAAAGAAAATAATCGAAGTGATTTCTGCTGCAACAGATCCAACAGCCGCTCCTTTGAGTCCCATTTCAGGAAATCCCCAATTACCAAAGATGAGTACATAGTCGAGGATCACATTCGTTACAGCCATCAATATGGCATTGATCGTTAGAATCTTGGTGCGTGTGATACCTACAAACAAGGCCCTGAACATCACATTCATGAACGAAAAGAAGAAGCCGAACACGCGTATATCCAGAAAATCGATGGTCTTTTCCAATAAAACATCAGACGATATCATTAACCGCATCAAATCTTCAGTAAAAAGACGGGACAGACCGAATAAAACGGCAGCAAGTATAAGCAAGAAAAACACACCTTGAATCATAATCGGACCGATCTGATTGTATTGCCTCTCCCCGTTTCTTCTTCCGATGAGAATCTGTGAGCCCGTACTAAATCCGAATGCAATGGTAAACGCGCAGATGTAGAAAAGCCCTCCCATGGCAGAAGCTCCTAATTCAACTTCTCCAATATGACCTATGAATGCGGTATCGGTAACGTTTATGATGTTTTGTGCTAATAAACTTAGAAAAATAGGATAACTAACTTTCCCTATCTGTTTGTAAGTGTACATAAAATACTGTTTAGTGTGGCAAAGTTAACGTTTTTCCACGAAACGAAAGGGGGATACACGAATGACTCGCATATCCCCCCCAATCCTGTCATAAATAATCGTCAGTTTATAATATAATAGGTTTGTATTTTGGTACTAATGTTTTCATGATTATCCAACCGATAAGGTAGGCTACGGCACATATTGAGAAGATAATGAAGTAGCCGGCTTCAATTCCGGTAAAGCCCATGAACTGCATCTGCGTAGTTTCTGTATAGTCAAATAATACACCTGAACTTCTGTTGATAATAAATGAAGCCACACCGCCTGCCATACCTCCGATACCGGTAACGGTTGCAATCGCTGATTTCGGGAACATATCACCTACAGTAGAGAATATGTTTGCCGACCAAGCCTGGTGGGCTGCACCGGCAATACCGATGATGATAACAGGAATCCAATAGGTAATGTGTCCTAAAGGTTGGGCCAGCAGTGCCAAGAGCGGGAAGAAAGCAAAGATCAACATAGCTCTCATACGTCCGGCATAGGGATTCATACCTTTTTTGTCCACAAAGTAACTGGGCAACCATCCACCGATGATGGATAATAAAGTAATCATATACAATACGAAAAGTGGGAAAGCTGCATCGGTCGACGACATGCCGTAGACGGAATTCAAGTAAGCCGGTGCCCAGAATAAGAAGAACCACCAAACACCGTCGGTCATAAACTTACCAATAGCAAAGGCCCATGTCTGCCTGTATTTGAAGCAATCAATAAAAGACATCTTTTTTTCTTCTGTCTTTTCTACAGGCACTTCTTCATCTTTCTCATCTTGTTGGATATATACCAATTCTGCTTGGTTTACTCTCGGGTTTTTATCTGGTTTCTTATATAGGAAAATCCAGAATCCCATCCATATAAAACCCAAGGCTCCGATGATAATGAAGGCCATTTCCCATCCGAAAGCTTTTGCAATAAAAGGAATGGAAATAGGAGCGGCCAGGGCTCCTACGGTAGCTCCGGCATTAAATATACTAGTTGAGAATGCTCTGTCTTTTTTAGGAAAATATTCCGCAGTTGCTTTAATCGCGGCAGGGAAGTTCCCGGCTTCACCTAAGGCAAGCACAAAGCGGGCGATGATAAACAGCACAACGCTCACATTGATTACTCTCCCTACGTTTTCCACCGTACCGATGAGCTCTCTGGCTCCTTCAAAGCCGACCAACCAATTTCCTGTCGTTATCCCTGCAGTTGCTATACCACAGAAGGCATGGATACATGCACCAACTGACCAGACTCCAATAGCCCAAAGGAATCCTTTTTTTGTATCCATCCAGTCAATAAAGCGTCCGGCAAAAAGCATGGAAATGGCGTAAAGTAAGGAGAAAGCAGCTGTGATATATCCATAATGAGTATTGGTCCAGTGGAATTCCGGAGCAATGAAATCTACCCATGTGAGCGATAACACCTGCCTATCCAAATAATTAATCGTGGTTGCAAAGAAGAGCATTGCACAAATCACCCACCTGTAATTTGTCATTTTGCTTGTGGAATTTTCCATGTTTTTCAAGTTGTTATTTGTTTTGATGTGTCTCCTGTTTGAGGAGATAACCGTATTTTATCTCTGTATAAAGACAAATGTAGAGAAAATTGATTTTATAAAGAAAGAAAAATGCTGAATAACATGAATAAGGAGATAGGAAAAATATCGGTCAGCCTTCTGAAAGAAGGCCACTTTGGGGGGTGTTTATTTTTTTAAAGAAGCTTTGATGGAATTTATGTCGCTGTGGATGGCTTCCGGGAGGAAGAAGCGAACATCTTTGTCTTGCAAAAGACTTTCACGGATAAAGGTAGATGAAATCTCAATCACCGGTGCATCGACTTTTCTGACTAATGTTTGCGTAGCATCTATATGTACGGGATGATTCAGTCGGGGATAAACTACGATAGGATACGTAGCTACCAGTTTATCGGCATCTTTCCATCGGTCAATGATGCCCCAGTTATCGGATCCGATGATAAGTGTAAACTCACGGTCGGCATACTGACTCGTAAGGGCTGCTAAGGTATTGATCGTATATAAAGGAGTAGGAAGAGTGAACTCGATATCGCAAGCCTTGAATTTGGTATACGTACCGATTGCTTTTTTGACTAATTCCAAACGAAAGGTGTCTTCTAATAGGTCGGCCTTTCTTTTTAATGGATTTTGCGGAGTAACTAAAAACCAGACTTCATCCAGCCCTCCATACTCACAAAGCCAATTGGCCAACGCAAGGTGACCAATGTGGATTGGATTGAAAGAGCCGGAATATATGCCTGTTTTAATCATTTTTCAAGGAATGCTTTTATTACGTTCAATGCTTCTACCTGTGCTGTTTCAAGCACATCATTTACGACAACTACGTCAAATTGAGGAGCGAAAGACAGTTCGTATTCTGCCTTACGAATGCGATCTTCGATCACTTCCGGTTTGTCTGTTCCCCGGTTGACTAATCGTTCACGGAGCGATTCGATACTTGGCGGCTGTATGAATACCGATAAAGCGCGATCGCCATAATATTTCTTGATATTACATCCTCCAACAACATCCACGTCGAAGATGACATTGTCTCCGGCAGACAAGATGCGTTCGACTTCGCTTTTCAACGTGCCATAGAATTTGTCCGTATAAACTTCCTCGTACTCCAAGAAATCTCCAGCCTGTATTTTGGCGCGGAACTCATCTGGCGTGAGGAAATAATATTCCACTCCACTCTTTTCTTCACCTCGAGGCTGACGGCTGGTGGCCGAGATCGAAAAGTGAAGGTTGAGGTTTTGTTGCAACAAATAATTGATAATCGTAGATTTACCTGAGCCTGATGGGGCTGAAAATATGATAAGTTTACCTGCCATATCGAATTATAACACGTTTAATACTTGTTCTTTGATTTGTTCAAGTTCGTCTTTCATACGGACAACAATCTTCTGCATTTCTGCATGATTGCTTTTCGAACCCAACGTATTGATTTCACGCCCCATTTCCTGTGCGATGAATCCTAATTTCTTTCCGGCACTACTATCTTCTTTCATCGTACTGATGAAATATTTCAAATGGTTGTCCAGTCTGTGTTTCTCTTCATTGACATCCAGTTTCTCAATATAGTAGATCATTTCTTGCTCGAAACGGTTCTTGTCGAATTCCATATTTGGAATCTTCTCCAGATTTTCTTGAATACGGGCTTTTATCTTTTCTATACGTTCACCTTCATACAGTTCTACTTCAGAAAGGAGGTTTGCAATATTGGCAATCTTATCTTCGAAAAGCTTAGCGAGCATATTCCCTTCTTGGATACGAAACTCAACCAGCTGCTTCACTGCGTTATTGATTGCTTCTTGAACAATTTCCCATTCTGTTTCGTCTGCTTCTTGTGCTTCTGTCCGTATCACATCCGGAAGACGAAGCAGTGTTTTGAACCAGTCGGAAGGCAAAGGGATATTCAAATTTTCTGATATATCCTTAATCTGCATATAGTAGTTTTCTATAGCTGCCTGATTGATTTGCGTTGGGGTGTCGCGACCGATATATTCGACATAGATAGTAAATTCGATTTTACCTCTTTCCAAGTTTTGGAGTAACAAGTTACGTATTTCCATTTCCTTCTCTCTGTAGACAGAAGGAATTCGGGTAGACAGATCTAATTGTTTACTGTTGAGTGCTTTTATTTCAACGGTCACTTTTTTTGAAGGTAATTCGGCTGTAACTTTGCCGAAACCGGTCATTGACTTTATCATGTTCTTAACTTTTTTGCAAAGTTACGGTATTTTTCCGTGCTGTTTTATACGCTTATGGCTTTTTCCTCGTTATAAACAATGAATAAATAATGATTGTATGAAGATACGTGCTATAGCTGCACTACTATTTATATTGGTTTCTGTATCAGCCTTAGGGCAGGGTCGTATTAAAATAACCGGAAATGTGCGCGACGGTGATGGTAACCCATTGGAGCTTGTCCTTGTGCAGGTTAAGAATACGCTGAACGGAGCTATGACAGACGATAAAGGAGCTTATTCACTTACCATTGCTCCAGGCGATTCGGTTACTTTAATCTTTTCGTGCCTTGGGTACAACAAGGCCGAACGAATTATTCCCAAGGCCGACCGAGATATGCGTGTAAACGTACAGATGAACTATACCGCCCTTCAATTGGGAGAAGTGGCTGTTACGGCCATGCGCAAACAAACAACGACACTCGAGACTATCGATGCCGATAAGATTCGCTTATTACCTGATCCGGCAGGAGGAAGTATTGAGAGTTTGGTGGTTACGTTTGCCGGTGTAACGTCAAACAATGAATTAAGCTCGCAGTATTCGGTGCGCGGAGGCAGCTACGACGAAAATATAGTCTATGTAAACGGTTTGGAAGTATTCAGACCGTTATTAATCCGTTCAGGTCAACAAGAAGGGCTTAGTTTTACGAACCCCGACCTGACTGAGTCCGTAAACTTTTCAGCCGGAGGATTTGAAGCCCGCTATGGCGATAAGATGAGTTCGGTATTGGATATTGCCTATAAGAAGCCGGAGAAGTTGGAAGGATCGGTCACTGCCAGTTTGCTTGGCGCGAATGCCTATGTAGGGAGTGCCTCCGGTAAGTTTTCTCAAATAACAGGTCTTCGTTATAAGACCGGCCGTTCGTTGCTTTCCTCTATGGATACAGATGCAGAATATGATCCTGAGTTTATCGACTTGCAGACCTATATGACTTATACGCTTGCACCAAAATGGGAAATGAACTTTCTGGGTAATATTTCGGTCAACAACTATAAGTTTACTCCTCATAGCCGGGAAACAGCTTTTGGAACAACGCAACAAATTAGAAATATCTTAGTCGTATTTGACGGTGGACATGAACGTGACCGTTTTGAAACCTTCTTTGGTGCTTTGACTTTAAAGCATCAGCTAAGTGAACACACTGAACTCGGTTTGCAAGCTTCTGCATTTACAAGTAAAGAAGAGGAGGGCTATGATATTGGAGGGAATTATCTGTTGAGAGATGGTGATGACACTACCGAAGGAGACGATATCTCACGTGAACTTTTGTTAGGCAACTACCATGAACATGCTCGTAATCGCCTTCGTTCAAATATCATGAATGTTGGTCATTACGGTACGACTCGTATACAACAACATACCCTGAGGTGGGGTGTGCAAGCTCAAATGGAAAAAATTGCTGACCGAATCAGCGAATGGGAAAAACGAGACTCGGCAGGTTATACTTTGCCTCATACAGGAACAGATGTGAGTGTGATTGCCAATTTGTATTCAAACAATCAATTGGAAAGCACGCGGTTGTCTGCCTACTTCCAAGACGTTTTCAAGTTTCGTATCGAGCAGGGGATGTTTTCCTTGACTGCCGGAGTAAGAGGCAGCTATTGGTCGTACAATCAGGAAGCAATCTTTAGTCCCCGTGTTTCACTGGGTTTTATCCCATCTCGTAATCAGGATTTGACTTTTCGCTTGGCAACGGGATTATATTACCAGACACCATTCTATAAGGAGCTTCGCGTAGCCACAGAAGATGAGGCGGGCAACCAAGTTATCACACTGAACGATGCTATTAAATCCCAGCGATCCATTCATTTTATTGTGGGAGGAGATTATACTTTTCGTGCCATGGATCGTAATTTCAAATTCAGTGCCGATGCGTATTATAAAAAACTGGATGATTTGATTCCCTATACGGTCGATAATGTAAAAGTGCGCTATTACGGTGAAAACTGTGCAACGGGCTATGCCATGGGGTTGGATATGAAGTTCTTTGGTGAATTTGTGCCCGGTACGGATTCATGGATCAGCCTCTCTTTGATGAAAGCGGAGCAAACCATACGCGAGAAATTTAAGGCACCCATGCCCAATGATAATGGCTATAACTTTTCCATGTTCTTTCAAGACTACTTCCCTGGAAACAAACGTGCAAAGGTAAACCTGAAAGGTGTGTTGTCGGGTGGTACGCCTTTTACAGCGCCTAGAAAGGGCTATGAAGATGGCTATTATAATATACCCGCCTATAAGAGGGTAGACCTTGGATTCTCCTATCAGTTAGCTGGTGGGGTAGATGCGATAATGGATCGTGGCTTCTTGCGTCATCTTAAGAATGTATGGTTGGGAGTAGATATCTTCAATCTATTTGATATGAAGAATGTCAGCTCTTACTTTTGGATTACTGATGTGGACGGTTATTCACATGCGATACCTAATTATTTGACAGGAAGGCAACTCAATATCCGTATTATAGCAGACTTTTAATTTTCCAGCCATTTTTTGATCTTCGAATAAGCATCATTCCGGTAAGGCTCAGCGGAAAGAATTAGGTCGTGCATCCCATTGGGTACCGTATCTCGAACAACATGACCTCCTAATTTCAGAGCACCTCGTTGGATGTCGTCTACATTCAATACAATGTCGGATGTGCGGTATTCCTCGTGCCACTCGTTGGTTTCAGGAAAAGATTTGTTAGATGACAAAACGAGAACAGGGCAGGATAGCGACAACCCTTTTCTAATGCTATTATGTCCTTGATGGATAGCACGTATCCAAGCCGCTTTCTTAGGATAACCTTCCGGACGCTTCCAGTCTGTGTTGAACGTCCATTCCCCTTTGTGGTCGGCCAATAAACTCTCGGCATACGACGCGAAACCTGTCTTTTCTACAACCCAATCAGGGAAGAACTTCGCTATGAATGAAATAAGAGGAATGGCTATACGCTTTTTAAACCACCCCATGTTCATATCTAAAAAAGGACTATTCAGGATGAGGCTCTTTACGTTATTGTCTTTTCTGGAATTTAAATAAAGAGGTGTTATAAGTCCACCTGTCGAGTGGGCCATCATAACAATATCTTCATGACCTTCCCTTTTGATTTGCGCTAATGCCGAATCGATATCCGCAAAATACTCGTTCAGGCTTTTGCAGAATGTGGGTTGCTGATGGTTTCGAATGGAGCGGCCGTATTTCCTTAAGTCGAGTGCATAAAAGTCATATCCATAGCTTTGGATGCTATCACCTAGCTCTGTCTGAAAGAAATAATCATTGTACCCATGAATATATAAAACGGCTTTTTTCTGTTCAGGATTCAGTAGTGGTTTCCTAACCAAGGTGCAGAATACATCACCCTCATAGTCCGGGTTCATTTTAAACGTCATCTGCTCGTAGCCAGTCAGAACGTCGTCGGTATACTGCGCATAGCTCGTCAATGTAGCCATGCCTATCCATAGTAATGCACACAATAATCTTTTCATGGGAAGGAATATTTATACAACCGTTGAACTTCTTACGCAAATATAGTATAGTTCGTTTGATATTTCGAGCAAGAATGGCGTCATAAAATTCATGACCGTAAAAACACAAAAAAGGTAGCCTATTCGACTACCTTTTTTGTGTGGAGCTGGAGAGATTCGAACTCTCGTCCAAACGAGGAATTAATTTGCTTTCTACATGTTTATCTTTGCCTAAATTGTCGGGGAAGAGCAAGACCAAAGCCACCAACTCAACCCTTATCCTCTAAAGTTTCGCTTAGCGTACGAGGCGTCCGCTAAACTATTTCCGATATTTCTGCACCACCTGATCGGACCGCTTCGGAACCACAGCATCCGGGTGATGTAACGTCCCCGCAACTGTTGCAGGGATTAAGCTTGAAATCTACTGTACTTCGATTAAGCAGCGTAAGCGTAATTATTTTCGCCAGTTAATTGTTCGTTGTCTGAGATTTAAGTGCAAGCCAACCACGCACTACATGCTTACAAACCACTTCTACCCGCTGTCAAAACCGGTCAGCCCCAAATGGTTGTACGAAATTCGTATGAATTCTTCATTGCCTGTATCGCTTACTCTAAAGCCTGTTGACGGTAATTCAGAATCGCAGAATTTCCGAAGCAAAGATAGTGAATTTAGTATTACGCCAGATAAAAACTGATAAGAATAGTTAGCTTCCCCCTTTTATATTCTCATCAGAGATGACTGGAGATAGTTTGATAAATTATCTGGGATTGGGGCTGATTTACATTCGATTTCAATAGTTTACATTTGATTTATTCCGTTTATCTTTACGCTCATTATTGAATCTGAGTTTCTTCGTTTTTTAGAATTTTGATTATACACTGCTCAATAGAACGATGAAAGTAAATTATTGAATAATGGAAAGAACGAGTAAAAACCAAATTGAAATTGGAAGAACGAGTGATATCGATGAGTTAGAAAGACTTTATGATACCTTAATTGATTATCTCACGCAGACAATTAACTACCCTGGCTGGCTAAAGGGCGTTTATCCCGTTCGTCAAACGGCCGAGGAGGGGATAGCCCAAGGACGTTTGTTTGTTTTACGAAAAAAAGGAGTGATAGCCGGCAGTATTGTTTTGAATCACAGGCCGGAAAAAGCCTATCATCAAGCCAAGTGGAGCGTTGATGCCGAGATAAACGAAGCCCTGATAGTTCATACGCTTGTGGTACATCCGCAATTTATGAAACAGGGAATTGCCCGTTCATTATTAGAGTTTGCAAAGGAATTTGCCCACTCGTTACCTGTGAAAGCCATCCGATTAGACGTCTCCATCCATAATACACCAGCGATAGCGCTATATGAACAATTAGGATTTCGCTATATAGAGACGGTCGATTTAGGCTTACCCTATGCCCATTTGAAATGGTTTCGATTATACGAGTTCGTTCTATGATTGCGCGTCAGATGTAAATAGTCTATAGCCTTGAGAAATGCAATTCATTTTAAAGCTTATATTTGCTTATATAATCAAATGAGAATTAGATTAGTTTCGAATTACCTTTAAAAGATATACAGATGGAAAAGAAGAAGGGGTATGTTCAGAAAAGACATGCTGTTCCGGTAAAACGGTATTGTCAGACTTTGGAGTTGAAAGATGCGCCTGAGTTGATTCGTGAGTATGTGAAAAGGCATAGTGCTGAACATCATTGGCCGGAAATTGTTGAAGGTATCCGCTCTGTCGGCATCCTGGAGATGGAAATATATCTGCTGGGAACCACTTTGTTTATGATTGTCGAAACACCTTTAGATTTCGAATGGGATACTGCTTTTGAGAAGTTGGCCACACTCCCTCGTCAAAGTGAATGGGAGGAATACATGTCAATCTTTCAAAAAGCCGATCCAACAGCTACCTCTTCAGAGAAATGGCAACTGATGGATCGTATTTTTCATTTATATGAGCCCTAATCGTTTATTTTTCTAATCCGCCGCCCAAAGCTTTATACAGAGTAACGGCCGAGACCAACTCGTTCAGGTTGGCTTTGTTCAACGCAATTTCTGCAGAGAATAATTGACGTTGTGCGTCTAATACGTCCAGATAGCTTACCAGCCCATTTACGTATTGCAACATGGCTAGCTCCTGATAACTCTTTGCGGAATTGTAAAGCGCTTCAGATGATTTTCTGGCTTCTTTATTCTTCTTATAATTGACAATTGCATTATTTACCTCTTTGAAAACGTCTAGAATCTTCTTTTCATAGGTATATAATTCTTGTTCATAAACAGCTTGGGCTGCTTTATGGCTAGCTTTATTTTTCCCCATATTGAATATAGGCCCTGTAAGACCTCCGGCGATATACCATGTCGGACTCTTCAAGAAATCAGTCAATTCAGAATTCTCACCGCCTAGCCTTCCGGTCAGTTTCAAAGAAGGAAACATCTGCGTATAGGCAACTCCCACTTTTGCATTTGCTTCAATCAGTTTTTGCTCTGCCTGAATAACATCCGGACGCCGCTTTAATACGTCTGACGGCAAGTCGATTGGTAAGGTGGCCGGGATATGTTGTTTTTTGATGCTTTCGCCCCGTTTCATGATTTCGGAAGGGAAATGACCGGTCAAGATAAACAAGTCGTTTTCTTTAAGCATGATGTTCTTTTCTAAATCGGGAATCATGGCTTCTGTTCGTGCAAGCTCAACCAAACTCTGACGATAGGGAATTTCGGACGTGAGCCCGCCTTCGTATCGAAGTTTAGCGAAGTTCACCCCTTCTTTTCTAGCCTCCAATGTCTGATGGATAATCTCCAGCTCTTTATCTAATGTACGGAGCTCGAAGTAGTTCTGTGCGACTTCGGCAATGATGGTCAGTTGGAGTGCACGCCGGGCCTCTACCGATTGCATATAGGCTGCAACACCGGCTTCGTTTTCCCATCTTAACTTGCCCCAGATGTCTAGTTCCCAGCTTATTCCCAAATTAGCTCTGACTTCAGGCGAGTACTTTTCAGAGTCCCCTCCATAGTTCAGAAACTCTTTTTGACCGGCTATTTCCATTCCAAGCTCAGGGAAGAGGCCAGCAAAGCTGATACGTTTTCTGGCCACCATTTCCTTTATACGAGCTGTGGCCACCATCATATCTTTGTTATGTTCGAGCGCCTCGTTGATAAGGTTTTGAAGCACGGCATCTTGATAAATAGTGCTCCAGCCCATGTCGGTCACCGAACCCTCTTTTAAGTCGTAGAATACTTCCGGCATATCCTCTGCTACGGGACGCACATATTTATGTCCGACCTTGCATCCCCCTAATATGATGAGAGCAAGGAAAGCGGTTGCTATATATATAGGTTTTATCTTATTCATTTTTGTCTTTACTTATGTGTTTAAGAATACGGGGGAATTTCAGTTCAGGTAATCTGAATTTCTCTTTGAATTTATAAATCATCACAAAAAAGAACGGTACGAATACGATACCCAATGTAACGGCGGCAATCATACCAAAGAAAACCCCTGTCCCGATAGAGTGTCTGCTTTCCGAGCCTGAGCCAGTTGCCAAGACTAAGGGTAGCATCCCCAAAACGAATGCCAGAGAAGTCATCAAGATAGGGCGGAAACGCAGCTTGGCTGCTTGGAGAGCAGCAAAAAGAGGTTGAACTCCGGCATCGACCTGTATCTTCGCAAATTCAACAATCAAGATGGCATTTTTAGCTGCCAACCCGATTAGGGTGACTAGACCGATCTGAAAATAAATGTCGTTTTCAAGACCTACGACCAATATACCCAGATAAGCTCCGAATGCAGCAACCGGCAAGGATAGGATGACGGCTCCCGGAATAGTCCAGCTTTCATAAAGAGCTGCAAGGAATAAGAATACAAAAAGGAATACAAGAGCCAGAATCATCCAGGTCTGTCCGCTTGCTTTTTGTTCTTGAAAGGATAAACCACTCCATGCAACACCAATATTCTCAGGAAGATGGTCTTTGACAATTCTTTCGATACGCTTCATCGTCTCGCCCGAGCTGTGACCCTTTGCCGGAGTCACCTGCATAGAGGCAGAAGCATACATGTTGAAACGGCTGATATTTCCCGGTCCGGTTGTATAGCTAGTCTTGCCTAAAGCAGTTAGGGGAATCATTTCGTTGTCTTTTCCACGGACAAAGAACAGGTTGATGTCTGAAGCATCTGCCCTGAACGATTGATCAGCCTGAATATAAACCCTGTAAATACGATTGAACATATTGAAGTCGTTGACATAAACCGACCCAAGATAAGCTTTCATGGTCGAGAAAATATCCGAAACAGGCACGCCGAGCAGCTTGGCCTGATCTCTGTCCACATCAAAATAGAGTTGAGGTATTTCCGGCTGCAAGGCAGAAGAAACAGAAGCAATTTCCTTTGATTGTTTGGCGTAATACATGAATGTATCCGCTGCAGCCACTAAATCGTCCCATGTTGCATTCGAACGGGCTTGCAGTTTCATTTCCACACCACCGGCCGATCCCAAACCCGGTATAGCAGGAGGCCTGTTGATAAATACTTTTGTTTCCGGATAATGATAAAATTCTTTTTGAACGTCGTGTATCACCTCTTCAACCCCTTTACTTCTCTTATTTATGGGGTGTAAGATGACCGTTAGTGTCGAGCGGGATTGGTTCGTGCCGACACGAGGACTCGAACCGGTTAGATTCTGTACGTATTCGATAGCTTCGTGGCTATTCAGATAGGCAATAGCCCGGTCGGTAACCGCCCGTATACGCTCTAATGTAGATCCTTCAGGCATTTCAAGTTCGACGGTGAAATAGCCTTGGTCTTCCTGCGGTATGAAACTGGTTGCAATCATCCGGTTCAATACGAATATGCATACCAAGAGCATGCCAAAGCCAGCCATCAAGCGACGAGGGTGGTTAATCGAACGGAGTAAAAACTTGCCGTATTTCTTGTTGCCAATATTCAGCCAAGCATTGATTTTGCGAAATACAATGTGCTTTTTCTTCTTGGTTGGGCGGAGTAAGATGGCACACATGGCCGGGCTCAGTGTAAGAGCAACCACTGTCGATATGAGTACAGATACGACGATTGTTATCGCAAATTGCTTGTAGAGTGCTCCTGTAATTCCCGGAAGGAAACTGACAGGTATAAACACAGCCGCCAACACCAGCGATGTAGCAATCAATGCACCGGCTAATTCTTCCATGGCCTGATGTGTGGCCTTTTTTGCATCTACACCTTTTTCTTCCATGATGCGTTCCACATTCTCGACCACCACGATGGCATCATCAACCACAATACCAATAGCAAGTACCAAACCGAGTAGCGTAAGCATGTTTAAGGAGAATCCCATAACCAACATAAAACTGAATGTCCCGATCAGCGAGATAGGGACAGCGGTCATCGGAATGAGTGCCGCACGCCAATTCTGAAGAGATAGGTAGACTACGATGAGAACCAGCAATAACGCTTCGAAAAGAGTTTTGTATACCTCGTTGATCGATTCTCCGATATATTCAGTCATATCAAACGGAATCAGGTAATCGATACCCACAGGAAAATCTTTCTCGATAGTTTTCATGGCGTCTTTCACTTGCTCGCCCACTTCCATGGCATTGGCACCGGGGAGCATGTAAATGCTCATGATGGTAGCGTATTTCCCGTCCAATCCGCTCTCTGTACTATAAGAAGAAGCTTCGAGCGACACGCGGGCCACATCCTTCATTCGGATAAATGAACCGTTCGTGTTGGCTTTCAGGACTATTTCTTCAAACTCTTTGACGGTAGACAATCGGCCTTGTGTGGTGATAGGAATAGAAACGTCTACATCAATGATCGGTTGCTTTCCTAATTCACCGGCTGCTGATTCCCTGTTCTGATCCTTAAGTGCATCTTGCAAATCTTTCACCGTAAGCCCAAAGCTGGCAAGCCGGTCCGGATACACCCAAATCTGCATGCCGTAATAGCGGCTACCCACATTGGACACACGTCCAACACCGGGTAAACGACGCAATACATCCAATATATTGATGGTTGCATAATTGCTCAAATAGATTTCATCGTATTTCGGATCGTCGGATACCAAGGCTATTGTAAGTAATTGATTCGCGGCTTGTTTTTCGACCGAGATACCATTCTGTATCACTTCAGCCGGCAATCGTGATTCGGCCAGTTTTATCCGGTTTTGCACTTCTACGGCGGCCAAATCCGGGTTAACATCCACATCGAAAGTTACCGAAATGGATAGCCCTCCGGAGTTACTGCTGCTCGATTGCATATACAACATACCGGGAGTTCCGTTCAATTGCTGCTCGATAGGAGTAGCCACAGCCTGTGAAACACTTGTTGCATTAGCTCCAGGGTAGGAGGCACTGATATTGACAACCGGAGGTGTGATAGGAGGATACTGTTCGGTAGGCATAATAGTTAAACCTATTATACCAAGGATAACGATCAGTAAGGAAAGAACAGTCGAAAAGATAGGTCTGTCTATAAAAAATCCCGGCTTCATCTATCCTCCTTTTCTACAGGTTCAGAAACGGCATTCTTTTCAGATTTCCTAACCGGAATGGCACGCTGCCCGTGTGTCAGCTTATGATAGCCTTCAGTCACGATACTTTCGTTGGGCGATAAGCCGCGCGTAATTACAATCTTATTGTTTTGTTCGTCGGCAGTCTCAATATAGCGTTTTTCTACAATGCTGTCGGGGCGTATGACGAAGATAAACGATCCGCCTTTTTCAATAGATATGGCTTTGCGAGGTACTACGATTGCATCTTCGAGTACATCCAGTAGCAGCCTGACTTGCGTAAACTGACCGGGCAGTAATTCTTGATTCGGGTTAGGCATATCTGCTCTAACTCCGAAGGTGCCGGTTTTAGGGTCAACCTGTGGTGCAGCAAAATCGACAATCCCTTTTTCTTTGTATACTGTATTGTCTGCCAGCGTAATCGTGATGGTCGGCTGCCATGAACGGGTTGTATCCAATTCGCCAAGATGTACATTCCTCTGTTGAGATCTGAGGTAATCGAGTGCGGTCATTTTGAAATCGACCAAAACCGTATCTCGTTTAACGACGGTGGCCAATAGAGAGGAGTTTGACTTGCCTACCAAAGTACCTATGTCAACATATCGTTCGCTGATATAGCCCGACAAGGGCGAACGTACAACCGTGTAACTTAATTCCAAGTTTGCCTGTTTTAAATCGGCTTTACTCATCGCTACATTAGCATTCGCCATATTGAGGGCTGCTTCAGCATTATCCAGGTCTAGCAGACTGGCTGCATTCTGGGCATACAAGGGGCGTAACCGCTCAACGTCGCGCTGTGCCTTGGCTTGTTGCGCTTCTTCTTTTTTTAACTGGGCTTTAGCCTTTTCTACTTTGGCCTTGTAGGTTTCGTTATTGATGTAAAATAACGGTTCATTTTCTTCTACCTTTTTCCCCTCACTAAAAGTCATCTTTTCCAAGAAACCTTCAACTCTGGCATGTATTTCAACGTTGCGCGAAGCACGTATAAGCCCTACATACCTACCGTATATCTCAATGTCCTCTGTAGTTACAGACTCAACTTCGACTATCGGGTATTCAGGTTCTTTTTGTTTACAAGATGAAAATGATAAAATACAAATAAATACTAATCCGGGGATGATACACTTTTTCTTTTTACTCATACAGTTAAATTTCGGAGTCTCTCTGCCTTTCAAACCAAAGATAAACAAGGGCGTACACTATTTATATATACAAAAACGAGACAAATATAAAAATATTGTCTACATCTGCAGTATTATCAAGAATGACTTACTCTAAAATGCCTAACTCACGGAACCAATCTTCGGCTCTTCTCGGCCATTCATTTACGGCAGCACCTGTGTCTCTTAATCCGTAGCCATGTCCACCCTTGCTGTATAGATGCATGCGAGCTGGAACCTCTGCTTCTTTCAATGCGTAATAATAAAATAGGCTGCTGTTGATATGAGATTTATCATCTTCAGTTTGTACAATCATGGTTGGTGGTGTTGCCTGATTAGGCTGAACTTCCGGAGCAACCTTAAACTCTTCACCACTCAGATAAGCAGGATAAACTAAAAGGCAAAAGTCCGGACGGCAACTAAACCGGTCAGAGCTATCGATCTGTGGATACGTTTTCTGTGCAAAGTTATTGCTTACCGTTGCCGCCAGATGAGCGCCGGCAGAAAAGCCCATAACACCGATGCGGTCATCATTTATACCTAATTCCTCCGCTTTTGAACGCACATAGCTGATGGCACGTTGAACATCCTGAAGGGCTGCTTCATGTTTCTGAAGTCCCTCTCTGCGTGGCACTCTGTATTTTAGAAGTACTGCAGTAATCCCCAGTTCATTAAGCCATTGACAGATTTCATCGCCTTCCAAATCATAGGCAAGTATATTATAACCGCCGCCAGGGCAAACAACCATAGCCGATCCGTTGGCAATCTCTTTTGCAGGATGATAAATAGTAATGGTTGGTTCGCAAACTCCCGTTATGCGCAAGACAGGTTTTCCACCTGTATGCCCACCTTCCGTGTCTGCTTTTTCAATAAATTTAGTGCTTTCACCCGGTGCACCATCCGGAAATAAAAGTATAGGACTGTCTTGTGCCATGATTGGATTAAAGAACAAACTAATGAACAAACAAATTATTAAAGATAATGGTTTCATGTACTAGATTTTAATGAATTAAAATTGCTAACGAAGATAGCAATAAAATGATAGATAAAGGGTACGATGAAGGGAGAAAATAAACATACCATCCCCAAAAAAACAAGGAATGGTATGTTGTTAAAATTTAGCTTGTTATATTTCGAAATGTTCCGGGGCTTTTGAATATGAAATAATCTCCACGAAGCCTTTCTCAAAATAGAGGATTTCAAAGATGTTATCATCTGCCGAATAACCAGGGATAGGTGATTGTTTTAGGAATTCCGCTTTTGATTCGACCGACGTATCTTGTTTCACAATTCCGGTAATTCTAATCCATTCTTCCTCATTTAGCATGGCTGCTATTTCCACTTTCGGATTGTCGATCATCTGTGCAAAGCATTTTTTGTTGTTGCTTGTCGCGATGTAAAGTTTACCGTTGATTTCGGCAACTGCGCCAAACGGTCTTACTCTAGGCTGATCTTGTTCATTGGTTGCCAGAAAGAAAATTTTACATTCTCTTAGCAATTCTACTGCCTTATTCATATGATATTCTGTTTTTTAGTTAGTTGAGTTATGAGACAAAGATACGAAGAATCTCTGGTGTCAATGGGATGTTTTTTGAAAGAGATTGGAATGATTTTGTTTTATCATTGGGATGTTTTTCTTTTTCTATATATATGGAAAAACTTTACTATATATGTAGAAAAGTTTTACTATATATATAGAAAAAGAGAATTATCGTAGTCTTAGGAAAAAAACACCTCAATCATTTTGTTTTTTCTTCGTAATCTAAGTGCGTTGTAATCTATATTCCATGTATGGAATTATGGACTTTTTTTATAGATTTGTAAAATCTTTATATTGACATAATACAAAATTAGAAATGAAGAATCTAATCATTGCTGTAGGTTTATTAATCTCATTGCCTTTGTTTGCACAGACAAAAGTAGTGAAAAGAATTGCCTTGAAGAGCAATAATTTCGGGATAACTTATTCGCTACCAAAGACATCGCTGATTGTTTCTGCAGAAGTAAAAAAATCAACTTGTAAGGCAGGACCCTACTTTAAATATGCTGAGAAATATTTGGGTGTAAAAGATGTCGTAACGGAAGACAAAGTCTTCTACGAGTTAGGCAAAATATCCCTTTTTAATAAAGGTGTGCCCGATCCACAACAAACTTATATTGTGGAGTTTAAAGCAGGAACAGTTGCTCCTTACGCATATCTCACAGAGGAAGGGCTGCTTTGCGCTATCAATGCAGAATATGTTCCGGAAGAGTCTGCCATGGAAATTGCCCGTAAAAATAAGACGAAGCCTGTGCGCGTTGCCGATGCTTCAGTTTATTCAGAAGAATTATTAATGGCCGGGACAGTGGCAAAGCAAGCAGAAGTGGCAGCCAGACAAATCTATCGTATTCGTGAAAGCCGCCTGAATATTCTAACAGGCGAGTCGGACAATCTGCCTCCCGATGGAGAAGCCATGAAATTGGTTATTCAGCAATTAGAAGAACAAGAAAGAGCATTGACCAATCTTTTTACCGGAATTGTTGTTGAAGAAATCTTGGATTATGATATGACTATCATACCGAATGAAGACCTAGACAAGGAAATCCTATTCCGTTTTTCTTCTCTTTTAGGTATTGTTGATGCCGACGATTTAGGAGGTACACCGGTCTATATGAACCTGAAAGCTACGGAGCGTGCACCTGTACTCGATGAAAAAGAAGCAGCCCGTAAAGAAAAAAACATGAAGGGAATTATCTATAATATTCCGGGAAAGGCAAATGTAGAAATTCTAATGAACAAAAAGACTTTATATAAAGGGGAAGTACAGGTTACGCAATTTGGTACGCAAGAAGGTCTGGCTCCGGTTATGTTTGAAGACAAAAAGGCTCCGATAAAAGTATTTTTCTATCCTGAAACAGGAGCTATTAAACAGATTATTCAATAAGTATAAACAATAATAATACCTTAAACACATGTTCAAAAATCATCCTAAAGGATTAATTGGGGCGGCGCTGTCCAATATGGGAGAACGCTTCGGTTTTTATGTAATGATGGCTATTTTGTCATTATTCCTAATGTCCAAATTCGGTTTGGATAAAACCCAGTCTACTGTTATCTATGGAACGTTTTATGCACTTATTTATTTGTTGGCATTAGTAGGTGGTTTGATTGCCGATAAGACGAAGAAATACAAAGGCACAATCCTTGCCGGTTTGCTTTTGATGTCACTCGGCTATTTGCTTATTGCGATTCCAACCCCAACTCCGGTTCCTAATTTGCCCTTATTCCTGACGATGACTTGTCTGGGGCTGTTTGTTATTGCATTTGGTAATGGTTTGTTTAAAGGTAACTTACAAGCTGTAGTCGGACAGATGTATGACGATCCAAAGTATTCACCTATGCGTGATACCGGCTTCCAGTTGTTCTATATGTTTATTAATGTAGGTGCTCTATTTGCTCCACTTATTGCAGTGGGTATTCGTAACTGGTGGGTTCAAACAAACGGATTTGTTTATAACTCCGACCTGCCTGCACTTTGCCACCAATTCTTGAAAGGCGATATTACTCCTGAAGCTTCTCAGCGTTTGACAGATTTGGCTGCTGAAGTAAGTGGTTCGTCTGTAGCAGATCTTACTGCTTTCGCTAACCAATATTTGGATGTATTTAATACCGGTTTCCATTTTGCTTTTGGTGTGGCTATCGTTGCTATGGCTATTTCGTTGGTTATCTACTTGACTAACAAGAAAGATTTTCCAGATCCGGCAGCTAAGGCACAAGCAATTAAAGATAGCAAGGTAGAAGTGGTTGAAATGGCGGCAAGTGAAGTGAAGCAACGCTTATATGCCTTATTCGCTGTATTTGCTGTTGTTATCTTCTTCTGGTTCTCATTCCACCAAAATGGTGTAACGTTGACATTCTTTGCGAATGACTATACGAACCTAAGCATGATCAATATTGACCTTGGCTTTACAAGCATCAAAGGAGCAGAAATATTCCAATTCTTTAACCCATTCTTCGTTGTATTCCTTACTCCGGTTGTAATTGGTATTTTTGGCTGGTTGAGAGCACGTGGTATGGAGCCGTCTACTCCGAAAAAGATTGCTATCGGTATGGGTATTGCAGCCGTAGCATTTGTGGTAATGGCTTTAGGATCTGTTGAACTTCCTAGTGCTGATGCAGTAAAAGCTATGGGTGGACTTTCTGATTCAGCCCGTGTAACTCCATTCTTATTGATTGGAACTTACTTTATCTTGACTATCGCTGAATTATTTATCTCGCCTCTTGGTATCTCATTCGTTTCCAAGGTAGCACCTCCTAAATACCAAGGTATTATGCAAGGATGCTGGTTGGGAGCAACTGCTTTGGGTAATCAATTGCTTATCATCGGTACGATTTTCTATGAAAGTATTCCAATCTGGGCTACTTGGACAGTATTTGTGATTGCATGTTTGATCTCAATGTTTACCATGTTGGCTATGTTAAAATGGTTGGAAAGAATAGCTAAGTAAACTATACAAAATTAAATACAGTAAAGCCACCTGTTAATAATGAAATGAAGCAGGTGGCTTTGCATTTTTCTTTATATTTACTCCATAAGTGAGGTTGGAAATAACTGATAAAACTATCTGATATGTTGAAAATTCTTGTTCTTACAGATTTTTCCAGTGGCTATAGCAGGCGCTTATTGGAAGGTATTATACGGTATTCCAGAGAGATAGGAACCTGGTCTTTCTTGAGAATGCCCCTATATTATCAGATGATGCATGGAGAGAATGCAGTCGTTTCATTTGCCAAAAGATGGAAAGCAGACGCGATTATTGCTCAATTAAGAGATGTGAATCTCGAAGAATTGAACAAGCTGGACATCCCTATCATTGTTCAGAACTATCATGAGCGGAGTAAATATATTTCAAATCTGACCGGAGACTATTATAATACCGGTGTGATGGCGGCTGAATATTTTCTAAACAGAGGGTATCGCCATTTTGCTTACTATGGATATAAAAATGCCATTTGGTCTCGGGAAAGAGGATTGGGGTATAAAGTCCGGATTGAGCAGGAAGGATACAAATGCCATGTACTGGAGAATAAAAACCCGAATACAAAAGAGTGGCTATATAACACGCGTGAAGTAGGGCAGTGGCTGGAAAGCTTACCTAAACCTGTCGCCCTATTCGCATGTGACGATTATTATGCACTTCAAATATCCGAAACCTGCAATATATTAAATATCGGAATACCCGACGACATAGCTTTGTTGGGTGTTGATAATGATGAACTATTATGTAACTTATCGTCCCCCACGCTTTCTTCTATCGTACTCGACGTAGAAAATGGAGGTTATCAGGCCGCCAAACGTTTATATGAGTCTATAAAAAGCGGGACGAAGGAAGCCTTTAATATTGTTGTTGAACCGCTATATATCGTTAATAGAGCATCAACCGAAAAGTATGCTGTCGAAGATGAATACCTACAAAAAGTATTGCGCTATATAGGTGAAAACTTTAACAAACCCATATCTGTAGACGACTTGGTAGACCTTGTTCCCTATTCCAGACGAGTCCTTGAGAAAAGGTTTAAGGAAACCATGCGGACATCGATCTATCAATGTGTGCTTGAGCATCGAATCAATCATTTTATCAAATTGCTGCTTAGTACAGATTATCATTTGCCGGATGCCGCCATTCAATCTGGCTTTGAAGATTATAAGAATGTTTCAAGATTATTCCGCAAGTATAAATCAATATCACCAGCCGAATACAGAAAACTCTATAAGAAAGACAAATAATTCAATCTGTCTGATTTTCCGCGCTTTTTTAAACAAAATGCAACTTGACGTCATTTGAATATTTAAGTTCGCATTATGCACCTTCGTAGTTCTCTTCAAATCAATACTTTTGACATCAGAATATTGGTTCAATGAAGATGAATACAGAACGGCTTATAATTGATAATGCCAAACTTATCCTTCCGGAAGGGATGGTTAGTCAAGGGTATATCGTTTGTGAAGATGGAGTTATTGTTGGCCTAGGTGATGAATCCTATCAGGGTTCAGAAGAATCAGCCTTGATTATCGATGCAAAAGGAAACTATGTTTCCCCCGGATTTATCGATATACATACGCATGGCGCCGGTGGACACGACTTCATGGATAATACGATTGAGGCTTATTGCGAATCGGCAAAGACACATGCCAGATACGGTACGACAAGCTTGACGCCAACCACATTGGCCAGCACGAAAGAAGAGCTGGTTAAAACACTGGCAGTCTATCGTGAAGCCAAGGCGAAGAATACAGAAGGAGCTAATTTCCTGGGGCTACATCTTGAAGGACCCTATTTTGCGTACGAGCAAAAAGGAGCTCAAGACCCTAAATATCTAAGGAATCCTAACCCTCATGAATATATAGATTTGCTCGAACTTGGTGGCTCTGATATAATTCGTTGGAGTATTGCTCCCGAATTAGACGGAGCCATCGAGATGGGGCGAGAACTGCGAGCAAGAAAGATTGTTGTTTCATTGGCGCACACAAATGCACTTTATGAAGAAGTAGTTAATGCATATGAAAACGGTTACACGTTGGTTACCCATTTGTATTCTTGTATGTCAACGATAACTAGGCGAAATGCCTTTCGTTATGCCGGTGCAATAGAAGCTGCTTATCTGATTGATGATATGGCCGTTGAGGTTATAGCTGATGGAATACATGTGCCAAAACCGTTGCTTCAGTATGTTTGCAAATTTAAATCACATGATAAGATTGTGCTGTGTACTGACTCCATGCGTGGAGCCGGGATGCCCGATGGAGAGTATTTATTGGGAAGCCTGGAAAAAGGTCAAAAGGTAATTGTAGAGGATGGTGTGGCCAAGTTGCCGGACAGAACTGCCTTTGCAGGAAGCGTAGCAACGGCAGATCGCCTGATACGTACCATGGTGAATGAAGCCGGCCTCTCAATTCCTGAAGCTGTGAAGATGATGACACAGAACCCGGCCTGCATTTTAGGCTTGGATCATACTAAAGGAAGCCTTTCGATAGGTAAAGATGCAGATATTGTAGTTTTTGATGCTAATATTCATGTGCAACACACAATAGTTGACGGAAAAACAATATATACAAATAACAAATAATTATGACTCTCACACAAGATAAGTTAACAGTAAAAATCTTTACGACTACGAAAGACATGTCCCTTAGCGCTGCTTTAGAAGTTTCAACAAAAATTAAAGAACTTTTAAAGGAGAAAGAAACAATAAATATGATCTTTGCAGCTGCTCCTTCCCAGTCGGAATTTTTTAAATCATTGGTTGCGACAGAAGGGATTGAATGGAACAGAATCAATGCATTTCATTTAGATGAATATATCGGTTTGGACGAAAATGCTCCTCAAAGATTTGGCAATTTTTTAAGAAGAGAATTATTTGATTTAGTACCTTTCAGAAGTATTAATTATTTAAACGGACAAAATTCGTTGGACGGTGAATGTGAGAGATATGGCCGCCTATTGAAAGAGTCTCCAACAGATATCGCTTGCATAGGTATTGGTGAAAATGGGCATATTGCATTTAATGACCCGCATGTTGCAGACTTTCAGGATAAAGAAGTGGTGAAGGTAGTTGAACTGGATCAAATGTGCAGACAGCAACAAGTGAACGACAAATGTTTCGAAAACTTGGCAGATGTTCCTACACATGCTTTGACCTTGACAATTCCGACGATTCTTTCAGCTCCTGCCGTGTTCTGTATAGTACCCTATAAGTCAAAAGCAAAAGCTGTTTATAATACAATACGTGGAGAAATTACAGAAGCTTGTCCGGCCTCTATCTTAAGAAAGAAAGAAGGTGCTGTGCTCTTCTTGGATGCTGACAGTGGTTCTTTATTGAACAACTAAGACCCGAAATACTGAGATTTCGTCTGACGCTTTTTGAGGAAAGAGTAGCGTTTTTTACCTACCTCGTTCGTTTCAAAAGGTATTTCTTTGTATTTATTGAAGCTAAAATTATAACAATATAAATCTAATAACATGAGTACGCGACGTGATTTTATTAAAAAAGCAGCACTAGGAGTATCTACATTATCTCTTGGTGGAGTTGTCAATAATCTAAGCGCCAGCAGTTATGCTAATGTAAAAGGTGCGAACGACCGCATCAGAGTAGCTGCAATAGGTGTAAACTCAAGAGGTAGAGCTCTGGCTGTTAACTTTGCTAAGCAACAAGGTTGTGTAATCTCTCATATTTGCGATGTGGACAGTCGTGCAATTAAAACCTGTGTCGATGCCGTATCAAAAGTTCAACAAGATAAGATTAAAGGCGAAAAGGACTTTAGAAAAGTTCTAGAAAGTAAAGATGTAGATGCTGTAATTATAGCAACTCCTGACCACTGGCATGCACCTGCTGCTTTGCTGGCTATGCAAGCAGGAAAGGATGTATATCTGGAAAAGCCATGTAGCTATGCTCCAGAAGAAGGTGAAATCCTGATTAAGGCAGTAGACAAATACAAACGTGTGCTTCAAATGGGTAACCAAAGAAGATCATGGCCGAACGTGCAAGAAGGTATTCAAGCATTGAAAGAAGGTGTGATTGGAAAAGTTCATTTCGGTAAAGCATGGTACACAAATAATAGACCATCAATTGGAATCGGTAAAGAAGTGGCTGTTCCAGAATGGTTGGATTGGGATTTGTGGCAAGGACCTGCTCCACGTGTGGCTTTCAAAGATAATTATGTACACTATAACTGGCACTGGTTCTGGCGTTGGGGAACTGCCGAATCATTGAACAACGGTACACATATGGTTGATATCCTTCGTTGGGGTATGGATTTGGAATATCCTACATTGGTTGCTTCTACGGGTGGCCGCTACTATTATAATGATGATTGGGAAACTCCGGATACACAAGTTATCAACCTTGAATATGGTAAATCAAAATCTATTACTTGGGAAGGACGTTCATGTAACGGAAGAACTATCGAAGGCAGTAGTGTAGGAGCCATGTTCTACGGTAGTGAAGGAAGTTTGTTAATTACCGGTAGCGATGGTTATACCATCTTTGACAAAGACAACAAAGTAGTTAAAGAACAAACCAGCAAGATGGCAATCGACCCTCGTAACCTGATGAATCCAGCTGAAAGTCTTGATGCATTGCATATCAACAATTTCTTTGATGGAATCCGCAAAAGTGGTGCATTGAACTCAGACATCGTGTCTGGTCACAAGAGCACATTGTCTATGCAATTAGGCAATATTTCTCAACGCGTTGGTCGTTCATTAAGAACTGATGAAGCTAACGGTCGTATTATTCGTGATGCTGAAGCCATGGAATTCTGGGGCAGAGATTACGAAAAAGGATGGGAAATGAAACTGTAATAATAGATTAACCCTTAATAATAATTACTATATCAAGAATTAATATGTCGATGGAACCAATTACAAAACAACTTGCTGGCAAACGAAATACAATGATAGCCATAGTCATAATTGGAGTCATGTTTTTCATATTTGGATTGGTTTCGTGGGTAAATGCGATCCTGATACCTTATTTTAAGATAGCATGTGAGTTAACTCATTTCGAATCGTATTTTGTAGCATTTGCTTTTTATATTGCATATTTCTGTTTATCAATACCTGCAGCTTATTTACTGAATAAAATAGGATATAAGAGAGGTATTATGTATGGGTTTATCTGTATGTCGATAGGAGCCGCCTTGTTTATTCCGGCGGCTCTTACGCGGACATATGGTATTTTTCTGAGTGGGCTTTTCGTGATTGGAGCAGGTCTGACTATTTTACAGTCGGCTGCCAATCCTTACATCACCATTATCGGTCCAATCGAAAGTGCAGCAAGGCGTATCAGTATGATGGGAATCTGCAATAAATTTGCAGGTATTGTTTCTCCCTTGATCTTTGCCGCAGTTGTACTTCGTGTTACCGATAGCGATATGTTTGCATTGCTCGACTCGGGAACCTTGGATGTTGCAACAAAAAATCAAATGTTGGATGAGTTAATCAGACGGGTAATACCTCCTTATACTATACTATCGGTCTTCTTATTGGCTTTTGGAATTTATATTCGCTACTCTGTACTTCCTGAAATCAATCCTACAGAATCGAATAAAGAGGACGACACTAACCCTCACAGAACATCGATACTGCAGTTCCCTTATTTGATTTTAGGAGCTATTGCACTATTTCTACATGTCGGTACTCAGGTTGTTGCAATAGATACGGTTATTAGTTATGCAGGTTCGATGGGAATGGACCTGTTTGAGGCAAAAACGTTTCCGTCTTATACCTTGACGGCAACAATCATAGGTTATCTGATGGGGATACTTCTTATTCCCCGTGTTATTTCGCAGACCAGAGCATTGCAGATTTGTTGTACGCTTGGCTTGCTATTCTCTATTGCGGTGATTTTAGTTAATCAGGAAGTTGTTTTTCTAGGACACCACAGTACCCTTTCAATCTGGTTCTTGTGTGCTTTAGGGTTGCCTAACTCACTCATCTATGCAGGGATTTGGCCTTTGTCAATCAAAGGATTAGGCAAATTTACAAAGATTGGCTCTTCTTTGTTGATTATGGGGTTAAGTGGTAACGCAATTATGCCCGTATTATATGGTTATTATGCAGATCGTTGGGATTTACAAAGTGCATACTGGATTTTAATCCCATGTTATATTTATCTGATCTTCTTTGCCGTATATGGTCATAAAGTTCAGTCTTGGGGATTCAAATCTTCACAAAAACTATAATCAATGAATACAACCCAGTTGTCACGTAGAGATTTTATAAAGAGTATGGGTGGTATAGGAGGAGGGATGTTTTTGGCATCCCTCCCTATGCTACAAACTTATGCTAAATTAGGTTCACAAGATATGAATGGGAAAAAAGCCCGTTTGGCTATTATCGGAACAGGTTCGAGAGGCCTTTATCATATTAACCACCTCTTGAAGATTAAGCATGCAGAAATTGTTGCCTTATGTGATATTTACCAGCCACATTTAGATAATGCCGCGGCTTTATGTCCAAAGGCAAAGCAGTACAAGAACTACCACGATGCGATTGCTGATAAAAATGTTGACGGTATCTTGGTAGCAACACCATTACACGAACATGCTCCAATAAGTATTGCCGGATTGAAAGCCGGAAAGCACGTTTTCTGTGAGAAAGCTATGGCAAGGACTTTGGATCAGTGTAAAGAAATGTATGATACCTATAAGGAATCTGGCAAGGTGCTCTATATTGGTATTCAACGTCTTTTCGATCCGAAGTATCTAAGAGCAATGGAGCTGATTAAAGAAGGAGCAATCGGTGAAGTTGTGGATATACGTAACTTCTGGTACCGTAATAATGATTGGAGACGACCAGTACCAGAACCTTCTTTGGAAAAGCAGATAAACTGGAGACTATATAAGGAAAGTTCAGGTGGATTGATGACCGAACTTGGGGCGCATCAATTACAAATGGGTACTTGGCTATATAAATCCTTACCAGACTATATAACCGGATTCGGAGATATAATTTTCTGGAAAGACGGAAGAGAAGTGTATGATAGTGTAAGTGTTATCTATCACTATCCTAATGGATTACGCATGACATTTGAGTCAATCATCTCTAACAAACGTTATGGAATGGATGAACAAATCTTAGGTCATAAAGGTACACTTGAGTTAAGTCAGGGGTTATTATACAAAGAAGACCCTGAACCAGCTCCGGGAATCCAACAGCTGATAAATCAGATTGAACATAAGATATTTGATAACGTGTCATTTGCCGGTCCAAGCTGGGTGCCTGAAACAGCATCTAATACGAAAGGCAAACTGATTATGGATAATGTAAAGACGCATGATGGATCGAATACGACAGGTGCAGCTGATGATGGTTCATTAGAACTTGTTTCTGCATTCTGTACTTCGGTAATTACAGGCGAAACAATGCCAATGATTGTAGAAGAAGCTTATTATTCTACCATCTTAGCTTTGTTGGGCAATCAAGCGATGGAAGAAAAGAGAGTGCTTGAGTTTCCTAAAGAGTATTTGATTCCCTACTTGTAAAATAACAAATCATGAAAGACATAGTTATCACAACAAAAAGACAATTAACAGAATTGAAAGTCTGGCTTGGCTGCTTTCTTTTCGCATATATCTTAAATATCTGTTCGATTTTTATCTATAATACAGAATTTAAAGAATTATATACTCAGATACATTGGGTGTTTATCCTGAGTGTGGTCATTTACGGGGTATTACTTTTCTTTAGAATCTTATTTTATCTTCTTAAGAAGGTTATTAAACGATAAGCATAAAGCCTTTAATAATGCATAATTCGTACTCTACATATAGTCTTAAGGCAAAAATGAGACATGGTCTTATCCAACCTATAATGGGAACAAGAATGGATGTTCTCATTATAGGCTTGGATAATGATAGCTCTGATTTCTGTTTCAATGAGATTGTTGATGAGGCATATAGAGTAGAAAAGATGCTTAATAAGTTTAGTCCTGACAGCGAAGTTTCTGCTATTAATAATGCCGCTACAACAAAATGGACAAAGGTAAGTGACGAATTATGGGATATATTGGTGGATTGTAAAAAATACCACGAATTGACACATGGTTGTTTTGATATCACACTGAAGAATTTTACAGCCATTGATTTTGATTTTGAAACGAAGTCTGTATTCTTCAATGAGGCAGATATAGAATTGGACTTAGGAGCCTATGGCAAAGGATATGCCTTGGAGCAAATTAAGCAGATATTAATTAAACACCAGGTGGAATGCGCCTTGATTAATTTAGGCAATAGCTCAATCTTAGCAGTGGGTACTCATCCGTATGGCGAATATTGGCCAATCGGAATCGAAAACCCGTTTAATCCTAAAGACGTTTTGGGATATATGCATTTAAAAGATAATAGCCTTTCTACCTCAGGGAATACCCCTAATCATCCAAAGCATATTGTAAATCCGCATACGGGTGAGTTTATTGAATCTAGGAAAGTGATTTCAGTTAAAATGCGTAATGCTGTTGAGGCTGAAATCTTATCTACGGCCCTAATGGTTGCATCGCAACAATTTATAAATGAGATGCTTCAATATTTTGCTGTAGAAGAATACTCTCTGTACGAACTGGATAAAGCGTGAGCTCATTCCTTGGAAGAAGCTCATCCTGTATGTGATCTTGATTGTAAATCTTATAAATGTTTGAATAGACAAAACATTTATATAAATATAAAATTTTATGAGCCGGATTTCTCGACGTTTTTTCTTAAAACAAAGTTTATGCCTTATGACAATACCTTACGCGAATATATTGGCGACACCCTTTGCCTCTGAAGACAAAAAACTTCAGCTAAAGACGATTACCATTGATGAGGTGAATTCTACTTTTGAAAGAGAACCGCTAGCCCGGCCTTTTATGTTTAAAGGTGGAGCCTTATCTGAATTATGGCAAACCGTAAGCTATATAAAAAGTACAACAGGCAATCATGCCATTGGCTTGGCAACACAAAGTGTGTTGTGGTCTGAC
This sequence comes from Bacteroidota bacterium, assembly GCA_023429375.1. Taxonomy (GTDB): domain Bacteria; phylum Bacteroidota; class Bacteroidia; order Bacteroidales; family Tannerellaceae; genus Massilibacteroides. The sequence goes on along the minus strand of JAEYVY010000011.1, from coordinate 102,850 downwards.
GCTTCAGTCTTTTCTTCCTATTCGGAATCAGGCGGAAATGCATTTATGTATGCATTAACAGAAAAGGCATTGCAATTGCTGAAAGGACAAAGCTATACTAACCCTATCGATATATTAATTAAAATTCTTCCGGAAGTAACCGAATATGGTAAAACCATTACGGCCAACCCGAATCTTCGTCAAACATTTGTGTTGAATTCATTGGTAAGCGTTGATAATGCCTTATGGCTATTGTATGCTAAGGAAAACAACCTGACTAGTTTTGATGAGTTCATCCCAGAAGCATGTAAGCCTGCATTGGCATATAAACATGATAAAGTGGCTTCGATTAGCTTGATTTCTTACGATACACCCAAACCTGAAATCATAAAGATTGTTGAAGGCGGATGCTTTATCTTAAAAATAAAAATCGGACAGTCAGGTACACAAAGTGAAATGCTTGAAAAAGACAAAGCCCGTATGGCAGAGCTTCATTCGCTTTTGAAAAACTATACCACATCGCATACCAAAAACAAGAAACTCATCTACTATCTGGATGCAAACGGTAGATACCAATCGAAAGAAACATTCATGCAATTTGTTGAATACACCAAAAAGATTGGAGCTTTTGACCAGATATTGATGATTGAAGAACCATTTCCGGAAGAAATGGAAATAAATGTGTCTGATATTCCTGTACGTATCGTTGCCGATGAAAGTGCACATACAGATACGGATGTTATGCACCGAATTAAACTGGGTTATAAAGCGATTGCGCTGAAACCTATTGCAAAGACATTAAGTATGTCTATGCTGATAGCTCAGAAAGCAGCTGAACACAATATTCCTTGTTTCTGTGCCGACCTAACAGTAAATCCTATACTGGTTGAATGGAATAAGATTGTTGCTGCCCGCTTGAAGAGCTTCCCTGAGATTAATAATATGGGACTCGTAGAAAGTAATGGCTCCCTGAATTATAAGGAATGGGACAAACTGATGAGCTATCATCCTTATAAAGAGGCTTCATGGGTAACACCTCATGACGGTGTATATGATTTGGATAAACAATACTACGCGCTAAATGGAGGAATCCTAAAGGAAATTCCTCATTATGAGAACTTATTCAAAAAGCCTGAGTAAAAAACAGGTCTTTTGGCTATATAGCTATTCATTGCAACTTGAAATTGAAATTAATAATAAGAAATATAAAGTAATATGGAAAACAAAACAAACAGACGTGATTTCTTAAAGAAATCTACAGCAGCTATTGCCGGCTTATCATTTGCCGGTTTTCCAACAATTGACGTGAAAGGAACTGTCCTAGGAGCAAACGATAGAGTAAGAATGGGCTTTATCGGAGTAGGTAACAGAGGTTCTCAGTTATTGAGTTCATTTATGAAACTGCCAGAAGTGCAAGTAACTGCTCTTTGTGATGTTTATAAACCCTATTTGTTAAGAAACAGATCACTTGTAGATCCTCGTTTTACCGTTCGTATCCCTGCAATGGGTGAGAATTTCGGAAAAGAAGTAGCTTTATATAGTGACTATCGCAAACTGCTAGAAGATAAGAATGTTGATGCTGTTTGTATCGCTACACCAGACCATTGGCATGCTTTACAGGCTATTGACTCTGCCAATGCCGGTAAAGATATCTATTTGGAAAAACCAGTTTCTATGACGATTGCAGAAGGTCGCAAAATAGTAGATGTGGTAAACCGTACGAAAAGAGTTGTTAGTGTTGGATATGTAAGACGTTGTTCAAATCTTTATAAGCAATTACCTGAGATTATCAAAAGTGGTACAATCGGTGAAGTATCCATGATATCATCTCACTATTACAGCAATATGACCCCTAATGGAATCGGTAGAATGAAGCCGGATACTCCTCCTGCAGACTTCGACTGGGATATGTGGTTAGGCCCGAGAGCATACCGTGAATTCCAATACAATATTGCTCCTTACATGTTCCGTTGGTGGAAAGATTATTCTTCACAAATCGCAAATAACGGATCACACTATATTGACGTTGTTCAATGGCTGATCGAAGAAAATGCTCCTGTGGCTATTACGGCTGTTGGTACGAACCATATCATCAAAGATGACAGAACTATTCCAGAAAACATGGAAGTTATTTTTGAATTTGCTTCAGGTAAGATATTCCGTTTCAGAGTGTGTGAAACAACAGGAACTCCAGGTCTTGAATATGGTAATATCGAAATCAGCGGAACAAAAGGAAATATCTATATCAGCGACCAAGGTTATAAATTATTCCCTTCTATGGCAGGACAATTCCAAGATTGGAAACCTACATTCGAAGCAAAAGAGTACACAGCTCCAAGAGAAGATATGACCTTGAACCACGTTCAAGATTTCATCAATTGTGTGAAGACAAGAAACACCCCGGCTTCTTCAATCGAACAGAGCTACAGATCGTCTTCGTTCGCGTTGCTTGCTAACATCGCATTGGAAGTTAAACAACGTATCGTTTGGGATCCGGTTGCTGAACGTATTACGAACTGCGATAAAGCAAATGAACTATTGCAGTACGAGTACAGAAAACCTTGGAAATTGGATTAAACTTCCAGTATAACCTTTAATTGTTAACTAAGAAATCTAGATATGAAAATCCAACGGTACTCATAGTTGCTATGAGGCGAAACAAAAACCGATAAAACTAATTGGGTATATAACCAAAAGTTTTATCGGTTTTTTATTAGCCCGTATAATACAATGGGTTTGCGAGGTTGACATTTGGCTATTCATAATTAAGATTTCTTTTTTTGATTATTATGCGCATTTTGAAGTGTGATATTCGCAAAATATAATATTAACGATTTATGTTTTTTTAATTTTGTTCATATGTAAAGTTCTCAAACTTAAATCATAAGAACGTATTTATGTTGAGTTTATCGGAATACTAAGTACAATATAATGGCAATCTTGTTTCATTATTTAAAAAAAACAGGATGATGTATAACCTTTAATTTTAATTATTATGAATCATTATCATTGTAGGGGTAAGTGTCATGGGATACTTGCTTGTTTAAGGTCCAATTCGTTGGTACCACTTTTTGCATTTTTTTGCTTGTCAGCCTCTGTTCAAGCAGCAGAGAAAAAAGTTGTAGAAGTGTCTAATCACTTGAAAATTGAGTCTGCCTCTCAAATTGGGCGTAAGGTATCGGGTACGATAAAAGATGCTAATGGAGAAGCTATAATTGGGGCAAATGTTGTTGTTAAAGGCACAACAAACGGAGGAATAACCGATTTTGATGGTTATTTTGAGTTAGGTAATGTCAATCAAAATGAAATTCTGGTTGTATCCTATATTGGTTATTTAACACAAGAGATAAATGTCTTAAATCAGCAAACTTTCGAAATTATACTTGTTGCGGATGATAAATTATTAGAAGAAGTAGTTGTTGTTGGTTACGGTACTCAACGCAAAAAGGAGTTAACCGGGGCTGTCACTTCTCTAAAATCAGGTGAAATCACTAAAGTGGCTTCTAACTCATTTGCTAATTCTATTCAAGGGAAAATTCCTGGTGTTCAAATCAATCAATCAAGTGGAGCTCCTGGAGCTGGAGCATCTGTAAGGATTCGTGGTGTTGGTACTACCGGAGGAAATGAACCTCTTTACGTAGTGGATGGTTTGCCTATTGGAGGAGGCAACATGGGAATTAGCGGAAGTGCTGATAATATTAGCGGACTTTCTATTATTAATCCCAATGATATTGAGTCTATCGAGGTATTGAAAGACGCTGCTGCGGCTGCAATTTATGGAGCAAGAGCTGCTAATGGTGTTATCATCATTACAACAAAAAGAGGAAGTGAAGGCTTAGCAAAAGTAAACTATAATACTTATGCTGGAGTCCAACAGTTGTGGAAAAAACCTAAGTTCTTAAATGCTACCGAATTTGCAACATTAGCAAATGAATTATATACTAATTCTGGAATGGAGCCTATTGAAGAATTTGCTAATCCTTCAGCATTAGGAAAGGGAACCGATTGGATTGATGCCATTTTTCGAGATGCCTTTATGCAAAATCATGATGTTTCAATATCAGGAGGTACTAAAAATACTAAAGCATCTTTATCTTTAGGATACCTAGACCAGGATGGAACTCTTATTGAGACCTGGTATAAACGATATACAGGACGTTTAACTGTAGATTTAAATGCTAGTGAATATTTGAAATTTGGCTCAACATTAGCTTTCGCACATACAGGTGCAAAAGGCCAGAAAAATAGTGATCTGAGAATTGGAATATTTAACCTTGCTCAACAAATGTATCCAAATTTGAATGTAGATGATGTCATTGATGATTCAGCTAAATATTTCACATCTCAAGCAGACAACCCTGTTTTACGTGCACAATCAATTGACAATCGAATGAGTAATCTAAGATTCTATGGAAATGCTTTTGCTGAATTAGAAATTATTAAAGGTTTAAAATTTAGGAGTTCTGTAGGTTTTGATTCATATAATACAGAGAATACATCATGGGAACCCAAGGTTCAACGTGGGCAATATCGTAATTTACAGGCAACACTTACTGAAGGACGAAATAGAGGGTTAAATTGGATTGTAGAAAATACATTAACTTATTCTGGAGTATTTGATGATCATCGAATAACTGCTTTAATAGGACAAACTGCACAGAAAAATATGACAGATCAGTTATCGTCAACAGGTAAAGATTATTTGAATGAGTCGATACAAGTTATTAATGGTAGTAAATCTAGTGAAAGAACTTCTGCTGGAACAAAAGGAGAATATACATTAGCGTCATATTTAGGTAGAATAAACTATTCATTTAAAGATCGCTATCTTATTTCTGCAAGTGTGAGACGTGACGGCTCTTCAAATTTTGGAGAAAATAATAAGTGGGGTGTATTCCCTGCAACTTCTCTTGGTTGGAATATTTCGGAGGAAGACTTTATGAAAGATATCTCTTTTGTAAATTCATTAAAACTAAGAGGTAGTTGGGGACAGTTAGGTAATGATAACATTGGTTCTTTTGGTTATTATAGCACCATTCGCATCGGGAATACTTCAGACAACTATATTTTTGGTATGCCTCAGAATCAAGTGGTCGGAGCTTCTATATTACGACCAGGAAATCCCGATTTGAAGTGGGAAGCTAGTGAACAAACGAACTTTGGTATTGATGCTTCATTTTTTAAAGGAAAATTGACAGCAAGTGTTGACTATTATGTGAAAACAACTAAAGATATGCTTGTGTCATTGCCTGTATCTTATGAAGCCGGCTTTCAGTCAGCACCATCTATCAATGGTGGTACGGTAGAAAATAAAGGATTCGAATTTGTATTAGGTTATAATGGTGTTTCTGGTGATTTTTCATGGAATATCTCAGCAAACTTATCTACTTTAGATAACAAAGTGAAGAGCCTTGGGGTTGGCTTGCCTATAACTGGAGCAAGTGTAACTGGTTACAAAACATTGCCGGCAACATATACAGAGGTTGGGCGTGAAATAGGTTACTTCAAAGGATATATTGTCGATGGAATATACCAGACAGACGATGAAGTTAATTTAAAATTTCAACCTAATGCAGAAGCCGGGGATTTTAAATACAGAGATATTAATAATGATGGTCTACTGACTGATGCTGATAAGACATATATAGGTAGTCCTTGGCCAGAAATTATCTATGGAGGAAATATTGATTTAGGCTACAAAGATTTCGACTTAAATATCTCGTTCTCTGGAATCTCAGGAAATGAAATATTCAATGCTAATAAGATTAATACGTATCCGATGAAATATTTCGGAGGTTCAGGTATCGTAAATGCCTCAAGAGAAATATTGAACAGATGGACACTTGGCAGTGGGAAAAATGAAATTCCAAAATTGAAATATAGTGATACAAATGGGAACTTTGGTAATAGTTCAACGTTCTTTGTTGAAGATGGTAGTTATTTCAGACTACGTAATATAACTTTAGGATATACATTGCCTTCAAAATTAATGTCAAAGACAAAGTATTTCTCTTATTGTCGCGTTTACGTAAGTGCTCAGAATTTGTTTACACTAACAAATTATTCAGGTTTTGATCCGGAAATCAATACATCAAATTCATTGAAGGCTGGAATTGATGATGGAGTATATCCAATATCACGTACTTATATGGTTGGTTTAAACCTAAGTTTTTAAAGTGTTAAATCGGAAAAATCAAGAATATGAAAACGACATATAAAGCTCTCATTTGCTTTTTAGTAATTTTGGGTCTGAATGGATGTGGTGATGACTTTTTATCATTAACATCTAAAGATACAGTGACAGAGTCAGGATTCTTTTTAACAGAAGATGATGCACAATCTGCGTTGATTGGTGTGTATGCTACTCTACAAAATGAAGCTGCTTTCATGCGTAATGCTGCTGATATAGAATGGGCTATTACTGGTGATTTATATGAAATGGATAGAAGTACAAAACGAATCGAACTTCATACATTACAATTCCCAGCTAATAACACGAATCTTTTGGATGTGTATAATATGTCCTACCAAGGAATTAGTCGTGCAAATGTTGTTATTGACAAAGTTGCAGAAATGACGATTGATGAATCTGTTAAAACACAAATATTAGGACAGGCACAGTTTCTTCGTGGACTTTATTATTATAATTTAGTTCAGTACTTTGGAGGTGTTCCTTTAGTTGTAAAATCACTAACGGCATCAGACGATTTACAGATTCCTAGGAGTACTGCAGATGAAGTATGGGCACAAGTGGAAAAGGATTTTCAAGATGCAGCGGCAAATTTACCATTATCTTGGGCAAAGGAATCAGATAAAGGTCGTGCAACAAAAACTGCAGCTTGGGGTTTTCTTGCTAAAACGTATCTATGGCGAGAAAAATGGGACGAAGCGATATCTGCAAGTCAGAAAGTTGTTGAGTCAGGGAAACATGCTTTAATTCAGACCGGATTCAGAGATGTTTTTCGTGAGGAAAATGAGAATAACGAAGAAATGATATTCTCAATTCAATTTAGTACACTTACTGGTGAACAAAATAACCTGGTGGCAAGAACAGCACCACGTGGAGCTCCTTCTCAATACACTGGACCCCAGGCTTGGAGTAATTATGTTCCATATGAGCATTGGGTAAATGATTTTGAAATTAATCCTGACAAAACAATCAAAGACGATCGCTACAGTGTGATATTAGGACCAGGGGAAACTCATCCTGAAAATGGATATGTTTTGCCACTAAAAGCTCCGGTCACTATGACTAAAACTGGTTACATTGTTACAAAATATTGGTATATGCCTCCTGTTCAGAATACAGGAATTAACTATCCAATGTTACGTTATTCTGAAGTTCTTCTTAACTATGCAGAAGCGTTGAATGAAAAAGGACAATCCTCAAAGGCTATGGAATATGTTAATCAAGTAAGACAAAGAGCTAAGTTGGATCCTAAACCATTGACTTTATCAAAAGCAGAAGTCCTAGATGCTATATTCTATGAAAGACGTTTTGAATTTATTTGGGAGAATCCAGGTGCATATAGTGATTTGAATCGTAGAGGAAGATTTTTGGACTTCATAAAGAAGAATCGACCAGATTATAACGATCTTGAAGTTGATAAAAAACCGTGGTTACATACTAAGCCGATTTTATTCCCTATACCAACAGATGCTTGGGCTAAGAATAAGGCTTTAGAACAGAACCCTCATTATAGCTTTTAATTGTTGATTTATCATAAAAAGGTATCTTGGAGTGTATCATTTTCTTAAGTTACAGTAATGTTGGAATCTTTACTTTCGAATGTTTTCTTACTTTTAGGAATGATGCACTTTTGAGATACTTTTTTATATTGATACAAAAACAAGTTTATTATGATTAGAATGATACACTTGAATAGGATAATTTTCTTGTTTTTTCTTACTCTTGTTTTTGCATCATGTAATGAAAAGAATAAGGGGAAAATTTTGGTGTGGGATCAGATTGGTGTATATTTTTCACCTCCTGAACAATTTCGGGATAACTACGGTGAATATAGGTCTCCGTTATTATTTAAGAACGGCCAGACTGTAAAGACAAAAGCTGATTGGGAAAGAAGAAGGGAGGAGATCCGCAGCGAATGGATGACAAGGATGGGAGCATGGCCTCCAGTTATGACTGATCAAGAGCTGACTATTGTTGACGAAGTTGATAAGGAATCATTTAAGCAATATCACGTTCGTTTTAAATGGACTCCCAATGAAGAAACGGATGGTTATTTACTAGTTCCTCATAAAAAAGGGAAGAAACCCGCTGTGATAACTGTGTTTTATGAGCCTGAGACTGCGATTGGTGAGGGAAAACCTTTACGGGATTTTGCCTTACAGTTAGCTCAACGAGGGTATGTAACCCTTTCTTTAGGAACAAGAGAAACATCAGATGCAAAAGTTTATTCCATATATTATCCTACGTACGAGGCTGCAACTATTCAACCTCTTTCAACTATGGCTTATGCCGCTGCAAATGCATGGGAAGTTCTAGCAAAGATTGATGATGTGGATTCTTCAAAAATTGGGATAGTCGGCCATTCGTACGGAGGAAAATGGGCTATGTTTGCTTCTTGTCTATATGATAAATTTGCCTGTGCGGCCTGGTCCGATCCGGGTATTGTCTTTGACGATACGAAAGGATCTGCAGTGAATTATTGGGAACCCTGGTACTTAGGATATTATCCACCACCTTGGAACGCTACATGGTCGAAGACAGGAGAACAAGCAAAAGGTCTTTATCCCGAATTATTAAAGGACGGTTTGGATTTGCATGAGCTTCATGCTTTGATGGCTCCCAGACCATTTCTTGTGTCCGGAGGATCGTCTGATCCGATTGAACGTTGGATACCTTTAAACCATACAATAGCGGTTAATAAACTGTTGGGCTATGAAAATAGGGTTGCGATGACAAATCGGGAAACGCATGGAGGTACAATTGAATCAAATGAGCAAATTTATTTGTTTTTTGATTTTTTTCTAAAGTAAATCAGCTAATAGAAAAAAGCAAATGGCTAACTTGCGTTTCTATTCTGTCTATTGAATACATTAATCCATAATTTTTATATACGATGAAATTTAAAAGATTATTTTTATTATTATGTGTCAGTTTGATAGGCTTGCCTTTGATGGCACAAAATGAAGTAAAGCTCGGTATTATCGGTTTGGATACGTCACATGCTCCTGCATTTGTAAAGATTCTTAATGGAGAAAACGACGATCCTGCTTATGCCGGATTTAAGATTGTAGCGGCCTATCCTTATGGCACCACTCGTATTGAAAGTAGTGCGAAGAGAATTCCGGGCTACATTGAGGAAGTGAAGAAATTTGATGTAAAAATCGTCGGATCTATTGCGGAATTATTAGAACAAGTAGACTGTGTTTTTCTTGAAACCAACGATGGAAATCTACATCTTGAACAAGCCATTGAAGTGTTTAAAGCTGGTAAAACTATGTTTATTGATAAGCCTGTAGCGGCCAACCTGGTTGATGCAATCGCTATCTTTGAGCTGGCAAAAAAATATAATGTTCCTATATTTTCTTCTTCTGCATTACGTTTCGTTCCTAAGAATGTAGCGCTTCGCAACGGAGTTCACGGAAAGGTATTGGGCGCTGATGCTTATTCTCCTTCCCCAGGTGAGCCTTCACATCCTGATTTTTCATGGTATGGTATTCATGGCGTTGAAACATTGTTTACCGTTATGGGAACAGGTTGCAAAGAAGTGAGCCGTGTGTCATCTGAAGGAACTGATGTGGTTGTAGGTTTGTGGGAAGATGGAAGAATTGGTTCTTTTAGAGGTTTGCGTGCAGGCAAACACGGATATGGAGGAACAGCTTTCTGCGAAAACGAACAAACGAATATCGGGGAATATGATGGATACGCTCAGTTACTTAAAGAAATCGTAGCATTCTTCAAGACTAAAACACCTCCTGTATCACCAGAGGAAACGTTAGAGATATTTACGTTTATGGAAGCTTCAAACCAAAGTAAAGCACAGGGAGGTAGAGCTATCTCTATGGAAACAGTCTATCAAGATGCTCACAAAAAAGCAATGGAATTGGTTAACAAAGTAAAGTAATGAGTTATATGAAGAAATGTATTGTTGCAAGCATGGCCATTCTATTCGCAGGAGTATCTTGTTCCGCACCTAAAAATAACACGACTGAAGATGAGGTAAGACTTATTACGCTCGATCCAGGTCATTTTCATGCCGCGTTAGTTCAGAAAAAATCTTATCCACAGGTATCGAATGATGTGTACGTATATGCTCCTAAAGGTGATGATGTAAAAGAACACCTGAAGAAGATCGATGCTTTCAATACGCGTCAGGACAATCCTACTACGTGGAATGAAATTGTCTATACCGGAACTGACTTCTTGGAAAAGATGCTTGAAGAGAAGCGCGGAAATGTGATGATTACTGCCGGAAACAACGGTAAGAAAACGGAATACATCAAAAAAACGCTTGAGGCAGGAATCCATGTTTTGGCAGATAAGCCCATGGCAATTAATACAGAAACTTTCGAACTGCTGAAAGAATGTTTCAAGATTGCCGAAGAAAAAGGCATCTTGTTATATGATATCATGACCGAAAGATATGAAATCACTACTATTCTACAGCGTGAACTTTCTCTACTCCCTAATGTTTATGGTACACAATTAACCGGCAGCTTGGAAGACCCTGCCATCGTTAAAGAAAGTGTGCATCATTTCTACAAGGTTGTAGCCGGAACGCCTTTGAAACGCCCAGTATGGTATTTGGACGTTGAACAGCAAGGTGAGGGTATTGTAGACGTATCTACGCATTTGGTTGATATGATTCAGTGGGAAGCATTTCCTGGTGTGGCCATCGACTATACAAAGGATATTGAAATTCTGGATGCAAATCGTTGGGCTACCCCGATGTCTCCCGAACAGTTCAAACAAGTAACAGGTGTAGATCAATACCCTGACTACTTGATGAAATATGTAACTAATGACACCCTTCAGGTATATGCTAATGGTGATTTTGTTTACAAGCTGAAAGGAGTTCATGCTAAAGTATCGGTTATATGGAACTATACTTTCCCTGAAGGTGGAGGAGATACTCATTTTTCTGTCATGAAGGGTAGCAAGGCAAACTTGGTTATCCGCCAAGATGCAGAGCATAACTTCAAACCTGAGTTGTTTATTGAAACAGCCGAAGGAGTCGACTTGAAAGCATACGAAGCTAACCTCGAAAATGAAATGAAGGCCATTGCCCAAAAATATCCGGGCATAGGTTTGAAAAAGATAAAAGACGGCGTATGGCAGCTTGTTATCGGTAATGAATACCGTGTAGGCCACGAAGCACATTTTGCACAGGTGACCGAAAACTTTTTGGAATCATTGAAAAAAGGAGCATTGCCCGAGTGGGAAGTACCTAACATGATTGCAAAATACTATACAACTACGAAAGCCTTGGAAGTGGCAAAAAGCAAGAATTAATTCTTTTTCCTTCCTTTTTTACCACTTTCGAAAAGCCGGTCGATTAAGTCTTTTCTACCGATACGGCGGAGTGACTGCTGAATTTGAGAGCGATACTCCGGAAGATACCAGAAGAAAAATTGGCGCTGAGCCAATTTTTCTTCTTTTGTACGGGGGGTATAGACTTTCTCCAATGTGTATGGATGATAGCCCGTATAATAGATTTCTGTTGCCAAGGTCATAGGCGTAGGCGTGAAGTCCTGCACCTGCTCCAACTGGAAATTAAGTTGCTTCGTTTGTATGGCCAGATCGGCCATATCTACTTCCTTACAGCCCGGGTGGCTGGATATGAAATAGGGAATAAGTTGCTGGTTTAATCCGTAACGTTTGTTCACGTCGTCGAATATTTTTTTGAATTGACCGAACTGTTTAAAGCTCGGTTTGCGCATCTGCGTGAGCACCTCGTCGGATGTATGCTCAGGCGCCACTTTCAATCGCCCGGATACATGATGGGCTATTAGCTCCTCCATGTAGGTTTTTGCAGCCTTCTTCAGCTCTTCATCTTTGTATTCATGCAAGAGCAAATCGTATCGTACACCACTTCCGATAAACGATTTCTTAATGCCAGGAATACTATCCACCTCTTTGTAAATATCCAATAAAGGTGTGTGGTCGGCATTGAGATTCGGACAGATTACCGGTGAAATGCACGATGGTTTCTTACATTTGGCACAAATTCGTTCGTCTTTTCCTTTCATGCGATACATATTGGCAGACGGACCTCCTAAATCGCTAAGATAGCCTTTGAAGTCGGGCATTTGAACGATTTTCTTTACCTCTTTAAGTACAGACTCCTTACTGCGCGAAGCAATGAATTTCCCTTGATGGGCAGAAATCGTACAGAACGCACAGCCTCCAAAACAACCTCGGTGCAGGTTGACCGAAAACTTGATCATATCGAATGCCGAAATTGTTTTTCCTTTGTATTTGGGATGAGGAAGTCTCGTATAAGGAAGGTCGAATGAAGCGTCAATCTGTTTTTCTGTCATCGGAGGGAAAGGCGGATTGACAACAATGGTTTGCTTTCCAACCTTTTGTAAGATACGCGATGCATGGTACTTATTTGATTCCTCCTCGATATAGCGGAAGTTTTTTGCTTGTTTCAGTTTGTCGGCCAAACATTCTTCGTGCGAGAATAAATGAATATCACCTTCAATTTCTTCAACTTTATTTCCGGTGATATAGGCTGTTTGACGGATATCCTTAATTTGCTCGAATGGTTCTCCGTTCTTAAGGCGTGTAATTAGTTCTTTCAAAGGCAATTCTCCCATGCCGTAGACTAACAAATTGGCTGAACTTTCTGCCAGAATACCTGGTTTCAGTTTGTCTTGCCAATAGTCGTAATGCGTCAGTCGGCGCAGTGATGCTTCGATACCGCCTAACACGATGGGCGTATCCGGATAGAGCTCACGAAGAATTTTTGTGTATACGATACTTGGGTAATCCGGCCGCATGCCGGCGCGACGATCCGGTGTGTAGGCATCATCACTTCGCAAACGTTTGTTTGCCGTATAATGGTTAATCATCGAATCCATGGCCCCCGGAGCAATACCGAAGAAAAGACGTGGCTTGCCTAATTTCTTAAAGTCGCGAAAGTCTCCCCGCCAATCCGGTTGAGGAACTATTGCTACACGCAGACCTTCAGCTTCGAGTGTTCGTCCTACCACAGCAGCACCAAATGAGGGATGATCTACATAAGCATCCCCGGAAAATAGGATTACATCAAGATAGTCCCATCCTCGTGCTTCTACTTCTTTCTTTGTTGTCGGTAACCATATATTATTCATGGTCACAAAGGTATAGGTTTTTTGTAAGTATAGAGACAATCCGGCTTAACTCATTTTTATGCTTTGAGCTTTACGATAAAGACGACCAGGCTGTCATTTGCTGCATGAGGGAAAGCGTTTTCCAAATCTTTACCTGATTTACAGAAATAATAATTGGGATTACCCAGCCCTAATGAATGGAGATTAGTGATGTTGCCTGTTTTATAAAAATCATCTTCAAAACCTTCCTTCAGCTCCCACGCCCGGTTTTTATGCGTGTCATAGCAAAACAGGTAGTTGGAGAGCGAACCCATATTCTGCTCGCAAGCAGCCAGCCAGAATCGTTGTCCCATGCGTATAGGGAATGCCGTAACATAATTATTGTCAGTTGGCTGACCGTGATTGATAAAACTGAGAGTGTCAATCAGTAAATAGTCGGCCGTTAGGGGAGGGTTGTACAGGTATAGATTTCCCGTGTCTTGATGAACACATAGCTCACTACCTCGATAGGTAGGTAGCGATTGGTTGTTCCCCGTGTTGGCCGATATAATCTTTTTACTGTCGAGTTGAGTAAATGAATGATCGTATTTGACAGCCATCACGTCTATTGACGTTTTATTTGTATCCGGATGGTAGGTGATCTGTTCTTCCGTAGTCCATATCTCTCCATGATGCATGTCGGCCGAGTAGATTTTCTTTTGAGAGAAATTGCTCCTTAATTTCTTGGTTTCAATTAGTTTACCGTCGAATGTGTAATAATGAATATCGTCTTCATTCCCGAAAGCAATTAGTTGTTGCGAACGTTTGTCAATGATATAACCACCTACTTTAATGATTTCTGGGTCGGTTATAGCGTTCAGCAATTCTCCTTTTCCGTTAAATCGGTAGATTGTTTCATTACAAATAAGGAAAAGATTATCGCCCTCTTTCCGAACCTGTTTGGCGTTGGGAATGGAATACCCCTTATTGGTTTGCAGAGGGATGGCAATTACCTGTTCAGCTATATCGGAAAGCTTGCCCGAGAGCAAACAAGAATTACTTCCATCTGCTGTGAGGAATTCATATCCTTGCTTAGCATAAATAGCAGACAGAAGGATGATAAGGAGTATAAATGTCCGTTTCATGATAAGTGTTACCTTTCGTAATCCATATATAAAACGGAGATAATCGCCAAATATTGAGTGTTATTGCTGTAAAAAACTCCAATTTTTAGAGTCAGACTCCTGCTCTATATAATGGAACCCTTCCCAGTTGAAGTGTTTCACTTCCTCCGGGTTTGTTATACGGTTTTTGATGATATAACGGGTCATTTCACCCCGAGCCATTTTGGCATAAATAACAATTGTTTTCGCTTTTCCATTTTTAACCACCTTAAAGTCGGGCGTGATGACTTGTACCGATTTCTCTACTTTCTCCCAGTCGAAAGCTGGTTGTACATCCATGCTGGCCAGGTTGAGCAATATGCCTCCGGCCTTGTTCACTTCATCTATCAGCAGGTCGGTCTGTCTCTTTTTCCAAAAAGCATACATATTGCCTGTGCCAAATTCAGGTAGACGTATTGTGTATTCCATTCGATAAGGCTTGATGGCATCTAAGGGGCGCAGTAGTCCATAGCAAATGGAAACGAAACGCACATGATCATGCGCAAATAAAAATTCTTCAGCCGTAAAGTCGTCCGGTTTGATGTGTTGGAATACAACACCCGTATAAGCTAGGATAGCTTGAAGCGGAGCCGATTCCGGTGAATGAAACTCCTGATAACGATTATAACTTTCTATGGCCAGTTTCGGACTAAGCTTAAGTCGTTTTTCCAGTTCTTCTTTGGTATATTGTGCCATATTGAGTGCAATCTCGTTTGCCTCTTTCTGAAAGAAGGGTACAGTAGCCCCGGGTACCTTTATTGTCGACGTACCGGTCATTGTTTTTGCCGGCGATAATAAAATGAGCATGATGTGTTTTAAATGTAATTTGCAAAGGTAGCAACTCTTATGTATTCTTTTAATTACTATTCGATGATAATCCATTTCCCTGTTGTACCTCCTTTTCGGATAAGTCTTTTTTCAGCCCGAAGTTGATCCAAAATATTACGAACCTGGCGCTCACTTATACTTAGCTGCCTTGATAGTTCGGCTCTAGAAATGGAAGGATTGTTTCTGATTAATTTTATTAAGTTCTCAACTTCTTTTGGATCGCCTTGGATCACCTTTGGATCGCTTTGGATCATCTTGTAATTCATAGGCTCTCCATATGACGACTCTAAAATCTTCTTCTTGGTAGAATTCTGGAGTCTTTAGCCCATATTCATATCCGTACAAATCTTCATATATTAATAGATGTCACAAGTTTCAACTTCTTTCAGATAGACATGACTTGTAGGAAACCCGTTTGCCGGAACTTCCTCGAAAATAAAAGGTTCGAAGAACTTGCCCAACAAAGCATCTGTTCGGATATAGTGACAAAGCATCACTCGCTCTTCAGCAAACTCACTTTGAACGCTACTTATGAATATTTTGATTCGTTTCATTCTTCTTTATAAAAATAGCAACTACATATTTACCAATAAAGGATTTATCTAAAGCTCAATGATACCACATTTTTCAATAAAACTAATATACGAATTACATTCTTTTGAAAATTCCTCATGCACGTATAACACCTTACTCCTTCTTCATGACTTGCGCTTTGAGGTCGGCGGGCATTTTTTCGATGGCGTAGCGTAGGGCTGTGCGGGGCATGACGGCCTTTTTAGACATCATATATTCGAATACCTCTTTTTGATGTGCTTCACTGGCAGCTTTTAACATCCAGCCGTAGCCTTTTTGTACTAAATCATCCGGATCGAGCAGAAGTATGTCGGCTATCTCAAAAATATCTGTCAAGAACATGCCTTTTCGAGCAGGAATGATCAGCGTTACTGCTGCAGCTCGTTTTACGAAGCGTTGGCTAGAGGTAGCCCATTTTTTCAGTTCTGCCATGTACTCAGGATATTGCATGATAAACATACCGACGGTATGATTGCATAGCGTGTCACAGTCCGCCCAATTCGTTACGTAATTATGTACCCAACGATCAAAAACAAGAAAGTCTGCCGGCTCATACTGTTTATGCAACGCTTCTGACCAAAGACAAGCGATTATAGCCTCTTCAAGATAGCCCGATTGCCAAAGCTCTTCGCATAAATTGAAAATATTATGTTTGCCTAAGTGCTTGATTTGTTTAAATTTTTCTTTAGCCAGGTTACCAACAGCGGGCATTCGTACTCCGTGAACTTTAGGGGCTTCTCCCGGTTTATGAAAACGGGCTGACGAAGCGAGTGTCTGCGGGTCGCTCATATCAACAAGCGATTGTCTTATTTCTGCTACAAGTGGATTCATAATGGTGGTACGATTAGATTGATGAATAGGAACTAAATATAGTGGTTTATTCGTTTTTTTACAATACAGATTTAACCCGATTAGATTAAGGTTTTGTAAGTCCCCTTTTCCAAATATCATCCCGATGTCGTTTTTGAAAAATAATGCCTTGAAAAACAATGTCTATTTGATTTTTAAAAACCATCGATATGTTTTTAATTTATTGATAATCAGAGATGTATAACATCGAGATGACATATCTAAAAATGCCCGCCCCAGACAGTTAAATAACGACTGAAGATATAACAGTAAAATTCTATTCTTTTTATTTAAAAAAATATAGGCTTATTAACCTATAATACAATTTTATAGCTGAATAAACCTATAAATGATGCGTATAAATATATCCAATATAGCTCCATTTAATATCTGATCTAAAAAAAAGGCCGTGATAAGTAAATATCACGGCCGCAAGACTCATTAAGTGGTTTGAAATCTATATAATCTAATTAAGAACTTTAGCTAAAAATTACAGTGGATATTCATCGAAAGCATAAAGCACGGTAGAGAGATAGCGTTCGCCTGTATCCGGCAACAATACTACGATGTTTTTACCTTCATTCTCAGGAAGAAGAGCCAATTTCGTAGCAGCAAATGCAGCAGCACCCGATGAGATACCTACTAGCAAACCTTCTTTCTTTGACAGCTCACGACTAGTTCTGATGGCATCGTCGTTTGAAACCGGAATAATCTGATCGACGGCCTCACCATGGTAAGTTTTCGGAATAAAACCGGCTCCTATACCTTGAATTTTATGAGGGCCAGGTGTTCCTCCAGATAGTACAGGTGAATCGGCCGGTTCTACGGCAACAATCTTCACGTTAGGATTTAATTCCTTCAGTTTTTCACCTACACCACTGACTGTTCCACCAGTTCCAACTCCGGCTACGAAGATGTCTACTTTTCCATCTGTATCGTTCCATATTTCCAAAGCAGTAGTACGTTTGTGTACAGCTGGGTTGGCTTCATTTTCAAATTGTTGAAGAATAATTCCTCCTGAAATTTCCTGACGTAAGGCTTCTGCTTTAGCGATAGCTCCTTTCATACCTTCCGGCCCCGGAGTCAACACCAAGTTTGCTCCTAATGCCTTCAGCAGGTTGCGACGCTCGATACTCATGGTTTCAGGCATAGTAAGAATCAACTTATAACCTTTAGCCGACGCTACGAATGCTAAGCCAACTCCGGTATTACCGCTTGTTGGTTCGATGATTGTTGAGTCTTCTTTCAAGATTCCCTTTGCTTCGGCGTCTTCAATCATCGCCAAGGCGATACGATCTTTTACGCTTCCTGCCGGATTGAAATACTCTAGTTTAGCAATTAAGTGAGCTTTGACACCTTTACTTTTATTATAGTTAGATAGCTCCAATAGTGGAGTGTTTCCTACAAGATCTGTTAACTTCTTTGCAATCTTTGCCATGATTATGTTGATTTTATTAATTATCTATTTGTTTTCTATTGCAAAATTACAACTAGTATATATAGTAGGAAATACCATAAATATGGTATATTTCAAGGAATTAAATAAGGGAACGCGTTTTTCAAGACTTCAACGGCTCTGACATAGTCCTTTTCGTTGACCTCGATTTCAATCTGTAAGCCGGGTATGTTCATTACCGTAGAAATAACCCCATTCTTAACAAAAGACTCAATGCCTTCATTCATTAAAATGTCTTGTACCATGCTGGCTTGTGAACTGTTCTCAAGCGTAGCTAAATACTTTGTTTCCATATAGAATCTTTTTTAAATATATTGAAAAGATAAGATAAATATGTTCATGGTGTTACGATTAGCCCGTTTTTTTAAGAATAATATTACTTTTGTGAATTGTGTGGAAAGAAATAACATACCTCAAATGAGATTATTATCTGTGTTGATCGCTTGTATTTTGGCGTTTCCTTGTATGGCTCAGAATCAGAAATTTACGGATGCTGTGAAAGAGGCCGTTGTACGGCAAATGGAAACCTATCCCCAATCCACCTTGAAGGATCTCTATAAGAATTTCTTCCAAGACAAGTTCGGGCCGGGACATCTAATTGCCGATACCGCTGCTGCAGGGAATTATATACGACGAGAATTAGCGTCATTTACCACTTCCGATGGTTTGCTATTAGAACCTACCGGCTGGGAAGGGCGTTTCTATCGTGTCAACCTATCCTTGTTGAAAGACGGCACTATCCCATACGCTGCTTTTTTTGATGCATTTATCCGGAGTGTAAATAGTATTGACCCCATCCCCGTTGCCGCCTGGCATATCGAATGGCGTGAAATAGAACGGATCATTTCCGGTATGGAACTTAATCTTCCCAACTATGAGGCAGATCGCGACAGCATAGAAGAAAAACTGTCTTTTGGTGAATATGTAGGGCACCATAGCGAACAGTTCGAAAAGCATTATTCACCTCATTATAGAATTATCAGCAAAGAGATTTTTGACGCCGAACTTCGTCCGTATCTGGATAAAGCCAAGCATTAATGCGCCCTTTCTCTGAATTCGGATGGGGTGACTCCTTCGCGTTTTTTAAAGAAAGTGGAAAACTGACCGGTATTATCGAACTTCAGCATGTAGGCAATCTCTGAAACATTGAGCTGTGTCGTGGTCAGTAGTTCTTTGGCCCGGAGCAGTTTCTGTTGTAAGAGATACTGGTTGGGCGAAACGCCCGTATATTCCTTAAACATACGTCTGAACCAAGAATAGCCTAATCCTAATTGCGAAGCGATTTCTTCGGGCAGAATCGGATTGTCGGTATGTTGCTTCATCAAAAGCTGTGCTTCGTTTATCTTACTCAAGATATAAGGGTCTGTGAAGGCATTGTTTTTATCTTTATAGTAAACGGAGCCAAGTATATGTAAGAGAATGCTTGAAACCATCTGCTGATAACCGGCTTTCTCTTCCGAAGCCATACGTAATACATCTTCATAGAGATTGATAATAGTTGCGCTGATGCCAATTTTGTACAGAGGCTTTTCCTTTGAAAAGAACTGTTTCTCTACCCGACGGTCTATATGTATCCCTTTAAATCCGATCCAATATTCATCCCATCCGGTTTCAGGATCCGGCGAATAGCTATGCCATTCGCCCGGGAAAAGAAGAATCATTGTGCCTGCATGGATTTCCGTTTTCTTGCAGGATTGTGATTCGAAGTAACCACCGCCTTTGGTGATATATACCAATTGATACTCATTCAGTGTTCGTCCGTTTTGAGGTTTGAAATTGTATTGGTCGGGGTGCTTTGATAAAGGATAATGGCTTTTGGGAGAAATAAATTGATACCCTACGGTAGTCACCACTATGCCCCAGTCCTCGTCATTTGGATTGATGCGGAGGTAATTTAGTTGGTCTTTCCGTGCTGAATTCATGTGTCAGATTTAATAGTATAAATATCATTTTCATAAGCAAAGGTAGGATATAAAGAGATAATTTTGGTTATGTTAATCTTAATAAATGCATGGAAAAGATGAAGACCTATAACTTCCTGGCATTTGATATAGGTGCCACAAGCGGACGTGCGGTGGTGGGTGTGTTTGAAGATGATAAAATCGATTTGTTGGAAATCTATCGTTTTCCGAATGCCATCATGGAACTGCACGGTAAGTTTTACTGGAATATTTATAAGATTTATGACCATCTGAAAGAAGCGTTAACTGTCTGTGTGAAAGAGAAAATCAAGATTGATTCGATTGGAATAGACACATGGGGGGTTGACTTCGGCTATATCGGTAAAGATGGTTCATTACTTGGCTTGCCGCGAGCCTACCGTGACCCTTATACCATGGGAGCTCCTGAATCCTTTTTTAAACGAGTTCCGGCCGGGCAGGTATATGATTTGACCGGTATTCAGTTTATGAACTTCAATAGTCTGTTTCAGCTCTATCGCGCCAAGGAGGAGGGTTTTGCTCCTCTCGAAACTGCTGATAAGATACTGTTTATCCCGGATCTGTTGGCCTATCTCCTCACGGGGAATAAGGTGTGTGAATATACGGAAGCTTCTACTTCACAATTTCTTAATCCGAAAACAAGACAGATCGAAGCCTCTCTGTTAGAGGCAGCTGGTGTTTCGCCCTCTTTGGTCTGCGATTTAGTCTTGCCGGGTACACAGATTGGCTACCTAACAGATGCTTTAGCCACCGAAACAGGTGTGGGTAAAGTGCCTGTTATTGCTGTGGCCGGACATGATACGGCTAGTGCCGTTGTGTCGGTACCGGCAGAAAATGCCCGCTTCGCTTATTTAAGCAGCGGTACCTGGAGCCTGATGGGCATTGAAACGGAAAGTCCGATTATAACAGAGCAATCCTTTACACATAATTTCACCAATGAGGGTGGGATAGAAGGAACTACGCGCTTCTTGAAGAATATTACAGGTATGTGGTTGCTCGAAGAATGCCGTAAGGAATGGAAGAAAATGGGACGTGACTATTCGTATCCCGAAATTGTAAATTTGGCCAAGTCTGCGCAGGATTTTGCTACGATTATTAACCCGGACGATCCATGTTTTGCTGCTCCTGCAAGCATGACGGAGGCTATCGTTTCGTATTGCAAAAGGGAAAATAAGACTCCTCCTCAGACCGATGCTGAATTTATCTTTTGTATCTTTAAAAGTCTGGCTGTGCGTTATAAGGAAGTCTTAGACCTGCTTAAAGGAATGGCCGGATTTGAAATTGATAAGCTACATGTGATTGGTGGAGGTTCGAAGAATGATCTACTCAATCAAATGACAGCCAACGAGATTGGTATACCGGTTGTTGCCGGTCCTTCAGAAGCAACAGCCATAGGAAACTGCCTGATTCAAGCCAAAGCTGCCGGTTTGGTAGATGACCGCTGGACGATGCGCCGCATGATTGCCAAGGCTTTTCCTACGCAAATTTTTAATCCACAAAAAGAAATCTAAAAAACATACTATTATGACAACAGCTAATAAAATAGAACAAGCATTTGAGATTGCAAAAGAACGTTATGCAGCGTTAGGCGTCGATGTAAATCAGGCCTTAGAAAAAATGAATAAAATCTCTCTTTCCATGCATTGCTGGCAAGCGGATGATGTAACAGGATTTGAGAATCAGGGTGGAAGTCTGACCGGTGGAATTCAGGTTACGGGTAACTATCCGGGTCGTGCGCGTACTATGGAAGAACTGCGTATGGATATCAAAAAAGCTGCTTCTTTGATAGCCGGTAAGCATCGTTTGAGCCTGCATGAAATCTATGGTGATTTCCAAGGCAAGAAGGTAGACCGTGATGAGGTAGAACCTGTGCATTTTCAATCTTGGATGGAATGGGCTAAAGAAAATGAGATGAAGCTCGACTTTAATTCTACTTCTTTCTCTCATCCTAAGAGTGGCGATCTGACACTCGCCAATCCGGACGATTCGATTCGTAACTTCTGGATTGAACATACCAAGCGATGCCGTTGGATTAGTGAAGAGATGGGTAAATTCCAGAACGATCCTTGTATGATGAACCTATGGATACATGATGGTAGCAAGGAAGTACCTGCAAATAGACTTAAATATCGTGCCCTGCTGGAAAAGTCGCTCGACGAGATTTTCCAAACTGAATATAAAAACATGAAAGACTGCATCGAAGCGAAACTGTTCGGTATCGGTCTGGAAAGCTATACCGTAGGTTCGTATGACTTTTATTTAGGGTATGGCGCTAAGAAGAATAAGATCGTTACCTTAGATACAGGACATTTCCACCTGACGGAAAGTATTGCTGACAAGGTGTCTTCATTATTGTTATTCACCCCCGAAATCATGCTTCATGTGAGCCGTCCGATACGTTGGGATAGCGACCATGTGGTCATCTTGAATGATGATGTAATGGATTTGGCGCGTGAGATTGTTCGTTCTGAGGCTTTAGACAGAGTGCATATCGGTTTGGATTATTTCGATGCAACAATTAATCGTATCGGTGCTTATGTTATAGGCTGTCGTGCTACGCAGAAAGCGTTTCTTCTGGCTCTTCTCGAACCGTCTGCTCAATTGCAAAAATATGAAGCAGAAGGTCAATATTTCGAACGTTTGGCTCTTCAGGAAGAACTGAAAAATATGCCGTGGAATGCCGTTTGGGATATGTATTGCCTGCAAAATAATGTACCAGTAGGTGAGTCTTATATTCACGAGGTGCAGCAGTATGAGAAAGAAGTGACTTCAAAAAGAAGCTGAAATACGGGTAAGTTATGAATACGATAATAGGATTGCTTATCATCGCTATCGGTAGTTTCGGACAGAGTAGTTCATACGTGCCGATCAAAAAAGTAAAAGACTGGAGTTGGGAAAACTTCTGGTTCACACAAGGCGTTTTTGCCTGGCTGCTCTTTCCATTTTTAGGAGCGCTGCTAGCTGTTCCGGAAGGGGGCAGTCTGACTGAACTCTTGTTCGCCGACGGAGCCTATAAGTCAGTAATCTACGGTATGTTATGGGGAGTAGGGGGACTGACCTTCGGATTGAGTATGCGTTATCTTGGCATTGCGCTTGGGCAAAGTATCGCCTTAGGAACATGTTCTGGTTTTGGTACGCTTATTCCGGCTGTATTCGGAGGTATGGACCTGTTGCATGGTGACGGACTCATTTTGCTTCTCGGCGTTTGTATCACGTTGGTCGGTATTGCCGTAATCGGTTATGCGGGTAGTCTACGTGCCAAAAATATGACGGAAGAAGAAAAGAAAGCAGCGGTCAAAGACTTTGCCTTGACGAAAGGTTTGTTGGTGGCTTTGTTGGCCGGTGTGATGAGCGCTTGCTTCAATCTGGGACTGGAAGCCGGAGCAGGTATCGTTGAACAGGTGAAAGCATCGGGTGCAAATGAATTGTTTGCGTTGAATCCGGTGATTCTGTTGGTGACCTTCGGTGGTTTCCTAACCAATGCAGCCTATTGCTTCTATCAGAATATAAAGAACAAATCCGGTAAAGAATATTATACGGTATCTAGCGGTGTGTTGATGAATAATCTCTTATTTTGTGCCCTTGCCGGCGTATTGTGGTACTCACAATTCTTTGGCTTAGGTATGGGAAAGAGCTATTTTGTTGATTCACCGGTCATGTTGGCGTTCTCCTGGAGTATTTTGATGGCACTCAATGTTATCTTTAGCAACTTCTGGGGCGTCGTTTTGAAAGAGTGGAAGGGAGCAGGAAAACAGACCATGGTTGTATTGGCTTTGGGTATGGCTATCCTGATATTCTCATTGCTTTTCCCCAATCTTGCCTAATAAAACAGGAAAGACAATTATTAAAATAGAATGAAAATGATAAGAAATAACAAAGGGCTAATGGATGAAGTTGGCCGAGTAGCTGAGGTAGCCGGCTATTTGTGGACCAAGGGATGGGCCGAACGCAACGGTGGAAATATTTCAGTTAACGTGACTCATTTGATGGATGAGGCTGAGCGGTCATTGCCAGCACTATCGGCACCTATTGCTTTGCCGGTGGAAATGGATGCATTGAAAGGACATGTATTCTTCGTTACAGGTACAGGCAAACGCATGCGCTATGTGGCTCAGGCTCCTTTCGATAATGGTTCGCTCATACGTATCAGTGCCGATGGTAAGTCATTCGAGATCATTGCAGAGAAGCCAATCTTGCCTACATCCGAACTCCCTTCTCATCTTTCGATGCATAACTATCTGCGTTCAACAGGACGTGATGCGCGTGTTGTCTTGCATACACACCCTACAGACCTGATTGGGTTGACACATGTGCCGAAGTTCTTGAACTCAGAATACTTGACTCGTACCCTTTGGTCGATGATTCCGGAATGCCGTATCATTGTTCCCAAAGGTATAGGTATTGTGCGTTATGAAATTCCGGGTACAATGGATTTGGCTCGTGCAACCATCCAACAGCTTGAGAAGCATGATGTGGTCTTTTGGGAGAAACATGGCATCTTGGCGGTTGGTGAAGACCTGATTGAGTGTTTTGATGCCATCGATACACTCAGCAAATCGGCCCAAATCTATTTCAGTGCACGGATGGCCGGTTATGAACCGGAGGGAATGACCGACGAGCAATTAGACGGGCTGGTTGACGCCTTTAACTTATAACGATAAAACTTCCGATAGAATACCATGAAAAGCTTGCGAATCCTTTATTCCACTATAGGCGTTGTGTTTGCCTGCCTGCTTTTAGGCTGTGAAAAGCAAACCGATGCTGTGACAATTGATCAGATAGAGGCGAATTTCAAACAAATACCCGCCTCTGTTCAGACCAGTGTGTATTGGTATTGGATTAACGGTAATATTTCCAAAGAGGGTGTGGTGAAAGATCTGCATGCTATGAAAGAAGCGGGTATCAACCGTGCTTTTATCGGGAATATTGGCGATCAGGAAGGTATACCGCAAGGACCGGTGAAGCTTTTTACCGATGAATGGTGGGAGATTATGCATACTGCCCTTAAGACGGCTACCGAATTGGATATTGAAATTGGTATTTTCAACTGTCCGGGATGGAGCCAGTCCGGAGGTCCATGGATTAAGCCTAATCAAGCCATGCGCTATCTGGCTTCGTCGGAAGTCAAGATGAAAGGGCCTCAAAAGCTTGAATGTATGCTTCCTCGTCCAACTGAAGAGTTTGAAGATGTGAAGTTGTTGGCTTATCCGGTACATGCTGAATATAACAAAAACCTATTGAAGCAGACTGCGAATGGGTACGACTTGAAGGAAGGTGAGTCGGTTATCGATTTGAATCTGGATGCAGAAGATGTTGTTCGAAGTCTGACTTTTTATCCGGCAGCAAACGTTCATGCAGAGGGAGAACTGCAAGTTAAAGAAAATGGTAGCTTCAAAACGATTAAGGTGTTTACAATCAATCGCACGAATGCAAATCTAAATGTTGGATTTGATCCTTTTGCTCCGGTTGCCATTGCCCTGCCTGAAACCAAGTCAATGCACTATCGTATCGTATTCAAGAATGCAACAAAGGGTCGTTTCAATAAAATAGAATTAACAGCTACACCGGTTGTAGAACGTTTTGCCGAGAAATCGCTGGCTAAAATGTTCCAGTCTCCTCTGCCTTATTGGCATGAATATATGTGGGAACCTCAACCGGAGGTAAACGATGCCACCTTGTTGATCGATCCATTCGGAGTAGTAGATCTTTCGGATAAGATGGATGAGGCAGGAAATCTTGTGTGGGATGTCCCTGCGGGGGAATGGGTAATTATGCGAACGGGCATGACGCCTACCGGCGTAGTTAATGCACCGGCCGATCCGGAAGGTACAGGTTTGGAAGTGGATAAGATGAGCCGAGAGCACGTAGCTTCCCATTTTGATGCTTTCTTGGGCGAGATTCTGCGTCGTATACCAGAGGCCGACCGAAAGACTTGGCGTGTGGTAGTAGAAGATAGCTATGAAACAGGGGGACAGAACTTTACAGATGGATTCCTGACGGAGTTTGAAGAAGTATACGGTTATAATCCAGTCCCATTTTTACCGGTATTTAAAGGTTATGTAGTGGGTTCGCCCGACCTGTCGGATCGTTTTCTTTGGGATGTACGTAGACTGGTTGCTGATAAAGTAGCTTATGACTATGTTGGTGGCTTGCGTGAAGTAAGTAATAAACATGGGTTGACAACCTGGCTCGAAAATTATGGCCACTGGGGATTCCCGGGTGAATTCCTGCAATACGGAGGACAGTCTGACGAGATTGGTGGTGAGTTTTGGAGCGAAGGAGAGCTTGGAGATATTGAAAATCGTGCGGCATCGTCATCGGCTCATATTTATGGGAAGACAAAAGTTTCGGCCGAATCGTTTACAAGCGGCGGTTCTCATTTTGCGCGTTATCCGAAGACGATGAAACAACGGGGTGATCGCTTTTTTACGGAGGGAATCAACAATACATTACTCCATGTTTATATTCAACAGCCTTATGAAGACAAAAATCCGGGGATGAATGCCTGGTTTGGCAATGAGTTTAATCGGAAAAATACGTGGTTCTCCCATCTGGATTTATTTACTGACTATCTGAAACGATGCAATTATATGCTTCAACAGGGTACCTATGTGGCCGACGCGGCCTATTTTATAGGTGAAGATGCACCGAAGATGACAGGTGTTTGTGATCCGGCTTTACCAAAAGGCTATTCGTTCGATTATATCAATCGTGAAGTGCTGATGACGCGGGTTACGGTAAAAGATGGAAAGATTACCTTACCGGATGGCCTGCAATACAGTGTATTGGTTCTTCCTAAACAAGAAACAATACGTCCGGATTTATTGGAGAAGATTGCCGGTTTTGTTGAACAGGGTGCAACGGTTCTTGGACCGCGACCTATGCGTTCGCCTAGTATGCAAGATTTTCCGGAAGCAGATATTCGTGTACAAGAGATTGCTGATGCCCTTTGGGGAGACGTAGATGGTGAAAAAGTAAAATACGCCCGTGTTGGAAAAGGGATGATTTGTTCGGGCATGATGATGGAAGAGGTTTTTGAATTAATCGGAGTGAAACCGGACATGCAAACTGAACCGAACGATCCGTTGCTGTTTATCCACCGGAAGCTGGCTGATGCTGATATTTACTTCGTCTCTAATCAGTCTGAAGAAACGATACCAGTATCACCTCGTTTTCGTATAGACGGAAAGCAACCGGAACATTGGAATCCGATAGAAGGCAGTGTGTGTACCTTACCTGCGTATGGCAATGTTGATGGTGCAACGACTGTGCCTCTGGAATTAGCCCCTCTTGAAAGTATGTTTATTGTTTTCCGTAAACCGGCAGGAAAAGCAGAAAGTGAAAGTTTAACGACTAATTTCCCTGAAGTAAAAGTATTGGTATCGGTCGACAAGCCATGGCAAGTGCAGTTTGATCCTGCTAAAGGTGGTCCTCAAACGGATGTTATCATGGAAACGCTGGCAGACTGGAGTGCGTTTGATGATGAAAAGATAAAATATTATTCCGGAGAAGCAGTGTATAAGAATGAGTTCAACCTGTCCGCTCTTCCTTCAGATGAGGTCTATCTTGATTTGGGAAATGTGTCGGTTATGGCGAAGATCAAAGTGAATGGTCATGAAGCCGGCGGAGTGTGGACTGCACCATGGCGAGTTCGAATAACGGATTATATTCAGGAAGGAGCGAATACCATTGAAATACGTGTCGTAAATAATTGGGTAAACCGATTGATTGGTGACAGCCGTCTGCCAATTGACAAACGGACAACTTGGGCGCCGATTAATCCTTATCGTCCGGAGAGTCCGTTGCAATCCTCTGGATTGATAGGACCTGTACGGGTGGTTTCAAGCCCCCTGTGATAAGTTTTAAAAGTGAATCTGTGACCCTGTTTTATTTTATTTGGTCTTAGGAAAAGTAAAACAGGTATTTGAAAATAATTATTGATAATTGAATTAAACATAGATATGAAAGGAATCAGACTTTACCTTGCTTTATGCCTGTTTTTACCTTTTACACTGGTTGCCCAATTACCTGAGGTGGTCCAGAAGGCAAATCCGAATGTGAGGAATACGGCATTGAGTCGCACGTATTTATCGCCTGTCCGTGTAGTATGGATGTCGGACCAAACGGGAAACTATGTTCAAAATCCCGAAGTATTGCTCAAGCAAGGAATAGGGCAGACCGATTTGAATGCACACAATCAATTCAAACTGATAAGCGATTCATTGCACAAAGGAGGAATTGTGCTTGATTTTGGTTGTGAGATTCAAGGAGGTCTTGAAATCGTGACAACAGGGGCCAATCAGAATCCGGCAGCACGAGTTCGTGTAAGGTTCGGAGAGTCTGTTTCTGAAGTAATGAGTGATGTAAAAGGACCGAATGGAGCGACAAACGATCATGCCATGCGTGACATGGAGGTGGTATTGCCATGGATGGGATGCATACAATTCGGGCAAACCGGGTTCCGTTTCGTACGTGTGGATGTGTTGGATTCAAATACTACACTTGACCTGACAGAGATAAATGCAATCTTTACATATCGAGACATTCCGTACAGAGGTTCGTTCAAGAGCAACGATGAGCGTTTGAATAAAATATGGATGACAGGTGCATATACTGTACATGTCAATATGCAGGAATACCTATGGGATGGAATTAAGCGCGACCGTCTGGTTTGGATTGGTGACTTACATCCCGAAATAATGACTGTTAATTCAGTTTTCGGGTATAATGAAGTAGTGCCTAAAAGTCTAGATTTGATTCGTAATACGACACCACTACCTGGTTGGATGAACGGGATCAGTTCGTATTCTATCTGGTGGTTGTTGATTCAACGAGACTGGTATTATTATCAAGGCGATTTGAATTATCTGAAAGAGCAACGTGAATATCTGACTGGATTGCTTCGCCATCTGATTGGAAAGGTTGACAAGGATGGGCGTGAGCAATTGGATGGAAACCGTTTTCTGGATTGGCCATCGAGTGAAAACAAACAAGGTATTGATGCCGGTTTACAATCGCTTATGCTCTGGGCTATGAAAGCGGGCAAAGAACTTTGCTTGGTGTTGGGTGAAAACGAATTGGCTACTGTCTGTGGCGAAACTGCAGCTAAGTTGGAAAAAGCGGGACAGAAGTTAGCCAAAGAATATGTAAAGAAACAAACCGAACGAGATGCTCCGGGCAGTAAGCAAGGAGCAGCCTTGATGACTTTAGCCGGATTGATGAAGGCCGAAGTAGCGAATAAAGAATTTCTTTCGCATAACGGTTCTCGAGGATTCTCCACGTTTTATGGCTATTATATGTTGAAAGCTATGGCTGAAGCCGGGAACGCTCAAGGGGCATTGAATGTGATTCGTGAATACTGGGGTGCCATGCTCGATTTGGGTGCGACTACTTTTTGGGAAGATTTCAATATAGACTGGTTGCCTGGCGCAAGCCGTATCGACGAGCTAGTACCTGAAGGAAAGAAAGATATCCATGGTGATTTCGGCGCTTATTGTTATGTTGGGCTTCGTCACAGCCTCTGTCATGGATGGGCATCAGGACCTACTTCATGGTTAAGTGAATACGTCTTGGGCGTAAATGTTCTCGAACCAGGTTGCAAGGTAGTGCAAATTCGTCCAAATCTAGGTGATTTGAAATGGGTGGAAGGGACATTCCCTACGCCCTACGGAGATATTAAAATAAGCCACAAGGTGGTGAACGGGAAGGTAGAGAGTCATATCGAAGCACCGAAAGAAGTGCGTATAGTGCGTTAAATGATAAAAACGAAAGAATATGCTAGCGATAAAAAAAATAACTGTTGCTTTGATAGGAGTGTTACTCCTGACAAGTTGTGTGAATAATACGGAGCCGGTCAATCTGCGTACAGAATACTTGACTGAGGCGTTAGGAATTGATGCTCCGCAACCCCGTTTCACATGGGAATACGAGGGTAGTGATGGGGACTTTACAGCCTCACGTTATGAAATCAGGATAGGTACAGATCCGGCCGACCTGCAGGTGTATACAAAAGAAATGAAGCTGCAATCGCATACACGTTATTATTGGCAGGTGCAAGTATGGGATGAGAAAGGAAGAAAATGTAAACCATCGGCCATTACCTGGTTTGAGACAGCAAAAATGTCTTCATCGGATTGGATCGGAAGGTGGATAACAGATAGCCAAGACAAGGAATACGAACCGGCTCCTCTGTTTCGTAAGACATTTACTGTAAATAAAGAAATCAAAGATGCACGCATCTATATTTCGGCAGCAGGATACTATGAACTGTTCATTAATGGGGAAAGAGTAGGTGAGAACTTTCTTGATCCGGGATATACCCATTTCGATAAGCGCTTGCTCTATGTTACGCATGATGTTACAGCCTTGTTGAAGCAAGGTGATAATGCCTTAGCTGCTGTTTTAGGAAATGGTTGGTATAACATACAGTCTGTCGCCGTTTGGGATTTTGAGAAAGCAGGCTGGAGGGACAGACCGCGCATGCTTTGTGAGCTACGTGTGACCTATGCGGATAATACAGAAGAAACTGTTATTACGGACAATACCTGGAAAACTGCTACCGGAGCGCATGTATATGATAATCTATACAGCGGAGACCAATACGATGCACGTTTGGAAGAAGAAGGTTGGAATACAGCGGTATTCGACGATAGTAAATGGGCTTCAGCTGTTGAAGTGGAACAGCCCGCACCGCTCTTAGTTGCTCAACAGATGCCTGGCATTCGTATTGTTGAAGAATTCAAGCCGGTATCGGTTAAGAAGTTCAGCGACCAACTCTATGTTTATTCTTTTCCAAAGAATATATCCGGATTGTGCCGTTTAAAGGTGAAAGGCGAGGCCGGCACACGTATAACCTTGAAACATGGTGAGCTTTTAAAGGAAGACGGACGTCTTGAGCAAGGTAATATCAATGTTTATTATCATCCAGTGAAGCCGGGTGAAGTATTTCAAATGGATGTATATACCTTGAAGGGTGGAGGAGAAGAGGAAATCTATGTTCCTTCGTTTGCATATCATGGATTCCAATATGTGGAGGTAGAAAGCTCTCAACCAATTACGATGGGCGAGGATAATCTGACGGCCTTGTTTATGCATACCGATGTTAAGCCTGTAGGTGAATTTTCATGTTCCAATCCGTTATTGAATAAAATTTGGGAGGCTACGATGCAAGCCTACTGCAGCAACTTACACAGTATACCGACTGACTGCCCTCAACGCGAAAAGAACGGTTGGACGGCCGATGCACATGTGGCTATCGACTTGGCTCTATTGGGGTTTGATGGGATTACGTTATACGAAAAGTGGATGAACGACTTTATAGACAACCAGCGTGAAGCCGGTGATATTTCCGGAATTATCCCATCCAGCAGTTGGGGGTATGGATTTTGGATAGGTCCGGTTTGGGATGCTGCCATGTTTATTATTCCGGAAGCTTTATATAATTATTATGGCGAAACGAAGGCTATTGAGGCGCTCTATCCTACTATGGAGAGATATTTGGACTATCTAAAGACGCAAGAAAAAGACGGCATACTAACCTATGGATTAGGTGACTGGGTATACTGGAAAGCCACAACTCCTAATGATTACACATCTACTGCATATTATTACTTGGATAATAAATTGATGGCAAAATTTGCTAGTTTACTGGGCAAGGATGCTGCTCCTTATCAACAGAAAGCGGAAGAACTAAAGAAAAGAATCAATGAACTTTTCTTTAATGAAGAAACTGGAGTCTATGCTAACGGAACGCAGACAGCACAGGCTTTGGCGTTGTATCTGCAATTAGTTCCTGCCGGCAAGAGTCAGCTTGTGGCCGATAAATTGCACGAAACGGTGGCGGCCAATAATTATTTCCTTGACTTTGGACTGATTGGCAGCAAGACTGTTCCCGCCATGTTGACTAAGTACGGCTATGTGGAAGATGTCATGCAAATGCTGACTAAGACAGAGGCTCCTTCATGGGGTTATTGGGTAGAGACGATGGGCTATACTACACTGCCGGAAACTTGGACACTGAGTCCTGAGTTTAGAGATGCTTCGCTCAACCATGTATTCATGGGAGATATTTCAGCTTGGATGATGAACCATCTGGCAGGAATACAATACGATTTGGATAATCCTGGATTCGACCATATCTACATACAACCCCATTTTGTGAAAGGCCTTGACTGGGTGCATGGAGCTTATAAATCACCTAAAGGGTTGATACAGAGTGAATGGGAGCGTGAAGGTGAGCGTTATGGATTATCTGTGACTATCCCGGTTGGTTGTAAGGCAACCGTTTTGGTAGATGAGCGTGAATTTGAATTAGGTAGCGGAACGCATCAATTATTATTCCGTTAATGTGAATAGATCAGTTTAGCATTAAAGACACGATTATGAAGAACAGTTTTATAATTATCATTTCATTGCTGTTGTGCTGTATGCCGGCAGTTTGTGAAGCTGATGCTTGGAAAGGACATTGGATTAATACGGAACAATGTCAGAGTGCAGCAAATACGTGGTTGGCCTATCGAAAAACCTTTACTTTGGACGAAGTACCTCAACATCTTACCGCCAAAATTTCAACGGATACTAAGTATTGGTTGTGGATTAATGGCGAAATGGTCGTATTTGAAGGAGGACTAAAAAGAGGCCCGAGCATGTATGATACATATTATGATCCGGTAGAGATTGCTCCTTACTTGAAAAAAGGGGAGAACCTGATTGCTGTCCTTGTATGGCATTTCGGTAAAGATGGTTTTTGTCATATTAACAGTGGTAAAGCCGCCCTGCTTTTTGATGCCCGGTGTGAAGGACTAGAAATCGTATCGGATGATACTTGGCAATGTGCTGTTTACAGAACCTATCAGAATACGGAAGCTCCTTTCCCGAACTTTCGTTTGCCGGAAAGTAATATCCGATTTGATGCGCGCCAAGCCATGACAGGTTGGAATACATTGGAATATGATGGGAATATGCCTAAAGCTGTTGTGATAGCTGATGCCAACGAGCCTCCGTTTGGCAAGTTGGTCGAACGCCCGATACCGCAATGGAAGGATTACGGCCTGAAAGCATATACACAGACACGCTTTTCCGCCGCTAAAGATACGTTGTTTTGCAGCCTGCCATATAACTGCCACATCACCCCTTATTTAAAGGTGAAGGCTGAAGCCGGGAAAACCATCCATCTACTAATGGACAATTATGAAGGTGGCGGTTCACCGAATGTACGTGCAGAATACATTACACGTGATGGAGAACAAGAATACGAAAGTTATGGATGGATGAACGGTCACGAAGTACGTTATATCATCCCCAAAGGCGTGGAAGTGCTGGATGTGAAGTTTCGTGAGACAGGATATAATGCCGAATTCTCTGGATCGTTTCGTTGTGACGATGAGTTTCTGAACGAACTTTGGAAACGCTCAGCCCGTACGCTTTATGTAACGATGCGCGATACTTATATGGACTGTCCTGATCGCGAACGCTCGCAATGGTGGGGCGATGAGGTCAATGAATTAGGTGAGGCCTTCTATGCCTTATCACCATCTTCTTGGCAATTAGCTCGGAAAGGGATATTTGAGCTGATGAACTTTCAGCGTAAAGACGGAGTAATCTATTCGCCGGTTCCGGCAGGAAACTGGTTCAAAGAACTTCCTTTACAGATGTTGGCTTCGGTGGGTTGGTATGGTTTTTATACACAATATTACTTTAGTGCCGACAGTAGTTTTGTAGCACCTATTTACGACCGCTTGCATACTTATTTGCACAAGGTGTGGAAACTCGATTCGAGTGGACTGCCAATTGAACGTGCAGGAGATTGGACCTGGGGAGACTGGGGAGATAATATCGACTTGGGTGTTTTGACCACCTGCTGGTACTATCTGGCGTTGAAAGCAGAACGAGAATTTGCGCTTCAATTAGGAAAGCAATCGGATGCCGAACGTAATCTGCAGATGATGCAAACCATTGAAAAGTGTTTTGATACGAAGTATTGGACGGGTACTTGTTTCCGTTCACCAAGTTATAAAGGGGAGACAGACGACCGTTCACAGGCTATGGCAATTGTTGCCGGACTGGCAACCAAAGATAAATATCCCGCCT
This sequence comes from Bacteroidota bacterium, assembly GCA_023429375.1. Lineage (GTDB taxonomy): Bacteria > Bacteroidota > Bacteroidia > Bacteroidales > Tannerellaceae > Massilibacteroides. The sequence goes on along the minus strand of JAEYVY010000011.1, from coordinate 68,711 downwards.
TACTTAAGGTGTTAAAGAAAGAATATCATGCCAGTCCTTACATGGAAAAATATGTACTCGAAGCACTGTTTAAAATGAAACAATCGGCATTTGCTATCGAACGTATAAAAACGCGCTATAGTAAGATGATGGCTTATCCTTATACTACTTTATTCGAAGGATGGGATATTGGACCCGGTGGTTTTGGTGGAGGAACAATCAATCATGCTTGGAGTGGTGGTCCACTTACCATCCTCAGTCAGAAACTTTGTGGCATTGAGCCAACATCTCCCGGTTTCCGAACATTTAAGGTTGAGCCCGATTTAGGTCCGCTTAAAGAAGCATCTGCCACAATTGAAACCCAGTATGGTTTTATTCGTGCAGACATAAAAAAGAAAGGAAAGGCTCTGATGATTAGTCTTGAAGTTCCTGAAGGAACACAAGCACAAGTAATCCTGCCGAATAAGCAAATTAGAACCTTTGCAGCAGGAAAACATGAGATAAAATAGTTATATAAGTCCAGATATCTTATTTGATTTCCTTTGAATTAGATGCATTCACAAAAAGGATATCACCCATATCATTAAATTCGGAGAAGAAGTCAATCGGATCATGCTTGATAATTTCTTCTCTGAATCCGATGATAGTTAATCCTGCTAAACGAGATTTCTGTGTTATTAACTCATTAATGCTTTGATTTTCATTTGGAGTAATGATTTCTATATTGGTAAGAGTGATAGGAAGTCGTCCTTCAGCAATACGTTCTGTAACCTCATCTTTTACCTTTTCGCTTTCCCCTTTGACACTTGTAATAAATAGCTTAATGTGACTCTGTTTCCAGTCAGGGTGTGCAATAATGATATAACCAAGCAGAATCATCAGATTTGTATTCTTCTCGTCTGTAGAGCGTATCCAAACATGAATATCATTCTTATTGCGGATAGGATAGGGAGATTGAGCAAAGATACAGATGTCGAAATCTCCTGCACGAGCCATATTAATATTGTCAAGAATACGATTCAGTTCTTCCGGCTGCGACTTGTCGTATTCGAAAAGAACCATATTGTTTTCCATCCCCGAAATAGACGGTGTTTGAATAACCTGAGCAATAGCTGAAGTATATGACGGAGAGATCATGGTGTCTATGTATAAAGCATTACCCTCACCATGCTGGGAGTTAATCAATTCCCTTAGAATTTCTTTAGACTCGGTGTGTGTTTGTTTGCTAAAATAGCCTTCGATAAAATGATAATACGTACCAAATCCATGTTGATGACTAATCCATTTCATGAGTGTCAATACTTTATCACGCTCAAAAGAATGAGGTGAGATACAAATGACAGACGGTCTCCATTCTTCCGTATCCATCGAAAATTGCTTTTTCTGCATATAGACTCGAAGTATGCGGTTTAGTTGGAAAAGTGCCCCTCTAAAGATAGACACCAGCCCTTTTTCACTCTTGTTATAATGTTCTATAAGTAGATAGATGATGATAATCGTGAGATAAGCCAGAATGGTATATAGAGAGTCGATTTTAAACATCACCCAAACTGATAAGATAAAGCCGCCCAATGAGAAAAACCATTTGGACTTAAATCTCGGGCGATATGAAGGCGACGATCCGAAATGATTCAGAAAAGAGATGAGACAAAGTGTGCCGTAAGTAATCAGAAAGAACATGGTGATTATGCTGGCAACAGCGTTTATGTTTCCTAAAATGACAAAGAATAAGGCTATTGCGACAGAAACAAGTGTTGCATTGAAAGGCTCGTTTAACGGCCCTTTCCCCTTTGAAAGCAGGCGGTTGAAGCTAGGAATAGGAATGTTTTTATCGCTAGCAATTGCTTGTAATATTCGAGGAGCAACCAGTACAGACCCGACGGCAGAGGAGAATGTACATGCTGCCAATCCGATTAGAATTACATAGTCGCCAAATAATGCAATTCGTGCCATGATGAGTTGGTCGGCTACTAAATCTGCCTGTGGTGCAGAGACAGCTAGTTTCCACAATACCAGTATATAAATAATTAGTCCCGTAACAGTTCCGGTAATAGTCCCGATGGGAATGGATTTACTCGGATTTTTCAGGTCTCCGCTCATTCCAACACCAGCCGTCATACCCGTAAACGCAGGGAAGCAGATGGCAAAGATAATGAAGAAGTTATCCTTGTTGATGAACGTGAAGTTTGAAGCAAGAGGTGTCGTTTCCAACAACCCGGTATCATCAGGCTCGATAGGTTTCCCTAAAAAGAAAAACAACAGAGCGATAAATAGAATAAAATTGACGAAATAGAGCATTTTCATTCCGATGCTAGATCCCTTATGTAAGATTAAGACAGCTATTAGTAATAGGGCTGGTACACTGATAACTTGTCGGGGAAGATCGTAACCAAATGAAGCTACCCACCACCTAAATAAGGGTTCAAAAGCTTCAGTAAAACCGATGATATAAAATGCTAAGCTGATGACTTGTGACAGGTAAAGGGTAATCCCTATGGTAGAGCCGATTTTTAAGCCAAACGAACGGGAGATTATAAAATACTCACCCCCACCTTCTACACGGGTATTGGTGGCTATTTCTGATACAGCTAATGCGGTAGGAATCGTAATGAGATGTCCCAATAATACAATAAATATGGCACCCCAAAATCCTAATGTGCCGACAGCATAACCAAACCTTAGAAATAAAACAACGCCTAAAATGGTAGAGATTGCAGTTAAGAAAACCGGAGCAATACCATACCCGGCATTTGTCTGTTTTTTATCAACAAGTTTCATATTCATCAAATTTGATATTTGTAAAAGTGCCTATTTTTTTTGGAATGAGGAACAGCTTCGATTAATTATTTATATTTGCTTCTGGTATTTACCATGAATTCCCTTCTTTAAGGCTATAAACAATTAAGACAAAATGAAATATCCTTTTGCTACAAATAATAGATACTGCTTGATTTTGTTTACTCTCTTGTTTTTTTCTGTCTTTTATGCGATGGGGCAGGAAGGTCAAACGGAAAGTACCATCTATCGATTGGAAGCTGTGGGAACTGCTGCTGCAGGAGAAAAAACGCCTTTCTGGATGGTCAGTAACCAATATGGTGTAGTTCCGTTAGATGCAGGAAATGGCGTTCTTCGTGCGGGAGTATTCCATAATCAGACATTAGGAAACGAATTTAGATGGACTGCCGGTGTCGAATTAATCGGAGCAACACCCCGCTATAAGCATGTATATTTGCAGCAATTCTATGCCGAGATAGGTTATAAAGCACTGCTTCTGAGTGTAGGAAGTAAAGAGCGATACACTTCATTTGTCGATAAAAGATTAAGTTCCGGAGATTTGGTATATTCAAATAATGCTCGTCCTATTCCGGAAGTCAATCTCAGTATTCCGGAATATACACTTGTTCCCTATACAAAAGGATGGCTTTGGGTAAAAGGCGATTTTGCTGTCGGCAAATCTTTCGATACTGCCTATTTGACAGATTATGTATTCGCTGCTCAAACCCCGCCTACCTATGTAAATGACGTTTTATGGCATCATAAATCGGGATATGTACAAATCAAGGATAGAGAAGAAAGGTTTCCATTGTATGTGACTATTGGCTTGGATCATTGGGTGCAATGGGGGGGGACTTCAACTAATCCGAAAATAGGAAAACAACCTCAATCATTTAAAGATTTCTTACGCGTGGTGGCTGGCTCTGAAGGGGGCGAAGGGGCAACAATCTCAGACATGGTCAACGCACTAGGCAATCATTATGGCGCTTATTTTTTAGGGATTGGATATAAATTGCCTAGAGTTGGTCAATTGCAGCTTTATCATCAACGTTATTTCAATGACAAGGCCGGAATGGTATTTACAAATGGCTCCGATGGGCTTTGGGGAGTGGAGTTGGCAACAAGTCAATTTCCTTGGATGAAAAAGATTGTCATAGAATATCTTACTACGAAGAATCAAAGCGGTCCGATTCACTATATCGACTTTGACAGGGAAAATCATCCCGGTCGTGGTGGAGGTCGTGGTAATTATTATAATAATGAGGAGTATACTACAGGCTCGTCTTATTTTAACCGAGGGTTAGGCTCACCCATATTACTCTCTCCCGAGTATAATGGTAACGGTAAAATAGGATTTCTCAATAATCGTGTAGCCAGTTGGCATTTAGGTGTCGAAGGGGCAATCACATCCGCCCTTGGATATCGCATGATTCTAACTTCGATGAAAGGGTGGGGGTGTCACTATATTCCGTTGATCGATGTCGTTTCATCCGTATCTACGCTGTTTGAAATTGTTTACAAACATCCACGCTTAAGTGGTTGGGAGTTTGGTGGTGCTTTAGCCTTCGACACAGGTGATATGGTTGAAAAAAATAGCGGATTCAGCCTGCGTATACGCAAAACCGGTCTACTAAAGAATTGGTAATCTTATTTGTATTTCTCCCAAAGAGAAGATGAGATGATGGCCTGTGTGTCGTCAGCCAGCTGTTGGAGTTCTTTTTTCTGTGTGGACTCTATTCCTTGAGTGCTTACAGGTGGATGAATGACCATTTCCATACGATGTCTTTTCAGGTTCAATGAATGTATAGGCAATACATCGAAAGGACCGTTCAGTGTAATAGGAATGATCTCTAGCTTCTGGTCTACTGCCATTTGATAGGCTCCCTTCTTAAAGCGAATCATCTTACCATTGTAGGTACGAGAACCTTCCGGGAATATGGCAATAGAACCGCCGTTCCGTAAAGAATGCTCAGCCTCCAGAATCGTTTTTGCAGCAGCTTTCGGTGTCGAATTATCAACAAATATAAAACCAGCAGCCCGACATGCAGCCCCTACAAAAGGAATATTGCCTATACCAGCTTTCATGACCCATTTGATTGGAACGCCTAGGAAACCGTAAATGAGAAAAATATCGAAAGCTCCTTGGTGATTGGCAACAAATACATATGATTTATTGCGTGAAATATGCTCACGACCGCGAACCTTCACCGGACACAAAGCCAAATAACAAGTAAGACGTGACCAGATCATTCCTGGATAATAGGAGAATATCTTATCTCCACCCATCAAGCAACCGACAATGACGGTTAGGGCTGTTAATATGGTAAGAACAAGAAATACAGGAGCAAATATCAGCCAAGTATATATTTTATAAACAAGCTTCAACATAGTCAACAGATTTAGTTGCAAATATAAAGGCTAAAATGAAAGGATTGGTTTTTTTTCGCTTAAAATATTTTTACAATCGGGTTATTATTACTTTATTTGCGGTAGAAAAGAAATTATATAAAAAATATCTGTAACCATGAAACAGTTAATTAAGTATCTTGGAGTTATAGTTCTACTAGTTGGTGTTGTATTCCTGGCAATTATTGGAACTCAAGGAATTAAGGATAACGGACTTCTTCTTGTAGGATTAGGGATAATTGTACTGGGCTATATTGGACATATCGTTATCAATAAGAGACTGGAAGACTAAGAACAACTCCCATGCGAAATAAAAAAGGCCATCGTATTTGCGATGGCTTTTTTTATTCCCTGTCTGTCTCATTGCTCTTTATTCAAGCTTGACTCAGTTGGCAGCAATGCCTTGTATATTGTGTCTTGAATGCGTGTGCGTATGTCTAACTCTCCGAATTTCGAATTTGCCCTTGTAGGGTAAACACGGTTGCTTAAGAATACATAGATTAGTTTGTTATCCGGATCTATCCAAAAACACGTTCCCGTAAAACCTGTATGCCCATAAACCGAAGCCGGAGCGAGTACACCACAGGGTGATAATTTCGGATTGCCTGCATGAGGCTTGTCAAACCCTAATCCACGTCTGCTATTCGGGCTTTTCGAGCTGGTAAACAAACGGCTTGTTTCTACAGATAAATAAGTTTCTCCGCCATACGTTCCTTGGTTGAGCAACATCTGCGATATTTTGGCGATATCGTTTGCCGTCGAGAATAGACCTGCATTACCCGATACCCCGCCATGGAATGCAGCAGCTTCGTCGTGCACATAACCTTTAATCAATTGCCTTCTTACAAAGCCATCGTCTTCTGTAGGTGCAATACGAGTTGTATCTATATAATGAAGCGGATTGTAGAACGTGTTTCGTGTACCTAACCTATTATAGAACATCGAATTCAGGTATTCGTCCAATGCAACTCCTGTCGTCTTCTCTGTTATCATCTTCAGCAACATGAAGTTTACGCAACTATACACATATTTACCTCGTGTAGACAGCTTCGATTTTTTAATAGATTGAATGATTGTATCCTTAAATGATTCGTGCACAAAGAAGTTCTTCGCTACCTCCGTTGTAAAACCCGGTTTTGATGTAGTCGAAACGAGAGAGGGCAAATATTTAAAATCATTTCTGACATAGGTCTGTGCATCGAAACGAACCGGATGGGTCGCATTCTTTGTTTTACTATAAAGACTGCCGGTGAAGCTTTCTTTGTCGATTGCACTGAGATAGAAATTAATCGTGGGTGTTAATCCGGATTGATGGTAGAGCAACTCTTTAATAGTTAAATCTTTCTTGTCCGAGTCTTTTAATTCCGGAACAAATTCAGATAGTTTGTTGTTGAGGGTGAACTTCTTTTCATCGAAGGCCTTCATGACAGCCAATAGGGTTCCGGCCGCTTTAGACATCGATGCGACATCATACACTGTTGTCTCTGTAATTGGGTATTTAAGGGTGTTGTCTTGATAACCGAAAGATTTGTTGTAGACAATCATCCCGTCTTTTGCGACTAAGACCTGACATCCCGGGAAAGCCTTTTCGTCTAACCCCTCTTGCACGATTTTATCGATAACATCCAATCTGGTTTGATCTAATCCTACTTCCTCAGCTTCATGATAACCTAACCGTGTCTTGTCGGTAAACAATCCGCTTCCCGCTATATACAAATCAGGAATGGAAACAGGTAGCTTTCCTTTTGCTGCAATACCACCAAATATCAATTGCGCAGCATATTCCTGTGCTAAGGGAGTGCTTTCGTAGGCCATTAATACAGCTTGTGCTTGCTCAATGCTTTTGGCATACGATTTACAGAAATAGGGGATAGTAAAGAATGAATAGATAAATTCCTTTTCTGCTGCTAGCTTGCGTAAGGCTTCGCTTTCAGGAATTCGTACGGTATGTACGCCACAGATGATGACATCGTATTCCGATAGTTTCGAATATACTTGTTTTATTTGAACTTCCGTAGAATGGCGGTCGATGTTGAAACAAGCTACCGAATCATATCTGTTCAGCATTTCTTGAAAGTGATTCTTTTTATCGCCACCAATGGATAAGACAGCAATCTTCTTTTTGTCGAGTTGTTTTAAGGGTATCAGTTCGTTGTCGTTTTTTAGTAAAGTCAAAGCATCGGCGTTCAAACGGGCGGTTATCCATGCAGCATGAGGCGAGTTCAGTCTTTCTAAAAGCCCCTTCAATTCAATCGGCTTATAGTTGTTAAGTCCCGTGATATACTTATAACGTAGTATTTTCAAACACTTTTCTTCGATGTCTTCGATATTCAGTATGTTTTCATCGATAGCTTCCTTTACAGCCTGAAAGTCTCTGGTAGGATTAGCCGGAGCAAGTAGTACGTCGTTTCCTGCCAGCAAAGCCATTACCGAAGGATTATCCTTCTTATTAGCACTAGCTCCTTTCATTGCCAACGCATCGGTAAAGCATAAGCCTTTGAACCCAAGCTCTTTTTTGAGTAGTCCGTTGACAACCAATGGGGATAATGATGAGGGACGTTTGCTTTTGTCGAGAGCAGGTATAGAGAGGTGGGCCGTCATCATGCCGGCAAACCCTTCGTATATATAACGTTTGAAAGGTAGAAGCTCTATTTCTTCGAGGCGTTTTTTATCATGTCGTACAACAGGGAGTGTATAATGAGAGTCATCCGACGTATCGCCATGTCCGGGAAAATGTTTGGCAACAGCAATAATACCACCGTTTTCAAGTCCCCTAGCATAAGCTATCCCTTTATCAGCTACAGCCTGTGGGTTTTCACCGAACGAACGTAGTCCGATTACCGGATTATCTGTATTGCTGTTTATATCGATTGAAGGAGCAAAATTGATTTGGATACCCATCTCGCGGCATTGACGAGCCACTTCCTCTCCATAAAGACGAATTAGTTCATCGTCTTCTATAGCTCCCAGCATCATGTTTTTAGGAAAGCGAGTGGTTTCACTCAAACGCATGGATAGGCCCCATTCTCCATCAAGCGAAACGAAAAGAGGAACTTTCGAGGCTTTTTGTAATTTGTTGGTCACTTGGGCTTGAACTAAAGGGTTCCCTTTATGGTATAAAATACCTCCAATTTTCAACTCATTGACATAACGCAGAAGCTTTTGCATATTCCGGTTATCTGATTTAGGATCAGCGATTACCATAAATAATTGTCCGATTCTCTCATCGTATGTCATCGAGTCAAAGACGGAGTCTACCCAATGATTCATTTTTGCCTTATCCGCTTTTGCATATAGATTCGGATCCGCTTGAGCTTTCCCTTTTACTATGCATGCAAAAAAGCAACATGCAAAAACTAAGTATTGTCTTATTTTCATTCTTGTAATAAATTTCATCTTCACAAAGTTAAAGGACTCCAAAAATATACAAAAAACGGCTCATAATATCTATTATGAGCCGTATCTTTCCTATTTATGAATAACAGTTATTGTACTTATATACGAGGTAGCTGCCAGGGAGCACGATATTCTTTGGTGAGGAGTTTGTCTGCTTCTGCATCATGAAAACTTTTACCATCCCAAGTGAGTTTCTTCCCAGTGCGGTAGGCGATATTGCCTAATTGAGAGAATTTAGCGATGTGAGCACCAATCTCTACGCTTGCATTACAGTTTCTATTTCTTGTTTTAATACATTCCAAATGGTTCTTAACATGGAGATTTAAACCTCCCTCGCCATACTGTTTCTTTAGGGGAACGGCTTCCATCCGTTTTTTGCCGTTTACTACTTCAGGAATTACTTCCCAACCACCACGATCTAAAACCAGTGTTCCGTTTTCACCGACAAATCCTAAGCCATGATTACGTCCATAGGCACCATCGTCAATGCCGATTGCATGATCCCACATGACTGTGAAATCCTTAAATGTATAAATTGTTTGTAGTAAGTCAGGTGTTTCACAAGCATCATCAGGGTAACCGAATTTTCCACCTGAAGCCATGATTGATTCCGGAGCTGTTACTTTCATGCCATATAGAGCATAGTCTAGTAAGTGAACACCCCAATCGGTCATTAAGCCACCGGCATAATCCCAGAACCAACGGAAGGTGAAATGGAATCTGTTACGGTTGAATGGACGTTCAGGGGCCGGGCCGAGCCACATATTATAATCAACTCCTGCAGGTACAGGTTCATTCGGTAAAACCGGAATAGACGGACACCATCCCTGATAAGAGAAAACGCGAACGGTACGAATCTTACCTAGCTGACCACTATGTACAAAAGCCATAGCATCCTGCCAGTGTGGATCGCTGCGTTGCCATTGACCGACTTGTACTACGCGGTTGTACTTTTCAGCAGCACGAACCATTATATTACATTCTTCAATACTGTTGCCCAATGGTTTTTCGCAATACACATCTTTACCTGCTTCGCAAGCTGCTACCATCTGTAAGCAGTGCCAATGGTCAGGTGTACCCACAATAACAACATCAATATCTTTATTATCGATCAGATGACGCCAATCTTTATATAGATGCTTAACCTTTTTTCCTGTTATCTTCTGTGTTTCTGCAGCTCGATTATTCAATACGTTTTCGTCGATATCCGCTAAGGCAAGACATTCCACTTCCGGATTACGTAAAAAAGCTTTCAGATTTTCAAACCCCATACCGTTGCAGCCGATAAGGCCTACGCTGATTTTGTCGTTTGCACTTATTGTTTGGCCTGCTCTAATCAAAAAAGGGCTTACCGTTAAACCGGCACCAAGTAATCCGGCCTGTCGAAGGAAATCTCTACGTGTTGTCATGGTATTATAACTTCGTTTTTAATTAATAGTATTAGCTTATGAAATCTGGGGAAAAGCACTTTCTACTGATTTACAAATATAAGATAACCGATGGAATCTTAAGCTATTTATGTTAATAGATTTAAACTTAAACATCGACTCATTATATCCGTATGAATGAAAAGAATTTTTGCTTCGAACTGCCAGACTTGAAAAATAAGTTATCCGACATAAATTAATTCGTTTAAAAGAAATTTTTTTCTATTTTTGAGCTTCGTAGACTAAACCACTTATGATTTGTTAATTTTAATATTTTACCATGAAAGAAGAAAACAAAAAAGGAATTAGCCGCAGGGAGTTTCTTAGTTATTCAGCTTTGGGCTTAGCGGGTCTGACTATTCTTCCTAGTTGGGCGATGGACGGTGTGCGTATCGCTCCAAGTGACAGAGTAGTTTTAGGATTCATCGGATTAGGTCAGCAAGCTTTGTCTGACTTTGCCGGATTTGCCGGATGTCCGGGAGTACAAATCGCTGCTTGTAGCGATGTAGATACAATCAAAATGGAACGTTTCAGAAGACGTATTGCTGCATGGCAAGTGTCTAAAGGGATGAATGCCCGTTGTGATAAATACGAATTCTACGAAGACTTACTTGAACGGAAAGATATCGATGCTATCGAAGTAGCAACTCCTGACCATTGGCATGCGCTAAATACGATTCATGCTTGTCAGGCAGGTAAGGATGTATACTGTCAGAAACCATTGGCATTTACTATTGCTGAAGGTTTGGCTATGGTTAAAGCAGTTCGTAGTAACAAACGAGTACTACAAGTAGGTAGTCAACAACGTTCAAGTAAAGAATTCCAGAAAGCTATAGAATTGGTTCGTTCAGGAGCCATCGGTCATATTGAAAAAATATATGCACGTGTAGGTGCACCTCCCAAACCATTAGACTTGCCGGAAATGCCAGTTCCTGCAAACTTGAATTTCAATAAATGGATGGGACCATTAAATGATCCGAAGATTCACTATCATCCAGATCTTTGTCCTCCAATTTCTTTGGATCCAGATCAAAACGAACAGCTCTGGGGAGCATGGCGTTGGTATCAAGAAACCGGTAATGGATATACCGCAGACTGGGGCGCTCATATGTTCGACATCGCACAGGCAGCTATCGGCATGGACGGTTCAGGACCAGTAGAATATATACCTCAAGGTTATAATGGCGCTGAATATGCAACAATGAAATATGCTAATGGAATTGTAATGACAGAACAGCCGTTCTTGGATGACAACGATGGAGCACAAGGTATTAAGTTCATCGGCACAAACGGATGGATTGAAGTAGCGCGTGGCTATTTAGCATGCTCAGATCCTTCAAAAGTTCCTGCAGAATTGGCTGGTAGACGTCCATTGAGCAAGGAAGAGCAAATGAAGCTTTGGGAAGAGTATAAGAAGAAAATGGAAGAAGAAAGCAAGAAGAAGAAGAAAAAAGACGATAAGCCAACAGGAGGTATGGCTGGTAGCTACGAAACCAGTTCTCCACACATGCAGAACTTCATTGATTGCGTTCGTTCTCGTGAGAATCCGATTGCTCCGGTTGAAGTGGGATGCAGCACAAACACGCTTTGTTGCTTAGCTAATATCGCACGCGAATTGAATCGTCCTGTTAAATGGGATCCAGCAACACTTTCGTTCGTAAACGATAAAGAAGCTGCTTCACACCGTCTGTATAAATACGAATACAGAAATCCGTACACATTGCCTTATTCTTGTAAATAAATTGAATTATTAGGCTAATAAGTTCATAGAGGATGCTTCTAAAACGAAGCATCCTCTTTTTTTGTTTTATCTTTGATCGAGATAATTTTATAAAAGGATTGGAATGCTTTTTTATTTAGATTGGGATGAATTCTTATTTCCATATATATAGAAAATTTTTTCTATAACTGTAGTAAAGTTTTTCTATATATATGGAAATAGAAAAACATTGAGATGTTTTTGAAAATGGATAGTGATAAGTTGATAAAATGGTATCGGAGTAATAAACGAGATCTGCCGTGGCGGAATACGCAAGACCCTTATATAATCTGGATTTCGGAAATACTGTTGCAGCAGACCCGTGTTGCTCAAGGATATGGTTATTTTATTCGTTTTACAGGGCGATTTCCGGACGTCAAAACATTGGCCGAAGCCCCTGAAGATGAGGTGTTGAAATATTGGGAGGGATTGGGCTACTATAGCCGCGCCAGAAATTTACATGCAGCGGCCAAACGAATCATGACCGATTTTGGAGGACGGTTTCCCGAATCGTATGCCGACATACGATCATTGAAAGGCGTGGGAGACTACACCGCTGCTGCTATTGTCTCTTTTGTATGGAACCAACCTTATGCTGTGGTAGATGGGAATGTGTACCGTGTCTTGTCACGAATATTCGGGGTGGATGAGCCGATTGATACCGGAAAGGGACGGAAAGCATTTGCCGAATTAGCCATGCAAATTCTGAATAAAAAGAATCCGGGTGAGCATAATCAGGCGTTGATGGAATTTGGAGCCTTACAATGTGTTCCCCGCAATCCGGACTGTAGCTCATGCGTTTTTGCGGATACTTGTCTGGCCTATGCAACCGGCCAAGTCGCTGTTCTTCCTCAAAAGCAGGGGAAGACGAAGGTAAGACCGCGTTTTTTTCATTATTTTCATGTGCTTGTTGAAGATAGGATCTTTCTTAGGCGTAGACCTTCGGGGGATATTTGGCAAGGGTTGTATGAATTTCCGATGATTGAGACAACTGAGGAGATGGATTTTGCGGCGCTGAAACGTTCTGGGGCTTTGGATGAATTGTTTGCCGGGACGGAGAAACTCGAGGTGTTGGAAATCATAAGCGGAATCAAACATGTTTTATCACATCAAATTTTAAATGCTACGTTCTACCGCATCCGGCTTTATGGGGCCACAGATAAATTGAATGCTTATCAACAAATTATTTCGGAAAATCTGACTGATTTTGCATTGCCTCGTCTTCTTCATATTTATTTGGAGAAAAGTGGGGGAAACTTGGCTAAGTAAGCGAATTTATGTTTCTTTGTAATATTATATTAAACACAAACCTTATGTCTTTGAATAAAGTAATTTTAATTGGAAATGTTGGGAAAGATCCCGAAGTACGTTATTTCGACAGTGGAGCAGCAGTAGCAAATTTTCCATTGGCCACATCTGAAAGAGGATATACATTAGCAAATGGAACAGTTGTACCCGAGCGTACCGACTGGCATAATATTGTTGTGCGCCGTGATCAAGTAGCCTTTGTTGAGAAATGGGTGAAGAAAGGATCTCTAGTGATGGTGGAAGGTAAGATACGTAACCGTAGCTATGATGATCAGAATGGAGTTAAACGTTATGTGACAGAGATACATACAGATCGCGTTGAATTCTTTAGTTTAGGATCGGGTTCTCGTACAGCTGAAAGCCAGCAAAACACCAATGTGGCAAGTGCACCGGCTTCTCAGGATTATCAACAACCGAACGTAAGTCAGCCTTCTTCGTTTACTGATTCAAGTGAAGTGGACGACTTGCCGTTCTGATATTGTCTAACTAATACCACACCCCTTGGACTCAGATTATTATATATCGGGCTTATACACACAAACTGCATTTTGGGATTCTGAAGTAAGCCCGTTTATGGCTTTGATTTTAGCCTTTTTGTTTTTGATTATATTAGCATTCATATCTGCGGCTGAAGTGGCATATTTTTCACTTTCAGTCGAAGATATGAATGAAATTCAGAGCGGTCGAACATCAACCGACTCTTTTATTAAACGTTTATTGTCTTGTCCGGAAAAACTACAGGTATCCATTGTGATGACAGGAAGTTTCCTGCATACAGTAATCGTTATCTTGTGTGTTTTTGCTTTTTATACCTTATGCAACTTTTCGTTTGCTCCTGTATTGGGATTAGTTCTGTTATTGTTTATAATCACACTTTTAGTCTTTTGCAGTGAGATCCCAAAACGATATGCACGGCTTTCTCCTTTGGCTTTTGCCCGATTTCTTGCACCTTTAATAGGTCTTGTCAACTTTTTATGCACTCCTTTTTCGAAGCCGTTTATTGCTTTGACTTCATTCTACGAAAAGAAGATGGCAAAGAATAAAAACGAAAGGAATAAAGATGTATCTGGTTCATTTGAGCCTAATGGAACACGAAATTCGGAAGACAAAGAGATGATCGCTGAGGTAATCAAGTTTTACAATAAGACTGCAGATGAGATTATGACCTCGCGATTAGACGTGGAAGATATTGATCTGAAAACGAAGTTCAGGGCCGTAGTAGACTTTGTTATGAAATCCGGTTTTTCGCGTATTCCGGTCTACGAAGATTCGGAAGACAATATGAAGGGTATCCTTTATTTGCGCGATCTATTACCTTATTTGAATAAAGACGATGATTTTAAATGGCAGACACTGATTCGTCCGGCCTACTTTGTGCCAGAAACAAAGAAGATAGATGATTTGCTAGAAGAGTTCAGAGCCAATAAAATTCATATGGCCATTGTAGTGGATGAATATGGTGGTACGTCGGGAATCGTAACGATGGAGGATATTTTGGAAGAAATCGTTGGAGAAATATTTGATGAGTACGACGAGGATGAAAAGCAATGTATCGCTTTACCTGATGGTAGCTTTATTCTGAAAGCCAAGATATTATTGACCAACTTCTTCCGTATGACCGACGTTGATCCGGAAGCATTTGACGACTTAACTGACGAAGTTGAAACGCTGGGAGGCTTGCTTTTAGAAATAAAAGATGGTTTCCCGCAACGCAAAGAAGTAATTGCCTATAAGAATTATCGTTTTCAGATCCTTGATCTAGATAACAGACGTATTCTGAAAGTGAAGTTTTATACCGTAGACAAGGATAATAATTCATAATAGATGAAAGGGATATATGGGGTTTTTCTGGCCGTATGGTTAAGTCTGGTTTCTTGTGTTGATTATACACCGAAACCACGTGGCTACTTCCGTATTGAGCCGCCTCAGGCAACTTATTTGAAACTGCCTGTTTCGGATTTGCCCTATTCATTTTCTGTTTCCGATAAGGTTGTAGTTGAACTTCCTGAAGAGGGGCATAAAGGGTGGATTAACCTGAATTATACGGATTATGGGGTAACGCTTTATTGCAGCTATATGAAGATTCAGAAGGGTAACTTGACGGAGTTGACCGATGAAACGTTGAAGCTTGTGGCCCGCACGGGGCAGGAAGCAAAGGCAACCGCCTATGAAAACCCGGAAGCTAATGTCTACGGTATGTTTTTCGACCTGCAAGGCAAAACAGCTTCACCCATACAGTTTTACCTGACCGACAGCCTTTCGCATTTTTTTCGCGGAGCCTTGTATTATCATGCGGTTCCAAACGTTGATTCTATCGCTCCGATGACAAACTATCTGAGAAAAGACTTGATTGAATTAGTTGAATCGTTTACTTGGAATAATTGATGGCCTTACTGGAAAAACATAATACGCTACTGTTGGGTATCTGGAAGATTGAAGAATCGGAAAAGGAATTGCTAAGTAAATTAAGCAGGCAAGATGCTTATTCTGAATTTATAGAAAATTGTAAAGCCGGTTCGCGCAGAATGGAGTGGTTGGCAACGCGTGTATTGTTAAAAGAGCTCTTAGGTGAGGAACTGGAGATCGCCCATTTTCCGGATGGGGCACCTTATCTTCCGGCAAGACCGAACTTGTCTATCAGCATATCCCATACTAAAGGCTTTATAGCCATCTACTGTAAAGAAAACGAAGCTACAGGGATTGATATTGAATACTATTCGACACGGGTGCTTAAAATAAAAGAAAAATTTATGTCGGAAGAAGAACTCAAGATGATTGATCCCAGTCTTGAGACCGATACCTTGTTAGTTTGCTGGTGCGCAAAAGAAACGCTCTTTAAATTGATAAGGCAGGAAGAGGTAGACTTTCGGAGCCAGTTGCATATCAGACCGTTTGTCTGTGAGAATCAAGGAAAAATAACTGTGCAGGAAACAAAGACACCACAACAAGCGGTTTACGAACTTAATTATCGTGTGACGCCAGATTTCGTACTTACCTTTAATTAGGTAAGTACAAAAATGCGTTTTTTATCTATGCCAAATCTGCCAAGCTTCGAATGCTTGGAGTAATAACATTTCCAATCCGTTCTTCACTTCTGCTCCTTGAGCCTTACCCTTTTTCATAAATAGGGTCTCGTCCGGATTATAGAGTAAGTCGTACAACAGATGTTTGGGCGTTAGGGCAGTATATGGTATTTCGGGGCAATTGGCTACGTGAGGATACATTCCCAGTGGGGTGCAATTGACAATCACAGTGTAATATTCCATCATTTTAGGCGTTAGCTCTTCGTATGTAAGACAGTGCTCTTTCGGCGTGCGTGAAACGAATGTAGCGTCAACGCCTAACTGCTTTAATCCGTGGAATACGGCTTTTGATGATCCTCCTGTTCCTAAAATCAATGCTTTGCGGTGTGACTCGTTCAGCAAGGGTTCGATTGATTGTTTAAAACCTACAATGTCGGAGTTAAAGCCTTTCAGTTTAGTTTTTCCCAGAAATCCTTTCGTGAATTTGATCACATTGACAGCACCAATCAACTTAGCATTTTCGTCAATCTCGTCCAAATAGGGGATGACTTGTGATTTATAAGGTAACGTGACATTTAATCCGCATAAATCCGGGTTGTTCTTTATGACATTTCGAATCTCTTTGATGTCAGGGATTTCAAAATTCACATATTGAGCATTAATCTTCTCTGCTTCAAATTTTCTATTAAAATAAGTTCTGGAGAAAGAATGGCCAAGGGGAAACCCCAATAATCCGTATTTCTGCATATGTAATTAGTATTTTATTTTGTTCCGGTGTACATGGTACAGACACCCAAAGTAAAAGTTTTATATCGCGTCTCTTTAAAGCCTGCACGTTCCAAAATATCGGTCATCACATGTCCTTGAGGGACAACTTTAATGGACGAGGGTAAATAGTCGTATGCTGCTTTCTCTTTAGATAGTAACTTGCCCATATTCGGGATGATTACTTTCGAGTAAATCGCAAAAAGCTGTTTCATAGGGAAATACTCTGGTGAAGAAAGCTCCAGAATCATGATATGTCCACCAGGCTTAAGTACACGATACATTTCGCCTATACCCTGTTCGATATGCTCGAAATTACGGACGCCAAATGCTGCAGTGACTGCATCATACGTGTTGTCCGGATAGGTAAGTGCAAGACAGTCTTGCTGTTCGAATGAAATAGAATCGGCGAATCCGGCTTTGTGAGCTTTCTCGCGACCTATCTCCATCATTCCTTCTGAAATATCAGCACCGACCACTTTCTGGGGATTCAAGCAACGACGCATAGCGATGGCCAGATCACCCGTACCCGTAGCGATGTCAAGAATAAGTTGAGGAGCAAAAGGCTTTAAATAGGCAATTCCTTTCTTGCGCCATCCCTTGTCAAAACCAAGCGATAACAACCGGTTCAGCTTGTCATAAGCAAACGCAATCGTATCGAACATTCGTCTGACTTGTACAGTCTTTTGCTCCTCACTTTTATAAGGGCGTATTTTTTCTGCTCCGTAATTCATTTATCTGGAAGCAAGATAAGCAGTAACATTACTTTCTATTCGTTGCAACAAGTTTTCAGTGTTGCCACGTTCGAATGCTGTGCCTGTGATATGTTCGAACAGTTCGATATAACGTTCGCTGATACCTTCAACTATCTCAGGGGTCATTTCAGGCACCTTCTGGCCCTCTTTACCCTGGAATCCGTTTTCCATCAACCATTCGCGCACAAACTCTTTGGAGAGCTGCTTCTGCGGTTCGTTGTTGTTGAAGCGGTCTTCATAACCTTCTGAATAGAAATAGCGGGATGAATCAGGGGTGTGGATTTCGTCTATCAGATAAATCTTACCATCACGATGTCCGAATTCATATTTGGTATCTACCAAGATTAAACCTCTTTGAGCTGCTATTTCAGTTCCACGTTGGAATAGAGCTTTCGTATAGGTTTCAAGCACTTCGTAATCTTCAGCTGAAACCAATCCTTGTTTAAGGATTTCTTCTTTTGAAATGTCTTCGTCATGCATGCCGATAGCCGCCTTGGTGGTAGGGGTAATGATCGGTTCTGGGAAACGTTGGTTTTCGCGCATACCTTCAGGGAGTTTTACTCCACAAATTTCACGTACACCGCTCTTGTATGCACGCCATGCGCTACCACACAAATAACCGCGTACGATCATTTCTACCGGAAATCCTTCGCATTGTACTCCGACAGTCACCATTGGATCGGGTGAAGCCAGTTTCCAGTTCGGACAAATATCAGCAGTTGCATC
This sequence comes from Bacteroidota bacterium, assembly GCA_023429375.1. Classification (GTDB taxonomy): domain Bacteria; phylum Bacteroidota; class Bacteroidia; order Bacteroidales; family Tannerellaceae; genus Massilibacteroides. Next base: position 50,392 of record JAEYVY010000011.1, on the reverse strand, counting down.
CAAAAAACCGGCAGCAATCTGATTCAACATCTGTCCCTTATAGGGAATTCCTTCGGGCAATACAACGTCGAACGCAGAGATGCGGTCGGTTGCAACCATTACAAGTAATTCATCGTTGATGTTATATACATCACGAACTTTTCCATGATAAACACTTTTTTGCCCCGGAAAATTGAAATTCGTTTCAACTAACGCCTTTTTCATATCCATCCTATTTTTGATTCGTTTCTGTTGTATCTTTCTTTCGTTCTTTTATCTCTTTCTTTCGCCTTTCATCGAACTTATCATATGCATTGACAATTCGTTGGACAAGCTTATGGCGAACGATGTCTTTCTTTGTAAATTCTGTACGCCCAATTCCAGGAACTCCTTTCAGGATATCCATAGCCTGGATTAGACCTGAAGTGGTAGTCGGAGGGAGGTCAATCTGTGTTACATCTCCCGTAACGATCATCTTAGCACCCATGCCCAAACGTGTAAGGAACATCTTAATCTGATGGGTTGTAGTGTTTTGTGCTTCGTCCAGAATGATGACAGCATCGTTCAATGTGCGTCCTCTCATAAATGCCAATGGAGCAATTTGAATCACATTGGTTTCCATATATTCCTTTAGCTTCGCAGCAGGAATCATATCCTGAAGCGCATCATAAAGCGGTTGTAAATATGGATCCAGCTTATCTTTCATTTCCCCTGGTAGGAATCCCAACTTCTCGCCGGCTTCCACTGCTGGTCGGCTCAGTATGATTTTGCGTACTTCCTTATTCTTGAGTGCTCTGACAGCAAGTGCAATGGCAACGAACGTCTTTCCTGATCCGGCCGGTCCGATAGCAAAAACAAGGTCGTTCTCTTCAAACGATTTCACAAGCAATTGCTGATTCTCGGTCCGGGCAATAATCGGTTTGCCATTCATCCCATGGATAATCAAATTCTCTTGTTTGACTACAGTCGGTGCCTTGCCCTTAATTATATCGAGAATGACATCTTCACTTAATGTGTTGAATTCTTCACAATATTTTTCAATTTCCCGGATCTTCTTCAGAAAAAGTTCTGATTCTTCCTCATCACCAATCACCTTCATGATATTTCCTCTGGCTACAATCCGCAACTTCGGAAATAATGTTTTAATCAGTTGTATGTTTACATTGTTTACACCGTAGAACAAGACAGGGTCTACGTTTTCGAGAATATATATCCGTTCAATCATGCGATGCCATTCTAAGCTTTTTATTTTTTTGATAGACAAAAATACGAATATTATGATACCGTTGTTCGCTTTTAAACTATACGATGACTTTTTTTCGTACTTTTGTTACAAATTACTATCTATCTTAATGATTATGAAGCAAACGGGTCTAACTATTTTACTTTTTATAGGAATTGCAGGCAGTCTGTTCGCGCAGAATGGAAGTCAGCGTGTTAATTTAAAGGATATTACCGATGGGAAATTTCGTCAGGCTACAAGTATAGGTGAAATGCGTTCTATGCCGGACGGCGAGCATTATACTGCAATGAATCCGGAACGGACGATGGTTATTAAATATGCATACAAGACTGGTAATCCGGTAGATACCTTGTTTAACGCCGCAAAAGCAAGAGAATGCACGTTTGATAAGTTTGATAATTACTTGATTAGTTCAACGGGGCACAGAATATTATTACTAAGAGATATAGAACCTATTTACCGCCGTTCTTCTAAAGCCGTAATCTACGATTATGATGTGCGACGCAATATGGTGAAACCGCTGACCGATTCGGAAGAAAAGCAGATGATACCAACTTTTTCACCTGATGGCCGTATGTGTGCTTATGTGCGTGGCAATAATATCTGGGTGAAGAAGTTTGACTACGATACCGAAGTGCAAGTAACAAAAGATGGTGAAGTGAATAAGATATTAAACGGTATCACCGACTGGGTATATGAAGAGGAATTTTCGGTTACCAACCTAATGGCTTGGTCGCCAGACAGTGAATATCTGACGTATGTTCGCTTTGATGAAACAGATGTGCCAGAATTCTCTATGCAGATCTATGGTGATGAAACCTATCCGGGATATTATAAATTCAAGTACCCGAAAGCCGGCGAGAAGAATTCAAAAGTAACGGTTCATTCTTATAGTATTGAGACTAAAGATATCAAAGAACTAAAGGTGCCGATGGATGCTGATGGTTATATTCCTCGAATTACTTTTACGAAAAACTCTGACCAATTGGCTGTTATGACATTGAACCGTCATCAGAATGTGTTCAGCATGTATTATGCCAATCCGAAAAGTGGCGTGTTCCGTTTGGTTTTGCGCGAAGAAAACAAAGCTTATATAGATTCTGAATGGTTGAACTCCATCCATTTTATGAATGATGGCTTCACCTATGTGAGCGAACAGGATGGTTATGCACATATCTATTTTTATTCGCAAACAGGTGTTATGCAACGCCAGGTGACCAAAGGAAATTGGGATGTGACTGAATTCTTAGGTGTGGATGAAACGACGAAAACAGTCTATTATCAATCAGCTGAAGAGAGCCCGTTACGCCGTGCCGTTTACCGGATTGATGCAAAAGGCAATAAGACTAAACTGTCTACCAAACAAGGTACAAACCGTGCCGTATTCAGTGCTAACCTAGCCTATTACGTGAATTATTTTTCAAACGCAAACGACCCTATGCGAATCACTGTACATGAAGTGAAGACTCAAAAAGAACTGCGTGTTTTACAAGATAATGCTGCTTTGAAATCACTTCTGGCTACTTATGCCTACAGCCCAAAAGAATTTATGACCGTGCAAACAGCTTCCGGATATGATCTGAATGCCTGGATCGTAAAACCAGTAAACTTTGATGCATCACGTAAATATCCGGTATTAATGATTCAATATAGCGGTCCGAATTCACAGCAAGTTCTTGATTTATACGATTTTGGTTGGGAGCATTATCTGGCTTCTGCCGGTTTTGTTGTGGTTAGTGTGGATGGTCGTGGAACCGGTGCTCGCGGAGAAGCATTCCGCAAATGTACCTATCTTCGAATGGGTGAGTTAGAAGCCCGTGATCAAGTAGAAGCTGCACGTGCTTTAGGAGCATTGCCATATATTGATGCCAATCGTATTGCTATTTGGGGTTGGAGCTTTGGTGGATATACTACGCTAATGGCTATGAGTACAGGAGATGGTACATTTAAAGCCGGAATTGCAGTAGCTCCTCCTACAGACTGGAAATATTATGATACGGTTTATACTGAGCGATTTATGCGTACTCCAAAGGAAAACTTTGAAGGATACGCGGCAACTTCGCCAATAAAACTGGCAACTAAACTGCAAGGTAAATTGTTGCTTATACATGGTACGGCAGACGATAACGTCCATTTCCATCAAACCATGGATTATGCGGAAGCATTAGTTCAGGCAGGTAAGCAATTTGATATGCACATCTACAAAGACCGCAATCATAGCATCTATGGGGGAAATACACGTTACCATCTGTATACCAAGATGTCGAATTTCCTGTTAGATAATTTATAAAAATGGCAGAGCATGTGAGAAAGCCGGATTGGTTAAAGATCCGGCTTGGAGGAAACGAAAAGTTTACACAGACGAAAGAGATTGTAGAATCTCATTCATTACATACAATTTGTACGAGTGGAAGATGCCCAAATATGGGTGAGTGTTGGGAGAGGGGGACCGCTACCTTTATGATTGGCGGAGAGATATGTACCCGCTCTTGTAAGTTCTGTAATACATTGACAGGCAAACCGCTTCCGCTCAATCCTAAAGAACCGGAAAATGTGGCGCTTAGCATTCGCTTGATGAATCTTAAACATGCCGTAATTACTTCGGTGGATCGTGACGATTTGCCTGATTTAGGTGCTGCACATTGGGTGAAGACGATTGAAACCGTTAAGCAAAGGAATCCTGGCCTGACTATCGAAGTGCTTATTCCTGACTTTAAGGGCCGTAAAGAACTTATTGATATGGTTATCGATGCGGCACCCGACATTATCTCTCACAATATGGAGACGGTTCGCCGTTTAACACCTAAAATCCGTAGTGCCGCTAAGTATGATGTAAGCCTTTCTGTACTGCAACGTATAGCTGAGCGTGGAGTAGTAGCAAAAACCGGTATGATGGTTGGACTAGGTGAGCAGACGGAAGAGATCTATCAGTTGATGGATGATGTGCTTGCCGTAGGAGGATCTGTCTTGACAATCGGCCAGTATCTTCAACCTTCGCGCAAACATGTCCCGGTTTCCGAATATATTCATCCGGATAAGTTTAAAGAATTTAAGGAAGTCGCATTGCAAAAAGGATTTTCAAAAGTAGAGAGTGCTCCATTGGTGCGTTCGTCCTATCATGCAGAGAAACATGTGTGAATCTTAACAAATAGTGATGTATAGTTGTTATTTGTAGTAGGAGTATGATTGAATAAACGATAGTAGTAATGAATAGACTGAGAAAAGGAATAGGAAATCAAACGGTGGCGTTATTGCCTTTACTGTTATTTTTCGGGATGAATATATTCCTTCCGTATCTGGTTTCTTTTATCACATCCGTGATTTTTAGTGCTGTTTGTTATATCCTATATAGATGGAGAAAAGGATCGGAAGCCTATCAGTTTTTGTTATTTCCTGTTGCTATTACTCAGCTGCTCTATTCTATAGGTCTACTGTTTATCAGTCCCCTGTTCTTAACTAACTATTCTTCCTTGCTGGTAGAAATGATTTTTGTAATCGTTCTGGCGTTCACTTATGTGCAACGGCAATATGTTAGAAGAAAGGTGAAGAATATGGAGATGAGTTCTGATAAACAGACATATCTGAATGCTTCGCTGAATGAATTCTTTTTCACGATACAAATCATGCAGGGCGTATTTACGTTTCACCTTTTTGTAACGCTGTTTTATTTATTGTTGCCATCAACGGAAAAAAGTGTAACGTTTGAACCTTTGTTAATCAGCTATACGCCTCTAATTGCCGGGATAAGCATTATGTTGTACGAGCAAGTGCGCATATATATGCTTCGAGGCTATTTAAAGAATGAAGTATGGCTGCCTGTTTTGAATGATAATGGTGCCGTAATAGGAAGAATAGCCTACTCAATCAGTTCGGCTTCACAACGTAAGTTTTATCATCCCATTGTACGTATCGCAGTAGTCTATAATGGGATGCTATACCTTGCCAATCGTAGCTCGGATTCTATCATATCTCCCGATTCGTTGGACTATCCGTTTAGGTATTATGTACGATACAAGCAGGGTATAGAAGAGGCTGTATACGATGCGCTGTCTTGTTGTTTTCCTCGCGAGGCCGTATCACCCAGATTCCTGATCCGCTATAAGTTTGAAAATGAGCTTGTCAAGCATCAAGTATCTGTTTATGTTGTCTATCTGCAATCAGATGAACAGATGAACTGCTGTAAACAAATGTGCGGTAAACTATGGACCGCCAAACAAATTGAGGATAATATTGGTACAGGACTGTTCAGTGAGTATTTTGAAAAGGAATTTACTTATCTCCAGAATACGGTATTAATGGTAGATAGTTATTGCTGTGAACAGTACAACTATGAAAGCGTAGAAGTATAAGTCTATCTTTGCCCTAACTCAATCACCTCTAAATCTCGGATATTCTTTTCTTCAATAACAAAGCGTACCAATGTACGAACCTGATGAAAGCCACTAATGCCGGCTGCTCCGGGGTTAATATGCAAACAATTTAATGTCTGGTCGAACATTACTTTCAAAATATGTGAATGTCCGGCTATAAAAAGGTTTGGACGTGCGCTATAAAGTTCATTTCTGATTTCAGGTGCATATCTTCCGGGATATCCTCCGATATGCGTGAGGAGAACCTTAACATCTTCAGCCATAAATACGGAATATTTAGGGCAGGAGATACGAATGTCTTGTCCATCAATATTTCCATACACAGCCCGAACAGGCTTTATCTCTGCTAATCGCTCAATCACTTCAAGCGAACCAATATCTCCGGCATGCCAGATTTCATCGCATTCTTTGAAGTGTTCAGCATAGCGTTTATCCCAGTATCCGTGCGTATCGGAGAGTAATCCAACTTTCATCTTTTTCTTTTTTTTATACTGCAAAAGTATTTATATTTACGTACTAAGTGAAGAACCATGGAACAAACATATAAATTCTTTAAGCGTGATATTAGCTGGCTATCCTTTAACTATCGGGTTCTTCTCGAAGCTGAAGATAAGTCATTGCCTCTGTATGAACGCATTAAATTCCTGGCTATTTATTCATCTAACCTAGAGGAATTTTATGAAATACGTGTGGCTGAACATAGAGGCGTAATCATGAAACGAAATTTCACGGCGGAAGATGCCGGTGATGCTGAAATGATACTGGCAGCTATCACCGAAGAAGTAAACAGACAACAGGTAGACTATTATCGAATCTTTCAAGGGCAGATACTCCCGGAATTGAATGATTACGGTGTTGTCCTGTATCAAAATCATAAACCCGAATCTTTTCACAAAGATTTTGTAAAACGATATTTTGAAGAAGAGGTATTTCCTTTTCTTGCCCCGGTCATGCTTGAGCCTGAAGCGATCCGTATCTTTCTTCGCGACCGACGATTATATCTAATTGTAAGACTGATCCGAAAAGGAGATCATAGTGGCCAATATCATCATGCATTGATTAGGATTCCTTATACTAAGGTGCCGCGATTTATAGAGCTGCCCGAGCATGAAAGAAAGTATTATATCATGTTTATCGACGATATAATACGTGCAAATCTTGATACAGTATTTCCCGGTTATGAAGTGGAAAGTTGTTATAGCATCAAGATATCGAGAGATGCGGATATCTATATCGAAGATGAAAAAGGCAATTTGGTTGAAAAGCTAAGGAAGAAAGTTAAAAAACGGAAGATTGGAGCGCTCAGCCGGTTTATGTATGATGTGGATATGCCGGATGATATCCTTGATTTTGTTCGTAAAGCATTCGATATTGATGAAGATAGTCTAGTGCAAGGAGGGCGTTATTTGAACCTTCAAGACTTGATGAAGCTGCCTAATCCTTTGGGTAAATCAGTAGAGCTGCAACGACCGGAACCGATTCGTTATCCACTGCTTGATGAGGCTAATTCCATCTTCCAAGTGGTAGAGCGTCAAGATGTGTTGTTGCATTTCCCCTATTATTCTTTCGATTATATGCTTCGTTTCCTAACCGAAGCAGCTATAGATCCTCGGGTAGAAGAAATCAAGGTAACACAGTATCGCGTGGCAGAAGATTCGGCTGTTATCAATACACTAATACGTGCTGCTAATAATGGGAAAAAGGTTACCGTCTTTGTCGAACTCAAAGCTCGTTTTGACGAAGAAAATAATATGCATACCGCCGAGCGCATGATGCAGGCAGGAATCCGAATTATTTATAGTATCCCAGGCTTAAAAGTTCACGCAAAAGTAGCTGTTGTCTTGCTGAAAGAACCGCAGGATGGATCCAAGTCTATTGATTTTGCTTATCTAAGTACAGGCAACTTTAATGAGAAAACAGCAACGGTCTATTCAGATATGGCGTTGCTTACATCCGATCAGGCCATTTTGCATGATGTGAAAAATGTATTTGCTGTATTAGAAGGTCGCATAGAAAGTCCGCAGTTCAATACTTTATTGGTTGCCCGTTTTAATATGGTCGACGAGTTGACGCGTATGATACGCCGTGAAAGTGAACATGTACGCCAAGGTAAAAAGGGCAGGATTATATTGAAGATGAACGGACTACACGACCAGAATATGATAACCGAATTGTATAAGGCAAGCGAAGCAGGCGTTGAGATTGATTTAATCATACGAGGTATATGCTGTCTGGTGCCTGGTCAATCGTATAGTCAGAATATCCGGATTACGCGAATTGTGGATATGTATTTGGAACATTCACGCGTATGGTATTTCTATAATGATGGAGAAGAAAACTTATTTATGACTTCGGCAGATTGGATGCGTCGTAATCTGAGTCGCAGGATAGAGACGGCCTTTCCTATTCTCTCACCAGACATTAAACAAGAGATAATAGATATATTAACTATTCAACTAAAAGATAATGTGAAAGCCTGCTTTATTGATGAGAATCTAGTCAATAACTTCAAACATGACAATAGCCCGAATAAGATTCGTGCGCAAGAATGTATTTATGCCTATTTAAAGAAGAAAGCCGGAGCTTTGAAATAATCAGTTCTTTAATGCCAATATCTATGAAAAAGCCGTGAGACAAGTCATATCCCACGGCTATATTAATTTCTATAAGATTCGGCGGTTAGTTGTTTTCAGGACGCAGTTTGCGTACAACTGCCCCTGCACGCCACATTTCGCTTTCACGAAGCGCCTTAAGCTCTTCTTCCAGCTTTTCGCGGTAATCTGGTTTGCTGTTTGTATTGATTGAGCGCTGTGCTTCATTACCCGAAGCTACTTCCTTATAAAGTTTTTCAAATACAGGCTTCGTTGCATCGTGGAAAGGAGTCATCCAATCCAGCGCTCCGCGTTGAGCCGTTGTTGAGCAGTTTGCATACATCCAATCCATCCCTTTTTCAGCAAACAATGGCATAAGCGATTGAGTCAATTCTTCAACCGTTTCATTGAATGCTTCTGAAGGACTGTGACCGTTTTCACGCAACACTTCATATTGTGCTAAAAGAAGTCCCTGAATAGCACCCATCAACGTACCACGTTCTCCTGTTAAGTCAGAGTATACTTCTTTCTTAAATGTTGTTTCAAATAAATATCCGGAACCTACGCCGATACCTAAAGCAATTACACGGTCTTTCGCACGACCGGTTGCATCTTGAAAGATGGCATAACTTGAATTCAATCCACGTCCTTGCAGGAACATACGACGAAGACTGGTACCAGAGCCTTTCGGAGCTACAAGAATTACGTCGACATCAGCAGGAGGGATAATATTCGTGCGTTCTTTGTAGGTAATGCCAAAACCGTGTGAGAAATATAAAGCCTTGCCTGGAGTCAAATGTGGCTTGATAGAAGGCCATACAGCAATCTGAGCAGCGTCTGAAAGCAGATATTGGATGATGGTACCTCTTTTGCAAGCCTCTTCAATTTCAAATAGAGTTTCACCCGGAACCCAACCGTCAGCAACGGCTTTATCCCATGTCTTTCCACCCTTGCGCTGTCCAACGATTACATTAAAACCGTTATCACGAAGGTTAAGACTTTGTCCTGGACCTTGCACTCCATAGCCGATAACGGCAATTGTTTCGTTCTTTAAAACTTCTTTTGCTTTTTCCAATGGAAATTCTTCGCGGGTAACAACATTTTCTTCAACTCCGCCAAAATTCATTATTGCCATATTTTTACTTTTTAAAGTGATTCGTAAGTAATTTGAGTTTATATTTTTTCTATTTAGAGGTCTACAACCACGTTTTTTTATTTATTTCCAGCTAATAGCAGCCCGGCAGATTGCTTTGCCTTCATGCGTTATCGCCATGGAATATTTATCATTATCAATTTGTTTAGAATGGATATTCATTTGCATGCCATAATGCCCTTCTGTCAGATATGAAATCTCAAAACGGCTTATCTCTTTCTCCTTATAGAGTTTTATATCGAAATTGTCCAATACGTGTTCAATATATTTAATGCTATTCAAGTGGCCATTGATATCCAAGTCGCTATATCTTACGATAAAAGAACTTCCGATAGGTTCATCGTCAGCAGGAAGTATCTTACCAGGTCTCTCAATCGGACAAGGACGATCGCTAATGTAGACACTTAATCCATCTACATCGAGCAGGGTAGGTTTACGTGTTTCAAGATCAATTGCTGCCCAGATTGAGCGAGCATACCCGAAAGGTTTTCTTTCCTTGTTTTGTAATTCAAATCGACGTTCGGTAAACAATCTGCTTACATCACCTACCCAGGTTATTAGTGTCATCTCCTCTGACATTTCCGGATACTCATAAATTTCTATCGCCATACGGGATAAAACCCATGCAGTATGCTTCTCTGTCATATCCGTGTAACCGAATCCCCGCTCTCCTGCATGAGAAGATGCTGCATGTAATAGATAATTACCAATCATTGGAAGTGGAACCTTCCCTCTGAAATCCAATAGATACGATTCTGTAATAAAATGAAATACTCCTTCTTTTACCATGATATATTTTTTTAGGAACGCTTCTTTTCCAGCTTGCTTTCCATTGCTGCAAGCATATCACTCAAGCGTTCTACTTTGCTTTTCGTAATTGCCACCCTTCCTGAACGGATAAACTGTAATACACCGATAGCATTACTCAAATCTTTGAAGAGCCCTTGAGTTTCTTCGTAGTGTCCGCTCTTTTCTATTACGACACATGATTCGTTCATCTCTAAGATACGGGCATTATATTTACGAATCAACTCTTCTATAGTTCCTATTTTAATAAATAACTCGGTGCTTAACTTGTATAAGGCAATTTCCTGATATACCAAGTCTTCGTCCGTATTGTAATAGGCCTTAAGAATATCTACCCGTTTGTCAATCTGTTTAACGACCTTGTCCATGATATCCTCTGTCGAAAATGTGGTAATCGTAAATTTATGGATACCGTCTATAGCAGAGGGGGAAACCGACAACGTTTCGATATTTAACTGACGACGTGTAAAGATAATGGCAATCTGGTTCAAAAGCCCTACCGTATTCTCCGAAAAGATGGTAACTGTATATAATTTTTTAGTTGACATATGTATTCCTCCTTTAGTTATCACCCATGATTATATTTGTAACCGTTGATCCGGCAGGAATCATCGGGTAGACCATTCCACATTTCTCAATTGTAGCCACCAACAGATAGGCACCATCATGATTCAGCATTTCCTGTATTGCACTGTCCAATTCCTCACGTTTCTCAACAATACATCCTTTGATATTATACGCTTTGGCTATGGTTACGAAATCCGGATTTAACATCGTCGTTTCCGAATAACGTTCGTCGAAGAACAGTTCTTGCCATTGACGTACCATGCCTAAGAAATTATTATTCAAGACGATAATCTTAACATTAGTATTTTCTTGCATGATAGTGCCTAGTTCTTGGATGGTCATTTGAAATCCGCCGTCTCCAAGGAAGCAACATACCGTGCGGTCAGGAGCTCCTATCTTTGCACCTATTGCTGCAGGCAATCCAAATCCCATGGTTCCCAATCCTCCGGATGTTACCACACTGCGTGTGCGTTTGTATTTAAAGTAGCGAACACCCATCATTTGATTCTGACCTACATCAGTTACAAGTATACCGTCATGTCCGGTAGCTTCAGAAACTTTGTTGATTACTTCACCCATCTTCAAAGGACCTGTTTGAGGGTATAATTCTTTTTGAATAACCTTTTGGTCTTCTTCCTTTTCATCGGGTTCGAATGAGGCAATCCATTCCGTATGTTTTGCGGGTTTCAACAGCTTTGTTACCTCAGCCAATGTTTCTTTTGCATTTCCCAATACCGGAACAGTAGGTACAACATTCTTTCCTATCTCGGCCTGATCAATGTCGAAGTGAATAATCTTGGCTTGCTTAGCATAAGTTTTCAGATCGCCGGTCACGCGGTCGTCAAAACGCATACCTATACCAATAAGCAGGTCGCACTCGTTCGTTTTGCGGTTAGGACCAACATTGCCATGCATACCCAGCATACCTTTGTTCAAAGGATGATCGGTAGGAACGGCCGAAAGACCTAAGATTGTTGAGCCGAAAGGAATATCAGCTTTCTCAAGGAAGGCGATTAGTTCTTTTTCTGCATTACCTAAGATAACCCCTTGTCCGACCAAGGCAAATGGTTTTTTTGCCTGATTGATAAGCTCGGCTGCCGCAGCTATTGAGTCGTGCTCTATATCCGGTTGTGGTTGATAGCTTCGGATATAGTCTATCTTTTTATATTCATAGTCAACCAAATTAATTTGGGCATCTTTAGCAATATCTATCACAACAGGCCCAGGACGTCCGGACGAAGCAATATAAAATGCTCTGGAGATAGCCCAGGCAACATCTTCTGCTTTACGCACTTGATAGGCCCATTTAGTAATAGGTAAGGTGATACCTATCACATCGATTTCCTGAAAAGCATCAGAACCCAAAAGAGGAGATGCTACCTGTCCAGAAATAACAACCAATGGCGTACTGTCCATCAATGCGTCAGCAATACCTGTGATGGCATTTGTCGCAGCAGGCCCTGAGGTGACCAATGCCACGCCGGTCTTACCGGAAACACGCGCATATCCTTGAGCTGCATGGGTTGCACCTTGCTCGTGTCTTACAAGCACGTGACGAATCTTATCTCTATAATTATACAAAGAATCATAAACAGGCATAATAGCCCCACCGGGATAGCCGAATATCGTATCGACACCTTCAGCTATTAAAGTCTTCAATAAAGCTTCCGAGCCGGTTATCTTTTGTCTCTCCATAATTCAAAACTTTTAGTTTATCAAATAATACGTACCGCTCCTTTATCAGCAGAGGATACCATCTTTGCGTACGCTTGTAAGGCTTTGGAAACCTTGCGTTGACGTGCCGGAGGCGTAAAGGCTTTGTCTCCTTTTGCTTCTTCTTCGGCACGACGCATTGCCAATTCAGCGTCGCTCAGTTTTACATTTATACTACGTTCAGGAATATTAATCTCGATCATATCACCGGTTCTTACCAATCCAATAGCACCTCCGGCGGCTGCTTCAGGCGAGATATGCCCGATTGAAAGGCCGGATGTTCCACCCGAGAACCGCCCGTCTGTAATCAGTGCACATTCTTTTCCCAAATGACGGGATTTGATATAGGAGGTAGGATAGAGCATCTCTTGCATGCCGGGTCCACCTTTCGGACCTTCATACGTGATGACTACCACATCACCAGCTTTTACTACGCCACGCAGAATGCCTTGACAGGCGGCGTCTTGCGAGTCAAATACTACTGCCCGACCGGTAAATACCAATATTTTTTCATCCACACCAGCCGTTTTAACTACACAGCCGTCTTGTGCGATGTTTCCTTTCAGAATAGCTAGTCCGCCATCTTTAGTGTAGGCATGTTCGACACTTCTGATACAGCCATTTGCACGGTCATCGTCTAACGTATCGAAATAAGCGTTCTGAGAACCCATAGTGATATTGAATTTGTTTCCGGGAGCAGATTTATAAAGTTTGAGCGCATCGTCAGTAACCTTTGCACTTGTGATGCCATATTTTTCAATCACTTCCTTAAGAGTATATCCATCTACTCTTTTTACAGAAGTATCGACAAGTCCCCCCTTGGCCAACTCTCCCATAATGGAGATGATGCCACCGGCGCGATTTACATCTTGTATATAATATTTGTCCGAATTAGGGGCCACTTTACATAAACAAGGCGTTTTACGAGAAAGTTTATCCATGTCGTCCATGGTGAAGTCAACTTCAGCCTCATGAGCAATAGCCAATAGATGAAGAACAGTATTTGTAGATCCTCCCATAGCGATATCCAAGGCCATTGCATTGGTGAATGCGGTCTTTGTGGCTATCGAACGAGGCAATACGCTGTTATCACCGTCTTGATAATATTTATATGCATTTTTAACTATAAGTGCAGCGGCATCTTTAAACAGGCGGAACCGGTTTTCGTGTGTTGCCAATACTGTTCCGTTTCCAGGAAGTGCCAAGCCAATTGCTTCATTAAGGCAATTCATGGAATTGGCGGTAAACATTCCCGAACATGATCCGCAAGTAGGACAAGCCGAACGTTCAACCATTTTGACTGTTTCGTCTGATACGCGCTCGTCGGCTGCTTGCACCATGGCATCTATCAAGTCAAGATGTTTGCCATTGTCGGCAATACCGGCTTCCATGGGTCCTCCCGATACAAATACCGCGGGGATATTCAATCGCATAGCAGCCATAAGCATTCCCGGTGTAATTTTGTCGCAATTGCTGATGCAGATCATGGCATCGGCTTTATGTGCATTAATCATATACTCCACACTGTCTGCAATGATATCTCTTGAGGGTAGGGAATAGAGCATGCCATCATGTCCCATTGCAATTCCATCATCGATGGCGATTGTGTTGAATTCAGCAGCAAAACAGCCTAACTTTTCAATTTCTTCTTTGACTAGTTGTCCGATATTATGCAAGTGTACATGGCCAGGAACGAACTGAGTGAATGAATTTACAATGGCGATAATAGGTTTGCCTAATTGTTCTTCTTTCATTCCATTGGCACGCCAAAGGGCGCGTGCTCCTGCCATTCTGCGTCCTTGTGTACTAGACGAACTTCTTAACGAATCTTTCATTATATCAATTTTTCAACCTTGTTTCTATTTTCCTATCAAGTGATAATAAAAAAGCCTTTCTCTTATTTGAGAAAGGCCTTAAGAATATCTTATATATACACCATAATACATCTTGCACACCTTTCTCACTTACCTGCTAATGACTAGAAGGATGACCACGAGAATAATGCTATGTAGAATGCTGCTTATCATTGTTTGTATTCTTTCACTTTGTTGTTGGCACAAATGTAGAATAATAATTTTTATATTCAAAGAAAATTGTAACAAAATTACTTTTTTAGCTTTCGAATATTAATAAACGATATTTATTATGTAACAAATTATCTATGTTTTTTTTATAAAGGTAGGACTATATAAAAATGAATTGCACCAATTTCACAATTAGTGCAATTCTATTGACCAAACTACTGATTCGTGTAGAATCAGAAAATCATCCAATACAAAGAACTTCACAGTTCGATGTATCCATATTTCTATTAAACCTTTTAGCTGAATGATTCAAGTTTTATCTGAATCATTCCAATTATTTACCATATCTCCCTATCACAATAAGTAGTGTTTAGGATGTGATACTACAATATTGGAGAGGTAAACAACTCATGGTACACGTCGGCAAATATAAAATCTTCCTTTCGATGAGTAGTTCTTATTTTACGTACATTTATTCGTCAGGTATTTCCTTTGTTCGTGTTTCTTGCGTGTAGTACCCGGTGTTTCTCCAAATGTTAGTTTATAAAAATCATTGAAGGTACTGGTTGAGGCAAAATTATATTTGTATGCAATTTCTTTGAAATTACTTTTTCCTAGGCATACTTCTTGATAGATAAGTTTAGCCTTTTGTTCTTTCATCCATTTGTAAGGAGAAACGCCAAAAACATTCTTAAATCGTTTTTCAAATCCCGAAACGCTATAGCTCATTGCTTTGGCAAATTCTTTAACGGAATTGTATTGATGGTGATTATTCCAAACATAAGCTGTGAAAAATGTGTCCCGTTGCAAAGAATCACTAAATAAAACAGCTATTTCCTCGTCTGTGTAATGCATCCTAATTAAAAGGAATAATTCTTTTATTTTTACCTTGAAATATTCATAATTACTTATTCCGGAGTCAATAAGAGAGTTAAGCATTTCCATATAGGTATTGATCGTTTTTGTAGCCTCTATGATGGGCATTTTTCCCTTAACTAATGTAACAACTTTGTTGATATTGGCTTTGTAAACTTCGCTCAACTGAATTAGATTATCAATCTTAAAGACGATGAATTCAGAATTCTCTTGGATGTTATAGTTTACATGGTTTCCTTTGGAAAGGAAAATTAATTTTTGAGGTTTGAGAACACCTGTTTTATTGTAGTCATAAGTTAAGGTCGCTTCTCCTTTTAGCAGATACATAATTTTATGTCTTTCTAAAAAGAAATTACCCTCCATTTTTTCTTCAATCTTTATCTTCTCAATAATATTACTTCTTGCTTGAAAAATACTGGTTGTCATTTTTCTATAGTTATTAGTTGGTTTATAATTGATTATTCGAATAGGTATTCAAATAATCGTGAATAGAAATACATACTAAGAATTACAATCTAATTTAAAATTATAGTCAAAGTTTTGCTTGTTAAGCAAACAATAGTATTAGCAAGCATTCATAAATCTAAAAAACGCGGATAAGTAGCATTCCTAATTAATTAGTTTATGTAGGCGACAAAAATAAGCATTTTTTGATCTTAAACAAATGCAGATTTCAGAGGATAACGTCTGTACCCTATATATAATAAGTTAGATGATAATATTATGATTATCATCTAACTTATATCGGTTTGAAATATAGAATGTTGTGTCGTTCTAGAAATTATATAGTTTTAATTCGCTTGGCGTGTAGCTGGTGCGTATACGCCATTCGGCAGGATACAGATTATTAGAACGGTTTCCAATATGTTTGATGAATCCCAACGGAAAGTCATTGTAGGTAATCAGGTGGTATCCTTTTTCTGCATCGGGTGAGAGGGATAGCGCTTCTTTGCGAAGGAAGCTGATGGCATCTTCCCAAGATACTTCCGTAAGGTGGAAGGCCGATTTGTGAACCTCGTTGCAAAGCGCCAAGGCGGGATGTGGAATCAAATCTTTACCTTTCATTTCACCAATCTTGACGCCGGCCGAAACGATCTTGAGCTTCTCAATTAGGAAAAGATAGTCGTCTTTATAGGTCAGAGGAAATGCTTCGACTATTCCATTATGTAGTTGAAAATGATAATCCTCTGGCGATTTCAGCCAGTCTTTTATCTCGTCGGGGATACGTTCTTTTTTATTATCCTTCAGATTTTTTGTTTTCAGCTTTACAGGACTTAATTCATCGTCTGTTTTCCGAAGTACGGCAAGAAAGAATCCTTCTCCCCGCGTTTTATGTGGCATGAACCGGTAAACCGGTATATCATCTTTTAGGGAACCACTGATATTCCATGAATCAGAGAGGGGGAGGGGCAAAATCTCTGCTCCCAGATTTTCAGCAATGTATTGTATGTTTGCTTCGTTTTCTTCCGTATTATAGGTACACGTACTATATATAAGTAAACCGCCCGGTTTTAATGCGTCCCATATATCATGGATGATCCTTTTCTGGCGGGATGAACAGAGTTCTACATTGGCTATGCTCCATTCTTGGCGACTGTCTTCGTCTTTGCGAAACATCCCTTCTCCCGAGCAGGGAACATCGGTCACAATCAGGTCGAAATAATGAGTGAGTTGCCCCAATTTCTGAGGATCATCATTACTGACGATTACATTCGAGTGTCCCCATTTTGTGATGTTGTCTGCCAATACAAGCGAACGGTTACGTATCACTTCATTACTTACAAGCAGGCTTCCTTCGGGTAGGAGGTCAAGAAGATGGGTTGATTTTCCCCCTGGTGCTGCACATAGGTCCAGACACTTTATCGGCTGGTTTACATAGCTTTTGATGGCTTGTTCCAAGAACATGGACGAGGCCTCTTGCACGTAGTATCCCCCCGCATGAAACAAGGGGTCGAACGTAAAGGTGAGTCGTTCTGGGAGATAATATCCGGTATCGCACCAGCCTGTTTTTTCGGCGGGTGACGGCGTAGCCAATCCTTTCTGTTTGTTTAAACGAATGCTGACAGGTGTTTCGGTATCGAGTGCTGTTTCAAAACTGGCGTATGCATCACCTAAAAGGCCGCGAGTGCGGGTTACAAAATCAACAGGAAGTTCCATCTTATTCAACTTGTTTGGTGTAAAAATACTATTTTTGCGTAAAACAGACAGTATGCAAGCATCTCTTTTCCTTATACCGGTCACTTTAGGAGAAACGGAACACAGCCGGGTGTTGCCCACATATAATCGTGAAGTTATTCTGGGAATCAAACATTTCGTGGTTGAAAACGTGCGGACAGCACGACGATTCCTTAAGAAGACAGAGCCGTCTATTCAGATTGATGAGTTGACGTTTTATGAGTTAAACAAGCATACCTCAGCCGAAGATGTGGCGGGATATCTATCGCCATTGGCAAAAGGCGAGTCTGTGGGGGTAATCTCAGAAGCCGGATGTCCGGCTGTAGCAGATCCGGGAGCTGATGTTGTTGCCATTGCTCAACAAAAGGGTTATCCTGTGGTTCCCCTTGTTGGCCCTTCTTCCATCTTAATGGCCGTTATGGCATCCGGATTTAATGGGCAGAGCTTTGCTTTTCATGGCTATCTACCTATCGATGCGAATGAGCGGGCTTCGCAATTAAAGAAGTTGGAAGGACGTGTCTATACCGAAAATCAGACGCAGCTGTTTATCGAAACGCCTTACCGGAACAATAAATTGGCCGAAGATCTTTTGCGTATATGCCGACCTTCAACTAAATTGTGTATCGCTTCGGATATCACTTGCGAGGGCGAATATATACGGACGAAAACGATCAAGGAATGGCAAGGCAAACTGCCAGACCTGAATAAAAAACCGACGATTTTCTTAATCTATAAATAATTCTATCAGTATGATTAGCTATCAGGCTCATGAAACGGCGGTAATCGATGATGGCTGTATCATCGGTGAAGGAACGCGTATATGGCATTTTTCGCATATCATGTCAGGTGCAGTCATTGGAAAGGACTGTAATATCGGACAGAATGTTGTTGTATCGCCGGGTGTTACGCTTGGACACAACGTGAAGGTGCAAAATAACGTTTCCATTTATACGGGAGTGACCTGTGAAGACGATGTCTTTTTAGGGCCCAGTTGCGTATTTACAAATGTGCTGAACCCCCGTAGTGCTATATCGCGAAAGGACCAATACCGGAAAACGCTGGTTCGAAAGGGGGCTACGATAGGAGCTAATGCTACAGTCGTTTGCGGTCATACAATTGGAGAATACGCCTTGATAGGTGCAGGCTCTGTTGTGACTAAAGATGTCCCTGCTTATGCTTTGGTGATTGGGAATCCTGCACGTCAAGATGGCTGGGTAAGTGAATACGGACACCGGCTGCAGTTTGACAGTGAGGGAATAGCTATCTGTCCGGAGTCTGGCGATCGTTATTTACTGAAAAGTGGAATAGTAGAAAAGACAGGGGAGAAGTGAGTCTTAAAACAGAAGGATATATCGATGTTGTATATCTCTGATTGCCAGCAAAATAAAACATCTCGATGATTTAAAAAAAACACCCCGAACGTTTTTAAAAAACATAGGGGTGTTTTTTAAAAACGTTCGGGGTGTTTTTTTAGATCGATAATAGTCGTTGAAATACAAGCAACTATTAGTCGAAATTTTATATCGGGATGTCGGCTTAGCAAGCCTTCAAACTCATATCTAAGCTTTTTACTGAGTGGGTGAGTGCTCCGACAGAAATAAAATCTACGCCACATTCAGCATAATCTCTAAGCGTAGCAAATGTTATACCACCAGAAGATTCAGTTTCAAATCGGCCACCAATTCTGCGAACAGCTTCTTTGGTATCTTCGATATTGAAGTTATCCAACATGATACGATCTATTCCGCCCACTTTCATGGCTTGTTCCAGTTCATCGAAATTGCGTACTTCAATCTCAATCTTCAAATCCTTTCCTTTTTCTTTCAGGTAGTTCTGTGCACGTGTAATGGCTTTTTCGATACCACCGGCAAAGTCCACATGATTATCTTTAAGAAGAATCATATCGAAGAGTCCGATACGGTGATTTACCCCACCGCCTATTCTTACAGCTTCTTTTTCAAGCATGCGCATGCCCGGGGTTGTCTTGCGAGTATCCAATACTCTTGTTTTTGTTCCTTCCAACGCTTTAACGTACTTTCTTGTAGTTGTTGCAATACCGCTCATGCGTTGCATCACGTTAAGCATCAAACGTTCGGTTTGCAATAAGGACTGTACTTTGCCTTCAACGGTAAGTGCAATATCTCCTTTTTTAACTTCGGCTCCGTCGTTGATGAATACGGTTACCTTTAGCTCCGGATCAAAATGATGGAATATGCGTTTAGCAATTTCTACGCCGGCTAATACACCGTCTTCTTTGATGATCAACTGACTTTTGCCCATAGCCGTTTCCGGAATACTGCAAAGGGTTGTATGATCGCCATCGCCGATATCTTCAGCAAAAGCAAGCTTAATTAAATCTTCAATTAGATTATCCATTTATCTATCTCTGTTATTATTCGATTCTTATTGATTGAATGACAGCTTTATCACCTACGGTCTTATAAGTAATGTTTACCCGGTATGATTTATCAGTTGTAGGTAGTTTGCCTACAATAAAACCATTGTCTTTTTTATCTGCGTGGTGAACAACCGAAAAGTCTGTAGGTTTATTGGATTTGAAAAAGCCATTTAATGCAGATACAGCTTCTGTAGCATTGCATTTTTTTGTCGAACCGGGAATGGCTAAATCTACTTCGGTATCCATAACAGCCGTAAGCGATGAAGCGTTACCTCCCTTAAATGCGTTTGAAATATGGGTTATGTCTGCAGCATTAAGGCTCAAAAAAGAGAGTACGAATGCGAACGTGATTAATAATCGTTTCATAATTTTCCTCCTTTATTTTGTATGTATCCAGAGCAAAGGTATGTATTTTTCATATAATTTAGCAGTTTCTAAACAGTAAATCGAGTTAAATGAAGATTGTTCTCTGTGTAATCGGGAAGACTGATGCCGGTTATTTTGTAGATGCGATAAATGAATATAAGAGTCGTTTGAGCCATTATATTCCCTTTGAACTGGCTGTAATTCCGGATATCAAGAATGTGAAAAATCTTTCTAAAGAACAGCAGAAGGAAAAAGAAGGCGAATTGATTCTTAAGTCGGTGCAACCAGGTGACTACCTTGTTCTTTTGGATGAAAAGGGGAAGGAGTTTTCATCGATGAAATTTGCCGAATATATTGAAAAGAAGATGCATACCGTATCTAAAAGGCTTGTATTCGTGATTGGTGGTCCTTACGGTTTTAGCCAGTCGGTCTACGATGCAGCGCAAGAAAAGATATCTCTAAGCAAGATGACTTTTTCTCACCAGATGATTCGGCTTATCTTTACAGAACAGTTATATCGGGCGATGACGATATTAAATAACGAGCCTTATCATCATGAATAGACCGTTAGGTTATAAAACAAGAAAAGGGATGCATGCGTGCATCCCTTTTTCGTTATCTTGTATGATAAATTATTAGCTTCGTGTTTTTTGTATCAACAGATAGTCTAACAACGTCATGGCGGTCATCGCCTCTACGATAGGCACAGCTCTTGGCAATACACAAGGATCGTGGCGACCTTTGGCTTTGAGAATCGTTTCTTTTGCATCTGCATCGACGGTATCTTGTTCCATTAAAATGGTAGCTACTGATTTGAATGCAACACGGAAATAAATATCCTGTCCGTTAGAAATTCCTCCTTGGATACCCCCGGAGTTATTTGTTCGCGTGCTTATTTTTCCGTTATCGTTGAAGAAACGGTCGTTCCGTTCGGAGCCTCTGTATCGAGCCGCTTCAAAACCATCACCGTATTCAAAGCCTTTTACCGCATTGATTGTAAGCATGGCATGTCCTAAGGCTGCATGCAGCTTTCCGAAAACCGGTTCGCCTAAACCAACAGGAACACCTTTTGCCACACACGTGATGATACCTCCAATAGTGTCTCCTTTCGATTTCACCTCTGCAATTAACTCTTCCATCTCGGCCGCTTTAGACGGATCCGGACAGCGTACTGCATTGGTTTCTGCCATATCGAGATCGTATGTTGTATAATTCTCTTCAAGTTTGATTTCACCTACCTGCGATGTGTATGCCTGAATCTGAATGCCATACTGCTTGAGTGCAAGTTTGGCTATCGCTCCGGCCACACAACGGGCAATCGTTTCACGGGCCGACGAACGTCCGCCTCCACGTGGGTCACGAATTCCATACTTCGTTTGATAGGTATAATCAGCATGAGACGGTCTGTAAACCGTCTTCATGTTATCATAGTCGGATGAATGCTGGTTTTTATTCCAGATGATAAATCCGATGGGTGTACCTGTAGTTTTACCTTCGTATATACCAGAAAGAAATTGCACTTCGTCGTCTTCTTTACGAGGTGTTGTAATACGGGACTGACCTGGTTTGCGACGGTCTAGTTCATGCTGGATAAATGCCATATCCAATTCGATCCCGGCCGGACAACCATCAATCACACCTCCGATGCCAGCACCATGTGATTCGCCGAATGAAGTTAATCTGAATATATTACCGAAAGTATTCATAGATTAGTGACAACTACCACAACCGCAACCACATCCTTCACCTTCTTCTTCGTCGCCGCAACTGCAGTCACCACCACATCCGCAACCGCCGGCACCTGCAGTCAGGGCAGCAATTTCTTCAGCTGTAGCTTCGTGTACGTCAATTACGTTTCCGCTGAAATGTAAAGTTTCACCAGCCAATGGATGGTTGAAGTCCATTACAACAACATCTTCTTTTACTTCTAATACAGAACCGTTCATACGGTTTCCGTTTGAATCCATCATAGGTAAGGTGTTACCTTCTTTGATTGTTTCATCGTCAAATTTACCATCTACAATAAAAATATCTTTTGGTAAATCCAATACATGATCTTCGTCATATTCTCCGTAAGCATCCTCTGGACTAATTGAAAAAGAGAACTTGTCTCCTACGCTTAAACCCATTAATGCTTTTTCAAATGCAGGAAGCATAGTGCCTGTACCGAATATAAACTTTAATGGAGCTTCTTCAGTTGCTTTTTCCATTAATTCACGTTCTTCTCCTTCGCCTACGTTCAGGTCATATGTCACTGCAACGGACTTGTTTGTTGAAATTTTCATCTTCTGTTATTATATTATTTTGATAATGTATATCGGGTACAAAGTTACAATATTATTTTGTTGTAACCGCCTTCTTTAACGCCTCTAAAGCTTGTTCAAGTATTAATTTTGAACAACCAATGTTCATGCGCATAAAACCTTCACCTTCTTGACCGAACATTTTTCCGTCGTTCAAGGCTAATCCGGCTTTATCTTTGAATAAATAAACAAGTTCAGCTTGAGTAAGGTTCAGTTCGCGACAATCCAACCAGACAAGGAAAGAGGCTTGAGGCTGATATACTTTGATTTTCGGTATATATTTTTTTAGAAAATTATCAACAAACCTGACATTTTCGATGATATAGCTACGCATTTGTTCCAACCATTCTGCCCCATGGGTGTAGGCTGCGGTTGTTGCTGTATAAGCAAATATAGTTCCATCCGACAATTCTCTTGCTTGAAGAAATTTGAAGAATTCTCTTCTTAATTTTTCATCGGGAACAAGGGCATATGAAGTGACAATTCCTGCAATATTAAATGTCTTGCTAGGTGCCATGAATGTAATACTGCAAGAAGCAGCATCGGGCGACACTGTTGGAAATGGGTGATGTTTGTATTGCGGATAGGCCATTTCAGCATGGATTTCATCCGAAATAACCAGAATACCGTTGCGTTTGCAGATCTCAGCCAGTTTAACCAGGGTTTCTTTTTCCCAAACAATACCGGCCGGATTATGGGGACTGCAAAGGATGAAGACTTTGCATTTATCGTCGATGACAGACTCCAGATGATCAAAGTCCATTTCGTATTTACCGTCAACAAGCTTTAGCGGATTGTTGACCACTTCACGGTTCATATGTTGAGGAACCAAGCGGAAAGGGTGATATACGGGAGGCTGGATAATAACCTTGTCGCCGGGTTGTGTAAAACAATCTAGTACGAAGGCTATCCCTTTGACGATGCCCGGGATATAACTTAACCACTCTTGCTTTATCTGCCAATTATGTTTGTATTCTACCCAGTTGATGATGCTGTTGTAATATTCGGATGAAGCAAATGTATAACCGAATACTTCATGCTCACAGCGTTTTCTGATAGCATCAACAATGAAATCGGGTGTGCAAAAGTCCATATCAGCCACCCAAAGGGCTGTCAGATCTTTTGATCCGAAACGCTCTTCCAAGAGATCCACCTTTACACAGTTGGTACCTTTACGGTCAATCACTTGGTCAAAGTTGTATTGTTTCATTCTTTTCGAAATTTATTGATTCTGAACTTATGACTTCAAAGATACGTTAATATGTTAATTCTTATCGTTCTGTCAGAATCAATTCTTCAGACAAAATGTCTGATTGGGAAAAGACCTTCGTGTCAAACATATTCGTAGATTCACCGATGAGCTTGAGCCCGGCTTTTTTCATCCAAGGGGCAAAAGGAATTGTTTGACGATAGGTAAAAGTGCTAACTATTAACTTCTTATTAGGAAGAACTATAAAGGCAGATTCATGCGGAGGATATGTGCCGTTTAAAACTTTTGCTCGATTTATTTTTTGTTGTTTCCTTTTGCCATTCACTATGATTGATGGTAATTTTATTGAATCATTATCATGGAAAAGTATGGGAGATAATACCAAACTTTCTTTACTATTGATGTTTAATCCATGCAGAATGACATCCATCTCCAGATACAAAGAGTCGTTTTTTACTTCAGCAATATTTTGTTTTATCTTGACCAGTCCATTGTATACTTCTTGACTATGAAGGGATTGGCTCATGAATAATGAGAGCGTTATGAGGATAAATGTAAATTGTTTCATCGTATTATTTGATTAAATAAACAAAACTGATTCCTAGTTTAGTGAGTCCATAATAGTCTCTGTTGAATAGTCCAATATCGTATTTGTCAAAGATTGCGTCGTACTCGTACTTTGTATAGTCAAATCGACTATAACCGACCCCAATCGTGAACTCTATATTCCATCGCGGACTTATATATAATTGATAGCCATAGGATAAGCCGGCACTATACGATGTTCCGTCATATCCGAATCTTTTTTCCATTCCCCAAGGCAATTTGAATCCATAGAAATTATAATCCATGTATTGAGCATGCAAACCAATGAAATGTTCATCGAATCGTTCGGAAAACCAGTATCTTAGTTCCGGTTGGATTAGCCAGTGTTTCAGCGTTTTTCTGTCCTGTAAGGACCAAGGATGAAATCTTCCGGTTAGATCAAAAGTGAGGTGTTTACTTATACCGACCTCTACACCTAAATTGGGGGTGGCCGTAAAGTCGTATAAAAGGTTATTCTTTACAGCTATAAGCTGGGCATGAAGACTGCCTGAAATAATAATAGTTAAGTAAAGTAGTAGTAATTTTCTCATTTATAATTGAATATGTGATAAAATTAAATAGAATTACAGTTGCAAATATAAACTTTTATTACATTTAATAAAGTGTCTGTAACATCAAATGGAAGAATTTACTTTGTCTATAGTTTTAATACATAGTCTATTAACCTACTCTTAAATCGAGCATATATAATAATGTATGTGTTGTGATAAATTTGGAGTAAAATAGACGTGTAAGCTATAAATTAAAAGAAAAAGTGGATAAAAAGTTATTTTTATATTGTTTGATTAAAAAAATCCTATATCTTTGTGACGTACATAAAGATAAAAGAAGCGATGATAAGCATAACATCAAATAGTCTCCTTATTTCTCTAATTCATATTCTACTCTGGCGACAGGATAGGAAGTGAGATTGTTGTGCTTGTTGGAATACATGAAATAGAAAAGAGCCTTTCTCACTTCCTTGTGGGAAAGGCTCTCTTTTTGAAATAGCATATAAACAATAATAAATAAAACAGATAATAAACAGTATGGCTGATAGATTGTACATTTTTGATACGACATTACGTGATGGAGAGCAAGTTCCCGGGTGTCAATTGAATACAGTAGAGAAGATTCAGGTGGCAAAGGCTTTGGAGGAATTAGGTGTAGATGTGATTGAAGCAGGATTCCCCGTTTCAAGTCCTGGTGACTTTATGAGTGTTGTGGAAATCTCTAAAGCAGTAACTTGGCCAGTGATTTGTGCGCTGACCAGAGCCGTCGAAAAGGATATTGAGGTAGCTGCCGAAGCACTTAAATATGCTAAACATGGACGTATTCATACGGGTATAGGAACATCCGATTACCATATCAAATATAAGTTCAACTCCGATCAAGAGGAAATTCTTGAGCGGGCTATTGCTTCAACGAAGTATGCCAAAAAGTTTGTTGAAGATGTGGAGTTTTATTGTGAAGATGCGGGCCGTACGGATAATGTATATCTGGCACGTGTTGTTGAAGCAGTTATCAAAGCAGGGGCGACAGTTGTAAATATACCGGATACAACAGGATATTGTTTGCCAGACCAATACGGTGAGAAAATTAAATTCTTGATGGAGAATGTAAAGGGTATACATAATGCAATAATTTCTACACACTGTCATAACGACTTGGGAATGGCTACGGCTAATACAATCCAAGGAGTGTTGAACGGAGCACGCCAAGTCGAAGTAACGATGAATGGAATCGGCGAACGTGCAGGAAATACGTCATTGGAAGAAGTGGCCATGATCTTTAAAAGTCATAAGGATAGAGGAATCGAAACGAATATTAATACTACACGTATATATAATGTAAGTCGTATGGTTTCGAGTCTGATGAATATGCCTATCCAACCCAATAAAGCTATCGTGGGTCGAAATGCATTTGCTCATTCATCGGGCATCCATCAAGACGGTGTGCTGAAAAATAGAGAAAGCTATGAGATTATCGACCCGAAAGATGTAGGCATTGATGATAATGCAATTGTATTGACCGCTCGTAGCGGACGTGCCGCATTAAAGCACCGTTTGCAAGTATTAGGAGTTGAGCTTACACAAGAGAAGTTGGATAAAGTCTATGAAGAATTTCTGAAATTGGCCGATCGCAAGAAGGATATCAACGATGACGATATATTAATGTTGGTAGGCAAAGACCGTACAGCCATGCATCGAATTAAGCTGGAATATCTTCAGGTTACATCAGGCGTTGGCGTACAGTCGGTTGCCAGTGTATGCTTGAATATTGCAGGAGAGAAATTTGAAGCGGCAGCTTCGGGCAATGGTCCTGTAGATGCAGCAATTAAGGCAGTAAAGGCAATTATCCACAGGCAAATGGTCATTCAAGAATTCTTGATTCAAGCCATCAATAAAGGTAGTGATGACGTAGGTAAGGTGCATATGCAGGTAGAATATGATGGAAATCGCTATTATGGTTTTTCTGCTAATACAGATATAATCGCAGCATCGGTCGAAGCATTCATCGATGCAATCAATAAGTTTGTGAAATAAGAACCAATTAATCAGTCACGAGTAATTATTATAGGATGAGTAAAACGTTGTTTGAAAAGATATGGGAAAAGCATGTAGTAGATACGCTTCCCGATGGAACGATACAGTTGTATATCGACCGCTTATATTGTCATGAGGTTACCAGTCCGCAAGCATTTGCCGGACTACGTAGCAGAGGATTGAAACCTTTCCGTCCGGATCGGATTACCTGTATGCCGGACCATAATATACCGACTTTGGGACAGGAACGCCCGATTGAAGACCCCATCTCCAGAAAACAAGTGGAGACGCTTGAAGAGAATGCGAAACTGTTTGGATTGACTTATTATGGTATGAATCATCCAAAGAATGGCATTATCCATGTGGTAGGTCCGGAAAACGGACTGACATTACCCGGGATGACGCTTGTTTGCGGTGATTCGCATACTTCTACGCATGGAGCTATGGGAGCTATCGCTTTTGGTATTGGTACCAGTGAAGTGGAAATGACACTTGCAACGCAATGCATCATGCAACGTAAACCGAAGACTATGCGTATCGTTGTGGATGGAAAACTGAAACGTGGCGTAACAGCCAAGGATATTGCTTTATATATTATCAGTAAAATGACAACCGGTGGAGCAACAGGCTATTTCGTTGAGTACGCTGGTGAGGCTATTCGCAATACGACGATGGAAGAGCGTCTTACAATCTGTAATCTATCCATAGAAATGGGTGCCCGTGGCGGTATGATTGCCCCTGATGAGGTGACCTTTAACTACCTGAAAGGTCGTGAATATGCTCCGCAAGGAGAAGCCTGGGATGAAGCTGTTGCTCATTGGAAGACATTATGTTCGGATGATGACGCTGTGTTCGATAAGGAGGTGCATTTCAATGCAGAAGATATAGAACCTATGGTTACCTACGGAACGAATCCGGGTATGGGCATAGGTATCAAAGAAAATATTCCTACCGTTGAAAGTATTGACGAGGCGGGACGAATCTCGTTCAAAAAATCGTTGGAGTATATGGGATTTAACGGTGGTGAACCGATTCAGGGTAAGCCTGTAGATTATGTATTTCTAGGTAGTTGCACCAATGGACGTATTGAAGATTTTCGCGCTTTTGCATCTATCGTAAAAGGACGGAAAAAGGCGGATAATATTATTGCATGGCTCGTTCCAGGAAGCTGGGCGGTAGAAAAACAACTGAAGGAAGAAGGCATTGACAAGATATTGGAAGACGCCGGATTCCAACTCCGTCAACCGGGCTGTTCGGCTTGTTTGGCTATGAATGACGATAAAGTGCCTGCCGGTAAATATGCGGTATCTACATCGAACCGTAATTTTGAAGGTCGTCAAGGTCCAGGTGCACGCACTATTTTGGCTGGTCCGCTTGTGGCCGCTGCTGCTGCCGTGACTGGTGTCATAACAGATCCAAGAGAATTGATGAATTAAGTCGAACACCGCTAGAATTGCAATATTTATGAAAGAAAAAATAACTGTAATAACATCAACCTGTGTTCCTCTTCCTCTTGAGAATGTGGATACAGACCAGATCATACCTGCACGTTTTCTGAAAGCTACTACCAAAGAAGGGTTTGGAGATAACCTGTTTCGTGATTGGCGTTACGACAAAGACAATAATCCGAATCCGGACTTTGTGTTAAATCAAGATACGTATAAAGGCGAAATCCTTGTTGCCGGAAAGAACTTCGGTAGTGGAAGCAGTCGTGAACACGCAGCTTGGGCAATTGGAGGCTATGGTTTCAGAGTTATAGTAAGTAGCTTTTTTGCTGATATCTTCAAAAATAATTCCATGAATAATGGTTTGTTGCCCGTTGTAGTCTCTCCGGAATTTTTAGCTGAATTGTTTGAGAATCTAAAGGAAGACCCCTCAACAACTTTAACGGTAGATTTGCCCAATCAGACAATCACCAATAATAAGACCAAGCGTACTGAATCGTTCGAAATTAATGCTTATAAGAAAGATTGTTTGATAAACGGTTTGGACGATATCGACTATTTGTTGTCAAATAAGTATAAGATCGAAGAATACGAAAAATCTTTGTAAGAACCTATGATAGAAATAATGGATACTACCCTCAGAGATGGGGAACAAACATCTGGTGTATCTTTTTCGCCTCATGAGAAGCTGGGGATTGCCCAAATGCTTCTTTCTGAGGTTGGAGTAGACCGGATTGAAATTGCTTCTGCAAGGGTGTCCGATGGTGAATACGATTCTGTCAAGAAACTGGCTGACTGGGGAAGAAGAACCGGTAATCTGAATCGATTGGAAGTGTTAGGTTTTGTGGACGGTGATATCTCGCTGAACTGGATAGAAAATGCGGGTTGTCGTGTGCTTAACCTCCTCTGTAAAGGTTCTTATAAGCATGTGACAGAACAACTGCGTAAAACGCCCGAACAGCATATCCAAGATATCCGTACTGTGATAGGTATAGCTGAGCAAAAAGGTATAAACGTAAATATCTATTTGGAAGATTGGTCAAATGGAATCCAGCATTCACCTGAATATGTGTTTCAGATGATTGACGGTCTAAAGGATTTACCAATCAAACGCTTTATGCTTCCGGATACTTTGGGTATTCTAAATCCCGGTAATACGTATGAGTATTGCGCATTGATGGTAAAGAAATATCCGGAACTTTGGTTCGATTTTCATGCGCATAACGATTATGACCTGGCGGTAGCCAATGTGTATTCTGCCGTCAGAGCAGGGGTGAAGGGAGTGCATACCACCGTAAACGGGCTTGGTGAGCGAGCCGGTAATGCTCCTTTAAGCAGCGTCTTGGCTATATTGAAAGATCAACTGGGTGAAGAGACTAACCTGAAAGAATCTCGGATAAATAAGATCAGTCGTTTGGTTGAAACCTATTCAGGAATTCGATTATCACCTAATAAGCCGGTTGTAGGAGAGCATGTGTTTACCCAATGTGCCGGAGTTCATGCTGATGGAGACAGTAAGAATAATCTTTATTGCAACGACTTACTACCGGAACGATTCGGACGGGTACGCGAATATGCATTAGGTAAGACCTCAGGTAAAGCGAATATTCGCAAAAACCTGGAAGCATTGGGTATTGAGCTGGACGAAGAGTCCATGCAAAAGGTAACCGAACGCATTATCGAATTGGGTGATCGTAAAGAAATGGTGACGAGCGAGGACCTGCCCTATATCGTGAGTGATGTATTGAATCAAGACGGAACAAGTGAACAGAAAATTAAGATACTAAATTATTCGTTATCTTTGGCTCAAGGTTTAAAGCCGGTCGCTTCATTGAAAATTGAGATAAATGGAGAGTCCTACGAAGAGTCAGCATCCGGCGATGGACAGTATGATGCCTTCATGCGAGCTCTTCGTAAAATCTATGCTGATCTTAGAAGGCCATTCCCTATGTTGACCAACTATTCGGTTTCTATTCCTCCAGGTGGACGGACAGATGCCTTTGTTCAGACAATCATTAGTTGGAATTATGCAGGTGTAGACTTCAAGACCCGGGGGTTGGATGCAGACCAGACGGAAGCGGCTATTAAGGCGACCTTAAAAATGCTGAACCGAATTGAAGGATAACTTATAATTTAAAAGTATGAAAAAGAGATTAACGATAGCTTTAGTTGCGCATGATAATCGCAAAGCAGATATGGTTGACTGGGCTGTGCATAATGCTGATTTTTTATCAAAACATCATTTGGTATGTACAGGAACTACAGGAGGACTAATTGCTGAAGCTTTCAATGAAAAAGGCATAACCGCAGAAATAACCCGTATGCATTCTGGACCAATGGGAGGGGATGCTGAAATTGCAGCTATGGTGGTACGTAAAGAAGTAAATTTGGCCATCTTCTTGATTGACGATTTGAATCCTCAGCCTCATGAAGCGGATATCCAGATGTTGCTGCGTCAATGTCGTGTACATAATGTGCCTATTGCTTGTAACAGATACAGCGCAGACTTGATGTTGACCAGTACGCTTTGGGATGATGAAAGCTATACGCCGACTGAACCTCGTTATGTCTATTTTCAACGTTAATTACGTAGAAAACACTTAGAATATAAATAAATGAAACTAAATATTGCAGTATTACCGGGAGACG
Source organism: Bacteroidota bacterium (assembly GCA_023429375.1). Lineage (GTDB taxonomy): Bacteria > Bacteroidota > Bacteroidia > Bacteroidales > Tannerellaceae > Massilibacteroides. The sequence continues at coordinate 19,392 of JAEYVY010000011.1, read as the reverse complement.
GTATCGGACCTGAGATAGTAGATCAGGCAATGAAAGCCGTAAAAGCTATTTGTGAAAAGTTCGGACATGAATTAAATTACAAATACGCCCTTACAGGTGCATGCGCTATTGATGAAGTAGGAAATCCGTATCCGGATGAAACACATGATTTGTGCATGAAGAGTGACGCCGTTTTATTTGGCGCTATCGGCTCTCCTAAGTATGACAATGACCCCTCGGCCAAAGTAAGACCAGAGCAAGGCTTATTGGCCATGCGCAAGAAACTGGGACTCTATGCTAACATACGCCCTGTTACTACCTTCCCTTCTTTAATACATAAGTCGCCTTTACGTGCCGACTTGGTTGAAGGCGCAGACTTCATGTGTATCCGTGAATTGACGGGTGGCATGTATTTCGGACGTCCACAAGGCAGGAGTGAAGATGGTAGTACTGCTTATGACACCTGTGTCTATACCCGTGAGGAAATTGAACGTATCGTACGCTTGGCTTATGAATATGCCGGTAAGCGCAGGAAGAAAGTGACCATTGTTGACAAAGCGAATGTATTGGCTACTTCCCGTCTGTGGCGTCAGGTAGCTCAAGAAATTGAAAAAGGCTATCCGGATATTGAAACCGAGTATATGTTTGTAGATAATGCTGCTATGCGTATTATTCAATGGCCGAAAAGCTTTGACGTTATGGTAACAGAAAATATGTTTGGTGATATCCTTACTGATGAGGCTTCTGTTATTACAGGATCGTTAGGTATGTTGCCATCGGCCTCTATTGGTATTCATACATCCGTATTTGAACCTATTCACGGTTCCTATCCGCAAGCTGCAGGAAAAGATATAGCCAATCCTTTGGCAACTATTCTGAGTGCTGCGCTTATGTTTGAATATGCATTCAATCTGATGGAAGAAGGAGCTTTAATTCGCGAAGCAGTGGCAGCATCAATGGACGCTAAAGTAGTGACTGAAGATATTGCCGGTGACGGAAAAGCATGTAAGACCTCTGAAGTAGGGGACTGGGTGGCGTCGTATATTGCGAAGAAATAGAAATTTCCTCCTATGATATCTTACAATGCAGATTTGATTCGATAATTATGATTATCAATCAAATCTGCATTGTTTTATGAATACATTATTTAGCCATCTTCATGAGTTCGTCAAGGATGGTTTGATCATATCCTAATTCTTGTGCTTTAAGAAAGTCCTTTATTGCTGCTTCCTTTTCATATTGAGCCAGGTTGATTTTTCCTCTTAAGACATAGAGTGAAGCTGTTGGTCCTGATTCAGAGATAACCTTATTGACATCAGCTTTGGCACGTGCATTTTTACCCATTAAGAAATAGAGTTCGGCTCTTCCTTCGTACATCTGCCAGTCTCTGGGCATTTCATCGATGAGATAATTATATATGCGTTCACTTGTATCATAGTTGCCTCGCATCTTTTCCAAGATAGCATGTCCCAGGCGTCCGTATACCGTCTTTTCGTTCAACTCTAATATTTTATCAAAGTCTGCTTCTGCCTGTATGAAGTCTTTTTTTTGCAGATAGAGAATGCCTCTATTGTATAATGCATTCTGGTCATGAGGTTCGACTGTTAATAGGATGTTATAGTCGGCAATTGCTTTATCTGTTTCTCCGGTTTCGGCATACAAAGAAGCACGGTTTGCCAAGAGGGTTACGTCTTGCGGTCGACGACTTAGCGCTGTTGAGTAAGAAAACAAGGCATCTTCAATTTTCCCTTGTCTGCGCTGAATCGTACCCATATTAGAAAGTAGGGCATAATTGTGCGGATTGCCAGGTTCCAAACGCATTGCAGCACGGAGGCTTTCCTCGGCAGCAACAAGATCACCCTTTTCGAGATAATCATAACTTTTCTCAATCAATTCTCCATATGATTGTGCATAGCACGTGACTGAAAATAGAATGCAAAAAATGAAGCTGACAAGTCTCATAGTTCTCAATTTGTTTTTTGCAAAAATAGAGAATAATTTACTCCCCAAGGGCGAATAAAAAATATTTATATCTTTACTACAAATTATAAGAATATCTTAGTTATGAACTTTCTGAATATATTGATGACAATATTACCTGATACGACAGAGCCTGGTCAAATAGAAGAAACAATTAACAATATATTTCAATCTGGATCGGAGTTAGGATGGTCTATTCTAAAAGCTTTGATCGTTTTTTCAATAGGAAAAATCTTGATTTCATTGTTAAATAAGCTTATTCAAAGGATATTGACTAAACGTAAGATTGAGCCTTCTGTCAAAACATTTCTTGCCAGTCTTGTCAATATCACACTTACTATTTTGCTTATTATCTCTGTAGTTGGTGCATTAGGGGTAGAGACAACTTCATTTGCTGCTTTGCTTGCTTCAGCTGGTGTGGCTATAGGTGTAGCGATGAGCGGCAATCTGTCAAACTTTGTTGGGGGGATTGTTATTCTATTATTCAAACCCTTTAAGGTTGGAGATTACATAGAAGCCCAAGGAATTGGAGGTACAGTTCAGGAGATACAAATATTTCATACAGTCTTGAATACGTCAGACAATAAACAGGTGTTCGCACCTAATGGGGCGTTGAGCAGTGGTATCATAACCAATTACAATAATTTGCCCACACGCCGAGTAGAATGGATTATCGGTATTTCTTATGGTCAGGACTATCCGGTGGTACAGGGTATTATTGATGGAATCATCCGGCAAGACACTCGTATTCTTTTGTCGCCAGAGCCCTTAATTGCTGTTCATGGCATGACTGATATAGGTGTAAATATAGTTCTCCGTGCTTGGGTTAAAAGAGATGATTACTGGTCGGTCTATTTCGACGTTAACGAAAAAATATACGCAGCCTTCAGTAGAGAAGGAATCAAATTTCCTATACCAAAGGCTGTTGTGCGTGATTCCAGAGTGTAAAATTAATTAGTCTCTAATTTCCTTCCGAGGTATTCCAATCTTTTCTGTGCCTTATTCATTTCGATTGTCATACGATTGATATCACTGAGAACCGTACCTAAATTAAAGGTGCCGATAAGCGCCTTCTTATCCGCTTCGGCCATATAGATAGTATAGGGTTTACCTCCTTGGTATTCTACTTTGATACGTTCTTTCGGATTATTGTAGATCAGATTAATAGCATCTAAGCCGGCTTCACCTTTGTAGGTCACTACTTCGGTTGTAAAACCTTCGTCTTTAAAGCGATAGTTTACCCCTCCATCATACGGTATAGAAGCAGTTTCGGCGAATAACCCGTTCGGTATACTTAGCTTAATTGCCGTGTGATTAATAGGGCTTGCGCCATAATAGACACTTGCCAAATACATTTCTCCTTTTTCATTTACTCCACAACGAATATAGCAGCGATTAATGTTTCGTTCGATTGTTTGTTGTTTCCAGATAAATGTGCCTACTTCTTCATAAATCGAGTCTTTTTCGTATACGAAATCTTTCCGGAGCGTTTCTACTTCAGCGATACGGATGGGCAGTAAGCTATCGCAATAAGCCAACGTACGTTCAGCTTCTTTTATTTCCACTTCTCGCATCAGGTTGAGGCTTTCTTTCAATACTTTATACTCTTTGGGGAATAAAATACGGATGCTGTCAATTTCATTTTTAGCCGCAAAGAATTCATTCGCTTCATACATCTTGCGCGCATTATCCAGTCTCACACGGGCTTCTTTTTCTTGATTGCCACAACTACCAAGTAGTAATCCAACAAAAATAATATATGCCGTTATTCTTTTCATATTTAATTGTTTTTCTGACTATGCAAACTTACAAAAAAAAAGGAGCCCTGCGAGATAAGTGCGGGAACTTTCATAATTGGAGAAAAAAAGCGATATTTGCATGACTTTATTTGAAGGTCCTCGTTTTGAAACAATATTATCCAAAAAATCAATATAAGAAAATGACAAAAAGTGCATTACAAATCGCAAGAGCAGCTTATCAGCCTAAAGTACCTGCTGCTTTGAAAGGTCCCGTACAAGCTGTTGATGGAGCTTATACTCAATCTGTTGCCGATCAGGAAGAGATCAAGAAATTATTCCCAAATACGTATGGTATGCCGATTATCACTTTTGAAAAAGGAAAAGATACGGTTGTACAACCAGCTATTAATGTGGGAGTAATTCTATCTGGTGGACAAGCACCTGGTGGGCACAATGTGATTGCTGGTCTTTTTGATGGTGTAAAGGCGATTAATAAAGATTCACGTCTGTATGGTTTCATTCTTGGTCCTGGCGGTTTAGTAGACCACAACTACATGGAACTGACTGCTGATATTATCGATGAATATCGTAACACAGGTGGTTTTGATATGATAGGTTCAGGACGTACCAAATTGGAAGAAAAGTCACAATTTGACAAAGGTCTTGAAATCCTTAAAAAATTGGATATCAAAGCTCTTGTAATTATCGGTGGTGACGACTCTAACACAAATGCATGTGTATTAGCTGAATATTATAAATCAATCGATGCTGGTGTACAAGTTATCGGATGTCCTAAGACAATCGATGGTGACTTGAAGAACGAGCAGATTGAAACTTCATTCGGTTTCGATACAGCATGTAAAGTATATTCTGAAGTAATCGGTAACATCCAACGTGACTGTAACTCAGCTCGTAAATACTGGCACTTCATTAAATTAATGGGACGTTCTGCTTCTCATATTGCATTGGAATGCGCTCTACAAACTCATCCAAACGTTTGTATTATCTCTGAAGAAGTAGAAGCTAAGAACATGTCTTTGGATGATGTAGTAAATCAAATTGCTACTGTAGTTGCTAAGCGTGCTGAACAAGGGAACAACTTCGGAACAGTGCTTATCCCTGAAGGTTTGGTTGAATTTATTCCTGCTATGAAGAGATTGATTGCTGAACTTAACGATTTCCTTGCTAAGAATGAAGGTGAGTTCAAACTAATCAAACGTTCAGAACAACGTAACTATATCATCAGCAAGCTTACAAAAGAAAACTCAGAACTTTATGCAAGCTTACCAGAAGGCGTTGCTCGTCAGTTAACGCTTGACCGTGACCCACACGGAAACGTACAAGTATCCTTGATCGAAACAGAAAAACTGTTAGCAGAAATGGTTGGAAACCGTCTTGCTGAATGGAAGAAAGAAGGTAAGTACGTAGGTAAATTCGCTAGCCAAGTTCACTTCTTTGGATACGAAGGACGTTGTGCTGCTCCTTCAAACTACGATGCAGACTATTGCTATTCATTAGGATATACTGCTTCTTGTTTGATCGCTGCCGGAAAGACTGGTTACATGTCATCTGTACGTAACACAACAGCTCCTGCTGATCAATGGATTGCTGGAGGTATTCCTGTTACAATGATGATGAATATGGAAAGACGTCATGGCGAAATGAAGCCGGTTATCCAGAAAGCATTGGTTAAATTAGACGGTGCTCCATTCAAAGCGTTCGTTGCAAAACGCGAAGAGTGGGCTATCAATACAGATTATGTATATCCAGGTCCAATCCAATATTTTGGTCCAACAGAAGTATGTGATCAGCCAACAAAGACTTTGTTGCTTGAGCAAGGAAAATAATAAAAATAGCAGTGATACCTAGTTAGGTGTTATTGGTTAAATAAAAACCGGTAGTTTGGTTCGCCAGCCTACCGGTTATTTTTTTGCTTTTATTTCTTTTTCTTGTGTTCTGATATGAAAGTGTTCATGAAAGAAACTAACGCATAATAATGAGTAGGTAGTTGATTGTTTACATACGAAGATGTAATAAATTTTTCTTTGGTAGGGGTAACGATATAGCTTTGGCAGACAAAATCAGTGGATTCATCAAAACCATAGGTGTCATCCAATTCAAAAAGATCAGCCATTTCAATACAAGAGGCAAACTGGTTGCTTTCCTCTGCTGAAAGTATACCACTGGTGGATAAAGGGTCTCGTTTTTTCTCAAAGTTATCAAATAGGTAATTATACTCAACGATAGTATAGGCATTTGTTTTTGAGTCGATTGTACATTCAATTTTGTAATTATTGACATACTCCATACTATACTTGAATGTATAATCCTCAGGTTCTGATTTTTTACAACCTGATAATATTACCGTAAGTATCGTTAGAATGAAAATAGTATTTTTCATGGTATAGCTATCTAAATTATTATTTGAGACCCATTTGTTTTAAAAAGAACAAGAGGGTGGCTAACACGTAGCCACCCTCTTTATTTATAATTTGATTAATTCCATGCACTTGGTTGTACAAGGTAAGGTTTGCCAGATTCGTCAGTACCCATTGTCTGAACTTGTGTGTCAGGTAGAGGGAACATTGTTTTGCTGGCAGGCAAGTAAGAAGCACCTGCAAATTTGGTGATGTATTGTTTTTCATAATCAACATATGCTCTCAATTCTTGAGCCATATATTCACCACCCCAACGTTGCAAGTCAAACCAACGTAAGCCTTCCATTGCCAATTCCAACTTTCTTTCCATGCGTACAGCTTTGATACAAACATCTTTGTTTGAGAATGCAGCATGTGATGCAGGGTAAGGTTGAATCTGGTAATTTGCAGCTGGAGTTCCGTCAGCTTTCTTAATGATGTTAACATCCAATGCAGCTCTTGCACGAATCTTATTAACTTGTTCCATTGCAGCAGCTAATTCGCCGTCGTTTGCTAAACATTCAGCATACATCAAGATACAGTCACGAAGGCTTAGATATTGTAAGTTCATTGTTGAACCTGGAGCCCAACCGTCATGAATAGCAACATGTCCAGCGTCTTTTTCAGCTTTACTATAAACGTGTTTCTTAGGCAAGAAAATACCACCACTTACAGGGTTACGTACCCAGTCGTCAGCAGGAAGACCCCAATCTTTATATGGAATGCCATAACGACCTACTGCAAAGTCCAAACGTGGGTCAACAGCAATCGAAGGATCATTGATACCTACAGGTTCACCTGAACCACCTTTTTTAGAAACTGTTGGTTTTGAGCGATATTCGCCGTTCAAATATGGAAGACCGTTTGCGTCAACTTGGAATGAGTTAACCAATTCGAATGAAGGTTGATAGAATCCGCAGCAGCCACCTGGTCCTGAGTTATGTGGATAACATAATGACATACCTGAGTTACCGTTGTTTTGCGTTTCGTTAGAGAATTGTACAGCAAAGATTGATTCTTTACCATTTTCACGCAATGCATCCCAGTTTGCATTCATATCTGCTTCTAGAGCATATGCTAAGCCATTGGATGTCTTACCTTGTTCGATAACTTGTTTCAAGATTGGTTTAGCAGCAGCCAAGTCACCTTTTTGCATAAGAACTTTCGCTTTCAAAGCCATTGCAGCCCATTTGTTAGCACGGCCAACTTCTGGTTGTGTTTCTGGAAGATTGCTGATTGCTACATCAATATCCGCCAAGATATTTTCATAAATATTCTTATCGTTATATACCTTCGGGTCATTTTCTACGATAGATTCATCTATATAAGGGATAAATGGACCAAATACTTTAATGGATTCAAAGTAAAATAATGAACGTAGGAAATACAATTCCCCTTTACGTACCTTGCGAAGGTCATCGCTCATATCTTCAGCCTTTTCCAATACATTTAAAGCCAAATTGGCACGTTTGCTTCCCTTGTATGTCCAATCATACTTTTCTCCTAGATATCCATTGGTGGAAGTGGTGTTATACATTTCCATTTCATTGAGTACAGATTGGTCACCAGGGTCAGAACCTTTATTGGCATCTCCACCATACATACCTCCGAATGTCCAGTTGAAAGGACTGGCTCCCCAACCGTTTTCAGTAAGGTTTGCATAGGTATTAGCAACTAACAATTCTACTCCAACTTCATTTTCAAGCGCTTTCTGGTCGATACTGCCTTGTGGAGCTTTATAGAGGAAATCTTCACCGCAAGAACAGAATGCCAGTGCTGACACTAAACTGAATGCTGCGATTATATATTTATGTTTCATAATGGTAATTTATTATAATAGTTTTAGATTTTTAGAATGAGAAGTTCACACCAAATAAGAATCTCATGGTTGTAGGCCATCCACCCATATCCAAACCACGACGTAAGTCGGCACCGTTACCAGCAGATACTTCCGCATTTGTAAATTCAGGATCCAGACCTGAATATTTAGTAAATGTCAATACGTTTTCAGCTTGCAGATAAACGCGTAAGTTTGAAATAGTTGCTTTTTGCAACATTGCTTTTGGGAATGTATAACCAAGCACTAAGTTCTTCAATCTTAAGAATGAACCATCTTCTACATAATATGAACTTGGGTTTGTTCCTGAATAACCATCACCATAGTCAAGGACTGGAAGAATAGCTTTGCTGTTGTCAGCTCCTGCTTTCCAAGATAGGTCACGCATTCTTGATGATTTATTTCCTTCGAACAACCAGAAGTCAGTAAAGTACTTAGTATTGTTAAATAAATCATTACCAATAGTAGAATACCAGAACATCGTGAAGTCAAAATTCTTATAAGTAAGACCTACATTTAAGCTGGCTACCAAGTCTGGATGAGGGTTACCAATATAAGTACGGTCGTCAACGTTTAATTCACCATTACCATCCATGTCGGCAAATTTGAACTTACCTACATAAGCAGCAGCTTTTTCAGGTGTGATGTCAGAAGCACCAATTGGTTTAACAGCCATAACTTCATCTACATTTTCGTAGAAACCGTTCACCTTGTAACCGTAGAACATAGAGATTGGTTGTCCTTTTGTAGTACGAGTAACTGAAGTGCTAAATCTAGCTCCACTTCCCCAATAAGAAGCATCGTCTGATTCAGATATTCTTACAATTTCGTTTTTGTAGTGGTCTAAGTTCAATGTAACATCCCAACCTAAATCTCCGTGAGAATCACGATAGTTAAAGCTCATATCAAAACCGATATTCTTCATATCACCAAAGTTGATGTATGGTCTTCCTGCTTCACCTGCCAATGCAGAATAAGAAGCTTCAAGCAACATGTCTGTTGTTTTCTTGTAGTACCATTCAGCAGCGAATCCGAATTTACCATTCAAGAATGTTGCGTCAACACCCACGTTGGTACTTCCCAATGCTTCCCATTTTGTATCCGGGTTACCAAAGCGGTTTAGTTTATAACCGGTGAAAGCAGAACCATTAGTACCACTTAGGTCATAACCTGTTGTACCTGGGTCGGTTGAGAACTCATATGCGAAGTTTGTTTTACGAGGCACTTCAGAGTTACCTGTTTGTCCGTAACCTACGCGGAACTTCAAATCGTCTAACCAATCTCTTGTTGATTCCATGAATCCTTCTTCAGAAGCACGCCACCCTAAAGAAACAGATGGGAATACACCATAACGATTGCTTTCTGAGAATCTGGAAACACCGTCTCTACGTAAGATACCGGTAAACAAGTATTTATCCATGAATGAGTAGTCAACACGTCCGAATATACCGAACAAAGCAAACTCACCATTATAGCTTGATTCAGCAATACGTTGCGAGTTGTTTTCACCCATGTTTAATACCCATGTGTCTTGATTATCTTCATATAGATAATTGTAACGTTGGCCAGTCATTGAACGTCCTAAACCATCGCGAATAGCTTCTGTTCCTAAGATAACGTTTAATTTATGTACATCGTTGAATACTGCGTTGTATGTAAGAGTGTTAGTCCATACCCAACGGAAGTTGAATCCAGATACTTCTTGAAGGTCATTTTGACCACGAGTTTCAGAGAATTCAAGGTCCTTCTTATTCATACGATAAGAATAGTTGTTTGTATAGTCCAAACCGAAGTTGGTACGATAAGTCAATCCTTTGTACAAATCGGCTTCAGCCCAAAGGTTACCAAAAATACGAGAGTTGGTCCAGTAGTTACCAATTTCTCTCTTCTTGATAGATACAGGGTTCTGCCAGTTACCTGTTCCTGCAATCTTTGATCCGGCGAAATTGCCTTGGATGTCATAAACAGGAACATAAGGAGACGCACGGAAAGTCCATGAATATGGGCTGCTTTCAGCACTATTCGGTGTACGTCCTAAATCTTTCATGAATGCATAAGTTAAGTTTTCTCCTACGCGTAACCATGGACGAACATTAAAGGATGAGTTGGCACGTACTTGATATCTCTTATAGTAAGTGTCAATAACTGTACCATCTTGGTGGAAGTAGTTGGCACCTAAACTATATTGACCTTTATCAGTACCACCTGTCAAACTTACTTGATGGTTTTGCATCATAGCCGGACGGTCAATTTCGTCCCACCAATTTGTATCAGAGAAAGGTACCATTGTATTGCCTGGATAGCTATAAGTGCTAGGATCGATATCTTGTCTACCATTAGCACCAGCTTGAGTCATATAGTTAGGAATAGTAGGTTTAGGACCTGTCCCGAACTGTACGTGTGATGGATATTGATCTACACCTAAGATAGCATAGTTACCAGCCTTGGCATCCCATTCAAGTTGAAGACGATCCATTGAGTTCAATACATCGTATCTCTTACCTGTTTTCTGAACACCAACATATCCATCATAATTTAATTTAGGTTGACCGGTATTTGTTCCCTTCTTGGTTGTAATAAGGATAACACCGTTAGCTGCTTGTGCACCATAAATAGCTGCGGCTGAAGCATCCTTCAATACCTGTAAGCTTTCGATATCATTAGGGTTGATACTACTTAAATCTTGGTTACGAGTAGATACACCGTCGATTACATACAAAGGTCCGTTATCGTTAACTGTGTTTACACCACGAATACGAATCATGGTTTGAGAACCAGGAGCGCCTGAAGCACCAACATATACACCCGGTGCTTTACCTTGTAATTGTTGTGATGCAGAAGAACCGCTAGATGCCAAAAGGTCTTTTGTGTCAACTACGGCTACTGATCCTGTAATGTCTTTCTTGGCCTGTGTACCATAACCAACTACTACAACTTCGTCAAGAGCTTGTGTGTCTTCTTCCAAGGTAACATTTACAACATTACCTGTAACGCGTACAGATTGTGTAATATAACCAATGTAAGAAAAATCAAGAGTTGCATTGGGAGAAACATCTAAAGTGAAATTACCGTCAAGATCCGTGATTGTACCGTTTGTAGTTCCTTTTTCAACTACGTTAACGCCCAATAGCGCTTCTCCTTTTGAATCTTTTACGGATCCTGTGACTTTTCGAGCCTGTTGAGTAATGTTTACCTCAGCTTTGACAGCTTGTGTTGGTAAAAAAGAGGCTCCTCCAATCAAGAATAGACTAAGTGAAAGACAAAGTCCATTATTAATTAAGGTTAACTTTCCATTCTTCATAATACGTAGATTAGATTAACTTAAATTTATATTAAATAATAAGCATGCATTTATAATCTTTGTAGTCAATCCATAAATTTGGGAACTAGCAAAAGATTGATGAACGTGTGCTTGTTTTTTCGTGGCTTTTATTTATAACATAAAATGTTAAAAATGCTTTACAATAATACTCATAAAAAACGATATGGATATGAAATGTATGTTAAAAATACAAAACATAAAAACAAATGCGGACCCTCTGCCTAAAGAGAGCCCGCAAATTTAACCTTAACTAAAAACCTAAATGCCTAAAAACTAATAACCTAAACTCTTATCTATTTGTGAATCGTAAGCTATCTCCATTTCGTTCAATTGTAATTGGACGGTTCTTGTCAATCGACATAGCTAGTATAGCTTTAGATAACTCATTCAATACATACCGCTGAATAACTCGTTTAACCGGACGGGCACCAAATTGCGGATCATACCCTTCTTCGGCAATAAATTGCAGTACCTCATCTGTAAAATCAAGTTTGATGTCATTCTTTTCAAGCATTTTCTTTAAGTTGCTTAACTGTAAGTTGACAATTTCTTTGATTTCTTTTTCGTTCAGCGGAGTGAACATGATTACTTCATCGATACGATTCAGGAATTCCGGACGGATCGTTTTCTTAAGTAATTCCAAAACCTGATTTTTCGTATTTTCTATTACCTTTTCACGATTGTCGTTTGTCAGCGTTTCGAAATTTTCACGTATCAACGATGAACCCAAATTGCTGGTCATAATAATAATCGTATTCTTGAAGTTGACTACACGTCCCTTGTTGTCGGTCAGACGACCATCGTCCAATACCTGCAAGAGGACATTGAATACATCCGGATGTGCTTTTTCGATTTCGTCAAACAAAACGACAGAGTAGGGTTTACGTCTGATAGCTTCAGTCAGCTGTCCGCCTTCATCATATCCTACGTATCCCGGAGGTGCACCAATCAAACGAGTAGCGCTGAATTTCTCCTGATATTCACTCATGTCTATTCGCGTCATCATGTTCTCGTCGTCAAACAGATATTCTGCCAACGCCTTGGCCAATTCTGTCTTTCCGACACCGGTTGTACCCAAGAAGATGAAGGAACCGATTGGTCTTTTCGGATCTTGTAGGCCCGCTCTGCTACGGCGCACAGCATCTGCGATAGCCACGATCGCTTCTTCCTGACCAACCACTCTATTGTGCAGCTCTTCTTCCAAATGCAAAAGCTTTTCGCGTTCGCTTTGCAACATCTTGCTTACTGGTATACCCGTCCATTTAGATACTACATCAGCAATATCTTCACTGTCCACTTCTTCCTTGATCATGGCAGCACCAGCTTGCATCTCATGCAGTCTATTTTGAAAATCTTTTATTTCTTCTTCTTTAGCCTTTATCTTGCCATATCTGATTTCAGCTACTTTTCCATAGTCTCCTTCGCGTTCGGCTTTATCGGCTTCAAATTTTAGATTTTCAATGTCAATCTTATTTTGCTGAATCTTGTTGATCAGCTCTTTTTCACTTTCCCATTTGGCTTTCTGAGCCTTTTCATTTTCCTTCAGATCTGCTATTTCTTTGCTTAGCGATTCCAGTTTAACCTGGTCGTTTTCACGCTTGATAGCCTCGCGTTCAATTTCCAGCTGTTTGATACGACGAGACACTTCATCGAGTGATTCCGGTACAGAGTCCACTTGCAGACGCAAACGGGCTGCTGCTTCATCCATCAAGTCAATGGCTTTGTCAGGTAGGAACCGATCTGTTATATATCGAGAAGACAGTTGAACAGCCGCAATCAAGGCATCGTCTTTGATACGTACCTTATGATGGTTTTCGTATTTCTCCTTCAATCCACGCAAAATAGATATTGTATCCAACTCATCCGGTTCGTCCACCATTACGATTTGGAATCGGCGTTCAAGGGCTTTGTCTTTTTCGAAATATTTCTGATATTCATCCAATGTTGTAGCTCCTATCGAACGCAGTTCACCACGTGCCAAAGCCGGTTTCAAAATGTTGGCTGCATCCATGGCACCATCACTTTTACCTGCGCCTACCAAGGTGTGTATCTCGTCGATAAAGAGAATGATTTCGCCGTCAGACTTTGTCACCTCGTTTACGACCGATTTCAATCTTTCTTCAAATTCTCCCTTATATTTTGCACCGGCAATAAGGGCACCCATATCCAACGAGAATATCTGTTTTGATTTCAAGTTTTCAGGCACATCGCCACGGATGATACGATGAGCCAGTCCTTCGGCAATAGCTGTCTTACCAACACCTGGCTCACCAATCAGGATAGGGTTGTTTTTTGTACGACGACTCAAAATCTGCAACACTCGTCTTATTTCGTCGTCACGACCAATTACCGGGTCGAGCTTACCACTTCTTGCTCTTTCATTCAGATTGATGGCATACTTGCTTAGGGCATTGTATGTGTCTTCTGCTGATTGGCTGGTTACTTTATTTCCTTTTCGTAGCTCTTCGATAGCTAATCGTAACTCTTTTTCGGTTACGCCTGCATCTTTAAGCATTTGAGAAGCGACACTCTTTTCAGTCAACAAGGCAAGGAGGATATGCTCGAGTGAAACATATTGATCGCCCATCTTACCTGAATAGTCAATTGCCTTTTGGAGTACAGCATTGGCTTCGGATGATAAATAAGGTTCACCGCCTGTCACTTTAGGGTATGAATCCAACTGTCTGTCCAGAGCCATGTTCAGGTTTTGCTGATTTACTCCCAGTTTTTGGAAAAGGAAATTAACCATACTTTCGCCTGTCACTATGACAGCCTTAAGTAAGTGGGCTGCTTCGATGACTTGTTGATTCCGTTGTGAAACCAACTGCACGGCTTGTTGTACCGCTTCTTGTCCTTTAATTGTAAAATTGTTTAAATTCATATATTTAGTACTCCTTTCTTTCTCTAGTATAACTTTATGTTTTGCCTAGTTAGGTGCAAAATAAGTGCCATTGAATAAAGATGACAAAATGGCAGTTTTGGAGGTAGAATAATGGACGAATGATAGTATTCAAAAAATCAGGAAATATGAGGTACATCCCGATGTGGCAAGTGATTGTTATAAAGCATGAAAATCAAGGTCATGATGCTTTTAAAAAAACACCTCGAACGTTTTAAAAAAACACCCCGAACGTTTTGAAAAATCATCCCGATGTTTTTTTTAAACGTTCGGGATGATTTTTTAGCCTTGAATATCAATTTGTTTTTACACCAATAGGAGGGATTGAAAAAGAGTTGAAAAGTGTCGGACAAAATGTAAGTAAAAAGGGTCAACTCTGCACAGGTGGCGTCTTCGTTTGTCTGTCGAAAAACGGGTTTTTGGATGAAGCGCTCAATGGAATACCGATAATGCATTTTGACTTTTCGCCAAGATAACCTAATCGTTCGGCTGCCAGGCCTACGCTAAACATCACGCGTGAGTCAACCCTCAGATCGGCAGCCTTGGCACAGGCCGATCCGATGGCTATGCCCAAATCAATCGTGTTTATGGCACAAGGTACGGCTTCAGGCTTGGCTAGGCATGTCACATAACCACAATAGGAACAGTTAAGACCCAACGTTTTTTGTGCGGTTCCCAGCAAGACTATAGCTTCTGCCTTTAGTATATTGTCGGCATCGCGAATCAAAAATTTCAATCCGGTTTCTTCGGAAATACGAAGCATCTCATGGGATAATTCTATGATTTTCTCGTCGGTTACTGTCGCTATTTCGATGATATCTATACCTTTACCTTTGGGAGCTGTCCGAGCTGCCAGCATAATCTGGCGAGCCGCTTCAAGCACCGTGTTTTGTCGAATTTCTCGTTCGTTAAGTATCATGATAATTCCTTTAGTTCGTGTAGATTACCTGTTTTTTTTCTTAGTTAATTTCCAGATTGCTAACTCTTTCTGTTATTTGATAGGAATAAGCCGGATAGTCATATATGCTGAATCGGGGTTCGGTTACTCCTTCACCATAACTCCAGATAGAGCTATATTCGTCGATGTTTTCACCCAGACTTGCCAATTTTGATAAATAAGAGGCAATAGACCTGTTTTCTACAATATATACTTGACCCATTTTGTCAATAATTGGGCTGTGCTTTCTGCTTTTGTCATGGTCGAACATCAAAATCCTTTTCCCATCAGCCGTAATGCCAACTAGTTTGAAGGTCATACTTTTACCTATTGCAGGCAAATTCAATACGTTACGATCGGTACCGGCAAAGGGCAGATCATGCTTTTTTAAGAATAAAGGAAGATGCTTGTTTGTCGGTTGGTCCGAACGTATCAATGCGTCCAGTTCCTCCTTTTGTTCAGGGGTAAGCTGTCCAATAATTTTTTCTTCGTAAGCTTCCTGCAAAGAACGGCTGTTTGGCGTAAAGACAGCATGGTTTTCGTGAAACCCTTTGACCGAGAAGGTGTAATAACAAACCACACCGAGCTTGTTTAATACCTGACGCAGGCGTGCTGTGTGCCCTCTACGCGAAGCTGCCACCGTAAATACTAATTGATTGGTGATGGTCCATCCGGCTGCTAAGATGGCTTTAATGGCTTTTTTAGCTTCCGGGGTAACTTCCAAAGGAGATTGAAAATGGGTTTGTATATAGAACTGTGAAATGCCTATGGCCGATGCTTTTTCTTTGAACTCACGCAAGATGTCTGTTAACTCGGGAGTGATGCGCTGTGGGAGGTAGGCCAATAATCTAGAACCCAACCTTACGCGCTGCAGTTCTGCATATTTCTCACCATCAGGACGCATTTCGTTTGCCTTTTGCTTACGTTTGGCCATCACAAGGACAGCATCCAATATCTTGCGTAACGTAGCATTTTGGCTCATAAAGGCATCTCCTCCGGTGATCAGGATATCGCGTAGTTGAGTGTCTTGCTCAAAATAGACCATCAACCGGCGTAGCTTCTTATCCCATGTTTCTTTGGGTAAAAGTGCTTCGAAATTGAAGTTCAACCGTTCGCTTTGGAAATCGTACATCCTCTGACAAGATGCGCACAGACCACCGCAGGCACGTCCCATCGAATCCGGAATCAGAATGGCAACCTCCGGATAGCGTCTATGGATATTATGTCCGTCAGGCAAGATCCAGCCTGCAGCATTTGGTTCGCCGCCAACAACTATATCTTCCTTTTCCCACGCACGTATTTGTCCGTAGGTGTCGACGAGTTCTCTTGAATAAATAATATAAGAACGGATTGTTTCGTCATCATAACCTTCGTTTCCGGGGTTCAGTAGAGAAAGATAATAAGGGGTGACGAAAAAAGGCATTCCCTTCTTCTTTGCCTCGTTTAATAGGGTAATTGTTTCTTTCGATAATGAATGGTCTAGAAAAGCGTTAAGTTCGGTTGGGCTCTTAATGGCCATAGCGAGGTGAAATTGACTGGATTCCCACCATTTTTCTACCATTTGCTTCTTTTCATCTGGCGTCATATCCTGCGTAAACGAATATTTTGAATAAGCCGTCGTCCTGTTTTCGAGTTTCTGTATCAGCTTTTCGATGATGCGCGCTTTGTTTGCTTCTCTGATTCGAATCACATCCGGGTTCAAACCATCCGGCCAGCGTTTCATATATTTCTTAACAGTCTGTTTGTCCGGAGTTTTCACCTCCGGTTGAAATATAAGCTTGAATTGGTGATACAAGTCAAGATACAAATCGATCTTGCCATTTTCATCGATATGACCTCTCAAGAAATGCCATAAAAGGGATATCGTCTCAATTTTTAACTGTTGACCGGTGGAAAGTTCGTTTACTACAGTTTGATCATTTTCAATTAAAAGAAGAATCCTGTCGATTGTAGTATTCCCTTCTTGTTTAAATTCCGAAATGTAAGCATGCAAACGCTCCTTAAATTGCATTTCATCAGAGCAGGATTCAGCAATTTGAAATAAGTGGGGAAAATCTTTTTTAAACTTGTTTTTTAGTTCTGTGATACTTAAATCGAAGTTCTTTCTTTTAATCATAAGCATATTAATTTATTATGTTTGTAAAAAGACATCTTACAAACATAATAAATTAATATCACTTTTCATAGAAAGACCGGGAAGAGAAACAATGATTACTTGCTGTATAGTTCTGTTAAAATAGCATGTAGATCTTCGCCTCTCAGGTTTTTGCCAACTATTTTTCCTTCAGCATCCAACAAGTAATTGGCAGGGATGGCACGAATTCCGTATAGGTCGGCCGCTTCGCTTCCCCAGTATTTTAGATCAGAAACATGGGTCCATGTAAGTCCGTCTTTCTCGATTGCTTGTTCCCAAGCGGCTTTGTCCTTATCTAACGATACGGCAAAAATATGGAATCCCTTATCCTTGAATTCATTATAGGCAGCAACGATATTCGGATTTTCACGACGGCAAGGTCCACACCAAGAAGCCCAAAAGTCGACCAATAGATAGCTTTTGCCAAAATGGTCTGATAATTTTACCGTATTACCTTGAGGATCGGTTGAGGAGAAATCGGGTGCCGGATTTCCATTGGATAGTTTCTCTAACTTTGCTGCCAAGTCTTGCAATACCGCCACATAAGGGGTGTTAAGTAAAGATGGATCCAACAAGGCGATGTTACTCTTGATCTCTTCGGCAGTTAAGCGGTAGGAGAATTCACGATAGAGCACATAGGCAGATACTAATGATGACGGATCTTCTTTGATAAATTCGTCAATGGCAACATTTTCCCTTTGCTTATAGGCTACATATCGGTCATGTAATGCTGAACCTGTTACAACCGTGTTGGCATATCCTTTTTCTGCATCGAGTTGAACGGTAATAGGATTGCCATCGAGGAAGAGTAGGTAAGACGATTTTCCCGGATCGACCGAAAGGCCGTAAATCTCAGGAATCTCAACCTGTCCACTGAAACTGAATTTACCATCTATCACTTCAACAGAATCTATTGAAATGAATTGTTTGTTGTTAAACTTCTGCAGATAAACTTTTTCAGCGTCGGTATTTACCAAGACTCCTTCAATTGAAAGGTTGCTCTTGTTTCCGCAGGATACCAATGCTAAAACGGCCAATACGAATGCCGATATATTCCTAATATTCATATACGTTAGTTTCTAAATTGATTATTTTTTAACAAAAAATCTATCATTTAGGTCTAAGTAATTGGCTATGAACAGCCTTATGAGTTATGAAATGCAGTAGGTAATGATTTAGCGACCTATCTTCAACAGTGATATACAACGCTTTGCATAACTCGAATAACCTGTTGCAAAGATAAAGGTATATCGTGAGAAAAAAGAATTTTCTCCAAATTATTTTCATAGATCCGTCCGTTGGGGCGGCTTTTTGTTTTCCGTGTATTTCGTTTTATGATAAGATGCAGTCCCCAAAGACTGCGTTTTTTGTTTTCGCCCCGCTTATCCGTCTGCACATCCTCCACTTATGCCCGTGTATTATGTCGGGATCGGTTGTTCGTTGTCAGCGGCAAAGGTAGTTCCGGGCTTCCACGGACAAAAAAGTTCGGGGCGGCAAGCCGTTTAGACGACAATCTCCACACTTCCATTTCATTGCAGGTAGTATTCTCGCCATAAAACCTTGTTTGTCCTAAGCCCTACCTTTTTACGCCACTGAAACGAAAACGACCGACCCGACGAAAAAACGCAAAAAAAAATGTCGGATATGCGAGAAGCAGGGAAAAAGAAAATGGAAACTCAACTCCCTCACCTCTGAAATCCGCATAAAATCAAAAAAATCAGACAAGATGAAACTGAGATACAAAATATCAATTTGGGTGGCACTTGCACTCGCAGGGTCTCTCCTTTGGGGCGGAAGCGTCTGGCTTTGGCTGGTAGGGATATGTGCAGGGAAATTCCTCATTCGGCTACTCCTTACCATCGTTTTGGCAATCGCAACATACATCTTGGCTTATGCTCTCATTATTGAGGCAATACTTTGGTTACTCATTTCTTAAACAGACAGATATATGAAAAGAAGAAGCAAAACTATCGCACAGCAATGCAGATACTACGAGGTGGACAACATCTTCGAGTATATGGTATAGGGGGCAAAACGATTAGTACAGAAATCTCATTATTACTTAAAACCATTTAAACCTTTATAAAACAAAGCAATAAGGAATTATAGCAACCTCGGACGGCCTCCGGTTAAATGTTGATTTAGTTG
>JAEYVY010000021.1 GCA_023429375.1 Bacteroidota bacterium | reverse complement strand
TTCATCCTGAGCCAGGATCAAACTCTTCGTTGTATAAATTGTTTATATCTTTGCTCATGGATAATATCTTCCTATAATGACTTATTGAATAGTACCTGTGTTTAAGTATTGAACGGAAGTCAATTTTTAATAAATCTATTCCCTTTCCTTTCTAATCCCATACTCCCAAACAGAAAATACGAAATCAGCGTTGTACTACTTTAGTTGATATGTAATTCTTTCAAAGATCGTCTCTTTTGCAGCAGGCCTTTCGTCCTGATTGCGGGTGCAAAGATAGATGTTTTTATTCTTACAATCCAAACAAAACGAAAGAAAAAAAACATCTTTTTTTTAAAGGCGTGATAACAAACGATTTACAGAATGTTATTTTTTAGCCTTTGCCTTCTTCGCTTTCTTCTCATCATTCAATGTTTCAAGAAAACGAGTTGCTGGTTTAAACTTCACACTCAAACGAGGCTTAATAATACACTCTACTCCTGTACGAGGATTACGACCTACACGTTCAGTTTGCTTCCAAGGTGAAAATACACCGAAACCTAAAAGAGACATATTATTGTCCTTCTTTAGTTCTTCTCCTAATATTTCTTGAAAAGTATCCAGGAACTTCTGAGCTTGTGATTGAGTCACAGACATTCTGCTCGCCAAACTTTTTGTTAACTCTGCTTTGTTCATAATCTAATTTATTAAACTTATAATTAATACAATATTTTATTAACTTAAAAACACAATCTAATGATATCCAAGTAATTTCTATTATAGTCAAGCCATATTCACTACAAAAACAAAAGATAACTACTCAATAAAACTTAAATATACCCTTTATTGCAAAAATAGACATATTCTTTAAATATAAAACCAAACACATGCTTATTGTCAACAATTTATCACATAAAACGAATAAATAACAATCAAATCATCATATATTCTTCAAATATGTAAAATCTCATAAGACATGTATTTCAATAGTTACAGCCAAAATACACAAAGATCGAAGATCCCTACATACTATTACCTACAACTACATTATATACAGAGACAAACCATAGGTTTACCTTATTATCCTATATTCTATTATATAACAACTTATTGCTGTAAAATGTTACAAACAAAGCTATAAACAACAAAGGAAATTTAACTTAAGAGATAGAAATACACAGACAATTCATTGTAACCTATCCTCTCAACTCAGTATTCTATATATACTTCAACACAATTAAGTATTCCGATCAAAGAATTTCCTAATCCTAAAAACAAACAAACCAGCCTAAAAAGTTCTGCTTATTTAAGTACTTATTAACCTAATCATCCCGATGTTATTTTATATTGATTTTCATAATAAAAAAATCACCCCGATGGTTTAAAAAAAACACCCCGATGGTTTTTAAAAACGTTCGGGATGTTTTTTGAAAACGTTCGGGGTGTTTTTTTTAAGCCTTATTTACATTGTTTTTCAACATAGTTTATCTTCAAAAACAACATCGAGATGTCATTTAGTTTTGAGATGGGGAAAAAGAACGTTTGAAACAAAAAAAGGGTGATTGCCTTTAGAGCAACCACCCATCCTCAAATCCCCAGATCTGAATATATATTACTTGACCGCAATAATCTCTATTTCTACAAGTGCATTTTTAGGCAAGGTTTTAACCGCAACCGCCGAACGTGCCGGATAATCGCCTTTAAATTGTGAGGCATACACTTCATTAACCGTAGCAAAGTCTCCCATATCAGCAAGGAAAACAGTCACCTTTACTACATCATCAATTGTGAATCCGGCTTCTGACAACACGGCATGGATATTTTTAAAGGCTTGTTCTGTTTGTCCTTTTACATCAGCAGATACGAAATCACCTGTTTCAGGCACCAATCCCAACTGACCTGATGCAAAAAGCATATTACCGGCTTGTACCGCTTGGCTATAAGGTCCGATAGCTGCCGGAGCATTCTTTGTTGAAATAATCTTTTTCATATATCTTATTTTATTCGTTAGACTGATTTAAGCGCTGACGCACAACTTCATAGATCATGATAGATGATGCTACAGAGACGTTTAATGATCCGATAGTTCCAAATTGAGGTATCTTCACCATCTGATCAGCGATTCTTAAGTTCTCAGCTGACACGCCGGTATCTTCTGCTCCTACAACAATAGCAACAGGTCCATCATAAACAACAGAGGTGTAGCGTTCGGTTGCTTTCTCTGTTGCTGCAAAAACTTTTACGCCACTGGCTTGCAGGAATCTTATTGCATCGTTGATACTTCTCTCTTTACATACAGGTAAGGAGAGAAGTGCTCCTGCTGATGTTTTCACAGCGTCGGCATTTACGGTCACGCTTCCACGAGCAGGTATCACGATGGCATCTACGCCGGCACATTCGCAGGTACGAGCAATAGCGCCAAAGTTTCGCACATCGGTAACCCCATCAAGTAATACAATAAAAGGATTCTTACCCTGTTCATACAGGAAAGGAATGATATCTTCTAAGCGTTGGTAGGTTACTGATGAGATATAAGCAATCACCCCTTGGTGATTTTTACGCGTTATGCGATCCAATCTTTCTGCCGGCACTCGCTGTACAGGAATATCCCGTCCACGCAAAACCTCAAACAGTTCTTTGGATAGGTCGTTTTTCATATCCCGCCGTACAAGTATCTTGTCAATTTCTTTATCGGCCTGGACAGCTTCAATCACGGCACGTGTTCCAAAGATTAATTCGTTTTCTTTCATTTATATATATGTATAATATTATCATAACCCAAGCAGCTCACGTGCATTTGCAACGGATGCATCCGTCAGCATAGCGCCACTTAACATACGAGCCACTTCCTTTACTCGTTCATTTTCGTTTAATACCCGAATCGACGTTAATGTCCGATCGGTAGTATCTTCTTTGTATACAAAATAATGCTTCTTGCCTTTTGCTGCGATCTGTGGCAAATGGGTGATTGCCAAAACTTGCATACTACGACCTAAATCACACATGATATCCCCCATTTTGTCGGCAATATCTCCGGACACACCGGTATCCACTTCATCAAAAATAATAGATGGCAAGGCTGTCGATCCCGCAATCAAGGCTTTGATACAAAGCATAAGTCTGGAGATTTCACCTCCTGAAGCCGTTTCTGCTACAGGTTGTAGTCTGCCGTTCTTATTTGCAGCAAAAAGGAAATTCACCTCATCCATTCCATTCATATCTGGCTCCTTCTTTTCTTCCAATTGAACGGAAATACGGGCATTGGGCATACCTAAATTAACAATCATGCCTTCCAGTTGTTGAGAGATAAGCTCAGCAGCTTTTTCTCTTCCACGATGCAATTCTGCTGCCAAGCTGATTACAACAGCATATTGTTCACTTATTTTTTTTTCAAGCACGGCTATTTGTTCATCATATGAGTCGATCTCCTGAATCTGTCTGCGGTATTCTTCATGCAAAGCCATCAACTCATCAAGCGATGATACACGATGTTTCTGCTCCAAGGAATATAGCAAATTCAGTCGGTCATTCACATATTCCATTCGTTCCGGATTAAATTCAATATCTTCTTGTTGTCCATTAGCATCATTTGCTAAATCCTGCAAATCAATGTAAGCCGAACGAAGCCGTTCAATCATCTCCTTCGCTTTGGGATAAACACGCTCAAGAGTTGTCACCATAGAAATGGCATCTTTCAGGCTACGTACTACATTTTGCTCGTCTCCATTTAGTAATTCATACATCCGAAACAGTGTACTCTTGATTTCTTCAGCGTGTGTCAACAGACTTTGTTCATACTCAAGTTCTTCCTGCTCTCCAGCTTGAGGATTGGCATCGTCCAGTTGTTCTATTTGAAAACGCAGATAATCTTCTTCTTGCTTGGCTTGAGCGGCTCTTTCTGTAAGCGCCTTTAGCTCTTTACGCATCTGCGTGTAGCCGGAAAATGCTTCGCGGTAGTTCTGCATCAGCTGTTTATTATTGGCCAATATATCAACAACGCGTAATTGAAAAAGCATGTTTCCCAACAAAAGATTTTGATGTTGCGAATGGATATCCACTAAAAAGGCACCCAAGTCTTTCATAACAGAAAGAGAGACCGGTGAATCGTTTACAAAAGCACGAGATTTTCCGGATGCAAACAATTCTCGTCTGAAAATACATATCGAAGGATCATATTCAAGATCATTCTCTTCGAAAAATGCTCTTAACTCATATTTCGATATATCGAATACGGCTTCAATAGTACATTTATCAGCTCCCTCTTTAATGCTCTTTCCATCGGCACGCTGCCCCAAGACAAGTGCTAAAGCACCTAAAATAATTGATTTCCCGGCTCCGGTTTCACCCGTGATAACTGAAAAGCCATCTTCAAAATCTATATCGAGATGATCTATTAAGACAAAGTTCTGAATGAGCAATGACTTCAACATAGGTTCAGATTATTTCTTTAAAGGTTCTAATCTTATTGATTCGGCAGGATAAAGTTCTGACAAGGTTTTTAGTCCTTCTTGCTTTTCCTGCATTGTTGCTTTCGAATAAATCGCAACCAGTTCGTCTAACTTCGTATCAGAAAAGACAGACAATAATACCGAAGAAGGTCTGTTTCTCTTTAATTCAGTCAGCGATGGAAGTGTTGAAATAATGGTTGTTCGTGCACGATCCGGATTGGCTGCCATTTCGTCTAACCCTCTTCGATGATAGGTATATAGCATATTTCGAAATCCTTCACCTGTATTTTCGGTCAATGCCGTAATTAAGGCATGTCTGTTTCGTTGGCTCTCAAACGGTTTCCATCCGTTCCATGAAGCCTCTGACTGGGCCAGATTCACAATTTGCAGAGCTTGCTGATAAAAGGGTGTTCCTCCTAATGGAGAAAAGCTGTCAAAATCCAAACCTAGTATTATATATATGTAATAGACAATGGTTGCCGTTAAATTATTTTCCAGTGTATTTTCGGTATAATCCAACGGTTCAAACTCCACATAATTGAAATCTAGCTGTGTGTCGCGAAAATTAAGCAAGGTGGTAGAATAAGAAGAATTATAAACAGGACGTCGTGCCTGCACAAGAATTTCCGCTTTGAAACTTTCATCTGAAGGCCGTTCGTTGATGGTAATATTCATCGTACATTCAATCCGTTCATTGACAGCAAAGGTTGCATCAGTCCATTTCTTATTGTTCACAAACTCGGTCAATGCATTTTGCAAGGTAGTAAAGACTTGCTTATTTGTACCTTGTATCTTGTCACTGTTTATCGTGACACGAGCATTAATCTCTTGCGCCTCTACCGCAGTGGTGAAGCATAACAACAGAATCGGAATGATAATTTGTAAAACCCTCATAATAACAATGTAGCCAATTTATCAATAATATCAGCCGCAACCTCTTGCTTCTGTTTCAAAGGGTAGCCTTGCACTACTCCTTCTTTATCTATAATCGTTATTTTATTCGTATCATGACGAAAGCCGGCACCTTGTTCGCGTAAAGAATTCAAGACGATAAAATCCAGATTTTTCCTTTTCAGCTTTCCTAGCGCATGAGCTTCTTCATCATTTGTTTCCAAAGCAAAGCCAACCATCACTTGGCATTCTTTTTTGATAGCCCCCAAAGAGGCTGCAATATCTTTATTCGGAATCAACGTCATACTTACTTCTCCGGAAGTTTCACGTTTGATTTTTTCTTCCATCTGTCGAACCGGTTTATAATCGGCAACAGCTGCACATAAAATAGTCGCATCAACTTCAGGAAAAGCAGTCATGGCCGCTTCGTACATCTCGTCGGCCGATTCCACATCCACACGTTTCACATTCGGATGGGCTATATGTTCAGAAACTGGGCCGGAAATTAAAATCACTTCGGCTCCTCGTTCCGCACAAACTTTTGCTAAGGCAAAGCCCATCTTGCCGGAAGAGTAGTTACCTATAAAACGTACGGGATCTATCTTTTCATATGTCGGACCTGCCGTAATCAGAATCTTTTTTTTTTGAAGGTCTTCTTTTTGTGCAAAAAAGTCCTCCAAAACCCGGATAATATTGTCTGGCTCTTCCATACGACCTTTCCCGACCAGATGACTAGCCAGCTCGCCTGCCGCCGGTTCGATGATGTGATTTCCAAAACTCTGCAAACGTGCCAGATTCTGTTGCGTCGCAGGATGAGCAAACATATCCAAATCCATTGCCGGAGCAACAAACACAGGAGCCTTACAGGATAGATAGGTAGTTATCAGCATATTATCGGCAATGCCATTGGCCATCTTACCAATAGTAGAAGCCGTGGCCGGAGCAATCAACATAGCGTCGGCCCAAAGACCTAAGTCAACATGACTGTTCCATGTACCATCTCTGTTTGAAAAGAAATCACTGATAACCGGAGCATTGCTCAATGTGGATAGCGTCAGCGGAGTAATAAACTCTTTACCCGCTGGTGTGATAACCACCTGCACTTTAGCTCCTTTTTTGACCAGGCCACGAATCAGATAGGCTGCTTTATAGGCAGCTATGCTTCCCGTGACACCTAATATAATATTCTTACCTTTAAGCATCTTAGACTTTTTCTGTCTTGATTACAATCTCAATCGTAAAATTTCGCGGGCAACCTGCCAATCGATATCAGCATGTTCTCCCAGCTTCCAATCCATGTCGCGAACGTGCTGTACGAGTGCATCCAAATCATTTTCTTGTATACCGTATTCCGACAAGCGGGTGCTGAATCCCATTGCGCGGAAAAATTCTTCAACAGCACTTATTGTTTCATCTACCATTTCATTCTCAAAGCCGGGCATTATATCAAAGACCGTCTTACCGAGTGAAATGATCTTTTCTTTCTTTTGCTCCTTTTTGTATTCCATCACACCGGGCAATAGCACAGCCAATGTTTGTGCATGATCCAATCCGAACAGAGCCGTTAGTGAATAACCGATACGGTGTGAAGACCAGTCTTGCGGTACCCCTTGTCCAATCCATGAGTTCAAGGCATTGGAGGCTGCCCACATCAGATTTGCACGAATATCGTATTCTTTCGGTTTCTTGAGCACCTTAAGTCCCTCTTCTTTGATAATCTTCATCAAAGATTCTGCAAAAGCATCTTGTACTCGTGCATTTACAGGGTAAGTCAGGTATTGTTCAATCACATGAATAAACGAGTCAACCACTCCGTTTGCCACCTGGCGAAGGGGCAGTGAATAGGTAACCTCCGGATCGAGGATTGCAAATTGCGGGAAGACATGGGGAGAGGCAAAACCTAATTTTATTTTATCTTCCGTACGTGAGATGACAAAGCGTTCGTTCATTTCAGATCCGGTAGCAGCCAATGTCAGTACACACCCCAAAGGGAGTGCGTCATGAATAGGAGCTCCTTTTCTCAAAATATCCCAAGGATCTTCTCCTTCATAACAAAATGCTGCTGCGATAAATTTCGTTGCATCGATTACTGATCCTCCGCCAACCGCCAACAGGTAATCAATACCTTCATCTTTGACTAATTGGAGCGCCTTCATACAAGTAGCATAATCAGGATTAGGCTGAATTCCCCCAAACTCGAAAGTCTCAAACCCGGCAAGCGCTGTCATTACCTGATCATAGATTCCGTTCTTCTTGATGCTTCCTCCACCATAAAGAACAAGCACCTTAAACCCTTCCGGTATCTGGTCAGCCAACCGGCTAATCATTCCTTTACCGAAAATTATCTTTACCGGATTGCGAAACTCGAAATTATTCATCTCTTTATTTTGTATTTAAAGCCCTTAGCTTAATTTCTGTCAAAATACGCTTTGTGTTCAAAGGGAAATCGCCATTCATAATCCAGCCATAATAACCCGGATCCGATTGCAATACCTCTGTTACCAAACGTCCTTTGTATTTACCAAAATTAATGACCTCTTCCCCTTTCTCATTATAGACCATACGACCTGCAAAATCCACATTGTTCGTAAAGCTGGAGAATTTTGAGAGGAAGTTCACATCATTTTCCAATTCCGGATAGCGATCTAACTGAGATTTCAACACCTCATAGGTAGCCATCGTATCGGCTTCGGCAGTATGCGCATTGTCTAATATTTTGTCACAATAGAACTTATAAGCTGCCGCCAAGGTGCGTTGTTCCATCTTATGAAAGATGGTCTGCACGTCGATAAATTTACGTTTGTTGAGATCCACATCTACACCTGCACGCAAAAACTCTTCGGCCAGCAATGGGATATCAAAACGGTTTGAATTAAATCCGGCCAGGTCACAGCCTTCCAATAAGGCAGCAAGGGACTTAGCTATTTCTTTAAATGTTGGGCAGTCTTTCACATCCTCGTCTGTAATGCCGTGGATAGCTGTAGATTCGGGAGGAATGGGCATGCCCGGATTAATCCGACGGGTTTTTGATTCTTCCTTCCCATTAGGATACACCTTTACTAATGAAATTTCGATGATTCGATCTTTCACTATATCAATTCCGGTTGTTTCCAAATCGAAAAACACCAACGGATTTTTCAAATTTAATTGCATTCTATTTTATTTTGTCTTATTTAGTCATTCAGCATCATTGGCATCAACAACATCAGCAAATCTTCATTTTCCTCATTTTCAGCAGGCACAATAATTCCTGCACGTGTTGGGTCGGCCAATTCAACCACAACCTCTTCTGAAGCAATATTTGTCAATATCTCAATCAGGTAAGTTGCTTTAAAACCAATTTTCAGTTCAGCATCTGTATATTGACATACAATCTTTTCTTCTGCTGAAGTTGAAAAGTCAATATCTTGTGCCGAAATCAGCAATTGGTTGTTTTGCAGATTTAATTTCACTAAACTACTTGCCGGATTGGAGAATACGGAAACACGCTTAAGTGCATTTAGGAATGAAATACGATCGATAGTTACCTTGTAAGGATTTTCCTGAGGAATTACACTATTGTAGTTTGGATAGCGTCCTTCGATCAAGCGACAAACCATTTCAAAATTCGTACAAGTGAAATAAGCATTGTTTTCGTCAAACTTAATCATAACATCTTCTTGCTCTTTCGCTAGAATAGAGCGAAGCAGGTTGGCCGGCTTCTTAGGCAAAATGAATGCCGCCCTTTCGTCAGCTTTGATAGCGTAATTTCTCAATCTCGCCAACTTATGTCCGTCAGAGGCAACAAAGGTTAAACTATCCGTATTGATATCAAAATAAACACCATTCATTACCGGACGAAGTTCATCGTCGGCTGTAGCAAACAACGCACGGCCAAGACCATTCAACAGCATCTGAGCATCCATTTTCAGCGAGCTCACATTTTGACCAACGGGCTTCTGCTGAGGATAAGTATCCCCACGCTGTCCGATAAAGCTATATTGTCCGTTTTGGAAATGAATGAACACTTCCATATTGTCTTCGTTGATACTAAAGCTTAATGGTTGTTCAGGTAGTTCTTTCAATGGATCAAGCAATATTTTTGCTGAAATGGCAAAAAGGCCTTTCCCTTCAGCATTCATCACGTCTACAGAAGTAACCAACCGGGTTTCTGCATCTGAGGCGGTTATTGCTAACTTGTTTCCTTCCAGATTAAACAGGAAGCTATCTAAAATCGGCAAAGAATTCTTCGAAGCTATTACCTTGCTTATAGATTGTAATCGCGACAATAATGCTGTGCTTGATACATCAAATTTCATATCCTATAGTGCTTTTATTGTTTATATTATTCTAATTCAGTTTATTCTTTGTCACTTGTCGTTATAATAAAAACAAAATTAAGAAATAAATCCAATTAGCCTATTGATTGGGTTCAAAACTTTGTCAATAGAAAAAGCCCTCTTCTGCATGATACAAAAGAGGGCTTTTTCTTATATTTTCAGCTTAATTATTTTGCAAAATAATCTTTAACAGCTTCATTAGGGACCATTTCTTCTTGGAAGATATAAGCTCCTGTTTTAGGAGACTTTACCATCTTGATCACTTTTGAGAAGGTACGTCCGTCACCTTTCTTAAATGTTGCAACCGCTTTTTTTGCCATTGTTTAATCTCCTTATTACTTAATTTCTTTATGAATAGTCATTCTCTTCAGAATTGGATTGTACTTCTTCAATTCCAATCTCTGAGTTGTATTCTTTCTATTCTTTGTAGTTATATATCTTGAAGTACCTGGCATTCCGCTTTCCTTGTGCTCAGTACATTCCAATATAACTTGAATTCTATTACCTTTTGCTTTCTTAGCCATTTTTAGTCCTCCTAAATTAAGCGTTTAAATACCCTTTTTCAGCAGCCATCTTTATAGCAGCCTCAACGCCCAATTTATTAATCGTGCGCAATCCTGCTGCAGATACATTCAGGCTAATCCAACAATCTTGTTCTACCCAATAGAACTTTTTTCTAAATAGGTTAACATTAAATTTACGTTTCGTTCTTTTCTTAGAGTGAGAAACGTTATTGCCAACCATTGCTTTTTTTCCGGTAATCTGACAAATCTTGGACATCTCTATCTTTAGTTTTTATATATTATTCTATAAAACGGACAGCTTTTAAACTGGAAAATCGGTTATACCAGTCAAACGCCCCATAAATCGATTATCTTCTTACTGAACTAGCATCACGTACAGAATCAAAGACAAGAAAGCACATAGATTTCAGTCGAAACCATATCTTTCGGAGCGCAAAGGTAAAAAAACTATTCTATATAACCCTAATAAATAGATAAATAATTAAAATATTTTATTTTTTATCTAGATTATTTCCCTTCAAGCCATTTAATTATCTCATTTGAAAGGGGAGACGTTTTAGGAGATACACTTCCTACCCATTCTCCTTTTTCGCTAATCATAAACTTCTGAAAATTCCAAGTCACTTCGGCATCTGCCTTGCCGTTGCCGGCTTTTGTTGTAAGCCATTTATACAAGGGTGCTATATCATCTCCTTTTACGGATATTTTCTCCATCATAGGGAATGTTACCCCATAGTTGGCAGTACAGAACTCACTAATTTCGGCATTTGACCCTGGTTCTTGCCCATTGAAATTGTTTGCAGGAAAGCCAACAATCACTAAACCTTTATCCTTATATTCCTCATACAATTCCTGTAAGTCCTTATATTGCGGTGTCAAACCACATTTAGAAGCCACATTAACAACCAACACTTTCTTGCCTTTCAACTGGCTCAGTGCATAATCTTGTCCATCTATCGTCTTCGCAGTAAAATCATAGAAAGAACCATTTTGTCCCATCAATGACACCGGAAATAATACAGCCATAATCAAATAAAGAATTGATTTCATAAAAGTCAGATTAAAATATTAAACCGATTTATACATAGATAGGCCGTGAACCGGTGTTATCCTACTCGTGAAAGAGTAATTCAACACTTAATGTTAAGTTGATTCAAGACGGCTCTGATCTTTTCAAATGTTGTGATCCGTGTCGGCACTAAAGGCAAACGTAATTTATTTTCTATATATCCCATCGCATTCAGCATACTCTTTACGCCGGCCGGATTACCATCTACAAACAGAAGGTCAAACAGTTCGGTAAAACTATGATGAATAGTGCGGGCATTATCGTAATCGCGCGCCAAAGCCAAACGAACCATTCGACTAAACTCTCGAGGAAAAGCATTCCCAATAACCGAGATAACACCAACAGCACCGAGTGTAATCAACGGGAAGGTAATACCATCGTCTCCTGAAATAACATTAAAATTCGCAGGTTTGTTCTTGATGATGTCATCCATTTGTGTAATATTTCCGGAAGCTTCCTTTACTGCAACGACATTTTTAAAATCACGCGCAATTCTTAAGGTAGTCTCCGCAGTCATATTCACACCGGTTCTACCTGGAACATTATATAATACAATCGGCAACTTAGTGGCCTCAGAAACAGCTTTATAATGTTGATACAATCCCTCTTGAGAAGGTTTGTTATAGTATGGAGTAACTGATAAAATGGCATCAATCCCTGTATAATCGTCATTCTTCAGTTTCTCAACGACAGAACGCGTACAATTTCCTCCCACTCCAAGCACGATAGGTGTACGGCCTTTTACTTGTGACACAACTAAACTTACTATTTCCTTCTTTTCGCTTTCCGTCAATGTAGGGGTTTCGGCTGTTGTACCAAGTATAACGAGATAATCGGTGCCATTCTGCAACTGGTAGTTAACCAAACGACTCAGCGCATCAAAATCAACACTTTCATCTTCTTTAAACGGGGTTATCATTGCCACCCCCATTCCTTTTAAATTAATATCTGCCATGGAGATTTCGTTCTCTTCATTTATCTATTGTATTGCAAAAATAGGAAATAATATCATTTAGAGGGGATAGTTTGTAAATAAAATAATAGATATCCAAATAAATCGACAGTTTCCCCTCTATCTGTCATAATTATTGAAAAATCATAAACAAAATCATCAGCAAGCCGTTCACCAACTTTTAATTGTGAGGGATGCTGCAGCATAATAAACTTTTGAGTTGAACACCGATTTCTACTCAAGTCAATTAATATATCTGCCGGTATTTTAACAATCCGATCCATAATCTTCGGTTTGGGTATACCGTATTTATCAGTATCTGTTTTTTTATTAATGTAAATAACAGATGAATCCTTCTGATCTACATTTTCTGTACTCGTCACACAACATGTAAGCTCTTTGTTCATTGAACGTAAGTTGTCCAGCATCGGTTTAATAGAGTCGCCGTCTTCATGACAATACAAGACAAGAATACTCGTTGCTTCATCCAACGAGCAATACTTATGTTTTCTGAAACGTGATTTATCTATTAATCTACGAATCATACGATTTAAAAAGTATTTTCTTAAAATCATTCCTCAAGTAACTTCAAAAACTCTTCTTCATTTAGAATTCTAACTCCTAACTTAGCCGCCTTTTCCAACTTAGCAGGGCCCATATTATCTCCGGCAAGTATAAAATCAGTCTTTCCGGAAACCGACCCTACATTTTTTCCACCGTGTTGTTCTATCATCTGCTTATATTCATCACGGGAATGCTTAGCGAACGTCCCGCTGATTACAACCGACTTCCCGGCTAATTTATCTGAACGTAATGCTACAGTCTCGGCCGACACAGTCATTTGTACGCCATATTCTTCCAGCCGGGCTACCAATTCTTTATTCTTCGGGTTAGCAAAATAAGCCACTACACTTTGTGCAATGCGTTCGCCGATTTCCTCCACCTCCACCAATTGCTCAATCGTAGCCTGTTGTAAATTGGCAATACTATGGAATGCGAAGGCTAATTTCTTAGCTACTGTTTCGCCTACATAACGTATGCCCAA
The DNA here is from genome assembly GCA_023429375.1 of Bacteroidota bacterium. Lineage (GTDB taxonomy): Bacteria > Bacteroidota > Bacteroidia > Bacteroidales > Tannerellaceae > Massilibacteroides. Next base: position 21,501 of record JAEYVY010000021.1, on the reverse strand, counting down.
GGCATAAAGCACCCGTTCGAAGGGTACGCTTTTCGAAGTTTCCATACTCTTCAAAAAATTATCTACGCTTTTTTGCGCCCAGCGTTCCAACCGAAACAAATCTTCACCTCGCAATGCGTATAAATCGGCAGGGTTTTGAATATAACCGGCATTATATAAACTATCTACCGTTTCCGGACCAATATTTATATTCATAGCCTTACGGGTTACAAAATGCTCAATCCGTCCTTTGATTTGAGGCGGACACCCCGTCTCGTTAGGACAATAATGGGCCGCCTCGCCTTCCGGTCGAACTAAAGAACTTCCACATTCCGGACATTTTGTTATAAAGCGTACCTTCTCTCCAATCAGCAAGGGACGAGAATCGGCATCCACTCCGACTATCTTTGGGATAATCTCCCCGCCTTTTTCAACATAAACCTGATCACCTATATATAAGTCTAATCCGGCAATGATGTCTGCATTATGCAGAGAGGCTCTCTTCACCACCGTACCAGACAACTGAACCGGTTCCAAATTGGCTACAGGCGTAATTGCTCCTGTACGGCCTACCTGAAACGAAATAGAATTTAAGCGGGTTACGGCTTGTTCAGCCTGAAATTTATAAGCTATGGCCCAACGCGGGCTTTTTGCCGTAAAACCAAGATTACGCTGTTGCTTCAACGAATTTACTTTAAGCACAACCCCGTCTGTGGCAACCGGTAGATTCTTCCGTTCCTTATCCCAATAGTTCAGGTACGAAAAGACCTCATCAGGAGTACTACACTTACGAATTACATCCGGCACATTAAAGCCCCATGAACGGGCGGCCTGCAGATTTTCAAAATGGCTTTCAAAAGGCAACTCTTCACCTAGTAAATAATAGAAATACGCATCCAGCCTACGCGAAGCGACAATAGCTGGATTTTTCAGTTTCAGCGTCCCCGACGCTGCATTTCGCGGGTTTGCAAATAAGGGCTCTTCCTGTTCGTCACGTTCTTTGTTCAAACGTTCGAATTCATCCCATGGAAGTAAAATTTCTCCACGAATCTCGAATGACGAAGGATAGCCACTACCCAGCAATCGCAAGGGAACGGAGCGGATTGTCTTTACATTTGCCGTTACATCATCACCTTTTGTTCCGTCTCCCCTCGTCACAGCACGCACCAGCACACCGTTTTCATAGAGCAACGAAATAGATGTTCCGTCATATTTTAGCTCAGCAACAATCTCAAAAGGCTCATTCAGCAGTCGAGCCGTACGTTCATAAAAATCCCGCACTTCTCCTTCAGAATAGGTATTCCCAAGTGAAAGCATCGGATAGCGATGTGCAACCTGCTCAAAATCTTTCGAAAGATCACTTCCTACGCGTTGCGTCGGTGAGTTTGGGTCAGCAAATTCCGGATGCAGTTCCTCTAATTGCTGCAACTCCTTCATCAATGCATCATACTCAAAATCACTTATTTCGGGACGCGAAAGCACATAATAATTATAATTATGTCTCTCTAATTGATCACGAAGTTCCTTTATCCTATTTTCAGACATATTGTTCTTCCCTTCCTAATTCATTGCATTTCGGGCATAAACTTATTTACCCGGCCTACCGTAGCGGAAAATTGAAGAAGTTCTTCCAAAGATTCCTCGTTGCTTCGACCGTATATCCTCAACAATATAGAATGCGTTCGAATCAAAGTCACGAACGATTTCCTCTACATCTTTTTCAAATTTTCTATCAAACACAGATTCTACAACGTCAACTTTGGACACAGCACCTTGTCCTGGCATACAGGTAGAACCAAAACCTTTTGCATTCAGATTTTTTGTTAATTGCATCCCATCTTTCTGTGTAAACACTCTAAACAGAATCACTCCAAAAGCGATACGTTGTTCTATCATAATTCCCACAAAGTTTCCTGCAGCATACCCTCCTGCATAAGACAAATAAGCAACCAAGTCATTAGCACGGCCTAAAACTTGTGAAATAACAACAATCCAAATAAAGACTTCAAAGAAGCCTACTATAGGAGCTTTATACTTTTCGCCTTTAGAAACAAAGATTATACGCAATGTTCCTAAGGTCACATCACATATACGTCCAAAGAAAATAATGAATGGCAATATCCAAGGATATGTATCCAGAAAATCAAACATATTACTCTGTTTTTTTGAATGTTTACACCAGCAAAGATATATAAATTCCCGCACACGCCCTAACTCCCAATAAAAGCCAATTTTCTTCCTTCCAGCTCCTTAATCTAACTATCTTCATTTACACTTTGGCATTATAATAATATATATAACGGCCCCGTTGCTCACCTCTATCCGAAGAGGTAATGCTGGCCAAATCAGGAGCCGGAACACCTTCGTGTAATAGCACGGAGGTCTTCTCCATCCTGATTTCATCCCACAGATTTTCTTTTAAAAATTGATTGTGGAGCGTACTTCCGCCTTCAACCAGCAAGGTTATCAATTTTCGTTTGTATAGTTCTTGCATAACCTGAGCAAGCACATCTCCATCAAAATCGATGGCGATAAACTCTACATTTTGTCTGCTTTCGGCTTGTTGTGCTGTAAATATCAACGTAGGAACCGTACCGTCCAGTAATTTATAAGAAGAAGGGATTTTCAATACCCGGTCGAGCACTACCCGCACAGGAGCATCACCTACCCAATGACGTACCGTCAATGCCGGGTTGTCTAATATAGCCGTACGCGTTCCTACCATAATCGCACTCACTTCGGCTCGCAATTTGTGTACCAGCCGCATCGAATCGGGTGGAGATAAGACGACAGCCGGTGTAGAAGCATCTGTTCGTATTTTATCAATAAAACCATCCGAACTTTGTGCCCATTTCAGAATCACATAAGGACGTTTGCATATATGAGCCGTCATAAAAGGACGGTTCAACTCGAACAATTCATCCTCCAGCAAGCCTGTCACCACCTCAACTCCTGCTTTCTTCAGCATATCCACACCTCTTCCGGCCACTTCCGGATAAGGATCAAGGCAACCAACCACCACCCGAGGTATCTTCTTTCGGATAATCAGTTCAGCACAAGGCGGTGTCTTTCCATAATGCGAACAAGGCTCTAACGTTACATACAAGGTTGACTCCGAAAGCAAAGTCTCGTCCTTTACCGAACGAACGGCATTCACTTCGGCATGCGCCTCACCGTATTTGCAATGAAAGCCTTCACCAATAATCCGGTCTTGATGTACAATCACAGCCCCAACCATCGGATTCGACTTTACCATACCTCGCCCATTCAATGCCAATTCCATGGCACGCCTCATATATTTTTCATCTACTGTCATCCCGATTCTTGTTTTGTTTTTACTTACATTTGTCTGAAGATAAACATAAATGTGAAATGAATAACACCTTAGCTTACATAAAACAAGCATTAGGAAATCACTTCCAGCCAGAAGAAATCAGAAGCCTGACACATCTCATTTTTAAAGAGACTTGCCAGTTCGAGCCTCATCAGCTTCTCCTTTACAAAGATAAAGAATTATCAGAAGCAACACGGGAACAAATAAAGAGGATCGTCGAAAGATTATTGGCCAACGAACCTATACAATATATATTAGGCAAAACAACTTTTTATGACTACACCTTCCACGTTACTCCGGCGGTGTTGATTCCTCGCCCGGAAACAGAAGAGTTGGTTGACCTGATTGTTCACAGCGAAAAGGCTGAAGGATTACAACTGCTTGACGTTGGGACTGGCAGCGGTTGCATAGCCATCTCATTAGCCAAACAACTCAAACAAGCGAAAGTCACAGCACTCGATATCTCCTATGAAGCGCTTGAAGTAGCAAGGACCAATGCCCTTGCCAATAAAGCCGATGTTAATTTCATCCAAGAAGACATACTCAGCTATGACGGAGCAGAGCTCGAGAAACTTGATTTCATCGTGAGCAACCCACCCTATGTCACTTATCAGGAGAAAGACGAGATGAAGCAAAACGTATTGGCTTACGAGCCACATACTGCTTTATTTGTTACGAACAACGACCCTCTCCTCTTCTACCGTGCCATAGCCCAGTTCGGTTTACGCAACCTAAAAGAAGGAGGGCGACTCTATTTTGAAATCAATTCCACTTTAGGACAGGAAACCCTGAAATTACTTACCGAGGTAGGTTATCACGAGTGCACGCTCATCAAAGACCTATCACAAAGAGATCGAATAATCAAAGCTTTACGATGACAACAACAACCGAAACTACAACTTTACAACGAATGGCAGCATACTGTTCGGTCAAGGAATATTGCATCCATGATATCCGACAGAAATTAAAGGCGACCGATTTGTCCGACGAAGCCTGCGAGCGAATCATCACCCGACTGTGTTCAGAGAAATTTATTGATGAAACGCGTTATGTCCGTGCCTTTATCAAAGATAAACTACGCTTCAGCAAATGGGGACGTATAAAAATCAGATACGAACTCAGCAGAAAGCAAATATCACCCTCCCTTATCGACTCGGTGTTGGATGATATTGACATGACAGCCTATACTGACACGCTCAAAGAGATTCTGAATCAGAAAAAGAAAAGCACGAAAGGCAAAACCACACAAGACATCTACATAAAACTCTACCGTTTTGCCGCAGGACGTGGATTCGAAAGCCCGTTCATTTCGGCCTGTTTAAAAGAAATTCTCAAAACGAATGCCGATGAAACGGATTTTGAATGAATTCGTTTCCTTGTTTTTCCCCGACCTTTGTGTCGTTTGTCGGAAACCTCTTGTGGGTGGTGAAGAGGAAATATGCCTCACCTGCCTGAACCGATTGCCTTATATCCGCAACAACACAATGCAGAATCCGGCCGAACGACTGTTTGCCGGAAGCAACCTTCACTCGGCCAATACATTTCTTAATTACGAAAAAGGCGGCATCACCCAACGACTCATCTATTCACTAAAATACCACAACAATAAAAAATTGGGGTACACTTTAGGTAAGATGTCGGCTCGTCAGCTTCTCCTGCAAGAAAATTTTGAACAGCCGGACCTACTTATTCCTGTTCCCTTGCACAAAAAGCGGTTAAGGCAAAGAGGATACAATCAGTCTGAATGGATTGCCAAAGGAATGAATGATGTTTTTCAGAAAACGATTGACACCACAACACTTGTACGCATCAAAAAAACGGAAACGCAAACCAGAAAAACCCTCTATGAACGATTGACAAGTATCGAAACGGCTTTTCAGCTCACTCAAGAGGATCATTTGGTTGGAAAACACATCCTTCTTGTAGACGATGTGATGACAACCGGCGCAACCCTTAACGCTTGTATAAATCAATTAACACGTTGTAAAGGAATAAAGATCAGTGTATTCACACTTGCTGTTGCTCAATGACATAAAATTTTACGTCGGAGCAACAAGGTTATATCATGTAGTTTAGCTATTTTTGCCCGTATTATATAAACTTTTATATGGTATGAAGACACTGGAAAGATTAGTAGCAGAGAAATTGTTAAAAATCAAAGCCGTTAAATTGCAACCGGCCAACCCGTTCACTTGGGCTTCTGGATGGAAGTCTCCAATTTACTGTGATAACAGAAAGACCCTTTCTTATCCGGCGGTTCGTACTTTTATCAAATTGGAACTTGCACGTGTCATTAGCGAAAAGTATGAAAATGCAGAAGCTATTGCTGGTGTAGCAACTGGAGCTATTGCTCAAGGAGCGTTGGTAGCAGACTTATTAGGATTGCCATTTGTGTATATCCGTTCAACTCCAAAAGATCACGGATTGGAAAATCTGATCGAAGGTGAATTGAGACCTGGTTCAAAGGTTGTCATCATCGAAGATTTAGTTTCAACAGGCGGTAGCAGTCTGAAGGCTGTCGAAGCTGTCCGCAATTTCGGATGTGAAGTAATCGGTATGGTTGCTATTTTCACTCACGGATTCCCAGTTGCCACTGAAAAGTTCAAACAAGCAAAAGTAACGCTTACTACGTTGAGCAACTACGATGCGGTAATCGAAGAAGCTGTCCGCACAGAGTATATCGACGAGTCAGAGATCGAAACTTTGCAAGAATGGCGTAAAGACCCGGCTAACTGGCAACCCTAATCAGGTAAATTAAACTAATGGCAATGACTGATTTTGTAAGTGAGGTGAAGACTATCCCTCACAATGATGATCGTATCTTCGCGATGCTGTCCAATCTTTCAAATCTTGAGAAGATTAAGGATCGCATCCCGCAAGATAAGATTGCTGATTTTGAGTTTGATAATGACAGCTGCAGCTTTAACGTTGCACCTGTTGGTAAAATAACCTTCCAAATCGTTGAACGCGAGCCAAACAAACTAATCAAGTTTGCCACCACCAACTCACCGGTTCCCTTGTTTTTATGGATCCAGTTGGTACAAGCCGCTGAAAACGATACAAAAATGAAATTGACCGCCCGGGCAGAGTTAAACGCGTTTATTAAACCGATGGTATCCAAACCATTGCAAGACGCCGTTGATAAAATTTCAACTGTTCTGGCCAGTCTTCCTTATTAAAACAGCAATTATGGCTCAAAAGCTTTGGGAAAAAAACATACAAGTAGACAAAGAAGTTGAAGTTTTCACTGTCGGCAAAGACCGTGAAATGGATATCTATTTAGCCAAATACGATGTACTCGGTTCGATGGCACATATTACCATGCTCGAAAGCATTGGTCTGTTGACCAAGACAGAATTGGATATGCTCCTTGCCGAGCTTCGCAACATCTACCACATCGCCGAACAAGGTGAATTCGTCATCGAAGAAGGAGTTGAAGACGTGCATTCGCAAGTAGAACTACTCCTCACCCGTAAGTTAGGTGATGTAGGCAAGAAAATCCATAGCGGCCGTTCGCGCAACGACCAGGTGTTGGTAGACCTCAAGCTATTCACGCGTGCCGAGATTCAGACGTTGACTACACTCACGAAAGAATTGTTCGACGTATTGCTTCAACAAAGCGAGCGCTATAAAGATGTATTACTCCCGGGCTATACCCATCTACAGGTGGCCATGCCTTCATCGTTCGGCCTTTGGTTCGGTGCTTATGCCGAAAGCCTTGCCGACGACCTTCAGTTGATGCAAGCAGCCTATAAGGTATGCAACCGCAACCCACTTGGTTCGGCAGCAGGATATGGCTCATCGTTTCCCTTAAACCGTCAGATGACGACAGACCTTTTGGGATTCGATTCGATGAACTACAATGTGGTCTACGCTCAGATGGGACGAGGCAAGATGGAACGTACCGTAGCATTTGCTATGGCCGGCTTGGCGGCAACACTTTCTAAGTTAGCTTTCGATGCCTGTATGTTCAATAGTCAGAACTTCGGATTTATCAAGTTGCCCGACCAGTTCACTACCGGTTCAAGCATTATGCCACATAAGAAAAATCCGGACGTATTCGAGCTCACCCGCGCCAAATGCAATAAGCTACAAGGATTGCCTCAACAGATTACTTTAATCTGTAACAACCTCCCTTCGGGCTATTTCAGAGACCTGCAAATCATCAAAGAACTATTTGTTCCCGCTTTCGATGAATTGAAAGACTGCCTATGCATGGTGGCTCACATGATGCGTGAAGTAAAAGTCAATCATGACATACTCAAAGATGATAAATACGCTTTGCTCTTTAGTGTAGAAGAGGTGAACCGCCGCGTATTGGAGGGAACCCCATTCCGCGATGCATACAAACAAGTCGGATTAGAAATTGAAGCAGGTAAGTTTTCGCCTGATAAGACAGTCAATCATACACACGAGGGTAGCATAGGAAACCTGTGCAACGACGCGATTTCAGCTCTGATGCAAAATATCATCGATGGCTTTTCGTTTGATAAAATAGAACAAGCAGAAAAGAAACTCGTGGCAGATGAAAATTAACCGTCTCTCCATATTGATTATTAGCCTTGTGCTCTTTGCCTGTGGCAAGACGGCCTATTCCGATATCCCATCGTATAGAGTAAGCCTCACGTTAGATCTTATGTTTAAAGACAAAGAACTAAACAGTGTTTTGGCGCATAAGATATATACGGAGCGAGATATCAACAAGGCTCAAAACGAATACGTAGGATTTGGAGGCGTGTTGGTCTATCATAGTGTAAACGGCTTTCTGGCGTTCGATGCTGCTTGTCCTTACGAAGTAGACCGCAACACGAGAATACGCGTAGACGAGTCAGGATTAAGCGCCACGTGCCCTAAATGTGGAAGTCAATACAGCCTCGAAGCAGGGGGTGCTCCGGTATCTGGTCCGAGCACAGAGAACCCTGATCGCAAGCGATTGCGTCAGTATTTTAATGTGACTCAGCTGAGTGACGGAAAAATTTATATTTCAAATTAAATTTTGCCCTAAAAGGTTTGGAGAAATCAAAAAATCATCTACCTTTGCACTCGCAAAAGCAAAGAAAAATAACGCGAAAGTAGCTCAGTTGGTAGAGCATAACCTTGCCAAGGTTAGGGTCGCGGGTTCGAGTCCCGTCTTTCGCTCATCTTTTTTGAGAAAAGGATGCTCGGATGGTGGAATGGTAGACACGAAGGACTTAAAATCCTTTGGCTATTGCAGCTGTGCGGGTTCAAGTCCCGCTCCGAGTACAGAAGAGCTCATGATCGCAAGATTATGAGCTCTTCTGTTTTTCAGGGTGTACTAAAGTGTACTTCTTAACAAAGTATTCGTAAAAATCACAAATTATACAGAATAAAATTGTTTCATTACGCTAGAAAATTAATTTCTGTGCTAATTCTGACATTTTTGCCTCGAGCTAATTAAGGCTAAATAAGTGAAAACATAACAGACAAATAATAAATACTATATAACAACATGAAAGAATCACCAACAAAAGAAAATACGCTATACTTACCAATCAAACAAATCTATTTTGATCAGATTATAGCCGGCACCAAGAAAGAAGAATACAGGGAGATAAAAGAAGGTATAACCGCAAATCGGTATTTGATTAAAGACTCCAAAGCAAAATATGCATTAAATCCGGATGTAACAGATCCAAGTAAAGAGTATTTTGTAGATGACTATAACAATGGCAACTTCCCATTTATGCCAAAGCAGTATAAGTATTTGAACTTAGTTGTTGGTTATGCCAAGGAACGAGATACGGCAATAGTTGAAATAACTGGATTTTCATTTAAACCCGAAATGATAAGAGCCAATAAACATGCCTTCTGGACCATCGTTTTTCACTTAGGAAAAGTGATTGAGTTCCATAGGAAATAGAGAAAAGTCTCTCCATTTTTCAAATCGCCTCTAGGACACTAACTCGTTATCCTAAATTCATTTGGAGTAAGACCGGTTCTTTGCTTAAACAGTCTAGTGAAATGTTGCGGATATTTGAATCCAAGTTCGTACGCAATTTCACTAATGGATTTATCTGCATCAAACAACCTCTTTTTAGCTATTTCAATGACTTTGTTATGAATGTACTCCTGTGCTGAGACTCCCGTTTCTTTTTTGATTAGATCGCCAAAATAATTAGCAGATAAGTTGAGTTCTTCTGCACACCACGAAACCGAAGGTAATCCCAAATTTTGCGGTTTGTCAGAATAGAAATACTTATTCAATTTAGCTTCGAATCGTTCTAAGATTCCTTTGTTACAATTGTCCCTCGTAATGAACTGACGATCATAGAAACGCGTGCAATAGTTTAAGAAAAGTTCTATATTTGAAATAATCAATTGTTTACTATGCTTATCAATAGGGTGATGCAGCTCGTATTCAATTTTTGAAAAACAATCTAATATGATTTTTCTTTCCTCTACTGAAAGATGTAAAGCCTCATTTACAGCATAGGAGAAAAAATGATAATTATGAATATTATTCCCTAATGCAGTACCTGTAATAAAGTTAGGGTGAAAAACCAGTGCAATTCCTTGTGGCTGATAAAAGGCCTCTCCATATTGACCGATAACTTGCCCTGGTGCCAGGAATATTAATGACCCTTCTTCATAATCATAACTACTCAACCCATAAAGCAAATCACCGCACTTCACTTTTTTAAAAAAAACAGTGTAGAACGAATAACGCATACGCCTCAGTTGCCTTGGAGCAGCTTTATCGAGATGCACCACCCCTACTAAAGGATGTAAGGTTTCATTATTATTAAACTCGTTATACTCCTTTATGTTGCTGAAACTAACTATTGCATCCATATCTATTGCATTCATGAAGCTAAATTATTCATTTTATCCATTCGTAGTTCAAACGAATTTAAATATCAGTAATTTAGGTAAGTAATCAGTAATAAGTATAAGGGAATCACCATTTATACTCCCTATTTTTGTAAAGTAGAGTTATACAGTTATTTAAACATAACAGGCTATAAACATTAAAGATATAATAAAAACAGTCATAGGGAATCCTTAAAATTAAAAATAACGAGTATGAAACGAAACAAAATGAATGCAAGTTCAACCTTGTTGGCTTTAGGTATCTTCCTACTGTTCATGGGATGCAAACAAGAGAACTGTTCTATCAGCAATGATTTGTTGATTATAAAGGAACAAGGAAGTTTTGCTGTAGGAGGTAGCGTAATCAGCTCACCTGGGGAATTTAATCCTTACACCAGAACACCAGAAGGGCAAACTTATCACGGTGACCACGCCTATATCTTTTACCAAATTCCAGACAAAGCTCGCCAATTACCCATGGTATTCTGGCATGGATTTGGACAATTCTCTAAAACTTGGGAAACCACTCCTGACGGGCGCGATGGATTTCAGAACATATTTTTGAAACGGAAATTTGGAGTCTACCTTATAGACCAACCAAGAAGAGGAAACGCTGGACGCAGTATGGCAGAAGCAACTATAACTCCGGTTACCGACGAGCAAGAGTGGTTTTGCACTTTCAGACTAGGTGTGTGGCCCAACTATTTCGAAGGAGTGCAGTTTGATAAAAGCGAGGAGACCCTTAACCAGTATTTCCGCCAAATGACCCCTAATATTGGACCTTTTGATAAAGACATTATCACATCGGCGATTTCTGAACTTTTCAATAAAATAGGCAAAGGAATATTAGTCACTCATTCTCAATCAGGAGGTTTTGGTTGGCAAACAGCCATTCTAAATAAAAATGTAAAGGCCATTGCGTCTTATGAACCGGGTTCAGGATTTGTATTTCCTAAAGGTGAGGTACCAGCACCTATTGCTAGTTCATCCGGACCACTCTCTGCAAGAGGTATTCCTATGGAGGATTTTATGAAACTGACTAAGATTCCTATCATCATCTATTATGGCGATTTCATACCTGAACAATATTCCGAAAACCCAGGTGCAGACGGTTGGCGAGCACGACTTGAGATGGCTAAACTCTGGAGAGATGCCGTTAATAAATATGGAGGAGATGTAACGCTTATCCATTTACCAGAAATAGGGATCAAAGGCAATACCCACTTCCCATTTTCCGATTTAAATAATGTAGAAATTGCAGATTTACTTTCCAATTGGTTAAAGGAAAAAGGATTGGATAAATAATAAAGACGAATTGTTATGGTAAAGAATAAGATTAAAATTTATTTGTTGATAATTATGATCATGCCAGTAAGCACAGCCGTATTGAGTCAATCAAAAAAGGCGAACCCATTCGGGTTGGTCTATCAGGATGCAATCACGGAGAATGTAAAAGGAAAAGTAAATATACACCCGATTTCATATAAACTAAATAGCCTTGATATTGCTGCCAATATATATACACCGGCTAACTTTGACCCTGCAAAAAAGTATCCTGCAGTTGTAATAGCCCATCCCAATGGTGGTGTTAAAGAACAAGTTTCTGGGTTGTATGCTCAGAAATTAGCCGAATCGGGTTATATAACTATTGTTGCCGACGCATCCTATCAAGGAGCAAGTGGTGGAGAGCCTCGCAATGTGGATAGACCAGCCAATCGTATTGAGGATATCAGAGGCATGGCCGATTTTATCACACAATATGAAGGTGTAGATACCGATAAGCTTGGATTATTAGGTATTTGCGGTGGAGGTGGGTACTCCTTAAAAGCAGCACAAACCGACAAACGTTTTAAGGCCATTGCAACACTAAGTATGTTTAATTCAGGTGAAGTAAGACGTAACGGATTTATGAATTCAGGTGTCGCCACAATCCAAGCACGATTAAAAGAAGCCACTCAAGCACGGGCTTTAGAAGCAGCCGGTAAGGAAGTCCGTTATGCTTCCGACACAGAAACTACTGATGAAATGGCAGATGCCATGCCATTTGATTTGTATCGCGAAGGTCATTACTATTACCACAGAACGCACGCTCATCCCAATTCAACATTTCGTTTCACGATGAGCAGTTTACTTGATTTAATGGCATTTGATGCGGTATCAAACATGGACTTAATCAATCAGCCATTACTCATGATGGCCGGAAGCAAAGCAGACACCTATTACATGACAAACAAAGCATTTGAACTTGCAACCGGAACGAATGAAAAGGAATTATTTTTAATTCCTGGCGCTACACATATTCAAACCTATTACGTTCCTGAATATGTAAATTTAGCTCTAAATAAACTAAACGAATTTTTCGGGAAATATCTGTGAAACTAATTCATATACTTGTGATAAAAATCACAAAACAGATTGAGCAACACAGCTATATTCTTCCATAAGAAAATGAAGTTTGTTATCTAAATGAATCATTGTAAACAAAACGTGAAATAACACAAGTAAGCTTATGAAAACCATACTCGTTCTTTTAGCTTTGATATTATCCTGCAATACCTCATCAAGCAGAAATGAAGCAGCATCTCCCCTTGCGAATGAACCCATTGTAGAAACAAAATCGGGCGCACTTCGTGGAATAACAGAAGATGGTGTAGCTATCTTCAAAGGGATTCCTTATGCAGCACCTCCTGTTGGCGAGTTTAGATGGAGACCACCACAGCCTGTTACACCTTGGCAAGGTGTAAGAGACGCAACTCAATATGGACCAGATTGTGCACAGTCAAGATGGGGTACTCCTGCGGGATCGATTGCAGAAGGTTCATCTGAAGATTGTCTTTACCTTAACTTATGGATTCCTGCCGATATTAAAGCAGATGCCAAATGCCCAGTTATGGTTTGGACTCACGGAGGAGGCTTCGTTGGTGGCAGTGGCTCAAGTATCCCAGGAAGTCAATTTGCAAAACAAGGGGTCATTCTGATGACGTTTAATTACCGTCTCGGACGTTTGGGACATTTTGCATTCCCTGCACTTTCAGCCGAGCATCCCGAAGAACCTAAGGGGAGCTATGCTTACATGGATCAGATTGCTGCACTCAAATGGATTCAGGAGAATATAGCGACCTTTGGTGGTGACCCAAACAATATTACTATTTTTGGATTTTCAGCCGGAGGAGTGTCTGTACATTCACTCCTAACTACTCCTTCTGCCCATGGATTGTTCCACAAAGCGATAAGTGAATCAGGCGGAGGCAGAGACGGAGTTCTTACAGCTAGACCTATCAATAAAGAAAATGCTGATCCTTTTTACACCGAATCAGCAGAAACAATAGGGATAAATTTCGCCCGCAAGCTTGGAATTGAAGGAACAGATGCAGAGGCATTAGCCAAATTACGTGCACTCAAGGTCGAAGACATTGTTGATGGAGGACAAGAAACCGACGGACAAGGAGGCCCTCGTACCTACCCTGGACCAATTCTTGATGGTAAATTAGTCATCGAAACGGCCGAAAGCTCATATAATGCCCGCAGACAAGCAAATGTACCGCTTATGATTGGCAGTTGCAGTGCTGAAATTGGAGGTCCTTTTGTAAACAATAGTAGTTCAAAAGAAGAGTTATTCTCTCTGTTCGGACCATTGAAAGAAGAAGCTAAAGCGGCTTATGACCCTCAAGGCGACAAAGAATTTGCAGAAGTAATAACCAAGTTTAACACAGACTGGGTATGGGCTGAACCTGCAAGAATGGTTGCTAGAAAGTATATCGCTGAAAATAATCCTGTCTACCTTTTCCATTTCGATTTTGTGCCACCAGCCATGAAAGAATGGGCTAGATATGGTGCTGGACATGGTTCAGAAATTAGCTATGTATTTAATGCGCTTACGAATCGAAGAGATGGTTCTCAACCCACTGCCAAAGAAAAAGAATTGGCTAGAATGATGAATGCATATTGGGTTAATTTTGCCAAAACAGGCAATCCAAACGGCGAAAATCTTCCAACATGGCCTCTCTATAATGTGCAAAAGGAAGAGATTTTGGATATAGAGCCAAATGGCATGCCAGTTGGCAAGTCAGACCCTCGTAAAGCGAGATTAGATGTAGTTGAAAAATCAGATCAACTAAGACAACAACTACAATCGCGTGGTATTTGATAAAACAATCATTCGCGCTTATGCCAACTATGCAAACAGATTAAAAAAACAAGTATATACAATGGAGAAAATAATAAACGTGAGGAAATATTTAGGATTGAACATGTTACTAATACTTCTCACATTCCAAATACACGCTCAGGATGGATTCGACTCCATTAATCAATTAACGGATAAGCAACAAAAACTTATCTCAATCGGTGCGTTGACAGCTAATGGTAACTTGCAGGCGTTAAACTCTTACCTCAACAAAGGATTGGACAGCGGACTGACTATCAATCAAATTAAAGAAGCCATTGTGCACTCCTATGCCTATTGTGGTTTCCCCAGAAGTATCCGAGGGCTACAAACATTCATGGAAGTTCTGAAAGATCGCAAGGCAAAAGGGATTCATGATGTCATAGGCAAAGAAGCTTCTCCCATAAATGATGATCGAAGTAAATATGATCGAGGCAAAGATATTCTAGGAGAATTAACAGGCACACCCCAAGATGGCACTAGAACCGGCTATGCCGAATTTGCCCCTGAAATAGAAATATTTCTAAAGGAGCACTTATTTGCTGATATTTTTGAACGCGATGTGCTTACCTATATCGAAAGAGAATTGGTTACAATCTCTGTAATTAGCAGTATTGGAAAAGCTGAACCCATGCTTCGCTCTCATATGAACATTTGTCTAAATCTAGGAATAACAAAAGAGCAGCTGCAGCATTTTATTTCAACCATAGAGACAACTCTAGGTGCGAATGAAGCAAATGCTACACAAAAAGTATTAGATGAAGTATTAGCTGCTAATAAGTAACATAATTAAGAATATCAAAAATGAAAAAAACATTCACATTCCTTACGCTGGTTTTATTCCTGTTCTCGGGATGTACTAATGAAACGAAAAAAGAAGACAAACCGATTATTACAATGGAAAATGCAATATTCCCGAAAGGCAATTTAATAACGAATGATTATTTCCAAGGAAACTCCTGGCTGCAAATGCTAGTCACCAACAAGGAGACATTTGACTTGACAATTGGTAATGTTATATTTGAAGCTGGAGCAAGGAATAATTGGCATTCGCATCCCGGAGGTCAGATATTGATTGCCATCAGAGGGAAAGGGTATTATCAAGAAAAAGATAAGCCTATACAAGTTCTAAACGTAGGCGATGTAGTCGAAATATACCCCGATGTTATACATTGGCACGGAGCTGCACCTGATTCCGAATTCGAACATATCGCTATCTCTACCTGGCAAAGTAAAGGAAGTGTAGTATGGATGGAACCAGTAACAGATGAAGAATACAATAGCCCTGTAAAGGAATAAAACAGTTAAATGGAAGATAAACAAGCCCATAATTTTACGATTATGAGCTTGTTTGTTTTTATGTAGTTGATAAATAGGTTTACTTGCCCCAAGGCAGTCTGTAGCCTTTCTCTTTTTCTTGTTCGAGAATCTTTTTAAACGCTTCCACCTTGTCAGGATACTGAGATGCCAAATTAATTTTCTCGCCGATATCTTCACGAAGATTATAAAGCTGATCTTCTTTTGAGTTTCCAAGTTCCGTATTTGTCAACTTATTGTAGGTAACTCCATCATTCGGTGTAATATATTTCCACTCGCCGTCACTGATAGACAAGGAGCCAGCAAATTCAATTACATATCCTCGTCCCTTCTGGCTTTCACCGGTCAATACCGTCAGGTAGTCTTGGCTATCCGATCCCGCTTCTTCATCCATCTTTTGCCCTGTCAGCTTTTCCATGGAGGCAAACAAATCAATGTGAGAAAACAATGCATCTGATACACCCGGCTTAACTTGTTCAGGCCAGCATACGATAAAAGGCACCCGTGTTCCAGCTTCAAAATTACTGTATTTACCTCCGCGAAATTCTCTCCACGGACGGTGATCGCCCAAAAGTTCCACGGCGCGATCCGCATATCCGTCATCTACAACAGGACCATTATCGCTCGTTAATACAATCATCGTATTTTCATAAATGCCGGCTACTTCCAGTGCTTTTATAATTTCACCAACCGTCCAATCGAATTGCAGGATCGCATCCCCACGATACCCCATGTCGCTCTTATCACGAAAACGTTCATGCGGATAACGCGGAACATGGATATCGTTTGTCCCAACATACAAGAAGAAAGACACATCTTTATTGAGATCAATAAACCGAACCGCCTTAGCCGCAATCGAATCAGCAATATTCTCATCTTCTCACAAAGCGGTACCGCCTCCCGTCATATATCCAATACGAGAGATGCCGTTCACTATGGCCATACCGTGTCCATGGTTAGGAGAAGGCTTCAACTTGGTTAAAAGTTCCGGATGATCTTTACCTAAAGGTTCTGCGGAGAAAGGTTCTTTATAACTAACAGCTATAGGAGCCGACAGATCATAATTTGCAACTTTCTGATTTTCCATCCACACACAGGGAACACGGTCGCCTGTCGCTGCCATCAAATAAGAATAGTCAAAGCCCAAATCACTCGGTCCGGGTGTCACTGTTCCATTCCAGTCCTGCTTACTCGTTTCTGTTCCCATCCCCAAATGCCATTTCCCAATCGCACCGGTGGTATAACCGGCCGACTTGAATATATCGGCAACAGTGGTTTGTTCCGGACGAATCACCATACTCGCATCGCCGGTTGCAATCCCGATATCATTACGTCGCCAACTGTAATGCCCGGTAAACAAAGCATAACGTGAAGGAGTACTCGTCGATGCCACCGCATGAGCATCCGTAAAATGCAACCCATCCGAAGCCAGCCGGTCTACATTAGGCGTGCTGACCCGATGTGCACCATAGCAGCTGATATCGCCATACCCCAAATCATCCGCAACAATAAAGATAACATTGGGCGATGCAGCTGTTTTCTTGTTTTCACCGAACTTGGACGCACCACCACATCCCACAAATGATACCAGGCTTAATCCGTATAGTAACTCCAATCTAACATGCATACTATTCTTATTTTGCTGTGTGTTTTTTCATTTTTCAGTTGACCGATATTCATATTTATCAAGTTCAGTTCCAAAAACTACGATGTAAACACAAAAATATCTAAATATAGGATAGTTATACTGCTAAATAAACTAAAGTTGTCAGATTGAGGTTAAAAAGAATGGATTCATATTGCTGTGTGAGTTCAAGTCCCTAAAAACTTGACAGACCAAGGGTTAATGATTATAATCATTTTATTTACAAATGAATAAGTATTTGATTCAAAACAAGGATATTAAGCTAAGTAGTTTTATCTTTATAAAAAAAGAATATGAAAATGAATAAAAATATACTTTTGTGCTTGGTATTCGTTTTTGTTATTAGCTGTTCTTTAGAAAAACGTGCACACGAAGAGTTGCCTTACATTGATATCAAGGAAGACTATCCTGAAAAGGTAATCAATTTGACAGATATAGCAGATATCACTTATATACAGTTAAACACGGATAGTGCTGACTTCATTTTCAAAGGTAAGATCAACTACGTAACGGAAAATACAATTATTGTCGTAGATCGTTCTTCGAATAGTGTACTGTTGTTCTCTAAAGAAGGAAACCCCAAGTCACGTTTTAATCGCAGAGGGCAAGGGCCGGAAGAGTACCTAGATGCTACTTATGTAATGTACGATGAAGCATCAGATGAGGTATTTATTTCTCCTGATATTAGTGATTATATAAAAGTTTATTCTTCAACTGGTGCATACAAAAGGAAGTTAACCTTGCCTCAAAGGAATATTGGAGGTCAAATGGCTTTATTCGATGATAATTCCATTTTGGTATATGACAATACTAGTTTGTGGCAAAGTACCATCAATGCTAATTCAAATGAAAATATAGTATTTTCGGAACAAGTAGAAGATTCGTCTTTCTACCTTATTTCTAAAACGGATGGAGCCGTTCTTGAATACATCAATTTGCCACGCAAGAATATTGACTTAAGCTACAAAAATCTTGAAGGTACCTTTTTTGGTCAAGTTAATTACGCCCGCGTAAGAAAATCTCCAAATGGTCTTTTCCTTTTCAATCCGGAAAACGATACGGTTTTTCTTTACAACAATGATCGAGTATTAACCCCTTATATGCATAAAAAGCCTCTATTAAGCACACTTAATCCTCTAAAAGTAATGGATATTTGCATGGAAATGGGTGAATTTCAATTTATTTCCGTTTATTCCTACTCTAAGGAAGGAGAGTCCCCTGAGGCAAAATTTTATGTACGAGACAAAAGTACAAATGAAATATTTCGTCAGAAGTTTATCCTCTCTGATTATAAAGGAAAAGACTTTTATTTCAATCCTCGTTTTTCGCATTATTCAGAGGATGAATATCATTTTGAATTAGATATCGTTGAGCTCAGAGAGGCCTATACGGAAAACAGACTAAGTGGAAAATTGAAAGAAATTGTAGCTGCTTTAAATGAAGACGAAGACAACAATATCTACCTGTTTGTTAAGTTTAATTAGATTGAAATTTGATAGCACAAGTTTGATTAGTCAAAAGAATTTCTCAATTGTAATTTCACAGAAACTCCTCACCCCTTATAACGCAACCTCAGCATCTCACATTTGCTTTCTGTGTGGTGATAGCTTTTGATTTGTTTAAAGCCGTATTTTTGGTAGAAGGCTCTACCTATCTGGTTTTCCTCGAATACTTCTACTTCTAATTCTCCGTATCTTTCCTTTACAAAATTCACGAGGCTTGTTCCTATTCCTTTTGTGTGATGGCTGGGTAAGACGAATAGTCCTCCAATCTCGTTTCCGAGCATACTGATAAAGCCGACAACTGTATTATCGTCTTCGTAAACCCATGTCTCAGCATTTGGCAGATATACCTCCCTCAAATCTCTTTTCTCTTTTTCAACATAGTCACTTGCCAAAAATGAATGAGCCAAGTTTGATGCTTCAAACCAAACATCTACTATCGCATTTTCATCCTTTTCTTCTCGCTTTCTAATTAGACTCATTTCATTATTTTTTTAATCATTTTTTTCAGCACTCATCTCGATGTCGTTTCAAAAACCTCAAGGCTTGTTTTTCAACGTCTCGAAAATTGTAAAAAATCATCCCGATGGTTTTAAAAAAACACCCCGATCTTTTTTAAAAACGTTCGAGATGTTTTTTAAAAACCATCGATATGTTTTATTTATTTGATTATCATACACTTACAACATAGGGATGAATACATAAAAAACAGGGCTTAAAATTCTCTGTTTTTTTAGGGGTTGATTTGGATTAATGAAGCACAACTCAAAAAAGAGATCAGTGCTATTTTATTCATTCCTTTTTTCATTTTTTAAACGGATCACCTTTTTTATCTACGCTTAGTACCCAGCGAAAAGCATTAATAAATAATAGTTTTTGCGTGGAGTCGGTAAACTCATCATCTCCATGACCCATATTCAGATAAATCATCCGATAGTTTTTGTTCGTCCAAACAATCGGGAAATCACCAAAATTCACCACATCTTTTATACCCATTGGATAATTGTCTGGTGAAAGGCTTAACAAAACCTCAACATCTTTATTCTTCCGGGGACTGGGGTTCCATTGATACCATTCACTTTCGGGAACAATAAATGTTTCAGGTAAATTCTTCATGACTGGATGGCCGGGGTTATCAACAACAACCTTGGCGGGTTGTGGTGGCCAGTTGTTACAATAAAACACTCCTCCGCCAAGGAACTGTACGAACCAGGGCCAATTTGTACGTTTATCATTGTAAGCCGCCGAATGAAAACCTACCCATCCTCCTCCATTCTCCATGTATTGTTCAAAGGCTTTGCGTTCGAAGTCAGTAGTTGGTGCTCCATTCAGCATCACAATAACATCGTATTCTTTAAGTTTTTCATAGGGATACAAAGACAGATTGGTTGTTACTTCTAAGACATATCCATCTCCATAATTCAGTCTCTTGAAAAAGGTAACGGCCTGTTCGGCAAATACAACGTGTGCTTCTTCCGCTTGTTGCGTATAATAAACTAACGCCTTAAAACGAGGCGCAGAAGTATAATTGGCCGGATATTCATCTTGTGCCTTCAAGGGAAGGCTAACAAAAGTAACCAAGAGTAAGATAATAAACCACAAATTCGTTTTCATAATAGCATTATTAAATTTTATTGAGGTCCAATGATTTACGCTTTGTATCATACTAAAAAGAGATGGAAAGCTTATTTTTCCATCTCTTTAAAATGTTTTTCGTTTGTTTTGTATAGGAAGTGGAGCATATCGGACTCGAACCGATCACCTTTAGACTGCCAGTCTAACGCTCTAGCCAGATGAGCTAATGCCCCATGTTTTACGTCTGCAAATATAGCCGATTTCCTTATATATCCTATCTTTGTTGTCTAAAAATAAGAAAAATGATAATTTACAACACGACTTTTCATATTGACAAGAGCGTTTTGGACGAGGCTGTAGACTTCCTGAAATTGGTTTATTTGCCTCAGGCAAGTGCGAGTGGTTTTTTGACGAACCCACTGCTTCGCAAAATTCTGCATGAGACGGAAGATGAAGGGGTGAACTTTTCGATTCAGTTTCACGTCAAGAATATCGACACCTTGAACTATTGGATGGAAAATGAAGGACGGGCGCTGCATCAGAAATTAGTGACCCAATTCGGCAATAAGGTGGCTGGCTTCAGTACGCTTCTGGAGGAAATAGACTGGCAGAAATGAGCAAGGAACGCATCATATTAGGGATTGACCCGGGAACGATTGTGATGGGTTATGGGATTCTGGTTGTCAATGGGAACAAACCACGGTTGGAAACACTTGGCGTATTGCAACTGAATAAATATGACGATCACTATCTCCGCCTCCGCAAGATATTCGAACGGGTAACGGCCCTAATCGATCAATATCATCCTGACGAGTTGGCTATCGAAGCGCCTTTCTTTGGGAAGAATGTGCAGAGTATGCTCAAACTGGGACGGGCACAAGGGGTGGCCATGTCGGCTGCTCTTAACAGAGATGTCCCTATCTTCGAGTATGCACCGCTTAAGATTAAAATGGCTATCACCGGCAATGGGAATGCATCGAAAGAGCAGGTGGCCGGTATGCTGCAACGAATCTTGCATATACCCGAATCCTCCATGCTGCCTCAACTGGATGCTACCGACGGATTGGCGGCGGCTCTTTGTCATTATCTGCAGACAAACAATCCTGTCTCAGAAAAGAAATATACCGGATGGAAGGATTTCATCGCCAAAAAT
>JAEYVY010000018.1 GCA_023429375.1 Bacteroidota bacterium | reverse complement strand
CCGAACAGAGAAGTTAAGCCCAATCACGCCGATGGTACTGCGCAAGTGGGAGAGTAGGTAGTCGCCGTTTTAAGAAGAGGAAGCCGGTTCAGAAGTTCTGAATCGGCTTTTCTTGTTTTGGGGCGGTCCCCCAATACATAAACACTAAAAAAGTGCATCTACACAAGATACACCTTTAAGTTTTGTCTTTATTTAAATAAGCCGAAAAGGAATATTTAATCCTTTTTGTATAATAGCTTTATAGGAAATGATAAAGAATGCAGAAGGGGCTTTTCGTATTATTTAACTGCTACACCCTTAGCTTTTGCTGTCTATTATATCTCTCTCTATTCTTGAATTTGATTTAATAATAGATATTGATATTAGAGCAAAGGGAACAAGTATAACCTCTCTTTTTATTCTTCTAAATTAACTGATAGTTTTCCCTTGAAGTGACAGAAAAAAATGACAGTAGATCTTAGTGAAAGAAAAAACAGATTATATAAGAATTAAAGTCCTTTCTTTCGTGCATCTGCTCCCCACATTAACTTGTCACGCAAGGTTTGATAGAATGTATGATTGTGACGTTTGATGATTTTTGTGGTATAATCAGCAATTTTTACTGTTAATTGGATGCCTGTAGGGAATACTTCTGATCGTCCGTCTAATGCCACTAAAAATGTTTTATTTCTACTTTCTACGCCTAAAGAAATCGTATAGTTGTCGGGTATTACTAAAGGACGAACATTCAATGAATGCGGAGCAACAGGACTAAGAATTAAATTATCGCATTGAGGAATCATAATAGGGCCATTGATGCTCATTGAGTATGCAGTAGAACCGGTAGGTGTAGCTATTACTAATCCATCAGCTTGATAAGATGTAAGGTATTCACCATTTAAATGAGTATGAATGATAATCATCGAAGAAGTGTCTCGTTTGAGAATAGCAACTTCATTCAATGCATAGTTAAACCCTTTAAATGGATGTCCGTTGGCTGATAGCTGCAATAACCTGCGCTCTTCAATCTTATAATAGTTTCGGTATAATTCTTCTAATGTCTCTTCAATTTCTCTGACCGAAACATCTGCTAGAAATCCGAGACGTCCTGTATTAATTCCTAAAATTGGAATATTCTGTTTATTTACACGTGCAGCGGTATGTAGAAATGTGCCGTCACCACCAAGGCTAAGGACAAAGTCTAATTCATGCTCAAACTCTACATCATTATTTGTGATTAAACCTGTAATTTCAGGTTCGAAATCCAAAGCATCTGTAAGATACATGTAAAAGGTGTTGTCAACATAGACTTCTGCTTCGAGTGCTTGAAGTTTATCAAACAAGCGACGTATCAGGTTTTGTTTATCTGCTTGATATTCACTTCCGAAAATACCGACTTTCATGTTTGTATTATTTGATTTACAGATTCATATAATGTAAGAGTTCGTTCATTCGTTGTTGCAACAGCTCATCGACCATTCCTTTTTCCATAAAATGATATAGAACAGTATAGTTGAAACGTTCAAAACTACGAATTACAGGAGAGGCATCTTCAATATCCAACTTAAGAATAACCAGCAGACGGCTTGTTTCTTTATCTATTCGCGTAAATAGATTTAATACGCGAGCGTTGTTGGATTCAATTATGCGAGAAATATCCACCAAAGAATAATCTTGCGGAATAACTTCCAATACAATTATACTCCCGGATGCTTCTGCATTAGAAAGTTCTGATAGAAGGTCTATAAGGTTTTCCCTAGTGATGCTTCCATAATATTTCCCATCAGTCGTGACAACAGGAAGTAATGTTAATTTATAGCGGGTCAGAAGGGACAATACTTCGTGAAGATGTCCATTTTCCATAATGCTGGGACAGAACAGTACAGGTGAACTTATTGGGGAAGACGGATTAGGTGCTGCCAAAAGTTCTCGTTCAGAAATAATTCCTTGATAAATAGAATCGTTTACTATAGGCAGATGCTTCAATTTAAAGTCATCCATTAAGTTTAGGGCATATTCTATTGTGTCAAAACTTTTTAACACAGGAATATCTTTTGTTATGAAATCTTTCGCCAACATTGTTCTACTTATTCCCTAAATACTGCTATTTTTGCATTTATGTTATTACAAAAGTAATGAAAGAAAGGATATAACAAGTTACAATGACGCATTTAAGTGTTAACATAAATAAAGTTGCTACTATTCGTAACGCCAGAGGTGGCAATATGCCGAACCTAATAAAAATTGCACAAGATTGTGAGGTGTTTGGAGCACAAGGAATAACAGTACATCCACGTCCCGATGAACGTCATATAAGATATGCTGATGTATATGATTTGAGACCTGTCTTAAAGACAGAATTTAATATAGAGGGATACCCATCTGCAGAATTTGTTGATTTAGTGCTGAAAGTTAAACCAACGCAGGTAACGTTGGTTCCTGATGCTCCTGACGCAATTACTTCGAATGCGGGCTGGGATGTTGTGTCTCATTTTAATCAATTGTCCGAACTGGTTGATGTCTTTACTGAAAATGGAATACGTACATCTATCTTTGTAGGAACAGATCTTAATAATATTGAGGCGGCTTCAAAAACAGGAACAGACAGAATTGAGCTATATACTGAACCTTATGCAACCATGTATAGTAAGGATAAAGTTCAGGCAGTAGCACCTTTTGTCGAAGCTGCCGAATTTGCAAAAAAAATGGGATTGGAGGTAAATGCCGGACATGATTTAAACTTGGAAAATTTAGCTTGGTTTAAACAAAATATCCCTTTCTTAGAAGAAGTTTCAATAGGACATGCGTTAATTTGTGATGCACTTTATTACGGATTAAAAGAAACTATATCCCTTTATAAGGCATGCCTTAAATAGTGTTTAATAAGAAAAATAGTAACCGAATAATACAAAAGACAAATGAGTATTTTACTTTCTCTACAAGCTGCAACACAGCAAGCAACAGAAACAATGCCGGACCTTACGGCTGAAATAATGCCAACAGAAGCGCAGATAAATGTGATTGACCTCGCCATGAAGGGAGGATGGATAATGCTGGTTTTATTATTGCTTTCTATTATTGCCTGTTATTTCCTAATCCAACGACTGATTATCATTAGACGAGCAGGAAAGGTGGATACTACATTTATGAACCGTATAAAAGATTATGTACATGACGGAAAGATAGATTCAGCTATCAAATTATGTCAAGCAACGAATACACCTTCGGCCCGTATGATTGAAAAGGGACTTTCCCGACTTGGTCGTCCGATGAACGATGTGCAAGTAGCCATCGAAAACGTTGGTAACCTTGAGGTGGCTAAACTAGAGAAGAGTTTTCCTATGATTGCAACAATTGCAGCAGGTGCGCCAATGATTGGGTTCCTTGGTACAGTAACGGGGATGATTCGCTCATTCTTTGATATGGCAAATGCAGGAAGTAATGTGGATATCACTATTTTATCTGGAGGTATTTATGAAGCTTTGGTTTCGACTGTAGGTGGACTAGTGGTAGGTATTATTACCTTGTTTGCTTACAACTATCTGGTTTCTCAGGTAGATGAAGTCGTAAATAAGATGGAAGCCAGCACAATGGAATTTATGGACTTGCTGAATGAACCGGCAAATTAATAGAACAAAAAGATGGGTTTAAAACGAAGAACAAAAGCGGATTCATCCTTTAGTATGGCGTCTATGACGGATATCATCTTTCTATTGTTGATATTCTTCATGCTTTCGTCTACTGTGGTGATTCCAAACGCTATAAAAGTTACACTTCCTCAATCTAAGAAACAAACCTCGGCTAAGCCGATTACGAGACTGACCATCGATGCCAACTTGAATTATTATGTGGCAGCGGGCAAGGAGAGAGAAAAGCAAGTGACTTTTGATGAGATAACACCATTTCTACAAAATAGTTATGCGCTGGAGCCTGAAATGTTTGTTATGCTTTATGCAGACGAATCAGTCCCTTACAAAGAAATCGTAAAAATTCTGAATGTCGCGAATGAGAATAAATTCAAGATTGCTCTTGCCACTCGTCCGCAGCAGAAGAGATAGCGCTTATGAAGTTTAATAAAGATGACATATATAGTATCGCCGGATCGATAGTTTTTCACTTGGTGATTCTTATTATCCTTTGGTTTTCCGTATTACGATCGGCCATTCCTGACTTTGATGGAGGTGTGCTTGTTAACTTTGGTAATATGGAAGCAGCAGCTGGTGCGTTCGAACCAAAGTATAGTGGAAGCGATCTACCTCAAGTACAGACTCTGCCACCTCCTGTTAGCAGTCCTGAAGCTAAAACTCAAGATTTGGTAACTCAGGATATGGAAGAGACCGTTTCTGTTGATGCTGAAAAGAAAAAAGCACGAGAAGAAAAGGAACGGAAAGAACGGGCTGAGAAAGAACGTATACAGCGAGAAGAAGCTGAGAGAAAGCGAATAGAAGAGGAGAGAAAGAAGAAAGAACAAGCCATCAGTAATAGAGTGGCCGGTGCTTTCGGAATTGGATATGCCGATGGCGGAAGCCAAGGTGATGCCGCTTCAGGCGAAGGAAATCAGGGTAGTCCATTTGGAAATTCCGATCATGGAGAGAACGAAGGGGTAGGAGGATATGGTTCTTTCAACTTGAACGGACGATCAATCGGAGCAGGAGGCTTGCCTCGTCCAGCCTATACGATACAGGAAGAAGGACGTATTGTAATCAATATTACAGTTGATCCTAAAGGCAATGTAATCTTTGCAGAAATCGGCAAGGGTACGAACATAGACAATGCCTCTATGCGTAAAAGTGCAATTGAAGCAGCTAAAAAGGCTAAATTCAATAGTATATCGGGAACAAACAATCAAAGTGGCACAATCACTTATAGATACTCACTAAAATAAGATCGTATGAAAAAAGCATTCGTATTTCTCGCAACAGGCTTTGAAGAAACAGAAGCCATAGGAACAGTCGACGTACTTCGTCGCGGAGGTATTGAAGCCGTTACGGTTTCTATTACAGGAGATAAACAGGTGAGCGGGGCTCATGGTATTGATGTGATTGCCGATGTTTTGTTTGATGAAGCAGACTTTTCAGAGGCCGATGCATTGGTTTTGCCTGGAGGTATGCCCGGGAGTAATAACCTCAATGCATTTGAACCGCTTAAAGAACTATTGCTCAATCAGTATAGGAAAGAAAAGGTGGTAGCTGCAATCTGTGCCGCACCATTAGTTTTAGGAGGTTTAGGCTTGGTTAAAAACAGAAAAGCTACGTGCTACCCCAGCTTTGAACCCAAACTAATAGGAGCAACAATTGTAGATGAACCAGCAGTAATTGACGGTCACGTAATTACAGGAAAAGGACCGGGCTTGGTATTTAATTTCGCTTTAGCTATTATTAAAGCGCTTAAAGGAGATGCCGTAGCAGAAGAGGTCGCTGCCGGATTATTAATTTGATTAAAGATTGAGTTAATATAAGGATAGGAGGCAACCAAAATATGGGTTGCCTCTTGTGTTATTTATAGAAAATGATTCTATACATTTGTATATCAAAAGGTATTAAAAATGGATAAAATGACAGAACAAAAACGGGTAGTAGCTATTCATGATATTTCCGGATTCGGAAGATGTTCATTGACAGTAGCACTCCCTATACTTTCAGCTGCCGGTATTGAAACTGCTGCATTACCTACAGCCGTATTATCGACCCATACGGGTGGAATCAGTGGGTATACTTATCGTGATTTAACTGCAGATATTCGTCCATTCACAGAACATTGGAGTACATTGGGTTTGCAGTTTGATGCTATGTATAGCGGCTTTTTAGGTTCATTTGAGCAATTGGAATTAGTAGGCGAATTCTTTGAACGATTTAAGACAGAGGATAACGTTATTTTAGTCGATCCTGTGATGGCTGATAATGGGCAAATGTATAAGATATTCTCGCCGGAATTTGCAAAAGGCATGGCTGGTCTATGTCGTTATGCAGATATCCTTGTTCCCAATATAACTGAAGCCTGTTTTCTGCTTGATGAAACCTACATCGAAGGACCATACACAAAGGCCTATATAGAAAATTTATTGAAGAAGTTAACTCAGTTAGGACCAAACAAAATCGTTCTTACCGGAGCATTTTTCGATGAACACAATTTGGGTGCTGCAACCTATGATAAATCAACAGGCTCAATCGATTATGTATTTGCTCCGCGAATTCCAGGTTATTTCCATGGAACAGGAGATGTATTCGGAAGCGCATTATTAGCCGCCTATTTGAATGGGTTCAGTTTATCCGATTCGGCCGGTATTGCGGTAAGATATACTACAGGAAGTATCAATAGAACTTATCTGGCAGGAACTGATATTCGGTTTGGAGTTGATTTCGAACGAGGAATACCTGATTTACTTAAAGAATTAAAACTAGTGTAATGGCTATAAGAATTGCAATTTCGGGGATAGGTGCAGTCGGAGGATACTATGGAGGGATGTTAGCCCACCGTTATCAAGATTCATCCGATGTGGAGATCTTCTTTATTTCGCGAGGTGAAAATCTGAAGGTAATACAAGAGAAAGGATTAGAAATTAGGGCTACAAATGGTACGTTTACAGTTTTTCCAAAATTAGCTACTGATAAACCCGAAGAAATAGGAGAGGTAGATTATCTGCTTTGCTGTACCAAGAGTTATGATTTGCACGCTAATTTACTTGCTCTATCCCCCGTAATAGGTAAGCACACTATTGTCGTTCCTTTTCTTAATGGAGCGAATATTACAGAAGAAATTCATGCTGCGTTTCCCTCATTAGAAGTTTGGAAAGGATGTGTGTATATTGGTTCACGACTTATTGCCCCTGGAGTAATCAGTAAGTTTTCAGCGAAGGAAAGACTCTTTTTTGGTAGTGAATCCGGAGATGAAATAAAGCAGAAACAGCTACTCGATATTCTGTTGAATGCGGGGATTAATGCCTTCAATCCAAAGGAAATCACCTTGCGTATATGGAAGAAGTTTTTTATGATTTCTACGGCTGCGACCATAACATCCTATTTTGACAGACCGATCAACGAAGTCATTCGTGAAGAATATGATTCATTCAAATCACTTTGTGTTGAGCTTAATAATCTTGCACTAGCTAAAGGAATCTGTTTTGAAGATGATATTATCGAGTCGACTTTGGAGACTCAGAAAATGATGCCTCCCGGCTCCATCACTTCGATGCATCATGATTTCCGACAAGGCAAGAGCACAGAATTGGAAACGCTGACAGGTTATGTCGTTAGAGAGGCTCAAAAGTTTAATGTGCCAACGCCAACGTACAGTAAAATGTACGAAGCTTTGTCTGCCAAGACGCGTTAATACCAGTCTTTTTTACGCAAGAACAGCCAAGTAATTAAGCCGGCTATCAGCATAATGCCCCAAGCAGCAAGATAGCCGTAGCGCCAATCGAGTTCAGGCATATACTTGAAGTTCATACCCCAAATACCGGCAAGGAAGGTAAGCGGAATGAATACGGTTGAAACGATGGTGAGTCGCTTCATGATTGCATTCATACGTAGATCATTATTTGAGATATAAAGATCTACCAATGACGTGATAATTTCGCGACATCCCTCCATCGTTTGGTTAACGTATTGCAATTGATCGATGATATCGTTAAATGCAGGAATCGACTGTTTACTAACTAACAGATTGCCTGTATTCATTAATTTACTGAACTGATCACGCAACGGTTGGCTGTTCTTACGAATCACCATAAACTCCCGCCTGCGTTGTTGTATTAATGTCCCCACCTGACTTTGGTTTTTCGATATATCTAATAGGATATCTTCAATATCTTCAAGTAACTCTTCCACACGTAAAGAAGTTTCTACGAAGTTGGCAACAACTGCATTTAACAAGAAAGCAAGCAAGAAACTCGTATCTTTTGATCGCATCTTGAAGGTATCCTCTTGAATTGCCTTTAGCGTCGGTGTAAACAAGTCATGTGTATTCTCTGTAAAGGTGATAATCGTATTTTGGGTTAACAGAATAGCCAAGTGTTCAGTTTGAATGCGATTTTCACTATCATAAAAACAAGTATTGAGTATGATAAATATTTTGTTATCATATTCCTCTAGCTTGACGATATGCTGTGGTGTCAGGATATCTTTGACGTCAAGAGCATGTAAACCAAATTCCGATGCGATTGAAGAAACTAATCCAGCATCCGAAATACCACTTACCTGCAGCCAGTTTACTTTATCCTTTTCCAGTAACTTTTTAACTGGCTGGTTTAAGTCTTTAATTTCCTGATCAAATACTCCATCAGAATTGTAAGTGATGAGTCGGATGCTTGATTCAATATGATTGTCACCGGTGTAAAAATAGTGCTCCGCTAAATGACGGTTAGCCGATCTCCTGTGTCTGCCTAAAGAGTC
This sequence comes from Bacteroidota bacterium, assembly GCA_023429375.1. Taxonomy (GTDB): domain Bacteria; phylum Bacteroidota; class Bacteroidia; order Bacteroidales; family Tannerellaceae; genus Massilibacteroides. The sequence continues at coordinate 47,612 of JAEYVY010000018.1, read as the reverse complement.
CTTCCTTTTCATACCGGTATATTTTAATTAATTATTCAAACTCAACCACAGTAATCCCAGCACCACCGAATTGAACATGTTCATCATGATATCGGGCTACACCAGGGATTGTCCTTAAGTAATCGCGGATGAGTTGGCGTAGTGCACCTGTTCCTGTTCCATGAAGAATCCGAACACGCGTAGAGCCCACGAGAATGGCATCATCTATGAAATAAGTCACTGCTTGCAGGGCTTCATCACCACGCATTCCTCTCACATCGATTTCCTGTTTAAAGTTAAGTTTTTTCTCGTGCATTTCATCTCTTGTCTGCACACTTACAAACGAACTTTTCTTAATTTCTTGTTTGAGCTGATTTTTGCTTACCTTTTCCAATCGATCTAGTTTGACGGTACTCTTTATCATACCAAATGCCACGGTAGCCTGTTTTCCTTGTATCTCCAAGACTGTTCCGGCCGAAGTTTGTCCTGTTAGACGTACCGTATCACCCACTTCAATCACCTCTCGGTTGAAGATGGGTTGTTTTGCCGGTTGTTTCGATGCTTTCTTCTCCTTCCGTTGTTTGAGTTTTTCCATCTTACGGGCAATCTTATCGTCCGTAATTTGAGCATCTGCGATAGAAGCTTTAAACTCATCCATGGACTTACGAATCAACTTCGTCTGTTCTTTTTCAGCCTGTGCTTCCTTGATTTCACGAATCGTATTTTCAATCTTTGCATTGGCTTCTGAGATGATTCGTTGAGCCTCAAGTTTGGCTTCACGGATGATTTCTTTTTGTTGTTTATTTACAGCTTCCAAGTCGGTCTCATAGCGAGCAATCGTTTCCTCCAACCTCTTTTCACGCAGGCGGATACTTTGACGTTTGCTCTCCCAATATCGTTTGTCGCGTACAATGTCCTGCAGGTATTTGTCCATGTCGATATAGTCCGACCCTACTTTTTGAGAGGCATCGGCAATAACATCCTCCGGCAAACCAATTTTACGTGCAATCTCGACTGCAAAAGAGCTACCCGGATTTCCGATAGACAATTTAAAAAGCGGTTGCATCAAATGACGGTCATAGAGCATGGCTCCATTTACAAGTCCTTCCGTATCTTCAGCCAAATGTTTAAGATTTTGATAGTGAGTGGTAATTACACCATAACTACCGTTTTGATTGAAGCGAACCAATAAGGCTTCTGCTATGGCACCACCAATCTGAGGCTCCGTTCCACTACCAAATTCATCAATAAGGATGATTGATTTCCGGTTACAATTCTTGACAAAAAACTTCATATTGGTAAGATGAGAACTGTATGTACTCAAATCATTCTCAATACTTTGTTCATCGCCAATATCAATAAAAATATCTTCGAACAGTCCCGTTCTTGAACTTTCGTGTAGCGGCACCAATAAACCACACTGTAGCATATATTGAATCAGACCGACCGTTTTAAGGCAGACCGATTTACCCCCTGCATTAGGTCCCGAGATAACCAGAAGTCGCTTATCTTCATTCAGCTCAATATCAAGAGGAACTATTTCTTTTCCTTGTTTATTTAATGACAAATAGAGCAGAGGATGCTTTGCATGTGCCCAATCAATTTGCTGTTTATCTTCGAAAATGGGTTTAATTGCTTTTATCTGCTCTGCAAAAAGCGCTTTGGCACGTATAAAATCAATTTCTGCAAGGAATTCATATGATTCAAGAATGTCGGGTATAAGCGGGCGAATTGTATTCGTAAAGACAGTAAGAATACGGATTATCTCACGTCGTTCTTCACTTTCTAATTCTCGCACGCGGTTATTAGCTTCGACAACGACCTCCGGCTCGATAAAGACAGTTTTCCCTGTTGCCGATTCATCGTGTACGATACCTCTTATCTTGCGTTTAAAGGCAGGTGCTACAGGAATCATCAGTCGGCCGTCACGCATGGTGGGGGCCACGTCTTTGTCTATCAATCCCTCAGATTGTGCCGAGCGAAGTATCGCTTGCAGACTTTTGGATATACTGTTTGTTGTAGTAAATATCTCTTTTCGGATACGAGCTAGTTCCGACGACGCATTATCTTTTACGCGACCGAACTTGTCTAATATTCCATCGATTTGTGTAATCAATTGAGGGAAGACCATGATATCTCCGGCCAAAGCGGTCAGTGCAGGATAAAGTATTTCATCCTCGTCTTGCGGACGGAAAAAACGAATAATATCATTTATTGTCTGTAGCGAACGCCTAATATCAAACAATTCCTTTTCATCCAAAAATGTTCCTTCCGGACGAATACGCTTTAACGAATACCTGACATCATAAAAATAATTAGCCGGAAACTCTTTATCGCCATGAAGAATACGGACAAATTCGTCTGTTTGCTCCAGCTTTTGAGAGATTTCCATGAAGTTTGCTGAAAAAGACATTTCAGCTGTCCGTTCTTCTCCTAGCGGACTTAAGCATTTTTCGGAAATAAGAAGACGGACTTTATCAAAGCCCGTCTTATATTCAAAATTTTGCGGATATATCACGTTGTATAACTCTATATAAAATAGTTATTCAATAGTAACAGATAACTCTGTACGTATAGTTGGACGAATGGCAACCTCTGAAATTGTTTTTCCTCTGCGAATATTGAACACACATGCGTTCGTTCCTGTATTATTTATATAGGGAGCAAAGTAATACAAATAAGAGAATGCTGCAATGTCGTCCGATTTCTTCACTGCTTCGACCACTTTGGGGTATTTAAACGTATCCCAGAACATACAGCGTGTAAAGCCGTTTGCGTCTGTAAACCGAGTGCTCGAATCACGGAATTTCATTGTGTTTGTAATGAAATCCTTATATGCTGCCGTTGCTTCCTCTGCTGTTACATTTACCGGATACCCTTCAATTCTTTCGATTACATCATTTGCTCGAATACCTGCAATAGCAGCCGGTGAGTTAGGGTCAACCTTTGCAATCAGTTCCAAACGATTGATGTCGTAGCTCAGCCCTGTGTAATTATATCTTTTCTGATTAACTCTGTATTGAACGTTCCTTGTATATTTTACATAAGGATATTGCATCAACATCAAAGGTATATGGATACGCGCATAGTCATCTATCCTGTAATTGCTTTCTACAAGTTCATTGGCTTCGCATTCCCATAATACCAGACCAGGCTGATAGATATTGTCTACTAATTTAAAGCCGAACTGCAATAAGAATTCAGATTCAGATTCCGCCGACGAGCCGGTGATAAAAGGAACTTTAATCATTTCTTTTCTGTTGAAATCATAGCGATAGTTTTGTCCTTTATCAATTACGAGTTTGTTTACCCCCCGGAAATTGGGATTCTTATCAAAATAATAATAAGTGCTAATCAGGATATCCGGAGTAAAACTATCATAAACAAGACCTTTGCTTGTTAGCTCCTTTTTGATGACTTCGTTTATTTGATTTTCCAATTGTCGGTTGTTCTCGTCAATTTCCGCAAAACCAAACGTGCGGAATTGTTGGAAACTAACAGCGTTACTAGTTGTCGTTGTTCTGAATGGACAGATAAAGCGTCGATCAGATGTATTTTCCAGGCTGAACATGGAAAAAGCTGTGGCCAACTGTTCTTCCGTTATGGCATTTCTTCTTTTACAATCCTTGGTAATCAGGATGGTATGGTCTGTTTTCGACAAATTTGAGATATTCAATATAATTTCTTGTTTGTCGACAGGGTTCAACAGTTGTTCTATTTCTTCCAACGATAGCCCCAAGAGATCAACTCCGTCAATGGATTCAATTATATCATGTTGTTTTAATCCGCCTAGTTCGGCAGAAGAATAGGGGGTAACTTCTGTTACAACAGGAAAGCCTGCTCCCCAGTTAATGTTTTTACTGATTTCAAAAGAAAATCCCGGACGACAAATTGTATTTCCGCCACTTTGTGCAAAACTAATAGAAAAAATAAAAGATAATACTGTTGTAATCAAACACCTTTTCATACCGGTTAATCTATTTCTCATGATTATAATACTAAAGGCAAAGGTAAAGATAATTTTCCAACCCCATAAAGACTTGGCAGCATATTTGCTATATATTGGACAGACACAGTTCTTGTTAGCGTATGATTTGATCTTGAAATAGAAGGTCAGCAAAACGGATTATTGTGTTAAACATATGAAAATTAAGGAATAATACATATAGATTTATTATCGACATGGAGCAAAGTGAAACTAAAAAATCCCAAGAAACAGTAAATCCTGAAGGTCTCGAAGATGTGACAAACTTACAGAACGAACAGACAGAACAGGTAGAAGAACCTACTCTTTCTGACAATATGACTGATGATATAGAGAGCTTGAAGGTGAAATACGATGAGTTGAACAACTCACATCTGCGATTGATGGCTGAGTTTGACAACTACCGTAAACGTACCTTGCGCGAAAAGGCTGAGTTGATAAAGAACGGAGGAGAGTCTGCATTAACAGCCATACTCCCTATTATTGATGACTTTGAAAGAGCCTTGCAAAATATACGTACTGCAGAAGATATTAAAGCTGTAGCCGAGGGAGTTGAACTCATTTATTCTAAGTTCATGTCTTATTTGTCACAGCAAGGTGTGAAGCCGATTGAGGCTGCCGGTTTGCCATTTGATACTGAATATTTTGATGCAGTGGCTACTATCCCTGCACCGGATGAAAGTCTGAAAGGGAAAGTGATTGATTGTGTGCAAACAGGTTATACGTTATATGATAAAGTGATTCGTCACGCCAAAGTGGTTGTAGGCGAGTAATAACAAATACAAAAGATGGCTAAAAGAGATTATTATGAAGTGCTGGGTGTTGATAAAAAAGCATCTGCAGACGAAATAAAAAAAGCATATAGAAAAAAAGCTATTCAGTTCCACCCGGACAAGAATCCCGGAGATAAGGAAGCTGAAGAGAAGTTTAAAGAGGCTGCTGAAGCATATGATGTGTTAAGTGATCCTCAGAAACGTCAACGTTACGACCAGTTTGGCCATGCTGGCGTTGGTGGAGCTTCACAACAAGGCGGTGGCTTTGGTGGTGGCATGTCAATGGAAGATATATTCTCACAATTCGGGGATATTTTCGGTGGACATTTTGGTGGCTTTGGCGGTTTCGGTGGCTTTGGCGGATCGTCCAGAGGTCAGCGTGTAAATAGAGGATCTGATCTGCGCGTCAAAGTAAAACTTAATCTCAAAGAAATTGCCAACGGTGTTGAGAAGAAAATAAAAGTCAAGAAAGACGTACAATGTAAGACTTGTCACGGAAGCGGTGCAGAGGGAAGTGATGGTCTGAAAACCTGCGATACCTGTCGTGGCTCAGGTTATGTTACCCGTGTAACCAATACCATTCTTGGACAAATGCAAACACAGTCTACCTGTCCGACTTGTCGTGGTGAAGGAAAGATTGTGGTAAACAAATGTAAAGCTTGTCATGGCGAAGGCGTTGTGAAAGACGAAGAAATCATTACGCTGAACATACCAGCTGGTGTTGCCGATGGTATGCAGCTATCGATGAGTGGAAAAGGTAACGCAGCTCGTCACGGTGGAGTAAATGGTGATCTTTTGATTCTTGTCGAAGAAGAACAACACCCGGAATTAATCCGTGATGAAAATGACTTGATTTACAATCTGCTATTGTCTGTTCCACAAGCTGCATTAGGTACAACAGTTGATGTTCCTACAATAGATGGCAAGGCTAAGGTTAGGATTGAACCGGGTACGCAACCAGGCAAGGTTCTTCGTCTACGTAATAAAGGTCTTCCTTCAATCAATAGCTATGGAACAGGTGATTTGTTGGTGAATGTAAGTGTTTATATTCCAGAAAATCTTTCCGCTTCAGAGAAAGAAGTTTTGACGGGAATGGAAAATTCACCTAATTTTCACCCGAATAAAAGTGTAAAAGATAAGATTTTTAATCGCTTTAGAAATTTATTCGATTAAATAATGTTAAAAACTGAATATTTTATGCCGAATAATAGTGTTGTATAACATGAAATGTATATATTTGCACTGTGTTTTTCATGGTATTAGATTTAAGGTTAACAATGAAGATTGGTTGTCGTGAGACAACCATTTTTTTTGCCCTAAAACTTCCTAAAAAAAAGAGGGTGCCCTTTTGAGGCACCTCCCTATACAGTATCTGAATATCAATAAAGATTAAGCTTTGTAAAAGCCAAGATCTTCAATATTAAAATCTTCGATATACGATTCGATTTTCTTAATTTCTGCAGCTCCATAGTTGATATACACTTCAGCCGAACGACGGAAACTGTCGTCTACGTTTGTATCTTGCAATAGTAAATAGCTGAAAATACAGTGGGTAGCACACTCAACCAATCGACGAGCATGGAAATCTAAGTATTCGCTGTCTTTTACTTCCGTTATTTTAGCAACCAACTTTTCGTACGTATTGGTCATCTCTATTAATTTCTTTTTTAGATATTCCAATTCCGGTTTGTAGTTGATTGCTTCGTATTCGCGGATTCTGCTTAGGTAGGTACCCGTTGTGACGTGACGAATAGCAGCAATAACTTGTAACTGCGTAGTGCCTTCATAAATATTCGTGATACGAACATCACGATACAGACGTTCGCAAGCATAATCTTTCATGAAGCCCGAACCACCATGAATTTGGATAGCATCATAGGCATTTTGATTGGCATATTCGGTGGTCATACCTTTACCCATCGGTGTGAAAGCATCGGCCAATTTTCCGTAATACTTCATTTCCGTACGTTCTTCGGGCATTAGTTTACGCTCTTTCGAAATGTCATCCAGCGCTTTGTACATATCTACGAAACGTGCTGTTTCATACAGCATAGAGCGTGAAGCATCTGCTTTCGCACGCATCAAGGCCAACATTTCATATACAGCAGGGAATTCGATGATGGCTTTGCCGAACTGCTTACGCTCACGGGCATAAGCTAATCCTTCTCTACACGCTGCCTCGCTTATACCTACAGCTTGAGCCATGATACCCAGACGGGCACCATTCATAAGTCCCATGACGTATTTGATAAGACCCAGTTTGCGTTCGCCACAAAGTTCGGCTTTTGCATTCTTGTAAACAAGTTCGCAGGTAGGAGAACCCTTAATACCCATTTTGTTTTCGATACGGCGTACATCCACGCCACCGTTACGCTTGTCATAGATAAACATCGAAAGTCCACGAGCATCTTTGGTTCCTTCTTCAGAGCGAGCCAATACCAAGTGGATATCCGAGTCGCCATTCGTGATGAAGCGTTTCACGCCGTTCAGATACCAGCATCCGTCTTTTTCGCTGTAAGTAGCTTTTAGCATAACCGATTGTAGGTCAGATCCGGCATCCGGTTCGGTCAGGTCCATCGACATGGTTTCGCCGGAACAAACACGTGGTATATATTTTTTGCGTTGTTCTTCGTTTCCGAATTCGTACAATGTTTCCGCACAGTCTTGCAATCCCCATAGGTTCTCGAAGCCGGCATCGGCACGTGACACCAAGTCAGCCGCCATAATATAGGGCACGATTGGGAAATTCATTCCGTTGTAGCGACGTGGCATGGCAATCCCCATCAATCCGGCTTTGCGCACGGCTTCCAGGTTTTGTTGCGTGCCCTTCGCATAGGTCACACGTCCGTTTTCTACTGTAGGTCCCTCATGATCTACTCCCTCTGCATTAGGCCAGATGATGTCTCCACAAATCTCACCAACGATTTCCAATACCTTTTCGTAACTGTCCATCGCATCTTCAAAATCTAACGGAGCATAATCATACACATCTTTATCGGCATAATTGCGTTCCTTTAGCTCCACGATACGTTTCATCAACGGATGATGCAAGTGGTGCTTCAAACTGGGGTTATCTAAATAAAAATTTGCCATATCTTCTTACTTGGTATTCTGTTTATAATATTTAATCATCTTGGGGATTACTTCCTCTATCGTGCCGTTGATTACATAATCGGCGATAGCGTTGATAGGTGCGGCCGGGTCATTATTTATAGAAATGATGATCGCACTATCTTGCATACCCGCAATGTGTTGAATCTGCCCGGAAATACCACAGGCGATATAGAGTTTTGGGCGTACGGTTACCCCTGTTTGTCCAATCTGACGGTCATGCTCGCAAAAACCTGCATCGACAGCCGCACGTGAAGCTCCTACTTCGCCACCAATTACAGCTGCCAGCTCATGCAGCAAGTTGAAATTTTCTTTCGAACCTACACCGTAACCACCGGCAATGATGATGGGCGAACCCTTGATGTTGGTCTTGCTTTTTTCGATATGTCGTTCAATTACTTTTACAACGAAATCGTTGTCGCTTACAAATTTCGTAACATCGTAAACCTTGGTTTCGCCTTTATAAGCTGCGTCTACAATTTCTTTCTTCATCACCCCTTCGCGAACAGTAGCCATTTGCGGGCGACATTCCGGGTTAATGATGGTAGCAACGATATTGCCTCCGAAAGCTGGACGAATCTGATAAAGCAGGTTTTCGTATACTTTATTTTCCTTCTTTTCTTCGTGGTTTCCGATTTCCAGCGAAGTACAGTCGGCCGTAAGACCACTACCTAATGCCGAAGAAACACGAGGCCCGAGGTCGCGACCAATGCTGGTAGCCCCCATGAAGGCGATTTGTGGTTTCTCTTCCTTAAATAAATTGATAAGAATAGACGAATGCGGTAGGGTGGTGTAGGGGAAGAGGCGTGCATCGTCGAAAACATGAAGTACATCTACTCCAAAAGGAAACACTTGTTTGCCTACACTTTCCAATTTGTGACCGATGGCAACAGCTTCCAGCTTACACCCCAGGGTGTTAGCCAACGAGCGGCCTTTGGTTAGCAATTCAAGACTGACATCAGCAACGATACCGTCTTCAATTTCGCAATATACAAATATGTTGTTCATAATTTTTCGTACTTAATGATTAGTTGTTTCAGGTACTTATCCGATCGTATGATTGGCAATAAGTTCTTTCATAAGCTCATCGATCGCCATGTCGGTAGGTTCGAGGGTCTTGCTTTCCTTCGCTTGGAAGATCACATTCTCAATACGTTTTACCTTTGTGGGAGAACCTGAAAGGCCACATTGTTTAACATCGGCATCCACATCCGCAACGCTCCATTCCTGTAGATTCAGATAAGGGCGAGTGCTGAATAGTTCCAGATAGTCAGAAGAAGCTTCTTGCTTTTCCGTAACAGTCTTTGCGTGTTTATATTTTTGCACCAGTTTGGCATTCCTTGGACGGCAATCAGGGGCAGTTCCGTTTACAGTCAATAGCAATGGGAGTGGAGCTTCAACTATTTCCACACCTCTTTCCAAACGTCTTTTGACTGTTACTTTCCCTTCATTTACTGATAGGATATCTTCTACATAAGTTACCTGATTCATTCCCAGTTTTTCAGCTACCTGAGGACCAACCTGTGCGGTATCCCCATCGATAGCCTGACGGCCACAGAGGATGATATCATACGCGTTGATTTTGCGGATTGCCATAGCCAATGCATAAGAAGTGGCTAAGGTGTCAGCACCGGCAAAAGCCCTGTCGGTCAATAAAAAACCGCCATCGGCACCACGATATAAACCTTCGCGGATGATTTCGGCAGCACGACCCGGCCCCATGGTAAGTAAAGTAACTGTAGAACCCGGATGGGCGTCTTTTAAACGGAGAGCTTGCTCTAAAGCATTTAGATCTTCCGGATTGAAGATAGCGGGTAATACAGCACGGTTGACCGTTCCGTCAGCCTTCATAGCGTCTTTCCCAACATTTCGTGTGTCCGGAACTTGTTTCGCTAAAACAATAATTCGTAAACTCATATTTTCTGTGATATTAGATTTTTTCCATTCAAAATATGGATTCTGTAATTTCCTTTTTTGCAAATGTAATCAAACAATCAATATTTCAACTACAAATCTTTCACAAACTGCACATTTCCTCTATTAATGAGCAATATTTTGTTGTAATCAACTATTTGTTTAAGATTGGAAAAAATATGCCAAATTGGCAGGTTTAAAATGGTTGGTTTATAGCGACTTTTAGATTGTAAATGAATGAGCAGATCGCAAAAACAAAAATGCCTTTAAATGTGCTAAAAAGGCCATATCCTGCCTTGCCGGATTTTTTTAATTTGCAAAAAGTGTTTTTTTTTGAACAACAAAAGTGTAAGCTTCAAAAACGATCTCGATGGTTTTAAAAAAGCATACCGAACGTTTTCAAAAACGTTCCCGAAGGTTTTTAAAAAACATCCCAATCTTTTTTGAGGCCTATACCCCCATTTATAAAAATCATCGAGATGAATTTGTTAAATGGCTTTTTTTTATTAATTAATTCTTAAAATTTCACCTGTCATTTTGTCATGTTTTGTGTTTTTTAGTGATTAAGAGAAGCAAAATTTTAGAGCTGATTTTAAAGTAGTTAGACTAGTAAAAATGATTGCAGATGAATTTGCTTTTATCCCTGGGGAGAATTAATATCTATACATGCAATAAATAAAAACTCCCCCTTTATCTGCTTTTGGAAGCTGGTAAAGGGGGAATTCTTGTATTAATGAATGCTTAAGCATTAAGCTTTCGCTTTCTTTGCATCTAAATGGTTGACTACCTTTCCGTAAACGATTAATGAGAATGCAGAGACTAAGGCGATGGCTCCGAAGTAGAACCAGATATAGTGTGCATTTGTGCTTGCTGCTGCCCATTCATCGTGTGAGGCAAATAATGCCGGATCGGGACAGTATTTTGATAATAGGAAGCCCGAAAGTCCGAATCCTAAGATAGAAGAGAAGAATGAATGGAGGTGGCTGAAACCGAGGTAAAGCCCTTCTTCTCCTTTAGGCGCTTGCAAGGAGAAAAACTCAAGGAAACGAGGCGAAATAAATGTTTCGGCCAATCCTTGGAATACAATACCTACTACCATCATAAAGGCTACCGGATGCATACCTAAAATAGGGGTATTAAAGTCTAATACATTACCATAGGCCATGCAAAGAGCGGAAACAGGCATGATGAACATACCAACTGTCATCGACGTTAATGCCGACTTTTTACGCATGAGTTGTGTGACCAGATTGACCGTCAGCACAACAACCAAAGGATTCACATTGGCATACCAAGAAGGAGAAGCTCCTTCGCCGGCCAGACGAAGCACATACTTAGGCATCGTTGCGTATAACTGATGTTGTACCATCCAGAAACCGGTGATGATAAGGATGAGGATAATCAAACGTGCATTTGCACAAACTTTGACCAAGGCTTTCCATATCTGAGCAAAGGTTTTGCCTTCACCTGCATGTTTGTTGCTTTTATATAGAAACCACACCATGATAAGTGCGATCAAGGTCATGCTAGCAGAAAAGAAATTCAGGGTGATCAATCCCTGATTACCCATTGCATTACGCAAAGGATCGACGATTGTTTTGCCGGAAAAAGCACCGATGTTTACCATTGAATAGAAAATGGAGAAACCTTTTGCTCTTGTTTCTTCTGTAGTTTCCTTTGCTACCGTTCCGGATATAACGCTTTTGATAAATGAACCCCCAATGACGATAAGTGCCATGATTGGAAGGATACCGTATCTGATATTGCTATCTAAAAGTCCGGTAAAGGTGGTGGTCATTCCATATTGAACCAGACCGCTTGCTTCTAACCAAGTGGGGAAAAGGCCTAATCCCCCATAACCCAAGGTAAGTAAAAAGAAGGCCAAAAGCATTGAATTGCGAAAACCGATTTTGTCGGCTAAAGCGCCGGCGAATGTGGGAAGAAAATAAAGACAGGCCGAAAAAATACCTGCGATGGAAGCTGCTTGAATGTCATTGAACCCAAGAATACGACTTAGGTAAAGTGTGATGACAATAAATACACCATAATATGCCGCTCGTTCAAAGAGTTCAACGACATTAGCAACCCAAAAGGCTTGACTGAATTTTAATTTGTTTTGTTTCATCTGCGCAAAATATATTCATTATTACTAGTTCCTTATTTTACAAAGAAAAAGTGAATATATTTTATTTCAAAATTGCGTATTTAATTATATTACTGTATATTACGAAGCAACAGAGTTGCTCTTACCATTTCTTACCATTTCAGTTCAACTCTCATACACGCCCATAGACGCATGAGTTGTCATTAACCCTATTTTACGATTTTCATAAAATGGGGTGTCTGAACTTATTTCACAAAGACTTGTTTTTTATCCGACACGTAAGTTCGTGTACTGATAGAATACTTTTCTCCTTTCGGGTCTTTATAAATCAAATCGACATAAAAACCTTTGTATCCCTTTTGTGGCTTTTTGATTTTAACTGCTATAGCCGATTTGTTTTTGGAATTTAATGGCAACTCGGAACTACTCCATTTAGATTTACGGAAATCTCTGGTGTCTGAAGCGGTCTCCCAGAGTCTCGCTCCAATCAAATTACTCGGATGAGCCATTACATTCAGTTGAATCGTATTTCCTTTTTCGGTCAGATTCCATGTGGCAACTGGATATTCTTCCTTATTCAGCATTAAAGAGAAGTACGCATTCAATGCACCGAAAGCCTGAGTTTTATCTCCTAAATCATGGCCGGCATTGGGAACATAATGAAGCATATTATTACCTGGTATCTCGTTGATATAATGTTTGATAGCATCAAGCGTCCAATAAGGATCGTTGGTGCCCATAAGTATTAGCTTGGGAACCGTTAGTTTGTCGCGGTAAGAGTATGGGTCAATCATCTGAACCACTGCACTGCCGAACTCGCTATGAATGGCTTGCGGAATTTCCAGATTGACGTAATCATTAATCTCTTCACTGTATTCATTATAAAGCTGCTTCTGATAGTCCAGCGTAACCGGCATATTCAACATATCTATAACCATAGGTGCAATAGCGACAACACGAGGGTCTTGGCTCGCACCGGTTAGCCAGGTAGTCCATCCTCGTTTTGAGGCTCCGGAAACTAGAAAACGCGTGGTTTCTTTTTTCAACTTAACCGATGAGAATTCCTGTACTACATCCATCGCTTTAATGGCACTCTTCACCATAGGGAATAACAAGGGCCAGGAATAATCTTTGCTTTTCTTGAATTCATTCAGGGTATAAGAGATTAAGGCATCTTCTATTAACCCATCATAAAGTGGCTGGTTGGGTACTTGCCTTAACACTGCTACGACAGCTTTGTTTTGTTGTGCTAATTGTTCCATAATCTGCGAAGTTCCGTCGTCTTTTTTTGAGTATTTCGGTAACCCGTTTTCTACGGCACTGCCCGTGATGAATAGCAGGGCACCGTCGTGTTTGATTTCATTCGGAACAAAAATTAGCAGTTCATGCTTCCATAATATACCCTGCCATTTTTGAGAAATGAAGAATAAAGAATAGACGGTTGACTGACCTAAAGGATAAGTATCATGCACTTCCCATGCTTGCGTTGCATCGTTATTGTTTAAATAAGCAGTCAATGCTGTAGATGGTGTAGTTATCTGCTGACCGTTGAGGTTCTGACTGCAGATAAATAACAGGAATAATAAAGTGAATCGTTTCATAAATAGCTATTAGGTGAATATATTATCAAGATGCTTTCGTGGCTTGTAATACCCAAGGTTTGCAAGACTTAAGAGACAAAAATAGCGAAATCCCCTATTGCTAGATTATTCATTCAAGTGTATTATTAAATTTTACTGCATCCCATGCAATTTAGGCATTATATTTTGTTTTCTATACTTGCCTCACCCTGCTGAAGGAAATAAAAAAAGCTCCGGAATTTTCCGGAGCTTCACTATTCTGATATTCCAACTAATTACTTGGAATAATTATGGTGGATTGCTTTTTCGAATTGAACCCAATGTTTGTCCGTCATGCTATGAGGCGTGAACAGGCATACACCTGAAGCTCCACTTTCCATAGAGGTGCGGATAGCTGTCTCTATCTCAGAAGGTAGGAGGCCATGACCTTCGGGATCTTCAATTTCGGCTTTGCGTAGCCAGTCATGACAGATAAACAGACCACTGTAGACAGGCGCTTTTCCGTTGACAGCGTCAACTTCTTCTTTTGTAATTTGGCCTACCCATTCCGGTCCTTCCAAATAGAAATCGTTATAATTCATTGGGAAGAATGCATCGATATTCCATTTGTTCCATTCTTGTCTCACCATCTTTCTCGCATACGAATCAGGTCCGGGGAATACAGCTGCACTGACTTTCTTTCCTTTGGCATGAATGTCGTCTGTAATGCGATTGACTAAACGGGTAATTAGGTCACATCTGAACTGTGCCCATTCCGGACAGGTTGATGGGTCTTCAATAGACTTGATGTCGATGCCTGTAGCTGCCTTAAAATCAGCTACGCATTTGTCGCAGTAGCAATAATCGGCAACCGGATATTCTTCGTTCATGACCAGTCCATACTTATCCCACAATCCGCGTGCAAGGATTACATCTACAAAACGGATATAATCCAAGTGGATATAGTCTACCTCGGGAATGTCGGCTACACTGCCGTACAAGGAAGATAGAAACTCATATACTTCTTCGTGGTTGGGGCAAAGGAATTTATAGTATGACACATAAGCCTGTGTGTCATAGGCCGATTGACCAAGACGGTTTACGGCATAGAGCGTGGAATCCATTCCTCCTTGCAGCATGGCCGGTATCCAAGCATGGTATTCCATGTTGTTGGTTTTGGCAACTTTTGCTGCACGACGATGTTTCTCAATGTCATGTCCGGCATTATAACAGATACCGTCTATTCCATGAGATTTCCATTTGCCGAAATCCTCTTGCAGGGTTTGTTCAGTAGTGTTACCACCTTCTCCCTGCCAACCGTAAGCTTTTACTTTTGTGGGCTGATTATTGCCGCAGGCTATCAAGAGACAGCAAACTGCGGCAAGAATACCAGTTTTGAAATTTATCATAAACACTTATTTATTGACATGCGCAGAGGGTTGGAATCAAATTTCTATCTCCATAAGCATTATCTACACGGGCAACGTTCAGCCAGAATTTGCAGTCGTGCAACCATTCTAGCGGGAATGCAGCCTTGCTTCTTGGGTAGGAGTGATTCCATTCATCTGCAGTTACTTCATATTCAGGGTGTGGAGCATTCTTCAAAACATTGTCTGTCTTGTCTGCTTTTCCTTCTTCTACTTCTTTGATCTCTTTCCAGATACAGTCTAATACTTCAAGGAAACGATCTAATTCTGCTTTGCTTTCACTTTCGGTAGGTTCGATCATCAATGTGCCGTGTACCGGGAATGAAAGGGTAGGAGCATGGTAACCGAAGTCCATCAATCGTTTGGCAATATCACCTTCGTCGATACCTGAAGTTTCTTTCAACTTGCGGCATTCCAGAATTAATTCATGACCAACTCGACCGGTAGCTCCTGTGTAGACAATACCATACGTGTCTTTTAATTTGTTAGCCAAATAGTTGGCGTTCAGAATAGCCACCTTTGTAGCCATTGTCAATCCTTCTGTACCCAACAAGCGGATGTAGGAATAAGTAATAGGCAATATTCCTGCGCTTCCGTAAGGTGCTGCTGAAACAGTGTTTGTTTCATTGCCCCATACTACTGGGTGAGAAGGTAAGAAAGGAGCCAAATGAGAGGCTACGCAGATCGGACCTACACCAGGACCACCGCCTCCGTGAGGGATAGCAAATGTTTTATGCAGGTTAAGGTGACATACGTCGGCTCCGATTGTTCCCGGATTGGTTAAACCTACCTGAGCGTTCATGTTCGCACCATCCATATATACTTGACCACCACATGCGTGAACGATATCACACATTTCTTTGATATCAACTTCAAAAATACCGTGAGTAGATGGATAAGTAATCATGGTTGCAGCCAGACGGTCTTTGTTTGCTTCTGCTTTGGCACGGAAATCTGCCAAATCGATATTACCATTTTCATCGCAGTTGACAGTCACTGTCGAATAACCGCATTGAACGGCACTGGCAGGATTCGTTCCGTGAGCTGATGAAGGAAGAAGCACAATATCTCTGTGACCTTGTCCGATACTTTCCAAATAAGCGCGGATAACGCGAAGTCCGGCATATTCGCCAGATGCTCCTGAGTTTGGCTGCAAGCTACATCCGGCAAATCCGGTAATTTCTTGTAGGTATGAACTCAGATTTTCGATAAGTTCTGTATATCCTTCAACCTGATCTTCCGGTGCATACGGGTGTATGTTTTGGAATTGACTGTTACTCAACGTAAGTAACGAAGAGGCCGGGTTCAGTTTCATTGTACATGATCCCAATGAAATCATGGAATGAGCCAACGAAATATCACGTCTTCCAAGTCGGGTGATATAACGCATCAATTCAGTTTCCGTATGGTATTTCTTGAATACATCTTCTTGCAAGAAATCAGATTGACGTGTAAACTTAGGATCGAAATATTTCTTAGTTTCTACTTCCTGATCTAATGTATGATCCTTGCCAATAGCTCCGGAGAAAATATATAGCAACACGCCCAAATCGGTTGGCATAGTTGTTTCGTCTAAGCTGATATAAACCATTTCGCCATCACCATAACGTAGGTTTACTTTACATTCGAGCGCAATTTCACGCAATACATCGAGGGATGCTCCAACAGGTAACTTCACTTTTAAGGTGTCAAAGAAGTTTTTGTTTAACTGTTGATAGCCAAGTTTTTCAAGTTCTGTAGCTAGGAATCCTGCGTATGAGTGAATACGTTCGGCGATGTTACGTAATCCTTCAGCACCATGATATACGGCATAGAAACCGGCCATAGTTGCTAAAAGAGCCTGTGCCGTACAAATATTTGAGGTTGCTTTTTCGCGTTTGATATGTTGCTCACGTGTTTGCAATGCTAAACGGAAAGCCTGATGACCGTAAGCATCTTTTGAAATACCAATTATACGACCCGGTATATTACGCTTGTATTCATCTTTTGTAGCGAAATAAGCAGCAGATGGTCCGCCGTAGAACATAGGAATACCAAAGCGTTGTGTTGTGCCGAATACCACATCGGCACCCCATTCACCCGGAGGAGTAAGAAGTACAAGGCTGAGCAGGTCGGCAGCTACGGCTACACGGATACCTTTCGCATTTACATCGGCTACGAATGAAGTATAGTCTTCAATAGAACCGTTGCTGTTCGGGAATTGAACGATTGCAGCAAATACCTTTTCACTAAAGTCGAATGTTTTATAATTTCCTGTAACCACTTCAATTCCTTGCGGTTTCATTCTTGTATGAATAACGGCAAGGGTAGAAGGGAATACATTTTCGTCGACAAACAAAACGTTGGCTTCGGCCTTCACCTGAGCACGGTTTCTTGTTGCATAAAACATAGATGCTGCTTCTGCTCCGGCAGTAGCCTCATCCAGAAGCGAACAGTTTGTTAACGGCAAACCGGTCAATTCGCTCACCATCGTTTGGAAGTTCATTAACGCCTCTAATCTTCCTTGAGAAATTTCAGCCTGATAAGGCGTATAGGAAGTATACCAAACCGGATTCTCCAATACATTTCGTTGAATTGGCGCTGGGCAGATAGTATCATACCATCCTAAACCTATATAAGAAGTAAATACTTCATTTTTTGAACCCAATTCAGCTAAGTGCTCCGCCAATTCTCTTTCAGTCATGGCTTCAGGAAGATTTAGCGGTTCTTTTAAGCGGATATTAGCCGGAATTGTCTGATCGATCAACTCATCAAGTGACGATGTTCCGACTGTTTTTAACATCTCTTGGATGTCTACGGATGATATTCCGATGTGGCGATTAACAAACTTATTTGTGTCCATATTCAGATTATTTATAAGAATGGATTATTGTATTTTTCTTCAATGATACTGCTTGAAGGCCCGTGTCCCGGATAAACTATCGTTTCATCAGGCAAAGTAAGCAGTTTGTCTTTTATTGCTGCAATCAGCACTTCCTGGTTGCCGCCCCATAGGTCGGTCCGTCCAATGCTTCCGCAAAATAGAGCATCACCTGTAATAACAAATTTTTCTTTTTGGTTATAAAAGGAGAGGCTGCCAGGTGAATGTCCTGGTACGAGAAGTGCAATTAATTCAGAATTTCCGAATTTTATCACTTCGTTACCTACGAGATAATGGTCAACCTGTACCGGTTCTACAGGTGTCTTTATGCCAAATAAATTACCTTGTTCGGCAGGAGATGGTAGTTTTTCTACCTCTGATTTATGAGCTTGAGGGCGCAGACCGTAGGTTTTATATATGAAATCGTTTCCGAATACATGATCCAGATGTAAGTGTGTACACAACAAATGTTTTAGTGTCAGTCCATTTTCCGAAATATAGGAGACCAACTCTTCTTCCTCTTCTTTTCTGCATGCACCACAGTCAATTAATACCGCTTCTTTTGTTTCATCGTGAAGTAAATAGCTATTCTCAGCGAAATAATTGAATTCGAAAGACTTGATTGTTATCATAATGGTACGTACACTACTTTTTTAGTTAAAAAGAATTCTTCTTTGAAATATGTTTTTAAATCGATAGTCACAGCGGTATTTTTGAAAGGAAGTATTTCATGTTGCAGTTCGCCTCCTTTGAGACAAATCAGTCCGTTGGGTAGGGCATTCTTCTGTTCGACCGCAATATTTTTCTTGACAATTTTAACCAAATCGGCAAGAGGCATAACGGCTCGGCTTACAACGAAGTCGAACTTTCCTTTTTCCTCTTCTCCGCGACAATGACGGAAACTTATGTTTTCCAAACCAATTGCTTCGGCAACCGCTTGTCCTACTTTGATTTTTTTACCAATACTATCGATCAAAAGAAATTGAACCTCAGGAAACATTATGGCAAGAGGAATGCCAGGAAAGCCACCACCGGTTCCGATATCCATTACGGTTGATCCGGGCTTAAAGCGAAGCATATGGGCAATACCTAATGAGTGGAGCACATGATGAGGATATAGGTTCTCTATATCCTTACGTGAGATCACGTTGATCTTGGCGTTCCAATCTTTATATAAATCGTCCAGCGCAGCAAATTGCTGTATCTGCTTTTCTGTGAGATCAGTAAAATATTTCTGTATTATCTGCATAAATTGAATTAAAAAACAAGATGAGCGATCGGACTATCCTTCTTAATCAGATAATCGATATCCTTAAACGGGATATGCACCTCGATGAGGCCTACAACGTATGCTGCAATCTCGTATTCGTTGAATGCATAGGTTATACCCGTATCGTCAATCAAGAAATTACCATTTGGGAAGATCTCGTCTACACTAAAGAACCCAATATTTTCAAGTTCTTTTGCATCTTGAACGTCATTAAGTGTTGTTATTTTATCAACAAGAACCTGTGCTAGTTGGTCTTGATAATTTTCTATAAATATATCTTCTTCAGTAATCTCTTTACCCGTTTTAATGTCGACAACATAAAAATGAGTCGAATGTGCTCCATGAGCCCCACCCGTATAATTACTGAAGCTTACTGAATAAGATAGTATATCATTTTCATTATATTCTATCTCATTTTGAGACATTTCATAGTAGGAGAACCAGGAGGCAACCGATTGACCATGGCTGCGTTCCATCTCTAATTTGAAATCATCTTCCAATTCCTTGTAGGAAGCAATATAGTCTGACGTGTATCCGGCAACGGCATCTTCGGGAGTCAGATCTTTGTAATTATCTCCGAAATAATTGCTGATAAATTGTTCTTGGATAGTTTTTAGAACCCCCTCATTTCCCATCTTTTTAGGATAAATAAACTTGAGTTGGAAATTGCAATTTGGGTTTTCAGGACTTTCTAATAAATGATAAACTTTTTCTACTGTAATAGAATCAAAGGCGATATCATTTTTTGAAGAACTTCTTGTCTCTGTCTTGCATCCGTATAGAAGCAAACTGATAAGTGCTAAGGCAGTAAGACTTTTTAAAATATGTGTTTTCATAAGCCATCTAGGATTTTTGTCCCACTTTATAGTTATATGCAAATGTACATGAATATCTCGTAAAATCCTTATCGGGAAGAGTGATTTTAAAACAGGTATCTTGTTTTCATGATATTCTGTATATTTGCATGAATACACTAGAAATACATGAATAGTAAGAAATTCTCATTCACAGAAAGATTGAAAAGTTTTCGTTATGCCTTTAAGGGTATTGGCTTTCTTGTTTCGGGCGAACATAATGCTTGGATTCACTGCTTTGCCGCTGTGTTGGTAATTGTTTGTGGATACTTGCTGGAGCTTTCGTCAATTGAATGGATTGCTGTAATATTTGCAATAGGCTTTGTTTTTGCGATGGAAGCGATTAACTCGTCAGTCGAAGCATTGTGTGACTTTGTATCACCCGAACATCGTCCTGTTATAGGTAAGGTAAAAGATCTGGCTGCCGGAGCTGTGCTGATTGCTGCTATAACTGCTGCCCTTATCGGAGGCATCATCTTTTTTCCAAAAATTATTGTTTTGTTCTAAGCACTTCTAAAAAATCAGAAATGAAAAGGCTTATCTTGTTTTGCTTTTCTATGTTAATTTCCATTTCACTGTTGGCTCAAGGAGTTGAAGTCGGTGGAACACGGAAGACAATGCGGACTACTGGAGACGTTTTTGCTGTGGCTATCCCGTCAGCCTGTTTGATCTCAACTTTAGTATTAGAAGACTGGGACGGGTTAAAGCAGGGTGCCTTAGCCGGTATCACTTCCGTTGGCCTTACCTTTGCATTAAAAGAATTGACTAATAAGGAGCGTCCGGATTTGAGCGATAACAAATCGTTTCCTTCTATGCATTCCGCTGTATCGTTTACAGGTGCTGCCTTTATTCAAAAGCGGTATGGTTGGAAATGGGGCATACCAGCTTATGCTGTTGCCGGCTTTGTTGGATGGAGCAGGGTATACGGTAAAAAACATGATTGGTGGGACGTTGCTGCTGGCGCATCGATAGGCATTGCAAGTGCTTATCTTTTTACAAAACCTTTTGCCCGAAAATATAATCTAAGCATAGCTCCTTCAGCTAGCCAACATCATGTTGGTTTGTATGCTTCGCTCCGGTTTTGATTAATATGAAACATATCATTTTACTATAGGACTCTGTCTAAAACTTGTACAGGAGTGTCAAATATTTTGACACTCCTGTTTTTGTTAGTATGCACTATATCGTTGAAAAACAATATATATTATTGTTTGGCACAGGCTTTGGATGATTATTTATGAAAAATCATAAGTATATGAAAAAAACATTTTATATAGTTGTCTTATATCTGAGCTTAGGTACCCTTTCTTCTGCTCAGGAAAAAAAATGGACTTTGGATGAGTGCATGAAATTTGCCGTTGAAAACAGTCCAAAAGTAAAAAAGCAGATTCACGCAAGTGATACATACAAAGCAGAGCAACTCTCTGCTTTTGGTGAATTTCTTCCTAAGTTGACAACAGAAGTTGGTGCCCAGTTTAGTTATGGCCGGTCTATTGATCCGGAAACAAATATCTATGGTAATACATCTACCTTTAATAATGGGTATTCAGCCTATGCGTCAATGCCTATTTTTAATGGAGGGCGCCTAGTTAATCAATGGAAGTTATCAAAAGTAAATCGCTTATTGGGTAAACAGAATATTCGTCAAGCAGAAGATGAATTGGCGATTAATACCATGCAAGCCTATATCGATGTAGTTTTCTACCAAGGGACATCCAAACTTGCTGCAGAAAAACTGGAAGAAAGTAGCCGCCTTTTATATAAAACAAGGCGTATGGAGGAACTTGGTTTAAAAGGAAAAGCCGATGTTGCACAAGTCGAGGCGCAGGTTGCTACAGATGATTATGAATATACACATCAGCAGAATCTGTACAACACTGCATTACTTACCTTGAAGGAATTCATGAATTACGATGCTGCTTTGCCTTTGGAATTAGATACAACTATAACAGCAGGAGAAATTGCTATCCAACCAGAATCAGCAGAAGCCATATATATGTTTGCAGCAGATAACAACCCTATTGCACAACAAGCTGAGCTTACGTTGAAGAATAATAAATTGCAGCATTTGATTGCTAAAGGTCGACTTTTCCCTTCTATCTCCTTATCAGCCGGTGTATCAACCCGGTATTTTGAAAACCTTTCTTCCGGAGCTGCGGCACCGGCTGCATTCAAAAATCAGTTTAAGAATAATCGTGGTGAATACATCAGCTTAAATGTGAGCATACCCTTATTTGATGGGTTTTCCAATCGAACGGCTATTCGTCGGGCACGAAACAATATGCGCATTGCAGCCGAACAACAAACAGAAACGCTCAGACAATTGCAAATAACAATTGAAAAAGCAGTGGCCGACAGGGATGGTTATCTAAAAGAAATGATACAAATGCAAAAGCAGGTAACTGCAAACCAATTAGCCTATCAATTAACCTTACGGAAGTTTGAAGAAGGATTGATGAGTCCGCTTGATTTGCAAACCAGTGCTAATCAGCTTATCCAATCCAAAGTGAACTTGTTGCAAAAACGTCTGCTTTATGTAGTTAAGACTAGACAGGTGGATTACTATAAAGGCGGTGAATTGGTTAAAGAATAAATTATTGAAGAAAATAAAAGATAAAATAGAAATACAATTATGGATATTCAATTAGAAAAAAAGAAAGGACTTCAGAAGAAGCATATTCCATATGTAGTTGGTGGTATTCTGTTCTTAACAATGGTAGGTTGGATTGCATTTGGCGACCATTCATCTACACTGAAAGTAGATGCACGAAGCGTAAATATTGGAGACGTGATAAAAGCTGAATTTAACGATTTCGTACGAGTAGACGGACAAGTTCAACCCATTACTGTTGTTCAATTGAGCCCGGAAGAAGGTGGAATCGTACAGGAGAAAGTGGTTGAAGAAGGTACGCAAGTTAAAAAAGGAGATGTTATTGTACGTCTTAGCAATTCGGGTCTCGACCTGCAAATTTTAAGTGCAGAAGCAGACTTGGCAGAAAAGCAAAACTTCCTTCGTAACACACAGGTGACGATGGAACAGGACAAACTGAGCAATCAGGCAGAAAAGTTACAGTTAGATTTGGATATACAGAGAAAAGAACGTGCTTTCAGACAACAGGAGCAGTTGTATAAAGAAAGTTTAATAGCTAAAGAAGAGTACCTGCAAGCCAAAGAAGACTATGAGTTGGCAAAGCAAAAGCATGCACTTATCATCGAACGACTTCGTCAAGATTCCATCTTCCGCTCCATACAGATTGATCAATTGGAAGATAACCTGGCCAATATGCGTCGCAATGTGTTGTTGATTCGTGAACGTAAGGAGCATTTGAATATTCGCTCACAGATTGACGGCGAATTAGGCTTGTTGGATGTCGTATTAGGACAGAACGTTACTCCAGGGCAGAAGATTGGTCAGATCAATGATTTGTCTGATTATAAGATCGAAGCATTGATTGACGAACACTATATCGACCGTGTTAAACAGGGGTTGGATGCTGTATTTGAACGACAGGACAAGAAATACGCATTGACAGTGCGCAAAGTGTTTCCGGAGGTGCGCGAGGGTAAATTCCGTACAGAATTCATATTTGCAGGCGAACATCCGGATAATATCCGCAGCGGACAGACCTACTATATCAGCTTGCAGCTAGGGTTGCCAACTGAAAGCATTATTATTCCTCGCGGCACATTCTTTCAAACTACTGGTGGTAACTGGATATTCGTAGTCGATAAAGACGGTAAGAAAGCGACTCGCCGTAAAATAAAGATAGGCAGACAAAATCCACAATACTATGAAGTACTAGACGGGCTTGAACCAGGTGAGCGCGTTGTTATCTCAAATTATGAAAACTATAAAGACAATGAAGTCTTGATTCTACAATAAAATATCCATTATGATTAAGGAACTACTACTTGCTTTTCGATCTTTGTTTAAACGAGGTCGTAACAATACAATAAAGATTATGTCATTGGCCATTGGTTTGGCAATGGGACTAGTTTTAATTGCCAAAGTCTACTTTGAACAGACGTTCGATAATTTTTATCCTGACGGAGAACGAATCTATCACATGAGTGAGAACTTCACTGTCTTAGATCAAGAAGAATACGGAACACATGGACGTGTAAGTGGCGGGGTAGTAGTCGGTATGCGTGATGAAATACCGGAAGTTGAGGCAGGAACACGATTTACAAATCTTGGCTTGTATGATGCTGTATTCTATACAACGGATGATAGACGAAACTATACAGGTAACTTTATACTTGCGGACTCATGTTTGTTTGATGTGCTTCCTCGCCCAGTAGTGGCCGGCGATGTAAAAGAAACTTTGGCTCGCCCCATGTATGCTATCGTTTCCCGAACTTTGGCCGATAAGATGGGTGGAGATGTGATTGGGCGAGCTATAGAACTCGATACCTATCCGGGTAGGGTCATAACCATAGGGGCTATTTTTGAAGATATTCCTGAGAATTCGCATTACAGATATGATGTGGCCGTTTCACTTACATCTATTGGAAACTTTATGGGAGATGGTTCTTTGAATTGGCTTGGCAACGATCGTTATATGGCTTATGTCCGATTAGCAAAGGGTGTGACCCCTGAGTCAATAGCCGGAGCTATGCGTGAGATGCAAGCACGCCACCAACCATTGGAAGAAATGAAGGAGAGGGGCATGGAGATTTTCTATTCATTAAATCCTCTACTGACGATAAATTCCGGCGATGAAAACGTTAAACGCATGTCTCTGTTGTTGGGTATACTTTCGTTAGCCTTGCTATTCACCGCCGTAATGAATTATATACTGGTTGTGATCTCAACTTTGGTAGGGCGCTCTAAGGAAGTGGCCGTTTATAAATGTTACGGGGCATCAAAGAAGAACATTACATCGATGATGGTGGCCGAAACCACTGTACATCTTTTTCTCTCTGTTCTACTGGCTGTCTTGCTGGTATTTACATTTCAATCTGTTGTAAAAGAGTTAGTGGGAACTTCATTATCTGCACTTATAACATGGGAATCTTGTTTGTTGATGGCTGGGGTATGCGTATTGGTCTATTTGGTAGCAGGTTTGATTCCGGCACAACTGTTCGCACGTATACCTGTTGCCGTAGCTTTTCGCAATTATCGTGAGTCTCGGCGGACATGGAAATTAGGTTTGCTATTCATCCAGTTTATTGCTGGTGCATTTTTGGTCACTTTACTAGTGATTATAAGTCGTCAATATAAGCTTATGATAAATGACAATCCGGGATACAACTATGAAAATGTAGTATATTGTAATGTTTGGGGAGCTTCAAAAGAAAAACGTCAGCAAGCAATAGACGAACTAAAGCGAATCCCTGGAGTTGAACTGGTTGCTACATCTGCTACGCTACCATTTGCGGGAGTGTCAGGTAATAACGTGCGCCTTCCCGGGCAGGATGAAGAGTTGTTTAATTTCGCAGATATGGAGGAAGCCGATAAGAACTATCTTAACATGTTGCAGATACCTATCATTTCAGGCAAAGGATTTGATGAAAACTCTTCGGAAAGAGATGTGGTGGTGAGTAAATCCTTTGAGAAAAAGATGGAGGTAATGTGTGGTTGGACCGATGGCGTTGTTGGAAAAGATATTTACTTGACATATTGGGGGTTATGTCGGATAGTAGGAGTATATGATGATATCCGTATAGCGTCGATAGCCAATTCGGATGGTCGTCCTTCCGTGTTATTTTACTCTAAAGATCCGGCAACGATTATTACCGTTCGGTTACATCAAATTAATCAAGAAATGATAAAAAAGGTCACGTCTGTTTTAGAAAATTCCATGCCAAATAAGCATATCGTTGTCACCCCATATAGTGAAGAAATGGTCAACTTATACAATGCATCGCGCGTATTCCGTGATTCAGTAATGATAGGCGGGATTGTAACTCTGATTATTTCACTGATCGGTTTGATTGGCTATACGAATGATGAGATAAACCGCCGCAGATCGGAGATTGCTGTAAGAAGAATAAACGGTGCAACGTTTAATGATGTATTACGAATCTTCTTGCTCGATATATTTAAAATAGCAGTTCCTGCAATTGTATTTGGGTGTCTTGCGGCTTATTTCGCAGCACGCAAATGGCTGGAGCAGTTTGCTGAAAAAAGTACACTTACGTTCTTCTTATTTTTAGGTTGCGGTATAGCTGTCTTAGCAATAGTAACCACTTTAGTCTGTCTGAATAGTTATCGTGTAGCTAATCAGAATCCCATTGAAAGTTTGAGAAACGAATAAATGAATAAAAACCCAATATGAACAATTTGTTTAATTTTAAATCATTCTTCAAATTTCTGGATAGAAATAAGGTGTATACATTAATTAATGTATTCGGCCTGTCTCTCTCGTTGATGTTTGTCATTCTTATCTCCATCTATGTCAAGCAAGAGCTTAGTATAGATAATTTTCATGAGAAAGGAGATCAGATTTATATTATGGCTAACGAAGAATTTGCCGGCAGTGCATTTCGTTTAGCTTATCGTATGCAGGAACGATTTCCTGAAATTGAAAAAGTATGTCCAACAGTTCCCTTTTGGCAAGATTTAGCGACTAATATTGGAGACAGGAAGTATGATGCAGATGCCTTATTTGCCGATTCTACGTTTTTCGATATGTTTTCATTCCGCTTGCTGGAGGGTCGGAAAGAGGATGTTTTGCAAAGCCGTAATTATGCTGTAATATCTGAAACATTTGCCAAAACTGCCTTTTCGGATGTTGATCCGATTGGACAAACAGTTCAAGTGAACGACTCGGTAACCCTCATTGTCAGCGGCGTAATGAAAGACATTAAAAATTCGATTTTTCCTTATGCTGATATCCTGATTCGAATAGACAATATCAAATTTTTCAATTCATCGATGGATAGCGAACGGTTTGAAAATGCCGGCAGTTGTGTCGTATTTGTACAAAAAAGAGAAAATGCAGACCTTCAAGCTAAAGAAGCTGATATGCTTGTATATTTAAAAGAAATCTTTTGGATTTATAGAAATGGGCTTCAACAAAAGATCAACTTCATTCCGTTAAAGGATTATTATTTTTCACAGATTGAATCTCCAGGCTTAAAACAAGGAGATAAACGATTTGTTCTCGTCTTGTTGTCTGTCAGTATTTTGATACTCATATTCGCTATTATCAATTATATCAATTTGACTGTTGCTCAAGCAGGATTTCGCGCCAAGGAGATGGCTACTCGTCGTTTGCACGGTTCTTCTCGAACAGAGTTGTTTATAAAGCTCATTTTAGAATCGACCTTTATGACCTTAATTTCATTTTTGATTGCATTTTTACTGGCATTAGCTGTTGTACCCTATGCAAATGATTTGTTGCAGACGCGTATAGATATTATGGGATCGATGAACCTGATGTCGATATCTATTATAGTCGGATTGATTCTGATAATCGGAACACTTTCAGGAATATTGCCTGCCTCTATAATCTCCAATTCAAAACCGATTGAAGTAGTTCGTGGAGAGTTTCGACAAAAAACAAAAATGAGATTTAGTAAGGTGTTTATTACGTTTCAAAATGTTATTACCATCATAATGATAGCCTCGTCGATAACGATGATTGCTCAGGTAAGGCATTTGATTACGGCTCCTTTAGGTTATAACTCTACCAATTTAATGGATATTCCAGTATTCGAAAATAAGGATAGACAGCTTGCTTTCGGACAAGAATTGGAACGGTTGTCCTGTGTTAAGCGAGTGGCTTACTCAAGAGGTACTCCCTTTTCACGTGGTAATAACAATACAGTTCGTTATGACAACCTCAATAAGAATATTAGCTTTCAGATAATTGTCAGCGATCAGACTTTCTTTGACATGCTGAATCTTCAGGTCATTAAAGACAATAACTATTCGGGAACCGACGGTTATTACTTGACCGAACAAGCAGCCCGAGAACTGGAACTGGATGCTGATGCAAAAGAATTTTCTTTTCATGGCGGGATGATTCCTATAAGAGGGATAATCAAAGATTTCAAGTTGTATAACATCACACAGCAAGCTGAGGCTATCTTATATAGGATAATGAAGGTTGAGGAAATGAATTTTTGGAATCTGATTGTGGAAGTACAGGGAGATCCGTTCAAGGCTTATAATGAAATAAAGGATGCTTATGAACGATTTACAGAACTGGAGTTTAAAGGTGAGTATTTTGATCAGCAGATTCAGAAATCATTTGAATCACAGGCGCGTATTTCTAAGATCGTTTCAATATTCACTGTGATTGCGATTGTGATTTCCACCCTTGGTTTGATAGCCATGTCGGCCTATTTTATTTTACAACGTTCGCGTGAAATAGCCGTGCGTAAAGTGTTTGGATCAACCAATACACAAATGCTTAGAAGGTTGGTTTTCAAATTCTTGAATTATGTATTCATCGCCTTTGTGATAGCCGTTCCTATTATTTGGTATCTGATGACCAAATGGCTGTCTGATTACTCCTATAGAATAGAACTTAGTCCGCTTATTTTTATTGCTGCGGGTGTATTCTGTCTGCTAATATCTTTTATCGCTGTGTTCATTCAAAGTTATTATGCTGCAAACAGCAATCCGATTAAACGAATTAAAGCCGAATAAAGATTCATTTTGAAAAAAACAAAAACAATATAAATAGAAAAGTCATGATTAAGATTGAAGAATTAAGTAAGTTTTTCCGTACAGAAGAAGTGGAAACTATCGCACTGAATAAAGTATCATTAGAAGTAAAAGACGGTGAATTTGTAGCTGTGATGGGGCCATCTGGTTGTGGCAAGTCTACGTTATTGAATATCCTTGGTCTGTTAGATAATCCAACAGAAGGGAAATATTATCTGGCAGGACATGAAGTGGGGCATTTGAAGGAAAAAGAACGTACAAACGTGCGCAAGGGTAATATCGGGTTTGTGTTCCAAAGCTTTAACCTAATTGATGAATTAAATGTATTCGAGAATGTTGAATTACCGTTAACCTATCTGAATATTAAGGCTTCAGAACGTAAGCAAATGGTTAATGATATCTTGAAACGTATGAATATAAGCCACCGTGCAAAGCACTTCCCACAACAACTATCCGGAGGACAACAACAACGCGTTGCTATAGCACGTGCCGTAGTTTCCGGTCCGAAGATTATTTTGGCCGATGAGCCCACCGGTAATTTGGACAGTAAGAATGGAGCAGAAGTAATGGACTTGTTAACCGAATTAAATAAAGAAGGGACGACTATCGTCATGGTAACACACTCTAAACACGATGCAAGTTTTGCTCATCGGGTGATAAACTTGTTCGACGGACAGGTTGTATCATCGGTCAGCGAATTTGTATAATTTCAATTTTAGTGAATTGATTTTAAGTAAGCAAACAACTTCTTCTCTGTGAAGAGCGGAAGTTGTTTAAATTAAATCAAGTAAAATGGATCGGCTGCAATATTTTGCTGCTGATTTATAAAATCGGAAGATATGAAAACAATTATACGTAACTTTATTAATGTTCTCAGACGTTTCAGAATGGCTACATTTTTGAACATTACAGGATTAGCCATTGCATTTGCAGCTTTTATAATTATCCTAATGCAAGTGAGTTATGAGCGAGACTTTGATCGTAGCTATGCAACCTCCGGACGAATATATCGAGTAACTACAAACGTTGAGGGGGGATTCTCTTTTATTCTACCTCGCGCATTTGTTGAATCTGTAATTCAGTCTTCACCACATATTGAAGCCGGAACGCTTGTCAATCCTTTTATCGGGAAAATATATTTCACATCGAATGAGAATGATGTGAAAAAAGGATTTGTAGAATCTGTTGTGCCTGTTCATGCAGATATGCCATCGGTTTTTGGACTCAATATTGTGGAAGGTAACAAGAGTTGCCTACATGACCCGGGACATATTGCCATCCCTCAAAGTATGGCCAAGAAAATGTTTGGCGATGAACAAAGCGCAATTGGCAAAACATTGCATGCCGAAGAAAATATTTGGACCATTAACCAGGCAGATTTTGTTATAGGGGTTGTTTATCAAGATTTCCCTGATAACGTACAATTAAATAACTCTATTTACGTAGCAATCAATCCGGATGTAGATAGATATAATTGGAATTCAAGTAATTATCTTTGTTATCTTTTGCTTGATTCACCAGAGTCTGCACAATTGGTAGCTGATAACTTTAATCAGAATTTCGATTTTTCGAAAGTAAATAGTAAGGAGGAGGAAATGGGTATAAATCTTATACCTGTGACCGATCTTTATTATATGAACGAAACACCAGATGGCAGAATAATGAGGGGGGCGATAAGGCAACAACTAATTTGCTGGTCTTTGTTGCTTTTTTGGTCATCGTTATTGCCGGAATAAATTACACCAATTTTAGTACCGCATTGACTCCTATGCGTATTAAAAGTATTAATACCCAGAAAGTATTGGGGAGTAGTGAAACTGTCTTAAGGATTTCACTATTAGTTGAAGCTATGATGGTTACATTTATCGCCTTTCTTATATCCTTAGTTCTGGTTTATTTACTGAGCACCACTTCCATACTATCGTTTATTCCGGCCGAATTAAGGCTTGAAGAATATTTACCTTTATTGCTTTGGACAGCCTTCATTGCTCTTATGCTTGGTTTTATAGCCGGATTGTATCCCTCGTTTTATATGACTTCTTTTCAACCGGCATTGGTGCTTAAAGGAAGTTTTGGACTTTCTCCTTCAGGCAGACTGCTTAGAAAAGCATTGATAGGATTTCAATTTGTTATCTCGATTGTCTTGATTATTGTAGCTCTTTTCATTCAATTACAGAATAGGTATATGAGAGATTACTCGGTCGGATTTGATAAAGATAATGTGGCAGTAGTTAAAATTAATGGTAATATATATGAAAATCATCGGGATACGTATCGAGAAAAAATGAAGGTATATCCGGAGATTGAAGACGTTGCATTTGCAGCCGAAAAACTAGGTGGACAGGACTCATATGCAACCTGGACCCTCGATTATAATGAACAAAAAATTTCAATTTATGGATTGAATGTATCACGCAATTTCCTTTCAGTTATGGGTATAAATACTGTAACAGGAATGGATGTTAATAACCTTTCAAAGCAAGACTCATCATTTTATCTGATTCCAAACCGGCGAATGCAAGCGATTTATGGAATGAATACAGGCAGTTTGGACTTTTGGGGGAGTCGGGCATCCATTCCTGCTTTTACCAATGATATTAAACTCACCTCTTTGCGCAATGAAGAAAGCAATATTGTATTTATGATGGGAGTAAAGAGGAATTTACTGTATTCTTACATACGATTCAAATCCGGTTCGGATCCGGAAACTGTTGTAAAAAATATACAAACAACTTTGGCTGAAATAGATCCTGCTTTTCCTGTTGATGTTGAGTTTTATAGTACGATATATGATCAGCTGTATAAAAAAGAGCATGAGGTAAGTAAAATGATAACCTATTTTAGTCTTTTAGCAATTTTACTTTCTATAGTTGGTGTGTTTGGGTTAGTGGTGTTTGAGGCAGGCTATCGCCGTAAAGAAATAGGGATACGTAAAATTATGGGAGCAACAGCTTCCGAATTACTGTACATGTTTAATAAAGCCTATCTATATATTGTAAGTATCTGTTTTGTAATTGCTGTACCTGTAGCTTATATAGGTGTAAAAAACTGGTTGGCCGGATTTGCATATAAGGTCCCTGTCTATTGGTGGGTATTTTTGATGGCATTTGCTATAGTAGGGATTATTACTGTTTGTACCGTATCCTTTCAAAGTTGGAAAGCAGCGAATGAGAATCCTGTAAATAGTATTAAAACAGAATAATTGCATATTTTTTCATACCAGTTAAAAAGATTGAAATAACAAGTCGATTTTTTACAACTCACCCCTATGTTGTAAAATGCTTATAACCAATAGTTTAAAAACATCCCGAACGTTTTTGAAAAGCATCGAGATGTTTTTTTAAAACGTTCGGGGTGTTTTTTTATAGTCTTATATATATTGAATATCAACGTAATATTTTTGGAAAATGACATCGGGATGAGAGTTTTCTGTTAACTCAAATTTTAAGGATTGAAAACAAGCATGACGAAAATAAGAAACAAGGCAAGATGCATGATTCCCGTCATCGGTGTTGTCCGTTTACCTAAATAGGAGGTAAGTGTTAGGAATAGAGTGATAACAAAGAGTATCGTTTCTGAAGGAGTAAGGCCGAATTGTACAGTCTTTTCCGTTATCAATCCGATAATCAGTACGGAAGGAACGGTGAGTCCTACCGTAGACACAAATGCTCCGTGACAGAGATTCACCACACGTTGCGATTCATTATTATAAGCTGCTTTTATAGAGGTCATGAACTCTGGCGTAAATACAATGATTGCGATCAGCACACCACTTAAAGCAGGAGGAAGGTTGGCTGCATGAATACCATAATCAACAACGACAGCCATAGAATGAGATAACAGCACTATGGGTAAAATCATAGCAATAAGTATAACTGATCTGATAACTATTTCTTTCGAATCATTCTTTTTTTTGCTGCCTTCTGCCTGTTGAGGTTTAACAATCGTATGACGCTCTGCAAACAGAATATTCATTCTTCCTTTTGGTGGTTGCACATACATATAACTATACGATTTAATCTGAAAGAATAGGAAGAATGCATAAAGCAAGGTAATCACAACAGCCAAGGTCAAGGCCTGGATAGGAGTGAAAACGCCGTTTCCGGCTCCTTCAATATAATTAGGCAAGATCATAGAAAGACTCCCCAGCATGATAATCATGGCGATATACGACATGGCGCCTTGGGCATTATATTCTTGTTCGCCATATCTCAGGCCTCCTATCAATATACAAAGGCCAATCACCAGATTCATAATGATCATCATGACTGAAAATATCGAATCCTTGCCGATTGTAGACGATTCGGCCGGCCCTAACATAACAGCTGCAATAAGAATTACTTCGATAGCGACAATCGACAGGGTAAGAATCAAAGTCCCATAGGGTTCACCCAACTTATGTGCAAGTTCATCGGCTTCTCTTACAACACCAAATGCAGCAGCAATAATTGTGACCAAAAGAACAATAAAAGCAGAAGTAGCAGCTAATGCTTGTATGGATTCACCTAATATGCTGTCTCCCCAAACGGTAAAAAGGAGAACCACAAGCCATGCGGCAATTAATCGGATACGGGTTTTTATTGGAATAATTTGACTCAAAGACATGGCATTTGTTTTCATAAAAGACATCACTGATTTGTTTTAAAATGATAGAAATTCTGTAAAAATAGCCAGAATAAAATAATAATTCACCCGATTCAAGTTAAATGAAAGAAATGTTATGGCTGGATGAAAATAAACTCCGATTTTTGTATTTTCTTTTTTAAAAAGGAATTATAGATAAAGTTATGGGGTTTATTATTAATTTCGCGCTAATTTATAATTAGTTTACAGTTTAAGATAATGAGAAAATGGCGAATTGAAGACTCGGCCGAGCTTTATAATATTAACGGCTGGGGATTGGATTATTTTTCTATCAATGAGAAGGGGCATATTGTTGTTACTCCGAAAAAGGGTTCAGCGCCTGTTGATTTAAAAGAATTAATGGATGAATTGACTTTAAGGGACGTTTCCGCACCTCTTCTTGTTCGTTTTTCGGATATCCTGGATAATAGGATTGAGAAAATTTCGAATTGTTTTAAAGTTGCTGCTAAAGAGTACAACTATACGGCTCAGAATTTTATTATTTATCCGATCAAGGTTAATCAAATGCGCCAAGTTGTGGAGGAAATCGTTAGTCATGGCAAGAAATTCAATATCGGTCTTGAGGCCGGTTCAAAACCAGAATTGCATGCCGTATTAGCGATTAATACAAGTAATGACTCATTAATTATCTGTAACGGATATAAAGATGAAGCCTATATACAGTTAGCGCTTCTTGCTCAGAAGATGGGTAAACGAATTTTCATTGTAGTGGAAAAGATGAACGAGTTGAAGCTTGTTGCAGAATTGTCCAAAAAGATGAAAATCAAACCGAATATTGGAATTCGTATTAAGTTGGCCAGCTCAGGAAGCGGAAAGTGGGAAGAGTCTGGAGGCGATGTAAGCAAGTTCGGTCTTTCCTCAAGTGAATTGTTGGAAGCCTTGGACTTCTTGCAGAAGAACAAGATGGAAGATTGCTTGAAATTGATTCATTTCCATATTGGTAGCCAGATTACAAAAATACGCCGTATTAAAAACGCATTACGTGAAGCTTCACAATTCTATATACAGCTCCGCAATATGGGCTATAACGTAGAATTTGTTGATATCGGTGGTGGCTTGGGGGTTGATTATGACGGTACCCGTTCGTCGGCTAGCGAAAGCAGCATGAACTATTCTATACAAGAATATGTGAATGACTCCATATCAGCCTTGGTGGATGCTTGTGTGAAGAATAATATTCCTCAACCCAATATTATCACGGAATCCGGTCGTTCGCTGACAGCACATCACTCTGTGCTCATATTTGAAGTGTTGGAAACAGCTACTTTGCCCGAATGGGATGAGGACGCTGAACTGCCTGCAGATGCACATGAACTTGTGCGTGAGCTATATAAACTGTGGGATGAAATGAACCAACCTCGTCTGATAGAGACTTGGCACGATGCACAGCAAATAAGAGAAGAAGCATTAGATTTATTTAGCCTTGGCATGTTAGATCTGGTTACCAGAGCACAGGTTGAGCGTCTGTATTGGTCTATTGCTCGTGAGGTATATAAGATTGCATCAGAAATGAAGCATGCACCGGAAGAGTTGAGAAAAATATCAAAAATGTTGCCAGATAAATACTTCTGTAACTTCTCATTATTCCAATCTTTGCCAGACTCTTGGGCTATTGATCAGGTATTCCCGATTATGCCTATCAGCCGTCTGGATGAAAGACCTTCAACAACAGCAACCTTACAAGACATAACATGTGACTCAGATGGCAAAATTGATAACTTCATCAATTCACGTAATTATGCTTATCATTTGCCTGTTCATCCGTTAAAGAGCAAAGAACCTTATTATATGGGAGTCTTCTTAGTTGGTGCTTACCAAGAGATACTTGGAGACTTGCATAACCTGTTTGGTGATACAAATGCAGTCCATATCTCGGTAAATGAGGATAACTATAAGATTGAGCAAGTAATCGACGGTGAAACAATTGCCGACGTATTGGATTACGTTCAATATAATCCTAAGAAATTGGTAAGAACCGTTGAATCTTGGGTAACCTCATCGATGAAAGCCGGAGTAATTTCGGTAGAAGAGGGAAGAGAATTTCTATCTAATTATCGTTCAGGCTTGTACGGCTATACTTATTTGGAATAGAAAAAGCGGATAAGGATTAAATTATATAGTCAAATATGAAGCTATTTCTACAAGATAGAAGTAGCTTCAGTATTTTTATGCTTAATTATTCAATTGCGATCCAGATATATTTTTGATTAAACTATATTCTATATTTACATCTGATACTTATTGATTATGAAAAATACTGCGGAGATAATTGCATTCAATAAATTATATGCTGATTATTATGAATTATTTCTGCGCTTTGCTTGTACATACATTAAAAACAAAGCAGCAGCAGATGATATAGTTATTGAAAGTATTGTGTATTATTGGGAAAACAGACAAAACCTCAAATCAGATTCTAATATACCTGCATATATTCTTGAAGTGATTAAACATAAATGCTTGAATTACTTACGACATATTCGTGTTCGTGAAAATTACGAACAACAATTAATGGAACATGAACTTCATGTAAATAATCTAAAAATAGCTACACTCGAGGCACTGAATCCCCAAGAATTATTTAGCAAAGAGGTGCAAGAATTAATAGATAAAACCCTTGCTAAAATGCCTGATAAAACACGACAATTATTTATGGCGAGTAGATATGAAAATAAGACATATCCTGAAATTGCCAAATACTATTCTGTATCAGAGAAAAGTGTAGAATATCATATTTCAAAAGCATTGCAAATGTTGAGAAGTAAACTAAAGGATTACGTAGAAATGATTCTTTTTTTCTAATTATCTCAGATTTTTTCATGTTTTTTTTAGGGGGATTGAATTCTTAAGTGCTTATTATAATATATGGACAAAAATACGTTATATCGTTTTTTCTCAGGAGTAGCTTCTTATGAAGAAGAAGTTGCTATATGCAATTGGGCTGAAGCTTCAAATGAGAATATGAAAGAGCTGATAAAAGAAAGAAGGGCTTTTGATCTCACTCTTTTTTATCAGAAAAGTAAAAGTGAAGATAAACGAATTAACAACTATAGGAAGTTGAATGTAGTTAGAATCGCTTTTTCCATAGCGGCTTCTATAGCATTATTAATTGGAGGATATACATTCTATAAGGATAACATGAATTTTAAGCCTGAAATAGCTTTTAATAAAATAGTTGTTCCTCCTGGTCAACGAGTAAATCTTACGCTTTCTGATGGGACAAATATATGGTTGAATTCATGTACCGAAATGCTATATCCGTCAACTTTTTCAAAATCTAATCGTACTGTTAAGTTGAAAGGTGAAGCTTATTTTGATGTAGAGAAGAATGATGAAATTCCTTTTATAGTTCAAACAAAAAATTGTGATATAAAAGTACTTGGAACTAAATTTAACCTTCAATCAGAAGACCTTTACTGTGATTTTTCTGCAGCATTGTTTGAAGGTAGTATTGAGTTGATTTCCAAAAATGAAAATGATACTGGGCTAATCTTATATCCAATGCAAAAGATTGAACTGATAAATGGAAAGTTTACTGTTGATTCTATTCGTGATATGGATAGTTTCCGATGGAAAGAAGGTCTTATTTGTTTTGAAAACATGCTTTTTACAGATCTTATGAAACGATTCGAGCGTATTTATGATATTCAAATAATAGTAAAAAGTGAAGCTTTGAATACATATAGATGTAGTGGAAAGTTTCGCATAAATGATGGAGTTGACTTCGTCTTGAAACTTTTACAGAATAACAAGCAATTTAAATTTATTCGTAATGCTGATAATACAATAATTCATATTTACTGACAAAGAAAATTCTCTGCTTATGATTTAAAAACTAATTGATTGTGGACTTTAAATTTTAAAGGCAATAAATCTAGTCCATTTGCCTTATTATTAATCTATTTTTTAACCTCAAGTTCTGTTATATGAAAAAGACTATTTTGTCTAAACTTTGTTTATACGTTGAAACAAAGTTTAAACATTTCTCACGGGTTTTTAGTATTATAAACCTAACATTATTTATTGTAATATTTAGTTTGAGTGCAGGTAATACCATGACTCAAAAAATCACCCTGCAGGGTAATAACTTATCTCTAAAAAGTTATTTAAATAGAATAGAAGAAAGTACTGAATTGCTCTTTATCTATGATGCTGATGTTAATGTAGATGACAAAAGCTCATTAAATTTAGTAAGTAAATCAATTGGTGAAGTTCTGGATAATATTTCAAAACAATTTGATTTAACATATATTCAGGAAGGTACTTATATTATTTTATCAAAGAATAACAAGAAATCTGAATTAGAAAAAACCACAGTTACCCAAACAAAAAAACAAATTAAAGGTATTGTAACTGATGCTTTTGGTGAACCTATTATTGGCGCAAATGTAATAGAAAAGGGAACAACCAACGGTCTAGTGACAGATTTGGATGGAGCATTTTCTCTTGAAGTTTCAAATAATGCTACTATTCAATTCTCCTATATTGGATATCATACTCAGGAGGTTAAAGTTGGAAATCAAACATCTTTTACGATTAAACTGATAGAAGACACACAAGCATTAAGTGAAGTCGTTGTTGTTGGTTATGGCACACAAACAAAAATCAATTTAACAGGA
This sequence comes from Bacteroidota bacterium, assembly GCA_023429375.1. Lineage (GTDB taxonomy): Bacteria > Bacteroidota > Bacteroidia > Bacteroidales > Tannerellaceae > Massilibacteroides. The sequence goes on along the minus strand of JAEYVY010000018.1, from coordinate 9,893 downwards.
GCTGTTAGTACAATCAGTAGAGATGAATTATTAGATCGCCCTGTGACTAACGTATCTTCAGCATTACAAGGTTTGACACCTGGTGTAACGGTAACCTCAGGAACTGGTCGTCCGGGACAAGACGGATCTACAATTCGTATTCGTGGTGTAGGGACATTAAACTCATCTGATCCTTATATCTTAGTTGATGGAATAGAAACGGGTACTCTTAATCAAATTGACCCTAATGATATTGAGTCAATGTCTATATTGAAAGATGCAGCATCAGCAGCTATTTATGGTTCAAAAGCTGCTAACGGTGTTATCCTTATAACAACTAAAAGAGGAAAAGTAGGTAAACCGACAGTTTCATATAGTGGGAATGTAAGTTTTTCAAATGTTGCAACTTTAATTGACCGATTAAATTCTTATGACCACGCACGTTTATATAATTATGCATTGCAACAGGATGGATCTGCTCCTCGTTTTACAGAAGAAGACTTGCAATTATTTAAAAGTGGGTCCAGCCCTTATACACATCCGAATACTGTTTGGACTGATTATATTTATCGTACAGGTTTTATGCATAAGCATAATATGAATATTACTGGAGGGTCTGAAGATGTTAAATTTATGGCCTCAACAGGTTTTTTGGGACAAGAAGGTACGCTTAGGAATTCAGACAGACAACAGTTTAATTTGCGTACTAATTTAGATGCTAAGTTATCTAAAAAAATCAGTATGCGAACGAATATGGCTTTTATCAATAATAGATATTCCGATCCTAATGCTTCATATGGTGGAGGATATGGAGGATTTATTTGGCAAGCCGATCGTATTGCTCCTTGGATTCCGTATAAACGTGAAGATGGTACGTATGGTTCGATATCTGATGGTAATCCTGCTGCATGGATAGATATCGATAGTAGAATTAACTATCTACAAGAGAACTTTTCCGGTGTTTTAGCTTTTGACTATACTCCAGTTGAAGGACTAGTATTTACTCTACAAGGTGCATATGTGACCGATATTAAAGAAACAAAAGATTTTCGCAAGGAATGCTGGTATGATGATGTGAATTACCATGGTCCAGACCAACTCCAAGAAAAAGTAGGAAAGTGGAATCGCTATACACTTGATGCTTTGGTTAATTATAACAAGACATTTAATCAAGATCACAACTTTAAAGCTATGCTTGGATATAAGTTGGAGAAATATGGTTACAGAGAGGTGGTAGCATTTAGAAAAAATTTCCCAAACAGTTCATTAACAGACCTTAATGCAGGAGATGCTTCAACACAAACCAACAGCGGCTATTCTCGCGAGCTAGCTATGATGTCATACTTTGGCCGTCTCAATTATGATTATCAGGGAAAATACTTGGCAGAAGTGGATTTTAGAGCAGATGCATCATCTCGCTTTGCAAAAGGTTACCGTTGGGGTTATTTCCCAGCAGTATCTGCCGGATGGAGAATTTCAGAAGAAGGCTTTATGGAAATGTCAAAAGAATGGTTGCAATCTTTAAAACTAAGAGCATCATGGGGACAATTAGGTAATCAGGAAGCCTTGTCTGATTATTATCCAGCTTTGACAACTTTATATATTGGAAAAAACTTCCCATTCGGAGGTGTTCTTTCACAAGGAATTACGCAGACTGCACATAAGATTTCAAGTATCTCATGGGAAAAAACAACCAACTGGGGTGTGGGTTTTGATGCAATTTTCCTTGATGACTTTAGTTTAAGTGCAGAATATTATAATCGTAAAACTTCCGGAATTATTATGAATGTTCCTGTTCCAAGTACATTTGGAACTACAAGCGCATACCAAGACAATGTGGGTTCATTAAGAAACACAGGTGTTGAATTCAGCGTTTCTTGGAATCATCAGTTTAATAAGGATTTTAGGTTCAGTGCACAAGCAAATATGGCTTATAATAAAAATGAATTGTTGGATCTTGGTGGAATTGATGAAACAATCAGTGGATACATGATTAATCGTGTTGGAGAACCTTATCAATCTTTCTATGTATATGTAGCTGATGGTCTATTTCAAAGTGATGAAGAAGCTAAAGCATATGAAGAAAAATTTGGAAATCCATGGTCTTTACCATTTAGAGGCGGAGACCTTCGAATTAAAGATGTAAATGGTGATGGAAGGTTGACAGATGCTGACCGCATGGTAAGAGGTTCACAACAGCCAAAAGGAACATACGGTTTGACTTTAGCAGGAGGTTGGAAAGCCTTTGATTTATCAGTTTTTATGCAAGGTGTTACTGGTACAAATAGATATTTTGACTATACTGTAGCTGGTTTATTTGAAGGTGAAACATCACATCCAAGTACGAATTGGTTGAATGCATGGAGCCCAGATAATAAGAATACCAATTGGCCACGTATTTTCTTGGATGATAGATCTGTTAGTGCAGCGAATAAAGCAAGAACTAGTTTTTGGTGTATGAATACGGATTATTTGCGTATAAAAAACATCAATTTTGGCTACACCTTGCCAAAATCATTGACAGGAAAATTAGGAATAACAAATGCAAAGGTTTATTATACAGGAGAAAATTTATTCACATTTGATCATCTGCCATTTAATGCAGACCCTGAAATTGAATCGGGTAATTTAAATGTATATCCAATAAGCAAAAGTCATTCCTTTGGTATTAATGTAACATTCTAAATGAAAGTTTTATGAAAAAAATTAAAATATTGAGTCTAGTGCTTTATTTTGTAGGTGTAGGTATTTTTACATCATGTGATGATTTCTTTGACTTATATCCTAAAGATCAATTGACTCCTTCTACATTTTGGAAAACATCATCAGATGTTGATGCTGCTGTTGTTGCGGCATATGAATGGTGGGTAAATAATTTTCTAGGATCGAAATTTATTTACTATGAAGATTGTATGTCTGATATAGGTTTTAATTATACGAATGCATCCAATTATAAAATGGCTGGAAATGGTGCAATTTCACCTTATGCTACACCAAACTATTGGCAATACGAGAATATTCGTCGATGTAATTTTGTGATTGAAAATATTGACAAAGTGCCTTTGACTGAAGTCTCTGCTGAAGCGAAAAATGAATTAATAGCACAGGTTAGAGCTATTCGTGCTTATCATCATGCTTACTTAGCAACATGGTATGGAGATGCTGTAATAATGGATTTTATTCCTCAATCTGCGGAAGAAGCAAAACTTCCTCGTGAGCCGGAATCAAAAGTTAAAGAATTTGCAATGAATGAGTTGAAATGGTGTGCAGAAAATATTGCAGTGAAACCTGCCAAAAGGGGACGTATTGCAAAAGGTACTGTTTTGTCTATGATTGCAAGGTTCAATTTATTATGGGGTAATTATAATGAAGCACTAGATGCTGCCAATAAAGTAATTGGATTAGGTCAATATCAATTAGATCCCAACTTCTTGAATATGTTTTCTATGTATGGACAGGATTCAAAAGAGATAATCTATTCATATCAACACATAAAAACTACTTCTAAATACACTGATATTATTCGTTTTTATAATAATGCTGATGGAGGATGGGCTAGTTTTGTGCCAACACAAAATTTAGTCAATATGTTTGAAATGGAAAATGGGAAAATGATCAATGAAGAAGGTTCTGGTTATGATCCTGTACATCCATTTGCAAATCGTGACCCACGTTTGAAAAACACAATTATTTATTCTGGACAAGATTGGATAGGACGTAATAATGTGCCTCGTATTTTTAATACTCTTGATAAAACTTTACCTAATGGAGTTTTGAATAACGACTATTATATTGCTGCAAACAATGCATCACATACTGGAATGTTATGGGCAAAGTACTTATATCCTAACCAATCACAATATTCTGTTTCAATGAATGATGATGCAATATGCCCTATAATTTTTCGTTATGCAGAAATATTACTAACAAAAGCAGAAGCATTAGTTGAACTAAATCAGAATTTGTCGGAAGCTCTTGATATTATTGATATGCTTCGTCTCAGGGGAGGTCATATTGTAGTAGACAGAAAGAAATATACGACACAGGCACAAATCCGTGAACTGGTGAGACGTGAACGTACAATAGAATTGGCTGGTGAAGGATTTAGATACGAGGATATTGTTCGATGGGATGCATATGATGCAAATGGAGTTAAAACAGGAAAGAAAGTGGCAGAATTAGTCATGCCTGGTGATTTGTTGAGATTGTGTGGAACTGTTGATTATAATGAAAAAGATCCTGATCGTCGTGCTATTATTAATTTAAATGCAGCGAGAGAAGATCGATTGGTTGAAGTGCGTTATTTTGACAGACGTCAATTACACTTGCCAATCCCGCAAGCAGAGATTGATGCAAATCCGAACTTAGTTCAAAATGAAGGCTATTAATTAATTAAACTTCAGATATGATAAATTTATTTCGACAATTACTTTGTCTTATCATGTTTGCACTTGCTTCTCAGGGAGTGTTTGCGCAGATAAAGATTCTTTATGGTCCTTATTTACAGAATGTGAAAGACACGGAAGCTACCTTTGTTTGGGAGGCAGATCAGCCTTCTATTGGATGGGTTGAGATTGCACCTGATGATGGAAGTCACTTCTACTCAGTGGAACGAAAGAAGTATTTTGACACTAAAAATGGTGTTAAGAATAACTCCGAGCTCCATGTGGTAAAGGTGAAAGGTTTAAATCCGGGAACTTCTTATAGATATCGTGTGTATGCTCAGGAAGTTTTATCTCACGAAGGCAATTATGTGCAATACGGTAGGGTAGCAGCTACGGATGTGTATTCAAAGAAACCGCTTGTATTCAAAACTACTGATCCGAATAAGAATGAGACCTCCTTTGTGATGGTGAATGATATCCACGGGCGTCAGGGTGTTATCACGAAACTGTTGGATTATGCAAACTTTAAAGAGAAGGATATGGTCATATTCAATGGCGATATGGTCTCTCAATTTAAAGACAAGGAGACAGTTTTTGATGGATTTATGAATGAGAGTATTGAACTCTTCGCAAAAGAAAAACCGATGTATTATGCTCGGGGTAATCACGAAACACGTGGAGAATTTGCTACTTCTTTTCAGAATTATTTCTCTCCAAAGGAACCGTTCTTGTATTATACGTTCAGACAAGGTCCTGTTTGCTTTATCTTTTTAGATACTGGAGAAGATAAACCGGATAGTGACATTGAGTATAGTGGAATAACTGATTATGATGGTTACCGCACGGACCAAGTGGAATGGATGAAAACACTTTCAACGAATGAAGACTTTAAACAAGCTAAATTTAAGGTAGTTATTGCGCATATGCCTCCACTGAGTGCGCCTAATATTTGGCATGGACAGAAAGATGTACTGGAAAAGTTTGTCCCTATTTTGAATGAATTGGGAGTGGATTTGATGCTTTCTGCTCATTTACATCGTTTTGTATATGAAGAAGCGAATGCAAAGACGAAGTTCCCTATTTTGGTAAATTCAAACAACGGTGTAGTCTCGGTCAAGGTGAATAATAACCAAATGGATGTGGAAGTGATTGACATAGATGGGAAAGTTGTTAACAAAAAAACGTATTCAGCAAAATAATAGCTGATATGAATATCATGAAAAAGGCCTTTGGATTTACCGAAGGCCTTTTTTGTTAGTATCCTTTTACCGACTCAAGTTATGTAGGGACGATAACCAAATACCTACAAATGTCAAAGCTCCGTTTAGCATTAATAATTCGTAGCCAAAGACATATCCTGTAGTTTGCAAGGTGTATTGATAAAGTGAATAACAAAAGACGGGCGAAGCAATGCAGATATAGGGAATGTATTTATCTCGCGGTTTGCGTTTGGTAAATAACCCGAAAGCAAATAAACCCAGTAGGGGACCATAAGTATAGGAAGCCACAGTATATATTGCATCGATTATGCTACGATCGTTCACCGCTTTGAAGGCGAAGATGATTAAGGCAAACAATCCTGAAACGAGAATGTGAACTTTCATTCGCGTTTTCCTTGCGCTTTCTGCATCTGTTTTTTCAATTCCCAAAATATCTACACAAAAGGATGTGGTCAATGCTGTAAGTGCCGAATCTGCACTGCTGAATGCAGCCGCAATAATACCAATCGTGAAAAAGATTAGAATTGTATCACCCAAGATACCGGATGTACAAAACATGGGTAGTATGTCATCGTTTAGTTGAGGCAAGGCAATATTTTCTTGCGCAGCAAGCGTAATCAATAGAATACCGAGTGATAAAAATAGAAAGTTAACCGGTGTAAATGCAAATCCATAGGTGTACATGTTTTTTTGCGCATCGCGCAAATTCTTGCATGTCAGATTTTTTTGCATCATATCCTGATCCAGTCCGGTCATGACGATGACGATAAAAATACCGCTGAAAAATTGTTTTACGAAATGCTGTGTGCTGCTCCATTCCTGAAATTCGAAAATCCGGAAATGAGGGCTTTCTGTTATCGTCTGTACAATACCACTTGCATCCAAATCCATCTTGTCTGCTACTTGCCAGATGATGACGATAAGCATGGCCACGAGGGCAATGGCCTGTATGGTGTCAGTCCATATAATCGTCTTTACCCCACTCCTGTAGGTATACAGCCAAACTAAGAATATACTTAATAGTGTAGTAACCGCAAATGGAATATGCCAAGCGTCGAACACATACGTTTGTAAAATCAATACTACGAGATAGAGGCGTGCAGCCGCTCCGACAATTTTTGATAAAAGAAAAAACGAGGCTCCGGTTTTATAACTGCGTTTGCCGATGCGGTCTTCAAGATAAGTATAAATCGAAGTCAATTCCAAACGATAATAGATTGGGAGTAAGACCTTTGCTACAACGATATAACCGAAGAAAAAGCCGAAAACGGTTTGCATATAGGTCATATCTATGCTGCGCACCATGCCTGGAACGGATACGAATGTTACTCCCGAAAGAGAAGCTCCCACCATAGCTATCGAAACAACAAACCAGGGAGACTGTCGGTTCCCTCTGAAAAAAGCGTCATTGTCTGAGCCCTTTCGCCCTGTGAGGTATGAAATCAAGAGAAGTAAACAGAAATAAATGGCTATGATGACAAGTATCGTGTAGTTGCTCATGAACGTTTGTTTTGTTTGCAAATATAGTAATCTTCACTTAAGCCTGCAGATAAGATTAAACAATCTAAACTTGTTTGTATTCTTTGAAAAAAACTGATAAATTCACATACTATTAAAATAAAATGATATTAACCTAAATAAATACTACCATGAGTACACGACGTGAGTTTTTGAAAAAATCAGCTTTGCTTGGTGGAGCCGCTGCAGTTTATCCCGTTTCATCCTGGGCAAGTACAGCAGAAGAGGCAAGCGCACATGCGAGAACAGCCTCAGCCAATACGTATACGATTGATATGCGTACAGCCATGAATATCCCTGAAATAACGCCAAGAGAAATTACGATTCCCGATACAGCGGGATTTAAGGTTCTTAAAGGCGATTTCCATATTCACACCCTTTTCTCTGATGGCTCTGTGATGCCTACCGACAGAGTGGTCGAAGCAGTACAAAACGGCTTGGATGTGATTGCCATGACCGATCATATCGAATATCGTCCTAATTTCAGCAAAACGGGTAAATGGAAACTAATTGATGAACAAGCGAATGATTATAATCTTCCCTATAAGATAGCCAAACCGGAGGCCGACAAGCGCAACCTCTTGTTGATTCCCGGAACAGAGATAACCAAATCATTCATGCCTCCCGGACATTTTAATGCCCTCTTTGCAAAAGATGTAAATGAGATAGCTGCTGTTCAGGATGATTGGAAAAAAATGCTGCGCGTTGCTGCCGATCAAGGATGTTTTCTGCTATGGAACCACCCCGGATGGGAAGCTCCTAAGTCTGGAGGTATAGAACCTAATGCCACGCTTCAATTCACTAAAATCTATGAAGAATTGCAAAAGGAAGGTCTGATGCACGGTATTGAAGTGTTTAACTGTGTAGAACAGTATCCTGTTGTTTCGGATTGGTGTAATGAACGCGACTTAGCCATTTTTGCAAATAGCGACATTCATCCAAGTGAATTAAATATGTATGGATTGAAAAACCCAGCTCGCCCAATCACATTGGTTCTTGCTAAAGAAAGAACTATTGAAAGTGTTCGCGAAGCTATGTTTGCGCGTCGTACGATTGCTTGGGCTGCCAATATCCTTTGGGGACGTAAGCAATGGATGGCCGAGCTATTTAAGGCCTCTGTTGAGATAAAGACGATTACCCCAGGACGTATGGAACTGACAAATAAGAGTTCACTTCCAATGATCGTATCTATGGGAGGCGTTATCTTCGAATTGCCACAAAATAGAAAACAACAAGTTTATCGTGCTGAGAATGTGAATAAAGTAACGGTAAACAATTGGATGATAGGAATGAACAAACCATTGGAAGTAGAAATTTGAAATAAAAATTTCGTCATTAAAAATAGCCTTGAGCAAGGTCTTTGAGAGTGATCCCCCAAAGTTTGGAAAAAACTTTGGGGGATCACTTTTTTAATAGCTATTTTTGTTAACTCATCTCGATGTTATTTTCTGTTGATAATCAGCGTAAAAAAACATCCCGATGAAAAAATAAAAACACCTCGATCTTTTTTAAAAAACATCTCGAACGTTTTTAAAAAAGATCGAGGTGTTTTTTTAGAATCATTTATATGATGAATTTCAATAGAATATTTTTTTGAAACGACATCGGGATGACATGCGTTTTCGGATACTTGACTTCTTACTAATTTTTAGTCGTAAAATAATTCAAACTCATCGACGAAAAGTGTACTGCCATCTCCTACCTGGCCAACAACTTTCGACCCTTCGAACTCTCCACCATACCTGCTCGAAGTTGCAACGATTGTAATCATAGCCGGACGCGCTTTTAAATCCTTGTATTCTATATCAAATGTGAATTTTGTATATGAATCTACTTTTTCCGAGCCAACAAATTCTCCATAAGCAAATTCATTGCCAGAAGCATCCCATAATTTGAGATAGATATGACATTGATCAGTTATAAGATTTCCAGGCTTTGTACCATCGTTGTTTATTGCTGCCGGTGAATACTTGTAATATCCGGATAATCGAGTAGGGCGTGCTCCGGAATAAGAACGTCCAAACTCGACACTCTTGGATGGGCTCATCATATTAGTTTTATACTTACCAATCAAAAGATTGCCAGCTGCGGCTCCTACCAATGTGACCCCCGTGATGCTTTTTAAACAGGCAGCTTTTCCTTTATAGGCATTGCCTCCTTCTACGGGAAAAGAGATCGGATCTTTAGAACCGGCCAAACTGGATGTAACCCCTTCATTACCTGTTGCCCAATAGGCTCCCGGGGCATCATAGTTGTTGGCAACCGGATTGGCGTACCAGTTCTTACCGCTCTGCGTCCAGGTGTCGAAGTTGAGGTTTGGAATTACTTCAATTTTTTCGGTCGTAAACGTAGCTATACTTCCTGCAACACCGTCAACAACAGCACGCCATTGATAGGTGGTACCATCAGTCAGTCCTTTGATTGTAGCTTTGAACGAGGTAGGAGTAAGGATCGAAACAGCGGAAGTTTCTAATTGTTTCCAATCGTTATCCGATTGTTTTTTATATTCTATAGTCGGTGTTGAACCGGACTTCATACCTCCGCTAATAATTGCTTTATGCCCCCAAGCCTCAGTATCACCTGTCGATGATGAAGATTCGGTATGTGCAATATCGACTGTCCATGTTCCGATGAACTTTTCTTTTGTTGTGTTGCCATAGGTATTGTAAATAATACTTGAAAAGTATACCACTAAAATAATTCAAAAGTATACCACCTATGGATGTAAAATAGGATGATTTAACAGTCTCTTGATTGTTAAGATTCTCTATTTTATTAACAAATACTAACA
>JAEYVY010000015.1 GCA_023429375.1 Bacteroidota bacterium | reverse complement strand
CCGAACAGAGAAGTTAAGCCCAATCACGCCGATGGTACTGCGCAAGTGGGAGAGTAGGTAGTCGCCGTTTTAAGAAGAGGAAGCCGGTTCAGAAGTTCTGAATCGGCTTTTCTTGTTTTGGGGCGGTTGGATTTTTGTAACATTATCCGTTCTCCTTCCTTTATTGATTCTAAAGTCTCCATTTTAGGATTGATCCTCATTTTCCGGGTTCCATTATATAATTTAGGATTGATCCTAATTTACAATCTCAACTTCTTTCCAATCTATTCGTTTCTTATCGCTCATTATTTGTCTAAATTCAATTCCTCTACAACCATTGGTTTTATAAACTGTATTTATTTGCCCATGGTGTATGTATATTATGTTAAGTACACATATAGCACACTTTCTAGCTACATACATTAGATTTATTCCATTTCTCAGTAAATAATTAAATATTATGAAAAGTAACGCTTGTATACAAAAAAAAGGTGTATCCAAATAGGATACACCTTCATGTTTTATAAATAAATTAATCCATAAGCTTCATCGAATTGCTTGACGTATTCTAAGTAGGCGTACTAGCAGGTCTTCCAATAAATCTAATCGTAGCATGTTGCTACCATCCGATTTTGCAATCTGTGGGTTTGGATGAGTCTCAATGAATAAGCCATCCACCCCTACTGCGATTGCAGCTTTAGATATGGTAGATATTAAGGAAGGAAGGCCTCCGGTAACACCTGAGGTTTGATTGGGTTGTTGTAGAGAATGTGTCACATCCATGATGACGGGAAATCCGAATTGTTGCATGGTCGGAATACCACGATAGTCTACCACTAAATCTGCATATCCAAAAGTTGTTCCTCTTTCTGTTAGCATTACATTATTATTACCAGCATCAACAACCTTTTGTGCCGTAAACTTCATCGCTTCTGGTGAAAGAAACTGACCTTTCTTTATATTTACAACCTTTCCCGTTTTAGCGGCAGCAATCAATAGATCTGTTTGACGACAAAGAAAAGCAGGGATTTGCAATACATCTACATATTCTGCAGCCATACTGGCTTCATGTGTCTCATGAATATCGGTAACAACAGGTATATTGAATGTTTCTTTTACCTTTCTCAATATTTTAAGTGCTTTCTCATCACCTATTCCAGTAAATGAGTCGATGCGTGATCTGTTTGCTTTTCTGTATGATCCTTTGAATATATATGGAATGTTTAGTCGATAGGTTAATTCTGTTATATGCTCTGCAATTTGCATAGCTAATTCTTCACTTTCTATGGCGCATGGTCCGGCCATTAGAAAGAAATTTTCGTTTTGCTTAAAGTTGTCAATACTTATCATGAGTTTTCTGTTTAATCATTTAATAATGTAAGGATGCGATCTATCTTTTCGGCAGTAGGAGTTTCTGCATTAATCCAATGGATGGTGAACCCACGCCTTTCCATTCCTCTAAACCATGTCATTTGTCGTTTGGCAAATTGATGAATGGCTATTTCTAGTTCAGTAAACATTTGGTTATACGATATTTGACCTGTAGCGTAGAGTGTGATGTATTTATATTCCAATCCGTAGTAGATTAGATCTTCAGCTGATATACCTCTGTTCAGGAGACCTTTTATTTCGTCAATCATACCTTCATCCAGTCGGACGCGCAATCGCTTAGATATTTTTGAACGTCTTAGCTCTCGTTCGATATCTATGCCTATAATGAGGCTATTGATCGGATTATATTCATTTTTACCTGGATCAGTATGTTTATAATATTCTTCAATTTCTATTGCACGAATAGCTCGTTGAGCTGAATCAACATCGGTCTTGTTGTGAAGTGTTTTATAGCTGGCAAGGATTTGTGTTAGCTCAGCTAAACTTTTTCCCTTTAATGAATTGCGTAGTTCTTTGTTTTCGGGAACGTCCAGTAGTTTATAACCTTTTAATACCGCTTCAATATACATCCCTGTACCACCACAAAGAATAGGCATTTTATTTTTCTCTTTGATTTGTTCAAATGCCTTGTGGAAATCGTGTTGGTATTCGAATACATTGTATTTATATCCCGGCTCACAGATGTCGATTAAATGGTAAGGAATCAGTTTGCCGTTTACGGTATAGTCTGCGATATCTTTACCTGTTCCGATATCCATTCCTTTATAGATTTGCCGTGAATCCCCACTGATAATCTCTGTGTCCAGACGTGCTGCCAGATGTGCTGCCAGAGTTGTTTTCCCAGAGGCTGTTGGGCCAATTATTGTAATTAGATCATATGCCTTCATAGTAAGCAAAGATAATAAAAAAGCCACGTCTGATTAGACGTGGCTTTTAGTTTTATGAAGTAACAGAATTATCCGTTAACTTGAGCCATGTGAGCGATCAAACCAAGAACTTTGTTTGAATAACCCCATTCGTTGTCATACCAAGATACTACTTTAACGAAGTTAGGAGTTAATTGGATACCAGCCTTAGCATCGAAGATAGAAGTACGTGGGTCAGTTAAGAAGTCTGAAGAAACAACTTCGTCTTCTGTGTAACCAAGGATACCTTTTAATTCACCTTCAGAAGCTTCTTTCATAGCTGCACAAATTTCAGCATATGTAGTAGCTTTTTCCAAGTTAACTGTTAAGTCAACAACAGAAACGTCCAAAGTAGGAACGCGGAAAGCCATACCTGTCAATTTACCATTCAATGCAGGGATAACTTTACCTACAGCCTTAGCAGCACCTGTAGAAGAAGGGATAATGTTGCCAGCAGCAGCACGACCACCTCTCCAGTCTTTTACTGAAGGACCGTCAACTGTCTTTTGAGTAGCAGTTGTAGCGTGTACTGTAGTCATCAAACCGTCTTTGATACCGAATTTGTCGTTCAATACCTTAGCGATAGGAGCCAAACAGTTAGTTGTACAAGAAGCGTTAGATACGAATTGAGTTCCCTTTACGTAAGAATCCAAGTTAACACCACAAACGAACATTGGGGTATCATCTTTAGAAGGAGCAGACATAACTACGTATTTAGCGCCGGCTTCGATATGACCTTTAGCAGATTCTTTTGACAAGAATAAACCTGTTGATTCAACAACATATTCTGCACCAACAGCATCCCATTTCAAATCAGCAGGATTTTTTTCTGCAGTTACGCGGATTGAATTTCCGTTTACAATTAGATTTCCGTCTTTTACTTCAACAGTTCCGTCGAATCTTCCGTGAATTGTGTCATACTTCAACATGTAAGCCATGTAGTCAACACTGATAAGGTCGTTGATACCAACTACCTGAATGTCGTTTCTGCCTTGAGCAGCACGGAATACTAAACGTCCGATACGGCCGAAACCGTTAATACCTACTTTAATCATTGTTATAAAACTTTATTATGGGTTTAATAATAAAACAAATTCTAATTTCTAACAACCACATGGGGTTGCACATGAAGCAAACGTAATCAATATAAACCAAAATGCTGTGAATATGACTGCTTTCTGTTTCATCTTGTATTTGCTTTATCTACTGCAAATTTAGTCATGTTTTTCCGAAAGTCCTTATTTATAATGAGGAAAAATATGCCCTCTAACATAAATTAATTCTTACAACTACACTTTTTTGCGAGTAAAAAAACTAGCTGTAAACTGACTTGCTTTTTTTATCCCCCATGAAAGCAACATGGGCTTGGCAATTTCCCATACCATGGGGAGCAAAAGCTTGCTCATAGGAATGAGATCTGAAAAGGACAGACTGCTTGCAGGTTCATTATTAGTATCTTGATTGGATGTTTCGACTGTAGAGTCGGTATCCTTTGATGAAGATTTAGAGAATAGCATGGAGGAAACAAAAGACAATAGCAAACTTCCTGCATTGCTCTGTACGTAATTATAATGCTCGCTTAATTTTGCTTCCTGCTCTTTGGTTAACTGCTTAATCCGATTTTTTTCAGCCGTTAATTTTTGAAGGGGCGTCAGAGGTTTGCTGTTCATCGTTTTTCGTGTCGTTATTGTTGTCTTCATCGGACATTAATGCCGAAATAATTTCATTTTCTACTTTCTCAATGACTTTATTCTTGTTTAAAACTAAAACTGCAATAAGGATTAAGTATAACAGAGCAACACTAATAAAGCCAAGCCCTTCGGAGTTAAACAAATCTCCTAAGAAGAATCCAAGGGCGAGGAAAATAAATAGAAAAGCAAAAAAAGCGGTAAATACTAAAATTAATCCATATGAGAGAACACCCATTACTTTGCCTGTCCTCTCATATGTACTTAATTTGAGAAATTCAAACTTTAGTTCAAAATAAGAAATTACATCATTCTTAATTCGATCAAAAACTTGTTCGGATTTTCTTTCCATCTGTACTTATTCGACAGGAGTGTTTGTTTCTTGAATCTTGTTCACAATATCGCTTTTAGTCTCTTTGTATTTGCTGACTGCGGTATTGAACCCTTCTTTTACTTTGTCGACAACATTATTTAATTCTCCGAGTAGTTGTTCTTTTTTATCTGTGGCTGCTAGATAACCTACTGCTGCACCTACTGCTGCACCAACTACCAAACCTAACAATAATTTTGAATCTACGTTCTTCATAATACAATCTCTTTTTGTTATTACTCTACTAAGATAACTCTTTTTATTTCGAAGATGTTCTAATATTCAGAAAACTAATCCTTAATTTTTGTTATTGATTTGGATTTATATCCTTTTTAATTTACCGTGATTCATATCGAAGTTTAATATAGCACCTTGATATATATAAGTTGTATAGTCTTTTATAATAATTATGATAGAGGCAGATTTAGTTTCTTTTATAAAGTGAATTGTACAATATTATGCCTGATAGTATTTAGAAATAAATTATCTTTGCAGAGCTATATAATTAATGTATAAATGATGCTTTCGACACTAACTGCCATTTCTCCGGTTGACGGACGATATAGGAATAAAACAGCATGTTTAGCCGCTTATTTTTCAGAGTATGCGCTTATAAAATATCGTGTACGGGTTGAAATAGAATATTTTATTTTTCTTTCAAATTCTATCCCGCAACTTAAAAGCGAATTAATTAAGCGAGTTAAAAATGATTTACGTTCTATTTATTTGAACTTTTCGGAGCAGGATGCTTTAAGGATAAAAGAAATAGAAGCCACAACCAATCATGATGTAAAGGCTGTTGAGTATTTTATCAAGGAACAGTTTGATCGTTTAGGATTGGAAGAGTATAAGGAATTTATACACTTTGGGCTGACTTCTCAGGATATTAACAATACAGCCGTTCCATTGTCTATTAAGGAAGCATTGGAAGATGTATATTATCCAAACCTGAAAGAACTCATTACTCTATTGAATGAAAACGCAAAAGCATGGTCATCTATTCCTATGCTAGCGAAAACGCATGGTCAACCTGCATCACCAACGCGATTAGGAAAGGAGATAATGGTATTTGTTTATCGATTGGAGCAACAATTAGCTCTGCTTCAATCAATTCCTGTTTCGGCCAAATTCGGAGGAGCAACAGGTAATTTCAATGCACATCATGTGGCTTATCCAGAAACGGATTGGAAAGAATTTGGAAATCAATTTGTTAATGATGTGCTAGGTTTAAAGAGAGAAGAGTATACGACACAGATATCAAACTATGATAATTTGGCGGCTCTTTTTGACGGGTTAAAACGAGTAAATACAATTCTAATAGATATGTCCAGAGACTTCTGGCAATATATATCTATGGAATATTTCAAGCAGAAGATCAAAGCCGGAGAGGTAGGCTCGTCTGCTATGCCACATAAGGTAAACCCAATTGACTTTGAAAATGCCGAAGGTAACCTTGGTATAGCCAATGCTGTACTAGATCATTTGGCTATGAAGTTGCCGATATCACGTTTGCAACGTGACTTGACAGACTCTACCGTATTACGAAATGTCGGTGTGCCTTTTGCGCACATAGAAATAGCTATTGCGAGCTTAACAAAAGGGCTTGGAAAATTGTTATTAAATGAGAAGGCATTATTCAATGATCTGGAAAACTCCTGGGCTGTTGTAGCTGAAGGAATTCAAACTATTTTGAGACGAGAAGGTTATCCAAAGCCCTATGAGGCATTGAAGGCTTTAACCCGCACAAATGAAGGAATAACTGAAAAGTCAATTGCAAATTTTATTGACACATTAAATGTTAGTGACGAAATAAAAAATGAACTGAAGGCGATGACGCCTCATAATTATACCGGTATTTAAGTGTGAAACATGTAGGTGACCGTGAGGTTTCCGATTTAGTAATTATTTAATTTAGAACAATGAGTACAGAAGAAAGAGATGAATCTCAACCGCGTCCTAGAAAGGTGATACCTAGTATCAGACGAGAAAACACAGAACCAGAAGGGGAAAGAAGAGCCTATAATCAGGGTGGCTATGGAAGACCTGAAGGAGGCAATTATGAAAGAAGATCATATAACCAACCTCAAAGGGACGATAGAGGAGGATATAATAGATCTTCAAATTATGATTATCCGAATAGGCCACGACAACAGTACGATAATCGTGAAGGAGGATATAACAGACCTTATAACCAGGGAGGTTACAATAGCAACAGACCTTCCTATGGTAATAACTATGACAACAGATCTTATGGAGGTGGAAACAATCAGTATGGCAATCGCCCTCAAGGAGGATACGATAGACCTGCTAGAGCCTATTCTGTCAGTCCAAACAATGAAGGAACAGGAGAAGTAAAAAGAAGAAGACCAAGAGTCGGTGATATGCGTGTGAATCCATACGAATCACAGCAATCATACGGCAATCGTCCTTCTTATGGAAATAACAATCGTCAAGGCGGTGGTTATGGAAACAATCGCCAAGGTGGTTACGGAAATAACCGTCCGGGCGGCAATGGAAATAATCGCGGTGGAGGAATGCGTCAACGTACAGGCGACTACAATCCAAATGCGAAGTACAATTTCCAAAAACAATTGAAGTACAAAGAAGTACTTGCTGATCCAAATGAACCAATCCGTTTGAACAAATTCTTGGCTAACGCAGGTGTATGTTCTCGTCGTGAGGCTGATGAATTTATCCAAGCAGGAGTAGTAAAAGTAAACGGTGAAGTAATTACTGAATTAGGTACTAAGATTACACGTCAAGATAAAGTGGAATTCCATGACCGTCAGGTTCAGATTGAAAGCAAGGTTTATATCCTTCTGAACAAGCCGAAGAACTGTGTAACAACATCAGACGATCCTCAAGAACGTTTGACTGTGATGGACTTGGTTAAGAACGCTTGTAAAGAAAGAATTTATCCTGTAGGACGATTAGACCGCAATACAACGGGTGTACTTCTACTTACTAACGATGGTGACTTGGCATCTAAACTGACTCACCCGTCTTTGAAAAAGAAAAAAATCTATCATGTTTGGTTGGACAAGAATGTAGCCATCGAAGACATGGAGAAAATAGCAAACGGTATTGAGTTAGAAGACGGAGAAATCCATGCAGATGCTATCAGCTATGCAAGCGAAGTGGATAAGAGCCAGGTAGGTATCGAAATTCACTCAGGAAGAAACCGTATCGTACGCCGTATTTTCGAATCATTAGGCTATCATGTCGTAAAACTTGATAGAGTTTATTTTGCCGGACTTACCAAAAAGAACCTCGGACGTGGTAAGTGGCGCTACCTGAACGAAAAAGAAGTAAATGCACTTCGTATGGGTGCTTTTGAATAAAACTGATTGTAGGTTAGCCGGTCGAGTAGAACCGGCTAACTTATTTCAACTATAAGAATAAAACATGGAAACAATTACTAGAACAAAGATTGCAGACTTGCTGAAAAGTACGTCTTACGGAGAAAAAGTGAACGTGAAAGGATGGGTGCGTACTCGTCGTGGTAGTAAACAAGTAAACTTTATTGCTCTGAATGACGGATCTACAATACATAATGTTCAGATCGTTGTTGATGTGGAATTGATGGGTGAAGAGTTTCTGAAACCAATAACTACCGGTGCATGTATAAGTGTAAACGGAATATTGGTAGAATCTCAAGGTAAAGACCAGAGCGTGGAAATTCAGGCGAAGGAAATTCAAATATACGGAACTGCTGATCCTGCGACCTATCCGCTTCAAAAGAAAGGACATTCAGTTGAATTCCTTCGTGAGATTGCTCACTTGCGTCCTCGTACCAATACTTTCGGAGCTGTATTTCGTATTCGTCATCACATGGCGATGGCTATTCACCGCTTCTTTCATGAAAGAGGATTCTTCTATTTTCACACCCCAATCATTACTGCATCAGACTGTGAAGGTGCCGGACAAATGTTCCAGGTAACTACCAAGAATCTGTATGATCTGAAAAAGGATGAAAATGGAAGCATAATTTACGATGACGATTTCTTTGGCAAACAAGCTAGTTTGACTGTCTCTGGACAGTTAGAAGGGGAATTGGCTGCCATGGCGTTGGGATCAATCTATACGTTTGGCCCTACGTTTAGAGCGGAAAACTCAAATACCCCACGACATCTTGCTGAATTCTGGATGATCGAGCCTGAGGTTGCGTTCTATGAAATAGAAGAGAACATGCAACTTGCTGAAGACTTTATTAAATATTGTCTACAATGGGCTTTAGATAATTGTATGGATGATATTCAATTCTTGAACGGTGCCAGAAAGATGCTGTACAAGAATGAAGATAACGATAATCTGGTTGAACGCATCAAATTTATCTTAGATAATAAATTCATTCGTCTAACATATACGGATGGAATTAAGATTCTGGAAGAGGCTGTAGCGAAAGGTCATAAATTTGAATTCCCAATATTCTGGGGAGCAGACTTGGCTTCAGAACACGAACGTTACTTGGTAGAAAAACATTTCAAATGTCCAGTTATCTTGACTGATTATCCAAAAGAAATCAAGTCGTTCTACATGAAGCAGAATGAAGACGGCAAGACCGTTCGTGCAATGGATGTGTTGTTCCCGAAAATTGGAGAAATCATTGGTGGTTCACAACGTGAAGAGGATTACGATAAGCTTTATAAGAGAGCTCAAGAGATGGAAGTGCCTATGAAGGATATCTGGTGGTATCTGGATACTCGTCGTTTTGGTACGGCCCCTCACTCAGGATTTGGTCTTGGTTTTGAACGATTACTATTGTTCGTTACCGGTATGGCTAATATCAGAGATGTGATTCCATTCCCACGTACTCCGAATAATGCAGAGTTTTAATTATCGAAATTAGATGGTACAAAAAAAGCGTCGTAAACTACGACGCTTTTTTTATGCTGTTACTTATCTATTATTTAAGAGCAGCTAATGCTTCTTTAATTCTTTTGATTGCTTCAATCAAGTTTTCGTCTGATGTAGCATACGAAAAACGGAGGCATTCAGGAGCACCAAATGCTGCACCTCCTACTGTTGCAACATGTCCTACTTCCAATAAATACATAGCTAGATCAGCGCTATCGTTAATCGTACGATCACCCGCTTTCTTACCATAGTATGAACTTACTTCTGGGAAAAGGTAGAACGCACCTTCCGGTACATTTACTTTCATTCCCGGGATTTCCTTGCATAACTTAACGACCAGGTCACGACGACGCAAGAAAGCTTGGCGCATTTCTTCCACACAGCTCTGATCACCACTGAAAGCCGCTACAGCTGCTTTTTGTGCGATTGAGTTTGGTCCGGAAGTATATTGACCTTGCAGCTTGTTACAAGCTTTAGCAATCCAAAGCGGAGCAGCCATAAATCCTATACGCCATCCGGTCATAGCATACGCCTTTGAAACCCCATTTACAACAACAACTCTATCTTTCAGTGATTCGAATTGTGCGATACTTTCATGTTTCCCTGCATAGGTGATATGCTCGTATATTTCATCAGCAATCACAATAATGTTCGGATGGTTTGCCAGAACATCAGCAAGTGCTTTTAGTTCGCTTTTGCTGTAAACGCTTCCGGTTGGATTAGAAGGCGAGCAAAGGATCAAAGCTTTTGTTTTAGGGGTGATGACAGAAGCTAATTGCTCTGCAGTAATTTTAAAATCCTGTTCGATGCCGGCTGTAACAACTACATTTGTTCCTTCAGCCAGCTTCACCATTTCAACGTAGCTTACCCAGTAAGGAGCAGGAACGATTACTTCGTCGCCCGGACCTATAATACTTAGAAGAGCATTACAGACAGCTTGCTTAGCACCATTAGAAACAACGATTTGATCAACAGTAAAGTCCAGATTGTTTTCACGTTTTAGTTTTTCAACGATAGCTTTACGTAGATCAGGATAGCCGGGAACAGGAGAATAGAATGAGAAATTCTCATCGATTGCCTTTTTTGCGGCTTCCTTAATGTGGTCGGGTGTGAAGAAATCAGGTTCACCGACACTAAGGTTGATTACATCGATACCTTGAGCTTTTAGCTCACTACTTTTCTGTGACATCGCCAACGTTTCTGATGGCGATAAACTTGCTAAACGTTCTGAAACATGTGTCATATCGTTTCTTTTTGGCGGGTTATTTTAAAATTAGTGATACAAAAATAATAAAATAAACCTGGATTAAAAACATTTTGTTTCTTATTTGATATTGTGGAGAATATGTCCCATACGTTCCTTTTTCGTTTTCATGTAAAAGGCATTGTATTGGTTGGGTGCCACTTCAATCGGAACATTCTCAACTACGGTAAGACCGTAAGCTTCCAGTCCAACCCGTTTAATCGGATTGTTGGTCATTAGACGCATTTTTGTAATACCTATGCTACGCAAGATTTGCGCACCCACACCGTAATCGCGTTCGTCGGCATTATGGCCCAGATGCAGATTGGCATCAACAGTGTCTAATCCATTTTCTTGCAGCTTATAGGCTTTCATCTTTTCCATCAAGCCAATGCCACGTCCTTCCTGATTCAAATAGACAAGAACTCCTTTGCCTTCTTTCTCAATCAGGCTCATTGCTTTATGCAGCTGTTCGCCACATTCGCAACGCATAGATCCGAAAATGTCTCCTGTTGCACAAGATGAATGTACGCGTACTAATACAGGTTCGTCTTTATTGATTTCGCCTTTTATAAGAGCGATATGTTCCAGTCCATTACTTTTTTGTTTGAACGGAATCAAATGAAAATGTCCATATTGTGTAGGCATATCGACTTCAACTCCTTTCTCTACGATCGATTCAGTTTGCAGGCGATAGGCAATCAAGTCTTTGATACAGATAATTTTCAGGTTGTGTTGTTTAGCCACCTCCATCAATTGCGGTAGACGGGCCATTGTACCATCTTCGTTGATGATTTCAATCAGTGCACCGGCAGGATATAGTCCTGCAAGACGGGCCAAATCAACCGTTGCTTCAGTGTGTCCGCATCTGCGAAGAACACCTTTCGAACGAGCTCTGAGTGGGCTCACATGACCCGGACGTCCCAAATCGGTTGGCTTCGTATTCGGATCGGCAAGAGCGAGAATTGTTTGTGCACGGTCGTACATAGATACACCGGTTGTACACCCACCACCCAATTTGTCTACAGTTACGGTGAACGGAGTTTCTAGGATGGATGTGTTTTTGCTGACCTGCATTTCAAGTTCCAGCTCTAAACATCTTTCTTCAGTAATAGGGGCACATAAAACACCTCGACCGTATTTCAGCATGAAATTGATCTTTTCTGGTGTTACTTTCTCAGCAGCAATGATAAAGTCACCTTCATTTTCACGATCTTCATCGTCTACTACAATAAGAAATTTCCCTTCACGAAAATCCTCAATAGCTTCTTCTATGGTGTTGAATTTATATTCACTCATATCTATTTAGGGTATAATTTGTTGTTTTCTTCAACAAAGTTAGATAATATATTGATACAGGATGTTCTTTATTTGCATGTATAGTCTAAATGATCTTAGCAATCATTTCATTTAATTCAGAACATACCCGTTTTGTCATTCGTATATCGTGTAATAATAGTCTACGTTGATAGGCGGCTCCCAAATAAATTGGCAGGCCAATGGGGATTAGCACTCCAAGAACAGGGCCTGCTTTCGAGAGTATATTGCCTGAAAGCAGTGAGTATCCATTAAGAAAAGGAAAGTCCATTAATTTGTTCAGAATCAAGTTGCTGTCTGAGTTTCCCAGTTCTTCTACAATCAGTTCTATTTGCTGAGAAATCTCGCTAATCTTGTCTTCCTTACCAAAACCTAACCAATATTTTATATAGTTTAGTCGTTTTTTATTAGAGTCTAAGTATGCTTGGCACAAGGTTTCCAGATCGTTCAATTTGCCTACTAATGCAGGATAATCAGGATCGTACATGATTACCTCTTTCCGTTCCACCTTGCGGGCTTCCCGTTTGCCGAACAAATTCTTCAGCACATTCAGGTACGTGTCGGCATTCATAATGGTAGAGTCGTTCACGGCTTTGTAGGTCAGGAATATACCCAGTGGAGCCAATACGAATGAGCTCAACCACATTCCTTGCCATTCCGGCCAAATGCCGTCTCTTGCCATCTTAATACCGATGTTGTTCACCATATAGTAGAAGATAAACAAGAAAACGGATACGACCACCGGTGTTCCCAATCCACCTTTACGGATGATTGCTCCGATTGGTGCGCCAATAAAAAAGAAGACGAGGCAAGAGAATGACAGGGTAAACTTAGAATGCCATTCATTTACGTGGCGGCGAAGTCTGTAGGCTTCGTCAGCGATGGTGAATGATTTAAAATAGTATTCAGCTTTGATATTATCTATCGATGATTTTACACTGGTGAGGATTCCTGCTTGACTGCCCGGAGATTGAGCCATAAATAAACTGTCGAAATTCAGGGGTCGAATAGTATCAGAGATTTGAGCCCAGCTATCGTCTACCTTTTGTTGTTTTCTTTCAGCAGCCGTTGCCGATTCATCACTATCCACTTCAATTTGAGGACGCGATGAGAGTGTTTTTCGATACGATTGTTGAACAATTATATTTGAATTGATACTTCTTATACTATCCAGTCTCACACCCATCGAGTCGATGGATGATTGCAGGCTTGCCAGGTTTTTGCCCATGAAGTTGTTTTGAAGGAATGACTCGTCGGTTCGAGTGAAATTAGCGTCAAAATCGATGAGTATCTCTTGCGAGTTGAAAGTTTCCCTTCTGTAGGGAACCGCATCGGCCTGTCTTGATCCACCTCCTTGATTCAGGTTTTCAAACGATTCACCATTGTAGAGTGTCAGAATAAGGAAAAGTTTATTGGCCGACATTTTCAATCTACCCGAATCGGCAACTGTCACATTCGCATTTTCAAACCCTTTGGAGTAGTTGTAGATCATAATATCTTTCAAAAGGCCTGTTTTTTCTTTTTTGCGAACGTATACGTTATATCCTGGAATATCTTTATAGAAAACCCCTTCCGGAATATCCAGTTCGGGCGATTTTTGGCGCATGGAGTAGAGAAGGGAGTAGAGCTTCACCTGTGCTACAGGCATAATATTGTTTTGAAAGAAAAATGCACCGACACTTACAAAAGCAATTAATATGATGAGAGGGCGAAGGATGCGCAGCAAAGAGACGCCGGCTGCTTTCATAGATAACAGCTCTAGTCTTTCACCCAGATTTCCAAATGTCATTAACGAAGCGAGGAGGATGGATAGAGGCAATGCCATTGGCACTGAAAAAAGAGCGGCATAAAAGAGCATTTCTCCGAGAACCATCATCTCGAAACCTTTACCGACCATATCGTCGATATATCGCCAAATGAATTGCATTAATACAATAAACAGACAGATGCCAAATGTCATCACGAACAAAGGCAGAAAAGTCTGTAGAGTAAAGGTATATAGTCTTTTTATCCTAAACATTTATTGTCAAATTGAAGCGACAAAGGTAATCCAAAAAACTATAAAAATGATAAGGGCTATTGTGAAACAACCCTAAATGCCCAATGTTCTTTTTAATTCTTCAATTTGAGTGTCCCAAAGGTCGATAGCATCTTCCTTTTCGCTGGGCTCTGCAAAGTCTGTTATTTCCAAAGCGATAGAACGAGTAAGTTCAATGGTGTGGATTAAAAACTCGAAATAATAGGCTTCGTCTTCACCTTCCCAGCGATAGCGGATACTGATTTCGGGTTTAACAGATACGATAGCGGCTTTTTGCTCTTCTTTATCCCATTTAAACACAAATGAGTCTCCATCAATCATTACATCATCAGAAAACCATGAAGAAAGTCCCGGAGGCGTGGCTAAATGATTCCAAAGACTTTTTTTAGAGACCTTATCAAAAACATATTCAATATGAAACTTTTCTTTTCTCATCAATAAGGGTGTTTTCAAATCAGCTGCAAGGTACACAAAAGAATTGAAATTGACGAAAATATTCATATTAAAAACGTCTCAAAGTAAAGAGGTTAGTTTAAAACGCATGAAAAGATGGCAATTTTTTTAATTTGAATTGTTGCACAGGTGAAAAATAACATCTACTTTTGCAGCGTTATTTAACAAAATGATGGCGAGATAGCTCAGTTGGTTAGAGCGCATGATTCATAATCATGAGGTCCCGGGATCATGCCCCGGTCTCGCTACAAAAATAAATTAGTAAAAAGGAGTTGTAGAAATTACGACTCCTTTTTTTGTGCGCATACGTATGGTGATCCGTTTTTTAGTTATCTTGCCACTCCCTTTTTGTTTTTCAATTTATATTTAGGAAAATATTGCGAATCAATCTAATAACTTAAAAAAATACGATGAAAAATACCATGTCCCTTCCCAAACGTTTGGAATCATTGGATGCCCTCCGTGGATTCGATCTCTTTTTTCTTGTTGCGTTAGGACCTCTCATGCGTTCATTGGCACGGGCTGCCGATGTTGAATGGCTCAATCAGTCTATGTGGATATTCAAACATGTCTCTTGGGAAGGCTTTTCTCCATGGGATTTAATCATGCCGCTTTTCCTCTTTATGTCGGGCATATCCATGCCGTTTTCTTTATCGCGCTATAAAACAATGCCCGATAAGAAACCTTTATTGCGACGTCTGGCCAAACGAATCTTGCTGTTGTGGATATTCGGTATGATGTGTCAAGGTAATTTACTGGCACTCGACCCCAATAAGATTTATTTATATTCAAATACTTTACAGGCTATTGCCGCCGGATATTTGATTACGGCCTTGCTTTTCCTTTTCACAAGCCGCAGAACACAGATTATCAGTGCGGCGGTGTTATTACTCATCTATTGGGCAGCCATGCAGTTTATTACAGTAGGCGGCTATGGTGGCGGTAATTATACACCAGAAGGCAATTTGGCCGAATGGATTGACTCTGTGGTATTGGGGCGATTCCGCGATACGGCACAAATAATAGATGGACAAGTTGTCGTTGCTGATTCGTATCACTATACTTGGATATTGAGTAGCCTCAACTTCGGTGTTACCGTTCTTACCGGATTATTCGCCGGCTATATCGCCAAAGATAAAATAGATGAAAAGAAAAAGGTAAAACTCTACTTCGGTATTGGTGCCGCTCTGGTCATTGCCGGTTGGTTATGGAATTTCCAGATGCCGGTTATCAAAATCATTTGGACAAGCTCAATGGTATTAGTAAGTAGCGGATACTGTTTTCTGCTTATGGGGTGGAGTTACTAACTTTGTTCGGACAGATAGTTAAGGGATAAAATTAATACATTTATCCTATGAAACAAAGAAAAGTATATGACCGAGAATTCAAAGAGAATGCTGTCAAGCTAAGCTATGAACGCAGTAATCTAAGTTTGTTTGCCCGAGAGTTAGGTGTCACAACTAAGCAACTCTATAGTTGGCGTAGCCAGTATAAGCAGAAGGGCTCAGAAAGTTTTCCCGGTAAGGGTAATACAGCTGTTGGTGATGAAGCTAAAGCTTTTGCTAAGTTGAAGAAAGAGCATGCACGTCTACAGCAGGAGCATGAGATCCTAAAAAAGGCTATCAGCATCATCTCCAAGAACGACCTTTGATCCATCAGTTTATAGATGAGCATCGCTATAAATGGAAGGTTGAGATGATGTGTCGAGTTTTTAAAGTTTCACGTAGCAGTTATTATTACTGGTTAAAATATCCCATTGGCAAACGCAGTCAACAGATCAAAGAGATGGAAAATCGAATTCAGGCAGTCTATTTTAAGGCTAAAGGACGTTATGGCAGTCCTCGTATCAGGGAAGAACTCAGTAAGAGTGGCACTGATGTATCATTGCCTACAGTTGCCAAATACATGAAGCGTATGGGCTTAAAGAGTAAATATTCACGTAAATATAAACCTACGACAGATTCTTCTCATAAAGAACCTGTTGCTGACAATATATTGAATCGTGATTTTACTTCTTTTTCACCGTCCAGCAAGTGTGTTTCGGATATCACTTATCTGCCTACCAAGGATGGATTTCTATACCTGACTATTGTCATGGATTTATTCAACCGAGATATTACAGGCTGGACATTAAGCTCTAATATGACAGCTCAAGATACTGTTATAGCTGCCATCAACAAGGCTGTAACAAATAGTCCTTTTCAAGAAGAGATGATCTTTCATTCAGACAGAGGAGTACAATATGCAGCCAAGGCTACAGCTAATACACTGAAATCCTATAAGGTAATCCAATCTATGAGCAGAAAAGGAAACTGTTGGGATAATGCAGTAGCTGAATCCTTCTTCAAATCATTAAAAACTGAGTTACTATATGGATATAAACTGATGGATAAAAAACAGATGAGATTAGCGATCTTTGAATACATAGAGGTCTGGTACAGAAAGCAAAGAAGACATTCATATCTGGACTATCAAACCATTGAAGAATTTAATGAACAGTACAGAAAACAAAATATAAAATATGTCGCTTAACTTTTTGTCCGAAAATAATTAGGATATCCAATACTTAATTATGTTCATTTATAAGTCTAACGATATCTGCACAAGTTAGTGCCACTTACTTTGAAGCAAAAAACGTTTTTAAACCTATTCAAAGTTAAAATAAATTCCAGTAGACCAGGAAGGAGCTGTGTTGAATATCAATCAAAAAAAATACAACCTGTCTTAATTGTTAAAGGATAATAATAAAATGGAAGAGCAAAATGTCCCTTTAAGATTTGGATATGGAATAGATGTAAATTATACTTTGGAAGATGGGATATGGGAAGACTTGAGGACTAAAAGAATTTGGTGTTTACGAATAACTTCAAAAGAAGCTTATTCTCTTAATTTTATTCTCTCAGAATTATTCTTATCCCCCGGGGCAGAGCTTTTATAGTATGTCCATTTAACTCAACTTGACTATCCTTAATACTTTGATTACTTAACACAGAAACAACTTTTCTAAGTCAAACTACACCTCAAAAAAATACCCCTTTACTCAATTTGTTATCGGGATGTTGCTAGGTCATGATTGTCATGGCGTAGAAACATCCCGATGGTTTTTAAAAAACATCCCGAACGTTTTAAAAAAAGACCGAGATGTTTTTTTAAAACGTTCGAGGTGTTTTTTTAATAGCATAATGGCCTTTGATTTTCAATAGTGTAACTTGAGGATGTTGACATCGGGATGGGCCATCATTTTTAATCTGCTTTCGAGATGGGATATTCCGAACTTGAATTTCTTTAGATAGAGTGCAAACTTATTCGTACTTTTGAGAAAAGATTGCCAATAACTATATATTTAGATATGAGAAAAAAAAGTCTTCTACTCTGTGCACTATTTGTTGCCTTTCGTGTCTTCGCCGCAGACACAGTTTTCATTAAAGAAACGCAGATTCCAATTCTTCTTGACAGGAAAGATAATGCGCTGTTTTATCTGAAAATTAATCAGCCTGAAGATAAAAAGCTAAACAAAGTCGTGTTGAAATTCGGAGAAGAGGTTAATCTAAAAGATGTCTATTCGGTTAAGTTATATTATGGAGGGACAGAAGCCGTACAACGACAAAATTCCAATGAATTTTACCCACAACCGTATATTTCGAGAGATAATCCCGGAAAAACTCGTGAAGCCAATCCGTCTTATTCCGTCTTATTGAAAGAAGTGAAATCTCCGGCTTCTACCATCTCATTTGCCTTGGATAAACAGCTCTTGAGTGGAATTAATTATTTGTGGGTGAGTTTGGAAATGAAGAAGGAAACTTCGTTGAAGGCTAAACTGACGGCTTCGGTTGAATCTGTTGTGCTCGATGGAATGCCTGCAGTTTTAAGTGCTGAATCTCCGAAAGGAATTATTCACCGAATGGGGATAGGGGTTCGTCACGCTGGTGATGATAATTCGGCTGCCTATCGAATCCCCGGATTGGTGACTACCAATCGCGGAACTCTGCTTGGAGTTTATGATGTGCGCTATAATAACAGCGCCGATCTACAGGAGTATGTGGATATAGGCGTTAGCCGTAGCACGGATGGCGGACAGACCTGGGAACCTATGCGCCTCGCTATGGCTTTTGGTGAAAACAATGGTTTTCCTAAATCACAGAATGGAGTGGGAGACCCGGCTATTCTCGTAGATAAACTGACAGGTAGAATCTGGGTTATTGCTGCTTGGACACAAGGAATGGGCAATGGTCGTGCCTGGTTTAACTCACAACAGGGAATGGACAGGAAGACGGCACAGTTGATGCTCTCCTACAGTGATGACGATGGAATAACATGGTCTGAACCGATCAATATTATCGAACAAGTGAAAGACCCGTCGTGGTACTTCTTGTTGCAAGGACCGGGTATGGGTATTACGATGAAAGACGGTACGTTGGTCTTCGCTGCTCAATTTATTAATGAGGATAGAGATCCGCATTCGTGCATTATCTATAGTAAGGATAGAGGAAAAACCTGGCATTTGCATAATGCACCACGCGAAAATACAACCGAAGCACAGGTGGCCGAAATCGAACCGGGCGTCTTAATGCTGAATATGCGTGATGACCGTGGGGGAAGCCGTGCTGTATATACAACGAAAGACATGGGGCGTACGTGGGAGAAACATCCTTCTTCACGTAAACTGCTTCGCGAATCGATTTGTATGGCCAGCCTTATTCAAAGTGATGCAAAAGACAACGTATTAGGAAAGGATGTCCTTCTGTTTTCCAACCCCAATACAACGAGAGGGCGCAATCATATAACGATAAAAGCCAGCCTGGATGGCGGATTGAGTTTCCCCGAAGAATATCAGGTTATGCTGGATGAAGGAGAAGGTTGGGGCTATTCCTGCCTTACCATGGTGGATAAAGAAACGGTAGGTATCCTGTATGAAGGAAGTACGGCACATATGGTCTTTCAGGTTGTTCCTTTGAAAGATATCATTTCAAAATAGAAAGGAGATGATTGACCGAAGAACCATAATTATACGTTGCTTATTGATAGGCTTATTCCTTTCCATGCTGGGCTGTTTGCATGCCACAGAAAAACCTTCGCTTTTACCATTGCCCCAACAGCTGGAGTGGACCGACGGCGCAATATCGCTTAAAGAGATAAACTTCGTTGGTAAGCAAGATTATGAAGCGCTGTTGAACGATTGGTTAACAGACAACTCCATACGACTAACTTCCAAAAGTAAGAAAAGTATCCGTTTCAAGCTGGTTGATGCGATTGCAGAGGCGACAGTAAATCAGGATGAAGCCTATCGGTTGACTGTAACACAGCAACAAATCACAGTGGAGGCCGTGACCGAAAAGGGACTGTATTGGGGAGTGCAGACGCTTAGGCAATTATCATCGTTTGATGGGAAGAATTGCCGAATCCCTGGTTGCCGAATAGTCGATTGGCCTGCCTTTTGTATCCGTGGTTTTATGCACGATGTGGGGCGTGGATATATCTCTTTAGATGAGTTGAAGAGGGAGATAGCGATGCTCTCCCGGTTTAAGATAAATGTATTTCATTGGCATCTGACCGAAAATCAGGCTTGGCGATTGGAAAGTAAACTCTTCCCCATGTTGAATGATTCGTCTGCCATGACCCGTCTTCCGGGTAAATATTATACGCATGAAGACGCACGTGAACTGATGCAATTTTGTAAGCAACATCAGGTGTTGCTTATTCCGGAAATTGAGATGCCCGGACATAGTGAGGCTTTTGTTCGGACTTTCCGTCATGACATGCAAAGCAAAGAGGGGATGACCATCTTGAAATTGCTGGTGGATGAGGTGTGTGAAGTGTTCGATGAGCTGCCTTACCTGCATATTGGTACCGATGAGGTGAACTTTACTAATCCTGAGTTCGTGCCCGAGATGGTGGCTTATGTCCGTTCAAAAGGGAAGAAAGTGATTTCGTGGAATCCGGGTTGGAAGTATAAAAAAGGAGAGATCGACATGTTGCAGATGTGGAGCTATAGAGGTCAGCCGCACGAAGGCATTCCTGTTATTGATTCGCGATTGCATTACATCAATCACTTCGATGCGTTTGCCGATCTGGCGGCTCTATATTATAGTAATGTAGGCGGGCGTAAAGAAGGGAACCACGATTTTGCAGGAGCCATTATTGCGGTATGGAACGACCGGAAGGTGGAACCGGAAAGCAATATTATTTTGGAAAATGGATTCTATCCGGTAGTGCTTACACTGGCGGAACGTACGTGGCGGGGAGGGCAGGATGAGTATTTCTATACACGCGGAAGTTTGATAGCACCCGAAGGAAGTGAAGAGTTCAAAGCCTTTGCCGATTTTGAAAAACGTATGTTATGGCACAAAGAAAATACGTTGCAGGGCTATCCGTTTGCTTACGTAAAACAAACCAATGTAAGGTGGAGGATTTCAGAGCCTTTCCCCAACGGTGGTGACTTGACTAAGAAATTCCCCATAGAGGATAATCTCATGGATAGCTGTTTGTATGAAGGGCATTGGTATGGCTCTTCCGATGCAATCGGTGCAGGTATTTATTTAAGGCATGTATGGGGAAATACGGTTCCTTCATTTTATAAAGATCCACAACCCAATCATACGGCTTATGCGTGGACCTGGGTTTGGTCGCCCATAGCACAGACAACCGGTCTTTGGGTATGTACACAAAACTATAGCCGTTCGGAAAGAGACTTGCCTCCGCCACAAGGGAAATGGGATTATAAAGAAAGCCGTATTTGGCTGAACGATCAAGAGATTAATCCACCCCTCTGGACGGCAACTCATACGATAAACACCAATGAACTTCCGTTGGGTAATGAAAACTTTGAAGCTCGTACACCCTTGCAGGTAAGATTGAATAAAGGATGGAATAAGGTACTTTTGAAACTACCCGTAGGTAGTTTTACTACGCCCGAAGTGCGATTGGTGAAATGGATGTATACCTTTGTGTTCGTAACCCCGGATGGAAAGAAAGAGGTGGATGGGCTGATTTATTCTCCGGATAAAGTAAGGTGAATGTAGCTAATTAATATTTAATACAATAGATTTAAAATCGTATGAAAAACAAATTTCTTATTACCGTATTGTGCGTGATGTCAACACTGCCTATCATCGCACAGCAACAAAAATACTCAGCTTACCATTACCAACGTGCCTCACTTTTTGAGGTATTACCGACCTCACCGGATGATATTATCTTTTTGGGCAACAGCATTACAGATGGAGGCGAATGGACTGAATTATTGAATAATAAAGCAGTTAAAAACAGAGGGATAAGTGCCGATGTCACGCAAGCCGTTTACGATAGATTAACTCCAATTGTAAATGGTAAGCCTGCCAAAGTATTTCTTTTGATTGGGATAAATGATTTGGCAAAAGGAATACCTAACGATACGATTGTGTATAGAATTTCCAAGATTATAGATCGAATCAAGACTGAATCACCGACAACAAAACTGTATCTGCAGAGTATATTGCCGGTTAATGAATGCTACGGTATGTATAAAGACCACACGTCTCGCTGGATGGAAGTGGCAAAAATAAATGAAGGTTTACAGGCTGTAGCAAAGAAAACGAATGTAACCTACGTTGATATTTATACACCATTCATTGGTGATGAGCCAGGCAGAATGAACCCGGAATACTCCAATGATGGCTTACACCTGATGGGTTCGGGCTATCTGAAATGGGTGGAAATTATTACCCCTTATGTAAACGAATAAGCAAACGAAGGGAATGAAAAAACAGAGCTTGTTATTGTTCCTGCTGCTTTTCCCTTTTTTCCTATTTGGGAAGGAGGCGAAAATAAAGGTAGCCTGTGTGGGAAATAGCGTCACCTATGGTGCCACGCTCCCAGACCGGGAACAGAATAGCTATCCTGCTCGGTTGAGCATGCTTCTTGGAGATAAATACGAAGTGAAAAACTTTGGGAAAAGTGGGGCAACACTTTTATCGAAAGGGCATCGACCATATGTCGAGCAGGATGAATATAAGGAAGCATTGGCCTATGCTCCTGATATTGTTGTAATCGCTTTGGGACTAAACGATACCGATCCGCGAAACTGGCCAAACTACAGGGATGAGTTTTTTCGTGACTATCTCAATCTGATAGAATCATTCAGAGGGGTAAACCCGAAAGCCAAGATCTATCTTTGCCGAATGTCGCCTATCACTCACGAACATGGACGGTTTATTTCGGGTACAAGAGATTGGTATGCCATGATTCAAGATCAGATTGAAAGGATTGCTTCCTATGCAAACACAGATCTTATCGATTTGGAAAGTCCGTTGTTTAACCGTCCTGATTTACTCCCCGATGCACTGCATCCGAATGTGGAAGGGGCACAGATTTTAGCTCAAACGGTTTATGCTGGTTTGACAGGGAAATACGGTGGCCTGCAGATGCCGATTATCTATGGAGATAATATGGTGCTGCAGCGAAATACTAAACTGAAAATTCAGGGTGAAGCTGATGCTTTTGAAAAGATAACGGTTGAAATTGGAGGGCAAAAGCAGCAAACGGTTACTTCTGCCGGAGGAAAATGGCAGGTAACCCTGAATCCTTTAAAGGAGGGACAGGATTATGTTCTGAAGATCAGCTCTCCTAATCGGGTGTTGACCTATAAGAACGTACAGGCCGGCGAGGTATGGTTGTGTTCGGGACAGTCTAATATGGCCTTTTCTATCAATCAGGATGTCGATTATGATAAGGTTAAAGACAATTTGAACCATCCAAACATTCGTTTCTTTTCGATGTTACCCCGCTGGGAGCCCTTTCCTGTGAAGTGGGATAAACAGGTGTTAGACTCCTTGAACCGTCAAGAATATTACATACATGAGGGATGGACACCCAATTTGGATGGATCGGTCTCGGCTGTTGCCTATTATTTTGCCAGAATGCTTGCCGATAGTTTGCAGGTGCCTATTGGTATCATCCAAAACTCGGTAGGTGGCTCTACGCTTGAATCATGGATTGACAGAAGAACCCTGCAATACGATTTCCCGGAAATCCTGAATAATTGGACAGAAAATGATCTGATTCAAGATTGGGCGAGGACAAGAGCTAAATTGAACTTGGGAGAGACTGACAATAAGAATCAGCGACATCCTTATGAACCCTGTTACCTGTTCGAATCGGGAATTATACCGTTGGCAAACTATCCGATAAATGGTGTGATCTGGTATCAAGGAGAATCCAATGCGCATAATATTGAGGTATACGAGAAACTATTCCCTATCTTCGTAAAGAGTTGGCGTAAGCATTGGGAAAATCCCGAAATGCCTTTTTATTTCGTGCAGTTGTCCAGTTTGTTCCGTCCTACGTGGACTTGGTTCAGGGATGCGCAACGAAAGCTGATGGATACAGTGCAGAATACGTATATGGCTGTGTCGAGCGACCGTGGAGACTCGTTGGATGTGCATCCTCGACATAAAAAGGACGTAGGTGAAAGATTGGCCTTTTGGTGTTTGAACAAGCATTATAACAAAACACATATTATCCCTTCAGGACCATTATTCCGTTCCGTTGAATTTAAGAATGGAAGCGCCTTAGTTGAATTCGAATACGGTGATGGCTTGAAAGCGGATGGGGCGGATGAAATTATCGGGTTTGAAGTAGCTGAAGTAGATGGGTTATACCATCCAGCACAAGCCGAGCCTCAAGATGGCAAGCTGAAGGTATGGTCCGACGAAGTAAAGAATCCCAAATACGTTCGTTACGCGTGGACGCCTTTTACACGAGCCAATCTGGTGAATAACCGTAATCTGCCGGCATCGACTTTCAGAGCCGGACAAGATATAAACTAAACAAATCGGAAAGCTGCAAGATTAGTTGCAGCTTTCCGATTAACATCGTATTAATAAACAAACGGTAAGCATGAAACAATCAAAACATCCTTTGTCTCAATTTACGTATTGTCCACGTTGTGGATCTAACCAATTTGTAGAAGCCAACGAAAAAGCGAAAAAATGTGAGGCTTGTAAGTTTGTCTATTACTTCAATCCTTCGGCAGCAGTCGCTTGTGTAATAAAAGATAAGGAGGGTAATATCTTGACCGTAAGACGCGGAAAGGAACCGGCTAAAGGCACACTTGATTTGCCAGGAGGATTCACAGATATGTATGAAACGGCTGAAGATTCTGCTCGCCGGGAAGTGAAAGAAGAAACAGGTCTGACCATAAAATCTTTGCGTTATTTGTTTTCTTTACCGAATATTTACCCGTATTCAGGCTTTGAAGTTCACACCGTAGATATGATTTTTCTATGTGAGGTAGATTCATTTGATAAGGCTCTTGCCGGTGATGATGCCTCAGAAATTGTTGTTGTTCCTTTTGAAAAACTCGATCCTCAAGCTTTTGGGTTGACCTCGATTCGAAAGGCTATGGAAATGATTTGTGCAGATCCTGCGCGTCTTGCATAAGTATGCTTGCCAGATTTTATTTATCTTTGCATCCTTATAAAGACCGATAGGACGAATGTATTTTACGAAAGAGGAATTAATACGATATATATCAGCTAAACCGTTTCGTTTAGTTTCGGAAGCAGCTGATGAATTAGGTGTAGAGGCTTATGTTGTTGGAGGTTATGTAAGGGATATATTTTTGCATCGTCCCTCTAAAGATATTGATATCGTAACAGTTGGAAGTGGTATTGCTTTAGCCGAAGTAGTTGCTAAGAAAATAGGACGAAAGGTATCCTTGTCTGTATTTAAAAACTTCGGTACAGCATTAATCAAGACAAAAGATTTCGAACTCGAATTTGTTGGTGCCCGCAAAGAATCGTACACGCACGATAGTCGGAAACCAGTTGTAGAAGACGGTACGTTAGAAGATGATCAAAACCGAAGAGATTTTACCATTAATGCTTTGGCCATTTGTTTGAATAAAGACCGTTACGGAGAGTTGGTCGATCCTTTTGATGGTCTTTATGACATGGAAGACCGTATAATTCGCACCCCGCTTGATCCGGATATTACTTTTAGCGATGACCCGCTTCGCATGATGCGTGGTATTCGGTTTGCAACGCAATTGGGCTTTGATCTTGAGCCGGAAACATTTGATGCTATTGAACGTAACAAAGAACGGATTCACATCATCTCAGGCGAACGAATCGTCGAAGAATTAAATAAAATTATTCTTTCGCCTAAGCCATCGATTGGTTTTGAACTGTTAGATAAATGCGGCTTGCTGCCAATTATATTCCCTGAACTTGTAGCTCTTAAAGGAGCGGAGACAAAAGAGGGAATCGGGCATAAAGATAATTTTTCGCATACGCTGATGGTGTTGGACCGTCTGGCAAAAACATCTGATAATTTATGGTTGAGGTGGGCTGCTCTATTGCATGATATAGCCAAGCCGGTCACGAAACGTTGGGATAACAAACAAGGATGGACTTTTCATAATCACAATTACATTGGCGAAAAAATGGTTTCTACCATCTTCAAGCGTATGAAGCTGCCAATGAATGAAAAGATGAAGTTTGTTCAAAAGATGGTTTTACTCCACATGCGTCCAATTGCTTTGGCCGATGATGAGGTGACAGATTCTGCCGTTCGTCGCCTGTTGTTTGACGCCGGTGATGATATCGATCAGTTGATGTTGCTTTGCGAGGCGGATATTACCAGCAAGAATCCTGAAAAAGTACGTCGTTTCCTAAACAACTTTAAGATTGTTAGAGGTAAACTCGCTGAGATTGAAGAAAAAGACCGTATTAGAAACTTTCAGCCACCAGTGTCCGGCGAAGAGATTATGGAAACGTTCGGTCTTACGCCTTCACGCCCGGTAGGAGAACTCAAAGAGGCAATCAAAGAGGCAATATTAGATGGGGTAATACCCAATGAGTATGAGGCGGCTCGTGCGTTCATGCTGCAGAAAGCCAATGAAATGGGTTTAGTGCCCGTTAAATAAAATACGGAATAAGGTGCTTGAGTGGCACCTTATCCTTCCTTTCTTATTTAAAGCGTATTCAAGCGTTCAACTGCTTTTACCCCTTTAACCGCACTGATTTTCTTTGTTAATATATTTAGTGAGGACGTATCTCGAACCATAACAGAGAAGTTGCCTTGGAATATTCCATCCACCGAATCGATATTCAATGAACGTAAGGTAACTCCGCTCTCCTTGCTGATGACAGAAGTAATGTTAGTTACGATAGTGATATCGTCCCTGCCGGTAACACGTAGTGTCACGACATAGCCACTATCTCCCTTGCCACTCCAGCGCGCACGAATGATGCGGTATCCAAAACGACTGAATAGCTCCTGCGCATTCGGACAGTTTGTACGGTGAACCTTAATACCTTGTGTTGACACAAATCCAAATACATCGTCGCCATATATCGGGTTACAACATTTTGCCAGCTTATATTCAATGCCACGCAGGTTGTGATCCAATACCAATACGTCCTGCTGAGAGGATTTTTCTTCTACCTCCGTTGTTGCGATATAGTCTTCGGCACTACGCGTTTCAGTATGCTCTAACGCTTCCTTCTCTTTTTTGTCTAGTTCAATGTACTGGTCAATAATCTGATTCAGGTCTAACCGTTCTTCGGAAATATCAAGATAGAAATCGGTAACCGTCTTATATCCTTTTTTCTTGATATAGCGCATCAAGACAGGTTCGTCCAAATCAATTTTTCTGTTCTTGAATCGACGTTGCAGCATCTCCTTGGCAAAATCTACCATTTTAGATGCTTCTTCGCGCAATGCCTGCTTAATCCGGGCACGAGCTTTGGCCGTCGTGACAAAGTTCAACCAGTCTCGCTTGGGTGATTGCGTAGGAGAAGTGATTACTTTGACCGTATCTCCGGTGTTGAGGACATGCTTGATGGACACGTTCCGTTCATTTACTTTAGCCGATACGCAGCGACCCCCTATTTTGGAGTGTATGGTGAACGCAAAGTCGAGTACGGTAGCTCCTTTAGGCAATTTGATGAGTTCGCCGGTAGGCGTAAAGACGTAAATCTCGTCTTTGTACAGGTCCATTTTGAACTCTTTCATCAGGTCCATCGGATCGTTGCTGTTGGCCTCTAACGCAGCTCGTACATTGGTCAGGAATTCATCAAGTCCGTTTTCCTCCTTCACTCCCTTGTATTTCCAGTGGGCTGCCAATCCACGTTCGGCAATCTCGTCCATTCGTACGGTACGTATCTGTACTTCAACCCATCTGTTTTGAGGGCCTAGAACTGTGATATGCAGACTTTCATAACCATTCGATTTTGGGATGGAAATCCAGTCCTTCATACGATTTGGATTCGGCTGATACATGTCTGTGATGATAGAATAGGCTTGCCAGCAATCCGAACGTTCTTTTTCCAATGGCGTATCGATGACAATACGGATGGCAAAGAGGTCATAAATATCTTCAAACTCCACTTGTTGCTTTTTCAGCTTGTTATTGATGGAGTGGATTGACTTTGTACGCCCTTTAATATCGAAATTTAACCCCGCTTGTTCCAGTTTTTGGCGAACAGGATCAATAAATTCTTTGATATAAGCATCGCGCGAACGTTTGGTTTCATTCAGTTTTTGCTTGATGAAAAGGTATTGTTTATTGTCCATGTATTTGAGGGACAAATCCTCCAGCTCGCTTTTGATAGTATATAGTCCTAAACGGTGCGCTAAGGGTGCATACAGGTAAGAAGCTTCCATGGCCAATCGTTTGCGGTCGGACTCTTCCTTCAACAATTTACCCATTCGCATCATGCAAAGGCGGTCGGCAATCATAATCAAGATCACACGCACATCTTCAGCAAACGAGAACAGCAGTCGGTGATAGTTTTCCGAATTGATAGCCGTATTCTTTGCGTAAAGATCAGACGTCTTCAATAGACGACTTATTATCAGCGTAATATCTGAATCAAACGTACTTTCGACAGTTTCTAGTGAAATGACGCCCTTTAAAACAGGTCGGTAAAGGAGCAGTGCCAGGATTGATGTGCGTTTGAGTCCAATTTCCGATGTGGCGATTAATGCTGTGCTGATATTCCTTACCAGCCCATTGATGCCGTTCCGATCTCTGCCGTAACAATCTAAAGAAGCAATATTATCTAGCAGGAGTCGCATCTTACGGATGTCTTCCCGTTCAAGAGATGAATATAAGTTACGTAATAACTTTTTATATTCGGAGAAGAAGATATTTTTCTCCTCAGGAGTGAAAAATGTCTCTGTCGTGTTCATCACTATTTGCCATTTCAAAAAGAGTCCTCGGAAGGACAAACCTAAACCTAATGTAAAAGTATCTTTTTTTCATTAAATAGCATGCTATTATGGTCCCAATTTTCTATATTTGTGTGTATAAGGTCAGTTTTCTTTCCTATTTAATGATATAAATATAAAAATGATATATGTATGTTGGACTCAAACGCATTGACTCAATTAGCCGCAAAAGGTATCACTGAAAAGCAAATTGAAGAACAGCTTGAAAGTTTTTCAAAAGGGTTTCCTTTTTTAGAAATTACAGCCTCTGCATCAGTTGATAAAGGAATCAAAGTGATACTAAAAGAGGATCAGGACGGTCTGATGAATGAGTGGGATGATTTTCTTAGGAAGGATAAGCGAGTTGTGAAGTTCGTTCCTGCATCTGGTGCTGCTAGTCGTATGTTTAAAAACTTATATGAATTTCTTTCGGCTTCATACGATGAACCACAGACTGCATTTGAAAAAGATTTTTTTGCGGGTTTAAAAGAGTTTGCCTTCTATGATGAGTTAAATTCTTGTTGCCTGGAGGTGGCAGGAAAGGATATTCCGGCTTTGTTATTAGCGAAAGAATACAAACAGATTGTATCCTTGTTACTCGGAGAATCAGGGTTGAACTACGGACAATTGCCTAAGGGTATGCTATTGTTTCATCATTCCGGGAAAGAAGTACGTACGGCAATTGAAGAACATTTAGCAGAAGGTGCTTTGTATGCAAAGAATAAATTAGGAAAAGTAAACCTGCACTTCACCGTTTCTCCAGAGCATCGTGAGATGTTTGAACAACTGCTGTTCAAGAAAAAAGAACAATACGAGAAGAAGTTTTCGGTAGAATACGACGTGACCTTTAGCGTTCAAAAAGAGAGCACAGATACGATTGCTGTCGATATGGACAATAAACCCTTCTTGAATAAAGACGGTAGTCTCTTGTTCCGCCCGGGAGGCCATGGCGCATTGATCGAAAACCTGAACGATCTGGATGCTGATGTTATTTTTATCAAGAATATTGATAATGTTGTGCCCGATACGTTTAAATTCTCTACCGTTGCCTACAAAAAACTATTGGCCGGTTCTCTGGTTCGCATACAAAAGAAAATTTTCGACTACCTCCAACTGATCGAAAGTGGAAAGTATACGCATGCTCAGATAGAGGAGATGATTCATTTTCTACAAGATGAATTAAATGTGCGCAATCCGTCCATTAAACTGCTTGAAGATGCCGAGTTAGTGCTTTACCTTAAACGTAAGTTCAATCGTCCGATACGCGTATGCGGTATGGTTCGTAATACGGGCGAGCCCGGTGGTGGACCGTTCTTTGCGTTGAATGCAGACGGAACAATATCGTTGCAGATTTTGGAAAGCTCGCAAATCGACTTGAATAATCCGGAAAAGAAGGCCCTTTTTGAAAAAGGAACGCACTTTAATCCGGTAGACTTGGTTTGCGGTGTGAAGAATTACAAAGGCGAGAAGTTTGATTTGCTGAAGTATGTGGACAAAAATACCGGCTTCATCTCGCAAAAAAGCAAGGACGGTCGCGAATTGAAGGCATTAGAGTTGCCGGGATTATGGAATGGTGCGATGAGCGATTGGATTACCGTCTTTGTAGAAGTGCCGGTAGAAACATTCAATCCGGTGAAAACGGTAAATGACTTATTGAGACCTGAACACACGACAAAGTAAAGTTTCTCCAAATTGGAACGTTAAAAATAAAATAAATAGGCCCGGTTTTCCATTAAACCGGGCCTATTTATTATCGTTTCTTTCCTCCCTTGATCAATGCGTTGAGTGCTGTACGCGCAACAGGCAATAAAACAGAAGTTGCTAAGGCGCTCCAGAATTTCTTTTTCGCTTTTGCTGCTTGAGCATCTGCCTTCTCCTGAGCTTTTGCTGCTTTCATCTGTTCCTTTTGCTGCTTCACGTCAGTCTTGGCTTTTATCGCCGCCTCTTTCTCTTGTTGGATGGCATTCAAGCGTTCAGTCAATATCTCGTAGGCAGATTCCCTGTCGATTGTCTCCGAGTAAAAGCGATAAAGCAAAGACGACTTGATTATCTGACTGCGTTCATCGGCCGATATCGGACCAATCTGCGATTGAGGCGGAAGCACAAAGGCACGTTCAACAGGTTGAGGTGCCCCTTTTTCATCCAAGAAAGAGATTAGAGCCTCGCCGGTTCCTAGCTCAGTAATAACTGTTTCGGTATCGAATGCGGGATTGGCGCGGAAAGTCTGAGCAGCAGTTTTTACGGCTTTCTGATCTTTGGGCGTATAAGCACGCAGGGCATGCTGAATCCGGTTTCCTAACTGACCGAGAATGGAGTCCGGCATATCCGCAGGATTCTGAGAAATGAAGTAAACACCCACACCTTTCGATCTGATTAAGCGTACCACTTGTTCAATTTTTTCGACTAGTGCTTTAGGCGAATCATTAAATAGCAGATGAGCCTCGTCAAAGAAGAAGACAAGTTTGGGTTTCTCCAAATCACCAACTTCGGGCAGCGTTTCAAAGAGGCGGGTTAGCATCCACATCAAAAAGGTACTGTAAACACGTGGCGAGTTCATCAATCTATCTGCCGCCAGGATGTTGATTACCCCTTTAGAGCCTTCGGTTTGTAAGAAATCGTCGAGGTTCAATACAGGCTCACCAAAGAAAGCAGCTCCCCCTTCATGTTCAAGCTGTATCAATCCTCTTTGGATGGCTCCAATACTTGCCGCAGAAATATTCCCGTAATTGGTAGTGAACTTGGCATTGTTATTGCCTACATATTCCAATATCTTTTGCAGATCTTTCAGATCGACCAAGTCAAGTGATTCGTCTTTTGCTATTTTGAAGATCAACGTTAGGACGGCGCTCTGTGTGTCGTTGAGGGATAAAAGTCTACTGATTAGTACCGGTCCCATTTCCGTAACACTGGCACGAATATGTACGCCTTGCTCGCCCCAAAGATCCCAAAATTGAACCGGGAAAGATTGGAAGGCGAACCCTTTTTCTTTTAAACCATACCCATCTACACGTTTGACTACACTCTCTTTATTCCCCCCGCTCATGGCAACGCCAGACAGGTCTCCTTTTACGTCGGCCGCGAAGACGGGCACACCCATTTGGCTGAAGGTCTCAGCCATTGTTTGAAGAGTAACAGTCTTACCGGTACCTGTTGCTCCCGTTATCAAACCGTGTCTATTAGCCATTTTAGGCAGCAGACAAATTTCTTTTTCGTCGGCAATAGCGATAAACGCTCTTTTATCTATGTCAAACATATACGTCTGGTTTTATCAGATACAATAATAAGAAAAAATGCTTAAAAACCATTTATATAACTTATTACAAATTCTTTTTATATATTTAAACACTGAAATTGAAAATTACAAGTTCTTTACTTCTGACTTTAAATAAATTATTATTGATTAAAACAACTATTTTAACCATGATTAAAATTAAGCACATTCTGACCCTGATTTGTTGTTTACTTTGTTCCAATGTATTTGCTGCTTCCCCGAAGAAGGCAGATGTAGTTATTTACGGTGCTACATCGGCAGGAATTTCTGCTGCCATCCAAGCCTCTAGAATGGGAAAGTCTGTTATTCTGATTGAACCATCGAAAAGAATAGGAGGATTGACAACAGGCGGTTTAGGCCGTACAGATATTGGTAACGGATCAGCTGTAGGCGGTATAGCTTTAGAATTTTACCGCAGAGTTTGGTTGCACTACAATGACGAAAGCAACTGGAAGTGGGCTAAAAAGCAAGACTATGTAAATGAAAGCAAGATCGACAGCATGATGTGGTCGTTCGAACCTTCGGTAGGCTTAAAGATTTACAAGGATATGCTGGCTAATGAAAAGGTTCAGCTGGTTTATTCGCAACGACTAAACCGTGAAACCGGTGTAAAGATGAAGGGCGATGTTATCTCTCAAATCACGATGGAAACTGGTGAAACCTATGTGGGAAATGTCTTTATTGACGCAACTTACGAAGGCGACTTAATGGCTGCTGCTGGTGTAAGTTATACTTACGGACGCGAAGCCAACTCACAATACGGAGAAACGTTGAATGGAGTACAAGCTAATAAGATTAGTTTATCATTAACAGGAAGAGTTTCACGTAATGCTTACAATCATAATTTCATCGACAGAGTTGATCCTTATATTGTAAAAGGAGATAAGTCAAGCGGACTTTTACCTTTCATCAATCCGGAAAGCCCAGGTGTAGATGGTTCGGGCGATAAGAAAATCCAAGCATTCTGTTTCCGTATGACGTTGACTGACCACCCTGAAAACAGAATTCCATTTGAAAAGCCGGCTGATTATAACGAGTTGGATTATGAACTACTGTTTAGAAACTATGAAGCTGCACCAAATGGTATCATTGAGAAAATGTATAACTATGGTGATTCGTTGATGCCATGGATTAACAGTCCGATGCCAAATCGTAAAACCGACACAAACAATCAAAAAGGATTTTCTACAGACTTTATCGGTCAGAACCACGATTATGTAGAAGCATCTTATGCTGAACGTGAAAAAATAATTCAGAGACATAAATCCTATCAAAAAGGTTTGATGTGGACCTTAGCATATCATCCACGTATTCCAAAAGTAGTACGTGACTATGCTTCACGTTGGGGAACATGTAAAGATGAATATGATAATGGCGATGGATGGCAAGATCAGCTTTATATTCGTGAAGCTCGTCGAATGGTTAGTGACTATGTGATGACTCAACGCCATTGTGAATCACTTGACGTAGCAAATGATCCGGTTGGATTAGGAGCTTATGGTATGGACTCACATCATATCCAACGCTATGTGGATATAAATGGTTATGTACAAAACGAAGGCAATGTTGAATGTGCAATTCCTCATCCTTATCCAATCAGCTATCGTTCAATCGTTCCTAAAAAGACAGAATGTAAAAACCTGATTGTTCCTGTGTGTTTGAGTGCTACGCATATTGCATTTGGATCTATTCGTATGGAGCCGGTGTTCATGGTGTTAGGCCAATCAGCTGCTATTGCTGCATCGCTAACAATAGATAATAAAACCAGTGTGCAAGATTTGCCATATGAAAAGCTTGAAAAAGAGCTGTTGAAATACGGACAACGTCTGAAATGGAATAAGTAAGTACGCTCGATTATTAAATACATTTTTGTAAAACCGGTCTGTTTATCATGTTTTGATACATGAT
Source organism: Bacteroidota bacterium (assembly GCA_023429375.1). Taxonomy (GTDB): domain Bacteria; phylum Bacteroidota; class Bacteroidia; order Bacteroidales; family Tannerellaceae; genus Massilibacteroides. The sequence continues at coordinate 86,720 of JAEYVY010000015.1, read as the reverse complement.
GAGCAGGCCGATTTTTTTTATCCTCATTCGTAACTTCATTGATAGAATCAAGCTTCTAAGTGATAGTCTGATATGCATATAGATATTCTCAAATTTCCTATAGATATTATTGATTTTATTTATTCGTTTTTATTCACCAACAACCCATATATTTGCAATGTGTTTTTCATGGTATTAGATTTAAGGTTAACAATTGAAACTTGGTTGTCGTGATGATAACCATTTTTTTTGTGCCTACTCCAACCGATTTCCTGTTTTCCTGTGTTAAACTACTTACTCCTAAACTAAGTTTTCTCCACTCAAAATAGTATAAAAGAATAGCAGTCGAATGCAATCATCGAGAAGTATGCTCCAAAATAGAGCCTCATCCCGATGTCGTTTTGTGAAATTTATGCGTTGAAAATCAGCGTATATATGATGTTAAAAAAACATCCCGAACGTTTTAAAAAAACACCTCGAACGTTTCTAAAAAGTATCGGGATGTTTTTTTAAAAGCATCGGGATGATTTTTTGTCGTTGTATTTCAACAGAATATTTCGTCGAGATGTGGGTTTTAAAAATAGACGAGAATGTAAAGTCATTTCTTGTAACGACATAAGGAAGGGTATCTTTTTATATCTTCGCCAATCAATTAAAGACCATCAAAGATGAAAGTCATTTTCACGATTAATTATCACACCAATTGGGGTGAATCGTTAGCTATAGTCGGGTCCATACCTGAATTAGGACAGTGGAAAGAAGCTATTGCTCCCACCATGCATTATGCAGGTGGTGGCAATTGGCAATATGAACTGGAACTATCCGATTCTATCCGGGCTTTGGATTACTATTATATGGTAAAAACAGAAATCCAGGATATTAGAAAGGAATGGATAAGAGGGCATAGATTGCGACTTGAAGGTCTTGATGGTTGTTGTCGTGTATGCGATACATGGCAAGATACACCTGCGGATTTAGCCTTTTACACCACTGCATTTACAAAGGGTATATTTTTACATGCCTCAGGACAGGCAGCGTCACTTAAGGGCAATCAAATCCTCCGATTGTCTGTCTTTGCTCCTCGTGTAGAAAAACAACAGTATGTAGCGATAACAGGCAATAACGACAACCTGGGCAATTGGTCTCCCTTGCATGCCGTACGTATGTATCCTGAAGAAGGAGGTCTGTGGAGTGTCGATATCGATGCTTCTGAATTGACTTTTCCTCTGCACTATAAATTCATTCAATGTAACGAACAAGACGCATCAGCCTGCATTTGGGAAGAAGGAGAAGATCGTATCATGGACTTTCCCTTTGTCCATCCTGACGAGTCTGTATGTGTTTCCGGTTTATTTTTCCGCTATGGCAAAGACTTGCCTCTATGGAAAGGTGCCGGAACAGTTATTCCAGTATTCTCATTGCGATCGGAGCGCAGTTATGGGGTAGGCGATTTGGGCGATTTGCGTCTGATGGTGGACTGGGCCGATAAAACAGGACAATGCATTATTCAGGTGCTTCCCATGAACGATACCCGTATGACAAAAACCTGGCTGGACTCGTATCCGTATAGTGCCATGTCGATCTATGCCTTGCATCCGATGTATATCGACTTGGAAAAAATGGGTAAACTGAAAGATGAGGAGAGAAGGCGTTATTATTTGAATAGAAGGTTTGAACTCAATGAAAAAGAAGAGATAGATTACGAAGCGGTAGTCGAAACAAAACTGGCCTATTGCAAGGAATATATTGCTCAGGAAGGGCTCGGACAACTCCTGGCTGATGAAGGCTTCCGTAGTTTTTACGAACGAAGCAGTTCGTGGCTGGTTCCTTATGCTGCTTATTGTTATCTGCGGGATAAGTTTGATACGGCCGATTTCAGCCAATGGAAGCAATATGCCGTATATGACAAGGCTGCCATCAACAAGCTTTGCTCGCCTCAGCATCCGGATTATGCGGACATTGCCTTGAATTTATATCTGCAATATATATTGGATCTTCAGTTTCGTGAGGTGACTGCCTATGCCCGTGAAAAAGGGATTGTATTGAAGGGCGATTTACCGATTGGAGTCAACCGGCATAGTGTAGAAGTATGGATTGAACCGGACTACTTTAACCTGAATGGACAGAGTGGGGCACCACCTGATGATTTCTCGGCAAATGGTCAGAATTGGCTTTTCCCGACCTACCGATGGGAGGTGATGGAGAAAGACGATTATAGTTGGTGGAGAAAGCGGTTTGCCAAAATGAACGATTACTTCGATTGTTTCCGTGTAGACCATATACTCGGGTTCTTCCGTATCTGGGAGATTCCGCAAGACTATGTACAAGGTCTTTGTGGGCATTTCAATCCGGCATTACCTTTGACTGTTGATGAAATACTGGGTTATGGATTGAGTTTCGATGAGAAACACTTCACTTCGCCCCGTATTGCTCAAGCTTACCTGGGTGATTTATTTGGGGCGTATGTCGATGAAGTGACCGGTAGTTATCTGGCTCAATCGTCTTCAGAGCATTTCGTTTTAAAACCTTTCTGCGATACACAGAGAAAGATTGAGAAATTGTTTGCCGGCAAGAACGATGAGAAAACGCGGCAGATCAAGTTCGGCTTGTTTGCCATTGCCAACGAAGTATTATTTCTGAAGGACCCGCATCAAGAAGGTTGTTTTCATCCGCGTATTTCAGCTTATTCATCCTATCGATATAAAGAACTGACAGAAAGCGAACGCCAAGCATTCGACCGGCTCTACGATGATTTCTTCTACCATCGCAACAATGCATTCTGGCAAGAACAGGCATTCCGTAAGTTAGTACCCCTAATGCAGTCGACCCAAATGCTGGTCTGCGCTGAAGATTTGGGGATGATTCCTGCCACTGTTCCTGTAGTTATGAAAGAGCTTCAGCTGCTAAGCCTTGAGATAGAGCGTATGCCTAAAGCCTATGGGGTTGAATTTATCGATTTGACTAGTTTGCCCTATTTGTCTGTCTGCACCACGTCGACACATGATATGAGTCCTCTTAGAAGTTGGTGGAAGGAAGACCTGGAGAAGGCACAACGCTATTACCATTCGATATTGAAGAAAGAGGGAGCTGCACCGGAAGAATGTACCGGAGAAATAGCGACTCAGATACTAGCCAACCATCTCTATTCGCCTTCGATGCTGACAATAATACCATTGCAAGACTGGTTGGCAACAGACGATGAGTTGAAGCGAACCGATGCAGATGCCGAACGAATCAATGTGCCGGCAATAACAAATTACTATTGGCGCTATCGTATGCATCTGACTTTAGAGGAACTGCTCCGGGCAGAGGATTTGAATCAAAGAATTACATCACTAATTAAACAAAGTGGTCGCTGAAAGCTAATTACAAATGCTTACCTTTGCGACAAATTTATGAGTAAATGACAGATATAACAAATATAACAGGAAGGCTCATTTCAAAATCAAAGGGATTGGCCATTGATAAGAAGAAACTCTATGATGCGCTTGACACACTGGTTGACCATGTGTTATTTCCTATTTGTGCAAACGAAATTACAGGTGAGCGTGGGCTTTATAAATTCTATTCTGTATTGATAGAGAATATGTCGGTGTTCTTGGGGTTGGAAAAATCGAAAGAAGTGGCCGATATCTTTGTTAAAAAATTGCCTTGGCTGCAAGAGCAGCTTTATAATGAGGCGACTGTGTTTAGCCAGAACGACCCGGCAGCAGACTCTGTGGAAGAAGTAATCTTGGCTTATCCTGGCTTTTTTGCTTTGACAGTATACCGTATTTCACACGAGCTTTATACGCTGAAAGTACCGATTATCCCACGTTTGTTTTCCGAATATGCTCACGCCAAGACAGGGGTGGATATCAATCCGGGAGCTACGATTGGTGATTCCTTCTATATCGACCATGGAACTGGAATCGTAATCGGCGAATCGACTATTATTGGAGACAATGTAAAGATCTACCAAGGGGTAACCTTGGGAGCTATGTTTGTGACGAAAGACTTAAGTAACAAAAAACGACATCCGACTATCGAAGACAATGTGGTTATTTATGCGGGTGCCACCATTTTAGGAGGAAGTACCGTCATTGGACATGATTCCATTATAGGAGGGAATGCCTGGTTGACCAAAAGTGTACCTCCCTATTCTCTTGTTCAACAGACCGCAGATATTAGAGTGCGCAATATGTTGGACAAGAACGACCCAATTGAATTTTATATTTAATTCAAATACATAAAAATATGAGAAGTTTTGCTAGCGATAATAATTCGGGAGTACATCCATTGATACTCGAAGCTATTGCAAAAGCCAATGTTGACCATGCAGTAGGGTATGGAAGTGATCCGTGGACAGAACAAGCAGAAAACAAGTTGAAGGAAGTGTTTGGTGACCAAGCCGCTCCTTTTTTTGTGTTTAACGGAACAGGTGCGAACTCAGTAGCCCTGCAAGCCATTACGCGATCGTTTAATAGCATCCTTTGTGCTGAAACGGCTCATATTTATGTAGATGAATGTGGTGCACCTGCACGATTGACCGGTGCAACGGTGACTCCAATACCTACTCCTGACGGGAAGCTGACGCCTGCCTTAATCAAGGATAAATTGGTGAATTTTGGTGTATGCCATCATCCTCAACCCAAGGCAGTGTATATCTCACAGGTATCTGAGTTGGGTACGGTTTATACGATTGAAGAAGTTCGCGAAATAGCTGATTTGCTGCATGCACATAATATGTATCTCCACATGGATGGAGCACGTCTGGCCAATGCTTGTGTGTACTTGAACTGTGATATGCGTAGTCTTACAGTAGATGCAGGAGTAGACATATTGAGCTTCGGAGGAACGAAGAATGGTATGATGATGGGTGAAGCAGTAATCTCATTCCGCCCTGAAATAACAGAGAATCTGCAATACTTCCGTAAGCAATCGGCCCAGTTAGCTTCTAAGATGAGGTACCTGTCGGCTCAATTTATTCCCTATCTGGAGAATAACTTGTGGTTTGAAAATGCAGCAAAAGCAAACGTTGCGGCAGCAAAACTATATGATGTCCTAAAGCAATATCCGGAAATCCATTTCACGCAAAAACCGGAAACCAATCAGCTCTTTTTCACGGCTCCAGCAGAAGTGGCCATGGCATTAAGAGAAAAATACTATTTCTATTTTTGGAATGAAGCCAATTATGAAATCAGGTTGGTAACCTCATGGGACACAACCGGTGAAGATATTGCTCGCTTTGAACAAGACTTGAATGACGCATTTAATTAAATGCGTCATTTTAATTTGTGTTTTTGCTTGTTTATTAGTTAAGGTCAATGAATTAGCATTCCCTCACGAATGAAAATAATACATCCCTGTTATGCTTACGCGGCGTAACAGGGATGTTTCTTTTGATTAATTCTTAACTTTGTCATCTTGTAAAATCGAGGTAGTGTGAAAGAATATTTAGATCAATTAAATCCGAGCCAACGAGAAGCTGTCGAATATATTGACGGGGCATCGTTGGTAATTGCTGGTGCCGGATCGGGTAAGACAAGAGTCCTTACGTATAAAATCGCTTATTTGCTTAACCAAGGAATTCCTCCGCAAAGTATATTGGCTCTAACTTTTACGAATAAGGCAGCCAGGGAAATGAAAGAACGTATCGCGAAACTTGCTGCACCTGAAGCGGCTCGCAGGCTTTGGATGGGTACATTCCACTCTATCTTTGCCCGTATTCTTCGATCTGAAGCCGGTCATCTGGGCTATCCCTCCGATTTTACTATCTACGATACTGCCGACTCAAAAAGCTTGATTAAAACGATTATCAAGGAAATGCAGTTGGACGATAAACTGTATCGCCCTAGCATGGTGCAAAGCAGAATATCGAATGCGAAGAATGCGTTGGTGACCTATAAAGCGTACGAACAAAGCAAAGAGATTGTTGAAGGGGATATGCGGAGCCATGTTCCGTTAATCCGTGAAATATACAAAAGGTATCAGATACGTTGCTTCCAAGCGGGAGCAATGGACTTCGATGATCTGTTGTTGCAGACGAATATCCTTTTTAGAGATCATCCGGATGTACTGGACAAGTATCGTAGTTTCTTTCAATACGTACTGGTGGATGAGTATCAGGATACCAATTTTGCCCAGCATCTGATAGTGCGCCGATTAAGTGAACATCACGGGCGCATCTGCGTAGTGGGTGACGATGCACAGAGTATCTATTCATTCCGTGGGGCGAACATCGACAATATTCTCGAGTTTAAGAATCATTTTCCGGGCTGTCAAATCTTTAAATTGGAACGGAATTACCGGTCTACACAAAATATTGTGAATGCAGCTAATAGTTTGATTCATAAGAATGAGAAGCAGATCGAAAAGAAAGTTTATTCAGAGAAGGAATCCGGCAGCAAACTCACTGTCATTGCTCTGTATTCCGACTATGAGGAAGCTTATCATGTGGCAACGAAAATAAAAGAATTAAAGAATGGACGTAAGTCTTATACCTATACAGATTTTGCCATCCTTTATCGTACAAACGCACAATCGAGAATCATTGAAGAGGCTTTACGTAAGTATACCATTCCTTATCGGGTCTACGGTGGCTTATCGTTCTATCAGCGTAAAGAAATTAAAGATATCTTATCCTATTTCCGTTTGGTAGTGAATCCACATGATGAGGAAGCCTTGAAGCGCGTGATTAATTTCCCAGCTCGTGGGATAGGCGATACGACGGTAGGCAAACTATTGGATGCCGCCTTTGATGCCGGTGTCAGTCCTTGGACTGTCCTTTGTGCTCCTTTGGAATATGCCTTGTCCATAAATAGTGGAACGGCAAAAAAACTGCAAGGTTTTAGAGAAATGCTTCAGTCTTTTCAAGAGAAGAGTCAAACCCTGCCACTTGATGAACTGACGGATGTGATATTTAAGGAAACCGGAATCATGTCAACGCTTGCACAGGATACAACCGTAGAGGGACAAAGTAAGTTTGAAAATGCGCAAGAGTTGATAAAAGGTATTCTTGAGTATTGTGAAATAAAACGTGAGGAAGGTGAGGAAAAGGTTAGCTTAAGTGATTTCCTTTCTGAAGTAGCCTTGTTGACCGATCAGGATAACGAAAAGGATGAGGATGCAGACAAGATTACCTTAATGACGGTTCATGCAGCCAAAGGGTTGGAGTTTAAGAATGTATTTATTGTGGGTATGGAAGAAGACCTATTCCCATCGATTATGGCAAAAGACAACATACGTGCTTTGGAAGAAGAACGTCGTTTGTTTTATGTCGCCATTACTCGTGCTGAAGAAAACTGCATCATTACCTATGCTAAGAGCCGATTTAGGAACGGGAAAAGTATGATAGGTGTACCTAGTCGCTTCTTAAGGGATATTGATCCTGAATATCTTGATCTGCCTGAAGAATCATTCATTGGAAGATCTGTGTCCAATAATTCTTTCGAAGATAGGCCACGAAACTCGCAACAAGTAATCAGAAGTGTTCCTGAAAGACATGAAGCGTCTGTTCAAAAAGAGACGCCAACAGCCTTTCGAAAATTAAGCAAGCTTCCTTCAGAAAGGTCTGCGCCTAATACCGTTTCCTCTATTGGAGGATTGTCTGTCGGTTCACGTGTTAGCCATGAACGCTTTGGCGAAGGTGAAATTACTGCACTAGAAGGTGAAGGGGGAAATGCAAAAGCAACCGTTCTCTTTGACCATTTTGGACAGAAACAGTTGCTTTTAAAATTTGCGAAACTGACAGTTATTTAGTGAGTCTCTTTTACGCTTCCTCATATAAGCCTCTTAGGAGTGCTATTTCTTCGGCATAGCCCGGTAGTTCGTTTGGCGTTTCCAAATAAAAAGGCAAGTGTCTTAATTTAGGGTGATTGATTACCTTCTTAAAGGTATCGAGCCCTAAGGAACCATTGCCAATGGTTTCGTGTCTGTCTTTATGGCTGTTGAAAGGATTCTTACTGTCGTTAATGTGTATAGCATGTAGTCTGTCCAGTCCGATTATCTTGTCAAACCGTTCAAGTACCCCATCAAGGTCGTTAACAATATCATATCCGGCATCGTAAATATGGCATGTATCCAAACATACGCCCAGTTTATCGTTAAGTTCAACTCGGTCGATAATCATACGAAGCTCTTCGAATGTAGAACCGATTTCACTTCCTTTTCCGGCCATAGTTTCGAGTAATACCGTAGCCTTAAGTTCCGGATAGAGTACCTTGTTCAATGCTTCTGTAATATAGGCAATGCCTGTTTCTACACCTTGCTTGACATGACTTCCCGGATGAAAGTTATACATACTGCCGGGTAGGTAATCCATTCTGGAAAGGTCGTCGGCCATCATTTCAAGCGCAAATCTCCGGATGCTAGGATCTGCGGCACAGAGGTTCATGGTGTAAGGAGCATGAGCTAGGATGGGAGCGAAGTTATTTTCTTTTGCCAAAGCAAGTAATGCGTCGACATCCTTTTTAACTATAGCCTTTGCACTGCCTCCACGAGGATTGCGCGTGAAGAATTGGAAAGTATTGGCCTTAATCGAAAGCGCTTCTTTACCCATCGCTTCATAGCCGTTTGATACGGAAAGATGACATCCTATATTGAGCATATTGCAATTGTTTAATCTGTTTGTTCAGACAAAAATAAGAAATATACATCGCAAAAGCTATCGATAGGAGTTTGTCTTCGATAGCTTTTGTCTATTAAAATAAAGCCGTGTCAGAAGTTTTATCTTCAAAACAGGAATACAGTATGTGGTACTTTATTCTTCGCTTTTATAGGAAATAAATCCATCTGTAAGAGTAAATCTTGGGTCTGCATCTACTAAGAATCGTATTGCTGTGATACTCTTTTCCTCGGAGTAGGGCAGTTGAGGAACAATATCGCTCACGGTTAGCGGCTTATCGGTTAATAACTCAGTTAGGCGGCTTCTGATTTCAGAAAAATCGTGATCCGTAAGCACCGACTCTTTAGGTGAACGACAAACATCGCATGTTCCACAATCGCTTGTGCCTTTCTCTCCAAAATAGGTAAGTAATATTCGGCTTCGACAGATATGCTTTTCGTTAATATATTCAAGCACCTTTTCGATTCGCTTCGCCAAACGTTCTTTTCGTTCCTCGTAAGCCTTCTTCGGAATCGATAGATAGCGCTGTTCTTCCCGAGCCTGTGTATAGATTATTAATGGAGTCTTTTTGTGAGGGATGTACTTAAGAATATTATACTTAGACAATCCAACCAAGGTGTCGTATACTTCTTGTGGCGTACATCCCGAGCGAGTGGCAATCAGGCTCTCGTCTATATAAACATAATCAGCAAATAATCCGGTGTACGACCTAAGGACAGCCTGTATGATATCCTCAGTCTTTTTGCTTTGATGAGGATACTTGTAGAGATCATCCCGTTGTATCAAGAACATCAGCCTGGATGCGTTCTCAATCTCTTCAGTATATTCTATATAACCCGATAGTTCGAGAATCTTAAGTGCGTGATGCGTTTGGATGATAGAAAACTTAAAGACATGACAAAAGTCGCTAATTGAAAAGTTATGCACCGTGTCAAGTCCAAAGCCTACTGCGATTTGGAAGTAATTACCTAAGGCCTCATATACCCTGTAGATGAATTCTTTATCAGGAAATTCATCGGCTAGCCGTTTTTTTAATTTGGCACTGTCTGTATCCGAACAGAGGGCAACTGCATAGGCCTTCTTTTCATCACGACCGGCACGTCCTGCCTCCTGGTAATATTCCTCCAGAGAACCGGGCATATCGATATGAACCACCAGTCGGACGTCTGGTTTGTCGATACCCATTCCGAAGGCATTAGTTGATACGATGACGCGGCATTCGTTATTTTTCCATTTGTTCTGACGAAGATCTTTCTCTGCCCGATTTAGTCCTGCATGAAAATAATCGGCAGAAATTCCTGCATCCTGCAAAGCTAAAGCTATCTCTTTCGTACGTTTACGATTACGCACGTAGACAATCGCAGTACCGGGAACCTTCTGAAGGATATGGACCAGAGAATGTATCTTATCTTCTGTTTTACGGACTACATAAGACAGATTTTCACGACGGAAGCTTTTTTGAAATACATTCTTTGAGCTAAACTGAAGTCTCTCTTGTATGTCATTTACTACGTCGGGCGTTGCCGTTGCAGTTAGTGCAAGTACCGGTACTCCAGGTAATAGGTCGCGGACTTCGGCAATACCCAGGTAGGAAGGACGAAAGTCATAACCCCATTGGGAGATACAATGGCTTTCATCCACAACAAGTAGGGATACATCCATAGCCTGCAGTTTGGCCTTGAATAATTCAGTAGAGAGACGTTCGGGAGAGACATATAGAAATTTATAGCCGCCGAAAATGCAGTTTTCCAATTGAGTAATAATCTCTTGTCTGGTCATGCCCGAATAGACAGCCGTAGCCTTGATTCCAATGCGGCGGAGGTTCTCTACCTGGTCTTTCATCAATGCGATCAAAGGAGTTACGACAATGCATATTCCCTCCTTTGCTAAGGCCGGAACCTGAAAGGTAATAGACTTACCTCCTCCGGTAGGCATAAGACCTAAAGTATCCTTGCCTTCAGCTACTGAATGGATAATATCTTCCTGTAAAGGGCGAAACGAGCTGTATCCCCAGTATTTAGCTAATATCTCGTGATAGATATCCACACCGTCGGAAGTCAGTCAAATGGGATCTGTCTTTATCTCTTTTACGAGCAATTGGATTGAAGTATTCCCATTATATGTATTTTCTTCAATCGTATAACAGATATTGAACGGAAACATCCCTTTGATATGGCTGTTGTGCTTATGCATACCGAAGGCTATTCCGTGTACCGGACTTTGCGAATTGCTGTCGATGAGCTCCAGTTTTAAATGCTCCAGTTCCTTTCCTACCAATTTGCTGGTGCCATAATCTTTGACACTTAAAGTAGCAAACACCGGTTTTTGGTTTTCCGGACCAAACGGACTCATCTTCTTCAGATCGTTCAAGAACTTATTGTTGATTTCTTTGAAGTCCAATACAGCGTCAATATCGATCTGCGGCACCATCTGTTCCGTATCAATTTCTTCGGCAGCCAACTTTAAGAACCGTTCCGTAAAGGCTTTCAGGTTTTCTTCTTTCAGTGACAATCCGGCAGCATAAGTGTGCCCGCCAAAATTTTCGAGCAGATCACGACAGCTTTCAATCGCTTTGTAAATATCGAAGCCGGGAACCGATCGCGCCGAACCGGTAATCAGTTCGGGTGATTTAGTCAACACAACGGCTGGTCGGTAATACTTTTCGGTCAGTCTGGATGCAACAATTCCGATGACGCCTTTGTGCCATTCCGGATTATATACAATAATCGCCTTCCGATCTTCCATATTTTGGAAATCGTCGATGATGGCATTGGCTTCGTCGGTAATCTTTTTATCTAGCTCGCGGCGTTCATCATTATATTGGTTGATGTTTTCGCTTTTTTCACGTGCAATCTCGCTGTCTCTGGATAGAAGCAAATCTACGGCTTCTTTGCCATTCATCATGCGTCCTGAGGCATTAATACGAGGACCAATCTTAAAAACAATATCGCTAATAGTAATGTCTTTTCCGGTCAGTCCGCAAATATCGATGATACCCTTCAACCCTAAGCTGGGGTTGGTATTCAATTGTTTCAACCCATAATATGCCAAAATCCTGTTTTCGCCACTGATGGGAACGATATCCGAAGCGATACTTACGGCTACGAGGTCTAATAGTTTTTCGAGTTCGGAGAAAGGGAAGTTATTGCTCTTTGCAAATGCTTGCATAAACTTAAAGCCTACTCCGCAACCTGATAGATGTTCGTAAGGATAATTTGAATCCGTACGTTTAGCGTCTAATACAGCAATAGCGTCCGGTAAAATCGAATCCGGCATGTGATGGTCGCAAATGATGAAATCAATGCCTTTTTTCTTAGCATATTCCACCTTTTCGACAGCCTTAATGCCACAATCAAGTGAGATGATTAGTTTTACATCGTTTGCTGCGGCATAATCAATACCTTTGTAAGATACCCCATATCCCTCGTCATACCGATCCGGAATGTAATAGTCCAGAGACGAAGAATAAAGTCGCAAATACTTGTACACCAATGCTACGGCTGTAGTTCCGTCAACATCGTAATCCCCGTAAATAAGAATCTTCTCCTTGTCTCCCAAAGCCTTATTCAATCGTTTTACAGCTTTATCCATATCCGGCATTAAGAACGGATCGTGTAAATCGTTGAGGCTAGGTTTGAAGAATTTCTTCGCTTCTTCGGCTGTAGTAATTCCTCTTTTAACAAGTAACAAAGCAATGACAGGGTTCAAACCTAATTCCGCTGCCAAAATGTCTCTCTTATGTAATTCTTCTTTTGTTGGGGTTAGAAAGTTCCATTTGCTTGTCATTATATTTTATTTTTCTTTTTTATCAAGTCTCAGAAATCATTACATTTAAAATATAGCTGTATCCCTATACAACAATGAGTCAGGGAGTATTTTATAAGGTTTCTGACTCAATTAATTTGCCTTGTTTTTGCAAATTTTAGTGACGTATGTAATAATTTATTCTGTAAAGTTATAGATTTTAAATTGATTATAAACACCAGTAAGAATAAAATAGTTTCTTTTAATTATTATTTTAAAAGTACGTGAATCATTTGTACTTTTGTCTGTATAGTTTTGAATGACAATGATAGAAGATATAAAAAAAGCTTGTGAAGTTTTATCGGCCGGAGGGCTGATTTTATACCCTACCGACACGATTTGGGGTATAGGCTGTGACGCGACAAATGAAGAGGCTGTACGCAAAGTCTATAAGTTGAAACAACGAATGGACAGCAAGGCTATGCTTGTATTGGTAGACAGTACAGCCAAATTGAGCAGTTATGTAGAAGAGGTCCCCGAGCAGGCTTGGGACTTGATAGAACTGACCACCAAACCGCTAACCATTATTTATCCCAAAGCAAAGAACCTTCCGGACTGTTTAGTTGCTGAAGACGGAAGTATCGGCATTCGTGTCACTTCGGAGGAATTCTCTCGCAAGCTGTGCGAACGTTTCCGTAAGCCTTTGGTTTCGACTTCAGCCAATATCAGTGGAACCCCTTCGCCTGCCATTTTTGATGAGATTGTGGACGAGGTCAAGAACGGTGTCGACTATATTGTAAATTACAGACAAGACGATATTAGCAAAGCTGCCCCTTCCAGCATTATTAAACTTGGTTTGGGAGGATTGATACAAATAATAAGAGAATGAGGAATAAGCACCGGATAATTCTGCCCTATGTTATTTCAGATTTTCTTTCAGCATCGATAGTTTGGCTTTTATTTAACTGGTTCCGTTTTAATGAAATTGCCATTTTTTATGGATTTGGAACCTTGAAAGACTATCTGTCTTTTCTCCCTGTTTGGGGAGGGCAGATTCTTATTCCCTTTTTCTGGCTTTCCATCTATTACTTTTCAGGTTATTATAACGAACCTGCGGGCAAATCCAGATTGACCGAATTCTTTCAAACATTCGGATCTGTCTTGCTTGGCGTACTTGTCTTATTCTTTATAGTGATACTGAATGATTTACCTCGGTCATTTTCAGTATTCTATGTCCTTTTCTTCTTTCTTTTTGTCTTTCAGTTCCTGTTCACTTATATCCCACGTTTGATTATCACTTTGTATGGGATATCTAAAATACGCAATAAGGAATGGGCGTTAAACGTATTAATCATCGGAACAGGCAGAAAAGCACTAAAGTTGTCCGAACGATTGGAAGCATTAGGATATGAGGTGGTTGGTTTTGTAAAGGAAAATGATACGGCCGATATTTGTGTGTCTCCGGAAAAGACCATCGGTTCATTGGGAAGTGGACTGGACCTGATTATCGAAAGCAGGCAGGTGCATGAGCTGGTTGTAGCATCCGAAACAGCCGATAGTGATAAATTGCTGAAAATTCTTTACCCACTATTTCGTTTTCGTCTTCCCATTAAGATGTTGCCCGAAAGCGTGATCGTTTTGACGCGCGTGAAGGTAAAGACACCGATTGGCGTTCCATTGGTTGATATGACGAGCAGTAATTTTACGCCTGGTGAAGAAAATATCAAACATTTTATCGATAAAGTTGTCTCTGCCCTTGTTTTAATCTTGTTTTTCCCGTTATTTGCCTACTTGGCTTTTCGTGTCAAAAAAGACTCGTCCGGACCGATTATTTTCCGTCAGGAACGAATTGGATATATGGGCAAGCCTTTTACGATTTACAAGTTTAGAACCATGTATATAGGGGCAGAAAAAGAGCAGCCCTTATTATCCGATGAAGAGGACAGTCGCATCACACCATTCGGGCGTTTTATGCGTAAATACCGGTTGGATGAATTGCCTCAATTCTGGAATGTATTGAAAGGAGACATGTCGTTAGTAGGGCCTCGTCCGGAAAGACGATTCTTTATCGATCAAATCGTGGAAAAAGCTCCTTATTATTTATTAATGCATAACGTCAGACCTGGTATTACTTCCTTTGGAATGGTAAAATACGGCTATGCGAAAAATGTCGATGAAATGATTGAACGTTTGGCCTATGACGTGATGTATTATGAAAATATGTCGTTGTTGTTTGATCTTAAAATATTACTGTATACAATAAGAACCGTACTGACCGGTAAAGGTATTTGAAAATTATATGAAAGATAAAGATCTGTTTTACAAGTTACTGCTGTGGCGTGAGAAGAATATTAAGGAGAAAACCTTTATTTTGTTCATCAGTTTTCTGGTGGGGATATGTACCGCAATAGCAGCTATACTTCTTAAGAATATTATTCATGCTATCCAGTATTTCCTGACTTCCAATTCTACAATCGATGAGGCTAACTATTGGTTGTTGCTCTATCCGGTGATGGGTATTTTATTGGCTGGCTTGTTCGTTAAATATATCGTTCGTGACGATATCAGTCACGGGGTAACAAAAATTCTATATGCCATTTCTCAACGAAAAAGTCGAATCAAACCTCATAACACTTGGTCGTCGATTGTTGCCAGTTCGATGACTATCGGATTTGGTGGGTCGGTTGGAGCTGAGGCCCCGATAGTCTTGACCGGTGCAGCTATCGGCTCTAACCTTGGACGTCTGTTCAAGATGGAGCAGAAGACGTTGATGCTATTGGTCGGATGTGGAGCGGCAGGAGCCATTGCAGGTATCTTCAAAGCTCCTATTGCCGGACTTGTCTTTGTGATTGAAGTGTTGATGCTCGATTTGACTATGACCTCCGTTTTGCCGTTGTTGATTTCTTCAGTCACAGCCGCTACCGTATCCTATATTTTTACAGGAACGGATGCCATGTTTAAATTTTCGCAGACTGAAGTATTCCTAATGAATCGTATACCCTATGTATTGATCTTAGGTGTTTTCTGCGGATTGGTTTCCCTCTATTTTACACGGGTGATGAACAAGATTGAACGTGGTTATCGCAAAATAGAGAAGTATTGGACCAAATTCTTGGTAGCCGGAGTGATGCTGAGCCTTCTGATCTTCTTGTTCCCTCCTTTATACGGTGAAGGATATAACACAATCGGAGCCTTGTTGGACGGCGAATTTTCCCACATGATGGACGGAAGTATGTTTTACGGCCTCAATGAGAATTATTGGGGTGTCATCATTTTCCTTAGTCTGATTTTGCTGACAAAGGTTTTTGCTTCGAGTGCAACCAATGCCGGTGGAGGATGTGGTGGAATATTCGCTCCAAGTCTTTTCTTGGGATGTATTGCCGGGTTTATTTTTGCCCATACATTCAATTATTTGCCTTTTGAGATTGCTTTGTCTGAAAAGAACTTTGCTTTATTGGGGATGGCCGGTGTGATGGCCGGTGTGATGCATGCTCCGCTGACGGGTGTGTTCCTGATTGCCGAGCTGACCGGGGGCTACGATCTGTTTTTGCCGTTGATGATTGTTTCTATCAGTTCATATATTACGATTTTGATGTTCGAGCCTCATAGTATCTATTCGATGCGTTTGGCTCAAAAGGGCGAACTGTTGACACATCATAAAGATAAAGCAGTGTTGACATTGTTGAATGCCAAGGCGATTATTGAAAAGGATTTTGTGGTTGTGTCGCCCAATATGTCGCTTGGCGATATGGTCATGGTTATTTCTCAAAGCCGTCGTAATGTATTTCCAGTGGTAGACCACAATGACGTACTTTTAGGAGTTGTATTGCTAGATGATATTCGTAACATCATGTTCCGTCCAGAGCTGTATGACCGGTTCCACGTTTCAAAATTTATGGTTTCTGCTCCTGCAAAGATTTATATTAATATGCCCATGGAGCAGATTATGCGTACCTTTGACGATACGAAAGCATGGAACCTGCCTGTGGTAGACGAACAAGGTCGTTATATAGGCTTTATGTCTAAATCAAAGATATTTAATTCTTATAGAGAAGTATTAGTCGAAAATTTTTCAGGAGATTAAGAGATGAAGAGAGAAGATTTACGTATAGTATATATGGGTACGCCCGATTTTGCTGTTGAAAGTTTACGAGTATTGGTAGAAAACGGATACAATGTAGTAGGAGTTGTAACCATGCCCGACAAGCCGATAGGACGACATATGAGTGAATTACAATCCAGCCCGGTAAAGCAATATGCCGTATCTCAAAACATTCCCGTTCTGCAGCCCGAAAAACTCAAAGACGAAGCATTTATAAATGAATTGCGAGCGTTGAATGCCGACTTGCAGATTGTTGTCGCTTTCCGTATGCTGCCCGAAGTGGTATGGAATATGCCACGTTTAGGTACGTTCAATCTTCATGCTTCTTTGTTGCCCCAATATCGCGGTGCAGCTCCGATAAATTGGGCTGTAATCAATGGTGACACAGAAACAGGGGTGACCACTTTCTTCCTGACACATGAGATTGATACTGGTAAAATTATCCTTCAAAAACGTACACCGATAGGAGAAGCAGAAAATGTAGGTGATATACACGACCGGCTGATGAATATTGGAGGTGCCCTGGTGATGGAAACTGTCGACTTGATTTTGGAAGGTAAGGCTGAAGCCATTCCCCAGGAAGAATTCTTTACTACAGAGGCCGAATTGAGACCTGCACCAAAGATTTTTAAAGATACCTGCCGTATCGACTGGCAACAACCGGCAAAGAAAATATACGATTTTATACGTGGTCTTTCTCCCTATCCTGCAGCTTGGACTAATTTATGTTCTCAGGAAGGTAAACCTCAAGTAATGAAAATTTATGCTGCGGAATACAGATTAGAGGAGCATACTTTGCCAGTTGGAACTTTATATCTTGTTGGGAAGAAAATAGTAGATGTAGCCGTTAAAGACGGTTTTATCCGTTTGGTATCCGTCCAATTGGCCGGAAAGAAACAAATGTCGGTAGGTGATTTTCTGAATGGATTTAAAGACATTGAAACCTATCGGGTGAATTGATGAACCAAACAAAGAAAATCATATATATCACAATAGGGACCCTCTGTTTGATATTGGGCGCAATCGGTATTTTTTTGCCTTTGCTGCCTACCACCCCGTTTTGGCTTTTAACCTGTTGGTTCTATATTCATAGCTCAAAGAAAATGTACGACCGGGTAATGGACAATCGCTATTTTGGCGAGCATATGCGCAATTATCTGGAGTATAAGGCTATTCCAATGCGTATAAAAGTAATAGCCTTGTCTGTGTTGTGGATATCAACCTCATTCACCACCTTGTTTTTGACAGAAAACCTTTGGATAAAAATCGGGCTGATGATTATAAGCGTTGCTGTAACCTGGCATTTAGTGACTTTTCCAACCAAAAAAGTCTGAAAAAATGATCAAAAAAAGATGGCTTAAAAGTATATGACATCCCGATGTTAATTTTGAAAAAATATGTATTGAAAATCAAGGTCTATATGGTTCTAAAAAACACCTCGAACGTTTTTAAAAACGTTCGGGATGTTTTTTTTAAATCATCGGGATGATATTTTTTATTCTCCTCAAATTTGTTTTATAACTCTCCGGATGCTTTCAAGTATTTTGTCTGAGCCAGTTGTAAGGCTGCATTTGCGTTAACACAATCCGTACTTGCCTTTTGCCATGACGTTTGAGCCTCTAAATAGTCAGTAAGTGTGGCCATACCTGTTTCGTACATATCTTTATGTATCTTAAGGTTTTCTTCAGCTTCGGCCAGAGAACTCTTGGTTAGGGTAGTTTCAAATAATGCTTCATCTACATCATTGATGGCTTTCATAAGTTCAAGCTCCATCTTTTCATTTGCATCAATTTGTTTTAATTCGGTTATTTTTTGTTCTATACGAGCAGAGCGTACTTTGTTGCGACCTTCACCCCATTGAAATAATGGGATTTTTACAGATATAACAGCCGAGAAACTGCTATTGTCGAACATAGGCCTATCGTTTATCTTTAATCCATGCGTATAATTATACATAGCTGCAATACCCACATTAGGCAAGAAATCACTACGAACAAGTCGCACTTGCTGTTGCTTTAATGCTACTTGTTTATCCAACATGGCAAAGTCGGACCGTTTGCTAATATCGGCTTGTAAATTAACAATTGGAATTGTTGTATCATATGTTCCATCTACACTAATGTTAGAATCAAGTGGTAATCCTATGATATGACAAAGATTCATCCCTGCCAGATGTATGGCGTTTTCTGCTTTACGCAGCTGTAGCTCGGCTTCATTTAGCTTTACTTGTACTTTCAATAAGTCGTTTCGTTGTATCATGCCGATTTCATGACCTGATTTAACAGTGTGGAGCAGTTCGCTGATAAGTGCTTTATATTGTTCTGCTACTTTAAAAAGTTCGGAGGCTTTCACGTAGCTCCAGAAGGCTTCATCGGTTAAGACCAAAATCTCACTATTAGTAAGATTTTCGTTCAGTTCAGATAACTCATGTGCAATCTTGGCCATCGTATTGGTTGCTACAATTTTACCTCCCATGAATATGGGTTGTTCGGCTTTAACTCCTGCGGTGTAGCTGTTGTTTAAATCTAATCGAAATTCACTATCAGGCATATAGGCATATTCTTTAAAAATAGGATCTCCGTTAGGTAGTGTCGATAAAATATTAGGTAATAACTGCCCATCTGGTCCGGGAATAAAAGTAGGTAAATAACCTCCCGGAATTGTTAGTTTAGAATCAGTATTTGTAAACAGATAGTTTCCTGTTAGTGAGAGTTTAGGAAAATAGTTTGCTCTGTAGGCTTTTCTATCTGTATAGGCTTTTTCCTTATATCCGGAGGCCATTTTTATTTGCTTATTATTCTCTAAGGCCATATGCCGACATTGTTCGAGCGTTAATTTTTGTTGTGCATAAAGGCAAGAAGCAGAGAGGTATAAAAGGGTAATTATTATATAATAGGATTGTTTCATTTTATTTTTATTTTAAAAAAGGTAGCATAAAGAACAGGTATAAAGAACAGCGTGATTAATGTACCAATCAGCAGTCCTCCCATAATTGTTACAGCCATTGGGCCAAACATATCGTCATTGAGTAGTGGTATCATACCGAAAATAGTTGTTAACGATACCAAAACAACCGGTCGAAAACGAATCACCGTACTTTCTATGAGTGCATTAGGCGGATTAACTCCTGATTCTAATTGCTCATTGATTTCGTCCATCAATACAATGCCGTTTTTTACCATCATACCTATCAGCCCAAGTACACCTACGATAGCAACAAAGCCAAAAGTTTTTCCGGAAATCAACATACTTAGAATAACTCCTGTTAAAATTAAAGGAATACAACAGAAAATAATCAATGGCTTTTTGTAGTCTTTAAACAACATGATGAGTATGGCCAAGATCAGGATGATTGCCAATGGGAAATTCTTAAACAAATACTTCATGGCTTGATTGCTGGCTTTGTTTTCTCCCTCCCATTGCATAGTATAGCCTGCGGGTAAGGGTATTTTTTCTATTTCTTTTGCGATGCTTTGTCTGGCTTTTTCTGCTCCAACACCGTAGACCGGATTACATTGAGCACGTATAGCCCTTTCACCATTGTAGCGAATTATGACCGGATCTTCCCATGAGAAACGGATTCCATTGGATGCTTGACTAAGTGGAACTGTTTGAAGAATAGTTGATAGAATATCTTCTTCAGACATGGCTCCGGTTATTAGCTTTTGTAAATTATCACGGCTTACTGCATTCAGCGATGGTATTAAGCTAAAAACAGAGGCATTGTCCAGATTTTCTACAGGATTACCATCCTTGTCGACTGTTTTCAGATAGATAGTTTCGCTATGTGTACCATCATAAAATTTGGCAGTAGGTATTCCTCCTGTTGAAGCCAGCAATGACATCCCAATATCTTCACGGTTCAATCCAACATTGCGTGCAATGGGTTGATTATAATCTACCAAAAATAAGGGTACTTTGGGCTCCCAATTGGAAGTTACAAGGAATGTGTTCTCGTTTTTGTTCATAATCTCCTGCGCTTGCTCACTCAGATCTCTTAATACAGCAGGGTCTGGTCCGTTAAATTGTACTTCGATGGGATATTTCTTATACATAAGATTATATCGTTTCAAACGAACATAGGCATCAGCGTATTCATCACTTAGCTTCTTTTGAATTTCTTCCATCGATGAAACAAGCTCTTTAGGCGAGGTGAAATCCACGATTATTTCTCCATAAGATAATGAAGGATCTGCTATACTACGCACCAGATTATATCGGCTTGGAGTTCCTCCTACAGAGGCGGTTACATGTTTTATGTTGTCACGTTTCAATAATTCCTCACTGATTTTCAATAAGTCTGCTTTAACACGGTTGCTGTTCGTTCCTTCGGGTAGTTTGTATTCAATATAGAGCTGATCATAGTTCATATCCGGGAAAAAACCCTGAGGAAGAAATCGAAAGCAAAATGCACTTGTTGCAACAAGAATGATAGCAAGGGATATAGACATTATTTTGTGTTCTAAGCCCCATCTTACTATTTTTCGAAGACAATTGTAATATTTCGTATTGAATAAATCCTTCTTTTCATTTTGCTCAGGTTCAATGTGTAATGAATTGTCTGCCTGTATGGGTATTTGTGTTAAAGCAAGCAGCCAACTTAATAAAAGTGAAACTGCCAATACGATAAACAAGTCGCGTACATACACACCGGCAGTGTCTGGAGATAAAAATATAGGAAGAAACGATATGATTGCAATTAATGTGGCTCCGAGTAGGGGAATACCTGTTTTGTTTCCAATATTTGTCAATGCTTCTCTACGAGGTTTGCCTCGTCGTAGATCGAGTATTATCCCATCGATGATAACAATAGCATTATCAACCAGCATGGCCATTGCTAAAATAAATGAGGCAAGAGACACCCTTTGCAATGTTCCGTCCATCATATTCAGGATAGAGATTGAGCCAAATACTGTGACCACCAAGCTCAAGGCAATAATTAAGCTGCCTTTGAACCCGATGATGAATATTAATGTAAAGATAACGATGATAGCAGACATAATCAGATTGGATATGAAAGTCTGCAAAGCATCATTAACACGGTCAGGCTGGAAGAAAACTTTGTTGAATGTAATTCCCGCAGGAATTCTTTCTTTTTGAAGTTCTTCCAACGTTTTGTCTACCTTCTTACCCAACTGAGTGACATCAGTACCCCGAAGAACAGAAATTGAGAAGCCAAGTGCTTTTTGTCCATCAAACATGAGTTCATTTCGTACAGGAGATTCCTGTCCTTTTGTGACTGATGCTATATCTTTCAAACGGAGTTGGTCTCCTTCATGACCTTGTAAAATAAGATTTGATATATCTTCAACAGAACGGTATCTGTCGTTTACAGAAACTCGTAAACGCATATTGCCTGTTTCATAATATCCGGAATAAATCGTTTTGTTTTGACTGTTAAGAGTTGTCAGAACTTCTGCAGGATGCACCCCCAAGTAGGCCATTTTATCTTGGTTTAAACTGATGTTAATGCAATCCTGTTGTTGTCCGTAAATCTCAACTTTTGATATTCCTTCAATATTTTGAATAGTTCTTTTAGCCATTTCTGCATAATCTCCCATCTCCCTCTCCGAGAATCCATCAGCAGTAATGGCATAAAACATGCCGAAAACATCTCCGAAATCATCCTTCACTATCGAAGGAGAAGCTCCTTGCGGAAGTAAATGCTGGGTGTCGTTAACTTTTCTGCGTAACATATCCCAATATTGTTCCACTTCATCGTCAGGCACAGTCGTTGCTAATTCAACTGTAATCATTGAAACATCGCTCATGGAGCGACTTTCAATATGATCGATATTACTCATCGAACGGATACTTTTTTCGAGCACATCGGTTACTTCCAATTCTACTTCATGAGGAGAAGCTCCCGGATAAGTTGTGATAATTAGGGCTTGTTTAACTTTAATCTCCGGATCTTCCAATTTACTCATGCCTTGGTAAGAGATAATTCCCCCTGCAATTAATGCGACAATAAAGAAGTAGACTAACTTACGGTTATCTAAAGCCCATTTTCCTAAATCCATCATAACAATCCTCCTATATTAGTTGATGAAACTTTCGGAAGTAATTGGACTTTGTCACCCTCTTTCAAACTATGTATACCAGCTGTTACGATTATACTACCAGCCTCAGGTCCTTCGGTAAGAACCACTGTTCCGTCCAGTAATATTTGAGACGGTCTAACTTTATATGCGCTAATCTGAGAATTGTCCGGATTATAAACCCAAATGTATGATTCAGTGTTTTTCTCGAAGATTGCCGATAGAGGAATAGACACTTTTCCATTTTCAGTATTGTTATAAAATATAGAAACCATAGTGGTCATCCCTGGTGTAGGTGACATTTTATCGATTTTTTCTTTAAAGCCAAGTCGCATGGTGTAAAGCTGATTCATGTTTGCTTTCTGATTGATTGATATCAATTCAAGAGGGAATGTACGTCCTCCTAAAACGTCTACCGTGCAACTGAAACTGGAAAAAATATCTTGCTTTATGAAATCAGAAGAAGATATATTAACCTCCACTTCAAGTTTGCCGGAGTTAATCATAGAAAATATCGGGTATCCCGCAGCTACTGTTTCGTTTGGGTGGAAAAAACGCTTTTGTATATATCCGTCAAATGGAGCATATAAACGTGTGTCGTTTAATGCTTTCTTGTGAGCCTCGTATTTAGCAGTGATTTGTTTTAAGCCGTAAAGGGCTTTTTCGTAATCATTTGGTGTGACACTTCCCTTTTCATATAAGGCCATGATCCTTTCAGCTTCGCTTTTAACTTGTTTATATTCAGCTTCAGTGGCCGATAGCTGGATTTCATAATCTGTTGGATCAATTTCAGCTAGTAGTTGTCCGGATTTGACAAAATCTCCCTGATTGACATAAACCTTCTGAATAGTTCCGCTTAGTTTAAATGAGAGGTTTACGTCCAAAGAAGCTTTTATTTTCCCTGGCAATAATATTTCTTGTTTATTGTCATAAGCCAATACTGTCGTTGTTTTTACAAAAGGTGTAATCTGTTCCTCGCTTTCTTTTTCTGAACATGCTGGTAATAAAAGCATGAAAATGTACAATAGTTCTAATCTAAATCTTTTCATCACAATATTTTTTTGCAAAGTTCAGGCTTTATTTAGGATGAGTAAAGACCTAAAAATCGGAGAAATTTATCAAAAGGTCGAATTCTATTTGTAAACCTTCTTGTTTTTTACTTATTTGCAATCATAAAGTTCAGTATATGGGTGAAAAAGTATTTGATATAAGCCTCGAAACGATATGGAATAAATTAGAGGCTGATGCTTTATCTGATGAATTTGTTGTTTTTGACAATTTTGAAGATACGAGAGATTTGTTTGAAATATTAGATGTTCCGAATTACCCCATGAGAATTAATCTGAACATGATAATTGTGTGCACTAAAGGGTATTTGAAAATAAAGCAAGGGGTGAATGAGATTATCGTTTCGGAAAATGAATTTATTGTTATCCAGACAGATCAAATATTTCAATTTTATGAGATTAGCCCTGATTTGAAAGCTGGATGTTTGTTGGTGAAAGATGGTTTTTTACTTGAGCAAAGTGATATTCGCAGTCTATTATTTGATGTGGGAAAAACCTTGATTTGGAAATCGAGCCATACAATTCCTCATGAACATATTGGCGAAACACAGAATCTTTTCAACGGTATCCGAAACTCTATTCGACAAAAAGATAATAAATACAGAACGCTAATAGTTCATCATTATTTTAGGATCATGTTCTATCATGTTTGTAATGTGCTTTTATCTGAGCAAGAAAAAATAGTTGAAAGCAGTAGCAGAAATGAAGAAATATTCTATCGTTTTATTCGTGATGTAAACGATGAATTCTACATACATCGTAAGATTCAGTATTATGCAAGTAAGGCTTCTTTGACTCCAAAATATTTTTCAAGAATCATTTTTGAGATTAGTGGAAAGAGAGCGTCAGATTGGATTAATGAATATGTTATTTTAGAAGCAAAAATATTACTCAAAAATACGTCCTTAACCATTCAGCAGATAAGTGATAAATTAAATTTCTCTAATCAATCACATTTTAGTAGATATTTTAGTTTACACACAGGTTTATCTCCTTTTGCCTATAGGACTCAATAAAAAAGCCTCCAGAAGTTAATCAACTCTGGAGGCTTTGTCTATTTAGATTATAAACCTGCGCCGTGGCAGTTTTTATATTTCTTTCCGCTTCCGCAAGGACATGGATCATTACGTCCTACACGTTTTTCGGCACGAATCGGTTCTTGGCGCTGTGGTTGCGTGTTAGGCAACGGAGGCATTTGCGGTCCACCTTGTTCAGCCGAACGACCCATACGATAACGGCTCATATCTTGTTTGCGTTCCGGAGCCGCTTCTCTAACTGCTACACGTTGACGTGCTGCTTCGTGTTCTTCAGGAGACTCTTCACGAACGGGTATTTGTCCACGCATTAAAATGGCAGCCGTTTTGCGATTCATGGCGTCGACCATATTCTTGAATAAATTGTATGATTCAAGTTTGTAGATCAACAATGGATCTTTATTCTCATAGCTTGCATTTTGAACAGAGTGACGCAATTCATCCATTTCACGAAGATGTTCTTTCCATGCTTCGTCAATCGTATGCAGGGTAATTGCTTTCTGGAATGATTTAACGATTGCCTTACATTCTGTTTCGTAAGCTTCCTTCAAGTTGCATGAAATATTATACATACGCTTTCCATCAGTGATTGGAATCATGATGTTTTCATATTGAGCTCCTTGATTTTCGTATACTTGTTTGATAACAGGATAAGCGACTTGCGTCATGCGTTCCATTCTGCGTTTGAATATAGCTAAAGCAGATTCAAACAGTTTCTCCTGCAATTGTTCTGGTTTGGAATCCTTAAATTCTTCTTCAGTAAACGGAGATTCCATAGCGAAGGTCTTGAATAATTCAAGTTTGAATCCTTCATAATCATCGAATTCTGCGTGCTGTTCAATGATAGCATTAGATGTGTCGTAGATTGTGTTCAATACATCCAATCCAATACGTTCACCCATTAAGGCATGACGACGACGGGTATAGATAACGTTACGTTGAGAGTTCATCACGTCATCGTATTCCAACAGACGCTTACGTATACCGAAGTTGTTTTGTTCAACTTTAGTCTGTGCACGTTCAACTGATTTGCTCAACATGCTATGTTCCAAAACTTCTCCTTCTTTGAAGCCCAGTCTGTCCATTAATCCGGCAATCTTGTCGGAAGCAAACAGACGCATCAAATCGTCTTCCAACGAAACGAAGAATACAGAAGACCCCGGGTCTCCCTGACGTCCTGCACGACCACGCAACTGTCTGTCAACGCGACGGCTTTCGTGACGCTCAGTACCAATGATAGCCAAACCACCGGCTGCTTTCACTTCAGGAGTCAGCTTGATGTCGGTACCACGACCTGCCATGTTGGTTGCAATCGTAACCGTACCGCTCTTACCTGCCTGAGCTACAATCTCAGCTTCACGCTGGTGTAACTTCGCATTCAATACGTTATGTGGAATCTTTCGCAGGTTCAACATACGGCTGAGAAGTTCCGATATTTCTACAGAAGTCGTACCGACAAGTACAGGACGTCCTGCTTCAATCAAACTGCTGATTTCTTCAATTACTGCCGAGTACTTTTCACGCTTCGTTTTGTAGATACGATCGTTCATATCTTTACGAGCGATAGGGCGGTTGGTCGGTATTACTACCACATCCAATTTATAGATGTCCCAGAATTCACCGGCTTCCGTTTCTGCTGTACCCGTCATACCCGCCAGCTTGTGATACATACGGAAGTAGTTCTGAAGGGTAATTGTTGCGAATGTTTGTGTTGCTGCTTCTACCTTAACACCTTCTTTTGCTTCAATCGCCTGGTGTAGACCGTCTGAATAACGACGTCCTTCCATGATACGACCGGTCTGTTCGTCCACGATCATAACCTTATTGTCGATCACAACGTATTCGTCGTCTTTTTCAAATAAGGTATAAGCTTTTAATAATTGGTTGATAGTATGTACACGTTCGCTCTTAACAGAATAGTTTGCCAGTATCTCGTCTTTCTTTGCTTGCTTTTCTTCTTCAGATCCTTCGAAGTTATCCAACTGCGATAGCTCGGAAGTAATATCCGGAAGAACGAAGAACTGAGGATCGTCAGTTTTTCCGGTCAACAAGTCAATACCTTTATCGGTAAGTTCGATGCTATTGTTCTTTTCATCGATTACGAAGTAAAGCTCATCCGTAGCCAAATGCATATTACGCATGTTGTTTTCCATGTAGAAGGCTTCGGTCTTCAGCATACCTGCCTTGATTCCCGGTTCGCTTAAGAACTTAATCAATGCTTTGTTCTTTGGGAATCCCTTGAAAGAACGGAAGAGCATCAGGTATCCTTCTTCTACATTTTTTTCGTCCGAGCTGGCAATTTTTTGTTTTGCTTCGGTCAATAGTTTTGTGCAAAGTGCCTTTTGTGCGTTAACTACGACTTCCACGTTTGGACGGAACTGCTCGAAAAGTTGTTCTTCTCCACGTGGAATTGGACCGGAGATAATCAACGGCGTACGAGCATCGTCGATCAATACCGAGTCGACCTCATCGACAATAGCATAATTGTGCTTGCGTTGTACAAGGTCGTTCGGGCTGATAGCCATATTGTCACGCAGGTAGTCAAAGCCAAATTCATTATTCGTACCAAATGTGATATCTGCATTGTAGGCAGCACGGCGCGCATCCGAGTTAGGTTGATGCTTATCGATGCAATCTACTGATAAGCCATGGAACATATAAAGTGGTCCCATCCATTCCGAGTCACGTTTTGACAAGTAATCGTTCACCGTCACAACGTGTACCCCGTTGCGGGTCAAGGCATTCAAGAATACGGGGAGGGTAGCAACCAATGTTTTACCTTCACCGGTAGCCATTTCCGCAATTTTACCTTTGTGTAGTACAACACCACCAAATAGCTGTACATCATAGTGAATCATGTCCCAGGTGATTTCGTTTCCACCTGCCATCCAGTGATTCTGATAGATAGCTTTATCACCTTCGATACGTACAAAGTCATGTTTTGCAGCTAAGTCGCGGTCAAACTGATTTGCTGTAACAATGATTTCTTCGTTTTCAGCAAAACGGCGTGCCGTATCTTTAACGATAGCGAATACTTCAGGAAGAACTTCTTCAAGTACAACTTCCATCTTTTCTGTAATCGCTTTTTCTATTTTATCTACTTCGGCCCAGATTGCTTCACGTTCTTCCAGTTCCTTTTCGTCAATATCTTTGCGAAGTTCTTCAACTTTGGCTCTTTCTTCTGCTACGTAATCCTGAATGCGTTGTTTAATCAAATCAGTCTTAGCACGAAGTTCATCGTTTGACAGTGTGACGATAGATGG
Organism: Bacteroidota bacterium; assembly: GCA_023429375.1. Lineage (GTDB taxonomy): Bacteria > Bacteroidota > Bacteroidia > Bacteroidales > Tannerellaceae > Massilibacteroides. Next base: position 58,885 of record JAEYVY010000015.1, on the reverse strand, counting down.
ATAAACGGCTTTGATTTTCGCAACGTACGGATCGATTAGTTTAAGGTCACGTTGTGATTTGTTGCCGAATAGCTTCGTCATGAATTCATTAAATCCCATACTGTATATTATGTGTTATTTTATTCGTAATATTATTTATTTAGAAATTCAAAAAGTGGAAGTTCGCGCGAAGCATTCGGCGGTCTAATCCTGAGTACATGCGTGACGGTCGGTGCAACTTCTGTAGCCTTAATCTCACGATAGATATGCTCAGGTTTAATACCGTTACCTAGGAATATAAGAGGGGTAATCACTGCATTGTTGCGGATTACCTTTGGTTTTTCTTTTGGAATCTCGTTGTTGATGATCCATCCCGGTTGTAGTTCGATAATCAAATCGCCACGACCGATATGGTGTGTGCCTTGGCGGAGAGAAGATGTTCCTTCGTTCCAGTCACCGGTGCGTAAAGAAAAATCGGTAGTAACGTGTTGAACACCGCTGAATTCGCGTACAAACTCTGCTGCTTTGGCTTGTATTTCGGGCAGGCTGAGCTTAGCATCTTCAATAGCCTTTCTGTTCAAGAAAATTTGATTGTTATAATAACCTGATACCCAATTCGATTGGCCGTACATAGCCATCAGATACATGTTTAAGAGGGCTATGCAACGTTTGGGGTGGAATTCGCCACCGGCTAGCAACATTCCTTCCGGATATTCTTCAATGCTACTGAAATATCCACTTCCGGTAAATACGATTAAGGTATTTGCCAGTCCGATTTTCTTGTCGATCGTATTGAGTAGTTGTTCAATATCCTTGTCAAGCTGATAGTATGTATCCTGTATTTCGCGAGTGTATTCCTTGCTCATGGTTCCGCGATAATTACCGGCATAGTAAGTTATCGCCAACATATCAGGACATGAACGGGTGCCGAATCCGGCATATTCAATGAACTGGAAAGCCAGCCTGTTAACCTCCTTGTTGATGTAAGGAGAGGTCTTCAGATTGAGATAGGCTGTTCCAGATTTTTCACTGAATGTATATTTGAATGGAATATCTTCCAATACATAAGGCAGGGCATTGAATTTATCGATCGGCAAGGAAGGTGTCCAAACCATCTGTTCGAGGCGAGGAGTGAGTGACTCCGGCCCATTATTATAACGATCTACGTACCAAGGTATTCCTTTATAATAGGTTGTTGTAGCCCATTTGCCGTTGTAATCGTCCAGCCAGAATGCTCCGTTGGCGGCATGACCGGCCGAAAGAATGGCGCTCTCTGCATTTGGAGCGATAGCATATACATCGCTTCTTCCTTTCGATGCAATCTTTAACTCATCTCCTATAGTAGAAGCAAGTAATGCTTTTGGAGAATAGTTTTCGCGCGTATAATTACCCAGATAGTTAGGGTCGTTCAATGTAGAAGTTTCAAGACCTTTTGTGAAGTCGTATTTCTTATTTGAGGCAACTCCATGATAGCAAGGATTGCTGCCTGTAAAGATGGTTGCGAACGCACTGGCCTGATCAACGTTAGAGAATTCAAAGCGGATGTTTTTATACATACGCCCTTCATTTATCAGGCGTTTAAATCCTCCTTCGCCGAATGTATTGTAAAAGTAATCTATATAATCTCCTCTGAGCTGATCCACAGTGATACAGACAACCAACTTGGGGGCCTGTTGCTGGGCCTCCATATTGGTAACCGCCAAAATTGCAATCAGCGAGGTTATTAATCGTCTCATTTCTTTTTTTCTGTTTTATGACTATAAGCCGCGAATCCGGACCTAATCAAAAGGGTCAGGATTAGTGGCACAAAGGCTACATTCAAGTGTTGAGGGATAATAATCCATCCGGCCAACAAAAGTGTAAGCGCCACAAAGTTAATAAAATGATACCAATAAGTTGCTTTTGAAAGTCTTTTTACTGCAATAAGCATTGCACCTGCCAGATGTAGTGGGTGAAGCCAGACGAGCGACCAATTGGGAAAAACACTTGGATGAACAGATATCACACTGATAAAGAATAAAACACAACCGGCTATTCCTGCAATGAAGAATAAAGTGATATCGAAAAATTTAGTTTGTTTTTTTCTCCGCCAGTCCCAATATGTGATGCCTGCAGTGATAAATAAAATAAGCAAAGCTGCATATATCGGGGTGAATCGTTCGGGCGGGTAATTGTTGATTTCCGGTTCCTCATTAGCTAAGACAATAGTCTCTTTAACTAAGGGACGTGATGTGCCATCTTTAGATTGGATGGTAGCTGTCTTGAATTCCTTCTCCAAAAATAAAGGAAGGAACATGGTTTCGTGGGCTGTTGCAATGCGGTCGGTCGGGCTTCCTAAAGCCAAGTCGCAACCAAACGTCAACCAGTTATGCTCACGGGTACAATGATTAATCAGGTCACGAAAAGTCCGGTTTGATGGTTCAGAATGATATACAACCGTTCCATTAACGTATTTTTCCACCATGGAAACAAGACGTGTGGCACAATTGTCAAAGAAGAAATTGTAACGATACACCCTGTTTTCGGGCAGATAATTAATCAAGAGGGCATCCCATAATTTGTTTTTCTCATCCGTTGTCAGGTTAAGCTTTAGTTCGGTAACTGAACTGCCTCTTATCTGGTATTCTATCAGATAATCCAGAGTTCCGAAGGCGCCTAATTTATAATCTGTTTCTCCTTTGGCAAACCGGTAAAGGAAATTAGGGCTCGAGAAGTCAAATAAACCATAATTGAATATTGCATCTAAATTATGCGTTTGATCCTGAATTCGAAACGCAGCATGCCCGTATAGTGTGTATGAATCGTCATGAGAAGGGCCACAGATAATTATACTGATCTCGGCTTCATCACTTAGGTTCACTCGTTGCTGCGCGGCAAGCGGAAAGAGTGAAATTAGAAATAGAAAGATGACGATACGTAGTTTCATATTTTTTAGGCAAATGTATGAAAAATCTTGTATTAGCAGAAGAGTGTTAAAGTGGATTATCCCTGAATTTTACGATTCTAGTTTCTCGTTTTATGTTGGACAATCCAATTATAGACTTACAGATTACATATTTTTTATGTAAGTTTGTGTTCCCGTAAATAAAACAAGTCAGATGGATAATTATATTGTATCAGCCAGAAAGTACCGTCCTACCACCTTTCGAAGTGTAGTGGGGCAAAAATCACTTACGACGACTTTGAAGAACGCTATACAAACGAATAAATTAGCCCATGCCTATTTGTTTTGCGGTCCTCGTGGAGTCGGGAAAACATCTTGTGCACGTATTTTCGCTAAAACAATCAATTGTTTGAATCTGACAGCAGAAGGAGATGCATGTAATACCTGCGAGTCTTGCTTGGCGTTCAACGAACAACGATCATATAATATTCATGAATTAGATGCCGCCTCCAACAACTCTGTGGATGATATACGTACCTTGATTGAACAAGTCCGAATTCCACCGGCAATCAGTAAATATAAAGTCTTTATCATCGACGAGGTGCACATGCTTTCTGCACAAGCTTTCAATGCATTTTTGAAGACATTGGAAGAGCCTCCTCATCATGCCATCTTTATTTTGGCAACTACTGAAAGACATAAAGTATTGCCAACCATCCTTTCGCGTTGCCAAATCTACGATTTTGCTCGGATATCCATCCCCGATATGGTAGAACACCTAGAGTATGTCGCTTCATGCGAAGGGATAACTGCAGAACCGGAAGCCTTGAACGTAATCGCGCAAAAAGCGGATGGCGGTATGCGTGATGCGTTATCTATCTTCGATCAGGTGGCCAGCTTTAGCGGTGGAAATATCACGTATCAGTCGGTGATTGACAATTTGAATGTACTCGACTACGAATACTATTTCCGTATCACGGAAGCTGTCTTGGCCGGAAATGTACGTGCAGCGATACTTACGTTGAATGATATATTAGGAAAAGGATTCGACGGCCAGAATATAATAACAGGCCTGGCTTCACATTTCCGTGATTTGCTGGTCTGTCGTGATGAGGCTACGTTAATCTTGTTTGAAGTGGGTGCTTCTATTCGCGAGCGATATAAGGAAATGGCCAAACGCTGTCCTGATACCTTATTATATAAAGCAATTGAACTGGCGAATACCTGTGATCTGAATTATCGAACAAGCCGGAATAAACGCCTTCTGTTGGAGCTAACGTTGATACAACTCTGTCAGCTTGTCCATCATGGGGCGGACGATGATAAAAAAAAAGTCCTAATTGATACTATTCCAACACAACAGGGCGGAAGTCAGTCGGTCTCAGCGCCCTCTTCTGGCACTTTACCTCAAAGTGCTCCAGTTCCCTCTCCAACCACCTTGTCCCAAAGTGCAACTGGGCAATCTCAGGTGGTGACTACGCAATTACCTGCCGATGCGCCTGTGAAATTGCCGGATGTGCCTACGGCTAGTCCGGCCAAAAAAACATTGGCACGTCCGTCTATGGGGATTTCTTTAAAAGAGATAGGGCAGAAGAAAGAGGAAACAACCTCTGATGCAGAAGAATCGAGAACGGAAAAGGTACTTAACAATCCCTTTGAAGAAGCAAGTTTGATTCGTTATTGGGATGAATATATTGAAACAATAGGAGAGAAGGTTTACCTCAAAAATACGATGATAAACTGTAAACCGGTATTACAGGAAAATTATCATTTTGAAGTTGCTGTCCATAACCCCGGTCAGTTAGACCAGTTGACTGCTAATAGTGTCGATATTTTGACCTATCTAAGAGCGAAACTGCAAAATACACTGATTCAAATGCGTGTTCGAATTGTTGAAGCCAATGAAAAGCCGCTTGCTTATACAGCAACCGAGCGATATGAGTATTTGTTGAAACAAAATCCTGCACTCGCCCGGCTGAAAGATGAATTTAATCTGATCTTAGATTAAATAGCTATTATAATTCTCTGATCCAGATATTGCGGAAACTGATTGGCTCGCTTGGGTCACCATGATCCTGTAGGACAATTGGGCCAGCTCCGTGAGGTACAACTTTTGGGAATCCGATGTACTCGGTTGTTCCTAAAATAGTTGTATTGTTTTGAACCACGATACCATTATGGATAACGGTTACACGTGGTGGAAAACGATAAGTTCCGTCTTCTTTAAAGACAGGAGCAGTATATATAATGTCGTATACATTCCATTCTCCCGGTTTACGCATCGCATTTACCAATGGAGGAGTTTGTTTATAGACACTACCCGCTTGTCCGTTAACGTAAGTTTCGTTATTGTAGCAATCCAAAACTTGAATTTCATATTTGCCTTGCATGAAGATACCGCTATTGCCACGTGCTTGGCTCTTTCCGGTAATGTTTTCAGGAATCATCCATTCGATATGCAATTGGTAATTTTCAAATTCCTGTTTAGTTTGGATATCACCAGTTCCCTTTACTACAGTAAATGCACCATTTTCAACTTTCCATTTTGCTTCACCATCTCCTCTTGCTGATTTCCAAGCAGAAAGATCTTTCCCGTCAAATAGAACGATAGCATCAGAAGGAGCTGAAAGAAATGCGTTTGGGGTTGATTGGCCCGGGGTTACCACTTTTGGCTGCGGAGTCCAGTATTCAGACATGCCCGGAGTCATTCTTTCTTGTTTAGGGTATTCTTTTTGTGCTGAAGCCGAACCACATGCAGCACAAGCCAAAACTATAAGTCCGGCTTTGAATGTCAGATTCATTCTGTTCATAATATTATGAATTTAAGTTAGTAGAATTCTAATCACAAATGTACATTATTTCCTTTTTCATTCATTTAAATAATAGGAGAATTCATAAAATGATTGCTTCTCCACCTTCTGAATTGTATTTCTTAAAAAAGGAATAAGATGAGAACCTAAAATTTAGGTCTTATCTCGATGATAATAGTTGTTGATTATCAATTAAAAAATAATATCCCGATGCTTTTAAAAAAACATCCCGAACGTTTTTAAAAAACATCGAGGTGTTTTTTTTAAACGTTCGAGGTGTTTTTTGAGAGCCTTATAGGCAATGAATATCAATGTGTTAAAGAGACTGAAAGAACATCGGGATGAGATTTTTTATTTGTTGTGTTCAAATAATCTTTTTTCAGCCAATCCCTCGTATTTTGTGCCTGGTTTGCCATAATTGCAAAAAGGGTATATGCTGATTCCTCCGCGCGGAGTGAAAATTCCTGTCACCTCAATATATTTGGGATCCATCAATTTGATAAGATCTTTCATGATGATGTTTACGCAATCTTCATGAAAAGCACCGTGATTACGAAAGCTAAACAGATAAAGTTTTAGGCTTTTGCTTTCAACCATTTTTATATCCGGTATATAATCGATGAGGATGGTTGCAAAATCAGGTTGCCCGGTGATAGGGCATAGGCTTGTGAATTCGGGGCAGTTAAATCGTACCCAATAGTCGTTTTCCGGATGTTTGTTGTTGAATGCTTCCAGAACGTAGGGTGCATAATCCTGTCGATAGACAGTTGTTTTGCCGAGTTGTTTTAAGTTAAGTTCTTCGCTCATTGCTCTTATTCTTTTGATTACAAAGATAAATAGATTCCAGTCATGCTGTACTTTACTAGGCAAATAGTCTTACACGGATTGCAATTGAACTCATATAGTTTATATTGTTATTATAAAAAATTAGCAAAATTGTGTTTTGTGTTGCAGGAAATTATATCTTTATCCCATATTTTGTTAAAGAGCATTAATTTTGTTTTTGACATTTATTTTTGCTCAAGCTATTAATACTATTACGATAACCTTTTTTGTGTATTTATAATGATTATACGTTTTCAAGGTATTGCAGTGCTATGCAATAATTGTTATTCAATGCTCTACTTAAAGAATCTTGTACTCATTTGTGAGAAGTCTCTCACAAATAGATTGTCGCTCCTATTCCTGCGAGCTTGTCTCGTATAATAAATATGCTTAATAGTTCGTGCTGCTTATGTTTTAATACTATCTTAAATAATATATTTTGTCTAACTTAAAATCAAACATGCCTATGAATTATAAAAATAAATGACAGACCACTTTTAGTTAATCTATTGAGAATAATGGAAAATTATTCATTCATAAAATCTTAAATCTAAAATAAATAAGACATCTATGTTAGCAAAACAAACAAACCGTATAGGTAAAAGATGGACTGTTTCGTTTGTCTTTACCTTACTATTACTATTATGTAGTGTACCTGGATTTGCTCAAACAAAATCAATTAATGGTACGGTTATAGACGCAACGGGTGAACCTTTAATTGGAGTAAACGTATCCATAAAAGGAACTACTGTTGGAACAATTACCGATTTGGATGGGAAATACGTGCTTCAAGCTCCAAACAACAATGCTGTTGTTGTTTTTTCATTTATCGGTTATAAAACAGAAGAAGTCGTTGTAGGCACACAAACTGTAATCAACATGACATTAAAAGAAGACACCCAACTAATCGACGAAGTTGTGGTTGTTGGTTATGGTGTGCAGAAAAAAGTGACTGTGACTGGTGCTGTGGCTAGTGTTGCCGGTGAAGAATTGAAGGCTTCTCCTACAACCAACTTGTCAAATGCCATGGTAGGACGTATGCCTGGTGTAATCGGTTGGCAACGTTCTGACGAACCAGGTGGTGGTGGTACAACCATCCGTATCCGTGGTACAAACTCTTTGGGTAGCAATGACCCGCTTATCGTAATCGATGGAGTTCCCGGACGTACTGGTGGTTTGAACCGTATCAACCCGAACGAAATTGAATCTATGTCTGTATTGAAGGATGCTGCTGCTGCTATCTACGGTTCTCGTGCAGCAAATGGTGTAATCCTTATTACAACAAAACGCGGTAAAGAAGGCAAACCGACACTTACTTATAACGGTAGTATGGGTTTCTCTCAACCAACTCGTATTCCTGAATTAGCCGATGCATTTGAATATGCAACTATGGTTAATGAAATTGATAAATATTCAGGACGTGCTCCTCGTTATTCAGAAGAAGACTTACGTCTTTATAAAGATGGTTCAGATCCTTGGGGGCATCCAAATACCAACTGGTACAAGGAAACAATCAAAGATTATTCGCCGATGTACCGTCATGATTTGAGTATTTCTGGTGGTAACGACCGTCAAAAGTTCTTTATTAGCTTTGCTGCTAACGGTGAAGATGGTATTTATAAAAATTCGGCTAACCGTTACGACCAATATAGCGTACGCGCTAATTTGGATATGAAGATTAATAACTATTTGGATATCGCTTACGGAACAATCAACCGTTTGCAGGTAACTAATTATCCTGCACGTGGAGCTGGTGATATCTTCAGTTCAATGGTACGAAGCAAACCTATTTTACCTGCTTACTGGCCTTCAGGTGAACCTGGACCAGACATCGAGTATGGTGATAACCCTGTTGTTCGTGCAACTCCTGCAACTGGTAAAGATCTTTACAAAGAGTATTTTATTCAAAACACTTTGCGCGCAACTTTAAAAGTTCCTGGTGTTGAAGGTTTAACTTTAGTTGGAACAGGTTCATATGACCAACATTTCAAAAACCGTCGTCGTTTCGAAACGCCGTTTACTCTTTATACATGGGACGGTAACCCGGAACATAAATTAACTCCGGCTTTGAAGGGTGTTTCTCAACCTCAATTGGAAGAAAGAAGAGAAGATCAAAATGACTGGATGCTCAACTTGGTGGCAACTTACGATCGTACATTCGGAAGTCATAATGTTGGTTTAACTCTTGGGGTAGAAGGTCAAGAAAATAGCTATCGTTTGGTAAGAGCAACGCGTAAATATTTCATCTCTGATGCTTTGGACGAAATCAATAACGGTTCTGTAACAGATATGGAAACAGAAGGTTATTCTTGGAAAGAAAGCCGTATCAACTATTTCGGTCGTGCAAGTTATAACTATCTGGAAAGGTATTTGGTAGAATTTGTATTCCGTTATGATGGATCTTATCGTTTCCCTAAAGACAAACGTTATGGTTTCTTCCCTGGAGTTTCTGCTGCATGGCGTGCTTCTGAAGAAGAATTCTGGAAAGAAAATCTAAGCTTCATTAACTACTTTAAACTACGTGCTTCTGTTTCTCAAACAGGTAGTGACTACTTGCTTGATAGTGATGGTAATTTAGATAGATCAATACAGTATCTGAATACGTATGGCTTCGGAACTGAGTATATGTTCGGTACAACTTTCCAAAAGACGTTATATCCAACACGTACACCAAACCCAAATATTACTTGGGAAGTAGGTACCACGTACGACTTAGGTTTCGAATTTAAATTCTTGGATAACCGCTTAAGCCTTGAATCAGACTTATTCTACCAAAAACGTACGAATATGTTGATTTATAGAAATGCATCGTTGCCACAAATTTCTGGTATCACTTTGCCAAGAGAAAACATTGGTGAAATGGAAAACCGTGGAGTTGAAGGTATGCTTTCTTGGAATGATAGAGCCGGTAAAGTAGAATATGACTTGTCATTGAATATGACCTATGCTCAAAATAAGTTGTTATTCTGGGACGAAACTCCAGGTATACCTGAATATCAAAAACGTACAGGCAAACGTGTAAATACAGAACTTTGGTATATTGCTGATGGCGTATTTAATACACAAGAAGAACTAGATAGTTACCCACATTGGGCAAATGCTCGTACGGGTGATATTAAGTTTGTGGACGTTAATAAAGACGGTGTTATCAATGCTGATGACCGTGTTCGTGCAAATAAGAACTCTGAACCTCCTTTCATGTTCGGTTTGACCGGAGGTCTTCGTTGGAATAATTTTGACTTCAAAGCCCTTTTCCAAGGTGCAATGGGAGGTATTACTTATATCTGGCGTGAAAGAGCTGGTGAAGCAGGTAATTACTACAAGTTCATGTATGAAAAACGTTGGACAGAAGAAAATCCGATGGTTGAACATCCACGTGCATACAACCGTGAAAATGAATATTGGGCAAAGAACGGAACCGACCAAAAGAATACATACTATCAATTCAAAACAGACTATCTGCGTTTGAAGAATATTGAAATTGGTTACACACTTAATTTCCCTGCTATCCGTAATGTCGGAATTCAGGATTTGAGGCTATCTGTAACCGGAACAAACATCTTTACCATCGACAATGTAAAGGTACAAGACCCGGAAGCAAACGATACAGGTCGTGAGTATCCACAACGTCGTATTTGGAACTTTGGTGTTTCTGTAACATTCTAAACTTAAGTGATTATGAAAAATAAAAATCGAATTATAGCAGCAATCGCGTTAAGTACTGCGTTTACATTCAATTCTTGTTCTGACTTTATGGATATCACGCCTTCTACTGCTTATACGGAAGACATGGTCTTTTCAGATGCAGCTTTGACACAAGCATTTGTAAACGATTTGTATAATAATATACATCCCGGAGCACAAGAACATTCGTTGGACGGGTTGACTGATGATGCTTACTTTACGCACAACTACGGTCAGAAGGATGTTGTAGAATCTCAATCTATTTCTGAAAGTAACCTTCAGTGGTATGATAATGATAATAACCCATTTAAATGGTCAAAACGATACAATGGTATTCGTTTTGCCAATATTATTATCAACAATATCGACAAAGTTCCTGAAAAAATCGGATACAATTTGGAACGTATGAAAGGTGAAGCACATTATATGCGTGCCCATATGTATCATGAGTTGGTTCGCGGTTTTGGTGGAGTTCCTATCGTAACAGAGAATTTCTCATTGAACGAAGTGGAAGAAATGAAAAAACCACGTAATACGGTTGGTGAATGTCTTGAGTTTATTGTGAAGGATTTGGAAGAGGCAGAAAAATATTTACCTGCAACAGTAGGTGATTCAGAATGGGGGCGCGTAACTAAATATGTAGCTACAGGATTAAAAGCTCGTATCTTATTGCATATCGCCAGTCCTTTGTACGCAGACCGTACGGTGAATACACTAAATGTAAATCAATTTGACGGAGACCGCATGGCTACCTATCGTGCTGCAAGAGATGCTGCTGTTAAGGTAATCGAAGAAGGTCCATACCAATTGATTGACTGCCGTGGTGGTCTAAATACCGAAAGATCTGAAAAGTTCAAAGCTATTATGACAGATCAAAAGAATAGCGAGCAAATGTTTGTACGTAATTATCATACGTCAATCGGAGCAAGCAATAGTATGGGATTGTGGCATGGCCCGAACGGTTATCATAACTGGGCAGGTACAACTCCTACTCAAGATCTGGTTATGGCATTCGAATTTGAAGATGGATCAATGCCTCAAGGTATGACGAAACCGGGTGAATTCCAAAAAGGTAATCCTTACAATGGTCGTGAGCCCAGATTCTATGCAACAGTTGCTACAGACGGTAATACATGGGGTCGTCCTCGTCCAGCTGATGCTGCAACTTTGGACCCAACACCACTAGGACGTCTTCAAGCTGGTAAGTATGAAGTTACTGACGGTGATGTTCAAATTCAATATCGTGATGGTCAAACACGTCGTTCTATGTGGGGTGTTGACACACGTCAAGGACCAATCGAAGACTGGAACGGATCATGGACGGGTTATTATGAGAAGAAATTGATTGACACTTCTGTAGATGCTCAATATTTCAGACAAACTGTACCTCACGTTTATATGCGTTTGGCTGAAATGTATCTGATTGCCGCTGAAGCATGTGTTGAATTAAACGAATTAGACGAAGCTGCTAAATGGCTGGATATTCTTCGTGCACGTATCGATTTGAAAGATACAAAGAGCACATTGGCTGTTCGCGGAAAACAGTTTAACCAAGCAGACATGCGTGAGTTTGTTCGTCAACAACGCCGTGCAGAATTCGCTTACGAACAACATCGTTATTTCGATGTTCGTCGTTGGATGATTGGCGCTGAAACAGGCAACAAACCATTGACAGGTATCGTTGTTGAAGGCATCTTGAAACCAGGTAAGCAGTCATTTAAGCCATATATTCATGACGAAGAAAAGTACGATTATTACTATTATGTAAATGATCTTTCAAGCCGTGAAAACAGAAAATGGTTAGATAAAATGTATTTTGCACCGATTCACCAGGATGAAATGCGTAGAAATCCAAATCTCGTACAGAATCCGGGAATGGGCAGTAAATAAGTTAATTTAACTGTTTTGCAAGAATGTAATAAGTCTTGTGAAGTTTGTGTGATATTATAGAGAGTTGCACAATATCAGTCTGATTTTGTTTATATTTGTGCAACTCTCTTATGTTTTTTTACTTGATACTTTGTTGATTAAATCTTATTGATAATATTATGGAAAACAGAAAACTTAGAATGGGAATGGTCGGAGGTGGATCTGACGCCTTTATTGGAGCCATACATCGTTGTGGTGCTTTTATGGACAATCAAATAGAACTAGTATGTGGTTGTTTTAGTGTTAATCCAGAAATCTCCCGCAGTTCAGGACGCTCTTATTACCTTCCTGAAAATCGTATTTACACTAGCTATCAGGAAATGTTTGAACAGGAAATGAAGTTGCCTATAGGCGAAAGAATGGATTTTGTTACCATTGTAACTCCAAATCGCTGGCATTTTGAACCTGCGATGATGGCCCTTGAAAGAGGTTTTCATGTCGTAATAGATAAACCCATGACTTTCTCGCTAGAAGAAGCTAAATTGTTACAAAAAAAAGTAGAAGAAACAGGATTGATCTTAGCCTTAACACATGTATACACCGGTTATCCGGCTGTAAAAGATATGAAGGCACGTATTGCTGCCGGTGAATTAGGAAAAATTCGCAGGGTATATGTAGAATATTGCCAAGGTTGGCTTTCTGAACGTATTGAGCTGCTTGGCGGAAATAATGCAGGATGGAGAACAGATCCTAAGCAATCAGGAAAAGCAGGTTGTATTGGTGATATAGGTACTCACGCTTGGCACTTGAGTGAATATGTGTTGGGCCAGAAAGTAACCGAACTATGTGGTGACTTGACCTCGTTTGTGCCAGACAGACCTATCGATGATGATGGAACAGCCTTCTTGAAATATGATAAAGGTGCTAAAGGTGTTTTAGTATCCTCTCAAATTTGTGCAGGTGAAGAAAATAATATCCGTATTCGTGTTTATGGTGAGAAGGGTGGTTTGGAATGGAGACAAGAAGAGCCTAACTCAGTGTATGCTAAATGGATTAATAAACCAAAAGAAATTTATAGAGTGGGTAATGGTGGCTATATGCATGATGTTGCAAAATATAATGCACGTACTCCTGGAGGTCATCCTGAAGGATTTATCGAATCGTTTGCAAATATTTATCGCAATTTTGCCGCTACAGTCAGAGCATATCATAAAGGAGAAAAACCAACTGAACAAATGTTAGACTTCCCAACTGTTTATGATGGAGTGAGAGGTATGCAGTTCATTGAAACGATAGTAGCCGCAGGAGAAAACAACACTCAAAAATGGCAAAAATGGATTGATTAACCTTCAAAATACCTTCTAATATGAATTTTAAATTAATAATAGGCGTCTTGTTGTGTGTTTCAGTGGGTACTTTGTGTGCTCAACGAAACGAATGGCAAGATCCTAAAATAAACCACGTCAACCGTGCTCCGATGCATACTAACTTCTTTGCGTATGAAACGGAAGAGGCAGCGTTGAGAGGTGTTAAGGAAGAATCGACAAATTATATGTCTCTCAATGGGACATGGAAATTTAATTGGGTGGCTAATGCGGATGCACGTCCTACAGATTTCTATCGTATGGACTTTAACGATAAAGGATGGGGCAATATGCCTGTTCCAGGCCTTTGGGAGTTGAACGGATATGGCGATCCTATCTATGTGAACATCGGTTATGCTTGGCGGAATCAATTTATGAATAATCCTCCGCAAATCCCGACAGAGAACAATCATGTAGGTTCGTACAGAAAAGAGATTGTCGTACCAGCTAATTGGAATGGCAAAGAAATTTACGCTCATTTTGGATCGGCTGTATCTAACCTGTATTTATGGGTAAACGGCCAATTCATTGGATATAGCGAAGATAGCAAATTGGAAGCCGAATTCAATCTTACAAAGTATTTAAAACCAGGTAAGAACCTGATTGCTTTCCAAATATTCCGTTGGTGTGACGGTACATACTTGGAAGACCAAGATTTCCTTCGTTTGGCAGGTATTGCCCGTGACTGCTATCTGTATACACGTAATCCTCAACACGTTCAGGATATCCGTGTTACACCGGATTTAGACGAGCAATATAAAGATGCCACGTTGAATGTTTCGCTTAATTTAGTTGGCGGAGCAACAGCTGAGTTAAATCTACTTGATGCGAAAGGACAGGTAGTAGCTTCTACATCCGTTAGAGGAACTGGAAAGAAGTCTGTTTCTATGGCAGTTGAAAATCCTCTAAAATGGACGGCCGAAACACCTAATCTCTATACGTTGGTGACTAATCTTAAAAATGGAGAAAAGTTAATCGAGTCGATACCTGTAAAAGTAGGTTTCCGTAAGATTGAAATGAAAGGTGGTCAAATCCTTGTTAATGGGCAAGCCGTATTGTTTAAGGGTGTGAATCGTCATGAAATGGATCCAGGTACAGGTTATCTGGTATCGCCAGAACGTATGATTCAAGATATTCGCATAATGAAAGAACACAACATCAATGCCGTACGTACCAGCCACTATCCAAACAGTAATTTGTGGTATGAACTCTGCGATAAGTATGGTTTATATGTAGTAGCAGAAGCAAATATCGAATCTCATGGCATGGGATACAACGAAAAGACGTTGGCTAAAAATCCGCTTTATGATAAAGCACATCTGGAAAGAAACCAACGCAATGTACAGCGTGGATTCAATCATCCTTCTATCATTTTCTGGTCATTAGGGAATGAGGCAGGAATGGGACCTAATTTCGAAGCATGCTATAACTGGATAAAGGCAGAAGATCCTTCTCGTCCTGTTCAGTATGAACAAGCACATGGCAAAGAATTCACGGATGTTTACTGTCCAATGTATCTAGATTATGAAAGAAGCATAAAATATTGCGAAGAAAACCCAACTAAACCATTGATTCAATGTGAATATGCTCATGCAATGGGTAATTCTCAAGGAGGATTTATTGAATATATGGATCTAATTCGTAAATATCCTCATTATCAGGGTGGTTTTATTTGGGATTTTGTAGACCAATCTCCTCGAATGAAGAAAAACGGCATAGACTATTATGCCTATGGAGGAGATTTCAATCGTTACGATGCTTCTGATGTCAACTTCCTTGATAACGGTCTTATCAGTCCGGACAGACGTCCAAATCCACATATGAGAGAGGTTGCTTACGGCTATCAATCTATTTGGGTAACTCCGGTTGATCTGGAAAAAGGTGTTGTAAATGTTTATAATGAAAACTTCTTTGTAGACCTTTCTGCGTATTATGCAGAATGGGAATTGCTGGCCGACGGAATTGTGGTTCAACGCGGTATCGTTCAAAATTTGAATGTTGCACCACAAAAGACTGCTCCATTACAATTGGGTTATTCACTCGATGGTATTTGTCCGGATAAAGAAGTCCTGTTAAATATTTCCTTTAAAACGAAGAAGGGTTGTTGTATTTTACAAGCTGGTCACCGTGTAGCTAAAAATCAATTGGTTGTTCGTGAATACAAACCATGCGATATGAAATTGGCTAATGTGACTGAAAGCAATCTGCAGGTAGTTGTTCCTCAAGTTAAGACCAATGATGTACAATTTTTAATTGTGACAGGTCAGAATTTCCAAATTGACTTTAATAAATCAAATGGATATATCAGCCGTTATGATGTGAATGGCCAAGCCATGTTGCATGATGGTGGTATGTTGACCCCTAATTTCTGGCGTGCACCGACCGATAATGATATGGGAGCATTTCTACAACTTAAATACCGTGCATGGCTGAATCCGGATTTAAAGTTGAAGAGCCTAGAGAATACAACGGAAAACGACCAAGTAATTGTTCGTGCTTCATACGATATGGAGGCTGTTTCTGCTCAATTGAAACTGACTTATGTTATCAATAATGAGGGAGCAATTAAAGTGACTCAATCTATGACGACTACTAAGGGTGCGAATGTATCCGATTTGTTTAGATTTGGTATGCAATTGCAAATGCCAAAAGATATGAGCCAGATCAAATATTATGGACGTGGCCCTGTAGAAAACTATGCTGACAGAAAACAGTCAGAAGATATCGGACTGTATAGTCAAACGGTATGTGAGCAATTCTATCCATATATTCGTCCACAAGAAAATGGTACTAAATCCGATGTTCGTTGGTGGGCTCAGACTGATCTGAATGGAAATGGTCTGTTGTTTGTTGCTGAATCACCATTCTCCGCTTCAGCATTGAATTATTCCATTGAATCGTTGGATGAAGGAGTGAAAAAAGTACAACGACATTCACAGTTAGTAACTCCGGTCGACTATACCAACGTATGTATTGATAAAGTACAAATGGGATTAGGATGTGTTAATTCTTGGGGTGCTATGCCGTTGAGTAAATACAGAATTCCATATCAAGATATGGAATTCACGCTGATTATTAGTCCTGTACAAGCCCTTTTCTAATTTGAAATTTGTAAAGAGTCTGAAAACTTTATGTTTTTGTTTTCAGACTCTTTACTTCATCTGTTGAGAATCATGTTTATTAAAAATCTATAGAGAGTTGTATCTCTGAATAAAAAAAGATTAACTTTAGTGCCTAAAATAGGGTGATTTATAGATAATACCATGATACAGTTAACTGAATTACTATAAAAAACAAATGACAAACAGAAATTCTTATCTAAACTCTCAAAGGAAAAAAAGTTTTTTTCGAGGTAAAACTTTCTTTCTACTACTTGGAATCGGGCTTGGTATAGCCGCAATGATTGGTGTTTATCAAACCTCAGTTTATTTCTCGACAGATGAATCTTGTATGATGTGTCATGTCCATCCCCATGCCGAAGAAACATGGAAGATTGGAAAGCATGTTAACAATGGTAGTGGAGTCAAAGTACATTGTGTTGATTGCCATCTCCCACCTAAACATGATACATGGGCACATTATTCAGCAAAAGCAAAGTTGGGTGCAAAGGACCTTTGGGGTTATTTGACCAAGGATAGTGCAGATTTTGACTGGGACAATAAATCTCAGTTGGAACACGCAGTTATGTTCATCCCAAATGAATCTTGTAAAGAATGTCATCAAAACTTATTCCCTGAAGGAATAGAAAATGATGGTATTACGGCTCACCTTCATTATGAAGAGAATGAAAAGAAATTGGATTTACAATGTATCAGCTGTCACTTGGATGCTGGCCATTATAATCCAAACTATACACACGGAAAGCTAGAAGGAATTCCAACAATGTCAACTGGTCCTATAGATACAAGCTTGTATTTTAAAGAACCGGCCTTGGTTACCTCTTTTGCTGATTACGTTGAGCAAATTCCGGGAACAATGGCTTCATTCAAGATGGTAGCTATTCCTGGAGGAACATTTAAAATGGGTAGTACAGAGAAAGAAGCCTTCCATAAGGCAGATGAATCACCAGTACGTGAAGTAACAATTAGCCCATTCTTTATGGCAGAAGTAGAAGTAACTTGGGATCAATATTGGGCATTCTACGGACAGACAATGAGCGAAGGTCGTACATCACCAGAGTCAGTATATGCAAACAATACCAACCCGGATGTGGATGTAGACGGAATTTCTGGTCCGACACCACCGTTCGGATTCCCGGATCAAGGTTGGGGTGCAGGCGATCGTCCGGCTATTACGATGACTCATTATGCTGCAGAAACTTTCTGTCAGTGGTTGTCATTAAAAACAGGAAAGAAGTATCGTCTACCGACTGAAGCAGAATGGGAATATGCAGCCCGTGGAGGTACAGAAACAGCTTATTTCTTTGCGGGTAATCCAAAGGACTATTCAGATCAAGGATTCTGGCGTAAGTTCTTTAGTGCGAAGACAGAAGAAATCAGCTCGTATGTAATTTACAGTAAAAACAGTAAAAATAAGACACAAGAACCATCAGCAGTTAAAGCTAATCCATTTGGATTAAAAAATATGCTTGGAAATGTGATGGAATATTGTGCTGATAAATATGATCCGGAGGCATACTCAAAGACCGAAGCAAGTGTGAAGGACCCAATTTCTACTACAGGTGAAGAGTGGGTTGTTCGTGGAGGTAATTACACCTCAGATGCAGAAAATTTGCGTTGCGCTTCTCGTGATTTCACAAAACATGAAGCCTGGTTGAAGACAGACCCGCAACAACCTCAAAGTATCTGGTGGTATTCAGATATAAAAGGAATTGGATTCCGTGTCGTATGTGAACCAGACTCATCAATCATGCCGAATTAATAAAACACTTTAAAAATCATATTATGAAAAAGGAAAACAGTATTAGCAGAAGATCATTTCTTAAGAGTTCAGCTATGGCTGGTGCTCTGGGAGCAATTGGTACAGGTAGTGCGGCTTCAGTATTAACCTCTTGTGGAGGTGGCGCAGGTAAAGCAGATGCTTTAAAACCATTAAAAGAACCAGGAACTTATTATATTCCTGATTTGGTAGACTTTGCAGTAGACGGACAAGAACTTAAGGCTGGTATCATTGGTTGTGGTGGCCGTGGTTCAGGTGCTGCTTTCAACTTCTTAAATGCAGCTAACGGTGTTACTATTGTTGCTCTTGGCGATACTTTCCAAGAAAGAGTAGACTCTCTAGCTGACAAGTTGAAAAAGGATAAAAATATTGACATTCCTGCAGAAAAAAGATTTGTAGGACTTGACGCATACAAACAAGTTATTGATAGTGGTGTAGATGTAGTTATTGTTGCTACTCCTCCTAACTTCCGTCCATTGCATTTCCAATATGCTACTGAAAAGGGAGTACATTCATTCTTGGAAAAACCAATCTGTGTTGACCCAGTAGGTTATCGTACTATCGTAGCAACTGCTAAACAAGCTGCAGCTAAAGGTTTACGCGTAGTAACAGGTACGCAACGTCATCACCAACGTAGTTACGTTGAATCATACAAGAAAATTATGGAAGGTATGATTGGTGAAATTACAGGTGGTGTTGTTTACTGGAATCAAAGTATGCTTTGGTATCGCGAACGTCAACAAGGCTGGAGCGATTGCGAATGGATGATCAAAGACTGGGTAAACTGGAAATGGCTTTCTGGTGATCATATCGTAGAACAACACGTTCACAATATCGACGTATTTACATGGTTCAGTGGATTGAAACCTGTTAAAGCAGTAGGTTTTGGTTCTCGTCAACGTCGTATCACAGGCGACCAATATGACAATTTCAGTGTAGACTTCACAATGGAAAATGGAATCCATCTACACAGTATGTGTCGTCAAACAGACGGTTGTGTTAACAACGTAAGTGAGTTCATTCAAGGAACTAAGGGTTCTTGGTCAACAGCTAACGGCGAAACAGTTATCAAAGACTTGGCTGGTAATGTAATTTGGAAATTTGACAAAGAAGCAGAAAAAGCTGCTTTCCAACAAACAGACCCATATACTTTGGAACATGTTAACTGGATTAACGCTATCCGCGGTAAGAAAGAACTTGAACAAGCATCAGAAACAGCCGTTGCTAACATGGCCGCTATCATGGGTCGTGAATCGGCTTATACAGGTGCTGAAGTAACTTGGGAAGCAATGACAGCTTCTGACATGGATTATATGCCAAAAGATTTGAATCTTGGTAAGATGGATATGTCAGGATTTGTAGTTCCAGTTCCTGGAAAACCTATTGAAAAGAAATAAGGATTTATATGTCATTAAATAGAAGAAACTTTTTAAAAACAACCCTTGCTGGCGCTGCCGCTACTGCGGCAAGCGCTTCGGCTTGGGCCGGATGTTCTTCAGCTCCATCAGATAAAGAATGCAAAGAAGCATGTAAAAATGTGGAGTTGAAGCTGTCTTTCCAAGAAGGCACGGCACCAGGCAAAGACCTGAATGAGAAATTTGATTATTTCGAAAAGTTGGGTATTGTCGGTTTCGAACCGGGCGGAAGAGGATTGGCAGGTCGTGTTAAAGAAATCAAGGATGCGCTTAATGGACGTAATATAAAAGTAAGTGCGATCTGTGCAGGATTCCAAGGATTTATGTTGGCCGAAGATGAAGCTGTACGTAACCTTTGCCGTGACACGATGCAAGAAATTATTACTGCTGCAGGCGAACTTGGTTCAACCGGAGTAATTATTGTTCCGGCATTTAACCACCAAACACCTGTTATGCCTCATACGCAGGAAACACGTGATTTCTTGTGCAAGTGGTTTGATGAATTAGGAACTTTTGCTCATGAACATGGCACTACCGTAATTCTGGAACCGCTGAACAGAAAAGAAGCGTTCTATTTGCGTCAGGTTGCTGATGCCGCTTCAATCTGTAGAGATATTAACAATCCGGGGGTAACCTGTCTTGGTGATTTCTGGCATATGACATGGGAAGAAACCTGTGATATGGCAGCATTCCTTTCTGCCGGAAAATACTTGCAACACGTGCATATGGCAAGCCGCAAACGCAGAAGCATGCCAGGTGAAGATGGTGAAGCAGATAACTATGTAGCTGGCTTTAAGGCGCTCAAAATGCTAGGATACGATAAGTATGTAAGTTTTGAATGCGGATGTCAGGGAGATCGTAACGTGGTCTTACCTGCTGCTGTTGAATTATTGCGCAAACAATGGGAAGAAGCTTAATATGCCTTTGATTTATTCAAATATGCAGCTGAGTGAGGTGGTGGAAGAACACCCCTCACTCATTCCTGTTATAAACAGGTTCGGTATTCGTTTGGGATTAGGAGACAAAACCGTTCAAGACGTATGCGAACAATATGCGATCGACACCGACTTTTTGTTGGTCGTAATCAATACATTCCTTAATGAAGAATATTTTCCTGAGAAGAAACTACAGACATTCCATACTTCTCAGATTATCGACTACCTAACCAAAACCAATATCGACTATCAGCGTCATCAGATACCAAATATCGAACGTCATCTTGGCTCGTTTGTATCGCTTAGCGCCGAGTCAGGGAATAATTCCGTTACACTGATTGGAAAGTTTTTCGCCTCCTTCAAGGCTAAGCTAACCGACAGGATTGAAAATGATGCATCTGTATGGTTCCCTTATTGCTTGAGTTTAAGTGAGAAACTGGGTGAGCAACAATCTGAAAAACAAGAATCGATTATACTGAACCTTCCTGAACAGCCGATAGACGCTTCGCTTGTTGCCTTGCTGATGGACTTAAAACGGTTGATTATTAAGCATATATCAGGAGATTATAACGAAAATCTTTGTTATGCTGTAATTTTTTCTATAGCAAGTCTTGAAAAAGATTTACGACAACAAGATCGCATTCGCTATCGTATCTTAGCCCCGATGGTTTCGGCAATGGAAAAACTGAGTCTTTAATACGCTTATCTATGCATAAGAATAAGCAAATAGCGATTATATTAAAAGATACACTGCAAAGTGTAGGGTTGCAGTCTATACTCTCAGATTACTTTCCACCAGTTTCCATTTATGTGTTTCCCTCTTTCGACAGTATGGAGGAGCATGGAGTAGAGCAACTAGATTATTTCTTTACTACCCCTGATATATTCGTTCTTTATTCCGAGTTTTTCCTTCCGCGCCGTAACAAAACAATCGTACTGACAAATCAGGGGGATATGAAAGAGACAGCCAATCTGCTGACCTCAAATTTCTATCTGAACAGCAAGGCTTCACTTGAAATGATTATCGACCATTTGCAATATCTGTTCAGCTGTGAAAGCAACAGTGCGGAGAACAACAAAGGACTCTCTGCTCGTGAAGTAGACGTATTACAACAGATTGTCAGAGGAATTACCAATAAAGAAATCGCAGACAAGCTCAATATCAGTCTCAATACAGTACTTAGTCACCGTAAAAACATAACAGCCAAACTGGGCATCAAGACCGTATCCGGACTAACCTACTACGCCATTATGAATGGGTTGATTTCTGCCGATGAAATTGAACTGTAGATAGCGTTACTTTTTCTATCTTTGCGGCGTTATTTGAGAAAATTATCCGCCGACATACAAATCGTTTATTTTTATGGCAAGAGATAGGCAATATTCACAATCAGAAGAGAAAGCAAATGCTTTATCTCATGCATTAGGTATCGTAATGGGAATTGCAGCTGGCTTTTTATTACTCAATGCTGTGTCAACTAATAGTTGGGCTGTCCTAAGCGTATGGGTCTATCTATTCGGTATGATGGCTTCTTATATTACATCTACCTGGTATCACGGAACGACCAATCCGGAAAGAAAAAGAATACTCCAAAAATTAGATCATGCTTCGATCTATCTGCATATTGCCGGCTCGTATACTCCATTTACTTTAGTTACCTTACGCAACGAAGGCTGGTGGGGTTGGGGAATCTTCCTTTTCGTATGGATCGCAGCTATCGTAGGCGTTGCTCTGAGTTTCAGAAGACATGACAAGCACAGTCATTTGGAAACAGCATGTTATGTAATAATGGGATGCTCCATTCTGATTGCATTAAATCCATTACTCGACGCGCTATCTGTAGACGGCAAAACAAGTGCTTTCTATTATCTCGTGGGAGGTGGAGTTTCATACGTTGTAGGCGCATTGTTCTATTCATGGAGAAAAGTAAAATACATGCATACCGTCTTCCATTTCTTTGTTCTCGGAGGAAGTATTTGTCATATACTTGCCATTTTTACGGTTGTAAGTCAATAAATTATCTCGCAATTTTATTTCTTAATAATCTGTAAAATCACTACATGTAGTGATTGTCATACCCATGTATTCGCTCTAATTTTGCATTGCGAACAAAAATTATACTTATATATGATGAAACAGTATTTCTCTTTAATTCTACTAGCATGTGCTTTTTCTGTGGGGACACTACATGCAAGTGAACCCGTTCTGAATGATACGATTAAAACCTATACAGTGGATGAGATCGTAGTAACCTCGTCTACTAAGGAGACGAACAATTTCCGTTATTTGCCGGCAGCGGCTTCTGTTTTGAGCCCGCAAGGTATCAGTGCTCGTCAGATCGAATCATTAAAGGATATCAGCTTTTATGTTCCCAACCTGTACATGCCTGATTACGGATCAAAATATACGTCAGCCATCTACATACGAGGTATTGGAGCTCGCAGCAGTGGACAGTCGGTAGGACTCTATGTCGACGATATTCCATATCAAGATAAAAGTACGTTCGATTTCGAATTGATGGATATCCAGCGAATTGAAGTTTTACGTGGTCCTCAAGGAACACTGTACGGAAGAAATGCTATGGGTGGTATCATCAATATTTATACGCTTTCTCCTCTAACTTATCAAGGAACAAAACTAAGTCTTACAGGCGGTAATTACGGACAGTTTAAAGCCCATTTGTCACACTACAACAAGATAGGATCTAATCTGGGAATTTCTCTTGGCGGATATTACGATCGTCACGATGGCTTCTTTACAAACCATTACAACAATACCAAAGCCGATAATGAAGAGTCTGCAGGTGGACGTATGAAGCTGGAATGGCTGATTAATCCAAATCTAACTTTGACTTACGGGGTTAATTTCGATTTCACAGAGCAAGGAGCTTTCCCTTATCGTCAATACAATCTTGCAACGGGCGACTTGGCTCCGGTGAAGTATAACGACCGTAATTCATATACCCGTAATATGCTGGCAAGCAACCTGCAACTTGCCTATAAGGGTAAAGGATATACGTTTACCAGCACTACAGGATATCAATATCTAAAAGATAATATGTGGTTGGATCAGGACTTTACAGACTCAGCCATGTTTACGTTGAATCAACGTCAAAAACAACATGCTATCAGTCAGGAATTGGCCATTAAGAGTACCACAAAAAATAACTATCAATGGTCGTTCGGAACATACGGCTTCTATAATGATTTGAAGACTGAGGCACCGGTTGTGTTTAAAAAAGACGGTATGCAAAATATCTTGCAACGCGTGTTTGATAAACTAACTGCTACTATACCGGGTATGCCTCGCTTGGTTGTATTGGATGAAGAAATGCCTATTCCGGGATCTTTTGATACACCGTCTTACGGAGGCGCTCTTTTCCATCAATCAACTTACAATAATCTATTTACTGAAGGATTATCGTTGACTGCGGGTGTTCGTCTCGATTATGAAAAACAAGAGATGACTTATAAGTCAGAAGCCTTAATGAGATTAGGTATGCAAATGGGAAATAGACCTATGATGGAAGTGCCTATGTCACCATCTGTGGTTGACGAACATATTACGCAGGACTTCTGGCAAGTACTTCCACGTATCAGTTTGAAGTATGCTTGTACAGATCGTACCTTTACCTATTTGACGGTTGCTAAAGGTTATAAAGCAGGAGGTTATAACGTACAGATGTCTGCCGACTTTATGCAAGCACAGATGCAATACGATATGATGAAAAAGTATTCCCCCAATAATGCTGTTGAGCCACAACCTTTGAAAGACGTTTCAGCCTATAGACCGGAAAAAAGCTGGAACTACGAAGCGGGTGTACGCAGCGAACTTATTCAAGATGTGTTGAAAGCAGAACTTACCCTTTTCTACATGGATGTACGTGACTTATTGCTTACTGAATTTGTACAAAGTGGTAACGGACGTATCTTGAAAAATGCCGGTGAGGCTGATAGTTACGGGGTCGAACTTTCTATGCAGGCGAACCTACTTCCCGGACTGAATGCAGACTTGAACTATGGGTATACCCATGCAACTTTCCGTAAATATTCTGAAGGTAATAAAGATTACAAAGGAAATTACGTTCCTTACACCCCGCGTCATACTTACAATGTGGGCTTAAACTACAGCAAACTCTTGTCTGGTTGCTGGCTTGATCAGGTTACAGCATCGGCACAATACAGTGGAGCTTCTAATATCTATTGGACAGAAGATAACGATATCTCGCAAGGTTTTTATGGAACATTGAATATGAAAGCCGGAGTTAGAAAAGGAAATGTACGCTTTGATATCTGGGGTAGAAACCTAACCGATAAAACGTACTCTGTATTCTACTTCTTATCACGCGGAAACTCATTCTTCCAAGTTGGAAAACCAGTTCATTTTGGAGCTGATATTACCTGGACCTTTTAAGTAAAAAATAGAAGGTTGAGCAAATGCTCATCGCGATGTGAATCGCCGGGTGTTTAAGTGGTGAAAATCAATGTATGTATGCTTCTTAAAAAACACCCCGAACGTTTTTAAAAAACATCTCGAACGTTTTTAAAAACGTTCGGGGTGTTTTTTTATTTTCATCGGGATGTGTTTTTTTGTAATGAAAATCAGAATATATTAACATACCGATGACTTTATTTTTTTATGCACTTGTTTTTACTCGTTTTTTAATTAATTGTTTTTCTGAAATCATTCTGTTTGTATTGGAAATAATTTATTACTTTGTGGTTTGCGTAGATTAATAATTATTGCAAAACAACAAACTAATACGATGATTTGGAATGAAACTATCGAATGCATGTCTCGTGAGGAAATGCATAAACTACAAAGTATCCGTTTAAAACGCGTAGTGGAACATGTGTATCAAAACACGCCCTTTTATAGAAAGAAGATGCAGGAAATGGGGATTACCCCCGATGATATAGAAACCATTGATGATATTGTTAAACTACCCTTCACCGTAAAACAAGACTTAAGAGACAATTACCCATTTGGGTTAATGGCGTCTCCTATGTCTGAAATAGTTCGTCTTCATGCCTCGTCGGGCACTACAGGAAAACCTATTGTGGTAGGATACACACGTAAAGACCTGTCTATTTGGAATGAGGTGGTTACACGATGCCTTACTGCAGTAGGAGTCACTAAGCAAGACTTCATTCAAGTTGCATATGGTTACGGGCTATTTACCGGAGGTTTAGGTCTTCATGGAGGTGTGGAGCACATGGGAGGAACTGTGATTCCGATGAGCAGCGGGAACACACAAAAACAAATTCAGCTGATGCATGATTTTGGGGCTAAGGTTTTGGCTTGCACCCCATCATATGCCTTATTTCTTGGAGAGACCATTCGTGATTCAGGTATACCACGTGAAGAGTTTAAACTCAAGATCGGTATATTCGGAGCTGAACCTTGGACGGAAAATATGCGTAATGAAATACAAGATTCTTTAGGGATTAAAGCTTATGATATCTATGGCTTGACAGAAATTATAGGTCCGGGAGTAGGAGGTGAGTGCGAATGTCAGAATGGAACTCACTTGTGGGAAGACCATTTTTATCCTGAAATAATCGATCCGGTAACCTTGCAACCAGTAGAGCCAGGCCAACAAGGTGAATTGGTATTTACCACCATTACCAAAGAAGGTATGCCCATGATACGCTATCGCACGCGTGACTTGACTTCGCTTAATTATGAGAAATGTGCTTGCGGCAGAACGGCGGTCAGAATGTCAAGAATTTTAGGAAGAAGTGATGATATGTTGATAATTCGTGGTGTAAATGTATTCCCTTCTCAAGTAGAATCTGTAATTTTGGAATTACCGGAGTTCGAACCACATTATTTGATTCTGGTTGATCGGGTAAACAATGTAGATACCTTGGAAATACATGTAGAGGTAAGAGCAGATTTTTATTCGGATGAGATGAATAAAATGCTCAATCTGAAGAAGAAAATCACAGACCGGATGCAAAGTGTAATGGGAATTCATCCGAATATCCGATTGGTAGAGCCCAGAAGTATTGAGCGAAGCATGGGCAAAGCCAAACGAGTGATAGATAATCGTAAATTAGTTTGAATCCATAAAACAAAGAACAACTATGTTAATCAAACAATTGTCTATTTTTCTGGAAAATAAGCGAGGACGTTTTACGGAAGTGGCCAAGCTGCTTGGTGATGGAGGTGTAAATCTGACTGCTTTTACGGTGTCGGAAAATTCTGACTTCGGGATTTTGCGACTCATCGTTTCGGATGTTGAAAAAGCACTGGAGATATTGAAAGCTCGTCATTATGCAGTGAGTGTCACTGATGTTGTATGTCTTCGTTGTCCGAATATTCCGGGTTCTCTGGCTAAGGTGATGGAGATTATTACAGAGGCTGAGGTGTTTGTCGAATATATGTATGCATTTTCGCAGGGTGAAGATGCCAATATCGTAATACGCCCTGATAATCTGGAACGTTGTGTGGAGGTGTTGAAAGCAAATAAGTTAGTTTTGCTTGCAGCGAGTGATCTGTATAAGTTGTAAATATTAACGTTTTAGGCTTTCTAATTTGCTTAGGAAATAGTAGCTTTGCAGGCTAAAAGCATACGAATGAAAAAGGTTGTATTTTTTTTGACATTGATGACAATCTTATTTGCCTCTTGTGGAGAGTATAATAAGATTTTGAAGAGTACTGATTATGAGTTGAAATATTCCTATGCTAAAAAATATTTCAATGCCAAGCAATATACCAGGTCGGCAACTTTACTGGAAGAGCTAGTGACTATTTTTAAGGGTACAAGTAAGGCAGAAGAGTCTTTGTATCTTTTGGCTCAGAGTTATTATGGTCAAAAAGATTATGTGACTGCTTCACAATATTTTAATACGTATTATACGAACTACCCGAAAGGAGAATTTACAGAGCTGGCCCGTTTCTATTCCGGCTACGGTTTGTATTTGGATTCTCCAGATCCGCGTTTGGATCAAAAGCAAACGTATGATGCGATCTCTCAGCTGCAATTGTATCTCGAATACTATCCGCAAAGTGAGAGAGCTGAACAAGCTCAAAATATCTTGTTCGAACTGCAGGAGAAGTTAGCCTATAAGGAGTTATTGGCTACTCGTCTGTATTTTAACTTAGGAACTTATATGGGAAACAACTTCCAGTCTGCTGTCATAACCGCACAAAATGCACTAAAGAATTATCCCTATTCTAAATACAGGGAAGAATTCTTTTACTTGGTGATGCAGAGTAAGTATGAATTAGCTCGTGTGAGTGTGGATGAAAAACTTCAGGGACGCTACCGTGAGGTTGTTGATGAATATTATAACTATATAAACGAGTATCCCGAAGGGAAATACGTTCGTCAGGCAGAGCGGTTTTTTGAGTATGCAAACAGCCGCATAACCAATGTTTATTGATAAGGAAAAATAATTAACTAAATAATTTTATGGATTACAGAAAATCAAATGCTCCGACTAATACAGTCACACGTGATATGATGAAATTGTCTGAAGACACAGGCAATGTTTATGAAACAGTGATGATTATAGCAAAAAGAGCAAATCAACTGTCTGTTGAGATGAAGCATGACCTTGAGAAGAAACTTCAGGAGTTTGCTTCGTATAATGATAATCTGGAAGAAGTTTTTGAAAACCGTGAACAGATCGAAATTTCCCGTTATTACGAAAAGCTTCCAAAACCTACATTGATCGCAACACAGGAATACGAAGAAGGAAAAGTCTATCACAGGAATCCGGCAAAAGAAAAGAATAACTTCTAAGTTGATTCTACAATTATTCTGAAGTATGTTACAAAGAATTCAAACAGTGTATTTGTTGTTAGTGACAATATTAATGTTGTCATTACTCTTTTTTCCACTTGCTATTTTGCAGGCGGGTGATAACTTTTATTCTTTTGATGTAATGGGACTAAGTTCTTTTCTGGGAGAAAAGGAATTGATGTATCCGACATGGGGATTGCTGGCATTGGATGTTATCACTATAGTGATCGCATTGGTAACTATCTTCCTTTTTAAGAAGAGAATGCTTCAGATACGATTGACAGTTTTTAATACTATCTTATTAGTAGGTTTCTATGGGTTGTTCGCCTATATGATTTATAGCTTCAAGGTTGATTTTGGTGTTCTTTCCTATACATTAAAGTTTGCAGCTGCGTTTCCTGCGGTATGTTTGGTTTTGAACTATTTGGCTATCCGAAACATTGGGGCAGACGAAGCGTTAGTTCGTTCTTTGAATAGATTGAGATGATCTGATCAAGATAAGGAGATAAAGCGGCTTAAGAATAAGCCGCTTTTTTTATATCGAATGATGACTTTTCTTGTTATATTAGTAGCATTAACATAAAACAAGATGGTTATGGGAGCAAAGAAAAACTTCGTGTTGGATACTAATGTTATTCTTCATGACTATAAGTGCATAGAAAACTTCCAAGAAAACGATATTTATCTTCCTATCGTAGTTTTGGAAGAGTTAGACCGGTTTAAGAAAGGTAGTGACCAGATTAACTTCAATGCACGCGAATTTGTTCGTGAACTTGATGCCCTTACCAGCAATGACCTTTTTCTTAAAGGTGTTTCTTTGGGAATAGGTATGGGAAATCTGTATGTGGTGACAGGGGATAAGTATCAAGAAAAAATATCTTTGTCATTTCCCGAACGCACTCCAGATCACAGAATTTTGTCTTGTGCGTTGACAATCGCTGAGAAAAAGCCTAAGATGCAGACAATCTTAGTAACGAAAGATGTGAACCTGCGCATGAAGGCCCGTTCTTTAGGTATCTTGGTTGAAGATTATATAACTGATAAGGTTGTCAACGTAGATATGTTTGAAAAGGCTCATGAAACCTTTGAAAATATTGATCCTGATTTTATCGATATGATTTATAACCAGATTGAAGGAGTGGAGGCCTCTTCGTTTGAACATTATCATTTATTGAAACCAAACGATTGTTTTATTCTTAAAAGTATACGTAACTCGGTGTTGGCTCGTTTTAATCCTTTTACGAATAAGATTAAGAAAGTAGAAAAAGGAATTTATTATGGTATCCAACCCCGAAATGCAGAGCAAAGTTTTGCTTTTGAAGTGTTGACCGATCCGGAAATTAAACTTGTAGGAATTACAGGAAAGGCCGGTACTGGAAAGACTTTATTGGCCTTGGCGGCAGCCTTGAAACAAACGGATACCTATAAACAAATATTATTGGCTCGACCTATCGTATCGTTGGCCAATAAAGATATAGGTTTCCTGCCAGGAGATGAAAAACAAAAGGTAGCTCCATATATGCAGCCTCTTTTCGATAACTTGAATGTGATTAAAGCACAATTCTCGTCTTCCGGACCAGAAGTGAAACGGATAGACGATATGCAAAAGAATAATCAACTGGTTATAGAGGCTTTGGCATTTATTCGCGGGCGAAGCCTATCGGAAACGTTCTGTATCATCGATGAAGCTCAAAACTTGACACCTCATGAGGTGAAGACGATTATAACTCGAGCAGGCGAAGGTACGAAGATGATCTTTACAGGTGATGTGCAACAGATTGACTCACCCTATCTGGATGCTCAAAGTAATGGATTGGCTTATATGGTGGATAAGATGAAGGGACAGAATCTGTTTGCTCATGTGAATCTGATTAAGGGTGAGCGAAGTGAATTATCTGAATTAGCATCGAATTTATTATAAACATTTTAAATATATATTATGTCAGTAAAGCAGTTTATTGAATCAAATAAAGAGCGTTTTTTAGAAGAATTATTCGCGTTGATACGTATTCCGTCAATCAGTGCCAAACAAGAGCATAAAGCTGATATGCAAGCTTGTGCAGAGAAATGGGTCGAGATCCTGCTTTCTTCAGGTGCCGATAAGGCTGTTGTTATGCCTACTGCCGGAAATCCGGTTGTTTACGGTGAAAAGTTCTATGCTGAAGATGCTCCGACTGTACTTGTCTATGCACATTACGATGTAATGCCGGCCGAACCACTTGAACTTTGGAAAAGCAATCCGTTTGAGGCTGAAATTCGTGACGGCCGTATCTGGGCTCGTGGAGCGGATGATGATAAAGGACAAGGAATGATTCAAGTAAAAGGCTTTGAAACAGCATTGAAAGAAGACTTGTTGCGCTGCAACGTAAAGTTCATATTTGAAGGAGAAGAAGAAATCGGTTCGCCTAGTCTGGAAGGGTTCTGCCGTGAACATAAAGACCTATTAAAAGCAGACATCATCTTGGTTTCAGACACAAGTATGGTGAATGCAGAAACCCCTTCGTTGACCACCGGATTACGTGGGTTGGCTTATTGGGAAATAGAGGTGACCGGTCCGAACCGCGACTTGCATTCCGGACATTTTGGCGGAGCAGTTGCTAACCCAATCAATGTACTTTGTAAGATGATGGCAGGTATCACAGATAGCGACGGACGAATCACCATCCCCGGATTTTATGACGACGTAGAAGAACTTTCTGAAACGGAACGGAAGATGATGCAACAGATTCCTTTTGATGAAGAAAAATACAAGCAGGCTATCGATGTAAATGCATTATTAGGAGAAAAAGGTTATTCAACACTTGAACGAAATAGCTGCCGTCCTTGTTTTGATATCTGTGGTATCTGGGGAGGCTATACGGGAGAGGGAAGTAAGACGGTGCTTCCATCAAAGGCCTATGCGAAAGTGTCTTGTAGACTGGTGCCTCATCAAGATCACTCGAAGATTTCGAAAATGTTTGAAGAGTATATAGCAAGCATTGCGCCCGATTATGTGAAAGTTAAGGTAACACCTAAGCACGGAGGACAAGGTTATGTATGTCCTATCGATCTACCGGCCTATAAAGCTGCAGAAAAGGCAGTTGGAGTAGCTTTTGGTGTGAAGCCGCTGGCTGTACGCAGAGGTGGAAGTATTCCTATCATCTCGACTTTCGAACAAGTATTAGGTATTAAAACAATATTAATGGGCTTTGGCCTGGAACAAAATGCGATTCATTCACCCAACGAAAGTTGTCGTTTGGACTTCTTCTATAAAGGAATTGAATCGGTGGCGGAATTTTATAGAGAATTTAAATAAATATGATAGAAAAAGAAGTTGTCTCTCTCGCAATTAAAAATGCAGGGATTGAGACTCTTAATGAAATGCAGCGTGCTGTTCTGGACGCAGGCGTTACAAAAGATATGCTTTTGTTGAGCCCGACCGGATCCGGAAAGACGCTTGCATTTTTACTCCCTTTACTTACAACCTTGTCGCGTGAGGCAAAAACGATTCAAGCGCTAATTATCGCTCCTTCACGGGAGCTTGCGCTACAGATTGAATCTGTCTTCCGTTCGCTCGGTTCAGGTTTTAAAATTAATTGCTGTTACGGTGGACACCCGATTCGTACGGAGAAGAAGAGTTTGGAACATCCGCCTGCGGTCTTAATAGGTACACCGGGACGTATATTGGACCATTTGGAGCGTGGCAATATTTCGTTGGATAGTGTGAAGACATTGATCCTTGACGAGTTTGATAAAATATTAGAATTAGGCTTTACGGCCGAAATGAAAGAAGTGTTAGCTCATCTGGCTAATGTCCGTCGGCGTGTGTTAACGTCGGCAACGGCTGCAATTGATATCCCTGAATTTGTTCGTTTGCAATCTCCAGTGGAACTTTCATTTCTTACCGAAGAGAAGAGAAATAAAGCCTTGACTATTCACATAGTGAAATCGCCGATACCGGATAAACTATATACCCTATATGCTTTATTAGGTGAGTTGAAGGGTGAGTCGGCATTGGTGTTCTGTAACCTGCGAGAAGCAGTTGAACGAGTGAGTAACTATCTTACAGGAAGGAACGTTGATAACGGTTGTTTTCATGGAGGTATGGAGCAGTTGGATAGAGAACGTGTCTTGTCGAAATTCAGAAACGGCTCGACATCGGTTCTGATATCAACGGATCTTGCTGCTAGAGGATTGGATATTCCGGACGTGAAGCATGTGATTCATTATCATCCTCCCGTAAACGAAGAATCGTTTATTCATAGGAATGGACGTACGGCGCGTATGCATGCCGAGGGTGACGCTTATTTGATTCTGAATGAGAAAGAATTTGTGCCTGAATATATTACGCTAGTTCCAGATGAGTTTTTCTTGCCTGAGAAGGTAAAGGTACCTATGCCTTCAGAATGGGCAACATTGACAATCAATAAGGGAAAACGAGATAAATTGAGTAAAAAAGATATAGTAGGCTTTCTGTTTCAGAAAGGAGGGTTGGATAAAGACGATCTTGGCCTGATTGAAGTAAAGGAAAGCTATTCATTTGCTGCTGTGAAACGTACAAAACTAAAGGCTCTGCTAAAGAGGATAGAAGAAGAAAAAATAAAAAATATGAAAGCGAAATTTTCCTGAATATGAGTTTGTTGATTAAATCGGTAGAATGGAATAAAGAGCCAATTGATATATATATCGAAGGTAACCGTATAAAAGAAATAGGAAAGAGCTTGGATAGGCAAGCTGATAAAATAATAGATGGGCGGAGAAAGGCAGTTATACCGGGTATGGTTAACTGTCATACACATGCAGCTATGACTTTGTTTAGAGGTTTTGGCGATGATATGTTATTGAAGCCCTGGCTGGAAGATCGAATATGGCCGAATGAGGCCAAGCTGACAGAAGAGGATATCTATTGGGGAGCTAAACTGGCTTGTTTGGAAATGATAAAGACCGGAACAACGACGTTCTTTGATATGTATACCGGTTTTCATGCAACAGCAAAGGCGGTTGAAGAAATGGGGCTGAGGGCGGTATTGGCAGGAACCTGTTTTGATTTCTTCAAACCTCACTTGGCTGAGAAATGTAAACAGGAGAGCGAAGCTTTGCTTCAATCTATGGGCCAATATAGTGATCGGTTGAGCTATGCAATCGGTCCGCATGCCATCTATTCCGTTTCCGGCGAACTGCTGCAATGGGCGCATGAATTTGCTACTGCAAATAATATACTTGTGCACCTGCATCTGTCGGAAACGCAGGGTGAGGTTGAGACCTCATTGAAGCAATTTGGTGCTACTCCGGTGCGCTATCTGCATAAGCTGGGGATATTGTCTCCGAACTTGGTTGTGGCACATGGTGTATATGTCGATGATGAAGAGATACAGTTGCTGGCCGACTACGGAGTGAGTGTGATTCACAACCCGGCGTCGAATATGAAACTGGGCTCGGGTATTCGTTTTATGTATGATGAAATGAAGAAAAAAGGCATCCGTGTTGGGTTGGGTACCGACGGTTGTGCATCGTCAAATAACTTGGACATGGTGGAAGTAATGAAGTTGACCGCTCTGTTGGGTAAGGGATGGCGGGGCAATCCTATTGTTCTTACGGCCGATGAAATGCTCGAATCGGCCACAGCTACCGGAGCCTCGATATTGAATATCGATGCCGGACGAATTGAAGTAGGGGCATTGGCCGACTTATCGTTGGTAGACCTCCATACGCCGGCATTTATACCGAACTTCAATTTTGTGTCCAACTTGGTTTACTCGGCAAATGGAAACTGTGTAGATACTCTAATCTGTGATGGAAAAGTGTTGATGGAGAATAAGACCGTCCCTGGTGAAAATGAAATAATGGATAAAGCAGAACAAATAGCTTATGCTTTAATAGCAAGATAAAAACATAAAGATATGGATCAGAAATACAAAGAAACGGCAGATTATTTAAAAAGCAGAATACCTATACTGCCGAAAATCGCGATTATTTTAGGTAGTGGTTTGGGTGGATTGGCCGACAAAATCGTTGATCCGATTGTTGTGCCATACAGTGAGATTCCTCACTTCAAACACTCGACAGCCATGGGCCATAAAGGAAACCTAATATGTGGTAAGCTAGGTGATAAATTGGTATTAGCCATGCAGGGTCGTTTTCATTATTATGAAGGCTATGCTATGCATGAAGTCACTTATCCGGTTCGTGTCATGAAATTACTTGGCATTAACACCCTTCTAGTTTCGAATGCTGCCGGAGGAATCAATACCTCGTTTAAGGTGGGCGATCTGATGTTGATACGTGATCATATTAATATGATGCCTAACCCACTGATTGGTCCGAATAATGACGACTTCGGTCCACGTTTCCCTGATATGACCCGTGCTTATGACCGTGAACTGATCAAGTTGATGGAAGGTATAGCTGAAGAAAACAATATTCCTCTAAAGCAAGGCGTCTATGTTGCTTTAACAGGCCCATCCTATGAAACGCCATCCGAATATGCTTTCTATGGTAAGGTAGGGGGAGATGCAATCGGTATGAGCACTGTACCTGAGGTGATTATAGCTCGTCACGCAGGCATCAGAGTGTTAGGTATGTCTGTCATCACTAATGAAGGCTATCATTTTGCCGACGATTTTGTGAATGACGGTGCAGATGTGATTGCAGCCGCCAATAAAGCAGCCGATGTGATGTCGTTGTTGTTTACAGAATTAGTAGCAAAGATCGATTAATCTTCATGTAGATTTTATAGTTTTGTATATTTACAAGCAAAATAGAAATTGTTAATCTATTAAGAATATTAAATCCATGGAAAATTCAAGAAGATCTTTCTTTAAGAAAGGTATTGCAGCTGGTTTGGGTGCAATGATGATTCCCGAACTAGCGAAAGCGGCTGTTCAAGAAAGTACATCTGTTCATACACAAAAGATTAGTCTGAAGAAGAATTCTGTCATCCTTTTTCAAGGAGACTCAATTACCGATGCCGGACGTGACAGAGCTGACGTTAACTGTAACTCACAAGGACAATTAGGCTATGGCTATTCACTGTATACAGCAACTAACCTTTTGGCTAATCATGCCGATAAGCAATTGAAAATATACAATAAAGGTATCAGTGGAAACAAAGTGTTCCAGCTACGTGATCGCTGGGAAATCGATTGTCTTTCTATCATGCCCGATGTTGTAAGTATCCTGATTGGTGTAAATGATTATTGGCATACCTTAAATGCTGGATATAAAGGAACAGTAAAGGTATACGAAGACGATTACCGTGCACTGCTTCAATACACAAAAGAAAAACTGCCTAAAGTGCAATTAGTGATTGGTGAACCATTTGCCTTGAAGGGTGGCTCTGCTATTGACTTGGATAGATGGTTCCCTATGTTTGACGAGTACCGTGTAGTGGCACGTAAATTGGCCAACGAATTCAAAGCTGTCTTTGTTCCTTATCAAGCAGGTTTTGATGCTGCCATGAAAGTTGCACCGGCACGCTATTGGTCAGGCGACGGTGTGCATCCAGACTTGCCTGGACGTCAGTTGATGGCTAACATGTGGTTAGAAGCAACCGGATTGAAATAATCAGCCGAATAGCAACGGGTAGCAAATTTTTTTATTAAAAAATGCGCTTGATCTTTTGTGAAAATCAAAATATGCTCTATATTTGCACCCGTTATCGCGAAAGTAGCTCAGTTGGTAGAGTATAACCTTGCCAAGGTTAGGGTCGCGGGTTCGAGTCCCGTCTTTCGCTCTTAGCTAAGGTGGCATGAGGCCGCCTTTTTATCTTAATGGGCCCAGGTGGCGGAATTGGTAGACGCGCTCGTTTCAGGTGCGAGTGTCTTTGCGGACGTGCAGGTTCGAGTCCTGTTCTGGGCACTAAGCTATGCGCAGGTGGTGGAATTGGTAGACACGCTACTTTGAGGGGGTAGTGCCGGTAACGGTGTGTGAGTTCAAATCTCATCCTGCGTACACCAATTATATAAAACAGGGCGCCGTATTATTCATCGAATAATACGGCGCTTTTTTTATGTACATACTAATCTATAAGAAGGGTCCATTTTAAAAGAATTCTTTCAATGACCATGATCTGATTTTGTGACCTTTAAAGGCATAGAATACCAAATACAAATAGCAAGGGAATAATACCCAATAGGCTAGTCTGACATCGTATATATCTGCTAAGGCTCCATACAGAAGAGGTAGAATAGCGTTACCGCATAGCCCCATAATCAACAACCCAGAACCATCTTTTGTATACCGTCCTAAACCGTCTAAGGCTAAAGGCCAGATTCCTGCCCAAATCAAAGCGTTGGGGGCACCAAGACAAACAACAAACCAGATTGAAATATCCGCTTCATGACCGAGCCAGTTTACTCCTCCTTGTACTAATACAATACATGTAGTTAGGATAAGTCCAACTGTAGTACATACTTGCAGCATATTTGTTTGTTTGATAAACTTTGGAATCAAACCAATACCAAGCAAATAACCGCAGATGGCTGCCGTTAGCGTGTAAGATGGAAATACCTTTGCTTCCAGCAGATTCATATTCATAGAAGTGGCATATCCTATGATTGTATCAATAGCTACCACCTGTGTGCCGACATGGAGGAAAATGGCAATGGCGCCCAATACCAAATGTGGAAATTGGAGGACACTGTGTTTGTCGGAATTCGCTTTGGACACTTCCTCACTTTCATGCTCCGTATCTATCTCAGGCAATGGTGAGAATCGAATGAATACACCAATGAAAAAGAGTACGGTTCCTACGATAGCATAAGGAATGACCACACGCATGATCAGTTCGTCTAATGCAGCAGCCCTGGTTACTTCATCCATCGATGGAATAGCTGCAAACAAGGCTGTATCCGTAGGGCGAAGAATGGCTGCGGAGAATGCCAAAGGTGCCAGAATTCCGGCGCCTTTGTTGCAAATTCCCATGATGCTTATTCGCTGTGCTGCACGTTCTTTAGGTCCAAGTATCGTAATGTATGGATTTGCAGCAGTCTGTAAAATAGCAAGTCCAGTACCAAGCGTAAACAATCCCGTTAGAAAGAT
Organism: Bacteroidota bacterium; assembly: GCA_023429375.1. Classification (GTDB taxonomy): domain Bacteria; phylum Bacteroidota; class Bacteroidia; order Bacteroidales; family Tannerellaceae; genus Massilibacteroides. Next base: position 21,449 of record JAEYVY010000015.1, on the reverse strand, counting down.
TATATATGTACGAGAGAATGCAGCCGGAATAAAGAGTAATGCTCCTAAAGCCATAATCCAAAATCCAATCATCATGCCTTTCTTAAAACCTGCTTTTTTCAGTAGTATCGCCGACGGTACGGACATGATGAAGTAGGATATATAGAAGGAAAAGGCTACTAAATAGGATTGGAAGTTTGTTAATTCACAGGCAATCCTAAAATAAGGAATAAGGATAGCATTAACCCAAGATACAAAACCAAATATGAAAAACATCAATCCAATAATACCAATTGAGATGATGGTGTTTCTTTTGGTTAGTTCTGTTACATCGATTTTTTTAATCTCTCTACTCATTCCAACAGATTTAGGTGTGTTTAGGTAGCAATGCTGCTGATGATTTGTCTAAGAAAAAGGTACAATCAGCATGCTGCTGCAAAATACTAGACGGATGCAAATTAGAAACAGGCAAGGTGAGACAGTTTCTAACCGCTTCTGCTTTTCGGCTATCAGGCACTGCACAAACGATATGTTTGGCTTTCATGATTTGACGAATTGACATGCTTATTGCTTGCTTAGGCACATCATTGATGGAAGCAAACCATCCTTCACCCATTTGCTGAGCGCGGCATTTCTCGTCTAAATCCACCACAAGATAGGCTTCTTCTGTATCGAAGTCAGCAGGAGGATCATTGAATGCGAGATGGCCATTTTCACCGATACCAACAAATGCAACATCAACCGGATAAGCTGCTATGATTTTACCTAATCTTTTACATTCTTCTACAGGGTCGACTTCGCCATTGATCAGGTTGACATCTAGCATTTTACCTACTTTGTCAATAAAACGTTCTTGTAGATATTTCCTAAAACTGGCTTTGTGAGATACCGGCAACCCGATATATTCATCCAAATGGAACATTCGAACTTTTGTCCAGTCGATTCCTGGTTCTTTTACCAGTTGTTCTAGTGTTTCAAACTGACTTTTACCTGTTGCTAAAATAACATTAGCTGTGCCTTTTTTAGCAATGGCTTCACGAATCAATGAGGCTGCATGTTTCCCTGCCTCAATGCCAAGTTCATACTTGTCACTTAATACTTTGATTTCCACGATCGTATTATTTGTTTTTCTTGATTATTACTGTTAGTTACTTGTCTTAGAACGTGTCTGTCGTACCTCCATCTTTCAACTCTATGTCATGGGGTTTGTTTGTTTTCCATGAGCCACAGGTGAAATCAGGAATATCTATTGCTGCAGATTTGTTGGCCACAGACCATTCGCTTAACGGTCCGATCACACTCCATGCTGCTGCATCATAAACATCCATATCCATAGGTAGTCCATTTCTGAGACAATCGATTAATCTCCAATCCATCATAAAGTCCATACCTCCGTGTCCACCTACTTTTTTGGCCATTTCTCCAATCTTGGCCACGATAGCCGGAGTATATTGTTTTTCTAGTTTGGCGTATTCTTCTTCAGACAAGAAGCCGTCATGACCTATGGCTATCTTTCCCGGCAACGGATATTTTTGAGCAAATGCTTTTGTTCCACTTACCGTATGTAATCTTGAATAAGGACGAGGAGTAGACACATCGTGTTGAAGCATGATTGTGCTGCCTGAATGAGTCATAATTGTAGACGTATTCATATTTCCTCTGAAAGGTTTGTCTAGGAATTGTGCAAACTCGGCATCCGTCTTCGCATGTTCTTCTGTTGCCTTTTTCAACATAAAATCGGCAGAAGCCATAGAAGTCATATACTCTAATTTATTACCACGATTGATATTTAATATCTGACATACAGGTCCCAATCCGTGAGTAGGGTATAGGTTGCCATTTCGTTCGGCATTTTCTCTCAGACGCCAGTTATCATAACGATTGGTTTTAACGAAGAAACTGTCTAAGATATCGTGAATATAAGCTCCTTCGCAATGAACAATATCTCCAAAGAATCCTTGGCGAGCCATGTTCAACGTCAATAGCTCGAAGAAGTCATAACAACAGTTTTCAAGCATGACGCAATGCATTTTAGTACGCTCGGATGTTTCGACTAGTTTCCAGCAATCTTCAACTGTTGTAGCAGCCGGAATCTCTACGGCTACGTGCTTACCATGTTCCATGGCATAAAGGGCCATAGGTGCGTGTAGTTCCCAATGACTGGCAATATAGACCAAGTCGATATCGTCGCGACGGCAAACTTCCATCCAAGACTCATCACTCTCCGTGTATAATTTTGCTTCATGGCCTGGCGATTTAATTCGGGCTTTTGCTTTTTCGGCCTTTTCCGGCTGTACATCGCAAATAGCTACGATACTGATACCGGCAATACGGCTTACACGTTCAACAGCAGCAGAACCGCGGCTACCTACGCCAAGAAAACCAATCCGAACGATATCTAATTTAGGAGCGCAATAACCTGACATGTTGAATAATTGTTTATTCTGTTTTTGCGCTTCTTTTCTAATATGATCAAGTGTATAAGCGTTCTCCCCATGACATTCGCCACTTCGAGTTGCTGAGGTACACCCGGTTACTAATCCGGCTCCAGCCAATCCGGCTGCTTTTAAAAATCCTCTACGATTTGTTTTCATATATTGATTATTTTAGGTTAAATAGGTTGTTTTTTAAATGACTTCAGAATTTCTTTGATTTTCTTTTCGACAGCATCAGCTTGAGCCTGCATTCCTAGATCAGTCGGGTGGATATAGTCTACCCAACCGTCAGAAGGGATATTCAAATCTTCTCTTGTAAGATAATATAGGTTGTCAATACCCTCTTTCAATAAGGCAGCATAAGCATTTTTAGATGCTCTGTTTACACGTTCGTCTTGTTCCCTTTTCTCTTTATTCACTGTGCTATAGCTTGCGCCAAGGTGTTCGATAAGCAAGATCGGTGTGTTTGATTTGCTCCGTAATTGACGAACGGCATTTACTATTATTTCAAACAGTTTGTTTTCTTCTTCGGTATCTAGGTTGGGTAAACAATCCAAGATATATAATCGGGCATCTATCTCATTAATAAAGTCGAGCATCTCTTTCTCTAATCGACCGTTACCCGAAAAGCCTAGATTGATAACGGGTACGTCTAACGAACGCTGAATAATATTACCCCAAGCCATAGCCGGACGTGAAGCACATGCCCCTTGAGCGATTGAGGTTCCATAGAGTACGATTGGTTTCTCTGTAGAATGAGGTATGAATTCAAATTCAGCTGATTCTGGTACACCTATCTCCAACCATTTTACTTGATTATAAAGCGGAAGGAAAAGATGATATTCGTTTCCTTTAGGGTTGCTGCTTGGCTCTAATCCAGTATAGGTATAGGTGATTGTATCCTTAAATGCATATTTGCCATAGCAAAAGGCTTTTTCATTCTTTTCATCTACGCGATACATATCTAATCCGGAAACGCCTAGCGTAGGCATATGAGGCATATTTAAACTTCCTTTCACGCCATATCGTACTGTGATCTCCGGAGAGTTACTATAAAAATGAATAGCCAAGCCAGCTGAATAACGGGATAAATTCCAAACGGGTGTGCGAACTAACTGCTCGGCTCTTTGCGACATACGTGTATAAGAGAATCCAATCTCATCTACCCATGCCTGATTTTGAATAACGGGTGTTTCCGCTTTTAGAGGATCATGCCATTTGATTTGTGCTTCTGTCTTTGTAATGAAAGTTAGAAGCAATAAGAGTAATATTGATGTTTTAATTCGCATAAAGTGTGATATTAGCTAGTTCAAAGTAAGAGTAATTGTATTGAAATGAAAAAGAAATCATTAAATAAAAGTGCGATAACGTTCCCGATAAATTTCATCTCAATTATGTATTTATAGTATGCTGTAAGACACGTAAAATGGTGTTATTTCATTTCTTAGATAAATCTTTAATCTTGATATTCTTGAAATAAACTTCATCTTGATGGTCTTGCAATAAAATATACCCTTTGTCTATTGTCCCAAATGTTGGAACAGCATCTTTAAATTTGCTTTTCTTGACGGCTTCTTTAAACTCTTGTCCCATTCGGTCGTAGGTTAATACTTTCTTTCCATTTAGGAAGTGTGTAACCTTAGATCCTTTAGATACAATACGACCTTTATTCCATTCGCCATACGGTTTTACAGGTGCCTTTATTTGAGTTTCATAAATGTCGTAGAGCGATGCTGTTTGGTGAACTCCCGTTAAATGGTCTTTTTCAGGATGATTTTCTTCATCTATTGCCTGATATTCACAACCTAACCAACTGGTTCCGTATTTATGGAAGAAATATTTAACGCCGCTATTTGCTCCTTTAGATAGTTTGTATTCAAATTGAAGGTCAAATTCACCATATTCATTCTTTGTAATCAAATCACCACCTCTTGCAGAACCTGCTTTGTTAGCAATGATAGCCCCATCTTCAACGACCCATCCCTGTTCAGGCAATGTAGTTTTACCAACAGCTGTCCATCCATCTAAATTCTTTCCATTAAACAAAAGTGTCCAGCCCTCTTTCAATTCTTTTTTACTCAATGTGTTATCCTGACTTTGAGCAAATGTGCTTAAAATAAAGCATTGAGAAAGAATAAATAACATAATTGTTCTCATAATACTACTCTTTCATAATTTCGTCAAATGCGTATTGAGTCAACATTTCATGATTTCCTTCAAATACAGTAAACCGTATTTGCTTTACTTCCTTTTGTAAGCATATTTTCCGGGAACCGATTTGTCCTGTTTCACTTATTGGAGTACGGAATTCAAGTAAATGTAACTTTTCTGTATCAGAGACATATTTAGATGGATCTTTTTCGCCGATATCACTTAGCAGCTTATTATAAAAATTAATGGAGTGGGTGATGGGTACGCTACCCTGAATTCCATCATATACTCCTGCATAAATATATAATTCGGTGTTGCCTATTTTGGATATAGGTGTTTGCATATAGTACGGAGAACGTTGTCTGGCATTATCAATATCTAGCGTAGACTCAGAACATGTACATTCAAGAACATTCAAATCATACTTGTTTCCTCGTATCTTACTCTGATTATACCAAGCTTCCAAATCTGTGATAGATGCCCATGCAGAATATCTGTAAATATTCCGTTTTAATTTCATAAAGCAGCACAATGTAACATAACCTCCACCACTAACTCCAATTATTGTGATTCTTGTTGTATCTACATTTGAATTTGCTATGGCATAGTCTATGGCATCATTAATATCGGAAATGACTAAATCACTACCACAGGCTTCTTTTGTTTTGTTTGGACCTCTAAAGTCTGGATGGATATAATTGACATCATTTATCCGGCATAATTCTGCTAGACTATCACGCTGCGAATAATCGCCACCCCATGTGTGAAGACTTACAACTAAAGGCCTTTTATTGGGTGACTGTGCTTTGTGAAAGAAAGCTTTTTGTATTTTCTGATCAACACTCGATATAATTTCTACCTCTTTGTAATCAGGCCCCCAATTAAATTTTCGAGTGTCGTCAAATCTAATTACTTTCTCTTTACCGGTATCGCTTTGCTGAGCATGAAGCGACATTTCGGTAAAGATGAAAAGTAAACAAATCCAAAACGGATAAAGAACCTTCATGTTAATAATATTTTTTCTTAGCTACTTTTACTTGTTCAATAGCCTCCATGTGTTTTTGTAGACAAATATCTATATTGGGTAGCCATGGTGCTGTCATAAAACCTAATAATCTATCTGGATTAATCACACGTTTGCAGTACTTAACTGTGTCTTCCATGTTTGTGTCATCGGTCCAGTTTGCTCCGGTTGGAACCTGATCGTAACCGTATTTCTCCAGGTCATCATAAAACTTAAGTTCGGTCAATTCAGGCTCTTTTAGTTTAGATAAATCAAATTCCTTATCGTAATACCAATTGCTTTGGAGAACAGATTTAGGCATTTTTTTGAAAAATAGGTCAGGCTGTCTCCATCCCTGATCAGACCAAACCCACGGTCTAACGCCTCTTTTTTCTGTTTCATCTACAAAGAAATAAAAGTCTTTCCACCATTGATCATTCTGTCGGATGACAACATAATCATGGAGTCTTTGGTGTCTGGCCGTTTCTTCATCCATGCCTAAGTGGAAAAAACGGGGTGTGTCAAATATGTCAATTACCTCATTGATGAGGTCTTTACATACTTCGTAATATTTTCTTGTTGAGACCATTCTGGCGTATTCTCCCAGCCAAGCATCGTGAGAGGCTGCAAAATTAAGTTTAGGGATTGGTTCCATACCTAAGTTGCGTATTTTTTGAATCTCTGCTTTCAAACGGTCAACAGACCAAGCATTTTTAATCGCAATTTCAGGATGCGTGTTATATTTTACGGCATCGCCCAAGTCGATAATGACCATGTTCATGCCTGATTCTGACATGCGATTCAATATGGCATTCCATATTCTGTCATCATTAATAAGATAGGGGCGATAAGCGCGCATTGCCCATGCGCAAGCTTCCTTATGGTTTGTATATTTATAATCATCTTTATAAACATCTTGCGCATTCTTCGAATCTTTCAATAAAAAAATATCACTTACATAAGGATTATCTTCCCACATGTTTGTGCTCAAATGCAATAGATTCGCCCAGATTAATTTGGATGACGTATTATTTTTAAGCAAGTTCGATACCGGCTGTGACATACCCATTGACGGTAGACTTGCAGCTGCACCGGCAGATGCCAATGTTTTGATAAAATTTCTTCGTGTTGTCATAGTAGCAGATGTTTAAAAAAGTAATGAGTAAAACAGTTACCATCATAAGGACAAATCCCTTTGTCCCTACGATAGTAACTTTTTTCAACTTAAATCAGAATCATAAGAAATCTATTGTTTATTCAATTGTTTCTAGAGGTTTCACATTCTTTTCAGCACCGTCATAACCTATGTTCTGATTGATTACACCAAGTGTATTTGCTGTAATAATTGCATCAGGAATAGGCCACAATGCGTGGAATGGAGCCATATTAGCTACGTTATTTAAAAGAGAAATCTTTTGTTCATATGTTTTATTATACTTCATTACCTGATCGAAATAGAAGTTTTTATTGCTGAACTGATCTAAACTATATCCATTTTGATTTGCTTTAGCCATCATGAAGGCGATTCTGACTAGCTCAGAATGTCTTGGCTCTTCCAAATAGAGTTCTCTTGCACGTTCGTCAAGAATAAATTCCAAAGTAACTTCGCTAGCATCAATTGGAGCAGCATTTGCTCTGGTTCTTACCTTGTTTATATCATCAGCTGCCGCAGCAAGATTGTTTTTCCAATAATGAGCTTCAGCACGTAACAAGTAAGTTTCTGCAAGTCTGAAAATATACATATCACCATGTCCACCAGCAGGCATTGCGTTAGGGTCATCTTGTGGTATATATGTTTTGTAAAAGGTAATTGCATAATATGTTCTGAACGTATCAATTGGGTTTGCAAAGTAAGCCGGGTTGACAGGTTTACCAAAATCAACAGAGTTAGGATTATTGTATAGAATTTCATGTGTGTCAACCCAGTTGAGGTCAGCTCTTCTTAAGTCTGTTGTGTTTTGCCAAGTTTGGCCTTTGATATTCCATATTCCATATTGATAATGTGGAGTTGGGCGCACATTCGCGTTACCTCTACCTAATGAGTCATATTGAGCACCAGATGCAACCATACCTGTTTTACCTTGGCTATCCAATACTTCAACAGCCCACCAAGAAGGGTTATACATTCTCATTGTAAATGAACCATCCGATCTTGCATTTGAAGGAGCTTCATATCTGTCAACGATAGCATAAATTGTTTCAGTGTTTGCTGCCGAATTAATGTTTTTAGGTCTGTGAAGGTCCCAAATCAAATTACGTTTAGCCTCTGCAGCATCTACACCAAATCGTTTATTCATTAAAGCATAAGGGCCATTAATAACATTAGTAGCCATTTCAATTGCTTTGTCATAATTCAAATTAGCAAGATAAACCTTAGTTAGTAAATGCTGAGCTGCACCTTTAGAAACAACAGCTGGAGCTGTTTTTTCAGGAAGCCATTTTTCAGCAAATTCCAAATCTGATTGGATCTTATTTAAAATAGCCCATCTGCTATGTGTGGCGAAGTCTAATTTTGCACTGGTAATTTCTTCACCAATAAAAGGAACATCTCCAAATGAGTTAACTAGGCGATAGTACCAATATGCTCTAAACCAAAGAGCTTCACCCAACACTGCATTTCTTTTACTTTCCTCTTTCCATTGTATGGCATCAATTCTAGATATCAGAACATTTGTATTCTTAATACATTCATAAGCCTTTGTGAAAAAAGATAAGAAAGGATAGTATGTAGAGCTTGCTGGGGTAAGATTGTAAAAATCTAACTGAGACCAAGGTGAAGCTAAATCAGAAGCTGCAATGTCAGCACAAATATAATTCATACTGTTCGTACATTCTAATTTAATGTCCTTACGCATTGTTATTAACAATGAAGACAAACCATTTTCATCTACAAACACATTTTCAGGAGTATAGAATGATTTGGGATCTGGATTCAACCAATCATCACTACAAGAAATGGTGAGTGAAGAAACGAATAGTGTTAATATAAGAATTTTGATGTGTTTCATATGATTGTTTTTTTTCATACTATTAAAAAGATAAAATGAAAAATAGGACATCTTTTTTCGATTATTATAATGACAGTCTAAGTCCAAAAGTATGACTTCTTGGCATAGGTGTAGTCAATGATTCAGGGTCCCATCCCGGCCACTTTGTAAAGCAAAGTAAGTTGTTCCCATTATAGTAAAATTCAAGGTTGTTGATGTTAAAACGTTGAGTAAACGATTTAGGCACTGAGTATGAGAACGTAACATCTTGAAGTCTTAGGAATGAACGAGATTTATAAATTTTCAATCCACCTCCATATACACTTGTGTTAGGGGTTAATCTAGAATAATCATTGATAGGATTGTCTGGAGTCCAATAAGGTAAGTCATAAGAGTTTCTCTTTTCTCCTGTATCAGCTCCGTTAGCTCTCAAAGCATCGGAAAATGCAGCTTTATGTCCTAAATCAGCTCTCAAGAAGAATGAAAAGTTGAAGTTTTGCTTAAATGTAAAGCTGTTTCTTAATCCCAATCTATGACGTGGTTCTTTGTATCCAACAAACTGTTTGTCATGGAGTGCTTCTAACTTTCCATTATCGTCAACATCTTCCACTTTCCAGTCTCCAGGTACAAGTCTGTAACGAGCTGCTTCATCTGCTTCATTAAGTTGCCAAACGCCTAATACATTATAATCCCAGATTTGATCAATTGGACGACCAGGGAATAAATTATTAGTATAGTCTGGAATCTCTCTTACAACTTGTTTACCATCTATTTCTACAGTTTCATAATTGCCAAACAGTTGAACAATCTTATTTCTGTTAGCTGAATAAACTAAGTTGGAAGACCATCTAAAGTCCTTATTATCAATATTAACAGTGTTTAGTGTAAGGTCTATACCCTTATTTTCCAACTCTCCTAAGTTAGTCATGATACTCTTAAATCCGGTGATTTGAGGCAATTGTCTAGCCATTAATAGATCTAAAGTATTCATTTTATAAACATCGACAGTCAGATCAAAGCGATTGTCGAAAAGGCCTAGGTCCATACCAAAGTTAATAGCAGAAGTTCTTTCCCATTTTAAATTTGAGTTTGCCAAACTAGTGCTTGCAATACCCACATTACTGCTTGTTCCATCATAATAATGAATAGCATTTAATTGAGCTAAAGCAGAGTATGCACCGATGTCGCGGTTACCATTTTCACCCCAAGAAGCACGTAGCTTCATTTGATAAACATAAGGAATGTTGAAGAATTTTTCTTCAGAGATTTTCCAAGCAAATGCCAAAGCAGGGAATGTTGCTCGTGGATTGTTGACGCCAAAAGCAGAATAGCCATCTCGTCTCACAGAGGCTGTGATTAAATACTTGTCAAGTAAGGTGTAGTTTAATCTGGCCATTAGAGCATCTGCTGTTGTTTTTGTATCATCAGAATTAACAGTAGGAGCAGTACCAAACTGAATACCACTGTATGAGAGGTTTTGATTTGGAATAAACTTCTGGTTACTAGCAGAGGTAAGCCATCTTTGAGCTTTTTCAGCACTAAACAGTAATGTTACGTCAAATCCATGAACTCCGTATTGCTTCTTCCAACTAACTAGGTTATCGAAAATCCAGCTCATATTTTTTGATTCTGCTCTTGAGCCGACACCACCTTGTCCTCCACTAGGAACAGTAGATGGATAAAAGTTATATTCACTAGCAAACGTATAATTAGGTTGGAATGAAATTTTATAATTTATGTTGTAGGGTAGTTTGATGTTTGCATACGCAGATGCGAATACAGAATTGATTTTTTTACGTCTGTCTTGCTCGTAATAGTTCAGAAATGGGTTGGCCAATGCGTAATCGTTAGGATACCATTTAGGAGTACCGTCTTCATTAAACATAGAACCATAAGGGCTCATGTAATACATATTGTAAAGCTCAACGGGAACAGCGCTTTCATCTCTGTCGGTAAAGTGCGTGTTGATACCTGCTGTTAACCAATCAGTAATGGTGAAATCAAAATTCAAACGGGTTCTTATCGCAGAATATTCATCCCCAGTAATAACACCTTCATTATTTTGATAGTCGAAAGACCAGAAATAAGAAAGTTTGTCTGTTGCACCACTAATATTCACATCATATTTTTGTCTCAAACCCGCTCCAAAAGCTTCGTTAAACCAATCTATTGTATTACCATTCATGTAATTATCCAATTCAGTCTGGTAGAAGTATAATCTGGTTAACCATTCTTTTGTATTATCTTGTTGAGGATTGGCACTAGCTTTTCTCCAATCATCCAACGTCACACCTGCAGGAAGATTATTCGGATCGTCATAATAATATGAAACCATTTGAGGATTCTTAGCTCTCTGCATATCTCTCTTATAAATTAGATAGCCATCCTTATCGTACGATTTATACATGTTGGTTGGGCTAGCTGAACCTAATTGAGCAGAGAAAGAAATCATGGGTTTGCCTTTTTCTCCTTTTTTTGTGGTAATCATCACTACACCATTAGATGCACGAGAACCGTAGATAGCAGCAGAACTCGCATCCTTTAAGATTTCAATTGACTGAACGTCCTGTGGATTGATATCAAGCATATTACCGTTGAATATGGCACCATCTAGAACAATCATAGGTTCTGTTGACGCGTTTAAGGAAGTACGTCCTCTAATTTCCATTGAAGCACCACCTTTAGCAGAAGCTCCTTGAAGTCCATTAAAGCCGGCAACACTACCTGCAAGCATGTCTGATATTTGAGTTCCAGCTTGGTTTTTCAATACTTTTGAATCAATTTTTTGTACAGATCCTGTTAAGTCTGATTTTTTTACAGCTCCATAACCAATAACAACAAACTCATCAAGGGTTTTTACATCTTCCTTTAATGTAATGCTGAAAGTTGTATTATTATTTACTGGTATTTCCTGTGTAAGGTATCCTATATAAGAAATGATTAATACCCCATTAGAAGGTACTGCTAAAGAAAAGTTACCGTCAAAATCAGAAATAGTTCCCAGAGTAGTTCCTTTAACGGTAATATTGGCGCCGATTACAGCTTCTCCTCTTTCATCTACAATTGTACCATTTATTTGCTTATTACTTTGTTGAATAGCCGGAAGTGCAGTATTACTTTCATTTCCGGGTAAACTAGATGAAGAAGTGTTGCTCGCATACGACTGAAGAGGAGGAATGCAAATGAATAACAAAGAATAGCAGGTTATGCAGATTGCTTTCTTCAGTGTAATTCTTTTTTGTTTGTCATTAACAAACAATCGGTTTATTATCATAAATCAAACAGATTATAGGGTTAATAATTTTATTAGGTTAACATTTATCAGAGAAAAACAAACCAGGCTAGATGCAAGCACTTTACATCAACAGTTTGTTGTTTTGTTGTTTGTTTTTAGTGTTCTCCCATAAGCATATACGATTAAGATTTTACTAACTTTTACATCATTTTGAGCCAAAGAAATATTATATTAATTGAAAAGTAAAAGAAATGATAAAATAAAAAAGCGATAACGTTATCGAAAACGTTATCGAAAAAATGGCACTTTTTTTGCTATAATTGCGATACTTTATTTTTACACTCTATGGATATTTTTACATTTGTATAATGTTACGAACGAGTTTATTAGCTCACCTACTTTAGTTAACCTTAAGAACGTTTTGTGAAATGAAAAAATCAGGTATTTTATTTGTCCTATTTCTTGTGTGTCTGATGCTCATTCCGGCCTGTAAGCAAAAAGAGTCGAAGGAAGAAGTTGCTCAGATACCAACTACTATCACACTCCCCAAAGACAAATTATTAGATAAGATCAAGGGTGGTTGGGCCGGTCAGGTGATTGGTTGTACGTATGGTGGACCCACTGAGTTCAGATATAACGGTACGATGATTCAAGATTATGTACCTATTCCTTGGCCGGAAGGATATATAAAGAAATGGTATGAGAATAGTCCGGGACTGTATGATGATGTTTATATGGACTTGACGTTTGTCGATGTTTTTGATCGATTGGGGTTGGATGCGCCTGTAGATTCTTTTGCAATGGCCTTTGCAACAGCAGGATATACCCTTTGGCATGCCAATCAGGCCGCTCGTTATAATATTTTACAAGGTATTATGCCTCCGGCTTCCGGTCATTGGCTGAATAATCCGCATGCAGACGATATTGATTACCAGATAGAAGCCGATTATGCCGGATTAATGTCTCCTGGTATGCCCAATACAGCATCCGAAATATCCGATAAGATAGGTCATATCATGAACTACGGTGACGGATGGTATGGTGGAGTCTATGTAGGAGCGATGTACACGTTAGCCTTTGTTTCTGATGATATTGAATTTATCGTTACCGAGGCCTTGAAAACGATTCCTCAAGAGAGCAAATACTATCAATGTATGAGTGATGTAATCCGCTGGCATAAAGAATATCCGGACGATTGGAAACAAACTTGGTTTGAATGCGAAAGAAAGTGGAGCTCAGATATTGGATGTCCGGATGGGGTGTTTGCTCCTTTTAATATTGATGCGCTGATTAATAGTGCATATATATTAATCGGTCTGCTTTATGGTGAGGGTGATTTTTATAAGACCATGGATATCTCTACGCGTTGTGGTCAAGATTCGGACTGTAACCCTGCATCAGCCGCAGGAATACTTGGTACAATATTAGGATATAATCAGATACCGGAGTATTGGATGAAAGGGCTGAAAGAAGTAGAAGATATGAACTTTGCCTACACCACTATTTCATTGAACAAAACGTATGAAATGAGTTTCAACCAAGCTCTGCAAGTGATTGAACGAAACGGAGGACAAGTTTCAGACGAAGAAGTTATCATCCAATGCCAGCAGCCTCAACCCGTTCGTTTTGAAAAAGCTTTTGAAGGAATGTATCCGATAGAAAAAACTTTTATAAACAAACAGATTTCCGCCTTGGATCCAATTGAGTTTGAAGGCACAGGTATTGTCTTTAAAGGGAATGTTCATGCAAAAGACAATAATTATGTGGCTAGAGTGGAGATGCATATTGATGGCGAATTAGTTGAGACAGCTAATCTTCCTGCTTCCTATACTACCCGTCGACATGAACTGTTTTGGAAGTACCAACTCCCTAAGGGAAAACATACTGTCACATTCAAATGGCTGAATTCTCAACAAGATGCTTCCATTTATTATTCAGAGATAATTGTTTATTCTGATTCGCCACAGACCATTCACCATCAATTATAAAAGAGGAAACCATGAAAAATAGACTATTCCTGTTTGGATTACTTATGTTGCTAATATCCTGTAACGAAAAAAAAACAGGCACTGCCCAAGACGAATATAAACCGGTCAGTTTGATATTGGATACAGACTTAGGACCGGACTACGACGATGTAGGTGCAATGACCTTGATGCATGCGTTGGCTGATAGCGGGCAGGTAACGATTCTAGCAACACTTTCGTCCAACCATCACGAAGATGTAATACCTTGTATGGAGGTATTGAATACCTATTTTAATCGTCCGGAAATTGAAGTTGGTGCGCCCAAAAGTGAGGGAGGAGTAAATTTAACCACCTGGCATAAAGGGAAATGGACAGAAGCATTGCCAGCAAAATATCCACACCGTACATCGAAAACATCAGATGCTCCGGATGCGGTTAAGGTCTATAGAAAACAGTTAAGCCAACAACCTGACTCGAGTGTTGTTATCTGTACAATCGGTTTTTTTACCAATCTGAAAGATTTACTTCTTTCTGAGGCAGACGAATATAGCGATCTGTCGGGCGTTGATTTGGTGCGTCTGAAGGTGTGCCGTTTAGTTTCTATGGCAGGTTTTTTCCCTGAAGGGAAGGAGTTCAATGTCTATTGTGATGCGTCTGCATCTAAATATGTAATGGAAAATTGGCCTACTGAGATCATCTTTAGCGGATGGGAGATAGGAAATAGTATACTCACAGGTAAGAGGTTGGTGCAAATGGAGGTAGAAAACAGTCCGGTAAAGGAAGCCTACGAATTATGTTTTGCTGAAGGCGATAACGATGGACGTATGAGTTGGGATCAGACGGCCGTTTTGGTAGCTATCAAAGGCTATGAGCCTTACTATAATGCAGAACGTGGACAATTCATTATTTTAGATGATGAAGGTAAGAACGGCTGGATACCTGACAAAGCTGGAAAGCATATCAAGTTAATAGAAAAAGTACCGGCACAAGAAATGGCAAACTTAATAGAGAGTTATATGATGCATCAGCCAGTTGTGAAATAAATCAATCCTAACAATAAGTATAATATGAAGTTTATGAAAAGAATTGTTTTAATGGTCCTTTGTGTTGCAACTTTTATTCTGACAGGCTGCAATAGTACACCTAAGACGGATACCGTGCAAAATGAAAATGAAACAACAGTGGTCAAACTGACCAATGAGCAAATTAAAGCAGCTACGTTCGAAGATTTGTTCCAACCTATCGAGGCGAAAGATATACAGGAAGATATTTTTACCCTTATAAATAAAGACTACTCAGTACTAACGGCTGGAACTCCCTCACATTACAATTCAATGGTTGCCAGTTGGGGAGGTTGGGGTGTTTTGTTTAACAAACAGGTTGTATTTTCACTTCTTCGTTCAAATCGTTATACACTCGAACTGATTCGTCAAGAAAATAAGTATACAATGACTTTTTTCGATGAGGAGTATAAGGAAGAATTTATGAACTTCGGCAAGTCGTCCGGCAGAGATAACAAAGAGAAAATGACATCTACGTCATTAACCGCTGTACAAACTCCTTCTGGCAATATGACATACAAGGAAGCCAAACTTATTATCGAACTGGATTTGTTTGAAATAACAAGCGTTACGCCAGATGATTTCCGTACGGAAGAAGCGCGTAAATTCATCGTCGATGCTTATGACGAAACCAAAGACTATCACAAATTCGTATTTGGAGAAATAAAGAATATTTGGGTTCGTAAGTAATTTCATAAGAAGAACTCAGTATGTACGTCCACGTTGTGCATGCTGAGGCCTTTTTTGTTGGCTTTCATGTATAACAAGACATGAATTCTATCCTCTGTTTTTTATGATGTTATAATTTTTTTACTATGATCTCGTTTTCTACCATTAAAGAGTTAGAATCATGAAGCTCTAAAGCCTGTCAATCAATCGATTGACAGGCTTTAGAGCGGTATGGACGGGACTCGAACCCGCGACCCCCTGCGTGACAGGCAGGTATTCTAACCAGCTGAACTACCACACCATTTTTATTTATCGCTATTCCTCTGAATTGCGATGCAAAGATAGGTGGATTCTTTGGATTTTGCAATAGTCCCGGCCAACTTTTTTTCGTTTTTTTACGCCTTATTTAGCCTGATTATTCTTGACTTTAAGTCATCTATTTGAGATTCAGACTCAAGGCCAATCGTCATACAATGGATATTTGCTTGCTTAATGGCGAAATTTAGTGATTCTTCTCTGTCTTGATCGCTAACACGCTTCCCTTCTCCGAATATTTTCATGCCGATAACACCTTTTCCGTTCTTTTTCGCTTTACCTAAAAGTTCATTTACGGCTTCGGGTGTATTGTCCATCAGCACTTGGAATGGATTGATGCGGGCAAGGATTACGTCAACCCAAGGACTGTCTACCGCTTCAACCATCGCATTCCAATCGTGACAGGATACGCCGACTGCTTTTACGATGCCTGCTTGTTTGGCTTTTGAAAGCTCTTCCATGTAATAGGAGCGGCTTTCGGTCCATTTAGATTCCATCAGACAGTGCATCAAAACGATGTCGATATAGTCTGTGCCTATTTCTTTTCTGCAGCGATCTAATGTTTGATCGACAGGAACTATCTTATCCGAACCATTCGGATGAGTCCATATTTTGGTTAATATACGGACCTTTTCCCTGTCCATGTGTTTTAATGCATCGGCCATAAAGGTATGCGAGCCGTACGAGTCTGCCAGGTCAAAATACCGAAGTCCGTTATCATAAGCATAACGGGCTAATTTAGTGAACTTCTCAGTTCCCATGCGGGTCTGATTGGATGAATGATTATAACCGGATGTCCCTGTTCCAAGACCTACCTGTGATATGTATATGCCGGTATTTCCGAGGGCTACTTGTGGGATGGTCTTGTTTTCAGCCGATGTCTCTAAAGCTGCAAAGGCATGTTGTCCTGAAATGGTCAAGCCGGCAACGCCAATAATACCGGTCTTAATAAATTTACGTCTATCTATCGAGTTCATAATGATTTGAGATTAACAGGTTGTAATATAGTTATTTTATTTCGAAAATCTCTTTGTTATATAACAATCAATAAGAAGAAAAAGATATCTTTATCGTGAATAACCACGTTTTAATCCAATCCATAATGATTATGAGCAAACCAACTATGCTTTTTTTATTGATGTTTTTGATGGCAAATGTTTGTGCCCAACAATCATCTGAATTAATTGTGCCGGGAGCCAAACCGGAATTGTTGTCAGAGGGGTATACCTTTACTGAGGGACCGGCAGTAGATCGTGAAGGAAATGTTTATTTTACTGACCTACCTAATAACCGTATTATGAAGTGGTCTATTACAAACGAGTTAACCACCTTCACAACCAATTCGGGCAGGGCTAACGGTCTTTATTTTGACATGGATGACCGTATGGTTGCCTGTTCAGACATGGATAATCAACTCTGGCGGTTTACAAAGGATGGTAATTATGAAATATTGGTAACCGATTATGACGGGAAATTGCTGAACGGTCCCAACGATGTTTGGGTTCAACCTTCAGGGTTAATCTATTTTACCGACCCGATGTATAAACGAGATTACTGGACGAGAGACCCCGAAATTCAACAAGACGGTGAACATGTCTATCTCTTCAATCCAAAAACAAAAACATTGAAAAAGATTATTGATGATTTGGAGAAGCCCAATGGCCTTGTAGGAACTCCTGATGGGAAGACCTTGTATATTGCCGATATAAAGGCAAATAAAACCTATGCCTATACCGTTGAGGCAGATGGTTCGTTGACTAATAAGAGATTGTTTACTTCGCTGGGATCGGATGGCATGACGATAGATGAAAAAGGGAATATCTATCTAACCGGCAACGGATTGACTATTTTTAATCCCGACGGTGAGCAGATTGAGCATATTCCTATCGATTCACGATGGACATCGAATGTGTGTTTTGGAGGGGCCGACATGAAGACCTTGTTTATTACTGCCACACATTATTTTTTCCGTTTACCGATGCAGGTGAAAGGGGTGAAGTAGGGTGAAATTGCTGTTTTTTTTTGATTGATTTTTTTTTGAAAACATAAAAAAACAATATCTTTGCACCCGAATAGCTAAGGGTATTCACATTGTTCTATGGTGTAATGGTAACACGTCAGATTCTGGTCCTGAAATTCTAGGTTCGAGCCCTAGTAGAACAACAACCTGTAAAAAAAGTTGTTGACAATCAATGAGTAATAAGCCCCTTTCAGAGTAGGGGGATGTTTTGGGGGATGAAATGGAGCTTTAATTGCTTTTCTTAACCATTTCGTCAACGTTTTCTTCCAGTGAAACTTTTATATACTTTAAAAAACTTACCTCTGTAGTATGACCAGTTACTTTCATGATCTGCATAGAGGAATATCCTCTTAAAAACAAATTCGTTGCTCCTGTCCGTCTTGCTGTGTGAGAAGTTATAATGTCATATTTCTTTACTACTCTTTCAATAACTCTACCTCCAATATTTTCTGAAATTGAAATCTCGCTATCTATATTCGCTAACCTGCCTATCGTTTTTAATTCCCTATTAAAAGGCTGTTCAGTTGTTTTCGGAACTTTGTAGTTGTATTTTTTGAGGATAATATCTAATTCCGGATATATAAATGGGATTAATACCCTTGTTTTGGTCTTTAATTGGACCATATCTATTACTTTATTATTCCCTGATGTAGTTTTAATGTATTGTGGGAGGATTCTGCTGTAGTCACTATATCTCTGGGCAGTGTAGCATCCTATCAAAAAAACATCCCTGTACACAGCTAACGTGCCGGATAGTTCTAGGTCGTATATTCTCTTAAGTTCCTCTTCGGTCAAGTAAATATTATATACTTTTTCCTTAATTGCTTTGAAGTCTTCTATTTGAAGAATATCGTTTTCACATACACCTTCTTTGTAGGCGTTATGCCCGACTGCCTTTATTCGTTTTATGAGCCCTCCGATAGTATTTGTTCTCAAATCCCTCTTGTTACAAAAGGAAATGAGATCCCAATAAAACTCCATGTTCAAACGATCAAACGTAATTTGATAATGTTCTTCTTCAAAAATCCTAAGAACATTCAAATTTGAATCATAAGATTTGATCGTATTTTTAGCGTATATTGTGCCATCATCGGTAAGGTATGATTCTTCTTTCATCCTATTAATCAGATCCTCAAAGTAATCTAAAAAGAAGATTTGCTTTGTGTTTTCCTTCTTTCTTCCCAAATAAGAAAGGATATTATCTTTCAGGATCTGTAAAGATATTTCATTGTCTCGTTTTTGATCTAATATAAGGTTTTCCGTAAACAATGATATCTCGTCCAATCGTATAGATATAATAGACGCTTTTTTTGCTATAATATCTGGATATTTTCTCAATAAACGCCCGGATATGGGCCGTTGCATTGTGCTATCCCATAATTCAGGGCTTAATTTTTCACCTGTTGACAGTTTGAGTGTTTCGTTATTCCACCTAATAATCAAGTAAATTAAAGATTCAGATTTCCCGTTTGGTTTTTTAGTAGGAACCTAGGTTCTAATCCCGCCATTTGTAATCATTCATTTTATCTAAAAAATCATTTATTTCATCTTCAGTCATCGATTCGGTAGAGATATTCTTTAGGTCTATTTTTTTCATATAAACCTGATCGATATTCTGAATTCTACTTTCAACAAAAGACAGCCATTTCCATCTCGAATTTTGAAGCGCGTAAAAAATACGTGTCTTATCGGTATGTGAATGATAGGTCATCTTATCGTAAGTCAAGGTCATACCTTTCCAATCAACCGTGGTCCAAAATAACTTATTGAACGTGTCCCACTTCTCAAAGATCTCCTTTACTGATATTTCTGCAAAGGAAATTTCATCCTGAACGGATTTATCAAATTCAAGAAGTAGACTAAGCGCCTCCTTGTAATTCTTTGATGGCGATTTTTTGAAACTTATGACTATCATAACTGATTCCTTGTTATCTTCCCTTTGACGATGTATAATCCCAATATATCCTCTTTGTTTATTACTGTGTCTCCCTTATAATCAGGGTTGACGGCTCGAAGAACAATCTTAGAATTATCTGAATGAGGATAGAGTAATTTTATCGTGCGAAGGTCATTCGCATTCGAATTAGTAACTACCATATATGCCTCTCCCCATAGTATTATATCCAAGTTGTTTATTTGTTTAAGTGCTAAAATCTCACCTGCACAGTATTTAGGGGACATGGAATCACCTACATGTTGCAGATAAACAGTACAGTCGTTGAAGTGTTCATAATCAATATAGAATGTAGGCACTTCTTTGACGTCATTATATACGCTCATAATAGATCCGGTCGAAGGTATATCCTCATAATAAGGTACACCTTTGTGTTTAAATTTAACAGGTTCAACATTGTTCAGCATCTCGCCGTCACCGGTTAATAGCCAGTTGTAATTGTAGCGAGGGAACTTATTAACAATCGCACGACATGTGGTTGCGGATGGCGATCTCTTTTCATTAATAATTCTTGTAATAGTAACATTATTAGAAAGGCCAATAGCTTTACTAAATGAGTTCATATTATGCCCCTCATTCTCAATAATATACTTAATTCTTTCCCAGCCTTCCATTTTACCAAATACTAACAGTTAGTTTTACGTGTGTTAAAAAAACATAATACGCTAAAAATAGTTGCTAACAGTTAGTGTATATATGCTAACAGTTAGTATATTTGTACCGTATCATTTATGCAATAGCAAATGTAGCATTGCTAAGTAAATAAAGCAATAGTATAAACGCATTAAAATACAATTATGGAAACATTATACGATCTACAAGAAGAATTAAGAGAGGTTCAGGCAATGTCTGAAGATGAAGTGTGTAGGCTATATAATGTCGACACAAAAGAAGAAGCTATACAGGCTATTCAAGAATGGATGGAAGGGATGGAAGAGGAGCCTGAATATGAATATGAATTTGAAATGCCATTAAGGTGGCACAAATACGTAATATGAGCACAGAAACTATACTAATCACCATGACATTATCAGAGTTTAAAAATCTGATTAATGAAGCAGTCAATAAAGCCATGGAAGAGCAGTTTTCACCTCTTCGAAAGAGGTTTGAAGAGAGAAATGTCTCTCTTAAAGAAGCTGCCAAAGCACTTGGAGTTTCTGAAAGGACGCTTTATAACCTAGAAGAAAAAGGTGTTTTGAAAATGGTAAGAGTTGGTGGGCGAACATTTGTAAAGGAAAGTTCAATCACACAATTGATTAATGGCTGATTATTCTGTACTCGATAAGATCTTTGACATTTTGGTGTGCCGATAGCGATCCTGATGGATGGATAACAACACGAGGTAGCTATGAATTTACCGATCAGCGGCCGTCGGGAGCTTGAAAAACAGCGAGCTATCAAACCTCAATAGTGAGTTTAGGATAGTCAATATTTGCGATGACCTTCAGCGAAGCGAGCAACGATATATACCCCTTGCGAACTGATATTCTAATTATGGCGAATTTGCCACAATTAAAATATAGGGTTCTACACTTCGATGCGACAAGGGGAGCAATGCAATAATGCAGAGTTTAAAAACCATAAGGATATGAATACATTTAGAATCATAACAGAAAAAGGAGACAGCTGGGATATTGAAGCAGATTTCATCAAACTGGACGTATCTTGTACTG
>JAEYVY010000019.1 GCA_023429375.1 Bacteroidota bacterium | reverse complement strand
GTTATGACGCAGCTGCTTGGAGTGCAATCTCAGGCTTATCAGAGATGTCGATTGCGCGTGGTGGTGCAGTAGTTGATTTCCCTGACTTTACACGCGGACAATGGATACACCGCAAACCTAAATTTGGAATTTAAGAAAAGTATGAATTGGCATTTTTCAAAAACAGGGCTTTCAGTCCTGTTTTTGTGCTTTTTATGAAACTAACTAATTGGCGTTTAATATAATTTTCTATCTTTGTTAGATTATTATTTCATAAGTATTATTTTGTCACACTAGTTCCATGAGAGATTTCCTTAATAAGCAAATTGTTAATATCGTTAAGAACAATATTAACTCAGAAGATAACTTAGTAGAAGTTATCATGAATACCCTATCCTTAGGAAAGGAAGCTACATATAGGCGTATTAGAGGTGAAGTTCCATTTACTTTTAGTGAAATTGCTAAATTGGCATCAACATTCCGCTTTTCGCTAGATTCGATAATTGGATTGTCATTTTCGGATGTTGCAGTGGTTAATACGAAATTTTTTAATGGGCATAATCTGTATGAAGATTACAAACAAACGCTAGAATTCTATTGTACCCTATTAAAAGATATGAATTCTGCATCTATGGCAAAAATCGGGTTAGCCTTTAATATGATCCCGTTTACCTTTTATGCCCGGTATAAAACTCTTTCTGCATTTAAATTATTTCGTTGGATGCATCAAATGGATATGTTCCCTCCAAGCATGCCATTATCTGATATGACACTTCCAGATGATGTGTGGAAAATACATCAAGAATTAATTAGTGAATTTGATAAAATACAAGAGGTTACATTCGTCTTAGATAAAAATGTATTTGCCACTTTGGTCAATGATATCAATCATTTTATCCAATTGGGTTATATCTCAACAGAGATTTATCGCCAATTAAAAGAAGAGCTAAATGCTATGCTTGACCTTTTTGAATGTGTATTGAAAGAGGGAGGGGTTAATCCGCAAAGTAACGTATACATATACATCTCAAATATCAATTTTGACTCATCTTACAGTTATTATGAAACGGAGGATATAACTATCTCGAGCATGCGTGTGTTTGCAGTAAATACATTCTCAACGCAAGATAAGGACTATTTTGAGATGCAGAAAAAATGGATTGATTCACTTAAACGCTATTCTGTATTGATTTCAGGTTGTGGAGAAATGGACAGAGTCAAATTCCTAACCAAACAACGAGAATATATAAATCTCCTATAAATCATTCCGTATCTAACAAAAAAGGAAATATTCAGCATACAATTTCCTGAATAATATATATTTGTAGAAATATACCTTGGGAATAGTATGGAACAATTGTTTTCGATCACTCGGTTTACAGAAGAAAAAGCAAAGCACATGGCTGCATTTGTTTTTGAACCTCACTGCCATGATTTTGAAGAACTCGTTGTCTGTACATCCGGAGTGATCGAACACCTCATAGACTTTCATCGATCTACTATCGTAGCCCCTCTTGCTACTTTTATCAGTAAAGGAAAAGTGCATACGGTGAATATGCTTCCTGATAGCGCCGGTCGTTATCCCGAAGGGTGGATTTTCCGTTTCAAAAGTAGTTTGATTTCAGATTCTCGCTTCCAGCTCTATTCGGAGTATCATAATTTTGCCAATGTCAAACTGCACGATAAAGATAGTTTTGAACGGATCTGTACTGTAACGAATATGATTGAAAAGGAACATCTACAATCTGCCCCGGACTATTCCATCATACGGAGCCTGTTAAGTACGCTTTTTGTATTGATTGAGGCAGAGCGTAAAAAACAAGCATTACCAGCCATCGATAATAATCAAACCACTACATTCAAAACCTTTTTACGCATATTGGAAGATAATTTCAAACGAGATGTAAGTGTGGATTTTTATGCTGAGAAGCTAAATATGTCTGCACGTAATCTAAACCTCATTTGCCGAAGTATCCTGCAGCGAAGCGTATCGGAAATCATCGAAACACGTAAGCTGACCGAAGCTAAAAACCTTCTTATGCATACAGACAAGACAATTTCAGAGATTGGTTTTGAACTGGGTTATAACGAGAAAGCCTATTTTACAAAAGTTTTCAAGAAAAAGGCGGGAGTGACCCCTTCAGAGTTTCGAAATGAGATGAGAAAGACGCTCTGATCAGACTTGCTACCGATATTTACCACTATTCTTCCAAAAAGTATTACCTCTTGCATTGGAAAAGAGCCGACCTTTGTGGCATAATTAATTTTAAAACAACAGAATATGAAAACGTATAATTACTTTATAGCATTAGCATTAATATTAATCGTATCGGCATGTGGTAGTAAAAGTACAGCAGACAAGGCTGAAGCATCAGCAGCAAAAGAAGTAACCGTTGTAGAAGGACAAAACTTGACTGTAGACTTAGCCGCTTCAACAATCAACTGGAAAGGATTTAAGCCTGGTGGAAGTCATTATGGTGTTTTGTCAATCAAATCAGGTGAATTAGTTGTTGATGAAGGTAAATTGCTTTCCGGAACATTTGTATTGGATATGACCTCAATTAACGTACAAGATTTGGAAGCCGGAAAAGGCAAAGAAAAACTTGAAGGTCACCTGATGAATGCAGACTTTTTTGACGTAGAAAAATATCCGGAAGGAAAGTTCACCATTACAGGAGTAGAAGAACTAACCGGAGGTGAATATACGCATAAGATTAGCGGTAACTTGGAATTGAAAGACGCTGTAAAGAATATTTCTTTTGATGCTGTAATAACAAACGATGGTGATATCTATACAGCTAAGACTGCTACATTCACTATCGACCGCACACAGTGGGGAGTTAACTACGGATCAAAAAACATCTTCAAAGATCTAAAGGATTCATTCATAAACGACGATATGGAAATTTCAATTACATTGGTTGCTACAAGCAAGTAATTGACAAACAAACTTAAACATGATAACGAATGTAAAAGATATCATGAGTGAAACAAAAAGGACACCGGTCATGCCGGTGCTTTTTGTTGGTCATGGTAGCCCAATGAATGCAATTGAAGAAAATCCTTTTTCCATTGCATGGAAAAACTTGGGACGACAACTTCCTGCCCCTCAAGCCATACTTTGTATTTCTGCCCATTGGGAGACAAATGGAACCTACGTTACGGCAATGCCTAGGCCAGAAACGATTCACGATTTTGGAGGTTTCCCCTGTGAATTATTTAAGGTTCAATATCCTGCACCTGGGGATTCAAAGTTAGCAGATGAAATCAAGCAAGGGGTAAAAGACTATCAGATAGGATTGAATCACGATTGGGGATTAGATCATGGTAGTTGGAGTGTGTTGAAACATATCTATCCTGATGCCAATATTCCGGTCATGGAGCTCAGTATCGATTATACGAAAGGAATGCAATACCATTACGATTTAGCTAAACAATTGGCCTTTCTCCGCAGAAGAGGAGTATTAATCATCGGTAGTGGGAATATGGTGCACAACCTGCGTTTGATTCATGTAAAAACCTTAGACGGATTCAACGAGCCTTATGGATATGATTGGGCATTAGAAATGAACGATATCTTCAAAACAAAAATACAAGCAGGGGACCATAAAGCTTTGATCGATTACCATTCATTGAGTAAGGCCGCTAAATTAGCTGTGCCTACACCAGATCATTATATCCCCTTGCTTTATGCGTTATCTTTACAAGAGAAAAAAGAAGGAGTGGAGTTCTTCAATGACCAAGCATTGGGCGGTTCATTGACAATGACATCGGTAATTATCCGCTAACCTATATTCTATTAAAAAAATATTATCCCGATGTTGTTTTTGGAAAAATAGGTATTGAAAATCAGCATATATAAGCTTATAAAAAAACACCCCGAACGTTTTTAAAAAACATCCCGATCTTTTTTAAAAACGTTCGGGATGTTTTTTTTAAATCATCGGGATGTTTTTTTGGCTTTGAAAATCAATGTATAATAACATCGAGAAAGGATAGGGAAAATAAACCCTTTTCTCGATCTGATTTTAACTCGACAAATTGGAGTCAGACGAGGGCACTCTCCAAAATCGAGTGAGAATAATTGAAATGATAGACAATCTGCACTTCATCATCGCAAATCTGCCGTTCGTCACATAAATTGGTACAGGGTATTATTGTCCGGTCGATAGTTTTTCTTCTATTCATTCGTGAGGTGATTTATCGTATGGTCATGAATAGTTGATTGCTTTAAGCCATCCTCTGATTTTTTTGAAGAGAATGAAACTCAGTACTATAAATTGTGTTATATTCGTGCTTCTGTTTAACAAAGTCTCTATTTTGATGAAAAAACTTGTCTTAAGTCTGTTGACATTATTATGTATAATCTCATCAGCATACGCACTGCCCGCTTCACCTCGCTTGAAGGGTAAAATTGTTGATGCCATGACAAAATCACCTATAGATTTTGCCGATGTTTTACTTTACACAGGAAATGAGACCAACCCTTCGGTGCATGTCTTGCCTGACGTAAATGGACAATTTGTAATTAATGACCTGAAGGATGGCGAATACACTCTGCTAATCAAGTTGGTAGGATATGATGTGTATACCCGTCCGGGTGTTAAATTAACTAACGCAACTCCAGTCTTAGATTTAGGTACAATCTCTATGAAACCATTAGAAGTAGGATTAGGAGAAGTAGAAATCGTGGCACAGAAAAAGCAGATTATCTATAAGCTGGATAAGAAAGTGATAGAGGCCTCTTCAAACCTGCTATCGAGTGGCGGAACAGCTGTTGACATTTTAGAGAACACTCCTTCTATTCGTGTAGATGCCGAAGGCGAAGTAACTTTCCGTGGAAGTAGCGGATTTGCAGTCTACGTTGACGGTAAGCCCAGCGTATTCAGCGGCACACAAGCATTAGAACAGATTCCATCTAGTCATATTGAAAATATAGAAATTATCACAACTCCTTCGGCTCGTCATGATACGGAAGGAGACGTAGGAATAATTAATATTGTTACGAAGAAACACTCGCATGCAGGACTTAGCGGTATGGTAAACCTGACAGGAAGTACGGTCCTTTCTCGCGGTGTAGACTTTCTAATCAGTAACCAAAAGAATGCCCTCAGATGGTATATTGGTGGAGCATGGAACGATAATCTTCGTAAGAGTCATTTCAATCAGCAAAAAACAACCTTGGTAGGTGACACCACTACTATGTCGCATTCGGATGGTCCTCGTGAAAGTAATAACTTCAACTATTCATTGAAAACAGGCTGGATGTATTCATTACCTAAAACAGTCCTTACCTTTGACTTGGAAGGTGGTTATGGAGGACGTACACGAGATGGAGACCTGGACTATCGTGAAGAGCGGAGCCATGGAACAACCATGTTAGATAAGGGTGATTATTTCAGCCGTGATGAATATGATTTGCATGAAACATACTATCAGGGTACTGCTGGATTTGAGCATAAGTTTGACAATAAAGGACACAACCTTACCGGAGGCTTTTACTTGAAATATGGTGGTGATGCCATGGAATATTTCCAAAGTGACTTGTTTGATAAGAATAACAAACGTCAGCAAGGGCATAGAGCTTGGGAAGATGAACATAGATGGACCGTAAGAGGCAACCTAGATTATGTTCTTCCTTACAGTGAGTCGGGAAAATTTGAATCCGGTTACCAGTATTTCTCTTATCTGGAGGATGGCGACTACAGCATGCAATTTTGGGATCCACAGAAGGAAGTATTCTACTGGCGTGAAGATATCTACAATACGTTCTATTTCCAGCGTGGCATCCACTCGCTTTACACAATCATGTCAGACAGCTATAAGGCGTTCGATTTTCAGATAGGTCTTCGTGGCGAATATGCACGTACAGTTTTACGTAGCTCGATAGAAGGAGCAGACCGCATAAAGAACGATTATAATCTGTTTCCTTCAGTGCATTTGGGTTATACGTTTACGAACGACCAACATATTTTGGCATCGTACTCGCATCGTACTACCCGTCCGCAGTTGTTCTATATGGAGCCTTACATCACGTATCGCGACTATTATTCTGCTGAAATAGGTAACCCTGATATTCGTCCGGAATATATCGACTCGTATGAATTAAATTATAAGAAGAATATCGGACAGCATAGCGTTTCGGCTACTGTATTCCATCGTAGTCGTAAGGATAAAATAGAACGTTTGCGTGTGCCTTATGAAGCAGGTGTGACACTGGACTCAATGGCAAACGTGGGACATGATTATTCGACCGGATTGGAACTTAGTTCGCAACTTCAACTGACTCGTCGCTGGAACTTGAATATTAATGGTAGCCTCTATCATTATGAGGTGGAAAACCAGATCAAGGCAACAGGAGGAACAGATGAGAAGAGTACGAACTACGAAATTGCGCTTAATAATGCTTTTGATGCCGGTAAATATACCCGCATTCAATTTGATGGCAATTTTGTAGGTCCATCGGTAACAACACAAGGTCGTACGGATGCTTTCTGGTATGTAAATTTTGCTGTTCGCCAGCAGTTGTTGAAACGTAAGCTAACAGCTACACTGGCTTTCCGTGACGTGTTTAACTCGGCACGTTACGTGAGCAATATCTCAACATCCAATCTGCAATCGGTAACCCGTATCCGTCCGAACTATCCGCTTATCTCACTTACACTAAGCTATACATTTAATAACTTCAGTCGTAAAGCAACAGAAACGAAGCCGGATCACGACATTTTCGAAGGAACGAACCATTAATTGGACTGAAGCAGAGACGAGCCATTTTATTCGAACACAATCGTTCCGAAAAACTCGGGACAATGAAACTTTGGTTTGTCCGTTTTAATCGGACTCCATGAAATATAGTGCGGGGTTGGTAATTCATCTCCGCACTTATAGAAATTAGCCTTCATGCGTTTCCCGTCAAATGTGTTAATGGCATGTTGGTATAATGCGGTGGCAGGGATAACCAACGTTAATTCCCAGTCAAAGGTTCCTTTTTTAGCTTCGAATGACTCTGTACCCATTGTACTCCAACGTTTCACTTGGCTCAGAATGATCTGATCGGCGAGCGTTCTCTTGCCTGGCTTGCCCTGCTGTATAAGTAATTTAGTAATACAGTTGCATTCAAAATTGTAGTAGAAGTCATTGCCTTCGGGTGAGATGAAGAATTCAACACATGAGTCTTCCCAAACTCGGCCATTATCTTGAGTTGCAACTGCCCGTACGCTGGCTTCTTTAACTTTAAAATGAAGTAAGATTTCTTTGCCGGTATGCGCAATGCGAAAGCTGACTTCCGGCTTATAGGGGAACTCTGCCCAATTGGCATTCTCTATTTTATGAAATCCGATATGATTCTTATCCAAAACTGAAGGAACCGACTCTGCGGAAGGAACAATATTACAGGATATTTTCTTTACTGTCAGTTGTTTTGATTCAACCGCCTTACAGCCGGGATAAGAGAGTAGGGTAAAGGCTACTAATAGAAATAACTTGGATTTAAGATTAATTGTTAACATCGTATTAAAATTAATGGGGTTTATGTAATAATTGTGGTAGCAAATGTAATATAAACAAACTTTCCAGTCAAAACGGTCTCTATAAATATCAGATTTCATACTAATAGTGTCACTTTTATAAGTAGATAAATTTTATGCGTTTCTACATTTGTAATGTATTGTTAATCTTATGTTTAGTCAGTATGAAATTTAAATATTCTGCCAAAGTGACCGGATTTTCAATCTTGTTATTGGCTTATTCTACATCTGTTTTTGCTCAAGTAAAAGAACTTCATCTTACCGGTTATCTCGGGAGCCGAATTGACGATTGTATCGAACATCGGGTAAAGACTCAAGACGTTGAACACTTGATCGAACCCTTTAGGGATCGTACGGAAACTCGCCGCTGGCAAAGTGAATTCTGGGGTAAATGGATTCAAGGAGCTATCGGGTCGTATAAGTATAACAAAGATCCGGAGCTCTATCAGATCATAAAGAATGCAGCAGAAGGACTGATGGCGACGCAAACGCCGGATGGATATATTGGTAACTATGCGCCTAATGCGCAGTTGGAACAATGGGATATCTGGGGACGTAAATACGTTATGCTCGGTCTTATTGCCTGGTATGATCTTTCAGGAGATAAGAAATCACTTGCCTCTGCCTGCAAGGTGCTCGATCATCTGATGACGCAAGTAGGACCGGGGAAAAGGAATATTGTGGAAACAGGAAATTATCATGGTATGGCAAGTTCCTCTGTGCTCGAGCCGGTTGTCCTTCTTTATAACCGTACTGGTGAGAAGCGTTATCTGGATTTTGCCGAATATATTGTACATGAGTGGGAAACTCCTACAGGTCCGCAACTAATTAGCAAAGCGATTGATGGTGTTCCTGTTTCAAGTCGCTTCCCACATCCTAAGCAATGGTTCTCACCCGAGAATGGACAGAAAGCGTATGAAATGATGTCGTGCTATGAAGGCCTTTTGGAACTTTATAAGGTAACTAAGAATCCATTATTCCTCTCTGTAGTAGAGAAAACGGTGACTACTATCATTCAAGATGAGATAAACGTAGCCGGTTCGGGTAGTGCATTCGAATGCTGGTATGGAGGAAAAATGCGCCAAACGATGCCGACTTATCACACGATGGAAACTTGTGTGACCTTTACCTGGATGCAGCTTTGTAACCGTTTATTGGAGGTGACGGGCAATTCCTTGTATGCTGATTATATTGAAAATAGCATTTATAATGCACTATTGGCTTCTTTAAAAGCAGATGCTTCGCAGATAGCTAAATATAGCCCGTTGGAAGGCTGGAGACATGAAGGAGAAGAACAATGTGGCATGCATATAAACTGCTGTAATGCCAATGGACCAAGAGGCTTTTCTTTAATCCCAGCTTATGCGTATCAAACAAAAGGCGAAACAGTATATGTGAACCTTTATTCTCAATCGGAAGCTACTTTGCAATTGCCAGGAAAGAAAGATGTCAATATCGTACAGGAAACTAATTATCCTCAGACAGGTACAGTTACTGTTCATGTAAATCCTGCAAAGAAGGCCATCTTCACACTTTCTCTTCGCATACCTGCGTGGAGTAAGCAAACAACAGTAAAGGTAAATGACGAGGAAGTCATGCAACTTATGGCGGGTTCATACTGCCAGATTCAACGTGAATGGAAGCAAGGCGACAAGGTAACCGTTGAATTGGATATGCGTGCTAAGGTAATCGAACTCAATCAAGCACAAGCAATCGTAAGAGGACCTCTTGTTTTAGCCAGAGATAGCCGATTTGCAGATGGTGATGTAGATGAAACAGCTGTCATCTCAGCAAAGGATGGTTACGTAGAACTTACACCGGCTGGTAAGAGTGATTTTGCTTGGTTGTCTTTTACTGCTCCTATGGTGTTAGGCACTGATTTGGAAAGTAACAGTGCTCCTAAACAGATTCATTTCTGTGACTTTGCTTCTGCAGGTAATACCTGGGATAAAGCCATTCGCTATCGAGTGTGGATTCCTAAAACATTGAATGTAATATATGCACCATATAAACCCTACTCGGACTAAATAAAAACAAACTCTCTTTCATGCATCGTGTGGAACTCGTTCCATACGGTGCTTTTTTATTCACGTAATGCTGCAAAAGTAAGGCCGGAATCTTGTTTGTTGATCCCGGCCTTGCTGATTATTTAAGCTTATTGTATGCCTTTTTCTCTTAGTCGTTTCTGCCAGCTCCATGCGGTTACCAGCGTATCTTCGACTGTTTCTTTGGCAGTCCAGCCCAGCACTTTATTGGCATGTTCTGGGTTAGCCCATACTTTTTCGATATCTCCTTCACGACGTCCAACAATCTTGTAAGGAACTTTTACACCTGTACTTTTTTCAAATGCATTGATCAGTTCCAATACACTTACGCCACGTCCTGTTCCCAAGTTGAATATCTCCAGCTTTTCATCCGTTTTATTGCTCAACATTCTATCCATGGCAATCACGTGCGCTTTGGCCAAATCCACAACATTGATGTAGTCGCGTATGCAAGAACCGTCAGGAGTATCGTAATCATCACCGAACACACTTAATTCCTTACGTATACCCATGGCTGTTTGTGTAAGGAATGGTATTAGGTTTTGAGGAACACCATTAGGCAATTCGCCGATTTCTGCACTTGGATGTGCACCTATCGGATTGAAATAGCGTAGAATGATGCTTTTAAAAGGAGCTCCTGAATAAATAGTATCTCGGATAATCTCTTCATTAATCTGCTTCGTGTTTCCATAAGGAGACAAAGCCGGTTTTATTGGCGCATCTTCAGTAACAGGAAGAATGTCCGGTTGACCGTATACTGTACATGATGAAGAAAATACGATACCTTCAATGCCTGCTTCAGGCATGAGTTCGAGCAGATTGAGTAGCGTTACGATGTTGTTTCTGTAATATTGCAGAGGTTTTTGTACGGACTCACCTACAGCCTTGCTTGCTGCGAAGTGGATAATTCCCTTAATCCCCGGATTTTCTTTTAGAAGCTGGCTTAGACCTGCTTTGTCATTACAGTCCAACTGTTTAAAGAATGGACGGATACCCGAAATCTTTTCAATTCCGTCAAGCACTTCGATATTCGAGTTTGACAGGTTGTCAATAATCAGTACATCATAACCTGCAGCTTGTAATTCCACTACTGTGTGTGATCCGATATATCCGGTACCACCTGTGACTAAGATTTTCTGCTTCATCTTGATTTAGTTTTTGTGTATTGTTTAGACGATACCGGAGAATCCCATAAATGCCATGGCTAATAGACCGGCAGTGATAAGAGCAATAGGCGTACCTTTCATTCCTTCGGGAATACGGGTCATCGCTAGTTGTTCTCTAATACCTGCAAAGATAACTAAAGCTAATGCAAATCCAATTGCTGTTGAAGCAGCAAATACGAGAGATTGCAGCAAATTAAACTCTTTTTGTATGACAAGGATAGCTACCCCAAGTATACAGCAGTTTGTTGAGATAAGAGGTAAAAAAACACCCAATGCCTGATAAAGGGCAGGAGAGACCTTTTTCAATATAATCTCGACCAACTGTACCAACGAAGCAATCACTAAGATATAGCTAACCGTCTGCATGAAACTTAAGCCTAACGGGTCGAGAATGAATTTCTGCATCAAGAATGTTAATACAGTAGATACAGTCAATACAAACACGACAGCAAGTCCCATACCTACTGCTGTATCCATTTTCTTAGAAACACCTAAGAAAGGACAGATACCAAGGAACTGTGCAAGAACTACGTTGTTTACAAACACAGCAGCTATAAACATTAATACATATTCCATAATCTAATTCTTTTTAAGCGTTTCGTAATTTATTAACCACTGCAATCATGTAGCCTAGTACAATAAATGCACCAGGGGCAAGCACGAAAATAAGTGAGCTGAAATCTTCCACAAAAATAATTCTATTGAATATTTTTCCTGTGCCTAATAATTCGCGTACCATTCCTAATGAAGTCAGTGCCAGTGTAAAACCGAGTCCTATACCCAATCCATCTAGGATAGAAGGCAATAATTTGCTTTTTAGAGCAAATGATTCTGCACGAGCCATTACGACACAGTTTACAGCAATTAAAGGAATAAATAGTCCTAGGTTTGCGTGTAAAGTAGGCAAATAAGCTTGTATTAACATTTGTACTATGGTTGCCAGAGATGCAATTATAACAATGAGGGTAGGGATTCTTACTTGATCAGGAATATGTTTTTTTACCAGTGAGATCAATGCATTAGAACATACCAGTACGAATGCTGTTGCTAATCCCATACCTAATCCGTTTTCGGCCGAGGATGTGGTTCCTAATGTCGGACACATCCCCAGAAGCATCACATAGATTGGATTCTCTTTGATGATGCCATTCATGAAAATTTTTAATTTATTCATTTGGCGTCTCTCCTTTCTCTGTGTTTTGGGCAGTAGCACTTGTGGTAGCATCTATTCCCTTATACGCATTGTAAGCACGATTGATAGTTTCCAAAAATGCACGACTGGAAATTGTAGAAGCTGTAATAGCATCAACATCCCCTCCGTCTTTAGTTACGGCCAGATTGCCGTTTGCTAATGAACGACCGATAATATTTTGATTATTCTTGTCCGTACGGAACCATTCCTGCATTTTTGATCCTAAACCAGGCGTTTCGTTGTGTTGTAGCACCGAATAGTTTAGAATTTTTCCTTCTGTATCAAAACCCACGATAATACGGATAAGACCGCTGAATCCGTTTTTTGAGCTACTTTCTACAGCAGCACCAACAAGTTCGCCGTTCTTTTGAGCCGGATATACGAGTAGCTCATAGCCATCTTCTGTTTCAAATTTGTATGAATCATTGATGGGGTCATTATCAAATTCAGGAGCAACCGCCTTTACGGCTTCTTTTAAGGCTAATGCTTCTGATTCAGCAATAGGGCCAGAGGTAAACATATAAGTTGTAGCCAACAATCCACTAGTAACTATACAAACCAAGGTCAGCGATAGGACCATATTCAACATCGTCGATTCTAGTTTCTTTCCCATATTATTTTCCTCCGAAATGTTTAGGTTTGAAATACATGTTGATCAATGGTGTCAACGCATTCATGATAAGGATGGCAAACGACATACCTTCCGGATAAGCACCGAAAAGGCGGATAAGCGAAGTCAACAAGCCAATTCCGAATCCAAATACGAGCATACCACTCTTACTCATTGGTGACGTTACATAATCGGTTGCCATAAAGATAGCTCCTAATAGCAAACCTCCCGTAAGGATATGAATTAACGGATGGACATACATTGCAGGATTAACCAAATGCATGATTCCTGTAAAGGCAAATGTAGTTACGATAACAGCAACAGGGATATGCCAGGTAATAATCTTCCTATAAAGCATAAAAGCAAATCCCAAAAGCAAGGCAATCGCACTTACTTCACCGAGACTTCCTCCCATATTACCAAATAACATATCTGTATAAGAAGGTAATTGAGCAGTTCCTTCATTGATCATTGATAATACTGTAGCTCCAGTTGCGCCATCTGTATAGGTCATCGGCAGGGTTCCGGGAACAGGCCAGGTTGTCATTTGTGCCGGGAAGGAAATCAATAAGAATACACGTCCAACCAAAGCAGGGTTAAAGATGTTGTTTCCTAAGCCTCCGAATGACATTTTACCAATACCTATGGCGGCCAGTGCACCGATCATAATGATCCATATAGGAAGATTGGACGGTAAGTTAAAAGCCAGTAAAAGACCTGTTAGTATGGCTGAACCATCCGTGATAGTCTGTGGCTTTTTAAATAAGAACTTTTGAATAAGGAATTCAAACAGGACACAGCTGATTATAGATACTAGTGTTACAATGAGTGCGCCCAATCCAAAAAAATACAGCGAAACCAATAGAGCCGGCATTAAGGCAATCAGTACACCATACATGTTTTTGCTAACGCTGTCGCCACTATGAATATGCGGAGACGGAGATATGATAAATTTATTTTCCATAACAAATCCTGATTTACGCCTTGCGGGCACGAATGATTCCCATTACTTTTCCTTTCCCTAAACGAATATGATCCAGCAGTGGACGATTAGACGGACAAGTGTAACTACATGAGCCACATTCTATGCAGTCAACAATATAGTTTGCCTCAGCCAAATCCCACATGGAGAATTCGGTAGCATTCATCAGCAAGGTAGGATTTAAACCCATCGGACATACATTCACGCACTTGGCGCAGCGAATGCAGTTTTGTACTGGTTTGCGTACAGATTCTTCTTTCGACAAGACCAGAATACCTGAACTCCCTTTTGTAACCGGAACTTCTGTGCTGATCAAAGCTTTTCCCATCATTGGACCACCGCCGATTACTTTTCCTGTATTTTCTGGCAATCCGCCTGCTTCATCAATCAACAGGCCTATCGGAGTGCCGATACGTGTAAGGAAATTGGAAGGATTTGTTAATTTCTTTCCAGTCACTGTCACAACGCGCTCTACTAATGGTTTGTTTTTTTGAACGGCTTCATAAACAGCAAATGCAGTTCCGACATTTTGTACAACGGCTCCGGCCGAGATAGGTAGTGCACCACTCTTCACTTGTTTGCGTATAACGGCATCTATCAATTGCTTTTCTCCTCCTTGAGGGTATTGCACCTTTAGAGGCATAATTTCGATTCCATTATAGGAAGAAGCCAGGTTTTTAAGATGTTTGATAGCATCAGGCTTATTGTTTTCAATGCCGATTACTGCCTTTTTTACGTCGATAGCCTTCATCAGAAGCTTTACGCCGACGAGTATTTCTTCACCCTTTTCCATCATCAGGATATGATCTGATGTTAGATAAGGTTCACATTCTACAGCATTAATAATAAGTATTTCGGCCTTATTACCGGGAGGGGGGGTGAGTTTTACTTGAGTAGGGAAGGTAGCACCGCCAAGTCCTACTACTCCTGCAGCGGCTATTTTGTCGATAATTTCTTTGGCTGAGAGCTTGCATTCTTTGATTAATGTATCACTCTTGTCTATAAACTCTTCCCATTCATCTCCTTCAACATCGATAAAAATTGCTGTGCGTTTGTATCCACTGGCATCGATAGCAGAGTCGATTTTATTTATCTTTCCGGAAACCGGAGAGTGAATGTTCGCTGAAACGAATCCTCCGGATTTGGCAATCAGGGTACCTACTTTCACCTCATCTCCTTTTTTGACAATTGCCTGTGCCGGTGCTCCGATATGTTGGCTTAAAGGTACGATGACCTGTTTTGGAACAGCAAGTCGGACTATCTTTTTCCCAGCAGACAATTTGTTTTCGGGTGGGTGAATACCTCCGATTCTAAATGTCCTAAGCATACTATTAGATTTTATTTTGTATTGTTTTTCTATTTAGTTTTCGGGAGCTCCCGTTGTTGTGGCTGCAACTTTAGGTTGTGGTGCGGCCTGTGCAGTCGTTTCAACTTCTTTCTCCTTACGAGGAGGGAAGTTGAGTTCATGAATAGCCATCGTAGGGCAAACAACGACACATTTTCTACATAGGCGGCATTTTACAGGGTCGATATATGCCAGGTTGTTTTCTATTTTGATGGCATCGAAGGCACACTCTTTCTCACATTTGCTACAACCGATGCAGGCATTCGAACAGGCTTTACGAGCTACGCCGCCTTTATCTTGATTTACACAACTTACAAAGATTCGGCGAGATTTTGGGCCTTTCTTTCTCAGTTCGATAATGTTTTTCGGACAAGCTTTAACGCAGGCTCCACATGATGTACATTTGTCTTCGATTACTTCAGGAAGTTTTGTCTCCGGATTGATGTGAATAGCATCGAAGTCGCAAGCTACTTCACAATCACCCATTCCCAAACAGCCGAATGAACATCCGGTTTCTCCACCATATAAGGCAGATGCAATTGCACAGCTCGACACTCCGTCGTAAAGATTCAATCTTGGTCTGGCTTCACAGTTACCGTTGCAACGTACAACTGCAACCGTCGGATCTGCTTTTGACGCTTCTTTTCCTAAGATAGTAGAAACATTCTCCATCACTGAGGCTCCACCTACTGGACAATTCAGGTTGTCCAAGTTGTCTGCTTTTACACAGGCGGTAGCAAATCCCGCACAGCCAGGGAATCCACAACCTCCACAGTTTGCACCGGGTAGGGCTTCCTGAACCTGCGAAATACGCGGATCTTCATAAACCTCAAATTTTTTGGATGTCGCGTAAAGAAGAGCAGCACCGGCAGCACCGATTCCTCCCAACGAGATAATGGCGATTAAAATCATAGTATAATCAATTTAGTTTTTTCATGGCAAAGACAAACTTCTTTTTTAGTTTATCTCTAAAAAAATATAAAACACTATAATATAGGGGTAAAACAGCTAGACCTATAAGAGCGCTAACCGTTTCACTTTGTTTCATTTCTAAGCAAAATACGATTACTGTAAATAAAAACAGCAGAGGTAATACAAATGCGAAACCTACAGCTTGAAGACCAAAAGAGCTTTGTCCAAGTAACTCTACCTCTTCATTAATCTGAAAAGAATCATATGCTCCTTCCACTTCGATGAGGTGGTCTTTGCTTTCTGATGCATTACACATGGATTTAGCGTGACAACCAGCACAGGCTGACTGTTGAGTAATCCTTACATAAACCTTGCCCGCTTCTTTACGTTCAATAATCCCGGTATGATGTATCGTGTTAGCCATATTTGTAAACTCCACATTGCAAAACCTCGGCAAAAGTAAGTAATATTTGGGATAATATCAGGGATTAATAAAGTTTATTTTAGCCAATTCGATAGGTTTTTACCATTTGTAGTTAAAGCCAAAGCTGATCAATTCGTTGATTTGGAAATAAGAGTCAAAGTCTTCACTCTTCTTAGCCGAATCGTCAAAGCGGACGTTAAGATTAATACGCGTTGAAAAGAAACGGCTTATGGCCATAACCAAAGTGTTTTCAAACTCTAATTTGGCATTCTCGTATGAGGTAAAGTAGTTGAAGCGAGACTCCCAAGTGACATTACGGTTGAAAGTAAATTTCAATTGCGTGTTGACACTGGAACCTAATTCACCAAATGAATTTTTATATTCTTGCGTCTCTTCATCCAGCTTAAAACCATGTCGGCCCAAATCGATTTCATTCGGATCTTTCAGGATACTATACATGTACTTATATGATAGAGGTGCCAGGTTGATATCCAGAACGAGTTTCTTATGCCGGTTGCTCTTGAATTGCTTGTTCAAGGCATATTTCATACCGAAGCCAAATGTAACGGTGACAGGAGCCAGCAATGAAGCTTGTTTTTGTGACGTATTCTCTTTGTAGTTCTGAAATACCTGAGTTTTTACTTCAGTGACCATGTTGTAACTCCATTTGTTGAATGCTTGGTAACCTATATCATTATACAGACGTAATACATCATCCCCTATTTTGTATTTGTGAATGGTGTCTTTTTGTGCTGTGTAAATGCTGGTTCTGTATTCAATCAAGTTGTTAACGGCCAACTTATCTTTTGCATAGTTATACGTTAGCACATTTTTCGTAAAGATGTTGAGGTTGCTACTTCCCCCTTTATGCCAGTTCGGTGAAACGTAATTTTGTGAAAACTGAACAACGCTTTCAAAGCCGGATTTCCAGTAGCGTCTTTCCGGAATGAATTTAGTAGGTGTCACATCGCTGAAGTCTGCTTCACTTTCCACACGCAACTGTAAGTTTTCGTAGATATTCTTTTTGATTGCCGTAGTTTTGACAAGCTCTTGTGGCATATCCCTTTGCGAATATTTTATATAATAAGGGTGATTTTCTTCAACATAGCGTATAGCCATCAAAGCGCTCTCCTTTTTTTGATTGTAATCAGTAAAGATTGGTGCAGAGGTATATAAGCTTGGCTTTTTATATTGAGGTTCCGTAAAATCCATAGAATAAAAAGTCAAGTCTTCGTCTGTGAATCTTTTCCCTTTAAAAACAATGGGGAGAAACATCGGATCTACGATAACGGTGTCTTTAAACGTAGTATAATTAGTGATGTTTGGATCAGGTTCTCTGACTAATCGAGCCCAATATAATGCTTCATTTGAGATTTCCAATTCGTCTTTTTTAAAGAAACGAAGTAACTTTTCGTCAAGTTTTTTTGGTGCGCTATATTGTGCATTATGCTTTTCAAAAACGGTTCTTAAGTCATCAATCAAATTCAGTTCAGTACTGTCAACGGTTAAAACCACCGTGCTGTCTGCCATTTGAGGCCTATTTGCTGCGTTAATAAGAAGAACATTGTTTAATATATTGACATTCTGTACATCCGCTTTGGCAAAGAAGGCAAGCGTAAGTATTAATAACATTCCGAAGCCAAGTTTTCTAACCATCATGATCATCCCTTAATTTAATACACTTAATTGTCTTTATTGCAAAAATAGTCAAAAAACATCTACCTACCATATTCTTTCAGTCTGTTCCTTCATTTTTTTGATGATACATTTTGTTGTTCACTTTATTTGGAACGCTTTGCAGGATGGGCTTTCCGGAAGTTTGAAGGAATGGCGAGAGTCTGTTTTAATCAACAGGAATTTACAGTGAAAACAATGCTCTGATGATTGGGAAAAATATGTGCGTTCCGATTTTTGAAAATGAAAAGTCATCCCGATGAGATTGGACTGCTGTTTAAGCGTTGAAAAACAAAGCTATATGTGTTTCTGAAAAAACGTCTCGAACGTTTTAAAAAATCATCCCGAACGTTTTTAAAAAACATCTCGATCTTTTTTTAAAACGTTAGGGATGGTTTAATATGCAGATAATCAGCATTATAAGACATAGTGATGGTGCTGTGAGAAATCTACGTTTTTGAAAGGGTAGGAGGCTGGTTTTTGAATTGTGTATTTCGAAATTCGAAACTCGAGAAGCAGTTAAAACGAAATGGTAGGTTCACAAAAAAGCCTCAAGTTTTACAACCTGAGGCCTTTTTAAAATGTAAAACAAATTCATCTTGTTATGAATATTATGGGCGGAAACTCTTTAATGATTTTTGTAATTCCTGACGGGCAAAGAAGATTCTGCTCTTTACCGTACCTAAAGGAACATTAAGTTTTTCCGCTATTTCATTGTATTTGTATCCACTGAGGAACATAGAGAAAGGTATTCTCAAATCATCATTCAAGTCGTTGATGGATTTAGTAATTTCTTGAATCTGATAACTCCCATCTGGTGAATTGAACCCTGATTCGTTGACGATATCAAGATTGTATAAATCGACACTTTGGTCAACTATCGTCTGTGTACGAACAAGTTTATGATAATTATTGATAAATATGTTTCGCATGACAGTTAACACCCATCCTTTGAAGTTAACATTGTCAACAAATTTTTCCTGATTATCTAAAACTTTGAGAGTAGTATCTTGGAGAAGGTCCTTCGCATCATCTTTATTCGCCGTGAGCATCAATGCAAAATTCATCATGTTTTCTTGCATGCCCAATAATTTTTTCTGAAATTGCCGCGTATTCATATTCGTAATTTGTTAAATGGTTTAACTCTGAAATCCAAAAAGTTTAAAACCGAAACTGTTAGTATCACAAACTTAGCAAATGGATTTGAGTATAACAAATTTTACTGTCACAATATTGTGCTGAAGCATTTGTTTTATCTATATGTTGTAATATGTTGAAAATCAGTAAATAATAATATTTACAGTTTGTAGCTAATAAAAAAATTCTATCTCGCGATATAAATTGTCGATAATTGCATAAAATATTGTGTATGAATAAAATACAAATAGCCACCCTTTTAAGCCTTCTGGGACTGATTTTGGCTATAAACCCGCTTCAATGCAAGGCTTCAGAAAAAATTTTAATCTACAAGATTGATATTAAAAATGAAATTGATAATAGAACACGAATATATTTATCTAAAGGCCTTTCTGAAGCAAAAGAGTTAAGTGCAGATGCCATTTTAATCCACATGAATACGTATGGCGGACTGGTTGATGCGGCAGACTCTATGCGTACGGCCATTTTGTATAGTCCGATACCTGTTTCCGTTTTTATCGATAATAATGCAGCTTCGGCAGGAGCCCTTATTTCTATTGCGGCAAAAAATATCTACATGAGAAAGGGTGCCAATATCGGAGCGGCAACGGTGGTTAATCAGACCGGACAAGCCATGCCCGACAAATATCAGTCCTATATGCGTTCGATGATTCGCTCAACGGCTGAGGCCCACGGCAAGGATACCATCATACAGGGAAACGATACAATCTATAAATGGAAACGCGATCCGAAGATTGCTGAAGCTATGGTCGACGAGCGTACGTCAATTCCTGAAGTAGTCGACAGCGGGAAGATACTAACCTTTACGGCCGAAGAAGCTGTGAAATGGGGTTATTGTGATGGTGTTGCCGAATCGGTCGACGAGGTGATAACGAAACATATGGGGTACGAAAACTATGAGATTAAAAGCTATGAGCCCTCGTGGGTAGATAACCTGAGAGGCTTTCTGATGAATCCTATTGCCCAATCACTACTGATTATCATTATTATTGGTGGTATCTATTTTGAGATGCAAACACCAGGGATTGGCTTTCCTTCGGCAGCTTCTATTGTGGCCGCAATACTCTATTTTGCACCTCTGTATATCGAAGGGCTGGCTGCCAATTGGGAAATAATCCTGTTTATTGTAGGTGTTTTGTTGATGCTGGTCGAGATATTTGTCATCCCCGGCTTTGGAGTAGCCGGTATTTCGGGAATCGTTTTTATCGTGGGTGGATTGACCATGGCCTTATTGAACAATACGAATTTTGATTTCGAAAATGTAAGTGGTGCTGAGGTTGGAAGAGCTTCTTTGACCGTGCTTGTAGGTCTGGGTGTAGGTTTTGTATCGATGATTTGGCTATCCGACCGAATCGGAAGCAAAGGTTTGTTCCGTAAGGTTGCTTTGGAAACTGATTTGGAACACGCCGTTTCGACTCCTGTACTAACCTCACTCATTGGTAAAGAAGGTACCGCGGCAACCGTCTTGCGCCCTTCCGGAAAGGTGCTGATCGATGGGGAAATCTATGACGGAGTATCTATTCAAGGTTTCATCGAAAAAGGAACACGGGTGACAGTCGTTCGCTTTGAAAATGCTCAAGTCTACGTTCAGGCAATCCGTTTGTAAGCGATTCGTTTATCGATGACCACATATTGAAGACTGTTCATGGCAAGAAGATCGCTCAGAATATTCTTTGCCGTATAGTAATTGATGCGTCCGATACGACAAAACTGGTTGGCGTTGATATACGGATGATCGTCTAGATAATGGAACAACCGCTCAACGGGCTTGGTGAGTTTAAGAAGCGTGCCCTTTACGCGCTTTTGCTTTTCCCAAGCCAAGATGAGCACATCGTTGGCTAGGATATTTTCATCTTGTACGCGGATATAGGCTTTGTATTCATTCTGTTTGTCCGGAGCCATGTGAGGTCCCGATTTGGATGCCGGGATATACACTTCGAGAACTGTTTTACCGCCAATTTCCCATTTCTGAGCAGTAAATTCAACGGCTGGTTTGGTGTATAACTGTGAGGCGGCTTCAATCATGTAGTACTCTTCTTCACTACGCACACCGGCAATCACTCCATTGTCTTTTACCCCAATAAGAAGACGGCCACCGTCTGTGTTCGCAAAAGCACTTAGTGTTCTGGCTATCTTTTTGCTGTCGCTAACTTCAAATTTAAAATCAAGCTGCTGATGCTCACCTTGTTCAATCAGTAATTCAATCGGATGCTTCTTCATATTGAAGATTATTAGTCGGACAAAAATAAAATAAATAGCTAACTTTGGCAATATATCACCCTCCATTCAATGCTTTGCATCGCCCTTTGTACCTCCTCTGGGATAGGGTATGAGGTGAGTAAAAAGCATTTAGGCAGGAGCAATTTAATAAAATATTTACTTCAAACAGAATAACAGAGATGGAGAATATAAGGTTTATTGGAATCATTCCGGCTCGTTACGCTTCTACGCGTTTTCCGGGAAAGCCATTGGCTGATATGAATGGGAAGACCATGATCCAACGTGTGTACGAACAGGTGCAAGGGGTACTGGATGCAGTTTATGTAGCTACCGACGACGAACGTATCGAAGCTGCGGTAAAGGCGTTTGGTGGACAGGTGGTGATGACCTCGCCAGATCATAAAAGCGGTACGGATCGTTGCTATGAGGCCTATGTGAAAACCGGAACAGGGTATGAGGTAATTGTGAATATTCAAGGCGACGAACCTTTTATCCATCCTTCGCAAATCGAGACATTGAAATCTTGTTTTACAGATCAAAGCGTTGAGTTGGCTACTTTGGTTAAGCCTTTTTCTCCAGATGATGATTTTGAATCGACATTGTTTAATTCGAACTCTCCTAAGGTAGTATTGAACAAACGCGGCGAAGCAATGTATTTTAGTCGTTCGGTTATCCCTTACGTGCGAGGAAAGGAACACACAGAGTGGCTGAAAAATCACACGTATTATAAGCATATCGGATTATATGCCTACCGGGCAGACGTCTTACGGGAAATCACTCAACTTCCGCAGTCATCGCTCGAATTGGCAGAGAGTCTGGAACAACTCCGCTGGCTGGAGAATGGATATCGTATCAAAGTCGGTATAACCCATCAGGAAACGATAGGCATTGATACGCCGGAAGATATGCAAAAAGCGATAGCGTTTATGAACAAGCATAAATAGTTAACCTTTAGAAGCATACTAATATGAAAAAACTACTTTTATTGACCACATTTGCCTTTTGTGTTGCTTTCGTTCAAGCGCAATCAAGAGGCGAAAATTACGATGAATCGAAAGTCCCGGCGTATACGCTTCCCGATCCGCTTACCTTAAATAATGGAGCTAAGGTTACTACAGTTCAGCAATGGGAAACGCAGCGTCGCCCGGAAATATTGCAACTGTTTTCGGACCAGATGTATGGACGTACGCCAGACGAAAAAATCCCAGTCAGTTACACTTTGCTTGACGAGAAAGCGGATGCACTCAACGGTAAAGCAAGCTGCAAACAGATTCGTTTCCTATTCCAGGCTAACGGGAAGGAAATTGAGGCCATTCTTCTCATGTATACCCCCAATGCGGTAAAGGGTAAAGTGCCCGTATTTCTTTCTTACAACTTTTTAGGAAATCAGACCGTCAGTGAGGATGATTTTATCTTGGTATCTCCGGGTTTGAAATATGTTAAACCGGCAACTGATCCAACCATGGCACGTGGTTATCAAAAAAGCAGATGGCCCATCGAAATGATTATCGATGCCGGTTTTGCTGTAGCAACGATGTGCTATCATGATATCTTTCCGGACAAGGAAACGCTGAAAGACGAAAGTGTGTTATGTCTGTTTGCAGACTATGAAAAGACTAAGGACAATCCCGAAACATGGCAGGCCTTAGGTGGATGGGCCTGGGGGTATAGTCGCATCATGGATTACCTTGAACAGGATGAACGCGTAAATGCACATCAAGTAGCCTTGATGGGGCATTCAAGACAAGGGAAAGCTAGTCTTTGGGCAGGTGTGCAAGATGAACGCTTTGCCATCGTGATTTCGAACGATTCGGGCTGCGGTGGTGCTGCCCTCTCTAAAAGAAAATATGGTGAAACCTTAAAAATCATGACTAATTCGTTTCCTCATTGGCTGTGTAAAGCTGCCAATCAATATGCAGACAACGAAGACAAACTACCTTTTGATCAGCATGAACTGATTGCTTTGGTCGCTCCCCGTCCGGTATATATCGCTAGCGCAGAGGAAGACCGATGGGCAGATCCGAAAGGTGAGTTTTTGAGCGGTGTATTTGCTGGTCCCGTGTACGAACTGTATGGACTTAAAGGGCTGGAGGCAACAGAAATGCCTGCCATAAAT
Organism: Bacteroidota bacterium; assembly: GCA_023429375.1. Classification (GTDB taxonomy): domain Bacteria; phylum Bacteroidota; class Bacteroidia; order Bacteroidales; family Tannerellaceae; genus Massilibacteroides. The sequence goes on along the minus strand of JAEYVY010000019.1, from coordinate 70,722 downwards.
CAACCCATCATGAACCATATCGGTTATCATATTCGCCCCGGCGTACATGATGTGACTGACATCGATTGGCAAAACTATATCCGATTTGCCCAAAAGCATTTTTTTAATAAATAAAGACCTTTGGTTTTATTCTTTGCCTGACCGGTATTCAAATCGTTTAAAGACTTTGCTTCGTGCTTGTTTCTCAATTGCACGAACGTCGATGGATACCGGTCCGGTAATAAATTCCGGAATATTGAATGAATAGAGCAGATTGTCATAATGATGGATGTCTTGCTGTGGTAGGAGGAAGGGCTTGCCCACATTCCCATTTTTATCGATAGAGGCGATGAAAGGACGTGTGTAGAGTCCGTCCAAACGACGACTGCTGAAGACGAACCAACGTGAGTTGCTGCTCCAATTATGATAGCTTTCCACTTGGTCACTATTTACCTCATCAAGTGCACGATGCATTCCCGTTTGTAAATCAATCAGGCATAGGTCTGCCTCAGTATGCCAGATTGAAAAGTTGCCATAATCAGACAACGTATACATCAGATAACGACCATCGAACGAAGGGCGTGGAAACGATACACTTTTATTGGTCTGATAGGCTGAAACCAACGTATCTACTACTGTTCCAAAACCCCCTGTTTCCGGATTGAAATCAATTCGACAAAGACTGTATTTTATCTGATCGTATTCCGAAGGCAAGGGTTTGATGGGGGCAGAACAGAAGTAAAGGCTTTTGCCATCGGGTGAAAAAGCAGGGAAGGTTTCGAAAATAGAATCAGACTTCAGAAGGGAACTGCTGAAGAGCTCATTTTTCTCTGTGTCGTACACAACAACATCGGATGCAAGATCAACCACTTCTATTCGTTTGTCATTAATCTCATGGAAACCTTGTTGGGTTTTGTTGGTTGAATAGGCAATATATCTACCACTTGGATGCCAATAAGGATAGACACAATTGGAGATTGTTTCCTTAGTCTTTGTTGTAAATAAATCCTGTGCTTTATCGGTCGATATCAAGGTGGAGCCGTATTCCCCACGGATATGCAGACTGATAAATTGAGGATCGTTTTGATTAAACGAATGACAGTTTACGCAACTACCCGGCAATAAGGTATTCTCGATTATAGGGGTTTGTTTGAAATCGTTCAAGCTGCGCTGGTAGATACCCATTTTGCTATATACCTCGTAGCCCGGTGCAATAAGACGGTAGGCTAAGGCGTAATCAATTGGATCAGGGCTAATATAAATATTGAAAGGTGTGTACTGTATCCAACCATTTGCTTGTTTGGTAGAAATGGTAATCTTCAGATGACCTCCCTTATTCTTGTTGAGGATATCATGCCACTCTTTGAGTGTAAACTTGATGTATTCGTTTTCTTGTACATGAATTGTTCCAGTATTACTACCTTCAACCAATGCATCGATCTTCTCAAACTCAGCATCGACAGTAAAGTGAAGAGGTGCGATATTGGCTGGTATCGTAACTTCCGTATAATCGGGGAATAGAACCGGAGGAGTCGCTTTTATTTCCGTTGGGACTATTGTCTCCTTACACGCCTGGGCTGACAACAGCAGGATTGTCAGCATATACATCATATAGGTCTTCATATACTGTTTTGTTATGTTTTCTAAAGTGGAGGTAATACCAATACGTTGATGAGAATTGTTTTCTGAGCATTGGTTCCGGGTTTTGCTGACTCGTATAAATGCTGCCATACGTGCGTACATTGGCTTTCACACTGTCAGAAATAGGGAACGGTATGTTCAATGTCGGATCTTCATTGGAGAGGCCCCAGACATAGATTAATGCTTCTTGAAAATGAACCGGAATGGTGGTGTAATGGATCTGATTACCAAGTGGGTAATAACTATAGAAATGTTTGATATCCTTTGAAAGCAGGCAGTAGGCTAACAGGTACTCATAGGCCAGACGGTTAGTAGGTTCTTGTTGAAGTAAGAAGCCCAGCATCGATGTCTTTTCGGGCTCACTGAAAAGAAAATCCTCCTTTGTCCTGTATTTACGTAGGGTAGCCCATTCTTCCTTGTTCTCAATTCGCTTTTTATCCTGCAAATCGGATATGGTTTGGTTGGCCCATGATTTATACATTGTGGTTTGTCGTAACAATTTTAAGTATTTAGTAGCTACAACATAATTGCCGTTAATGATATTCGTTTCTGCCAATCGTTTGATGGCACGTACGCTTTTCTGATAATCAGGTATTGCTTCCATAGCCTCGAACGCAAATCGTTGAGCCGTATTCACAAATCCTAAGTGGTAGTAAACTTCACCGGCTACGAAGGGTATGGTAAAATCTCTTGTGAAATTAGGTAATAACCCGGCTGTTCCATTTTGATAATAATGAAACATACGATCACCCAAGATTCCTTTCTTGGCTAAAGCCAGATTTAGGCAAGACACGGAGAGAGAGGTGGTAGGTGCTTTCTTATCTGCCATTTCTATAATCTTATCCCAATTTTGCCACCGCACCTGGTAGTCGTAGGCCATAATTTCTTCTTTATCCCAATCAATCATTTGCTTGATAAAGTAACCTCCTCCTGTAGCTATCGCAATTAAAATAAATGTAGTAACGATGATAGAGCTTCGATCCCCTTTTGTTGTTGGCAGCCATTTGAATAGTAAAGGGATAAGTAAAAGAAAAAAGGCAATAGCGAATATCGGAGTAGTCTGAAACTGGGTGTATCGATGATAATTGATGCCTCTTATCAATTGCGCTACAGGATAGTGTAACTCTAATAAGCCAACAGAAATGAAAAGTAAAATAGTCAGTGCGACAATGAACAGCGTAAATAATGCTCTTTGTTTTAGTGAACCCCCATTTTGAATCCATTCCCATGCTAGACAAAGAGATGCAAACACGATTACGATTCCGCCTGTAAACCAGAACAAGGCGGGCATCATAATCAAGAAGTAAACGGTACGAAGGGGTAGGGAGCTAATACGTTGATATAACACAACAGGAATCAAAACCAGAATAAAACCAACGACTCCTCCAAGCAGGTAGTTTTCATTGCACAATAGCGACCAGTACAATACAGAAGGAATAAATGTGAGCAAGTAGAGGGAAGGATTTCTTGAAAAATTAGTGGATATCCTATAAAGTAATCGTTGAATCAGGACTAAAAGCAAGGCGATGATCAATGCGCCCATCCAACTGAAATAGAAAAACTGAATCAAGAAACCGGCCAAATATTCTGCCAGTCCCCCAGGTTTAGCCGTTCTTTCTGCCAAGTATTCGGAGGTGTTCAGGAAAAGCTGAAACTGTTCCTGATAATGGATATGATAGGGATAATACAAAGTGTAAAATCCGAAAATTAGGGTCCCAAAAAGTAGAGAGAACAATGGATTTGCTTTCTCTAAGTAGTTTTTCATAATACGTGTTAATTTAGCGAGTTCTAACCGTCTCTATTGGACTATCCTGATATATTCGTTCAATATCAATTGCATTAAAAGGTACAGGACTCTTTGATAGCTCAGGGATATTGAATGATTTCAACATGTCATCGTACTTCGCTGGATCCTGTTGTGGCAGGATAAATGGTTTATGTACCCTGCCTTGTGGGTCGACATAAGCAAAATAAGGTTTGCCGTACAAGCCATCGTCTCTTTTGCTGGCAAATACAAACCATCTACTGTTTGACGACCAAGAATGATAAGTGTCCGATCTGTCCGAATTCACTATATGCAGTGAATCGATTTGACCGGTATACAAATCCATCAGTTGCAAATCAGTCTCCTGATGCCAAATAGGGAAGGTTCCATAGTCGGCCACTGTATATAAAATATAGCGTCCATCAGGAGATGTCTTGGGATGGCAAACTGATTGATTATCTATAGCTGCATGGAACAAGGTATCAATTTCAGTTCCGAAGCGGCCACTCTGTTTATCGAAAGAAATGCTACACAGGTTGTATTTAAGACTTCGGACACTATCCGGAAGCGTAATAGTCGGTGCTGAGCAGAAATAGATCTTCTTGCCATCTGCAGAGAATACTGGGAAGGTCTCCAGGTTTTCTTTCCCGGAAACAAGTGGAGATGATTGAATCGTGTTTGCATCCAGGTCAATGACGATCAAATCGGATTCCGTATCATATACCTCCAAGCGTTCATTTTTATAGGCATGAAATTCGGGAATAATCGTATTGGTCGAAAAGACGGCATATTTTCCTGATGGATGGAAGTTGCCATAAATGGCCGGTGATAATTGTCCGTCGACTTTTGTCCCAATCTTTCTAAGTTGTCCGTTTTTATTTAGAATGGTTCCGCCGTTTGGCCCACGCAGATGAAACATAGATAACGCACCATCTTGATTACCATATATATGACAGTTCATACAAGACCCGTCGGTCAGATTATTATCAGCGATAACTCGTTCTTTGAAGGTCTCAATCTCTCTTTCACACAGCTGTATCTTATTCCAAACCTCATAGCCGGGCTCTATCAGGCGGTAGCTTAAGTACGGGTCAATCTTATCAGGAACGACCGTCCAATGGAATGGAGCATATTTTATCCATTTATTATTTGACTTGGCAATTACCTGAACTACAATATCATTTCCTATCTCTGATTCGATAAAGTGCTTCCATTTGCTCATGGAAAACTGTACTTTATTGTCCTCGTATAGGGTAAAAGAAGAATTTTGCCCTTGAATGACTACTTCAGCCTTGGTGATACTGTCTCTAAGTAAAAAATTAAGCGGAGCAATATTAACAGGAATGGTAATATTGGTATAATCAGGATAAATAGGAGGCAGGCTGTCCGTTTCGACGATATCGGATGGACGTCCGCAGGCAGAAAGCATGCAAACTACTGCTGTTATATAGATGAATAACTTCTTCATTTGTCCGTCATTTGAGCGTAATGATAATAAAACCAATAGGATTTCCCATATTCCTCCTGCAATCCGCTACCTTCACCTGCTGCTTCCTCATACCGTTTGGTATAAGTCATAAAATCGACAGTTATCTCATTTGGTATGTTGTAGCTTTCTAATTGTTTCGCTGACGCCTTTTGTTGAGTAAGGCCAATTAACAACCCTTCGGCATAGAGACGAGGTAATGGATATTCTTTCTCCTTATACCATTTATTGTAAGCTGCAAAAAAAGCAGGAATATTTTTGTTCAACAGATGATAACACAATAAATAATCCAGTGCAGCCTTATTCGTCGGATTGCTGTTTACCAGCATGGTAAGGGAGGCTTCAGCATCGGTTACCCTCCTTAGTATATCATATTGAGCAATATAGGCACGTTTCTCGGCCAACCAGGGATTGTTGTCTCCTTCTTGCATAATCTTTCTCATATCCGATGCATAATCCGAATAGAAAAGCGTTTTGTCCAACATACGCAAGTATTTGTCTACCACAGCCGTATCTCCAATAATCAGATTGATTTCAGCCAGTCGTTTGATGAGTCGCGAACTACTGTTTTGAGGCGAGAATATCATGGCCAGCATAGTCGCATGTTGAGCCATATTCATATCGCCAAGTTGATAGTATATTTCTCCGCTATATAATATCTGTAGTGGTGTACTTTGCGGACCAACGGGAACGAACATCCCATTTGTAAACGGTTGATATATAGATAAGAGTTTATCCGGTAGTATGTTTTGTTTCGTCCAAGCCAGATTGGCAAAATAGGTTACTGTTTCGTTTTGTGATTCGTAAGCTTCAGCTTTGGCGGCCACTTTATCCCAGTTTTCGAAATAGGATTCACAGTCTAGTCCCAGTAAATATTCTCTATCTCTGTCAAGATGTACAAACAGTCCGGTGAATAAACCCAGAATACAAATGTATAAAATGATAGACTCTCTGTTTTTGTATTTGAAAGATCGCTTTGGAATTGAAAGTTTATAACCTATAAACAATCCGATGAATAGAAGTACCGGCAAAAGCTGGATAAACTTATCGGCAGGATAAAGATAGGCTTGTAGGTTGGTCAATAAATAATATTCGCGGAAAAGTAGAGGAATTACTACGCAGCAGGTAAGGATGACAATCCAATTCAAAATAGCTGAAAAACGTTTGTTGAGAATATCGTAAAGGATGACTAACAGTCCAAATGTTATAAAATGACTACCAATAAAGATATACAATACGGGCATCAGCAGTATGCTTATAATCCATGACAAACGTTGTTTGTCGAAGTACGTATATAAGAGGAAAAATAAAAGAGCCAGAATAAGTGAGATAGAGGAAGACAGACGGTAATTGGGGTCTAAATGAAGAAACCATTCATATAGTACCGGAATTACAGCATAGAAAATGCTTTCTCGTTTGCCAATGCGTGCAAATAGGATAAGGGATATTAAAAATTCAATACCAAGGACTCCGGTTATGATGAAAGCTCCTAATCCTTTAAAGTAATAAAACTGAGTAATAAAATCACCTATATAACAGGCCAGCCATCCGGGCTTAGAGAAATAAGATAGGAAATAATCAGATGAGAGCAAGAACAATTGCATTTGTTCCTGATAGAGTAAATCATAAGGCAAAATAAACAAGAAGAATAACAAACAAAGTACGCCTATAAGCAGTACTAATACTATTCTTGTCAAGCCTCCAAAATAAATATCGTTTTCTTGTCTGATCACTATAAGTGTATTTAAAGTTCTTCTAATTCGCTTATTTGCTCAGGCTTAAATATTGACCGGGTTGTTTTTAAAACGAAGGCACCTACAATATTGTCTTTGTTAGTTTTTACAAAGCTATAATTATATTCAGAAAAAACAGAATCAATTTTCAATATTTCACCTGTCAAATCCGCATTATTACTCTGTTTGGCTAGTCCAATTAGGTTGTGTTTTTTTAAATCGTACGTTTGTTTTTTCTCTTTCCATTCCTGCAAAGCGTCATTTAGCACAGTACCTCCGGCCTGACTAATAGAATCTAACCTGACCTGAATCGTACCAGGTTCGACAATGACTAATAGTTCTTCTACGAGTAGACGTAAAATGGGTTTCATGCGAATAATATGGATTGACGACGAGTCGATAGTTCCCGAAAAACTAAAACGTCCGTCTTTAATATATGTTGAATCCACATTCTCGAAGGTTGCTCCTTCTAATGGGACTAAATAAACGATTTCATTTTCGTATTTACCGTCAGGAACAGTACCTGTGATGAGAAACGATTCTTTTCCGTTCTGACAGGAAAAAAACAAGAAGGAGAATAATGCAAACAGGAATTTATTCATTGTAAGCTAAGTTTATAATACAAATATATACAATTAGAGATAAAGAAGGCGAACCAATAACGATTCGCCTTCCTATTAGTAGTCTGTTTTTAACAAATTATTTTGCTCTGAACATCCAGAACCAAGCAGTACCCCAAGAACCAGCTCCTGGTTCAGGACGGGCTAATGCCATTTTCTCATCGTCGAGATTTAAAATATCGTATTCATATACACGACCACCACCTTCGTTAGGAGCGATACCACATAATACAGAAACAACTTTTGTATTCAGCTTACCTTTACCCCAAACAGCACCACCATCATCCATGGTCTTCGCATTCATATCAAATGTGAATGAACCGCTTTGTGATGAGCCATCAGATTTGGTGATTGTCAGTTTTGAACCGGAAATAGCGAATGTCATTTGAGCACCACGTCCTTCGCCTTTTGCCTGTTCGTCAATATCATTCAGAGCTACTCTCCACCATCCTGGAGAAGTGTTGCCTTTATAACCACCATTACCCCAAACTACTTCATCGGCTTGTGTGTCATCCCATACCCAAGTCTTTTCTCCTGAGCCACAGAAATAACCCCATTCGGCAGGTACGTTGATCAATGTGTCAACTTGTACGGTTAATGTTTTCTCAATAAGAGAACCATCGTGGTTACGTCCAGTGAATTTGATTTGGTTTTCGCCTTTCAGAACCACCTGAACAACTGTTTTGGTACCTGTCGTAACGCCACTTCCATAATCCCATGACGAAAGAACAGGGTTACCATCGCTATTTAATTCGATATAATTGGAATTCTTTCCATCGACAATTTGTGGAGTGGCCGAAATGTTAATTTGGTCTGCTGTCACAGCTCCGGAAAGAACATCCCTATCTTCAGCAGGTTCGCAAGCTGTAATGAACAGGGCTAAACCAACTACAGAATATAATAATTTTTTATTCATATTACTTTTCTAAATTAAGTTTGACAATGACTATTCGTTCCAGCTTACAAACACAGCAGAAGCATCCCAACCTGGATTTTGTTTTAATACTCCATCAGACAAGTCGATTTCAGATTGTGGGATTGGCATGAAGCCCTTTGTAGCTTCATAACGAGCAGCATATCCTGCACCCTGATCCTTCATTGTGGTAGGAACACCACGGTTCCAAATAGGAGCGCCTAACTGTTTAGTCAAGGCTTGCACAGCAATACCCCATCTTCTGATATCACTCCATCTGGTGCCTTCGAAGGCCAACTCCCAACGACGTTCATTGCGAAGTGCTTGTTCTGAATAGCTAACAGCAGGTAATCCGGCTCTTGCACGTACACGGTTCATACCATCAGCAGTTTGTGTCAATTCTGAATGCATAAGCAGAACATCTGCAAAACGAATGATGTTAACGTCTACTTCATGTCCTAATTGGAAGTCATCATCTTCTCCATCACCATAGTATTCCTTAGATGAGGTAAAGCTATTATAAAGAGCATTCATCGAACCGTCATTATTGTAAGACTTAACAGCTGTAGTAGCGATGATCTTCTTTTGCCAGAATCCTGATTCTTCCATTTGCTTATCTGCACCATATACATAATCTTCTGTTTGTGATGCGTCAAGGATAGAAGCTTCACGACGGATGTCATTAGGTTCAGCTGCTTTCCATTCATCCCATAATTTAGGGTTCACAGGTCCTGCACCCCAACCTTGTCCGAATGGGAATATTTTCTTGTACTGATCGGTTGCCCCCGAGCTACGGATAGCAAAGTGAAGCATGTATTGGTTAGAATAACCGATTGTAGTACTCCAGTCAGCCAAGTGAGAGCATTTGATTGTAAATACTTGTTCAGGATTTTCACCGTCTTTTACCCAATCAGGAGCATCAGCTACAAATGAATAATGTTTCTTAGACAACTTGTTAGAATAAGGCCATAAGCTACGGAAGTCGCTAACCAAACTGTGTCCGCTATTAGCGATACAGTCTTCCAAGCCTGCTATTACTTCACTCTTAGGTAAAGAACCTGAGATTGATCCATCTTCGGCCATTAGAGGAAGCGCGTCTTTACCATAGAAACCGGTGTAGAACAAGAATACACGTGCCAATAAAGCTTCAGCTGTCCATTTTGTCAAGTGACCAGTTCCGGAAATAACTTCCTTCCAAGGTTTTGAAGGCATGATTTCAATTGCTTTCTTCAAGTCAGAAGCAATCATACCATATACTTCTTCAGGAGATGCTTGAGCAGGATATACGGAAGCTTCACCAACGGTTGAAGGTACACTTGTAATTAAAGGTATATTACCGAATAATTCCACCAGTTCATTGTAGAAGAAAGCACGAAGTATCAATACTTCTCCCATCAATTGGTTGCGCAATTCTACATCTTCTACCTTATCCAGATTAGCCAATGCCATATTCGCACGGCTGATGCCTGAATAGCGGTCAGACCAGAAAGTTTTGAAACGATCCATATTGGTATACAACAAGTGGTCTAACACCTGCATGTCTTTATCGTTTTCACCACCACCACCGAAACGGTCGTCTGATGCTAATTCAGCAGCATAGAGATAGGTGTTTTGTACATTCGCTAAAGGCTTATTCAACGTGGAATAAATACCAGTAACCATCTGAATTGCGTCATCAGCAGTCTTAGGATAATTTCCTGTATTCTTCTTTGTATAGCTTTCTGTATCCAGGAAACTTTCACAACTAGCAAAGGTGAATACTGTCGCTAATAAATATATTAATTTTTTCATACTCTATTCATTAAAATTTTAGATTAACACCAATCAGATAAGTTCTAGGAGCAGGGTAGAAACCTAAGTCAATACCTTTTGACCAGCTATCAGCACCATAGCCAACTTCAGGATCCATACCTGAATAGCCTGTGAATGTATACAGGTTTTGTGCTGTTACATAAAGGCGAGCTTGTCCTAATGGCATTTTTGGAAACAACTTCTTAAAGTCATAACCGAACGTTACGTTCTGAATCTTTAAGAAATCAGCATCTTCGATATAGATATCAGAAATATTCTGCCAGTTTGTGTGACTACCTGAAGTCAGACGTGGCAATTTGTTTGAAGAACCTTCTCCTGTCCAGCGACCAAAGATTTCAGTTGTATAGTTTTGCAATGGAGAGTCAGCAAACGAACGATAGGACTTAGCAATCTGATGACCGAATAGACCATTACCTGTGATGTTCAAGTCAAAACCTTTATAGCTGAAGTTCAGATTCAAACCTAATGTATAATCCGGGTTCGGATCACCAATTTGTGTGCGGTCAGTTTCGCTGATAACGCCGTCTCTATTTGTATCAACAAAGATGAGGTCACCCGGTTGAGCTCCTGCATATTTTGCTTTCGTGTTGTTTACCTGATCCCAGTTCTGAAATACACCTGCCGTTTTATAACCATAGAAGTAACCAATTGGATAACCTACTTCTGCACGGTACATTTCAGTTGTTCCCTGACTTAATACGTCACTTGGTCCATGGATGATACCTTCTGAGTTTGCGATACGAGTTATTTCGTTCTTATTGTGAGCAAAGTTTACTGTAGCTCCATAGTTGAAATCACCAATGTTGTCATTCCAATTTAATGAAAGTTCAACACCTTTATTCTCAACGTCACCACCATTTACATAAGGAGCGTTCAATCCCCAAACTGCAGGAATAGGAGCTGATACCAACCAGTCGATTGTTTTCTTTTTATACCAATCGAAAACTAAACCTAAACGTCCGTTCAAGAAACGAGAGTCGAAACCAATATTTAACTGTTCTGATGTTTCCCAAGTCACATCCGGGTTTGCAAGAATATCAGCATAGCCACCAACTGTTTGAGTCTTCTTGTCAGGAGAGAAGTAGTATCCGTTACTTGTGTCAAAAGCAATGGTTGACAAATATTGGAAGTTGGAGATGTCAGCATTACCGTTCTGTCCCCAGCTTGCGCGGATCTTCAAAAAGTCTAACCATCCTTTTGTGTCTTCAAAGAAACTTTCGTTTGTCATTACCCAACCAGCAGACAATGAAGGGAAGTAACCCCAGCGATTACCTCTTGCGAAGTTAGATGAACCGTCAGCTCTTAAGATTGCGGAGAACATGTATTTCTCCATGTAGTTGTAGTTTACACGTCCGAAGAAAGAAGCGATAGCTCCTTCGCCCCATGGGCTACCTGATGCATTACGTTGGGAAAGTTCTGTGGGTTTTGTATTGTCAATCCAAGCATAATCTAAAGAGCCCGGGAATATTGAATTGTTACCAGTTGCTTCAACGTTAGCTCCAAAGCCCCATTTTTCCATAGATTGACCAACAACAGCATCAAAATGATGAGTCTGATCAATGTCAAAGCTATAAGCGATGGTATTATCCAATGTCCAGTTGTGGCCAGAGCTTGCATTTTGAACTACATTATCCATCGTTACATTAATGTTATTAGACAGATGTCTGATACCTTCATATGCACGATAACGAGAAGCACTGAACTTGAAACCAAACTGTGATCTTAAAACTAAGTTTTTGATAGGTTGTACTTCCAGATAAGCACTACTTTGCAGACCGTAGCTGTCTGATCTGTTCAAACCTCTTGTTGAAAGAGCCATGTTGGCAAGAGGGTTGCCTGTGTTACCGTCAAAGTTCCAACCATCAGCTATTTTGCTGTCATAATCATAGTATGATCCATCAGCATTATAAGCTGGTAAAAGAGGGTTACCTATCAATAAATCGTGTACAGAGTTCCAGTATATATTACCGATAGCGATACCTGACTTGTTGTTGTAATTGAAGTTCAATGTTTCTCCGATTTTGATAATGTCGAATCCATTACCTTTTAGTAAAACATGATCAGAATTGATACGACCTGTATAACGTTCGTAGTCAGATTGAACCGGTTTTCCTAAGATACCTTCTTGTCCGGTATAAGAAACCCCAATAGAGAATTTAGAAAGGTCATTACCTCCGGTTAGGTTGATAGCGTGGTTTTGTGTCGGAGCTGCTTCGTTGTATGCTTCGTTCATCCAGTCCGTACCTTTCCACGTACCATTCATTACTGAGGTGTAAATGTTCTGTGGTAGCAAGTTTTCCCAATCATATAATGGGTTTGCTTCATTAAAACGAATTTCATCAACAATAGTCATGTATTCTTTAGCATGTAGCATATCTGCTCTTTTAGCCAGATATTGGAAACCATAGAACGCATCATAAGCTAATGAAGTTTTTCCGGCTTTACCCTGTTTTGTTGTAACAAGGATTACACCGTTAGCAGCACGCGCACCGTAGATAGCAGCCGAAGCAGCATCTTTTAATACGTCGATCGATTCGATGTCTGAAGGGTTCAGGTTGTTGATGTCTCCTCCAGCCACACCATCGATTACGTATAATGGTGAAGCGTTACCTACTGTACCTAATCCACGAATGTTTACTTTGAAACCTTCGCCTGGTTGTCCTGAACTTTGGGTAATGTTAACACCTGGAGTTTGGCTTTGAAGTGCCGATAGGGCATTAGTGGTACTTAACTTTTGCAGATTGTCACCGCTCACCTGAACAGTAGCTCCTGTTAAAAGTTTCTTTTTCTGAACACCGTAACCAACTACTACTACTTCTTCCAAAGACTGGGAGTCTTCTTTCATAATAACATTGTAAGTGGTTTGACCGGCAGTAACACGAACTGTTTGATTTAAAAAGCCGATATACGAAAACTCTAATTCGGCATTAGCGGTTACCGTTAACTCATAGTTCCCGTCTAAATCTGTTACAGTTCCATTTGTGGTTCCTTTTTGTACTACGTTAACCCCAATCAATGGAAATCCATCTGATCCTGAGGTAACCACTCCTTTCACTTTCATTCCTGTTTGCGCAAAGGCAGTTACACTGCTTGCAAGCAGAAAAGATGCAACAATTACCATTTGAACAAAGCTACGGGATAGCTTGTACAAAGAAAATGTACGGCATTTTTCTTTCATAAAGAATTGATTTAAGTTGAATAAATAGAATATTCTAATTAGATTTTTAAGGTCAACACATAAATTGAAAATTAAGTGCTAACAAATTAAACTGTAACAAATGTATGTTTTGCCTTACTATTAGCGGGATAGATAATGTAAAGTATAAGGGGGGGATTTGTTTCCGTTTGCTACAAACAATCTTGATTCCTCAACTTGGGGTATCATTTGTTAACCAAAACAAGGAAACATTACATAGCGTTGTGTTATTTTGCTATTTTGAAGCCTTTTATTATCAATGAATACAAACAAGAAAAGGGAGAAACATTGTTCCTCCCTTTTCTTGTTTGTTAGTACAACTTCCGGATGTATAATTATCGGTTTTTACGTTGTTCTTTTTGTCTGCGTAATTGTTCTTCTTGCGCCTTTTGAGCTTCTTCTAAGCGCTTCATAAATCCGGATTTTTTCATAGGCTTCTTCTTGTTTTCTTCAAGCTTAGCTAACAACTTTTCTTCGTTAATTGTATAGCGGAACAATAAAGTCTGACCAACCGTAAATAGGGTTGAGATGAAGTAATAGTAGTTCAAACCTGATGCATATTGGTTGAAGAAAACCAACAGCATGAGAGGCATCATATACATCATCACTTTCATACCTGGCATTTGTTGCTGTCCGGTATTACTTAATTCCATATTGAATTTTGTATATGTCAAGTTGACAATAACCATTAACAAACAGAACAAACTGATATGATTGCCGAAGTAAGTCGAGATCAATGGAATTTGAGTATTCCAACTAACGATAGCATCGTAGGTTGACAAGTCACTTGCCCATAAAAAGCTTTGTTGGCGCAATTCGATTGCCGAAGGGAAAAACATGAAAAGGGCAATCAAAATAGGCATCTGTAGCAGCATTGGGATACATCCACTCATTGGGCTTGCACCTGCACGGCTATAAAGCTCCATTGTCGCTCTCTGACGCTCCATGGCTTTTTCTTGTCCAGGGAATTTTGCATTAATCTCTTCTACCTGAGGACGCAGTACTCGCATCTTAGCTGATGACATGTATGATTTATAAGTCAATGGTAAGAGAATTAATTTGACGATAATAGTCAAAAGAAGTATAATCAATCCATAGCTGCTAATATGATTGCCTAGGAAATCAAATACAGGTATAATAAAGTATTTGTTGATTACGCGAAAGATGCTTGCTCCCAGTGGCACAAGGCGCTCCAAGTCCAATTGTTGATCTGATGCTAATCCTTTGTCATACGCATTTAACAAACTATATTGGTTAGGACCAATAAAGTATTGTAAAGCTGTAGGCGTCTTTCCTTGTAAGTCGAAAGGTATGCTTGTAGTCGATTTGAAACTCATCAATATCCCTTCATCTGTCAAAACTTTCGAGTCGAGTTTGGTCGATTGGAATCCTTTTTCGGAAATAAGTGCTGTTGAGAAGAATTTATTCTTATAGGCAATCCATTTCAGACTTTCAGGAATATTCTCTTCATCATTACCCGATTCACTCAAATTGTCCACATCGCCAGACATAAACTTATAATATAAAGCCGTATAACGATCTTCATATTTACGCCCTTTTTCAAGCTGACGAGCTTTTTGTTCCCAATTCAATTCTAAGGAGGTTGTTGTAGGAGCCAAAACTCCGTTCAGTCCGGTTCCCTGAATGGTAAAGCTCATTCTATATTCATTAGCCGGAAGGGTATAAATGAAGTCTAGATAAGCTCCTTCACCAGCATTTAACCTCATGGTCAGGCTGTTATTGTCACTCTTTATTGGAGTGAAATAAAGATCTGATGAATTGAGTACCTTATTTGTAGCAGTGATAAGGGTTAGATTAAACTTTGTTTGTTCCTCATCGAATAGAACCAAAGGAAGAGAGTCGTAAGTTACATATTCTTTCAAACGGGCATATGTCAAATGACCACCTTTTGTGTTAAACTTAACTTCTAAGAGTTCGTTTTCCAATGCGATGGTTTCATCAACCCCAGTCATGGCTTCGGCAAAACCACCGAAAGCTTGTTGAAGCTGAATAGTACGTAAAGAATCCGGTAATCCTATTATATCTGTAGGCAATGTAGTGTTTACTGCCTCTTTTTGTTCTAAAAGTTGTTGCTGTTGTTCTAACTTCGCTATCGAATCCTGATATCTGCGTTGTGCTTCTATTTGTTCGGTTGAAGGCTGGTTGA
This sequence comes from Bacteroidota bacterium, assembly GCA_023429375.1. Classification (GTDB taxonomy): domain Bacteria; phylum Bacteroidota; class Bacteroidia; order Bacteroidales; family Tannerellaceae; genus Massilibacteroides. The sequence goes on along the minus strand of JAEYVY010000019.1, from coordinate 55,410 downwards.
ACCAACTAAACGCAAATAGTAAGATTCCTATCAATACAAATCCGGTAATTGTGTTTTTGTCCATTTATCTGATTTTTATTTATTCTCAATAGCTGCTTTTACAAAGCTTACAAACAAAGGATTGGGGTTTTCTACAGTACTGCTGTATTCCGGATGGAATTGCACACCGATAAACCAGTTTAATTGAGGTATTTCTACTACTTCAACCAAATTAGTTTCTGGGTTTTCACCGGAGCAAATCATGCCTGCTTCTTCAAACTGAGCCTTATAGCTGCTGTTGAATTCAAAGCGATGTCTGTGTCTTTCCTCAATACGTACTTTCTTATAAGCCTGGAACGCTTTCGATCCTTTCTTAAGTTGACATTCGTAAGAACCCAAACGCATAGAACCTCCCATGTTGGTGATATTCTTTTGCTCTTCCATCATGTCGATTACTTTGTATGGTGTATTCGGTTCCATTTCTGTTGAATTGGCATCTTTTAATCCAAGTACGTTGCGTGCAAACTCAATCACCATACATTGCATACCCAAACAGATACCCAAGCAAGGCTTATTGTTTTCACGTGCATATTTGATAGCAGCAAATTTACCTTCGATTCCACGCGTACCAAATCCCGGAGCTATCAAGATTCCATCCATTTCGGAAAGAAGTTGAGCAGCATTTTCGTCATTCACTTTTTCAGAATGAATCAGATGCAAATCCAATTTCCGGTCATTATATATTGCAGCCTGTAGTAAGGATTCATCAATTGACTTATAGGCATCCTGCAATTCAACATATTTGCCCACCAAACCAATCTTAACGCTTTCTTTCGCTGCATTCTTTTTATCAAGGAATGCCTTCCATTGAGGAAGTTCAGGGGTAGGGCCAACCTCAAGATCCATCTTTTTCAAGATGGTAACATCCATGTTTTGTTTTTGCAATATCAAAGGAACTTCATAGATCGTTGGTACGTCCACAGATTGAACTACGGCGTCTTCTGCAACATTGCAGAATAAGGCAACCTTATGCAAAAGATCTTTCTTTAATAAGTGTTCCGTACGTAAAACCAGTACATCCGGTTGGATTCCCAACTCTTGAAGTTGTTTAACTGAATGTTGTGTAGGCTTTGTCTTATATTCTTTCGCGGCAGCGATATAAGGAACATAGGTCAAGTGGATGCAAAGGCAGTTTTTGCCAAGTTCCCATTTTAATTGACGTACACTTTCAATGAAAGGTAACGATTCAATATCACCAACCGTGCCACCGATTTCTGTAATTACAAAGTCGAATTTGTATTTAGAACCCAAAAGTTTGACGTTTCTTTTGATTTCGTCGGTGATATGAGGAATAACCTGTACGGTTTTACCCAGATAATCTCCTTTACGTTCCTTGTTAATTACACTTTGATAAATACGTCCTGTCGTGATATTGTTTGCACGAGTAGTTTGAACATTTAAAAAACGTTCATAATGGCCTAAGTCCAAATCAGCTTCATGGCCGTCAACTGTTACATAGCATTCGCCATGCTCATAAGGATTCAACGTCCCTGGATCAATATTGATATAAGGGTCGAACTTTTGGATCGTAACTTTATATCCTCTGGACTGTAGTAGCTTACCCAAGGATGCGGAAATAATTCCTTTCCCTAAGGAAGAAACCACACCGCCTGTAACGAAGATGTACTTTGTATCTGCCACGTTAGTAATATTTAAATAGATGTATCGATTTTTATAATAAGAAGTGGCAAAGTTAGTGAATTTCGTTCACTTCGCATTGCAATATGATGTAATGTTATTTATTAAATTACGTTACAAAAGTTTTTTATCATCGTAATCTTTTTTCAAAAAGATTCTTATCTTTTTCTTTTTCCATATATATAGAAAAACTTTACTATATATGTGAAAAAGTTTTTCTATATATATGAAAAAAGAAAATCTGCCCGATATTTCTGAAAAATTACCGTGTAGTCAGGTGTTTTTTTCACGATAGTATAAGTAAGTAATTCATTTACTTTTTGTTTCTTTGCACCCGAAATTAATGAGAGCGTAAGTGAACCTGATAGTTGAACAAGGAAATTCGTCCACAAAAGTTGCCGTATACGATAAAGGTATGCTGTTGGAATACTTCCAATTTAAGCATTTAGTTATACAAGACTTGCTCCCGCTATTTGATAAATATGAACTAACCCAAGGCATATTGTCTACAGTTGTTCAAGTGGATGAAGAATTGACCCGTTTCCTTGAATCGCGTCTTGCTTATTTTATTTTTCTGGATGAAACGGTTTCGTTGCCTATTAAAATAGAATATAAGACTCCATCGACTTTAGGCAAGGATAGGATAGCGGCTGTTGTAGGAGCTAATTATCTGAAACCCGGACGTGATATTCTCGTTATTGATGCCGGTACAGCAATTACTTATGATCTGATAGATGCTACGGGCACTTATCTGGGAGGTAATATTTCACCAGGGATGACCACTCGCTTTAAAGCCTTGAATCATTACACTCAGAGGTTGCCTTTGGTTCAAGAAACTGAAGAAGTTCCTTTTATGGGGTTTGATACAGAAAGTGCAATTCAGGCAGGCGTAATTAATGGTATACTATTTGAGATGGATGGTTACATAGAGACGTGTTGCAAGAAATCGCTTTCCCTTTTGGTTTTTTTAACAGGAGGTCATTCGATTTATTTTGAAAGACGCTTAAAAAATTCCATCTTTGCAGACATTAATTTAGTGTTGACAGGATTAAATAGAATCTTAGAGTATAATGTTGAAAATTAATAAGGTATTTATATTAACCTGCTTTGTGCTTACTCAAGTAGCCTTGTTGGCTCAGAATAACACAAGTTCTCCTTATACCCGTTATGGTTATGGTGAACTAGCAGATAGGTCCTTTGCTGCAGGTAGAGCAATGGGAGGAATTGGTGTTGGGCTTAGATCCTCAAAACAAATAAACCCGATGAACCCGGCGTCCTATAGTGCCATTGATACGATGACATTTCTCTTTGATTTTGGGATATCCGGACAGATGTCATGGTATAATGACGGGACAAACAAACAAACAAATAAGAATGGTAATGTGGAGTACATTGCTATTCAATTCCCGATAACAAAGAGACTGGCGATGAGCGCCGGTGTTTTGCCTTATTCTTATGTTGGATATGACTTCAATCATGTAGAAACAATAGCTACAGAAACCGCTCTTAACACTTTTAAAGGTACAGGCGGATTAAACGATATCTATGCAGGATTGTCTATGGATATATGGAAGAAGCGTCTTTCAGTCGGTTTGAATGCCGGTTATCTTTTTGGAACAGTTACTCATAGCAGTAAGCTTACATTTCCTGGATCCGCTACGGCTATGCCTATTGAGAAGAGACAGGATATTCGTGTTAGAGATTTGAAGATGGATTTTGGTTTGCAATATTCACACCCATTCAGTAAAACCGAACAAGTGGTTGTGGGTTTAACCTATTCTCCAATAAAAAAATTGAATACAACGGTTTACAATTCTACATTGGAAGGGGATGCAAATTCTTCAACAAGTATTGTGACAACTGATACGTTGAGTACGTTGGCTTTCGATTTGCCTGGCTCTTATGGATTTGGCTTATCATATGTGAATCAAAACAAACTTACTGTAGGTCTGGATGTTTTATACGAAGAATGGGGAAAAGCATATTTTGCAGATAGTAAGGATCTGTTTGAAAACAGATATCGTGTTGCCGGAGGTGTTGAGTATATTCCAGGTTTTATGGAACGCTCGTTTTTTAAACGGATAAGATACCGGGCTGGTGTTCATTATGGAAATTCGTATCAACAAGTAAATACAATTGATGCAAATGTTTCAAAGGCCGGCTATAAAGATTATGGTGCAAGTGTTGGCTTTGGATTGCCGTTAGTAGACAACCGTTCATTCTTGAATTTGTCATTTCAATATTCAAGAATTAAACCTCAGGTTAGTTCTATGGTCGAAGAACAATACTTTAGAGTTACTCTAAACTATACGTTTAACGAACAGTGGTTCTTTAAGTTTAAGCTTAAATAAAAATTAAAACATAATATTAGATATGAAAACGAAAGTAGTATTATTGGCAACTGGACTGTTTCTGACATTATCCGGTGCATTTGCTCAGAAAGGGGTCGATAATGGCACGCAATTCGGCTCTGGTGAAGATAGTATACGGTGTATAACAAATATCAGTTTGTTTACGCCTTACGCTAAGGCAGGAAATTACAAAGATGCCTATGAGTTCTGGAAAATCGTTTACGAAGAATGTCCTGCTGCAACAAAGGATATTTATCTGTACGGTGTACGTATTGTTGACTGGCAAATTCAAAATGAACAAGACCCAGCTAAGAGAGCAGAACTGTTGAATAATTTAATGGCTGTATACGATCAGCGTATTAAGTATTTTGGCAATGATCCTCGTTATGGCAAGGATTGGATTGTATCTCGTAAAGCACAAGATTATATCCGCATAGCTGGAGAAAAAGCTGATTACAATATGCTTTATGATTGGTTGAAAGAAGTAGTTGATGAATTTGGTATGAAAACAGAGGCTTTGGCTGTTAACCTATTCATGTTTGCTTCACATCAACGATTGATTGCTGATCCAGATAATAAGAAAGGAGAATTCGTTGACAACTATTTGAAAGCATCAGCTATTCTGGATTCACAATTAGCAGAAGCAAAAGCAGCTAATAATGAGAAAGAAGTTACAGCATTGACAACATTTAAAAGTAGTGTAGATCAGAGTTTTGCTGGTAGTGGTGCTGCAGATTGCGACTTGTTGCAAACACTTTATGCTGACAAGGTTGAACAAAATAAAACAGACTTGAACTTCTTGAAGGAAACAATCTCTTTATTACGTAGAGTTCGTTGTCAAGAGATTGAAGCTTATTTTGCAGCCTCTGGTTATGCACATGCAATTGAACCAACAGCTGAGTCTGCAGTAGGTTTAGGTAAACAAGCTGTTAAGAAAAAAGATTATTCAACAGCAATTAGCTTCTTTGAAGAAGCTGCTGAATTAGAAACAGATCCACAATCTAAAGCAGATATTTTCTATACGCTTGCATTGTTGACTTCAGAACAAAACGGCTATTCAAAAGCAAGACAATACTGTTTAAAAGCATTAGAGTTGAATCCTAATTATGGAAATGCTTATATGCTAATTGGTAGAATGTATGCAGCTACAGCAAGCTCTGTTTATCCTAATGACCCTGTGTTGAGAAAAACAGTTTACTATGCAGCTGTTGATAAATTTGAGAAAGCAAGACAAGTAGATCCTTCTTGTGCTGAAGAAGCTGCTTCACAAATTGCTGCTTACCGTGCTCACTTCCCATCAACTGAAGATGTGTTTATGCATCCTGATATCGAAAAAGGAAAAACGATAACAATCGGCGGTTGGATAGGCGAACGTACAGTTGTAAGATAATTAAGATTCATGATAATGCGTTTTCTTAGTAAAACGAATCATAATATGAGCATAACAACTATTTTCAGTATAGTTGTTATGCTTGTTTTATTATTTGCTTCATGCGGTAAAGAAAAAACAGATATTGTAGAAGTCGCTTTCGATCCGGAAACAACCTATACCATGAAGGCTACAGATGTGATAGAATTGATTTCTGACTCTGGAGTTATCAGATATAAAATGACTGCTAAGGAATGGTACATCTATGATAAAGCAGAAGAACCTTACTGGTGTTTTCCTAAAGGGGCACATATGGAACGATTTGACTCTTTATTTAATAAGGATATGAGTATCGAAGCCGATACCATCTATCGCTATGTGAAAAAAGATCTTTGGGAACTGAAAGGAAACGTGGAAGTGATGAACCAAAATGGCGATAAGTTTAATACTGATCTGCTTTTTTTTGATCAGAAAGCAGATCGTGTTTATTCTGATAAATTTATCCGCGTTGAAGAGAAAGACAAGATTTTTACTGGTATAGGATTTGAGTCGAATATGAATATGACAAAATATAATGTGTTTAATTCGCAGGCAACATTACACGTGAAAGACACACCAAGTGATACAACCGCTAATCATTCAAATGACTCGTCCGCTGTTTTGCCTATAGAAGAGAACCGAAACTAAAAAAAACAATATAAAAGATATAACAAATCCTTTTTTTTGTATCTTCGTGACCTTAAAATTGAGAGTATAAATTTTAAAAAACATATAATTTAATGGCTACGCTTGAAAAAATTAGAAACAAAGCTGGACTTTTGGTTGGTGTTGTTGGGGTGGCTTTGTTCGCCTTCATTATTGGAGACTTCTTAAATTCCGGCTCAACTTTTTTTAGACAATCACAAGAAAAAATTGCTGAAATTAACGGAGAAGTAATCAGTATTCATGATTATCAGGCGCGTGTAGACGAAATGGCTGAAGTATATAAGATGCAATCAGGAACAAATAACGTTTCTGAAGAACTTATGACACAGATTCGTCAGTCTGTTTTCGAATCTATAGTGCAGGAAGTCGTTTTGGGTGAGGCTACTTCTGATTTGGGATTGAGAGTTACTTCAGAAGAGTTGTTTGATGTTATCCAAGGAGAGAATATTTCTCCAATGATACAACAAATGCCTATGTTCCGCAATCCGGAAACTGGTTCATTCGATAAGGCAGCTTTGTTGAACTTCTTGAAAGTAGTCAACGATGAAAATATCGCTGCTTATCCGGCAGACCAACAGGCACAATTATTGCAAGCAAGAAGCTTTTGGTTGTTCTGGGAAAAGAACCTTAAAGATCAAACCTTAACAGGTAAGTATAGCACATTGCTTAGCAAGGCTATCTCTGCAAACGTATTGGATGCTCAAGATGCTTATGCTTCTACAGTAGAAAATTCTGATATCGTTTATGCTATGCAACCTTACTCGTCTATCCCTGATTCAACAATCTCAGTGTCTGATAGCGAAATCAAAAAGTTGTACGAACAACGTAAGGAACAATTTAAGCAACGTGAAGGACGTATGATTAAATACGTTACTGTTGATATCGTTCCAAGTCAAGAAGATTACGATAAAGTAAAAGCAGAGATTGAAAAGGTTCGTGAAGACCTTATCGCTGCTGAAAATGTTGCCGACGTTGTTAATGACGCTTCAGAAACTCCTTATGTGGATGTTTATTTAAGCGAAGCAATGTTAGACGCAGAAGCAAAACTTTTTGTAACTACATCGGAAGTAGGAAGTGTTTCAGTTCCTTCGTTCCAAAACGACACACACCGTTTGATGAAACTGGTTGCTAAAACTGTTGCTCCAGACTCTGTAAAGGTTAGCCATATTATGCTTGCCGGAGCTACTGATGCAGTTATTGCAGCGCGTGCTGATAGTTTGAAGAATGTATTGAAAGGTGGTGCTGACTTTGCACAACTTGCTCAACAATTCTCAGTTGATCAAACAGCCGAACTAGGTGGTGAATTAGGATGGTTTACTGAAATTACTGCATTGAACGGTTTAAATGAAGAATTTAAAAATGCAATCTTCTCAGCTGCATTGAATGAAGTAGTTGTTGTTAAATCTATGTATGGAACACATCTTGTGAAGGTAACCGAAAGAACTGCAAATGTGCCAAAATATAAAGTGGCCAATGTTGCTATGACTGTTACTCCAAGTTCAAAAACATATAGCAATATCTACAATGATTTGAATCAGTTTGTTTCAAAAAACAACGATATGGATAAATTGGATGATGCTGCAAAAGAAGCTGGTTATAGCCTTGTTTCTAATGTTACGGTAACAGCACAAGATCAAACTATTGGATTTATTCCTAGCTCACGTCCAGTTATTCGTTGGGCATTTGAACATGGTAAAGGTGATATTTCAGAAATCTTTGAATGTGACAACAAGTTCATCGTAGCAGCTGTGCAAGGAAAGATCAAAGAAGGATATACCTCTTTGCAAGCAGCTTCTGCAACTTTGAAACCTGAAGTTATCAGAGAGAAAAAGGGTCAACAAATCGTTCAAGACCTGCTTTCTAAGAACTTGACTTCATTAGAAGCTTATGCAGGAGTTATGGGTGGCACAGTTGATTCAGTGAAATTCGTAAACTTTGGTACTCAGCGTATCGCAACTATTGGTGTTGAACCTAAATTAAATGCTTACATCGCTTCTGCTAAAGTAGGAGAATTAAGTGCTCCGGTTGCAGGAAATAATGGCGTATACATTTTTAAAGTATACAATAGAGAGAAATCAGAAACTCCATACGATGAAAAAGCAACTATTTCAAGCTTAGAGTCATCATCTGCTTATAGAGTAGGGTACTTGAGCCTTCAAGAATTGATTAACAATGCTACTATCGTAGACAACCGTATTCGTTTCTATTGATAATATTGTTTTAATAGGATATAAAAAACTGCCGCACAAGAATGTGTGGCAGTTTTTTTATCTTTGTAGGTCATTAATTAGATTAATATGGAAACAAAGCGAAAATTATTAGGCATGACCCTGGATGAACTGAAGACAGTAGTTTCAGAATTGGGTATGCCATCTTATACTGCAACGCAACTTTCAGAATGGCTATATAAAAAGAAAATTTCTTCTATTTCAGAGATGACAAACATCTCTTTGGCAAACAGGAATAAATTGGAAGAGTCATTCGAGGTAGGAGCTAGTGCTCCGATACATGCTCAAAAGTCAATAGACGGAACTATCAAGTATCTTTTCGTTGTAAATAAGGCAAAAACCATAGAGACGGTATATATACCCACCGAAGATCGTGCCACGCTTTGTGTTTCATCTCAGGTAGGGTGTAAAATGAATTGTTTGTTTTGTATGACCGGCAAACAAGGCTTTACAGCTAATCTTACCGCAAATGAGATCATGAACCAGATTCGTTCAATTCCTGAAGCTGATACGTTAACAAATCTGGTCTTTATGGGAATGGGTGAACCTTTGGATAATGTGAACGAATTATTTAAGGTATTAGAGATTTTAACTTCATCATATGGTTATGGGTGGAGCCCGAAACGTATAACCGTTTCAACAATAGGCATAACTAAAGGCTTGAAACGTTTTCTTGAAGAGAGCGATTGCCATCTGGCTGTAAGTCTGCATTCACCTTTCCCTGATGAACGATTAACAATAATGCCTGTTGAAGGAGCTTATCCATCTCATCAGGTGGTTGACTTGATAAGAACGTATGATTTTGCCCATCAACGTAGAGTCTCGTTTGAGTATATTGTATTTAAGGATCTAAACGATTCGCCTCGTCATGCAAATGCATTAGCCGCTCTATTGAGAGATATACCTTGTAGAATCAATCTTATACGTTTCCATGCTATTCCCAATGTGAATTTGAATAGTCCGGATATGACAATCATGGAGCGATTTAGAGATATGCTGAATGCAAAAGGGATGGTATGCACGATAAGGGCATCGAGAGGGGAAGATATTTTTGCTGCATGCGGAATGCTATCAAGCGCAAAATCAAAAGTAAATTAAAGGAGTGTTGATTTAAAAACTTATATTTGTAAAAATATAAATCGAGTAAAATATGAAAACACGTCTAAATGTATTGAGTCTATTATTTGTGCTTTTTGCATTCAGTGCATGTACATCCAGTTTTGTATTGCCTCAGGCTACAGGATGGGCATATGAGGTGTTAGTTGTAATGGATTTAAACGTAAAGCAAGGTGAAGCCGGTGAAGCATTACTGGCAGAATTAGATTCGGATATCCCCGGACTACCTCAGCCCGAAGCTGCGCTAAAAGTAAATACAGTCACTCCTGATGTGTTTGATGGAATGTTGCGCTATACTAAAAATATATTTATAGTCAATATTGATCCAAAATCATATACAAAAGTCTCATTAAAGCATGATATTAATCAGTGGGCACAAAATCAAGTTGTGCTGACCATGAATGCGCCTGATCAGGCTTCGGTTGTCAATTATCTGAAAGAGAGAAAGGGCGTTTTGGTTGATTACTTCACAAAGGCTGAAATGAGCAGAGTGTTGAATACACTTGAAAAGACTTATAGTAACATTGTGATGGAGAAAGTGAAGTCGAAATTTGACATTAGCTTGCGCGTTCCAGCAGAGATGACTTATTATAAAGATACAACAGACTTTTTCTGGACATCGAACAATGCAAAAACTGGTCGCATAGACTTTGTAGTCTATTCTTTTCCTTATGTAGACCCTGAAACTTTTACTGTTAATTATCTGGTTAGTAAACGTGATTCAGTTTTAAGAGAAAATTTACCGGGTAGTTTCCCTAATTCATATCTTGCCACAGAGGTGCGATTTGGAGTTGATTATACGCCTATATCACACCTCGGGAAATATGGCGGTGTGATGAGAGGTCTATGGAAAACTGTAGGTGATATGATGGGGGGGCCGTTTGTGAGCCTTACACGTGTAGATGAAAAGAATAATAGAATAATAGTAGTGGAAACATTTGTCTTTGCTCCGGAAATGGAAAAACGGAATTTAATCAGACGAGGAGAAGCTTGTATTTATAGCTTACGAATGTCAGATGAAGTTGGTATTCCGGTTTCAGAATCATTGTCATCTAAAAGCAAAGAGGAGTTAAATAGTCAATCAGATGGAGAATAAGTTAATCAAAGTTGGGATTACGCATGGTGATATCAATGGAATCGGTTATGAAGTCATTTTAAAGACATTTTCAGATAATCGTATAACCGAATTATGTACACCTATCATCTATGGTTCTTCTAAGATTGCTGCATATCACCGGAAGGCCTTAGAAATAGCCCCAGTGAATATGAGTGTTATCTCAAAGGCAGATGAAGCTGGAGAAAACCGAGTGAATATTATCAACTGTGTTGATGAAGAATCGAAAGTTGAGTTTTCGCAACCAACGGAAGTTGCCGGATTAGCGGCATATCAGGCATTAGAAGCCGCTGTGAATGATTTAAAAAAAGGACTGATTGATGTTTTGGTCACAGCCCCTATTAATAAGAACAATATTCAGAATTCAAACTTTTCATTCCCGGGACATACAGAATACCTAGAAGAGTGCTTTGGAAACAATGAGAATAAAGCGTTGATGATTTTAATGAAGGATGAGCTAAGGGTTGCACTTGTAACCGGTCATATCGCTTTATCTGATGTTGTGTCTCATGTGACGAAAGAAGCCATTATAGAGAAGCTTTTGGTGTTTAATAAATCCTTGAAACAGGATTTTGGAATTATCAAACCTCGAATAGCAGTCTTGTCTCTGAATCCACATGCCGGAGATAACGGTTTGCTTGGAAAAGAAGAAGAGACAATAATTATACCTGCTATGGAAGAGGCCGAGAAGCAAGGAGTGATGTCTTTTGGACCTTATCCATCGGATGGCTTTTTCGGAGCCTCTATGCATGAAGAGTTTGATGGTGTGTTAGCAATGTACCACGATCAAGGTTTAGCACCGTTTAAAGTTCTTGCCATGAAGGAAGGTGTTAATTACACGGCAGGACTACCTATTATTCGTACCTCACCGGCCCATGGTACAGCTTATAATATCGCCGGGAAAAACTTAGCTTCAGAAGATTCTTTCCGTCAGGCTTTGTATGTAGCTCTTGATGTATATAGGAGCCGTAAATTCTACAAAGAGGCAACAGTTAATCCGCTTCGTAAGCAATATTTCGATAAAGGCGGTGATAATGAGAAGCTGGATTTGACGAAAGACGAATAAGTTTAGTTTTGTAGTAGGAAAAGTTTGTGTAAGTTTGTGTCATAATTTAAAACGATACATTTGGTATGTTTAAGAACAAGACGATTGTGTATACTTCGGGTACGTTCGATATGTTTCATTACAATCATTTACGGATGATTAACTATGCCCGGAGTTTAGCTGATATACTAATAGTAGGCGTAAGTACAGACGAGCTGGTCTCATCTTATAAGGCTAACCCTATCATCCCTTTCAATGAAAGACTCCAGATTATTGAAGCCTTGAAAACCCCCGATATAGTTATTCCGCAACATTCGTTAGATCATACAGAAATCGTTAAGAAACTAAATATTGACGCTTTTGTAGTCGGTGATGACTGGTATGGCAAGTATGATTATTTAAAGGATTTGGGCGTTCAGGTCTTTTATTTCCCATATGGAACCGGTGTATCCTCATCAACTCTTAAAAAAGCTATTCACGACTCTTACGAAGCAAACTTGCAATTACAGCAAAAAGCTAAGCCTGAAAAGGTTAACGTGAAGTTGAAATAAAAGCGCACTATGAAGAAGATTGCGTTGATTACAGGCGGTACAAAAGGGATTGGTAAATCTGTTGCTGCAGCACTTGCGCATAAGAACTACGATTTAATTCTCACTTATTCCTCAGACACGGAAGCTGCCCATGCGACGGTAGAAGAACTTCGGCATATTACTGCCGGAGAAGTTTCTCTTTTGAAAGCTGATGCAACCTCTGCTGATGCTATTTCAGGTATAACAGATTTTCTGAACGAGCATAATTTAATGCTTGATGCTGTTATTTTCAATGCTGGAATTACATGTCGTGATTCGTTTGAGGATATAACCTTGTCGGATTGGGAGCGAGTATTCTTTGCCAATGTTCATTTTCCGTTTTTTCTTTTACAATCGATTGTAAAACGGTTGACAAAGGGTGGGTCAGTTGTCTTTACCGGCTCTTTGATGGGTATTCAACCTCATTCTGTTTCTTTGGTTTATGGCGTTTCTAAGAGTGCGGTTCATTCAATGGTTAAAAATCTGGTGAAGTTCTTAGTGCCTTATGACATTCGCGTAAATGCTGTGGCTCCGGGATTTGTCGATACAGAATGGCAAAAGACGAAGCCGGCCGAAGTGCGTAAAAGCATTGAATCAAAAATAGCTGTAGGGCGTTTCTCTGCCCCGGAAGAAATTGCAGAAGTTTTTCTTATGTTAATTGAAAACAAGTACTTTAACGGCGAGATCGTAGTTGTCGATGGAGGTTATTTATATAAATAAAGATAATGGGAGAATTGAATAAAGAATACGAAGCATCGTTGAAGTCGATTGAAACAGAAAATATCGTAGATCGGGTTTTTTATCGTCCCATAGGATTTCGTATCGCACGCCTGCTAACCCATACCGGGATAACGCCTAATATGGTGACAATCATATCTATTTTTATTGGTGGAGTGGTAGGGTATTTCTTTTATGTCAATAATATTGTCTATTCTATTATAGGTATATGTCTGTTGGTTTTAGCTAATATCCTAGATTGTGTCGATGGACAATTAGCTCGAATGACTGGAATTAAATCTGCTATCGGGCGTATATTAGATGGTATAGCCGGAGATGTTTGGTTTGCATCAATCTATATAGGTTTTGCTTACCGCCTGATGGATATATATGGTACGTCGTGGTTTTTTGCTTTAGCTGTTTTATCTGGCCTTTCACATTTGGTACAAGCGAATATTACCGATTACTATAAAACGCTGCATTTATTCTTTATCAGTAAAGAAAAAGGTGCAGAGTTTCAGTCGTTAGAACAAGTAAAGGCTAAGCATAAGGAAATGAAACCCGGCATTAATAAAGTCTTTTATTTACTTTATATCGGGTATACTTATTTACAGGTTAAGTTTACACCTAATTTGCAGAAGATGTTATCTCATTTAGCTAAAGAGTACGGTGATAATATTCCTGAATCAGTCAGAACTTCCTTTCGTGCACAAAGTAAAGCAATAATGCCCTATATAGATTTGCTGACCTTTAACGGTCGGACTCTTGTTATGTTTCTAATTGTGCTTACCGGTCAAGTTTGGGCCTATTTCATATTTGAAATTATTGTATTAAATATTGTGCTCGTTTTAGTAATGGATAAGCATGAAAAGATGTGTGCAAATTTCATGAAATAAATTGCTTATGAAAAAGACTGTCGTTGATGTTAATGATTTACACAAACTCAATCCTTTTTTCGGAACTACAGTCGGGCGTTTTTTAGGAAAGTTATTTTTAAAATGGTTTAGTGTAAATAAAGTAAATGATGTACATAGTCGGAATTGCCATTTTAGCGGATCAGCATTCACCTCTGCAATTCTTAAAGATCCACTAATCAACTTAAAGTACAACATTCACAATAAAGAGTTGCTTTCTGAATTGCCAGAAGGAGCTTTCATCACTGTTTCCAACCATCCTATCGGCTCACTTGATGGAATCATTTTGATAGACATATTTGCATCTCTGCGCCCCGATTATAAAGTTATGGTTAACGGTATTCTAGAAAATATCGGTGCTATGAGTGGTAACTTTATCTCGGTAAAGCCTGATACTAAGAAAGAAGGAGCGAATTTGCAAAATGTGAATGGCATAAGAGAGTCATTTAACAGACTTAAGAATGGAGCCCCAGTAGGCTTTTTTCCAGCAGGAGCTATATCTTTTTATAATAAAGAGAAAAAAGGTATTTATGATTTGTCATGGGCGCATAGCGTGGTAAAATTGATAAGAAAAGCTCAAGTTCCGGTTTATCCTGTTTATTTTGACTTCTGTAATAGTCGCTTTTTCTATTGGTTAGGCAGGATTGATTGGCGTATACGTACTTTACGTATACCGGCTGAAGCATTCAATAAACGAGGTAAAATAGTGGATGTTTATATCGGGAATCCAATATCAGCAGAAGAAATCTCAAAGTATAGCGATGATGATGCATTAGCATCCTTCCTTTTTAACTCTACCTATAAGGCTAAAAACAAACCTTTATCATAGATTAGTCCCGAAAACGTGGAATTATGAATTAAGTTTGTAATTTTGTGATATAAACCAAATTTATCACAGGATTCGTTATCACAATGAAGATTGACATACAACAAATAAAACAACGTTTTGGGATCATTGGTAATAGCCCATTATTGAATAGAGCTATCGACGTGGCATTACAAGTGGCTCCAACCGATTTGTCTGTTTTGATAACCGGTGAGAGTGGTGTAGGTAAAGAGAGTTTTCCTCAGATAATACATCAGAATAGTGTCAGAAAACACGGCCAATATATTGCAGTCAACTGTGGCGCTATTCCTGAGGGGACGATAGACTCAGAGCTTTTCGGGCATGAGAAAGGTTCTTTTACCGGGGCCTTAGCCGATAGAAAAGGTTATTTTGAAGTAGCCGATGGTGGAACAATATTCTTAGATGAAGTAGGTGAGTTGCCCATTCCTACACAAGCTCGTTTGTTACGAGTATTGGAGTCGGGCGAGTTTATAAAAGTAGGATCATCAAAAGTTCAGAAAACAAACGTAAGAATTGTTGCGGCAACTAATGTGAATCTTACCCAAGCAGTAAGTGAAGGTAAGTTTAGGGAAGACTTATTTTACCGATTGAGCACTGTCCCTATTACTGTCCCGTCATTACGTGAACGTTCGGATGATATTTACCTGCTTTTTAGAAAATTTGCAGGAGACTGTGCCGAAAAATACCGTATGCCGGCAATCAAATTGAGTGATGAAGCAAAGCAATTGCTTATTTCATACAGGTGGCCGGGAAATGTGCGCGAATTAAAGAATCTAACCGAACGAATTTCAGTCATAGAAGAGGAACGGACTATAAGCCTCGAAACATTGAAACAATACCTCCCGGAATCGCAGGTAGAGAAACTGCCTGTGTTGGTAAAGCAACAGAATTCCGAGTATAAAATGTTTAACAGCGAACGAGAAATATTGTATCAAGTGCTCTTCGATATGAAGAAAGATGTGAATGATTTGAAGGAACTCGTTCATGGTCTGATGTCCGGAAATGTGACCATGCAGGCAAAAGAAAGTGAACCTACATATAGTCATCCACATCCACATATCCGTCATGTAGATCATATAATCCAAGAAGCTGAAGCTGTTGAAGAAACAGCCCTCTCTTTGGAAGAAGCCGAGAAAGAAATGATACGTAAGACTTTAGAAAAATACAATGGACGTCGTAAAAGTGCAGCAGCAGAACTAAAGATTTCCGAACGTACGCTTTATCGTAAAATAAAAGAATATAATCTAGAATAAATTCGTGCATGATGCGAAATCATAATATAATTATCGCTTTTTTGACGGCCTTCTTAATAAGTTTAGGGGGGTGTTCTATTTCCTATACATTAAATGGAGCCTCTATTGACTATACGAAGGTCCGTTCAATCACGGTACGTGATTTTCCTAATCAGGCACCATTGGTTTATCCGCCGTTGGCACAAACCTTTACAGAAGGGCTGAAAGATAAATACATTCGTCAAACACGATTGCAGGTAATACCCGAAAATGGAGATTTACAGCTTGAAGGAGAGATTGTAGGGTATGATCTTCAACAATTGGCTGTTAAAGAGGATGCTTATGCGTCACAAACGCAATTGACGATAACCGTTAGAGTGCGTTATATCAACCGAACAAATCCCGATGAGGATTTCGAACAAACATTCTCGGCCAACCGCCCATTTGATAATAGTCGTATGCTTCAAGATGTACAGGACGAGTTGTGTCAAGAAATCATTGCTGAAATTGCTGACCAAATATACAACGCTACCGTGGCTAACTGGTAATGGATTCCGATCTTTTATATAGACTGATAGAAGATGCTTCGTTGTATTCTGAAGATACGATGCATGAGTTAAAGAAAATTATGGATAAATATCCTTCTTTCTCTTTAGCGAAAATGATGTATCTGAAGAATTTGGCCGTATTAAATCACCCTGATTTTGCGGTCGAACTAAAAAGACTGTCAATAAGCATTCCGGACAGACGTAAATTGTTTTTGTTGATTGAGGATAAATTAGAACATCAATCATCAATAACGATGGTAGCGAATGAAGAGAGGGAAGATGCATTTGCATTAATCGATTCGTTTTTATCACAGCACTCGAATGGCTCTTCTCCAGATTTGACAGAAACGCTAAATAATGCTTCTGTTTCATCTGACTATATGTTTTGGTTGATGTCAAAACCGGATATTAAGGTAGAAGATGAATCAAAAGTACAGTTAGAACATCAACAACTTATCGATTCATTTATTGAAAATGATAAGGTAAGACCAAGGCGTATTATGGCGCCAGAAACAAGTTCTGATGACTATTCTGACGAAGAAGAATCAACGTCGACCGATTTTAATCAAATGCAAGACGAATCGTTCTTTACGGAAACATTGGCTCAGATTTATATCAAACAAAAACGTTATGAACGTGCATTACAAATTATTGAAAAGTTAAGTTTGAAATATCCAGAAAAAAATGTTTACTTTGCAGACCAAATACGATTTTTAAGAAAATTGATTATTAACAATAAAAACATAAAATAAGATGTACGTATTTATCTCAATTCTGATTCTGATAGCTTCAGTACTATTGATCCTGATCGTGTTGATTCAGAATTCAAAAGGAGGAGGGCTTGCTGCCGGTTTCTCTTCATCAAATCAGATTATGGGCGTTAGAAAGACCACCGACTTTTTGGAAAAGGCAACATGGACATTGGCTGGAACAGTTGTTGTTTTAAGTATTGCCATCACTTCATTTATCCCTTCTTCACAAACTGTGAAACAATCAGAAATCAAACAACAGGTTGATGAAGCAGTTGCAGTAGATCCAAACACTATTGCTCCTAACTTCGGAACAGCTCAACAAGCGCCAGAAGAAGCTCCGGCTACAACACCTGAAGAGGAAAATAATTAAGAAAAGTCTATCTCTACATTGAGCAGGTTTTTAATGTTTTAAAGATATTTCTTCATTATGAAGAAAAAAGGCTGACACGATTTGTTGTCAGCCTTTTTTGTTGCTGTTGAGGGGAGATACGGCCTATTGATTATTTTGTTGTAAAGTTAGAATTGTACTAATGTACTAAAAATTGCTATCTCGGTATTGCAATGAGGATAAAATTAATATATTTGCAATTGCTATATAATTTACATTGTGGAAGCATTTTATAGGACACATAATTACTTACTAGAACACACTACCTCGCCAGTTCGTCGTCAGTTAATGGATGAAATTAACTGGAGCGACCGTCTTATCGGGATAAAAGGCTCGAGAGGAGTAGGGAAGACGACATTTCTTTTAGAATATGCCCGTGAATACTTTGGTAAAAACAATAGAGAGTGTTTATACATCAATCTGAATCATTTCTATTTTACGGAGAGGTCGCTAACTGATTTTGTTGCGGAATTCCGCGCAAAAGGAGGAAAAGTGTTGCTCATTGACCAGGTGTTCAAGTATCCCAATTGGTCTCGAGAACTGCGCTATTGCTATGATAACTATCCGGATGTAAGAATTGTATTTTCAGGTTCATCTGTGATGCGATTGAAAGAAGAGAATCCCGATCTTTCAGGATATGTGAAATCATATAACCTGCGCGGGTTTTCTTTTCGTGAATTCATCAATTTGATGACAGGTAGCTCTTTCCCGTCATTTACTTTAGAAGATATCTTGGCTGACCATAAGCATATTGCCGAATCCATATGCAAGGAAGTAAAGCCCATCGCTTTTCTTCATGATTACATGCATCATGGGTACTATCCATTCTTTCTTGAAAAGCGCAACTTTTCAGAAAATCTGTTGAAGACGATGAATATGATGTTGGAAGTAGATGTGCTTTATATCAAACAGATTGAGCAAAGTTATCTTCCAAAGCTAAGAAAATTATTATATTTGTTAGCAATCAGTGCACCTTGTGCACCAAATGTTAGCCAATTAAGTAAAGATATAGAAACAAGTCGGGCAACAGTTATGAATTACATCAAATATTTGACAGATGCCCGTTTGATAAATATGCTTTATCAGGAAGGAGATAGTTTCCCTAAAAAACCTGCTAAAGTATATATGAATGACACTAACTTGATGTATCCCATTAGACCAATGGCTGTAAATCATCAGGCTTTGCGAGAAACATTTTTCTATAATATGCTTCACAAGGATAACAAACTGAATGTAGGTACAAAAAGTGCTAATTTTCTTGTGGAAAGGAAACATCAGTTTAAAGTAGAAGAAAGCCAGAAAGGAAGAACGAATCCAGATTTCTATTATGCAGTTGAAAATATTGAAATAGGATCAGATAATATAATTCCCTTGTGGTTATTTGGCTTCTTATATTAAAGAAATAAATATTACTTAAATATATCTCAAAATGACAAAACAGAAGAAATTCTTAACCTGTGACGGAAATCAAGCAGCTGCACATATTTCATATATGTTTAGCGAAGTTGCTGCGATTTATCCTATCACTCCATCCTCTACGATGGCTGAATACGTAGATGAGTGGGCAGCTGCCGGAAGAAAAAATATTTTCGGTGAAACTGTTCTTGTACAGGAAATGCAATCTGAAGGAGGTGCCGCAGGAGCTGTTCACGGTTCATTGCAAGCAGGTGCGTTAACAACCACTTACACTGCATCTCAGGGATTGCTGTTGATGATCCCTAACATGTATAAAATTGCTGGTGAGTTATTGCCATGCGTATTTCATGTTTCTGCTCGTACGATTGCATCGCACGCATTGTCAATTTTTGGTGACCACCAAGATGTGATGGCTGCCAGACAGACTGGTTTTGCAATGCTGGCTGAGGGATCTGTGCAAGAGGTTATGGACTTAGCAGGTGTAGCCCACTTAGCAACACTCAAATCTCGTGTTCCTTTCGTTAACTTCTTCGACGGCTTCCGTACATCTCATGAAATTCAGAAAATTGAGATGCTGGATCAAGAAGATTTGGCTCACCTGATCGATCAGGATGCATTAGCTGAATTCCGCAACCGTGCGTTGAATCCAGAAAACCCTGTAACACGTGGTATGGCTGAAAACCCTGATGTATTCTTCCAACACAGAGAATCTGCAAATAAATATTATGAAGCAGTTCCTGGAATAGTGGAAGAATATATGAAAGAGATTTCTGCTATTACTGGTCGTAAGTACGGTTTGTTCGACTATTACGGAGCGCCAGATGCAGATCGCGTTATTATCGCAATGGGATCAGTAACGGAAGCTATCCGTGAAGCAATCGATTATTTGACTGCACAAGGAGAAAAAGTAGGTTTGGTTGCCGTTCATTTGTATCGTCCTTTCTCTGCTAAACATTTCCTTGCAGCCGTTCCTAAGACAGCAAAACGTATCGCTGTACTTGACCGTACAAAAGAACCAGGATCTACCGGCGAACCTTTGTATCTTGACGTAAAAGACTGCTTCTACGGACAAGAAAATGCTCCGGTTATCGTAGGTGGACGTTATGGCCTTTCTTCAAAAGATACTACACCAGCTCAGATCCTATCTGTATACGAAAACTTGACCTTGTCATTGCCTAAGACAAACTTTACGATTGGTATCGTAGATGACGTTACTTTCACTTCACTTCCTCCACGCGAAGAAATCGCTTTAGGCGGAGAAGGAATGTACGAAGCAAAATTCTATGGTTTAGGAGCAGACGGTACAGTTGGTGCAAACAAAAACTCTGTAAAGATTATTGGTGATAATACAGATAAATATTGTCAGGCATACTTCTCATATGACTCAAAGAAGTCAGGAGGATTTACCTGTTCACACCTTCGTTTTGGTGATACGCCAATCCGTTCTACCTACTTGGTAAATACACCGAACTTCGTTGCTTGTCACGTTCAGGCTTATTTAAAGATGTATGATGTAACTCGCGGTCTTCGTGAAAACGGTACCTTCCTGTTGAATACCGTATGGAATGCTGAAGAGTTGGAAAAACATCTTCCAAATAGAGTGAAACGTTATTTTGCAAAGAAGAATATCACTGTATATTATATCAATGCAACACAGATCGCTTTAGAAATAGGTTTAGGAAACCGTACAAATACAATTCTTCAATCAGCCTTCTTCCGTATTACAAATGTTATACCTGTGGAATTGGCCGTTGAACAAATGAAGAAATTCATTGTGAAATCATACGGAAAGAAAGGTGAAGATGTGGTTAATAAGAACTTTGCTGCTGTTGATCGTGGTGGTGAATACTCTGTGTTACCCGTAAAGCCGGAATGGGCTAATTTACCGGATGATGAAAAAGATGGAGCTAAATATCCAGATTTCATCAGCAATGTGGTGAATGTTATCAATGCTCAGGATGGTGACTTGTTGCCGGTTTCTACATTTGTAGGCCTTGAAGACGGTACTTGGCAACAAGGAACAGCTCAATACGAAAAACGTGGCGTTGCTCCTTTCGTTCCGGAATGGACTTCAGAAAACTGTATCCAATGTAACAAATGTGCTTATGTATGTCCTCACGCTTGTATCCGTCCGTTTGTGTTGGATGAAGCGGAACAAGCAAATGCTCCATTTAACGATGGCATGCTAAAGGCTGTTGGAAAGCAATTTGACGGTATGAAGTTCCGTATTCAAGTATCTGTATTAGACTGCTTGGGTTGTGGTAACTGTGCTGATGTTTGTCCGGGTAACAAACAAGGCAAAGCATTGAAGATGCAAGATCTTGAAAGTCAGTTGGACGAAGTTCCAAATTGGACTTACTGTGCTGAAAACGTGAAGAGCAAACAACATTTGGTTAATATCAATGCAAACGTTAAGAATTCACAGTTTGCAACTCCTATGTTTGAATTCTCTGGTGCATGTTCTGGATGTGGTGAAACTCCTTATGTGAAATTACTCACTCAATTGTTTGGTGACCGTCAAATGGTAGCTAACGCAACAGGGTGTTCATCTATTTACTCTGCTTCTGTTCCTTCAACACCTTATACAAAGAATCAAGACGGACACGGTCCTGCTTGGGCAAACTCTTTGTTTGAAGACTTTGCTGAATTCGGATTAGGTATGTCATTGGCCGTAGAAACGATGCGTGCACGTATCGAAAAGCTGATGAAACAAGCAATCGAAGCCGGATGTCCTGAAGAAGCAAAAGCTTTGTTTGAAGAATGGATTGCAAATCAGAACGACGCTGAAAAAACAAAAGAAATAGGACCTAAGGTTAAAGCATTGGTTTCTGCAAATGCAGATAAGTGTGAGTTCTGTAAAGAAATTGCTTCATTGAGCAAATTCTTAGTAAAGAAATCACAATGGATTATTGGTGGTGACGGTGCTTCTTATGATATTGGTTTTGGTGGTCTTGACCATGTTATTGCTTCAGGTAAGAATGTGAACATTCTTGTATTGGATACAGAAGTTTATTCAAATACCGGAGGTCAATCATCTAAATCTACACCGGTAGGAGCTATTGCTAAATTTGCTGCCTCAGGAAAGCGTGTTCGTAAGAAAGACCTTGGCTTAATGGCAACTACTTATGGTTATGTATATGTAGCTCAGGTGGCTATGGGTGCAGACCAAGCACAAACATTGAAAGCTATCCGTGAAGCAGAAGCTTACGACGGGCCTTCATTGGTTATTGCTTATTCACCATGTATCAGTCACGGTCTAAGAGCAGGAATGGGTAAGAGTCAACAAGAGCAAGCTGATGCCGTAGCATGCGGATACTGGCACTTGTGGCGTTACAACCCTGCACTAGAAGCAGAAGGTAAGAATCCATTTACTTTGGATAGCAAAGAACCGAACTGGGATAATTTTGAAGCCTTCTTAAAGGGTGAAGTGCGTTACTCATCTGTCATGAAGCAATATCCTACCGAAGCAGCAGAACTATTTAAAGCTGCTAAGGAAAATGCACAATGGAGATACCGTAACTATAAGCGATTAGCACAGCAAGAATGGGCGACAGAACCAGCTGCTGAAGCATAATTAAATAAATCATATCTATTAAAAGCGATGGTCATTTGATCATCGCTTTTTTTATGTCTGTGAAAAGCAGTACCTTTGCACCTATTAAGGTTAATAGATGAATATGGTTAAAGCGATCTTTTTTGATATTGATGGAACATTAGTTAGTTTCAAAACCCACAGTATTTCACCATCCACAACTAGAGCACTAGCCCTCCTCAGAGAGAAAGGAATCAAAGTTTTTATTGCAACTGGCAGACACTTTTCTGCAATCAATAATGTAGGAAATGAGAAATTTGATGGTTATGTGACTATGAATGGCAGCTGTTGCTTGACAGATAAAGGTGAAATCGTTTATAAACACAGAATACCTGCAGAAGATATAGAGTCGTTACTAAACTACTTAGAACAAAAGGAGTCATTTCCCTGTATCTTAGTTCAAGAAAACCGCTTATTAATGAATTTCAAAAATGAGAATTCAGAAAAGGTGTTCGACATGCTCAATTTTCCTGAGCCTCCCATGGGGAATCTGAGAGATGTACCTGTTGACAATGTATATCAATTAATCGGATTTTTTGAAGAACATCAGGAAGAACGTATAATGAATATTCTACCTGGTTGTGAATCTACACGATGGTGTCCTCTATTCACCGATGTAGTTCCTAAAGGAAGTAATAAAGGGATTGGCATCGATAAAATGTTGGAAAGCTTTGGCATTACGGCTGAAGAAACTATGGCTTTTGGAGATGGAGGAAATGATGTAGAGATGCTTAAACATGTAGGTATAGGCATAGCAATGGGAAATGCAGAAGAAGAGGTAAAGGCTGTGGCAGATTATGTTACAGATAGTGTCGACGAGGATGGTATCCTTAAAGCCCTGATACACTTTGGTGTAATACAAAAAACGGCAGAAACCAAGATGATGGATATGGTTAAATAAGGTTAATAAATATATTTGTAACATGGTTGTAACATGTGTTATAAAACATATTTGCTATCTTTGTATCGTGTTAAGGAAATGAATAGTGTTTAGTTTATCTAAGTATTAATAATTCTCCAAGCGAGGAGAAATAAATTGAAATAAAATGATGATTAGAAAAAATGAAGAAAGTCTGCGGACTTTAGCTATGTTGCGCTATCAAGCGAACAGATATCAATTAGTTGGTAACGGTTCAATGTGTCAGCAAGTTAATATGCAAATTCGTCGTTTAATGAGCGAACTTGAAGCAGACTCAGTTAAAAACTGAAGAGAAAATTTGAAAAGAGTTTAATTAATGATGTTATCTCTTACCACCGTCCGATAAGGAATGGTGAGAGATGTTGAATGGAGGCTTTCATCGCCAAAGGGGGCGGAGAGAGGCCTTTTTCTTTTTTAGACACTTTCGTTTTAGGCAAAACCACTATCTTTGCAACCAAAACTAACGCTGAAACAAAATGAAAGTAAATTTTAGTCACTTACTACTCCTATTTACTTGTCTGAGTCTTTCTATTCAGGCACAAACTCCTAAAGAAAAAGGATTACAAGTTATTAATAAAACAACTGCAGAAGCACATATCACTTTTCTGGCTTCCGATGAATTGGAAGGCAGAGAGGCCGGATTCCGTGGAGGACGCATTGCCGGAGAATATATCGTATCTTGTCTGAAACAGATGCAATTAACCCCATTTGGAGATTCTTATTACCAGCCCTTCGAAGCCTACAATCGTGAACGCCAAAAAAGACAACGTTTTCAAGTTGATCTCGATTCAATTGAAGTAATTAAGAAAGAGCCTGTACATCAGAAATTACAGATGAGGAATATCCTGGCAAAGATTGAAGGGAAGAGCAAGAATGAATATGTTATTATTGGTGCTCATTACGATCATTTAGGTGTCGATCCAATGTTGAATGGTGATCAAATCTATAATGGGGCAGATGACAATGCTTCGGGTGTTTCTGCCGTACTGCAAATTGCCAATGCATTTGTAAAATCTGGAGTTCAGCCAGAACGTACAGTTATTTTTGCCTTCTGGGATGGAGAAGAAAAAGGATTGTTAGGTTCACGTTTTTTTACGCAAACCTTTAAAGGAATAGAGCAGATAAAAGGTTATCTCAATTTCGATATGATAGGTCGGAATAACAACGAATCTAACCCGATGCATGTGGTTTATTTTTATACCGAATCACATCCTGTGTTTGGAGACTGGCTTAAGAATGACATTAAAAAATATGAGTTGAAGTTGAAACCGAATTACAGACCATGGGATAAACCTGTTGGTGGTAGTGACAATGCCTCTTTTGCTCGTTTCGATATTCCTGTGATTTGGTATCATACGGATGCCAATCCCGATTATCATATGCCAGGCGATCATGCTGACAAAATTAATTGGGAAAAGGTGGTGGATATTACAAAAGCTGCATACCTTAATCTTTGGAATCTTGCAAATGAAGCAAAATTTTAAAATGATACCGATGTTATAATGGTTTGATAATCAGCCAAATAAAACATATAGATGATTTAAAAAAAACATCCCGAACGTTTTTAAAAAGAATCCCTATATTTTTTAAAAACGTTCGGGGTGTTTTTTGATATAGATAACAGTGATTGAAATTCAACAGTATCAATGTCGGATTTTCACATCGTGGTGATTGTTTTTTTAGACAAAAAATTAAGGCTGCTTCATTTATTGTGAGGCAGCCTTACTTATTTCCACAGATGGGAAACTTATTTCTTTGATTCCTCAAGAGATATTTTGCGGAATTCTTTAAGTGCTTTTTCAATTGCTAAAGAAGCTTTTCTGGCACGTGCACCAGCAGCTTTATTTCCGTTTTCTGCTTGAGCAGCAGCGTCTTTGGCAAAGCTAGCACAAAGTTCGTTTAAATTGTTTAATAGTTCGTTCATGATCTAATTGTTTAAAAATTTTGGACAAAGATAAATTTATTTTTATATAAAATCCTCTATTTGACTATATATTGTCTGAAATGCAATAATTAATTTTCAAAGTTTAAGAGTTTGTCAACTACAAATCTTTTTAAGGATTTCCTTTTCACCAACAACCCAAACCAAATCATTCTCTTCAAAAACAATAGCAGGATCGGGGTTCATGAACGAGCCACTTTCTCTTTCTATCCCAATAACCATACAGTTATATTTCATACCAATACGTGAGTCGATTAAACTCTGACCAATAAATGGGAAATGCTCATCGATAGTGAATGATTGTAGGCTCATATCCATATTAACATCCTGAATTGTATTTTCATTTCTGAAGTTTTCAACGGTTTGGATGAATCGTTCAATTTGTTCATCCGTACCAACTACAGAGAGTAGGTCCTGAGGATATAGAGGTTCGGAACTGTCCGGGATGTATATTTTGCGTTTACCTCTTAAAATCTTAACCACACTAACACCAAAGTCATTCCTGAACCTTAACTCGCCCAGCGTCTTCCCAATATAAGGAGAATTGGGTGATATCTCCACCTCTGAAATGTGGATATTCTTATTGCGCATTTGGCTCGTAAAACTCGTCTTTATAGATGACGAAGCATTCCGGGCTGCCTCTTCGCGTTGATTCAGATTCGTCATGAATTGCGTCTCCATCTTCGAATATTGATTGAAGTTTCTTCTGAAGATAAATACCAAGGCAAGGATAGCTATAGCTGTGATGACTCCGATTCCATATTGCATATGGAATAGATTGATTAATACCAAAGAAACAAATGTCAATGCAACATACACCCTGAGTAGAACAAGAAAGACTAAACGACCGCGATTGTACTTACTGTCGTTCCATAAACTCATGAAAAGTTCTGGCTGATTGGTTTTGTTTGAAATCAGGGCAGTCAGCACAGGCGACATCAGCAATATGGCTAATGCAGCAGAGGATAATTTACCCCATACACCCGGTATTTGTTCAGATATAAAGGGGAAGATGAAATTGATTGAAAACAACAATATCGCTGACAATAATACGGAATAAATCACTAGCTTGCCCATGAAACTCTTCAACAACTTTTTCCATTCACTTTCATGGTTAATGGTCTTCGTTCCTGATGAATATCGTTCAAAAAAGGCAAGTGTCTTGTCCGGAAGTATCTTATAGAGCCAATTTGAGAATGGTTCGGATAATCGGATAAAATAGGGTGTAGTAAATGTTGTGATGACAGATACGGCAACGATAATTGGATACACAAATTCGTGCAACACCTTGAGACTAACACCTAAAGATGCAATAATGAAAGCAAATTCGCCAATCTGAGCAAGACTAAAACCCGATTGGATGGATGTTTTCAAAGGTTGGCCGGATATCAATACACCGAGCGTCGAGAAGATAGCTTTACCAACGATTGTAACTACCGTTATTATAATCACAGGCCAAGCAAATTCGACCAATATTGCAGGATCTACCAACATGCCAACAGACACAAAGAAAATGGCACCAAACAAGTCTTTTACAGGTTTGATAAGATGCTCAATATGTTCGGCTTCTACCGTTTCTGCCAGAATTGAACCCATAATAAAAGCTCCCAAAGCAGCTGAAAAGCCAGTCTCTGTTGCAAGGAAAACCATGCCGAGACACAAACCGATTACGATGACAAGTAATGTTTCATCGTTCATCATCTTTTTTGCCTTGCGGAAGAATGCCGGAAGTAGGTAAATGCCAATCAGAAACCAAAGGATGAGGAAGAAGATTACTTTGATTAGGCTGCTGATAAGCTCTTCGCCTGCAAATTGTTGAGATACGGCCATAGTCGAGAGCAGGACCATCATCAATATGGCAACCAAGTCTTCTACAACAAGCGTACCGAATACGATACCTGTAAATTTCTGACTTCGAAGCCCTAAATCATCAAAGGCTTTGATAATGATTGTTGTGGATGACATAGAGAGCATACCGCCAAGGAATATACTATTCATTGGAGTCCATCCAAGTAAAATCCCAACAACATAACCAACAACCAACATGGTGATAACTTCAGTGGTTGCTGCTATAACGGCTGTTCCGCCTACATTCATTAGTTTTTTGAAGCTGAATTCCAAGCCTAATGCAAATAATAGGAAAATAACGCCTATTTCTGCCCATGTGCTGATACTATTCGTATCGACAACCGTCGGAAAAATATCAAAATAGGGACCGGCAAGAAAACCAGCAACGATATAACCCAACACAAGTGGTTGTTTTAACCATTTAAAAATGAGGGTTATAATTCCGGCCGAAATAAGTATTAAGGCAAGGTCAGTAACTAATGCAGGTAGATGTGACATAGGCTAATAAAAGTCTAAATATCTATGGATAATCATTAAAACTCTCTATTGCAAAAATATAAAAAACATTGAAAATTTCTATCTGTATGTCATAGATAAAATCTATACTCGCCCAGATATATTGTTCTTATCGACTCCGAATTTTTCTGCCGATTGTGTTATTCCGGCAGGTTCAATGTGGACAATAATATCATAAACATTGTCAATATTCTCTTTAATGCTTTCTTCAACTGCCTGAGAAATATCGTGAGCTTCATAGAGCGAAATATTCCCATCTACTTCAATATCTAAACCAATTACATAAAGATTGCCTAACTGTCTGGATCGTATCCTGTGTGGATTAGTTACGCCGGGAACTCGTTCCACCGCATGAATAATTTGTTGGTAGATGGAAGTATCCTTAACGCCATCCATCAGAACTACATTGGTGTCGATAAAAATTCGGATTGAACCTAAAATGATATATACACTTATAAGTAGACCGGTGACAGAATCGAGCCATGGTGCTTCAAGCACGAACGTAAAGAAGAGCCCGAAGAGGACGCTTAATGACATGAAAACGTCCATTTTCATATTTCTGGCATTAGCAATTAGCATTGAACTGCCTGTTTTCTTTCCTTGATGTTGTTGGTAGGCCGATAAGAGTAATTTGCCTACTATTGAAAATAAAGTGACGTAGATCGCTACAATCGAAGGCATACTTCGTTCTTCAAATAGGATGAGGCTCTTGGTGGTTGAAATGAACATTTCAATACCTGCAAAGAAGATGACAAAAGAAAGTATTTTAGTAGCTATCGTATCGGCTTTTTCATATCCAAATGCATATTTTGCATTTGGTGGGCGGTTCATAATGCGTGATGTATACAATATGACAATCGAAGTAATGACATCCGTGGCAGAATCAATCCCGTCGCCAATTACTGACAAACTTCCAGAAATTATCCCTATAACAATTTTGGATAGTGATAGTATGGCATTTCCTATGATGCTGATCCAGGAAGTACGGACTAATACCTTTTCTCTGGCATTCATTTAATTCGATATTAATGTATAGCGTTTAGAGAAACTTCAATTACATTCAAATATACATGTTTTAAGTGAGTATCATGTGATAAAAATGTATATTTGAACTCGAATAAACCTTTAATTTTTTCCTTATGAAACGAATGACTACACTCTTCTTTGCTTGTATGACTTTATTAGGGTCGGTATTCATTAATAATATATCTGCACAAATAATTGATTCTCGCAATCCGGATGCTTTACGTGTTATGTGCTATAATGTTCGCAATTGTAAAGGAATGGACGATGTGACCGATTATCAGCGAGTGGCAGACGTTATTAATCGTGTGAGTCCCGATGTGGTTGCTGTTCAGGAATTGGATAGTGTAACAAAGCGAAGTCAAGAACGATTTGTGCTGAAAGAAATAGCCGATAGAACTCAGATGCATTGGACTTATGCGCCTGCTATCGATTTTCAAGGAGGAAAATATGGTATAGGTGTATTGTCGAAAGAAGAACCAATTGGCTTCAAGAGACTGCCATTGCCCGGACGGGAAGAAAGTAGAATGTTGCTCATCGTTGAATTTAAAGAATATCTATTGGCTTGTACGCATTTTTCGTTGACGAAAGAAGATCAATTATTGT
This sequence comes from Bacteroidota bacterium, assembly GCA_023429375.1. GTDB lineage: Bacteria > Bacteroidota > Bacteroidia > Bacteroidales > Tannerellaceae > Massilibacteroides. The sequence continues at coordinate 25,976 of JAEYVY010000019.1, read as the reverse complement.
CAGTCCCGGTAATTTTAAATGCAATTAAAGACGTAAACAAACCACTTTTTTTGGCCGGAGATATGAATTCAGAATATGACACTCCTGTGCAGGAACGATTACGCGAGAATTTTATAACATTAAATGATTACAACGACAAAACGTTTCCGGTAGTTAATCCGGACAGATGCATCGACTATATATATGGATATAAGAATGGAACGACTTATACAGTTTTAAAACGTCAGGTTTTGGTTGATGAACAGGAAGCGTCAGATCATCTTCCTTTATTTGTTGATGTTTCCATATCGATTGAAAATTAACCTTTGTAGCTGAGTGGTTTTTATATTATAATTATAAAGTTTCGTTTTTTTTACAACAAATATCACTTTTTGCTCCGTAGTTTTGTGCCCCTAGTCGTTTAGCTATTATAAAGGGACACAAACAATGAATTTTGATTATTCAATCCTAATAAAATACTTGTTCGAAGAACTAACCGAACAAGAGATAGAAACATTGCTTCAATGGAGAAAAGAATCTTCCTCCAATGAACAGGTTTTCGCGATGTTGATGAGATTACGCATCAGCCATAAGTATTTCGATATAAATAAATCGGGCAGAACCCCACAGGCATTAGCGGAAATAAACAAACGGATTAACAAAACTCAATCCCGGAACATCATCCGTCCGCTTATTCGTTACGCTGCCATCATCCTTTTACTCATTACTTTTTCCTTTGGCATAGCCAACTTTTTGAAGGAGCAAAATTCAGATATCAAGTTTACGGTCAGTGCCGGTGAACCAATTAAGAAACTCACTCTTAGGGATGGTACTGTTGTATGGTTGAATGAAAATTCAACATTGCAAATACCCAAGAATTTCTCACCACAAAAAAGAACCTTAAAATTAGAAGGAGAAGCTTATTTTGATGTAAAGAAGAATTTGCCTAATCCTTTCATCGTTGATGCATCTTCCATAAAAGTAAAGGTTATGGGAACTTCTTTTAACCTAAAGAAAAACAGAGAAAATGGGGAGGTGGAAACTATTCTTGTCACCGGTAAAGTGGTTTTGCTGGATGAGGGAGGGAATCAGATGTATGATATGTTTCCGGGAGAAAAAGTAACCTACTCTCCTGAAATGAATGAATATACAATAAATACAGTAGATACGAATGTAAGCACAGCATGGCATCTGAATCAATTAAGATTTGAAAATACAACCTTACGCGAGATTGTGAATAAGCTCTCCCTTATATATGACGTCAATATAAATCTGGAATCTAAAAAACTGGCTGATCGTAAATATAGATGTGTAATCAACCGAGACGAAACACTTGTTGAAGTCTTGGATATCCTCTCGTACCTAGCTCCAATTAAATATAAAATTGAAGGAGACGAAGTCTTTATATATGAATAATTAACACGCTTAAATTAATGCCTATGAAAAGAGAAGACACTAAAAATTACTTGAACTAATGTATAACCTTAAAAAAGAATGAATTATTAATTTTATTTTTTACTAAAACAAAATGAATAAACCGAAGAATTTGCTGATGAAAAGCACTGAAAGACTAATTGTCCGCTTTTCAAAGATTGGGAAAATTGCATTTCTGTTGATGTGCTTTGTCGTCCAAACATTAACTGCTAATCCGGAATCCCAAAATGTCTCAATTTCCCTAATGTTGAAAAATACAACCTTGGGTGTTGTTATCAATTACTTGAATAAACAAACAGGATATGAATTTTCGTATGATGAAGCCCTGTTGAATAGGAAGATAGATAATATTTCTATCGTTGAAAATAATGAGCAGATAGAGGTTGTATTAAACAAAGTCTTGAAAGATGCAGATGTGAGTTATCGCATTAGCAATAACCGTATTTTTCTAAAAGACGAAAGAAGAGAAACAGCTAACTCAAATAATTCAAATCCTCAACAAGCAAGAAAAACAATAAAAGGCACAATAAAAGATGCCATGGATGAGGCTATTATTGGTGCAAACGTTGTATTAAAAGGGACAGCGATTGGAACAATAACAGACATCGACGGTAATTTTACAATATCAGATGTGCCTGAAAATGGTGTTATTGTTGTAAGCTATATCGGCTATCTTGATCAAGAAATAAGTGTAGGTGGTAAGTCTGAATTTAATATCATATTGAAAGAAGATACACAAAAGCTCGAAGAAGTGGTTATCGTCGGGTATGGCGTTCAGAAAAAAGTAAATATGACAGGTTCAATTACTGCAATCAAGGCTGATGAATTGAGTACGATCTCAACCTCAAATTTATCAAATACCTTAGCAGGTCGTGCACCTGGGGTAAATATTGTGGGTAACTCAGGTTTGATGGGAGCATCATCTAACATCCGTATACGTGGTGGATTTGGCGAACCCTTATTTGTAATTGACGGTATTGTACGAGACAAAGATGCCTTTGATGCTTTGGAAGCAAATGAAATAGATCAATTAAGCTTCTTGAAAGATGCGGCAACCGCTTCAATTTATGGATCTCAAGCAGGAAATGGGGTTGTGCTTGTAACAACAAAAGGAGGAGAGCAACAGAAGCCTATATTTAACTACCAAGGTTCATATACATTTATGACTCCAACAATGGAATTGCTGTCTGATAAAACTACAGCTATCGATGAACTAATATATCAAAACCGTGTGGCAGAATTCCAAGGAATTACTCCTCCAAATGGTGACGTAGAATTCGATTATTTCAAAGATAAAAGCTATAATGTTCATGACTATATTTGGCAAACTCCTTGGAATCAGAAACATTCATTAAGTGTATCAGGAGGTGGTGACCGTGTGACTTACTATGCTTTGCTTAGTTATATTGGTGAAGAAGGTTCTTATAAGAACTTGGAGAATGATAAGTTTAACATGCGTTCAAATGTAACGGCAAAGATCACTGATAAAATTAAGATGAATTTGAATGTTGCAGCCAATCAACAAAATCAAAGACGTTTTTATTGGCCATTTTCTGATGATGATGAACAAACTGTAGGGGACTTGTATCGTTGTACATTTAACTGGCCGAAAACATATCCGTTCTATTTGTATGAAGATGGAACACCGGCAAACGAAGTGACGCAATACCCCGTTCAAACACCAATGGGAAGCTGGCAAGCTTGGAGTGTGATTGATCAGGTTATAGGTGACCGTTATATCAAAACAAGAAAAAGAGAAATGAATGCTATTCTTTCGTTTGATATAGACTTGAGTAGTGTGTTGAAGGGGTTAAGCACTAAGTTCTCTGCCAACTACATTAGCAATGACTATATGAGAAAGAAATATCTGACTTATCAGAAAAACTATGTTTGGTCTCCTGCTAATGCAGATGCAAATCGTTTTATTCCAGCACCTCCAGATCCTAACAATATTAATATATTTACTTTCTCACAAAATCAAGAATTCTTAAGCTATAATGTAAATACATTATGGAGTGAACAGTTAAACTGGTTCTTGAATTACAATAATACATTTGGCAAACATGGAATTGCTGCCACAGCAGTATGGGAGCAAGCTTCGAATGGAGGAGAAAAAGTCTTTGCTAAAGCAGAAGATCCTTTGACAAATTATGATCAAATGTTTGTTTATTCTACCGATAGCGAACGCCGTTGGGGAGATGCTGAAGAGGTTACCGGAGGTAGACTTTCTTGGATAGGACGTGTGAACTATAATTACGATCAAAAATATATCGCTGAATTTTCTTTCCGATATGACGGAAACGCATTATTCCCTAAAGAAAAACGTTGGGGCTTTTTCCCTTCATTCTCTGCAGCTTGGAGAATCAATCATGAAGAATTTATGAAAGGTGCTTCAACGTGGTTGGATGATTTAAAAATCAGAGCTTCTTATGGTACGACAGGTAATGATATAGACTTGAATAAGGATAATGATCAGAAGATTTCTCCTTTCTCTTATATCTATAAGTATGAAACTGGTAGTTCGTATATCTGGGGAAGTAATTTAACTCAGGGAATTAAACCAGGTCCAACACCAAACCCTTATTTAACTTGGGCTACTTCGACTACTTATAATGGAGGTTTCGATTTTACAGTATTGCAAAATAGATTGAGTGGTACTTTAGATGCATTCTATAAGACTGAAAAAGATATTTTGGGAACACGTATAGTGACTATTCCAAATACCTACGGTCAATCCTTGGCTCCTGAGAATTACGCAGAAAGATCTTGGAGAGGTTTTGAAGTTTCTTCCATTTGGAGAGATCAGGCAATGAACGGAGCTATTAACTATTCTATTTATGGAAACTTAGGCTTTTCAAAAGATCAGTGGGATGTTCTAGATGAAACCGCCTTGTATAAAGAGGGAGGAAATTTGTATGAGCTTTCTGCAATAGGCAGACCTCTGAATAGAATTACTGGCTATAAGACTTTAGGCATGATTCGCACGCAAGAACAATTGGATGAATTGCTGGCAAAAGGATTTAAACAATTTGGTCGTGATCCATATTTAGGAGGTCTTTACTTTGAAGACGTGCGTGGAGACGGTTACTCAAAAGGACCAGACGGTAAGATAGACTCCAATGATATTCAATTGCTTACAGATAATGCATCTCCTCGTATTAACTATGGTTTTGGAGGTAGTGTGAGTTGGAAAGGCTTTACTGTAGATTTGCACTTCCAAGGAGTTGGCATGTATGACCGCTTGATAAGTAACCTTGGTGAAGGAAATGGTGGTATACGTCAATATGGAGGTACTATCCGTCCGTATTATCCTATTTGGGCTGATGATGTTTGGACTCCAGAAAATCCTAATGCGAAATATCCTCGCGTAGTAGGAAATAACTGGTATGAATCAGGTACAGGCAATCAATCGTTCTGGATTCGCAATGGAGGATATCTTCGTCTGAAGAATTTGAATATCGGATACGATTTACCTAAGTCATGGTTGACTCCACTGAATCTGATTTCAGCTCAATTATTCTTCAATGGAACCAATTTATTTGTTCTTTCGGATGTTACTGAGTTCCATGATCCGGAGCAGGATTGTTATGATTCATATCCGCTTATGAAATCATTTACATTTGGTTTGAATATTAAATTCTAAAAATGACAGAAATGAAAAAGATAACAACAATAATATGCCTTTTCGTTTTGTTTGTTACACAAAACTCTTGTGATACATTGGATATTGAAAATATTTATAGTTATGACGCAAACAAAGTTTGGAGCGATGAAAAACTTGTGAATTCTTACATGGCCAATTTATATGCTAATGTGTTTGAGAATTGGAGCCCTTCACTGGATCAAACCTCTCAACAGTTGACTGGAATTCATTTTTATGCCGATCGTGTAACAATAACAAATGGTGAATATAAAAGATGGGATTATACGATAATCCGATTGATAAATGAAGCAATTCAAAATACGACAAATGGAGAATTGACTCAGGCAAAGAAAGATGAATTTATAGGTCAAGCTTTGTTCCTTCGGGCATATGTGTATTTCCGTATGGTTATGTATCATGGTGGCGTACCTTACATCACCATTCCGCAGGATAAGGATAAAGATGATCTTTATGTAAAGAGAAATTCAACTAAAGAATGTTTTGACTTTATCATTAAAGATTTGAATGATGCCATAGCGCTACTCCCTGAAAAGATTTTATCAACTTCAAGTGATTATGGAAAAATTGATGGTTGTTTTGCTTCTGCATTTAAAGGTAAGGTACTTTTATATAAAGCATCTCCTCAGTTTAATCCAAATAATCAATGGAATAACTCTTATTGGCAAGAAGCTTATGAAGCTAACAAGCAAGCTTATGATAAGTTAATTGCAAATGGTAGTAAGTTGACTGCTGACTATGCTGATATCTTTTTGGTTGAAAAAGGTCCGGAAGTAGTATTCCCTGTTATTAATACGTATCCAAATAAAATGGTCAATTGGGATTATGGTGTAAGACCTGGATCAGAAAGCCGTGGAAACGCTTGGGCTTGCCCAATCTGGGAATTTATTAAAGAGTTTCCAATGGCAGATGGTAAATTATATAACGATCCTTCAAGTAAATATTATCAATCAGATGATGAATTCTTACAGAATTATTGGAAAAACAGAGATCCTCGTTTTGAAAAATCTGTTGTTTGGAATGGTAGTATTTATGAAGTGTCTGGTAAAGCAGGAAAGCGTCAATATACAAGTTTAGGAATTGCGCATGAAACCGATGATTTTGGTGTTAATCCTAATGCTGGAGTTAACTCGACAAACTTGAATAGCTATAGTGGTTTCTTTATTAGGAAAGCATCCGATTTATCGTTGAAACAATCTGAAGTGCAACAGTATGATGTAGACTTTATCTTGATGCGTTTTGCAGAAGTAATGCTTAACTATGCAGAAACAGCGAATGAAACAGGTAAATCAGATGTTGCTATCGAAATTCTTAAAAAGATAAGAGCACGGGCGGGCATTGAACCCGGTAATGATGGCTTATATGGCATGAAGGTTTCTTCCAGAGAAGAAATACGTGAGGCTATACTTGCAGAACGTAATATTGAATTCTGTTTCGAAGGTCATCGTTTTTGGGATTTGAGACGTCTAAGAATGTTGGATCGTCTGGATAAAAAAACAAAACATGGAATTGAAGCAATCGCAATAAATGCCGATGGTACGGAAATGTCCATGTCTGAAGCAAAAGCGAAAGCACTTAAAATGGAACTAACGGAAGAAAATTTCAAATATGTCGTATTGCAAATACCTTTTACGGGAGTAAAGGTTACATCAGTACCGGAATCATATTATTTCTTCCCTATTCAAAAAGATGTAATTGATAGAAATAGCAATATAGAACAGAATAGTAATTGGGGAGGAATGTTCAATCCGACCCTTGATTAAAGTGTTCAAGTTGTTAATATGTGATATATAATCTGAAAATAATCCACGTTCACAACCTGAGCGTGGATTGTTTCGTTTTAGAACGTATTTATACTTGAGAAATGCTTATTTTTATACCTGTTTTAGGTGTTTATTTCTTTTGAGCGCGAATAATAAATTGGGCGGAGTGCGATTAAAAAAAGACAGTAATGAGGTGCGAATTATTCGCATTATGAATACTGATAGTTCGGAATCTGATCGTTTTTTTCGTCAATAATATCTATTTTTGCCTCTTCAATATGTTGAATCGATTTTAAAGCAATTATATAATTAATACTATGAGAACAAATAGAAGAGATTTTCTTAAAACTCTGGGGGGAATTGCAGCCTTTACCATTGTGCCAAGGCATGTGATGGGTAATGGGTTTATTGCCCCAAGTGATCAACTTACAAAGGGGATCATTGGTACTGGCGGAATGGGACGTGGGCATTTGAAATATGCCGGAACACGCTTGGTTGCAGTTTGCGATGTTGATAAAAAACACCTGGAACTAGGAAAAGCACTTGTTAACGAAAAGATTGCTGCTTACCACGATTTTCGTGATTTGATTTTGGATAAGAATGTGGATATCGTTCACATTGCGACTCCTCCTCATTGGCATGGTATAATGTCGGTTGAGGCCGCTAAAGCAGGTAAGGACATCTGGTGTGAAAAACCAATGACACGTACTATCGGCGAAGGTAAGCGAGTAATGGAAGCTGTAAAACAATATGGACGTATGTTCCGTTTGAATACATGGTTCCGTTTTGCTGATCCTTTCTACGGTTTGGGTACTCCTGTTAAACCATTGAAGAAACTAGTACAAAGCGGTATGTTAGGCTGGCCATTGAAGGTGACAATTAGCAAACATACAGGTTTCGACTGGAAATTCTATTGGGTAGGACGTGAAGATCTTACTCCTCAATCAGTTCCTCAAGAACTGGATTACGACATGTGGTTAGGCCCAGCTCCTTATAAACCATACAACGCACACCGTGTACATCAAACATTCCGTGGATACTGGGATTATGATGGTGGTGGACTTGGTGATATGGGACAACACTACATCGACCCTGTTCAATATTTCTTAGGTAAAGATCATACTAGTCCGGTTAAAATTGAAGTAGACGCTCCTCAACAACACCCAGATGCTGTAGGAACCTGGCGCTCTATTACGTATACCTATGAAGATGGTTGCCAAATCGTACTTTGGGGTGGTGATTATGGAGATCCAAATACTCCTTATATCTCAGGTCCTAATGGTAATGTTTATAAAAACTTCGTTTGTGATATTCCTGATTGGGAAAAGAAATTAGCTGACTTCCCGGAACCTGAACCTCAGGTGACAGATTTCATTGAGTGTGTGAAGACTCGTCAACCTTTTGCTCTGAACGAACAAAACGGATTCCGTTCGGCTACAATAGTTAACTTAGGTACTATTGCATTGCGTCTGAACCGGACCTTGCATTTTGATCCGGTAAAACTTGAGTTTGTAAATGATGAGGCAGCAAACCGTCTGTTGGATCAACCAATGCGTGCACCTTGGAATATTTAATTTTAAAAAAAACGAACGGAATGAGAAAAATATATTTATCTCTGTCGGCAACTTTGCTTTGTGGAACGATGCTTATGGCTCAAACTCCGGCAAATCGCACAACGCAAACTATTATTGCTGACGCAGTAGCGCAAATGCCTGCTGATACACAACAGAAATATAATAAGCTAATTGCTGAATTAGTAGCGACAGGCGAAATAGGAGTACAATCTCTTATTGATTTGATACAACCGAATAAAGGCACCAATGCTCAAGTAGAATATGCATTGAGCGGACTGTCTCACTTTGTGATGGCAAATGGTCAAGAAAGTGCTCGTCTGGTAACATCAAAAGCATATATCAAAGCTCTTCAACAAGTAGAAGATCGTGAAACCAAAGCATTCATCATTCGTCAATTGCAATTAATCGGCAAGGGCGAAGCTGTTGAAGCATTGGCTCCATATCTGAATACAGAAGCTCTTAGCGGACCGGCTGCACGTGCTTTGGCAACTATTAATACTCCTGATGCTGTTGAAGCTTTAAAAGCTGCTTTGATGCGTCGTATGGGTACACCGGTTACACAACGTGACATTATAATGGCTATTGGTGAAGCTGAGATGACAGGTCTTGTAGACTTGATCAAGCCACTTTTAAATACAACAGATGAAAACCTGAAACGTACTGTTTTGTACGCAATCAGTCGTACCGGAACCGTTTCTTCTCTGAATGAGTTGGCTGCTCAAGCTAAAGCAGTTGGCTACAAAATGGAGAATACCGGTGCTAACGAAGCTTATATTCATCTTTTGAAACGTGTGGCTCTTACAGATGCAAAGACAGTAGAAAAAGCGGCTAATATCTTATTGAAAGATGCTGCGAAAGCAAATGCAAACCATACTCGTATTGCTGCTTTACAGATTCTATTATCTGTAAATAAGGATAATGCAACTAAATTGGTTTTAAATGCGTTAAAAGACCCTTGCAAAGTCTATCGTAATGCTGCATTGGACTTTGCTTCAGAATATGTTACAAAGAACGATTACGTAGAAATTATGAAAATCGTTCCTAAGGCTAAGGCTGATGTAAAAGTTGATGTGTTGAACTGGATCGGTCGTGAAAGCAAATGTCCTCAAAAGCTTGATATCATCAAGAATTTGGATGTACGCTTTGACCTAACTGCACAACAGTTGATCTTGAATCAACTGGCAGATCCAAACTTTGCTGTTAAGCAAGCAGCTACATGGGCTTTGGTAAAGATCGGAGATGAAAGTGCAATTCCTGCTTTAGCAAATATGTTGAAAGATAGCGACAAGCAAGTTGTATTACTTGCTCAAGATGCATTAATCGCTTTCAAAGGTAACGTTGCACCTGCTGTAGCCCAAGTTGTTACTTCTGCTGGTGACGCTGGTAAGGTAGCTGCTGTAGAAATTTTGGCTATACGTAAGGCTACTGCACATATGAATTCTGTTTTGGAACAGACTAAATCTGCATCTACAGAAGTGAAAACTGCTGCTTACAAAGCATTGAAAGATGTGGTATCTGACAAAGACAGAGTGTTAGTATGTGGTATGTTAGAATCATCTGATGCCTCTGTTGTTGCTCCTCTACAACAAGCTGTTATTGCCACGTTGAGTGGTAAGTCTGCTGCAGAAAAACTGTCGATTATCAATGCTCGTATGACGCAAGCTGGAGAAAGCAAGAAACATCTTTACTATACCGCTTTGGCCTCAATTGGCGAACCAGAAGGATTGGCAACAATCGTTAATGGTTTCAAAAATGGTAAGGGAGAAGCTAAAGATGCTGCATTCGCTGCCTTATTGACTTGGAAAGGTAAAGAAGTTGCAGATGAATTGTATGCAATCTGTAAAGATCCTTCTGCTTCTAGCTATTTTGACAGAGCAATGAATTCATTCATCTCTTTGGTTTCTAATCCCAAAATGACAGGTGAAAACCGTCTGTTAGGATTAACTAAAGCGATGGAAATAGCTAAGACAGATGAACAAAAGAATGAAATATTAAGACAAGTAGGACGTACAGGAACATTCTTAGGTTTATTGTTCGCTGGTGAATACTTGGATAATAAAGCTGTGCAACAGTCTGCTGCTAATGCAGTAATGACAATTGCTTTAGGAAATAAAGCATTTACAGGAGACAATGTTCGTGCTTTATTGAATAAAGTTATTGAAGTACTAGACAACCCTGATGCAGGTTATCAGAAGGAAGCTATTCGCAAACATCTATCTGAAATGCCAGAAGGTGTAGGCTTCGTTTCTTTATTTAACGGTAGAGACTTGACCGGCTGGAAGGGTTTGGTAGAAAATCCTATTGCACGTGCAAAGATGAAACCGGCTCAACTTGAGAAGGCTCAAAAACTTGCTGACGAGCAAATGAAAAAAGACTGGAAGGTTGAAAATGGTTTATTGGTGTTTGATGGAACAGGTTACAATAACCTTTGTACAGAAAAACAATATGGTGATTTCGAAATGTATGTAGACTGGATGTTAGATCCTTCTGGTAAAGAAGCTGATGCTGGTATTTACTTACGTGGTACACCTCAAGTACAAATTTGGGATACTGCTCGTGTTAAAGTAGGTGCTCAAGTTGGTTCAGGCGGTTTATATAACAATAAAGTACATCCAAGTACTCCACTGAAAGTTGCCGATAATAAAATGGGTGAGTGGAATACAATGTATATCAAGATGGTTGGTGACCGTGTAACTGTATATTTGAACGGCGAATTGGTTACAAATGATGTTATCCTTGAAAACTACTGGGATCGCAACATGCCAATCTTCCCTGTTGAACAGATTGAGTTACAAGCACACGGTAGCAAGGTTTACTACAGAAACATCTATGTGAAAGAACTTGAACGTGTAGAACCATTCCAACTTTCTGCTGAAGAAAAGAAAGAAGGATTCAAAGTCCTTTTCGATGGAACAAATATGCATGCTTGGACAGGAAACACAACTGATTATACTATCGAAGATGGTGTAATGGTAATGAATCCGAGCAAAAGACATGGAGGTAATCTTTATACAAAAGAAGAATACGGAAACTTTGTATATCGTTTTGAATTCCAATTAACTCCAGCTGCAAACAATGGATTGGGTATTCGTACGCCAATGGAAGGTGATGCTGCTTATGTAGGAATGGAATTACAAATTTTGGATAACGAACATCCTGTTTATAAAGATTTAGCTCCTTATCAATATCATGGCTCAGTATATGGTATTATTCCGGCTAAACGTGGTTTCCTAAAGCCAGTAGGAGAGTGGAACTACCAAGAAGTAGTTGCTAATGGCGATCATATCAAAGTTACTCTGAACGGAGAAGTAATAGTAGATGGAAATATCCGTGATGCTGTAAAGAATGGAACTCCTGATAAGAAAGAACATCCAGGTCTGTTCAATAAAAAAGGACATATTGCATTCCTTGGTCACGGTTCTCATGTGAAATTCCGCAATATTAGAATTAAAGAATTGAAGTAAGAATATTTCTTGCTTCGCACCATAAAAGGAGTTACTTCTAATGTAAGAAGTAGCTCCTTTTTCTTTGAGTTAGTAATCAATTCTAACTATATTTGTGGGACTGGATTAATCTATACAAATACTTTTATAAGAAGAAACCAATGAAAGAGAAGTGGAGTTTTATCTCGTGGATATTATTTGCCTTATTAGTGACAGCTCTAATATTCTTCCTTCAACAGGAATATTGCTATCATTTCTTCTTTATTGAACAAAACTTTATGTTTCTCCCTACCGCAGATTATGTTACTTCTCGTATACTAGTTCCTGGTGGATTTACAGATTTAGCTGGTGAGTTTTTGATACAGTATTTCATGTACCCTTATGTGGGAGCCATTATTACAACTTTGCTACTAGCTGTTATAACGCTGACAATAAATGCTGTTTTAAGTAATATAAATAAAGAATATAATTGGTTGATACCAGCTTGTATTCCTTCTCTTTTCTTACTTTTCTTACATTTTGATTTCAATTATGAGATTGCCGGAACTGTGGCGTTTTTATTGATGCTTGTAGTTTTGTGGGGTAGTTTGGCATTCAAGAATGATCTCTACCGTTTAGTTTATAATTTGATGGCCGTTTTCTTGTTATTCTGGCTATGTGGTTCTGTTTTTGTGCTTTATACTGTGCTAGTTGTATTATATGAATTTATTCTAGCTAAAAAATATCGTTTGTGGTCGCTTTTGTTTGTAATCTTAGTTTTGACTCTTGGCGTGTTGAGTCTTCGGTTGGCTTGGGTTGGAGAGTATCGTTTAATTTTCTTACCTGACATTTTCTACCATGCTAAATTACAACCTCAGAATCTGATTTATTTTTCGTGGATTGCCCTGATTTTACTATATATTGCTGCCTTCTTTATTAAACCTATTATAAACAAAAAAACAGCAATAATGCTGGTACCATTGATTGGCTCATTGGTTATAGTTTTGCTAATTACCTATTGGGGTGTACAAGAATATGGCGATCAAAAAGCTTTGCATGTGAAGAAGCTAGACTATCTGGCACGGACAAAGCAATGGGATGCCATAATGAAAGAATCAGAGGGTGAATTGAAGAACTATTTATATCTGTCCTATTTGAATCTGGCATTAGCAGAAAAAGGGATTTTGGCTGAACGTATGTTTCTCTATGATCAAAGAGGAGTAGATGGCTTGTTCTTAAAGTGGAATAAAACTTTCTCCATCTCTATTTTATTGAGTGATATTTATTTTGCGATAGGTAATATTGCTATTGCACAAGAGATGGCTTTTGAAGCAAATGTTTGTGCATTAGGAGGAGGTAATCCTCGAATGATTAAACGACTGATTGAAACCAACCTTATTTATGGAGAATATGAGGTTGCAGAAAAATATATCAGACTATTAGAGGAAACAGTATATTACAAGAAGTGGGCAAGTGAACAACGTCGTTTTCTTTATAATGATGAGGCAGTTGAAAACGATAGCTTGTTGGGTGAAAAGAGACGTGGCTTATTGCCTGATAGTTATCTGGCGAATATGCTGGGAGGAGACAAGGACTTGTTGAATATGGCTGAGCATTACCCAACAAACAAGGCTCCAATAGAATTCTATGGAAGCTTAATCTTGTTAGCAAAAGACTTGCCAGAGTTTAAAAAACTATTGGATACATACTACAATACAGAGGTTTTGCCTGTGCTCCCTCATGGATTTCAAGAAGCAGTTATCATTCTTGCCGAGAATAACCCTGAGGAATGGCTGAAATACGGTGTTAGTCAATCAGTCATCGAACGATTCGGTCAATACCGTAAAACTATTCTAGCTAATAAAAACAACCAAGCACTGCCACGACTGGTGGCGCACGAATTCGGTAATACCTATTGGTATTATTTTATGTTTAAATAATCGCATATGAGAACTATCACATTTTTCTTTCTCGTGTTGTTGACGGCATGTCAAGTATCATTACCAGACGGCGTGAAAGTTGAAAAGATACCAACAATCTTTCCTGACTATGTTGACGTAACTATTCCATCTAATATTGCCCCGTTAAATTTTAAACTGGTTGATAGTGACGAAGATATATACGTACAGTTTAAAACAAGCCACGATGAACTCATTGTGGAGGGTAGTAAAGGCAAAATTAAAATTTCCGAAAAGAAATGGGCCTCCATGTTGAAGCAAGCTGCTGGATCAGATATTGAAACAACTGTCTATTCCAAAGAAGGAGGAGAGTGGAAGGTTTTCCAATCATTTTATATACATGTAGCTAAGGAATTGATGGATTCTCATATTGCCTATCGTTTGATTGAACCGGGTTATGAATTATGGAATCAAATGGGTATCTATCAGCGTAATCTCGAGAATTTTAAGCAAACCGCCATTATGGAAAACAAAATGACGGGCAGTAATTGTATGAATTGCCATTCATTTTGTATGCAGAATCCGGATAAAATGCTATTTCATATGCGTGAAACGTACCCATGTACTATCCTGATTGATGGAGATAAAGTAGAAAAATTGATTACAAAGACAGAGCAAACTATTTCTAACTTGGTTTACCCTTCTTGGCATCCAGGTGGTAGATATATAGCTTTCTCGGTTAATTCAACTAAACAAGCGTTTCATATGAACGACAGAAATAGGGTAGAGGTATTTGATGAAGCATCAGATGTGGTCGTTTATGATTCGGAAAACCATGAAATAATAACCTCGCCTGTAATCTTTTCAAAAGAAAGCTGGGAAACATTTCCTACATTTTCACCTGATGGGAAGACGTTATTTTTCTGTTCAGCTGAACCACGTGCTATAACTGACTTTAAAGAAATAAAATACAATCTGTGTTCCATTTCTTTCGATCCCGAAAATCGTAAGTTTGGAACAACTGTAGATACACTTTATAATGCAAGTTTAGACGGAAGGAGTGCCTCATTTCCACGTGTCTCTCCGGATGGTAAATTCTTGCTTTATACCCTTTCGGGATATGGAAATTTCTCCATTTGGCATAAAGATGCTGACTTGTACATGGTTGACCTGAAAGAAGGAACTACAAAGGTGATGCAAGCAATGAATAGTAACGATGTAGAAAGCTATCACTCTTGGAGCAGTAATAGCCGTTGGGTTGTATTTAGTAGCAGACGAATAGATGGCCTTTACACCCGTCCATTTTTTGCACATGTAGATAAAAATGGGAATGCCGGCAAACCATTCCTGCTACCACAAAAAGATCCGGATTTCTATTTAGGATTAATGAAGTCGTATAACATCCCCGAATTTATTACTGGAGCAGTAAAGAGTCAGAGTTATTCAATAGCTGAGAAAGCAAAGAAAGACGCAGGTATTCAAGTTCGGTTTAGCTCCATATAAAAAAATACTCCCCGATCGATATCACATCGTCGGGGAGTTTCAAATCAAGCGGTGTTTATTTAATTAATATTGATTGATATAAAATCAATAATTCTTTACCATTAAAGTATTAAAGTCTGTTTCTTCTTTAGGAATTTCGTAATACCATCCGTTGTCTGTTGGTGATTTTTCCAAGAAACCGCAGAAAATAGCATCGAAATTACTGCCTGTACGTTTACATGGGAGATTCAATCGTTTAAGGTCAAACCAACGGAATCCTTCTCCCCAAAGTTCGATACGACGGTGGTTCATTACTTCTTCAGCTAAAGCAGCGCCTGTATTACCAGAGTCAGTATAACTTGGATCTCTTTCAGCAACAAATGCGTGGAAATATTTTTTCGCATTCGTGTTATCTCCTGCTCTAGCATAAGCCTCAGCTGCGATAAGGTACATTTCTGACAATCTCATGAATGCAACATCGCCAACGGCATCAGCTGTTGATCTAGCCGTGAATTTACGATTTTGATATGCTCTTTGATTGTATGAAGAAGCAGGAACTGGAGCTTTACCCGTTGGATCCCACCATTGACGACGAAGATCAGTCGGAGACATTAAATCATAGGTCGATTGGCTGATACATTTGATACCTGTTCTGATTGAGCCAGAGTTGAAATTCCATGACATGTAAGCATAGAATGAATAGAAATAGACGGTTTGATCATCTAATGTTCTAGCTGCATACATAGCATCTTTTGTTGCTGTAGCTATATCAGCGAATCCATGCATTAATTGATCTTTTGTCATGATACGGTTACCGTCTGCTTCAGCCAATTCAATCGCTTTGGCTGCGAATCTGGCAGCATCTTGATATTTGTGTTGTGTAAGAGCAACGCGAGCTTTTAATCCATATACTACTTTTTGTGTATAATGGGTTATATCTTTTGCTTTATAACCTTCCAACAATGCAACTGCATCATCCAAATCTTTATTGATTTTGGTATATACTTCTTCTACAGTATGTCTTGCCATTTCTACTGCTTCAGAAGCTTCACGATAAGGAACTCCTAATTGTGAGTTATTACCACCTTCAGCATACCTTTTAGCATAATACTGTACTAATTGGAAATGAGCCCATGCACGTATCGCTAGTGCTTCACCTTTAATGTAATGAGCCATAGGTTCAGGTGAATCAGCAAAATTCCTTTCTATATTTTCAAGAATCAAATTAGCATTTAGGATGAACTGATAGTATGTTTTCCAAACACCTGAATTGTAAGCTGAATTAGGATTCGTATTAATATCCCAGTTCAAGTGTGTCTTGTGCCAAGTCTGTGTGTCCCAAGTCATGTCATCGCCGTGAGCTTCGCGAGAAAGCATGAAGCCTGGTTCACCACCCATACCTTGATTGCCTAAATCTTGAGAAACCATTTTTCTGTGAATACCATTTAATGCTAAATAGAGTCCATCCACTGATGCACCAATTGCCTCGTCAGAAATAGATTCAGTAGGTACTGTCTCTAAATAACTATCAGAACAGCTTGTGAAATTCAGCGTTAGTAATGCTGCTCCAAGTGTTATATATTTTATATATTTCATAAGTTCTATATTAAATGAGATTGATAAAATTAAAATGCAACATTAACTCCTAAGGTGATAGTCCTTGCAGGCATATACTCATTGTAGGTTATACCTCCGTAGTTAGCCTGTGGATTTAAGCCCTGTCTAGCTTTAAGCATAAATAGATTTTCAGCACTTAAATTAAGTCTAGCATCCTTAATTTGAATTTTGCTTAGTAAAGACTTAGGTAATGTATATGCAAAGGTTACTGATCTTAGATTCAGATAATCAGACTTGATTAACCAACGGGTAGAGTAACTTTGTCCAATATTTGTTGAATGGGTTGCATTGTTATCCAAACGAGGTACGTCAGTTATATCTCCCGGTTTTTTCCAAGCTTTTTTCAAGTCTTCATGTTGAGCGTAACCAAATTCACTATTACTCATAGCACTAGCATATACGTTATCTAGCAACTTGCCTCCTAATGAATAAGAGAATACTGCACTAAGATCAAATGCTTTATATCCAAGGTTTAAGTTAAAGCCACCATATACTTTCGGAACAGAAGATCCACTAAAGTCGTATTTAGCATAAGTGTGTGAATTAGTTAATTTCTCTCCATCAATCTCAACTATAGTAGCTTTTACTGTTGCGTTGTTTTGATCTGCTTCAGGGCTAAGGTAATAGAGGCCATCTCCATTTTCAGGATTTACACCATACCATTGTCTCAACCAGAATTCATAGATTGAATGACCTTCCATCAACTTTTTGCTTCCACTTATAATACCATTTTCTCTGTTTACTTCAGGTAAGCGAACAATTTTGTTAGAAATGAATGTAGAGTTCAAACCAAGGGATGCTCTCCAATTCTTTTGTTTTAAAATTTGATAGTTTAACTCAATTTCAACACCTTCATTCTTAACTTTACCAATATTTTGGGTTAAAAATGACACACCGGTTGATGTAGGTTGAGAAACGTCAAACAACAAATCTTTTGAACTCTTTTTGAAATATTCGATTGTACCACTTAAGCGATCAAATAGACCAAATTCAATAGCAACGTCTGTTGACATCTGTGTTTCCCAAAGTAGATTTCTATTTGAAAGAACTGAGAAATAGGCTCCTGCTTCAGTACTATTGTTAATACCTAATTCATAAAGTGTTTGATAAGGATAATACATGCTATATCCATCAGCATCTAGAACAGAGTCATTTCCTGTTTCACCATAAGAAGCACGAAGTTTCAAGTTGTTGATCCAGCTATATTCAGCCATGAAGTTTTCTTCACTAATTCTCCATGAACCACCGAATGCCCAGAAATTACCCCAACGATTTTCTTTCGAGAAGCGTGAGCTACCATCTTTTCTGTAAGATATAGAAGCATAATACTTGTTGTCATAGTCATAATTTAAACGAGTAAAATATCCTTCCTTTTTATAATTATGAGTATATGAGCTAATGCTGTTTATACCTGTGAAGTTTTCGAAATCATATACGTTAGGAACAATCTCTCCAGTCTTCATAGAATAGAAATATTCGTATTTATACGAAAAATTTTCATGACCTAAGAGTAAATCAAAATTGTTTTTGTTAAATGATTTTGAATAGTTAACCAATTGATTTAAAGTTTGAGTAAGGCTACGGGTTGATGTTAATGCCAAACGAGCAGGACCTGCTGTACCGTCACCAACATAAGGGTTTTCATAAACCTTTCTTCTATCGTCAGAGTTTTCAAGTGAGTAATTAGTAGTCATATTCAATCCTTCTATTGGTGTGATGGTGATATAACCTTTACCCATTGTAGATTGTCTTGAGTAAAAACGAC
The DNA here is from genome assembly GCA_023429375.1 of Bacteroidota bacterium. Classification (GTDB taxonomy): domain Bacteria; phylum Bacteroidota; class Bacteroidia; order Bacteroidales; family Tannerellaceae; genus Massilibacteroides. The sequence continues at coordinate 7,381 of JAEYVY010000019.1, read as the reverse complement.
TATTTAACTTGGTTTCAGCAATAGCGTCACGACCATTATTGGATAGTCTAGGTCCGTCATAGTCATAAACGTACTCAGCCGGATTAGTCGTTGGTTCTCCTAATTTGTTCAGATAAGCTCCAGTGTTTAAATCATGTTTATGTACTGGGTAAATAGGAGCTGTAGTACGAATAAAACGTGTTAAGTTGCTATAGCTGCTTGAGTTTCCTGATGTTGAAGAAGAATAATTTGAATTTGAACGCATCATAGATACATTTAAACCAGATTTAAACCATTTAACAGGATTAATATTATAATTAATACGCCCTGAATAACGTTCAAAGTCTGTTTTTAACATGTAACCTTTATCATCAAGATAAGCAATAGATGCGTATGTATCACTTTTGTCAGTTTTACTACTATAGCTTAAATTATATTCCTGACGATATCCGGATCCGAAAGCTTCACTTTCCCAATCCAAGTCATCTCCCCATTTTAAACTATTAGCCTGTGGGTTTAGTCTTCCATCTGTTCCAACAATTTCATTATCCTTTATTCCAACAAATGGATTATATTTCAATCGGCCACCAATTTCATTAGATGCTGCTAATGCTGCTGCATCAGGAGTTTTACCTGTCGAAATGTGAGCTTGTTTCAACATTTCCCATTGAATTGGATAGTAATCCCATACATTAAGTAATGCATAATCTTTATAAGCACGGTTTGACCATCCTTGTGTGATGTTAAGATTTACACTAGCTGCATCATTACCCTTTTTTGTAGTAATTAATACAACTCCGTTTCCTGCACTTGAACCGTACAAAGAGGTAGAAGCTGCATCTTTTAATACAGTGATTGATTCAATATCCGCAGGGTTGATATTTGCAATATTTCCATTGAAAATAGCTCCATCAACTACATATAAAGGTGCATTAGAGGCATTAACAGAGCCAAATCCACGAATACGAACAGATGGAGATTCTCCTGGTTGTCCCAACGAAGATGTTGTCTGTACACCAGTGGCGGTACCTTCTAGTGCAGATGTTGCATTTGTTAATGGGCGTTTTTCAATCGCTTGTGAGCTTAGAGATGCTGCAGAACCTGTAAACGAAGCTTTTTTAGCTGTACCATACGCTACAACGATTACTTCGTCAAGCGCTTTTGTGTCTGTCTGCAAAATTACTCTTACATTAGGTGATACAGCCACTTCTTGAGTGGTCATCCCAATATAAGAGACAACAAGCGTTTTGGAAGAATTTGGGACATTCAACTGGAATGCACCATCAAGATCCGTAACTGTTCCAATAGAGGTGCCTTTAGCTAAAATAGAGGCCCCAATTATCGGCTCGTTATCCTCAGCGGATAAGACTACTCCTTTAACGGCAGTCGTCTGAGCACAAACAAATCCAATGCCTAAATATAGACATAGAAGTAGAGAAGTTAGTTTTTTCAACATAAACACATAATATTAAATGAATAAAATAAAGTGATTAAAAATATCTACATGAATTAGGAAACACCCGACCTAGCAATCCTTAATAATATTAGAGTTTGTACAGAACATCGCTTTGAATAAATATTATGTTTTGTTGTGCTAATAATTATTAAATGCAAATATAGATACAAATATAAATTATGCAATATTTTGATCAAAAAACTATTAAAATTCATATTAAACGTTTGAAAATATCATATATTTTTGCCTTAAATAGGTGAAATGTGAAAAGTGTGTTTTTAAACACATTATATATTAAGTGTGAAATATGCACAATAGTGTTGTAAAATACAAAAATGAAAAAATGTAATGTGGTTTGATTCTATACTTCTCATGGCTAAATTGAAAGTCAATCTTATTTTTTTAAGTATGATCTAAATATAAAAATACTCCCCGAACGATATCACATCGTCGGGGAGCTACAAATCAAGCGGTGTTTATGTATAATTAATCCCAGCCTGCATTTTGTTGTGATGCTAATTTTGGATTTGAACTTATTTCAGATAGTGGAATAGGGAAAATATATCTTCTATCTTCAAAGTTAAATCCAGGAGTTTTCAAGATAGCCGGATCTACAACACCTGATGCAGGTGCATAAGAACTAGTAGACATACTACCCCAAGAAGCTTTTGTAGGAACTCCTGGTTTTCCATCAGCTGCTTTAACAGCATATTTGTCATAAGTCAAACGATGAATATCTGGCCAACGTCTTCCTTCTGCAAGGAATTCAATTCTACGTTCTTGAAGAATGGCTGTCATTAATGCGTCTACATTAGCAAATGATGATAGATTGAATTGCTTTGCAGAATCTTTTACAGCTCTGTTACGAACAGCATTTAATAGATCTACAGCTTTCTGTGTTACTCCATTTTGACGGGCTTCAGCTTCAGCATAGTTTAATAGAACTTCAGAATATCTGAGAATTGGTGTCCAATCGTCCATTACAGTTCCTGCACGGTATTTCCATGACCAGAATGCGTTGATGGAACCATAGTTAGCTCTAGATAATAGCTGTTCTCTTCTTAAGTCATCTTCAAGCCAGAAATCGGCATTGATGATAATTGGACTTACTGCAACCAAACTACGTACTGTAGAGTAGAATTGAGAAAGTGATCCATTGTTTGTTGCGTTATCAAGAACTGCATTTTCAATAGAGAAAATTGATTCAGAATTGTCTTTGTTATTTGCAAAAACACCTTCAGGTTGTTCCATTAATTTGTAACCGTCAATTGGACTTGTGAATGGAGCAGATGTGCTTACTATTTTGTTAGATTCTGCAATTACCTTGTCCCACATACTCATGTGTTGATAAACGCGAGCTTTCAATGCAATGGCTGCAACTTTTGTAGCACGAGAAATCTTATATGCATTTGCTCTTTGCTGCTTAGTTTTCAGATTTGCTTCAGCGAAATCTAAGTCATCTAAAATCTGATCGTATGTGGCTTTTACAGAAGCACGACCAGCTTCTTTAGCTTCATTTACCTTATCTATCGTATTGATTGGCACTGTGCTTACAGGAACACCATGATGCGAAGCGTCTGGAGTCGCTGCATATGGCATGGAGAAGTATACTAATAATTCGTGCAGACCTAATGCTCTTAGGAAGCGTACTTCAGCTTCACCGTCAAGTGCTTCTTCAGAAGTGATAACACCTTTTGTGGCAGCATCTCTAAGGCCTTCGATTACGATATTAATTTTGTTGATCATTTGATATGTACATTCCCAATGAGCTTGACCGTTCGGAGATGAAACGGAATAGTCACCATTGTATGTAACAGCGAAGAATTGTTGAACATTAATCATATCTTCACCTTTCATGTCACCCTGTTGAACAGTTGCTGCGCCGAAAGGATAACCACGTCTTTGATCATTGCCTGGGTAATAACCACTTTGTGCGGCATCATAACAACCAACAATTGATAACTCACAGCGTTGCTTTGTGGAGAATGCAACATCATAGGTGATTGCATCTTTTTGCTCCAGGTTTATGGCTTGATCTGTACAACTTGTTGCAAGTATGCCAGTTCCAAAAAATAGTATATATAGAATGTTTCTTTTCATATTAATCAATATTTTGTCTTTTAATTAAAATCCAACACTTAGACCCATCATAAATGTACGCTGTTGAGGATTACCATTCCAGTCTACACCAGGAATTGTAGTGTAGCCTTCTGGATCAAGACCACTATAATCGGTGAAGGTTAATAAGTTTTGTCCTTGTATATACACTCTCATCTTATCGATACTCAACATTTTGCAGATATGTTTCGGCAGTGTGTAGCCAATTGATACGTTTTGAAGCTTTAAGAAATCACCGTCTTCAACCCAACGAGATGAACCTTGACCTTCTAAGTTGATAAAGCTTGCTTTACCGTAGTATAGCTTAGGGGTTTTTCCATCACCCGGATTTTCTTTGCTTTGCCAGCGACCTAAAATTTCTGCACTATTATTCATGAATCCTTGATTCAACATTTCTCTACGTGTAACGTTAGCAATCTTATTACCTCCTGAGAAACGGAAGAAGATATTGAAATCAAAGTTTTTCCAAGTAACTGTGTTATCCCAACCACCAAACCAACTAGGTAAGGAGTTTCCTAAAATGACTTTGTCGTCTTCTGTAAGATTCGCTGATTGTGTCATCTCTTCCGGATTCTGAGGATTGTAAATGAAGTATTTACTTGAAACAGGATCTCCCTGGATGATTGTGTTGTCAGCTTTATAATACATCGGGTTACCATTTGCCATGTTTACACCGGCATATCTGAATCCCCAAAGTGCATTTAAGCTTTCTCCTTCTCTCAAGATATAATGTTCGTATGGAATTTCATTTACCAATGTTATAACTTGACTTTTTTGAGTTGAAAAGTTAAAAGAAGATCTCCAGTTAAAATCTTTGTTTTGAAGAATGTATCCACTTACTTCCATTTCAATACCATCATTTTTGATTCTTCCATAGTTCTGAGCAATTTCATTCCATGGAATACCCAAAGACGGAGGAGTTGGAACATCAAGTACAATATCGCTATTGTCTTTATTCCAATAAGCAAACACGAAGTTGAGTCGACTGTCGAAAAGACCCATGTCAAAACCGATGTCATAAATCTTTTGTTTTTCCCATTTCAGGTTAGCATTACCTGCTTGAGAATAGGCCAAACCTGGTTGATCGCCATATTTTTGACCTCCAAACACATCATTATACATGAAGTTTCCGGAAAGTCTATCATTTCCAACTTCAGCAAGGCTACCTCTCAAACGGAAGTCGTTAACAACATCATTTAAAGAGCTATTCTTCCAAGCTTCTAGATTAGAAAGACGAACAGCAGCAGAGGCTCCGTAAAATACCCCCCAACGTTGGCTCTTATGTAAACTTGAAATACCATCCCTACGAACAGAACCTCCTATATAATACAAACTATTGTAATTGTAGTTGGCACGCAAAATATAAGAAGCCAGACCGTTTGTTGTCCATGATCCACCAGAACCTTGGGTTACATAGGTGTTTGAAATTAATTTGTTAACAAAAAATGGATCTGAGAATTCACGACCATTTGCTGTTATTGAAGAATATTCGTAATTAGTCCATTCGGCAACTGCAGTTGCATCTACATTGTGCAGTCCGAATGATTTGTTCATACTCAAAATGTTCTGGAAATTCCAACGTTGTCTTTTGGTATTGGTGTTATTTATTAATCCCTTATAACCAAAACCATCCCCAGATTCCGGTTTCCATACATATGTATCTTCAACGAGTATGACTTCAGCACCAACTAATGCTCTGTAATTTAACCATTTCAAAGGTTTGATGTCAATATGAGCGGTTGGAAGTAAGCGCCATGAAACATTTGCTTGCTTGTTGTTTTTTAGAACCCATACAATGTTAGAAATCGTGTTTTCTATAGTTCTTAAGTTTGCTCCCTTACCAAGTGATTTGCGGTCTGACGGATCAATATTATAACCTGTAGGATCTTCTGGATTATAAACTGCAACGTTAGGAAGCATTCTGGAACTTGCTGCCATATTGTCATTAACAGAGTTTGTCCCTTTTGATGGACCTGAGTTGTTTTGGTTTGATGCATTTAAAGAGAATCCGGCAGTTACATAGTCTTTTAAGAATTTATGTTCCGCTCTGGCATTAAATGTATAGCGGCTATATGAGTTATTGATGACAACACCTTTTTGATCTGTATAGCCAGCTGACATATAATACTGTGTTTGAGGAGTAGCACCTGAAATTGATACCGTATGGCTATGTTGTACCCCTGTTCTGAATGTATGATCGTACCAATTTGTATTTGTCCCTTTATCATCCATAAAGGCTTGTTCTTTTGCAGAAGTGTTACGATACTTTTCATTAGCAATTGTAACGAACTCTTGTGCATCTAATAGATCATAAAGTTTAGATGATTTTGACCATCCAACCCAAGTATCATACGTGATTTTTGCACTACCTTGTTTACCTTGTTTTGTAGTTATGAGAACTACCCCGTTTGCAGCACGAGAACCGTAGATAGCTGTAGCTGCACCATCTTTAAGAATTTCAAATGATTCGATATCCGATGGGTTAATATCCGCTAAGGCATTGTTGTTAGAATACGAATAACCAATATTACCAGAAGTTACCGGAACTCCGTTGATTACATACAAAGGTGAGTTGGAAGAGGAAATAGTACCAACACCACGAATTACTACGCGAGGAGGTTGGGTTACGTCGCCCGAAGGAGAAATAACTTGTACGCCTGAAGCTCTACCTGCCATTTGTTGCATAAAGCTTGGTGAAGCTTTTGACGCAAGATCATCGCCTTTTAAGTGAGAAATTGAGCTCGTAACATCTTTTTTACGTTGTGTACCATACCCAATAACAACTACTTCATCAAGGTTTTGGGTGTCAGTTTCAAGTAATACTCTAATATCTGGAGCTATTGCAACTTCTTGAGTAGTCATACCGATGTAAGATACAGTCAAAGTTCTTGCGCTGGTTGGTACATTAAGCTGGAATGCGCCGTCAAAATCAGTAACCGTTCCTACAGTTGTTCCCTTTACTAAAATAGAGGCTCCAATAATTGGCTCATTATCCTCAGCAGATATGACTACACCTTTTATGGTAGTCGTCTGAGCATTAATAAATCCTATGCCTATAAACAAGCATAATAGTAGATGAGTTAACTTTTTTATCATAAACACATACAATTAAGTAAATTAAATATTTAGTGGTTGAAAACATTCATTATAGGAATTTGAAACCTTTATAGAGCATTCCTTGATATTCCCTAGGCACAGAATGATATACTTATATTATGCTTTATTGTGCTAATAAAAATTAACAACAAATATATATACAAATATTAAATAAGCAACTAAAATCCAAAAATAACTAATAAAAAAATACAAAAAGCATCAAATGTATTTCAATTAATATTAAATATGGGTTGAAAATTAATATATGTGTATTTTTTACAACATTAAAAGCAAGTGTAAAAATTAATCAAATAGAATATAAAATGATAAAATGTAAAGATGGTGATATTGCATTATACAATTCTTTTTGAATATCAATAATGAAGAACGTACAAAATTTATAAGTATGATTCAGTACAAAAAACACTCCCCGATCGATATCACATCGTCGAGGAGTTACAAATCAAGCGGTGTTTATGTTAAACTAATTCCAGCCTGTTTATTTATAATATTATTTTTTAGAGTAAAATTATCTGGTTCCACCAGCCCACCAAACAGGTTCAGTGTACACATATTGTCCATCACCAAATATTTGTTTAACATTTGGATTATTTACCGTATCAGAACCACCATAAGGTAAACGAAGAGGGAATTTGTTAGGGTTCTTCAATTCTACGAAGTTTTCCCCTAAGGCTTTCATTCTACGAATATCATTGTAGCATTCTGTTGATT
>JAEYVY010000012.1 GCA_023429375.1 Bacteroidota bacterium | reverse complement strand
GTTAAAGAAACTGAAAAAATGTTAGCAAGAGAGGCTAGCTTATAATCATTTTGCGTTCTTTGAAAATCACTCTAAAGTGGTATACTTTTCAAGTCCATTCCGGTATACTTTTCATTTATTATATACACCGGACTATTCGGCAATATTCTGTACACCAAATTATTTGCCGTTATTTTCCTTGCCCTTTCCTGTTTGGGTACTAAGGGCGTGAAAGAGGAAAAAATCACTTGGCCGAAAATCTATGTTTTTCTGACAATCGGGTTTATCCTGTTCTTTATGAACTGGTGGATACACGATGTACCGTTACCCACAGCAGCGACAACAGGATTTTATATCCTGACAATGGCAGCAGGTTATCTGTTCCTGTTAGTTGGTGGTTTATGGATGAGCCGATTGCTGAAGAACAGCCTTATGGACGACGTTTTCAATACGGAAAACGAAAGTTTTATGCAGGAAACACGGCTATTGCAAAGCGAATATTCTGTGAACCTACCTACCAAATTCTGGTATAAAAAGAAGCAATGGAGAGGTTGGATAAATGTCGTAAACCCGTTCCGTGCCAGTATCGTGTTGGGAACTCCGGGTAGTGGTAAATCATACGCCGTTGTTAATCAGTACATAAAACAACAAATTGAGAAAGGATTCTCGATGTATGTGTATGACTTCAAGTTTCCTGACCTTTCCACTATCGCCTATAATCATTTATTGAATAATCAATTAGGCTACAAAAAAGTTCCAACGTTTTACGTGATAAACTTCGATGATCCGAGCCATTCGCACCGATGCAATCCTATCAATCCATCTTTTATGGAAGATATCAGCGACGCATACGAATCAAGTTACACGATTATGCTCAACCTCAATAAAACGTGGGTGCAGAAGCAGGGCGACTTCTTTGTGGAATCTCCGATTATTCTGTTCGCTTCGATTATTTGGTATCTCCGTATTTATAAGGACGGAAAGTATTGTACGTTCCCTCATGCGATAGAGTTCCTGAACAAACGTTACGAAGATATATTCCCTATTCTGACTTCATATCCTGAACTCGAAAACTATCTAAGTCCCTTTATGGATGCTTGGTTGGGAGGTGCCGCCGACCAATTAATGGGACAGATAGCCAGTGCGAAAATTCCGCTATCCCGTATGATTTCTCCCCAGTTGTATTGGGTTATGAGTGGCGATGAATTTACGCTCGACATTAACAATCCAGATGATCCGAAAGTGTTGGTTGTCGGCAACAATCCTGATAGACAAAACATTTATGGTGCTGCTCTGGGGCTTTATAATTCTCGTATTGTGAAGCTCATAAACAAAAAAGGACAATTAAAGAGTTCGGTAGTAATTGACGAGTTACCCACTATATACTTCAAGGGATTGGATAATCTGATAGCAACTACCAGAAGTAATAAGGTGGCTGTTCTTTTAGGGTTTCAGGACTTTTCTCAATTAACAAGGGATTATGGCGACAAGGAAGCAAAAGTCGTGATGAACACCGTTGGTAATATTTTTTCCGGTCAGGTTGTGGGAGATACGGCAAAAACGCTTTCCGACCGATTCGGGAAAGTGTTGCAGAAACGCCAGTCTATGACTATAAACCGTAACGACAAATCGACTTCTATCAGCACCCAAATGGATAGCCTGATACCACCGTCAAAAATCAGTAACTTAACACAAGGAATGTTTGTTGGAGCCATTGCCGACAATTTCGATGAGCGTATTGAGCAGAAGATATTCCATTGTGAAATTGTTGTTGATAATGCGAAGGTTGCTGCCGAAACAAAGGCCTATCAATCTATTCCTGTTATTACCGATTTTACAGACGAAAACGGAATAGATAAAATGAAGGAACAAATACAACTCAACTACAACCGTATCAAAGAAGAAACGAAACAGATAGTTGCAGATGAGTTACAACGAATCAAAGACGACCCTGAGTTGGCTCATTTGTTACAACAAGGGGAATAACATAATGTTGCTGTGTCAAAAATCTTGCAATCCAACAAAGAATATGGAGTTGCAAGATTTTATTTATAAAACAGTTATTATTGAGCTGCGATTATCTCTTCAGCCCACTTTTTAACATCGGAGGTACCATCGTTAAACAGTTTCCCTGTATGCCAGTTGATTTTGCCATATTGCGCTTTCAGTTCTTTTACGCTGTTTAGTATGGAACTACTGCCAGACGTAGCAAACGGTATTACAGTCTTTCCATCCAGCTTGTAGCTTTCTATGAACGTATTGATAATACGTGGACACAAGTTCCACCATATCGGATAGCCAAGGAATATTACATCATAAGTCTCTGCTTGAGCGTTTTGGTTTGCCAATGCGGGACGTGAAGCGGCGTCACCCATCTCTTTACTGCTGCGACTCTCTTTATCTCGCCAGTCAAGGTCAGCGGATGAATAAGCTGTTTGAGGTTGGATACGGTATAAGGTAGCATCCGTAGTCTGAGCAATGGCTTTAGCCACAGTTTCGGTATTGCCCGTACATGAAAAGTAAGCTACCATTACTTTCTTCTCTTGGGCGTATGTCAATGTTGTAGATAACACACTCATAATGATTAAAATCAGATGTTTCATATTATTCAGCTCTTGTTAATTTATCATATTCTTCATCACTCACAGCTTCCAACCATTCGTTACTGCCATTCTCGCCCGGCACTTCGATTGCAAGATGTGCAAACCAATTTTCGGCTGTGGCGCCATGCCAATGCTTTACGCCCTGAGGTATATTGATCACATCGCCGGGTTTGAGCTGTTGTGCGGGTTCGCCCCATTGCTGATACCAGCCTTCTCCGGCTATGCAGACCAGAATCTGCCCTCCGCCTTTGGCTGCATGGTGTATGTGCCAGTTGTTGCGGCAGCGGGGTTCAAAAGTTACATTATAAATACCTACCTGCTCTTGGGATAACGGAGCAAGATAGCTTTGCCCGGTGAAGTACTGCGCAAAGGCATCGTTAGGATTACCGATAGGGAACAACATCTCCTGCTCAAATGCGGCTTTTGCGTCGGCAGCATCTGTGTTCTCTGTCCAGACTTCCTTTGCCAAACGGAATGCCGCCCACGCTTTCGGCCATCCGGCGTAAAAGCCTATGTGGGTCAGTATTTCGGCAATTTCCGTGCGTGTAATTCCATTGTTCTTAGCCGACTGGAGGTGATATTTCAAAGAGGAGTCGGTAATGCCCATGCTGACAAGGGCAGTTACCGTAATCATACTTCGGTCACGTAAACCGAGCTTATCTGTACGGCTCCATACTTCGCCGAAAAGAACATCATCGTTCAACTCCGCAAACTTGGGTGCAAAATCACCCAACTGCTCTCTCCCTGCTGTTTGTTTTACTTTAGTCTGTGCCATAATCGTTGTTGTAGAAAAAGTTACGATTAGTAATGTATAAAATAGATATTTCATTTCAAATACTCTTTAAAGAAAGCCTCCAACTTATCAAACGGTATAATGTCAGTGCGGTCGTACAAATCCACATGACTAGCACCGGGGATTATCATTAACTCCTTATTGTCGCCTTTTAACTTCTTGAAAGCATCCTCTCCAAAATAGCGGGAGTGGGCTTTCTCGCCATGTATAATCAATACAGCATTACGAATCTCTCCGGCGTAGGATAGCTGCGGCATATTGATGAAAGAGAGGGAAGACGTTACATTCCAACCATTGTTCGAGTTAAGAGAACGCTTGTGATAACCACGATCTGTTTTATAGTAACCGAAATAGTCTTTCACAAATTGCAGTGCATCTTCTGGTAGAGGGTCAATTACACCACCAGCCGTAGCGTAGGTGCCATTCTTTGCATCGACTGTACGCTGGGCGTTGAGTTGTTCGCGAAGTGCATAACGAGCTTCCTCGTCCATCGAATCGTTGTAACCGTTAGCATTTACGCGACTCATATTGTACATAGTAGAAGCCACAGTAGCTTTTATACGAGTATCCATAGCTGCGGCGTTGATAGCCAGTCCACCCCAACCACAAACTCCGACAATTCCGATACGTTCGGTATCTACATTATCCAATGTGGTAAGGAAATCCACCGCTGCGCTGAAATCTTCCGTATTAATATCGGGTGAAGCCACATAGCGAGGTTCACCTCCGCTTTCTCCTGTATATGACGGGTCGAAAGCGATAGTTAAAAAACCACGTTCCGCCATTATTTGCGCATAGAGTCCCGATGACTGCTCTTTCACTGCGCCAAACGGACCGCTTACAGCGATAGCTGCCAACTTACCATTGGCATTTTTAGGCACATACATATCGGCAGCAAGCGTAATACCGTAACGGTTTCGGAAGGTTACCTTACTGTGATTGACTTTATCGCTTTGGGAAAATACTTTATCCCATTCTGTTGTTAGTTCTAACTGTTCCATACTTTTATCATTTGTTTGACTGTTATCGGTCGTCTTATTGTTTACGCATGACGTGAGCATTCCGCTCACAAGCAAAGCTATTATTGCTATTTTCTTCATCTGCTGTATTTTATTTGTTTATACTTTAAGACCGGCTTCGTAGGCTTCCTGCATTGCCGGGTTATTTTTTACTTCTCCAAGGATATGTACTCCCTGACCCAAAATCAATCCTGCTTCCTGTACATTTTCAAGACAGTCAAGAAAGCCCCGGAAAGAAGCGATTGTCCCTTCCATAGCTTGCATTCCAGCTTCGCCTGCTGTTGCTATCAGATAGGCATCTTTGTCTTTTATTTCCGTGTAACGGGCTACTGTACGATCAATTACTGTTTTCAACTGTGCATTCATACAATAGAAATAGACCGGAGTGGATAATACCAGTACATCTGCATCAATCATTTTTTGCAGAAGTTCGGGCATATCATCTTTGTAGGCACATACACCGTTTGTCTTTTCACAAGTATAGCAGGCGGAGCAATACTTGATATGCTTATCCCTTAGAAATACTTTTTCTACATTATGTCCAGCCTCATTTGCACCCAAAGCAAATTGGTCGCATAGAATATCCGAATTTCCATTACGTCGTGGCGATGCGGATAAAATCAAAATTCTTTTGCTCATATAAATTGTTTTTTTAGATTGTTATTCAACTTCAAAAGTAACGGTTACACTCCCGGAGCCTAAAGCAGATGCTAATCCTGTCGTGTCATTTACTTTTCCTAACCGGGTATAGCTGTATGATGTGGCGAAACTTTTGTAGAATAATACGAATGTTTGTGAACCATACAACATTAAATCTCCGTTTTGTATAGTTCCCGGATTGGTTGGGTTGGTCGGTAAACCGTTTGACAGGTTGTAATATTTTTCATTATTGTTCAATTCAGACATAGTGACTGTCATCGGCAGCAGTTTCTTGAACGCCGTTGTTGTCGCATTATCCTGAAGGGTCGCTGTAAATGCTGATGACCCTATTGTGAGTTTCAATTTCATACTTTCTTCTGAATCATTCTCTTCATTATCGTCTCCGGGATTCTCTGGCTGTTGTGGTACTTCCGGGTTATTAGCATCATCGGTATCACAGGCTGAAAGACCTGTTATCATCATAAAAGAGAACATTATTATTAAAATCTTTCTCATATCTATTCAATTATCAGGTTGTTGTTAATGACTTTTGCAGGAATACCGCCGACGATGGTATTGTCGGGAACATCTTTCGATACGACTGCTCCTGCGGCGACAACCGCATTTTCTCCAATTGTTACCCCTTGTAGGATAGTTGCTCCCGCACCAATCCAAGCGTTCCTTTTGATATGAATGTGTTTGGGGATAAGTGAATGTCTGTTCTCGGGCGAGATGGGATGCCCTTCGGATAATAGACTGACATTGGGAGCTATCAACACATCATCATCAATGGTGATACCACCTAAATCCAGAAAAGTACAGTTGAAATTGATAAATACGTTTTTACCAATTTTGATGTGCTTTCCGTAATTGATATACAAGGGAGTAAATACCGCTACGCTCTCGTGGATAACACTATCAGTTATCTGACCAAGCAAGCTCCTTATTTCTGCGGGGTCGGCAGAGTTATTCATTTTTACCAACAGTGCTTTTGTGTTGTATGAAGCCTCCCGCATTCTATATCCCTGAGGGTCATTAGAGGGAATAGTTTCCCCGTTTCGTAAACGTTTGAAAATATCCAATAGATTCATATCTTACATCATTTTGATGCAAAGATAGAGACCAATCAGGTTTCTCTGTTAACGATATTCAAACCATTGATTAAGAAATTCAAACCATTGATTCTCGGAGTGACTTCGGGTTTGTACCTGTTTGCTTTTTGAAGAAGTTGTTGAAGTAGGTCGGATATTCAAAACCGAGAGCATAAGCTATTTCCGAGATATTCCAGTCTGTATGTTGCAACAAAGCTTTTGCTTCTGCGATAATCCGTTCGGTAATATGTGCTGTGGTCGACCTGCCTGTAACTTCTTTCACCGCACGGTTTAGGTAGTTGGTGTGAACATTCAGGTAGCTTGCATAATCCAGAGCTGTTCTCAGCTGCAATGGACTGTCGAATGTTTCAATCGGAAATTGTCTTTCCAGCAATTCGAGGAATACAGAGGTAATTCGGGCGGTTGCTTTTTTAGCTTGATGGTAATGCTCCGAGGGTTGCAGTTTCAGTGCTTCATGAATAATCAGGCTGATATAGTTGCGGATAAGTTCATCCTTAAAAGTATAGTCATTCTCCTGCTCTTCAATCATTTTTTTGAAAAGAGAGTTTAGAAACAGTCTTTGTTCCTCCGATATTTCCAAAACAGGCGTTCCGTCAATCTTAAAAAACGGAGATTGAAGCAGGCTCTCCGAACGATCAGATTGCATTAGAAATTCTTCCGAGAAAAGACAGGTATAACCCTTGTAAGTAGTGGATATGGTTTCCCATGAATAAGGAATATGCGGGTTGCCGAAAAACAGAATTGTTCCTTCCTGCTCAAAACTTCTATTAGCATAGTTGATTATACTTTTGCCGGTAGTAAGGCAAATCTTATAGAAATCTTTGCGACTGTAGGTACGCGTTTCATTACAGTCATCGTCGATTTGAAATGCTTTGAAGCCTTTTAGTTTAAGTTCATTGTTGAACTGCGATAGGGTTCGTTCTGTTTTCATTTTGCAAAGATAAGAATTTCAAACTATCCATGTCGTCATTGTATATAATAAATGAAAAGTATACCGGAATGGACTTGAAAAGTATACCACTTTAGAGTGATTTTCAAAGAACGCAAAATGATTATAAGCTAGCCTCTCTTGCTAACATTTTTTCAGTTTCTTTAA